>JBDHVY010000001.1:357500-1228744 GCA_039809905.1 Candidatus Babelota bacterium | reverse complement strand
AGTTTACTGCTGTCGTAGCAGTTGTTGCGTTACCATTCAAAGCTGCTGTAATAGTACCTGCTGAGAAGTTACCTGATCCATCACGTGCAACTATAGCATTTGCTGTATTTGCACTCGTTGCCGTTGTAGCAGAATTTGCAACTTTGCCCGCAGTAGTAATTGTTGCAAGTTTAGTGTCTACTATACCAGCAGCCGCAGCAACATCAGCATTTACAATTAATGAACTTGATAATAATCCTGATGCATTATTATGAACAACTCCTGCAGGAGTAAGCGTAGGAATTGTGAGAGTGTTAATAACTGCATCGGTTGCAGAAAGACTTGTAATTGTAGCATCATCGATAATTATATCATTCACGGACAATGTACCGCTTATTGATATATCAGTAACCGATAAATCGTTAACACATAGAGTATCCATACAACTCAGTACAACAAGATCAGTTATTGTCGCCGATCCAGTCACCGTCAAATCAATAATAGTAGCATCAATAATTGAGGATGTTATTACTAAATTATCGATTACTGCATCTACCGCTGAAAGATTTTGTACACAGAGAGTATCCATGCAGCTTGCTACAGCTAAATCAGTTACCGATAATGTATTAACACAAAGATTATCAACACAACTGCCAACAACTAAATCAGTTATTGATAGTGTACCAACACATAGACTATCCATGCAACTCAGGACAACTAAATCAGTTACTGATAATGTTCCTTCGATAACAACATTATCTTCAAAAGTAGCTGGGTCTTCAAAAGTTACTTCATCTTTAAATGTGACGTCATCTTTAAAAGTAACATCTTCTTTAAATTTAACTTTTCCAAGAAAATCTACTTTTTCTTTGACAACTAATAGTCTCAATCCATGGCAATGTGGTTTTGGCTTACAACATCTTGATTCATCTTCTTGAACTACAGAATCTTTGAGAAAAGCTAGTGAATCAGCATCAAGATTCAACTTTTCCTCAATAACTTGTTCAATAATAGTATCAAGAGAATTGGTAAGTTCTGCTGTTTTCTCTTCACCAAGCGCATCACTATGTTTTAGAAGAAGAAGTTCAGCTTCTTCAAGAGCTTGCGCAACAGCATCATAATTACCTATATTGAAACCTTTGCGAACATGATCAACTAATCCTTGTATTAGAGAATTTGGATTATCTACAAGTTTACTCAGCTCTTCCATGACTTCAATAATACTACTAACCTCTTTACCAACATATACATATGAACGTGCTGGATTTTTAAAGATCTCTTGTAATTCTACTTCAGATAAGCGGATTTCAACGCCACTTGCTTCTTCAGCAGAAAGCGGTGCAGCAACAGTAAGTAATGCTGCACAAAAAGCAGAAGAAAAATATTGAGAAAATGTTTTTTTCATCAATCGTCCTTTTTTAATGAATATTTATTTTTAACTTACACTATTTTAAGCAATAACGATCCTCCTCTTTTGGTTAATTATGTTATACTGTATATCGATTATAAATTGCCAAATTATGATGTAGGCAAGGGTCTTCAGGTGCAGTTTCCATTGCTTTGAGGACGGCATTTTTTCCGATTGTAACTTCACCTGCATAAATAGCACATTGCCCTAAGATATCATATCGTAAGTAATCATATATTCTCTTTTCAACAAATAAACTATCTTTTTGCGGAAACGGTAATTGTCCTGCTCGCAAAGCAAATAAATAAGCAACAGCATGTTGATGCGTGCGAATATAATAACAAGCTATTCTAAATAATGGTTCAGCGCGATGAGGTAACATTTGGTGCGCTTTTAGATAATAATGTAAAGCATCTTCCCACTTATATATTTGGGGCGAACAATTTTTTTCCATAATATATTCAATTGCATATCCTATGCGATATGCAGCTAAATATTTTTCTTCGCTAAGCTCACCGATCTCCAATCGCTTACGATAAAAAAAAATTGCCTGATGCCAATCATTAAGAAATTGACATGTTTGACCTAAGTAAAATAAGGTCCTCATATCAGTAGGATCTTCTTCATATTTTTTTCTTAATAGTTGGTAATCACGAACAAAACGATCATTTGATTTTTTTTTACCATCTTTTTGTGGTGCATATTCAAAATAAACTACATCTGGGACTATACCACTAGGATTATCAGGAATAGTTTCATGAACTGGGCCATTATAACGCACATTATAACCACGGCGTATCAATCGCACTACATAATTATCAATCGAATCTTCAGCAGTAAAAAGACGCATTAAGTAACAACTACCTGTATATCCGGGAGCAATATAGTTTTTATGTATTCTACAAAAACTCAGTAATTCATCTACATTATGGGTATACCATTCTGCATCAAGCATTAATAAAAAAACTGTATCAGTAAAAATATCCTCGGCTAAATCTAATGCACGACTACGAGATGTACCAAAATCAATAAAAGGTTCTTCTATAATATGTGTATCTGATAAGCCACATTGTTCAAAATGATCCTTAATTATCTTTTGTGTTCCATCAGTTGAACCTGTATCATACACCAAAAAAGATTGAATACCTGCATCAATAAAAGGTTGTAAAGTTGGAATAATAACATCTGCTTCATTTTTAACCATTATTACAATTGCTAACAAATATTCATTATTAATGCTATAGCAAACAACATGAGCAGAAAAAAAACAGATGAGGAAAAGAATACGAAACATACCAATTATATTGGCTATAAATTTTATCATTACTTTCCTTTTATTTTTTTGGAAAATAACAAGAAAGAATATAAATAACAAGTCAATCGTAACTTCATTTACATGAAATTAATAAAAAGTATTATTCTTTAAGCATTTTTCTTTTAATTTTTTTTAAGTGCTAGCCATAGCTAACACTTAAAAAAACCAAAAGAATCTTGTATAGATAATCTTTTTTTTGTTTTTATATCTTTCGATTACAAAATATTTAAAGAAAAGGTTTTTTGCATAATGTGTATTAAAAATGTTAGTTTTTTTTATTTATCGGTAGTATTTTCTTCGCTAATAGCTCCATTGCCTATATCTATGAATGCTCAAAATAACATTATAAATGAAGCAAATATAATAAAGTCTCTCTATTATCTTATTGATGTATTACAAACAATTATTTTTATCGATAAACAAGAAGCTATACTTCAACCGATAATTCAAGAATTACTTATTACAGAAACCAGTGTTATAACCAATAGTGAAATTCTTTCTTTTTTAAACTCTATTAATGTTTTTCTTGAAAGTAATGCTGCAAAATTCAATCCACATGATATTGAAATGATACAAACAGTTGTTGAAGATATATTAGAACAAATACAGAACAATCAAAAAGAATAAAACTTAAACAAATAGCTATTAACCAGATGAAAAGAGCAGAAAGAATAGATCAATAGAACCTTCTGCTCTTTTCATTATTTCTTCAATATAATATTTAAAGGAAACTCTTTATCCTCATCCAATATATAATGATCAATTTGATCCAGATAAAAAGATCTAGTATGAAGAATGCCCGTTTTACAATTCATACGGAGCTCTGTGAATTTTCCAGAAATGTTTCTTAAAAGATACCAAGAATTTATTCTCAGCTCTCTGTTACATACTTTGGTAGATATAATATAATCTAACGATGGAATGAGGGTATCTTTGTATATATAATACTTTTCTTTATGCTTTTGTAATTTAATAGGGCATAATACTCTATTTTTTTCAGACATAACACTTTTGCCGATATTGATCGAAGAGTTATTCCTACGTAATGGCTTATTATTGAGCACCTGAATGTAGAGAGGGCGAGAATTGTTTATGTTAGTTTTAACAATATGAGTTTCCATTATAACAGCCAAAAAATGAGAAAGTTTTTTTAATGTTCTGATCTCTATTTCTGTGGAATTACCACATTCTTGGCTACATAGTTTTTTTGATAAGCTATTGGAAAGAAATGTTATTTCTCCAATTATAATATCGATAGCACTATTTCCAGTATTATTTTTTTGATATGGATTAACATTAAGTTGATTGAGTATTTTAGCACGACTTTCTAATATATTTTGAAGATAATTACTTGGCGATGGCTCAATAAGGCTATGCCATAAAGTATTGCCATTTTCCTTAGTCTTTTGCGGATTAAGTTTTAGCTGTAATCCGCGATTAAAATCACTATCACTTTTATTGCTTGCACATATTGCTTTATGGAGAAAATATTCATCTATGCTACTTGCAACAACCAGATTATTACTAAGAAAAGCTATGATGGATATAACACAAAAAAATGAATATTTCATATTTTCCCTTTTTTACGATCAAGAACATTTAATACAGACTATCCCAAGTTTTGTGATAATAAAATAGAAAACCAAAATGAGTAAAAATAACCATAAAAAACCACAGCACTGACTTTGCAGTCAGTGCTGTGGAAAAAAGGAGAGTAGTAATGAAGCCTAAATTAAGTTGTTATGCGTATTCCTGATGTAATTAACACTATTAATAATAAAGGTTATTTAAAAAAAGTCAAAGTTATTTTAATTAATTTATGCTTATAATCAAAGAAAAATCAGTAATAATTATCAATTAATATATATCAAAAAGAACATTCCGTCAAAAAAGACTGATTTATCGTGACCCCTCAGCAAAATGTTTTCATATAGAAATTATTTTATATGGAGTTTGCGAAGAAATAAGGGCATTTTCTAAAGTACTGTCTCGCCGAGGGGAGGTAAAGATAAGCTGGCAATTTAATTCAAAAAGAGCTTGCAAAAGAGCTCTACCACGATCAACGTCAAAATCAGTCATAAAATCATCAAGAAGGAAGATAATAGGACCATTTTTTAAGATCTGTCCTTTGATTTGAGCTATTTTAATCAATAAAACAATCATCTTTTGCTGGCCCCGAGACGCATAGGCACGAGATCTTTTACCTTCAAGGCTTATAGTAAAGTCATCGACATGAGCTCCAAAAAGAGAACGCTTAAAATACATTTCCTGCCGCATGAGATCATCAATTGAGCCATTTTTTTGCAAAAAGTTCTCAAATGTAAGATCACTATTCTTTTTTGGTTGATATATCAGGGAAATATATAGCTGTGGATCAATATATTGCCTTAGCATATTATTAATCTCAATAGCTAATACTGATAAAAACTGCCTACGCATAGTCTGTATTTCTACCGTATGTTCCCAGAGCTTTTTAGTCCAAACAAAATAGCTATCTTTGTCTAAATCATTTTTTTGCAATAATGCATTGCGATTATCTAAAACAATACGATATTCACGCATTTTTGTAACAAATGTTATATCATCCAAAAGCAATGCCGAATCCAAAAAAGACCTTCGCTCCTCTGGTCCATCTTGTATAACCTTAAGATCATCTTCTGTAAGGCTTACTACACGATAATAGGATAAAAGATCTTTATATGAAACGGTTGTTTTGTTATCAATTTTCACCAGCCGCTTGTTATTGGCAAACCCAATCTGAATAGTATGATCAATGTGATCATATTCTTGGCCATCACGAATTAAAAATTTTACAAAAAATGATTCTTTACCAAGAGCAACTAAATCACGAGAAATATGCGTTCTAAATGAACGCAAGTAACATCCATAATAAAGTGCTTCTAGTAAAGAAGTTTTTCCTGTACCATTTGATCCACAAATAAGAACAATAGAACTATCCAAATCAATAGTCATCTGTTCAAAACAGCGAAAATCTTTCAGTTGTATACTTGCCAATTGCAGCTTAGTTTGCATTGTTAATTTATCCAATAAGCGTAAGTGAATAATAAATTATTCATGCGTTTGTGCTACTGGCATAACAAGGTAAAAAAGAGAATAAGCATTACTTTCATTTTTTGATTGAGCATCAAAAATAATTGGCTTAGATTTTCCCTGTAAATAAAATTGTATTTGCTCACCAGGAAATACCTGTAATCCGTTTAATAAATAGGGAGCATAAAAACGAATATCACACTCATCTCCCTTAAAATCTAAAAGCGGAACTTCTTCTTCGAGTGTTCCTACTTCTTTATTGTGAAGCGAAACTTTGAGCTTTTCCAAACCAAATTCAAAATTTGTTGCAATAAATTGCCCGGAAAGAAGGCATGATGATCTGCGTAATGTTTTAATAAAGTGAGAACGTTCTACTCGTGCAGGAACAAAACCTTTTTTATCCAATATTGAAGCATATGCAGGAAATCCATCAACAAGTAATTTTGTAAAAAAGTTAAATGATTCACCAGAAAAAACTAATTGATTACCGCATAGTCCAAGAAAAATAGCAGAGTCATTGCTACCTTCTAAGATTTTTTTAACTTCAAAAACCGCGCGTCGTGGCAATAACCATTTTCGTGATTCCTCTAATGTGTAGTCACTTGTCTGTATTTGAGCAAGACAATGACCATCACTTGCTGTCATTTTTAATTCTGACTCTGTTATTTCAAGCAATAATCCATTAAGTGAAGTATTGGCATTATTTTGTGGTATCAAAAAACCAACCTTATTGAGTAATTCTAATAAAAAAGGAGCATTTAACTGCATTAAATTCTCAATACGTTCAGGAAAAGGAGGAAAATTCTGAGCATCTTGAATATTTAATGCAACATGTACCATTCCAGCTTTTACCAATAAGGATGTATCATCAAGAATAAAAGTAATATCGCCTTCTAATTCTTTTATTAAATCAAAAAGACGTCTTCCTGAGACCAAAAACATACGTTGTTCATCAATATCGCATTCTTTAAGTAAATAGCTTGCCTGCAAACTAATTTCTAAATCAGTACTCTTTAACACAAGTTCCTTGTGCCCAACCTGAAACAAAATCGTAGAGGTTGCATCAAGCGTTGTACGTTTGGTACAAATAGGTTGCATTGATGATAAAATTGAGAGCAATGGTTTTTGTTCTACAATAAATGTATTTTTCATTAAATTTTCCTTATGACATAACAACTTTTTTCAGTATAACCAACACCATAAAAATAAAAAGCTTATAAATAAAACAATTTATGATCTCGGATACTTTTTGTCATATAAAAAACAGCTAAAGTTATGATCGAGGATGTTTTTTATCATATATTTTTTTAACCCCATATATCACTTCGTTCCCCTATGGGGACCCCTTTTTAAGAAAAACTCCTAGAAATGAAGGATCACTTTGTTTATGACCGCGGATGTTTTTTATCATATATTTTTCTCAGCTGTGATGTTTCAACATGAGTATATACTTCTACTGTGGTAATCTCTTCATGACCAAGTAGTACTTGTAATGATCGTAAATCAACTCCCTTTTCAAGCATGTGTGTTGCAAAAGAATGACGTAGTTGATGTGGTGAAATAGCACGTTTTATTCCTGCTTGCTCACAAAGCCTTTTTAAAATAATCCAACATGATTGCCGAGAAATTGGTTTTATTTTTTTCCCATACAATATCGGAAATAAATAAATAGGATCAATAGATGTAGGAAAATCATTATATGCATGTTTTTGTATATAATCATGCAACAAATTCATTATTACTTCAGGGAGCGGTATCATACGCTGTCTTCCTCCTTTACCCTCAATAGAGATAAAACGCGTGTCAAAATGAATATCTGATATTTTGATATTAATTAATTCGCTGACGCGCATACCTGAACTATAAAGTAAATAAAGCATCACTGAATTGCGAATGCCCAGGAAAGATCTATCTTTTTCTGAATATATTAATACTTTGGTTACTTCGTCTTGTGTTAAATAGATTGGCAACCGCTTTTCAATTTTTGGAATATGCAATTCTTTTGCACTGTTTTTTATATCAAAATGTGTTTTTAAATAGCTAAAAAAAGTCTTGAGAGTTGATATCTTACGAGCAATACTGTTTGCAGAAAGCTTAAGACCATACAAATAATGAACAAATGTCTTTAAATCATCACTGGTAATTGTATGCAAAGAAACTGCTTTTTTTTCGATAAAATCAATAAATTGATTCAAATCTTTTTGATATGAAAGAAATGTATTTTTAGAAACTCGTTTTTCTGTTAAAAGATATGCTTCAAATTTAGTTTGTATTTGCTTAGTATTCATATAATTACCCATTATTCTCTATTTTTATTTCATACTTTATTTGCTGAGTATTTTATCATAAACTATTCAACAGAATTATTAACATTACTTATATACTTCAAGGATTTTATGAATAAAATAAATACTCTTTTTCTGATTTATAATATTTTTTTGTCTACAACTTTGATCTTTGCTATGGATCAATCTATCTTGGCTACACGAAAAAAGATAAGCACAATAGCGCAAGAAGTTAATGATTCTTTAAGAAAAAGCCGCACAGAGCAAGAAATATATGATAGTCTAGCAAAATTCTGTTTACGAGTAGCAGCTCAACCTCTTGGCTGTAGAGTAATGAAAAAAGCAACATTTCAAGAACAAAAATTAGATTGCAACGAATATGTTTTGAAAGAAATTTTAAATTTTACTAAAGTTCCTAAAACACAAAATAATATAGCATTTTTTGGAATATTGGATTGTTGTAAATCTACTGGGTTGCCTCCTATCAGAGGAAATATTATTGGATACATCGATAAAAATAATTTGGCTTGTAAGCATGCTGGTCTTGCTATTGGTAATGACCTTGTTGTTTCAAAATGGGGACTTATTCCATTTATTATGGAACATGGTCTTTATGATCTACCCTTGCAATACGGCAGTTCTTATTTAGTTCTAACTCTAAAAGACGAGTTTCGTGATATTTCAACAAGGCGTTTTGCTATAGATAGTTGTATAAGTACAAATGTATTTCTTTATATTGATACACTTTTTTGCACAAAATGCGAAAATAAAAAGATATCTGATTATGAAAAACTAAAACTTTATTATACCATAATTAAAAACTTAAAATTTACCTATAATCTATATGAAAATTAGATAGGAATAAAAAAAGCCACGGTTTTTACTGTGGCTTTTTTTATTCCTAAAATGGGTATTTTTAATATGATCGAGCAACAATAATTTCTTTGGTACTTGTCTCTTTACACGCAAAGCATGTTTGATACGTCAAACCTTCAATGATACACCTAATACTTGCTTTATATTCTTTTAAGCGAGTTTCGCACTCAGGTCTTTCACACCAACTTGTCTGGAAGAATTTACCTTCATCCAATTGGGGTCCAAATACTTCTAAACTATCGCTCTTATGCCGCATACTTTCAACTTTAGCTTGAGCTCGCTCAAAAAGAGTTGTTTGAATAGTGATAAGCAGCTGTTCGATCTCATCAACAATTGCTGATAATTGAATTGCTTTTTTGCCTAAACCAATACGATCTGCTACCATTGCCTGATTATTTTCAATATCTTTAGGACCAATTTCTATACGAACTGGCACACCTTTAAGTTCCCACTTAAAGAATTTAGCGCCCGGTGTTTTTCCGTCTTCAGTGTCTACGTGAACACGTAGACCTTTTCCTTGAAGGTCGGTTTGCAACTTTTGTGCTGCGTTCAAAATAACTGAATTATCAATTCCTGCTTTAAATATAGGAATAATAACTACTTGAATTGGTGCAACTTTTGGTGGAAGCACTAATCCTTTTGCATCGCCATGAGTCATCACCAAAGCACCAATAAGGCGTGTGGTTGTTCCCCAGCTGGTCAAATAGGGATAGGATTGCGTCTCATTTCTATCTTGAAATTTCATTTCAAATGCATGAGCAAAGGATTGCGATAGCAAATGAGAAGTTCCCATTTGTAATGCTTTGCCATCTGGCATAAAGCCTTCGAAAGTCATTGTCTTTTCAGCGCCTGGAAACTTTTCCTGCTCTGTTTTAAAGCCAGTAATAACTGGAATGGCTAGATAGTTTTGCGCTAAATTAACATACTCTGCAAGCATAGTTTTAACTTCTTCATATGCTTCTTCATGTGTTTCATGAGCAGTATGTCCTTCTTGCCAGAAGAATTCTGTTGTTCTCAAAAAGGGACGTGTGCGCATTTCCCAGCGAACCACATTAGCCCACTGATTAATTTTAATAGGAAGATCTCTCCAGGAATGAAGCCATTGTGCAAACATATAATGAATAATGGTTTCAGAAGTTGGTCTGACTACCAATGGTTCTTCTAATTCTTTGCCGCCTGCATGAGTTACCACAGCCAATTCTGGAGCAAAACCTGCTACGTGTTGTGCTTCTTTTTTAAGAAATGATTCGGGAATAAAAAGAGGAAATGCTGCATTTTGATGACCGGTAGCTTTAATGCGGGCATCAAGCACATCTTTGATATTTTCCCAAATAGCATATCCATAAGGTCTAATTACCATACAACCTTTTACGGGAGCATGATCAACGAGCTCAGAATCATAGATAACTTCATTATACCAACCAGAAAAGTCTTGCGTGATATCAGGCAATTTTTTCATAAAAAAGCTCAATTAGGAGTTTAAAAGTATTCATTTTATGCTAGAATTATATTATATAGGTTAAAAAACACAAAATCTACCATAGAAATTAAGCATCACAAAGCTATATACACTATTTTGTACAGAGGAGAGGAAGTTGTTATGAAGAGTATCAAATATGTTATTTTCACTTATTTCATCATGGCAACGATTTCAACTCCTACTTTTTGTACTGTTCCCACCATTACTCTTTTCTCTCATGGTATAGCAGATACCTGGAAACAGGCACGTAAATATGCTCGGTCTTATACTAAAAAAAATGGTACCGTCGTGAAAAATGATCGATATGTAATTAATACTCCCTATGCATCTTTTAACTATGCTGATGTTACAAATAAGTTTTATCGAGTCAATTATAATGAAACGAGTTTTGGCCAAAAAAATGAAATTGATCGCCTTTATAATACCTATAAAAAGATAATTACAAAATTTAAAAATGTTTGTGATATTGTCCTCAAAGGGGTATCTCGCGGGGCATCAAACCTACTGATTTTTGCAGGTCTCTATCAATTAGAAAATGTTCGAGCAATGGTATTAGAGTCACCATATTATATGATGGCAGAGGTTATTGAAAACAAAATGCAACAAATGAATCTTACCTGGCTTCCACTATCTTATGGTGAATTTGTAGCCGAATCTATCTTTAAAAAATATACTCGTTATGGACATAGCCCAGCAAATTGTATTGAGAACATTTCTAAAGAATTGCCAATTCTCATCATTTGTTCAAAAGAGGATAGTCTTGTTCCCTACACAAGTTCACTAAATGTCTATAAAAAATTAATTGAAACTGGTCATACGCATGTTTATATTTTTATAGCTGAACATGGACGACACGCCTTCATTTTACAAGGGCCTGATGGCGAGAAATATCAACAAGTTGTTAATGCATTCTACAAAAAATATAATCTTCCATATACAGCTGATGATGCAGAAAAAGGAGAATCTCTATTAGCTCTTTGTCAGCCAATTTTCATCGAATAATATCCGTTATTTTTTGATCTGCGCATAAACATTTTTTGTCATATTATTTATAGATTTATATTTTTAATATTTCGTTTTTTAAAAAATATTTATTCATTCTGTTGATTTTATAATTTTTTTTTTTGTACAATTGAAATTGAAGTAAGAAGTGTAGTTTGAGTACAAAAACAAAAAGAGGAGTTACCATGGTAGTTAAGAAGAAAAAAGCTGTAGCTAAAAAAACTACTGCTAAACGTAAACCGGCTGCTAAAAAAACTGCTGCTAAACGTAAACCAGCTAAAAGAACAACAGCTCGTAAATCAACTGCTAAAAAAGCAACAGCAAAACGTAAGCCAGCTAAAAAAGCAACAGCAAAACGCAAACCAGCTGCTAAAAAAGCTGCTGCTAAACGTAAACCAGCTAAAAGAGCTACTGCTCGCAAATCAACTGCTAAAAGAGCTACAGCTAAACGCAAACCAGCTGCTAAAAAAGCTGCTGCTAAACGCAAACCAGCTAAAAGAGCGGGTGCTAAACGTAGACCAGCTAAAAAAGAAGGTTTACTAACTGAACTAGCTCATATGGTAGGCATAGAAACAGCTAAAAAACCTGCTAAACGCAGAATGTCTGTAAGAAGAGCAGCTAAGAAATCTGCTAAAAAATCTGAGTAATTTAAACTCTAGATTACCTCTATCAAAATCAAAATAAATAGGCACTTGCAAAAGAAGTGCCTATTTTACTTACCCCATATTTTTAACCCATTTCCAGTGCCTTTCAATGGGTACCCAAGCTAAAGAGAAGAATTTTTATGCAACGCTAATCAATTCAACATCAAAAATAAGGTTAGCATTTGCTGGAATCACGCTACCAGCTCCACGACTTCCGTAACCAAGCTGAGAAGGAATATAAAGACGGCGTTTTTCACCCACTTTCATATTCATAACTCCTTCATCCCAACCTTGAATCACCATACCTACCCCTATTTGAAAGGTAAATGGCTGACGACGATTGTGACTACTATCAAAAGGTTGTCCGCTTGGTTGGCCACCTTTATCTAACCAGCCTGTATAATGAACGGTTACCATGCTACCTGGTTTTGGACTTGCACCAGAACCTTCTTGCACGATCTCGTATTCCAATCCAGAATTTGTTTTTGTACGTGTCATTTGCGTTGCCTCTAATTGTACTGTGTTATTATTTAAGTTATTTCTTTTATTCTTACAATGAACTAATAAAACTGCTGTTGCTATCATCAGTGAACACACGATCATTGATCGTTTCATACTTTTCCTTTTTTTTAAATATGCGATTATAGTTGATTATATCAGCTTTTTTATTTGTGTTAACTTTTTATAAGACTTTGTATTAAGTACCACTGAATATCAATTATTTTTTCCTTTTCCAAAATATTTTTTACTTTATTCCAAAAAATTTCTGATATAAACTCATGATCATTAGCTTTTTAAAAAAAGGAAAAGTATGAATATAAAGCATTATATTGGCTACGTATGTATAACTATCAGCTCAATACTTATCGGTATGGATGCTCCAGAGCATTTAGCATTGCACTTAATTAAAAAATCGAATATTTCTATTAATTTTGATGATCATGAAACAGCATTTAAACAATTAACAAAAAACAATGCATGTTTATTAAAAAATCTTGTCGCTGAAGAACAAAAAGGCAAGTATTGCCCCGAGCTATATAAAGCAATACAGGCAGTTGATAAAGTATATCATTCAGGTTCAACAAATTTTTTTAATAAAATCAAAAACATAGAAGTAATAAGCTTTTTAAATAGCATTTCAAAAAAATCTACTGGCTACAATAAGCTCATATCACTCTTAAACGAAGATATTTACATAGGAAATATCCTGCTTAAATGTCGTAAAAAAATGGTAAAAAATCGTTATATTGCAAATACCTATGGCTCTTGTGAACCATATCACGATAGAATTATTACACCATTACATTATGTATTAGCCAAAGTAAATAATGGCTTATGGTCAGAACTTAAAGGAATTGAATACTGTACATTGTTATTATCTTGTCAGGCAAATCCCAATGCAAAAGATGATTTTGGCAATACGCCAATGCATCATGCTAGTACCCCCAGGCTCGTGGAATTATTATATTTGCATGGAGCTGAAATTAACACGAAAGGCTATTGCAGCAGAACTCCATTATGTAACAATATAAGGCTCTGCAATTGGCCGGTAGTAGAATGCTTGTTGGGTTATTTAGCTGATCCCAATGAAAAAGATGATGAAGACAATTGGTAACTTGATTATCAAAATGCATACAAAAAAGAGAAGAGCGCCTTTGATCGCGCTCTCTCTATAATATTTATATCTATTTCTTAATAGTACCAAAATATATCAAAACATCAAAAAACAACTTCCTTTTCATTATCAAATTATAATTCTATCATTGGTAAATTTGCTTAATTCTATCCTATCTGTTGCTTTTTTTAAATTATTTTTGTGATAGTAAGTATGATTATGTATATCTGTATTTAAAAAGGTATAGTAGGGGGAGCGACGATATGAAGTACTTAAAAATATTTTTTGTAATGATTATCTTGCTCAATATGCACAATCTTTATAATGCGCAAGAGCAAAAAACCAACCCTGAAACCCCAACACCAGCCACGCAAGAAACACCACCGCAAACAGAAGTTACACCACAAACAACAAAATCTCCTGAAGAAAAAAATCCATTGCAACAATGGACTGAACATATTGAGCTTTTAACAAAAGAAGCTGGTAAAGAATGGAATGCACAAGACAATATTCCTGATAGTAGTTGGAAAGCTACTGCTTTTGACCTAGCAGAAAAAGTCGTTAAAAGTGATGCTAGCCTTGTATCAGCGCTGAAAACACAATTTTTTGATGCAATTAAAGCAAAAATTGCACAAGAAAAAGGTGATTTAAAAGAAAGCACAACAAATCTTATTGCAGAGTTTAATAAAATGATTGAAGCTACTGCAACACCAATGCCAGCCGAAAAACCAGCGCCAACAGAACCAGCAAAGGAAACTCCACCTGCAACAACACCACCCGCTCCGGAAGTAGTTGCTCCAGAACAGCCTGCAACTGAACCTACTCCTTCACCTGAAACACCAGCTCCAACAACAGAACCTGAAGCTGCAAGCACAACACCACCTACCATCGATGCATCTGTAACAGAAGCACTTCAAAAAGATGCAAATACAAAATGGAAAGAACTGCTTGATATTATGAAAAAAGGAAGCGTTAAGGATGCATTAGATGCTCTTCAACAAGCTCCTGATATTATCCGAGAGCTATTGCTCAATGGCCAAAAACAAGAAATTTTAGAAAAAAAGATCATTAAAACTTTAACCAAACGAGGCATTGCCGAAAATGTTATTCGCAATGAAATAAATATTCTGAAAGGAAAAATTGGTGTATCTCCATCTTCCATGCCTCAAACACAACAAGTTCAGGATACGCAAGCTGAATTACGAATAAAAGAAGAACGAGAAAAACAAAAAGGAAAAGAACTTCAGGTACAAGCTGCGCTTGATTTAGCACTTAAGCGTGAACAAGAAATGGGAAGAAAACAGGAAAGCGATATACAAAAACTACAAGTAAAAATGGATCAACAAATAAAAGCTGCTGAAGCTCGGGCTCAAGCTAAGTTAGAAACTGCTCGTCAACAATTTCAAACACAATTTAATGAAAATATGAAGAAAATTGCGGTAGCAAAAAAAGCTGAATCCAATAAAGGTATTATTGCTTCCATTACTGATTGGTGGTCAGGAGCACCAAAAACTGAAGATCAAATACGAGAATTACGTAAACAACAAAAACAGTTGTTTAATGATATAGCACAGGCACAAACTGATCCAGAAGCTCAATTTTTTGTAAAAAAAGCTCTAAAAAATCTAACCAATATCCTGCTTGCAAGTAATGAACCACATTATTGGGATCAAGAAAAGCAAAAACCAAACCAACTTTGGATGCAAAAAATACAACAAACACTCGATGTTTTAATTATACAGTATCATGTCATGCCTCTGGATGATATGTTGGGGATTATTAAAACAATGTTGGAATCATCCGGAAAAATATCTCCAGATAAGATCAATAATATTATCACTACACTAAAAATTTATATAAAAAAACAAGAACAAGATATACTCCAGAAAAAGCAACAAATAGAGGCAATGAAATTACAAGTAGCTCAACGAAAGCAAGAAATAAAAGATCAAATAGTACGTGAAGAACAACAAAGAAAAGAACAAATACTATTGGCTCAACAAAAAATAAAAGATGAGGAAATGAGAATAGAAGCAGAAAAAGCAAGAATTGCTATGGAACGCCATAAACAAATAGCTCATGCACACAACTATAAAAATGAAAAAAAAGAGTGGTATAACTTGCTTGATAAAGTTACTCAAAATAAACAAGCAAGCTCTGCAGAAAACTATGCATATATACAAGAAGCCCTGAAAAAATCACATTCATTGTTGCAGTTAGCAGGCAATATCCCTGAAAAGAATAAAGCTCGCGTATCTCAAAAATTGAAACAAAAATTTAGTGTTGCTCTTTTAAATCAACAAAAAGATGGTGATCAAGGCACGAATGTTTATCATCATATGGATATATTTAATAAAGAAATCAATAAGATGCTGGATTAAACAAATTTAACATACTTTATCAAGATTGTTCTTGTCTTTGTGGGTAGAATCCATACAAAATAATGGCTCATACAAAAAAAAGATAAAAAAATAGCTGTTATTCTAATCATCTTCTCCACCAACAACCAAATCATTATCAATAATCATCACGCGTTCAATTTTGATAGCTTTTCCCGTTTGAGTATCAATCTCTATCCACGCGCCAGACATAACAATTGGAGTTGCATTATCAGGAGTAAAACGCACGGGCAATGCTGTTAAAAAGTTATGAATAATAGGTTCTTTTTTCATACCAAGCATTGAATTGAATGATCCTGACATACCCAGATCGGTAATGTGAGCAGTTCCCCCAGGTAAAATCCGTTCATCAGCAGTTTGCACGTGTGTATGAGTACCTACAACTGCACTTACTCTGCCATCAAGAAAAAAAGACATAGCCATTTTTTCCGATGTTGCTTCTGCATGAAAATCTACGACAATAATATTCGTTTTTTCTTTGAGCTGGTTAATAATCGCATCAGCTTTATAAAAAGGACAATCGATGAGTTCTTTCATAAAAACACGTCCTTGCAAATTAACAACCCCAATACGATGTCCTTGCACCATAAAAGTAGTTACTCCTACGCCCGGTGTGGCAGCAGGAAAGTTTGCGGGCCGCAATAAATTGCTATGTTCATCAAGATAGGAATAAATCTCTTTGTGTTTCCAGATATGATTACCGCTTGTTACAACATCAACACCATTATGTTCAAAAAAGCGCATATTTTTGGTAGTGATACCACGCCCATGCGCACAATTTTCGCCATTAACAATAACAGCATTGATATTATGTGTTCGTTTTACTTTATCAATGTGTTTCTGAAATATCGCCCTGCCAGCAGCGCCAACAACATCACCAATCATTAAAACTCGGATTGTATTCATAATTATCTTTTTATAATTTTTATAAACTTAGTAAGTAATATAAAATATCTTAACAAAAAATGAGAGAAACGTCGATCAGCGTTGAAGCTGGTTTTTTTGTTACATTATTAGCGGTTATTGTTTGCTTTCATTATAGATATTCCATGCAGCTACAACATCTTGATATTCGACCTTCTTTTCCTTACCTACGTTCTCTGTTAGTTGACCATTTCGTATTAATACATTTATTTTATCGGGATGGTATCGCATAGAACATTTTCGGAATGCTTGTGCAACGTCATCTTCTGGCTTTAGGTCGGGTAATAATACCTTCAAGGCCTTTCTGAGATTTATTTCTTCCGGCGATTGAACTCTCGTTTGTTTAGGTTTTTCTTTGGGTTCAGAACCAAATTTAAAATCAGATCCAGGCGATGATGCTTTTGATCCGAATTTAGACATAAATTCCTCCCATTTGTTTGTTGTTTCTTCAGTGTTTTGAGATGGGTTTTTAAAGGTAAAAATTCTTGGATTTTTCAGCCATTCCTGATATTCCTTCTCATCAAAATCTTTGTTAAACCATTCCCGTTTTTGATACATATGGAAAGCAACCTCATCATTGAAACGATCATCTTTTTCATAAAGAAAATGTTCTCGTGACGGATCGAATTTTCTTGTGAGATATAATTCTCTATTTCTTTGATCTTTCCAATAAGCTTTTGGGTTATTATCAACTTTTAAACGCTCTTGTTGGGCTTTATGAAGCTCTTGCCTAAATTCTGGTATTAGTTTTTCTAAAATAGGATCAAGCAATGCAAATACCTGTTTCATAAGCTCTAATCCATACGTGTTGCGGAAATTCATACGCGATGAAACTCTTCATCTGTTATCTGATAATTTAACATAATCACCAAATCAATTGCCATAATTAAGCTATTAATAAAATTACTTATCCTAACAATGCTAATCTCTCCATTTTTCTATATTTTTGGCTAAGCAAAAACAGGGAACATATATTTTTTCTAAGTGTTTATCTTTGCATGGACCTTTCCATACTTGTTCTTCTGAACATAGTACACATCGTTTAAATAAAGATGTTTTTACAAGCTTTTCAGCTTCTATTTCTTTTAATTCTTGAGCCGTTTGTGCACCGTTAAGTCTCAATAAAAAAATTATAGATAAAATGTCTTTTTTATAATCACCATATTTTAATTTTTCCTTAGGCATTTTCTTGATAAGAATATCAAGCGGCGTATTGCCTTTATTATCTATGGTATTGATTTGATTTTTAGTAGCATTCAGTATGTGCTGCATTGCTTTAATGTAAGGCTTTTTTGTGGTTTCATATCGTGTTACGGAAAATTGCTTTACTATTTCATGAAGTAAACATTGACCATTATTAACATTCAATAATCCTGGATTAACTTCTTTACTAAGATAAAATTCTATTATTTTATCAAAATTAGATGACCAGTAATGATGTTTAAAACAATAATATAGAACGTTCGGAAATATTTTTGTTGCAATATTAAGATGAGCATTATTGTTTGCAAAAACAGCTGCCATTTCAGATGTACTAACCTTAAAAAAATGTGGAATATCTAAATATTTACAGATTAAATCAGGATTTGTTCCATTTTTAAATAATAAATTCGTCATGCGAACATCTTGGTTACGAATTGCCCTTTCAAGAAGGTCTACGCATTGTTGATGATTAGAATTTATTCCTGAACAAATCATAAGTAAAAAGCCTCTTCTTACAGGAAGCGGATAGTAACGCAATGCCCTAACAAGACTTTTTCTTTTTGATTCATTGCTATACGATTTTAATAACAAGCCAAAATGCTCAAGTCGTTTGTCAAAATTAGTACAAGTAGCAGTCAGAGCAAGAATGTTTTTGATATTTTTATCAATGGATTGGCTGATATCAACAATATTATGAAAAATATTATCTGATAGCTCTCGAGGAACTGCAATCAATGCAATAGTTTCATTATGTTTTTGAGCAGCTCTAACAACTTCAGGATCTTTGGTGGTTAAAACATTCTTTTTCAAATGCTCAAATTCACGATCTTCAGCAACCTTACTCCAAGTATATTGAAATAAAGATTTGTTATTAGTTGATGCCGCTTGTATCAATTTTTTAGTTGTTTCTTCATAATCCATACAAAAGATATTGTGATGTAAAAAAAGTGAAAGTAAAATAGTAGTAAAAAATGTGAAATGAACATATAAAGCCATATTTGTTATATATCTGATCATATCAAGTCCAATACTTTTTTTATCTCTCATGCTTAATTTTATTTACTACAATATGCTGTAAAAACATTCATACAATGTACAAGAATATCTTGCGGTATATTACCTGTTGCTTGCATCTGTTTAAGCTTCATCCATAAAGGTAATAATATGTATTGCCTGATTACCTGAGGAGAAATTGGTCCTCTGATACAGTCTCTGTTTGATATCATAGCTACTTCTAATCCGTCATCTGAAAAGCAAAAGTTACGTCCCCTTATTCCAGGTAAAGTTGTTGTATCTATTGCTTGCATTGTTCTTGTGTTCCAATACTTTATCAAAGAACTGTTAAAGCCATTCGATATTAATGCCGCAAGTAATCCACAAGGATGAAAAGCTATAGCCTTGATTCTTTCAACATCGCTTAAAGCATAAAACTCCAATTCTTCTGAAATAGAGCCAAACTCATTTTGCTCAGCATATCCATCTATTATATGGATAGATTGTTCCCCATCCACAGCAAGCGTAAGGCCATCGGGACTAAATCTACATGACAAGTAAATATCTAGAAGGGAAAGCCTAGTTTTTTTAAATACTGAGGCTAGACTATCTGTTTTTCGAAAAGAAATAGTGTCGTGAGAATCTAATAAACATAGAATGTCCTTTTTCGGAGACAGATCTATAGAGACGCATTGCACTTTATGATCAAGCTCAAAATTCTTATATGAATGAGAATCATAACAATACTGCCTTATTCCACTATTGCAGCTTAAACAATTGTAACCAATGAAAATGGTATTTTTATCTGAATCAAGGGCAATACATTTGATATTTTCTTGTTTCATAGATATCGTTATCTCATCATCTTGGTATGATTGAATAGCAACCCCAGACCTATTTTTTAGTTCAGGCTTAATATGTAACTTTGTGATAATTATACCTTTTTCATTAAAAGCAACGATTTTTTTAGCATCTTTTAATAAATTCCAGCTTCCAGGAGATTTTTTATAGCTATTGTGCTTGATGTAATCACTTCGTTGTATCTCAAATCCCGTATTTCCCGCTATAATAAAATCTTTATCTGTTCTATACAATAGAGAATTTAGCTGTTTTACTATTTGACTATTAAATGATACAGATTTATAATCAATCAATTTTTTATCTGCTGCATTACAGACAAGAGAGATTGCAAAAAGATACATATAAATAAATTGCTTTGAGCTATTCATAGTTGATCCAAAAATTTTAATGTCTTGCATATTCAATTGAACGTTTTTCGATATAAAAAAATACCAATCTTTATGAAAGGATGATAGACCTCTTATGGGTTATCAACTCGAATTGTTCTCGTGATTTTATGTCTATATTAGGAGATCGTAATGCCGTAAAAGATTGTCTTTTATTAGAAACAGCAACGCATCCCATTAACTGAGACCCTGTTCTTTTTCTTGTTAAAATATAAGGGCTATTGGATTTTACCGTAGTTGAGCTTGCTTTTGGTGATATATCTGATTCCATTCCCTGAAGGTTACAGCCGATAAACACGAGTAACATAAGGCATTTTTTCATATATTAGACTCCATCTATTTTGTTTGATTTTTATAAGATAAAACAAGTTCTTTAAATGCTGGTTTTCTTTGAGCTTTTTCAATAGTTTTTGCATTAAAAACAGCTCCATTTCTTAACAAAAAGTAAGCAAAATCAGTATCTTCATAGTCCAAACTTTCAGCAAGCGCAGTATAAAAACCATATTCTATTTGATTTGGATCAATGCCCTCAAAAATCATTTTTATAATAATTTTTTTGCGCTCCTGATACAAATGGTCTCCACAAATGTAGTGAAGTTTTGCTAAATCACTCATCCAATGGCCTGCTCCAAAGACTATTTGAGCATTTGAAGAGTGATATCGAGAAAAAGCCTCATCTCTTTCTCTACTCCATTGCTGACAGCAAGATAAATCTTCTTGCAGTTCTTTATGATTTTGATCTAGTCTTTTTTGTATTGATTCATGGATAATATTGAGAGGCTTGCTTTTTGGTGCACCTGAATCATAGATATCCAATGAGTTCCACTTAATACCGGTAGCTTCATCAGCATCTCTCTCTTCTGCTGCTTTGAGGGTACCTAGTATAAAGCCTGATCTGAAATGAGCTGCTAAATCATACTCTCTTTCTAAATTATGGGCTCTAATTGATAGTTTTCTACATTCTTCTTTATCATCCATACTGTGCATTAATTGAGAACATCCAAGTGTAAGCATTGTATAGAGCAATACATCTTTTTTAGCTAACATAGCTTTTCCTTTTTATGGCTTTAATGAATTTTTTCATACTACTATCCTTTTTTAGATTAAAAAAAAGCGCAACAATAAGTTTATTATTGTTGCGCTTTTTTTTAATCTAATTTATCTCGCATATTCAATCGAACGCTTTTCACGAATTACGTTTACTTTAATCTGACCCGGGAATGTCATTTCTTGTTCAATTCTACGAGCAAGATTATGAGCGAGCAAGTTCGCTTGTTCATCGTTAAGACTGTCTTCTTCTACAATAACGCGTATTTCACGTCCAGCTTGTACCGCATATACTTTTTTAACTCCATCAAAGGAAGATGCTATTTCTTCAAGCTTTTCTAAACGCTTAATATATGCCGTAAGCGTTTCTCTGCGAGCTCCTGGACGAGATGCTGAAATAGTATCGGCAATAACCACAATAATTGCATAAATTGAAGTAAATGGTACTTCTTCATGATGGGCTGCAATAGCATTAACGACTATTGGGTTTTCGCCACAGCGTTTTGCAATATCAGCACCAATAGAAGCATGTGGGCCTTCTATTTCAGCAGTAACTGCTTTGCCAATATCATGCAGCAAACCAGCTCGTAATGCGAGCGCACCATCAAGACCAAGTTCTTCCGCTATCATACGCGCAAATACACCAACTTCTTTGCAATGCACCAACACATTCTGTGAATAGCTTGTTCTAAAGTGCAATTTACCAATGAGCGTGATAATTTCTGGATGAATGCCTTGTAAGTTAAACTCAAGAACTGCATTCTTACCATACTCTTGGATAATTTCTTCAATTTCTTTTTCGCATTGAACAACGGTTTCTTCAATACGTGTTGGGTTAATTCTGCCATCAGTAATTAATTTTTCTAATGTACGTACCGCAACTTCTCGGCGAATAGGATTAAAACCAGATACTGTAATATCAGGCGATTCACCAATAATGAATTCCATACCTGTTGCCATTTCAAGAGCCTTAATGTTTCTGCCCTCTTTACCAATAATTCTTCCTTTCATTTCTTCATTAGGAAGATGGACAATACCTGATAAATAGGGAGCAACAAGATCAGCAGTATATCGCTGCATAGCATTTACTAAGATATTGGTTGATTTTTCTTTTGCTGTCTGGCGAGCTTCTTCTTCAACCTTTTGTACATATTTCTGACTTGCAAGACGAACTTCAGCTTCAATAGTGCCAAATAATGCATTTTTTGCATCATCTTTTGACATTCCGCTGACGTGTTCCAACTTTGATATAAGTTCGCTATATAAACTTTTTACTTTAGAGTCATTGATGCGAACAGCATCTTCAAGACGAGACAAATTGCGCTCTTTTTGTTGTAATTCAAGGCGCAGATCATCTAATTGAGCTTCACGCTTTTCCAAATGTTCGGATTTTGTACCAAGTTTTGTTTGAAGTCGATCGATCTCAATCCGTTCACGCTTAAGTTCTAATTCAAATTCTTTTCTTTTGTGATACATCTCATCTTTAATTTTAATTAAAGCTGATTGTTTTTCAGTATCAATATCACGTTTTGAATTTTTTAAACGATCTTTAGCATCATTGAGAAATTCAGATGCAGCTATATTTTTTTTATAGGCGAAATACAAGAAAACTAAAGCAACAACAAAAACGCTTCCAACAGCGCCTATGAATAATAATGACATGTCTATCATGAGCATTCCTACACTAAACAAGCATACTACTTGTCGTTTAATTTAAGGATAATAAAATTAGTGCCGCAAGCAGATTTGTAAGCTTACACTAATGGAATGCACATAAGAAGGAGATTATTTTACAAATTCAACAACGAAAGCTCTTCATCAATATAATTCTTGAGAGCAACCATTTTCTGTTCTTTATGACCATACTCACGCTCATGGTGTAATAATTTATTTGCAATACGAAGCGCTGACAATACGGCTATTTTTTTGGCATCAGTAATAGCAAAATGATGACTAATTTCTTTCATAGCATTATCTACTATTTCTGCGGCCTTTAATACAAGAGCCTCAGGCTCATCGCTGGAAAGAACATAATGTTCTTCAAAAATTTGTACTTTATAACTCTTTTTTTCATTCATCATGGTTGATTTTCATTCTCAACGATTGAATCAATACTCTTTATTAAATCATCAAGGACTAGGCGTGTTATAGAGCGTTCTTCTGTTAGCTCCTGAACATGCCCAGTCTCTTTTAGCATAGATTTTTCTATTGAATTCAACTGGAAAGTCAATTGTGCATTACCTTCAGCAAGCTTATCATTCTCTGCCTTTAATTGATCATTATCACTTTGTAATGAATCATACTTTGATTGCAAAGCGGCATAATTATCTTTCATATTTTTAACCGTTGCAATCAAAGATTTTATTTTTTCTTCAAGAACTAGTACTACTTCCATAAAACTCCTTTTTTTAATCCCACCTTTTTTTGCATGGGATACCAAGTAAAGAATCAACGTGGCTAGTTTTCACTCTTGGAAGTTAGTCTAATGATTCAAGAAAAGCATTGTCAAGAAAACTATTGCTTACTTATCTCAACAATCTGAGAAAATGCTGCAGGTTCAAATATTGATAATTGACTAAGCATTTTTCTGTTTAAATCAATACGAGCAACTTTAAGACCATGGATGAATTTACTGTATGATGTTCCTTGAGGTCTTACTGAAGCTGTAATACGAGAAATAAAGAGTGAACGCATGTCGCGTTTATGAAGCTTTCTGCTTTTAAATGCAAACGCCCAAGCGCGAAGCAATGTTTCATGAGCTCTTTTGAAAATATTTTTACGTTGTCCCCAAAAACCCTTAGTTTGTTTTAATAAACGTTTGTGTCTTTTTTTAGTAACTATACCGCGTTTTACTCGTGACATTTTTAATCCCTAATTTTAAAATTATATAATGTTATTAATATGGTAATAGAAGTTTAATTCCTGGCAAATCTGATGGTGAAAAGTAAGTAGGACGACGCAATTGGCGATTAGTTTTCGCGCTTGCGCGTGTCATTAAGTGACGTCTAAATGCTTTTCCACGTTTAATTTTTGTTACTTTTCCGCCAGTTTTTGAAAAACGCTTCTTTGCAGAAGAATTTGTTTTCATTTTAATCTTAGTCATTTTCGCCATTGTTCATCCTTAATAAGTTTATTTTAAATAATAAATACGCGACCATATTTTACCCATTTTTGAGTCTGGTTCTTGCATAAGGCTATTCGCCAAATCATGCTCTCCAAAACTCTTTTCTATTTTGGTAAAAAGCTCTAAGCCACGTACATCTTTAGTCGCTATTTCTCGACCTTTAAACGAAAGTGTAATTTTTACCCGTTTTCCTGATGTCAAAAACTGTATTGCTTGCTTAATTTTAGTTTGATAATCATGTTCACCAATTTTAGGATTCATTTTTATTTCTTTTATTTGAATCACTTTTTGATGTTTTTTTGCCTCAATAGTCTTCTTTTTCTTTTCGTAAAGTACCTTACCAAAATCCATGATTTTAACAACAGGTATGCCTTCTTTACCACTTTGAGCTATCAATACAAGATCAAGACCAGCTTCTTCTGCTTGTCGTAATGCTTGGTTTCTACTTATCGTCCCAATGTTTTCACCATCTTGCGTTATAAGCTGAACATGTTCAGCACGAATTTGTTGATTAATTAACGGAACGTTTTCTTTTTTTTCTTTTAACATGAAACTTTTTCTCATAGCCCCATTCTCTATTACACATGTAATGGGGACTCCGTATTAAGAGTTTTTATTTATTCCAAATCTGCTTGCGCAGCATCTTCTTTCATTTGAGCATCAAAATCTACTGTTGCACCAACTTCTTTTTCTGCCGCAATACATTCAGCAACTTTTGCATAAACCGCTTGATAGACTTCAAGTGTTTTAAGGTGTTGCAAAACTTGATCACGACCTTGTGCAATTTTTTCGCCATTAAATGCAAACCATGACCCCGATTGCGCAATTACTTTAAAATGTAATGCTGCATCAAGCAAGTCGAGTTCTTTACTAATGCCTTCGCTGAATAATAAATCAACTTCAACTTGTTTAAATGGGGGAGCAACCTTGTTTTTTACCACACGTACTCGTACCCGATTACCAATATTAACATCATTTTTCTTCAAGCTTGCTATTCTGCGAACATCAAGACGAACTGAAGCATAAAATTTCAATGCATTACCACCAGTTGTCGTTTCTTTATTGGCAAAAGGCATAGCTCCAATATTTTGTCGAATCTGGTTAATAAAAATAAGCACTGTTTTAGATTTATGAATAACTGGTGTCAATTTGCGTAGGGCTTGGGACATAAGTCGCGCTTGAAGACCCATGTGAGAATCTCCCATGTCACCTTCAAGTTCTGCTTTAGGAACCAATGCAGCAACTGAATCGATAACTATTACGTCTACAGCACCTGAACGAACAAGCATTTCTGCAATATCAAGAGCTTGCTCGCCGTAATCCGGCTGAGAAATAATTAATTCATCGGCATTAATACCAAGATTTTTAGCATAGGTTACATCAAGAGCATGTTCAGCATCTATAAAAGCACAAATTCCGCCACGCTTTTGAGCTTGCGCAATAACATGCATTGCTAGGGTTGTTTTTCCGGAAGCCTCTGGGCCGAACACTTCAATAATTCTGCCAACAGGAAATCCACCTATTCCAATTGCTCTATCTATGAGTATAGATCCGGTGGAAATTGCTTCCATATTATGATTCTGAGATTCTCCCAGCTTCATAACAGCTCCACTACCATACTGTTTATCTATCTGAGAAAACGTTACCTCGAGCATCTTTTTTTTCATTGATTGCTCAACGGCATTTTTGTCTTTTGGCGGCTCTACGTGAGCCGCTGATGATGTTTTTGTTTTCATTCTGAATATTCTTCGCCAGCTATTTGTGTTGACTCATTAGTTTCTATTGTAGCATTTCTATGCAAAGAAGCAACAACGCTCTCGACCTGCATTTTCATTCTATTATTATTGAGCACGGACTGAACTTCTTTATAATCAGCAGATGCCTGCTCTATATCATCATTTTTAATCGCATCAACCTTTATCAACATACCCATTCTATCGGTAGAATGAACCATAAGAGCGCCTACTTTATCAAGATTCAACATTGCCTTTGCAGGAAGCTCTTTTTTATCTAGCTCTTGTGTTTTTTTACTATCGCTAGGGTAGATCATGCCCGTGTAATGAAGCGATGCATTATATTTTTTTGCAAGCTGTTCAAAAGAAAGCTCTGTAGCTGCTTGTTTTGCTTGCTCCATAGCATCGATCATTTGACTATAAGCACGTTCTTGATGAAGATCCTCAACAACAATATCACGAATTAGTTCATATTTAGGCAGATGGCGTTCAACGATAGCTGTCAACTTAACAACAAACCCCGTATTTCCATCCACAAAAACACCATATTCATCTTTTTTTAATCCGAAAAGTTCCTGGGAAAGCTGGGTATCATTTTTTATAACCCCAAGCGCAACTTCTTTTTTGCCATACTTTTGTGCAATAAATGCTTCTATTGATTGGATATCATCTTTTGATAAAATCTCTTTTAAGTCCTTAACAAACTGCTTTTTAAACTGTTTTTCAGATAAAATAGTTCTGATATCGTGGCGCACAGTTGAAAGTTGATTATAGACCTTAGGGATTCTTCTAACAAGCTGAATAAATACTCTTCCATCTTTTGTATCTATGATTGATGAAATATCGCCTTCATTTTGTAATAAAAATGCTTCTTGTTCAAAAGATCCTTTTCTTTCACCACGAGCAAATGGTTTTAATGATTCCCATTTTTTATTCCAAGCCGATGCTGGATTGTGTATGATTTCATCTTTTACCATCTCAAGGGTTAAGTCAGGATATTGAGCTAGTTGTTTTTCAGAAATTTGTCGCACTTCTACTTTAAGAGGCTCAAGTACATATTTATTTGCTTTATTATTTTCATAATATTCTGTTATTTGTTCTTCAGAAATTGATGCATTGTAATCACTTGGACTAAATTTCCATACAATAGCATCACGTTTTTCAGGAACCCAGTAACGGCGTGCTTGTATATTTTCTTTATCATAATATTCATGAGCATCTTCATCATTGATTACATTTTTTTTCTCAGCAGCCAAGAATGAATCATATGAAAAGGTGAGATATGAAAATTGTTTGCCAAGCTTAGTTGCAATAAATTCTTGTTCTATATCAAATGAAGGAACGTAGCATGAAGATGCAACAATCTGTAATGCCTGTAACTGATTTAAGCTATCTTCTACCTTGCTCTCAAATTTTTTTACCGAAAGATTTTTATACTGCAAATACATGCGGAGTTTTTCAGGATCTAGTACTCCTGATTGATCAAACACAAAAGCGGGCACTATACGTTGTAAATGACGACGAGCAAATTGTACATCATTCATGCTTTCAGCAATATAATCTGCATGAACACGTAGACCAAGGTCTCTGACAAATTGCTTCATTAATGTTGTTCTGATGAGTTCTTCAAGAGCCAGAGACTGAGGATCTGTTGGCCATCCCATTGCCTGAAATAAAAGATCTGCATATTGACCGTATTGAGCACGGATTTGTGCAAGAAACTCACTTTGTTCAGCAATTTCTCTTGCAAAATCTTGATATGATACCTGTTCACCATTTACTTTCACTGCCCATGAACCGCCAGTTCGTTCTTCCCTCATAAGTGCTGGTATCGAAATCATTCCCGCACCTATAACTACAAAAATAAAAAACGAGACATATCTAAATGATGACTGTTTAATCTGGTTGCGAAGAGTAATAATCATACTGAACCTTTCTTTATATTCTTTTTTTTATCTTTACTATTAACAAACACGAATGTTTGCATCTTTTATATTTTCTTCTTTAGTAATTTTATTAACAAGCTCTATCAAATCATTTTTATTGGAATATGCAGCTGTTACCACTTGATACCAATAAGAAGTACGCCCTTTAGCTGTTGTGCTTATTCGTTTTTTTACTTCAGTTTCGATTCCTTTTATTGCAAGTTTTTTTACAAATTGTTGAGCAGCTTTTTCCGTTCCAAACCCTATAAGTTGCGCATAATACTGAACTGATGATTGTTCTGGCAGAGTAGCAGATGTAACTATTTGATTTTCGCTCATCACTGCTTGAACAACTGGTTCATGTAATAATTCAACAGGCTGCGTTTCAGTTTGAGTTACGAGTAATGTAGGTGAATTTTGTTGTTCACTATTTTCTGGATGAGTGAGTATTGATGCATAGACTTGGTCAGAAAAAGCTTCTTGCTGCATTTTCTCAGAATATTGTTCTACTACATTTTTTTTGCCCAAAAAATATCCTGATATAAAAATGCAAAAAGCTAAAAAAAGTAATCCTGCAACTATAATACTCAGCTGTCTATTAGGTATAAAAAGGCCATTGTTTGAACAATGACACATGGCTTCATTTTTCTTGAAAGAATCTTCCCATTTATTCATAGTTTTATTCCTAATTTTTTTATCGCTTTCATTGAACTTTTCTCTCAAATACAGCGTTCAAGATGGAGCTCAGTTTTTTACTATATAACTTACCATCTGTATTGGTCAAATTGACTACATCAAGGCAACCAACATTGGTACCAGTATACTGCTTTTCTTTTTTTATTTCACGTTCTAACTTACGCCAAAATGTACATTGTCTTTTTGCATATTGCCGTGTTTGGGCACTTATTAATTCTACCATATGGGCAAAGGCATCCGAACTTCTGTTATTAAGCGAAAGATAATCAAATATTTCACTATATCCAATGAGATTTTTTTTTCTGAGAAAATCTTGCCATGGACTATTCATAAGATTTTTTGCCTCATCAATCCAACCGGATTCAAGCATTTCATCTACACGAGCATCAATTCTTTTTCTCAATTCTTGGCGGTCCCGATCTACAAAAAGTATAGAGTAATCCATTTCTGGATTATATAGTGGTGCATATGATGATGGCAATTTTCCCGTGGTATACCAAATATTCAAAGCTCGCTCAATACGATATGTATCAGACTTACTAATAGCCTCAGCCCTCACTGGATCAATACAATAAAGTTGTTGCCATAAATCTTTATCACTATTACTATTTTTAGATTGTTGTACCTGAATATTTGCTTGAGAATTTATCATGTTAATGTTTTCAAGGCTTTCGGCAGAAAATGGACTCGCAAACAATAATGAATGTAAGTAAAAGCCTGATCCACCTACAAGAATAGGTAGGTTACCTCGACTAATAATTTCATTAATAATTTTATATGCTCGAATACGATATTCAGCAGTAGTCCAATTAATGGGAGCATTGATGCTATCAAAAAGATGATGCGGAATTGAGCTATTTTGCCAATCTGGTTTTGCAGTACCAATAGAAAGAGGTGTATAAAATTGCCCCACATCCATATTAACAATTTCTGCAGGAATATATTGAGCAACTTCTAAAGCCAGTTCTGTTTTGCCAACACCAGTTGGGCCATAGATAATAAACATAAATGGGTGATTTATTTTTTTATGCATAATAGATAAGCATACACCAAAATAGCGAGGATCCCAATTTTTTGAGGGATCCTCGCTATAAATAGTTAAACTTCAATCACAAAGTTCGCATTGTTTCATTATTTCTTTTTATTTTTGCTCCAACTAAGTCCTTTAATTGCTGAGCTGCATCAGCAAGAGGAACCTTAGTAACTATCGAAATTTCTTCAATTAAAAGAGCTTCTGTCTGCTGCAACAGGCTTTTTTCACCGAAAGAAAGTTCTTTATTTACTTCAATGTGCCTGAGATCCCTGTAAATTGCACATAATTCGAGCAAATTACCACTGCGTAATTTTCCTTGATACTCTTTGTTACGTTTATTCCAATTGCTTACTACTGCATCAAGTTGTTTAGTCATAACTGGTTGCGCTAGTATTTTAAAAATATCATTGATATATTCGGCAGAACTAAGTGGTCTAATACCTACCGCGCTCGCATTATCTGTTGGAACAAGAATGGTCATATCTTTATTGAGAAAACGCAATTCAAAAAACTGCAAAGAACGTCCTGCAATTTTTTTTTCTATAACACAGTTAATAATGGCCACTCCGTGGCCTGGATAAACAACTTTCTCATTGCGAGTAAACATAGCTATCCTTTTACAAAAAGATAAAGCTTCTCGCAAGAAAAGTATTCTACACAATTAAATCTTATCACAGATTTATAAAACATTTAAGTTCGACTATCGAATTACAAAAATGAATGCTTTCGCCGAAAAAACACGCAACCAAAATCGCGCCACTGTGGAATGTTTTTGGTCATCGGCAATAGATAAGTCGTTGATCACGGGTTACGCAAAAGAGAATGATTTTTGTTTTCTTTTTGATAGACAACTATCTTTATGAAATATTAGCAAACATTATAAAAAAATATTATTCACCAAATGACTGCGCGTCAACACCTTGCTTTTACGATATATTTCATCAGCAATTCTATTTACGGTCATTAATATCACGAAGCATTTTCCAATTCGTATCAGCAATTGCTACCAATGGATAACTTCCTTTATAAAGTGCACCGCCCATAGTTGGGCACATGGGAATTGCCATAGCGCATTCAGCAGCTTTGGGATATTTAGTTGCATGAAAGACATCTGCTTCTTTTTCTTGTGCAAGGCATAAATGAAAGTAAGCAGGATGGATTTTAATTTTTTTTCCCATATCGGCAATTTTTTGATTAAGGAATAAACTTATAGCATTTACCAGATATGAACAGGAAGGCGCATGACCTTTAATTGTATGCACAACTTCATGAAAGGCCGCATGCTGATAAATATTAGCAAATAAAGGATTTTGGTAATTAAGTTTTAAACGCTCATTTTCACTTATCCCAAGACCAATAACAGGAGCTTCATAAATATATTTTCCATTATCATTACAACGTGGAGTACCAGTTGAGTTCCACGCAAACGTGTTATCGAGGTCATTATTGCTATTGACACCAAGAACTAGATCAAGAGAACTTGGTTCAAGATCTGCTAATCTAATGACCCGCGAAACCCAATTTGTCCAAAGAAGAGAAAGATTTGTATCAACCTGAGCATCGTCTCGCTTTTTTTTCATATTTTGCATCAGAAATGCTTGTGCTTTCTTACTTGCTATTAATGCTGCTTTGAAATACGGATTATCAACGCCCATTCCGAAAGCTTTTACTAATTCACGCTTTGCTTCAAGAATATCTTCACTCAGTTTGTTTTCTAAGGTTTTTAATTGTCCTTTGATCACCACTTTTCTCATATCCTCAGGCAGAAACAGAAAAACTGTGCGTCTTAAGTTTTGTAACGAATCTATTTCTTTTGCGCAAGAATAATCTTCCACAGGTAGATTTTTTAAGTTTTTAGGAGCAACAGAATAAGAATATGCCTGTTCAAACAATTGATCACTCAAGTTGATTAATTGCAAAGGAGCAAGTTTAAGCTGTAATGATTTACCAAACGCCATGAGTTGTTCATTTTTTTCTTCTTTTTCTTGTTTACTTAATCCTCTGTATTCTTCTCGCATAGCAAGACGAATAGTATTTTTATCTTTATCTGTTGCTTTATAGAAAGAAGAGTTAACTCTAAGGTTAGGTATATTTTGATTTTCTAAAGAAGGAGTAATGGTAAAATTTCGTTTTACCAGATTAGGATTGCGAAATGCTTGTTGCATAGAAAATGATTGCTGAATAAAAGATATAGTAAATAGAATAACTATTTTGAGAGAAGATATAGTACGCATGCTTATTTGTTCTTTCAGTATCATTTAAGACGGCAAGTGGGTTTTGTACCAGATTGCCATAAAGAAAACCTGGCTAAAATAAAATTATCTCATTATTAATAATATCAGCCAGGCAAATTAGTTCAAGTTGAAGTTTGTTTTAGTAAGAGGTCTTTTATCGTCAAATAAACCCCAATCAGGAAATAACACAATTCTCTTTTGGGTGAAGTTCCTTAAGAGATTTACCACCACACTCTTCATATATCTTTATATATCGCTTATATTTATCTTTCATTGATTGAGTCAAGCAATGTACATAACGAGTTTTTAAAATATCTAGATAAGTTTTTTCATAATGCACTTTTTTATCTCCAGGAAGATAAAGATTCAAAGCCCCATAAGGATCTTGCTTTACAATCAATCTAAAGGCCTCTTCATCATCTTGCTCAATCAAACGATAAAGCAAGTCTTGCTGCAACTCCATTTTGGTCATGATGCAATCAACTGACTGATAGATTTCTTTTATTTTTGGTCCTATTGCTTCCACTGCTTTGATATCTTTACATAATGCAGCAAAAAGAAGAGCTTTTTCTTCTGGCAATGGCATTTTTTCTGGAATCATAATGATCTTTCTATCTTGCTGAATGCATTCTCGATTAAGCTTACCTGGATCACCACATTCAAATGTACAAGGCCAAGAACATTCGTACAGCCCTATAGACCACGAGCTTGTATGGTTATTACCAAATGGGAAAGAAATATGAGGAGAATTCATTTTCTTGCTTATGGATTCTACAATTTCTGGATTTTTACCATGCCAGCTATAAAACATCACAATATCATTCAGATCTTTTTCAGCAGCAGCAAATCTTGGCAAACTTACAAACGAAAGATTGGATTTCATGATTAATGTATTAAGATACTTACAAGTTCCACGCATGCTATTTTTAGTTTTACTATCCCCGATAGCCGCAACCCCAATAATAAGGTCTTTATTGAGCCATGTATCTTTATTAAGATCAATTATTTCAGTAGATATCAAAAGTGTACCAAAGCCGTTTTTTTTGCTTTTTGTTCCGGCCAATTGCATACCAAAACAAGAAAGACTAACCATAGCAAAAGCCACAACACTTATTTTGAATATATTTTTCACTAAAACCCCTAAGAGACAAAAAAATTTTTTCTTCTATATTATAAAATTACCATCTTTCTGCTTTAATTCAATAATTATTAATTCAAAAAGAAGTTTTGCTTGTCAATCAAAGGTAGAGGTAATGACTCAAAAATAGCTATCGCAAAAACACGCGGGGGCCGCTGTATCCCTTTTAAGGAATCTTAAAAAGAAGAATTGCCAGGTGTTTTTCAAAAACGAATAAAAAACTTTAATTAAGGAATTTTTTGATGATAATAATGGAAAATTGTTTGATTTTAAATCGAAAAGACGTGAATTGGTTTGGCCAGCACGCGCGCGTACCCTGCTGACGTCCGATTGGTAATTGTTCTTATATGCTCCCTATACTTTAGACGTATATATGTTTCAATCCTTCTTATACTCTTACGCATACCCATACCCCCTTTAAGCAACAAGCTTCGCAGTGAAACTATTTTGGCTATTCTTCTTGTTCTTATTATTCTTTTCCTTATTCTTTACTCATATATATGTATATGCCTAATACCCGTATAGTTATATAGTTCTTCTATTCTTATATACACTTATATATATATGTATTCTTATTACCTACTTTCTTTCTTTTTACTTTTTTCATATATATGTTCTTAACTTCACATATATACCTTTATTCTTTTCTTCTTTATTCTTATCTTTATTCCTTATCCTTATTCTTTTTATCTATTCTATATATATGTGTTCCTTTTAATCTCTTTTTAATATCTTTCTTCTTTAATTCTTATTCTTAGTCTTTATTCTCAATCTCTTTTTTTATCTTAGTTCTTTATTTTTAATCTTTGCTCTTGGTTTATATATACCACATACGCATATCTCTACTCTCCTATTCCTATATACTCCTATATATTCCTATACGCTTATATATATACACTTGTATATATATAATGTACCCCTGCTCTCTCTATACCTTATATCTTATTCTTAATCCTTATCCTTTCTTTCTCCTTAATCTTTTCTTACTCTTAATCTTTTTAACGGAGTCCTGAGCCCTCCCGCCTCCATTAATTCCCCAGAGAAAGGCGGTGGGGGCGAGGAGCGGAGTGCGGGGGGCGCGAATTTTGACGCAAGGGCAGGACTCCGCACAAATAAATACCTAGAATCATCTAAAAACCCGCCGCAAGTACGACGTCGTGTCCGACATAGCTTTAGCGAAGTCAGAACTCCGCCTGAGCCCATCAAGCAATTATCCGACAAGTATAAGCAAAAAGCCCTGCAAAAGCCGATCGAACGGCAAAGCAATTAAGTACAATTAAGTTGGCAAGACTGAACAACCTCTTCTTATCGCCTAAACAACACAAAAAATCGTCCCTTTCAATGAAGGCATCAAGTTCCCCTTCTCAAGAAACCTTAGCGGACCACACTAAGATTTTTTGAGTTTTCCGTTGACAAGGTACTTTTTTTTGATATCCTATAAAAAGAGCCTTGAAAAAGGATCATTTCATGAGGGCATGAGCGAAAAAACGAAGATTTTACTCATGAAAATAGCAATAGAAAGCATTTTAACACACAACCAAAAGGATAGACGATGGCAAAAATAATCGGTATCGATTTAGGTACAACTAACTCGGTAGTAGCGTTTATGGAAGGCGGCCAGCCAAAGGTAATACCTAACAAAGAAGGCGCGAATACAACTCCTTCTATCGTTGCGTACACAAAAGATGGTAGCCGTTTAGTTGGTGTTTTGGCAAAACGTCAAGCAGTAACTAACCCGGAAAACACTCTTGCTTCAGTAAAACGCTTTATTGGTGCAAAATACGAAACAGCTGAAAAACAAGCTAAACACGTATCATATAAAATATCTCGCAGCGACAATGGCGAAGTTACTATTGAAGCACAAGGTAAAAAATTCGCACCACAAGAAATATCAGCAGCAGTATTAAGCTACCTTAAACAAACAGCTGAAGATTACCTTGGACAAAAAGTAACAGAAGCAGTTATTACTGTTCCTGCATACTTTAACGATGCGCAACGTCAAGCAACTAAAGATGCTGGCAGAATTGCGGGTCTTGATGTTAAACGTATTATCAACGAACCAACAGCTGCAGCTTTAGCATATGGTGCTGATAAAAAAGGCAACTCAACTATCGCGGTATTTGACTTTGGTGGTGGTACATTTGACGTTTCAATTCTTGAAATTTGTAATGGCGTTATTGAAGTTAAATCAACCAATGGCGACACAATGCTTGGTGGTGATGACGTTGATCACAAATTGATCGAATACTTAGTTGAAGAATTCAAACGCGAACAAGGCATTGATTTGAGTATCGACAAAATGGCTTTACAGCGTCTTAAAGAAGCTGCTGAAAAAGCTAAAATTGAACTTTCATCTATGCTAGAAACAGAAATTAACTTACCATATATTACTGCAGATGCTACTGGACCTAAGCACTTTAACACTAAAGTATCACGCGCTAAACTTGAATCATTGTGCGCGGATGTATTTGCTCGCTTAGTTAAACCATGTACTCAAGCGTTAGCTGATGCTAAGTTAACAACAAGTGATATTAACGAAGTTATTCTTGTAGGTGGTTCAACACGTATCCCTAAAGTACAACAAATTGTAAAAGAAACATTCAACAGAGAACCAAACAAATCAGTGAACCCTGATGAAGTTGTTGGTCTTGGTGCGGCATTACAAGGCGGTATTTTAGCTGGTGACGTGACTGACGTTTTACTTCTTGACGTAACACCACTTTCTCTTGGTATTGAAACTCTTGGTGGTATTGCAACTAAGCTTATCATGAGAAATACAACAATCCCTACTCGTAAATCACAAATATTCTCAACAGCAGCAGACGGACAAACAGCTGTAGATATTAGTGTAGTACAAGGTGAACGTGAATTTGCAAAAGACAACAAAGTACTTGGCCAATTCATGCTTGATGGAATTCCAGCAGCACCTCGTGGCACACCACAAATCGAAGTAACATTTGATATTGATGCTAACGGTATTGTAAGTGTTTCTGCTAAAGATAAAGCAACAAACAAAGAGCAACGTATTTCTATTACCAACAGCAGCGGTTTATCAAAAGAAGAAATCGAACGCATGGTACAAGAAGCACAAGCTCATGAAGATGAAGATAAAAAAGCTCGTGAGTCTGTTGAAAAACGTAACCAACTTGATAGCACAATCTTAGCTGTTGAAAAAACACTGAGTGAAAACAAAGATAAGTTGTCTCAAGAAGAAGTTACTTCAGCAGAGCAAGCTCTTGAAAAAGCAAAAGCAGCTTTAGTTGAACATGCTGATCATGCAGCTGGATTACAGCGTGCTAATGATGAGTTAACGCAAGCTTCATACAAGATTGCTGAAACTCTTTATAAGCAACAATCAGCTTCAGGTAATGCTTCAAACGCATCTACTGAACAGCACTCAGCTCCTCAACAAGATGAGCCAATTGACGCTGAAATACAACAATAAGCAACAACACACAGCCCCCGGCATAAAAACCGGGGGCTAATAGTATAAAAATATCAGGAGGGAAAAAATGATGCTGGGGATTAAGCATACGAACTCATAAAAATTAAGAGTATTTATGAAAAAAATAATATCTAGCTGCCCACTTATCACGATTTTGTTCACAATGATAACTCACAATGCATCTGGAATGGACACCACTATCAAAATCGCAAAACTGGGTATTTCGGGAGCATGCTCACTGACAGAACTATTCGTCACAGCTGCCCCAATAATGAGTACCCTATTTATGCCACGAATAGATCTAACACAAAAGCAAAAACCTGTATCTAACACTCCAGAGGAAATTACATCACTTGTCACAGACCTGGCAACTCAACGTGGTGTAAAAAACATCACGGTAATCGCAGACGAAACATCACATGACTATAACATTAACGATGTCTCCAACATCCTATATATACCTAGAGAAAAAGCTCAGGAACTTCAGTCATTATTAAACAACCAAGATCGCACACAACAAGAAGATAAAATGCTACATGAACACATTGGATCCATTCATCACGAACTCAGTCACTCCAAAAGACAAAGTTTAATTTATGTTCCTATATACGAAGCTTCTATTGGAACAACAGCAGGCATTGCAACCTCAGGAGTTGCAACGGCTTTAGTTAAAAAATGTATACCTTATATTTATGCCAATTTCGCCCTGCGCAACGCCTTTAAACTTACTCGCGCTGGATTAACTTTTACTGTTATCGGTAATATCTTCAGCATGAATTTTTATAAAAAATACGATGAATTGCAAGCTGATGAGGAAATTCCCAACAAAAAAGAATTACTTGGAGCACTAGCAGAAAAATACGAAAATCGTCACAATAATCTTCTCGCTTGTGTGAGCACTATAAAAAAGAATGCTAACTATTCAACCATAATCTATGAAAAACTTCCTGATGATCAGTTTAACAGAAAACAACTGCTTGCTATGAAAATACTTCCTGCAGAATATTTCAATAACCCTTGGGTAAGCGACATCATTTTCAATTTCAACAAAGAACATCCTAGTGATATACGACGAGCAGTTCGTTTCAAAAAAAGAATTGCCGACCTGGAAACGGACAAAAAAGAATCATAATAAACCACATCTCAACCCTCGACTAAAAAACCAAAAATTCCATTTTAGAGAGAAAAATTGGTTGATGATCTAGTGCTTGTTAAATTTTTATTACAATATGGCGCCAAGTTTAATGAACCAAAAACAGGAACGTCTGCACTAAACTCCTGATAGAGTAGATAAAAAAATATACCACAACTTTTTACCTCATAGAGTATGTAAAGAGCAGAGAATATGAACTACCAATCAAAGAACATGCATAGCTCATTCTGTTACTTTCTATTTTTATCCGCCCTTCTTTTTTTATTTCTATTGAGAAATTTTAATCCTTTTATATATAGTAAGTTATGGAGCTATATTTTAAATTCATCCATAAACGGAGCTTTATATGAAAAGGACTATAAGTACATTGTTCCTTCTTATTTCTTCATACACAGGCATGCAAGCCGCTCAAATTCCTGTTTTTGAAACCAATCCTATAAAGTATAAATTATATCTTGATAATGCCGTTGCAGCAGAAGATATTGATACTATAAGCGCCCTTCTCACGTCTGAAGATAACGAACTTGAAGACTTTAGGAAGAATTATCCTCTGGCCACAAAATTATATAGAATTTTGACAGAATATAGCCCAGGAGAAGATTTTACAATCGAAGCACGATATATTCCGATCGAAAATATTATTAATGTAACACGAGCGTTAGCAGAAGAAGGTGGTAACGATTTATTTTTAAAAAATATGCCTCAATAAAAAATTCTATAGAAAGACAAAACCCCGGCCTAAAAACCGGGGGCTAATAGCATAAAAAAGCAGGTACCTACTAAAAACTTATATTATAGAACAACTAAGTTTATTATGAGCTATATCTGCAACATATATAATAGTATCGATAGCAAAAGTCATTCTTAGCGATGGAATAGTATTATATTGTAAAACATTTTCACGTATATTTTGATGCGAAGCCTTATTTACAAGCGATAGATTTTTTTTGTCCTCAAAGGATAATCCGGACTTACAAAAAATAGGAATTTGCATTTCTCGGGGCATATAATCCAAGGAATATGGAATAAGGCGTACTGTTGTTTTGTGCAATCCTACATTTTCTTGTTGCTTTGGCTGCCTCTTAGACAACTCCATACCAAATGATACAAAATGACTAAACAATAATAAAAACACAATCATTTTATTACAGTACAATTGAGATATATTCATAATAACCTATCTAAATAAGAATAATTAAATTTAACAGCTTATATTTATAATAGTATTGTTATTATGAAAAAATACAAGTACTAACCTACAAAATGATTGACGCAAAAAGACAAAAAACGAATAGTTACTTATTTTTAATAAAATCTAATAAGTCCTTATTCACTTGATCTTTCATGGTAGAACATAAACCATGAGGAGCTCCAGGATATACCTTTAATAATGCATCTTCAATCATGGTAGCCAATAGCTTGCCTGAAATATCAAAAGGTACAATTTGATCATCATCACCCTGGATAATAAGCGTTGGAACATCAATCTTTTTTAAATCTTGTCTAAAATCAGTCGCTGAAAAAGCTGCAATACTATCATATATCCCTTTTAATCCTCCCATCATGCCTTGTAACCAAAAAATATCTTTTAATCCCTGAGAAACTGATGAATGAGGTCGATTTGCTCCAAAAAAAGGTTCTGCTAATTCTTTAAAAAATTGTGAACGATCCTTAAGAACATTGGTACGAATATCATCAAAAATTTTTATATCCATCCCACCGGGATTAGTATCTGTTTTAAGCATTAAAGGTGGTACCGCACTGATGAGCACTATTTTTTTAACGCGAGTTGTCCCCTGTCTGCCAATATATCTCACTACTTCTCCACCACCCGTAGAATGCCCGACATGAATAGCATCTTGTAAATCTAAAGCTTCAACAAGTTTTGCTAGATCATCCGCATAAGTATCCATATTATTACCATTCCATGGCTGACTTGAACGTCCATGCCCTCGACGATCATGCGCAATACAACGATACCCTCGCTCCGCTAAAAATATCATTTGATCTTCCCATGCATCTGCTGTCAATGGCCAACCGTGACTAAAAACAATCGGCTCACCCGCTCCCCATTCTTTATAGTATATTTTTATATCAACAGAATTTTCCTTACCTACTGAAACATAGCTCATCCTAAATCTCCTTAAAAATATATAATTAAAATCTTTTATATCATAAATTTATATCAGTACAAAAAACACCATATAAAAATCTTTTAGAAGGCATTTTCTCATTTCAATTCGCCTTTGAATCATTAACAATAATAGTATTGCAAAAAAAAATTTTGATTATACAATGATATGCACTATTAAATAATTGTTTTTCACTATACATAATATATTTTCAACATGATAAATGCTTACCCTCTCTTTTTTGCTGTGCTTTTATTTTTTATACCAATATATGGCATGAAAAAAGAATATCCCGTTAGATGGGAAAATCAGAGTGAACAGTGTCTTATTGCACGACTACCTAAAGAAACAATAACAATAACAAACGCTGCTTCTTCTTTTTATGATGTACTATCTCTAAAAAGAACTTGCCATGGAGCCTACGAAGATATAGATTTTATTCCTGTCATCCTTAATAGCATTAAAGACAAAACCTATTTATGTTATAGATTAAAAGAAAATGCTTCTTTATGCACAAGGATATTGCGCTATTACGCTTCTCAACATCAAGACCTTTCAGACTTATTTAATAGCAGTAAAGATCCTTTGCCAGAAAATTTTCTGATAAAAACCAATAATATAAAAGCCATTATAAATGCTGTATGGCCTATACATCCCAACACATCTTTATTGATACAATCCGATCCATATGGTCACTCTCAAGAACAAAGCATCGAAAGCTTTGAAGATCTTATTTCATCTTTATTGTTAAAGCCAAAAGAAACAGCAAATATTGACGCACAATTTCAACAGCTAAAGCACTTTCTATCCAAAAAAAATTATATATATACCTGCGATGATATACTGGCCATAAAAAATATACTCTTGCAATACCATCAATTTCCCAATAAAACAGGTTTATTGGAGTGCTTATGTTGCCTAGGAGATATAAATATTATTGAGACTTTTTTATCTAGCAAAAATCGTGGTATCCATGCTCATAAAGAAAATGAAACGCCCTGTTATAATTATAGTTTTTATAATCATGATTGTTATAGAACTGCATTGATATTTGCATGCAAACATGGAAAATATAAGTTAGCCGAATTCTTAATTAAAAAAGGAGCCTTGGTTTGTGGTACAACCATATGCTATCCAAACATACTTTCTTTTTTGATTCAACATCGTCGATCCAGTAAGGAAAAAATTGATAATAAAATATTTCACAAATTAATTACATTATTAATTAGCAACAATGTTGATCCAAATGCGACATTTGAAGCTCAAGCTCCCGACTCGGGAAGACAAATAAAACTACCTCTTATTTATTATTCAGCTTTAGGAGAAGGAGATATAGAATTTGCAAAATTATTGTTGAATCACGGCGTAAATCATAATATCACCAAAAATACGGGCTCTATTTTACATTGGATTAGGTGTAGACACAACCATCCGGATCAATGCAAGCATATAAAAGTAGCACATTTATTTTTAGAAAAATATCCGGAAATCATTAATGTTACAGATCAAAACGGAGATACCGCTCTTCATCATGCAGCCTATCATAATGAAATTAATTTAATAGAATTTTTACTAAAAAACGGCGCAAACCCTAATGTTTTTAATAAGGAGGGAGAAACTCCTATTTCTGTAGTTAATACTTATCATAAAAACAATTCAGATCAGACGATAACATTACTACTAAAATATGGCGCAACACCTATTCATATTCTGAATCTTAAATATTATGCAAAAGCAGGTGCAAAATATGCTGGCATAGGTATTATTTTCATAGCTGCTTATCAATGCTTTAAGAAATTATTTGAAAATTAAATACCATGACAAAGTTTTGTTCTCTATTTTTTACTATATTTTTATTTGCTCTATCAACCTACAGCATAGAATCATCTCAATCTTTAGTGCTAAGCAATGAAGAAAAAAGCATGATAGAATTCTCAAGGCTAAAAAAAATTATATCGGCTAAAGAATGTGACGAATCTCATATACCATACATAAAAGAACTACTCTTACGAAACGATCAATTTCCAGGCAAAGACGGCTTGCTCGAAGACCTATGTTGCTTAGGAAATGTTGATATAATAAATAATTTTTTATCCGTTAGAGGTTTTGATTATCGCGAAGCAGGCACCAGAGAGAACAGTTGCTTGCCTGCTGTTTACTTTGCATGTATACATCAAAAATATGACTTAGTTAAATTTTTAATTGAAAGAAAAGAATCATTCTGTTGTGGAAATAGCTCTGGAGACTTACTCACTTATTTAATGAAAGATTTTGTACGTAAAAAAAGAAATAAAAATACGGATGCATACAAGATAGTTGAGTTATTACTCAAAAATAAAAATGAATTAAATAAAAAAATTCGCACAGGCTTAATTAACAAAAAATTTATTACATTCGAATGTTTAGCAGAATGCATACGATACCAAAACATAGATTTTACAAAGCTATTGTTAGATCATGGCGCAGCACTAAAAATGAATAGTAATTGTTTTTATGCTCTTTGCGAATGCGAACATAGACTAAAAACTCGTGAACAATATCATAATAATGGCCTTGAAGAGGATCACATAGATAAGATATACAACCAGGGTTTTTCCTGCAAACATATTGAGATAGCAAATCTACTATTTGAAAAAAATCCAAACCTTGTAACTCTTAGGGATGAAAAAGGAGATACGCCTCTTCATATCGCATCGAAAATGCAAAATGCCGTTATAATAGATTTTTTACTCTCCAAAGGCGCAAAAACCAATGTTATTAACAATAAGCAAGATACGCCCCTCTTATGTGTGATATCTCATGTAGATGCCAATCAATACGCAGTTCAATCATTATTAGAACATGACGCCAATCCAAATGCTATTAACGCCGAAGGATATACAGCTCTTTCTTTCTTAAACCATTGTGATATTAGCCAAGAAATTAAAAAACCAATAATAGAATTGCTCTTGAATCATGGCGCCACTTCTGCCTATGTTGTAATATCAAAAAATTCTACAAAACTCAGTGGAAGATATGGTATCTATATCATCGCCCTTGCCAGCGGATTATTGATTACATCTTTGCTTCTTACAACTCTATTATCAAGGCGCTCATTTACTTGAAAATCGATAACTTTCATATTCTTGCAAAAAAAGTACAACTTGCGATACGTTAATTAAAAAAGATTGTATGAAATTGGAAGTAATATGAAAAATAGAATGTTAATTCTATCTACGATCACAATATCATCAATATTTTTAATCTTTGGCAACACGTGCAAGCTCTTTTCCTATGGTTTTACCTCTGATATTTTCATAACCGATAAATTGGGTATTAGCTCAATTCGCGTTAACAATATTATCTCTCCTAAATCAGTTACAGAATTACAAAAAATCATAAGCAATAGCACACAACCAATTTCTGTTATAGGAGCTGGTTATTCTCAAGGTGGGCAAATTGGATATCCAAACAGTATTGCCATTGATACATCACATCTTAATAAAGTTATTGCATTCAATAAAGACAAAAAGATCATTACGGTGCAAGCAGGTGCTACCTGGTATGATGTTCAAAAATATATTGATCCTCATAATTTATCAGTAAAAGCAATGCAATCATACAACAACTTTAGTGTTGGTGGATCAATAAGTATTAATGCACATGGCCGCGATATACGCTATGGATCAGTTATTAATGGTATTGAATCAATTCAAATAGTTTTAGCAAATGGCGATCTTATTTCTGCAAGCAGAACAGAAAATGCTGATCTTTTTAAAGCTGCCATCGGCGGATATGGATTATTGGGCATTATTACTCAAGCAACAATAAGCTTAACTGAAAACAGACCTCTTGAACGTACAATACATGAATGCACTATCAATAACTTTAAAGATATTTTTGAATCAACAATAGCTCCTGATGTATCAACCATTTTTTATAATACAGATTTATTACCCAAACGTTATCAACAATGTTTTACCACCACATGGCATACAACTGATAAATTAGTTACTGATGAAACCCGCCTACAAGAACCTTCATCACCTTTTTATATGGTCAATAAATCATTGGAAATGTTTCTCAGACGAGTACCTCTTGCTCATGTTAGTCGCGCACCGTTCGAAAAATTCAAAAAAATAAAATCCCCTACCACTGTCGTATGGCGCAATAACGAAATGAGTTATTCGGTAAATCAGTTAGCTATAGATTGGCATTTTCCTTCAACAATGACTCTACAAGAATATTTTATTCCGATAGAACACGCAGAAAAATTTGCAAAAAAGCTTGTCAAAATATTGAAAAAAAATTGGGTAAATGTATTGAATGTATCTATCCGATACGTTCCTGCTGATACAACTTCAACAATGTCCTATGCTCCACACAATTCATTTGCATTTGTATTGTATCTTAACATCTTCAATAATCGGTGGTCAATTAATCGATCTTGTAGATGGACAGAAAAAATTATTGAGGCAGCATTAAAACATAATGGTACCTATTATCTTCCCTACATTATGTGCGCAACAAAAAAACAATTTACCAAGGCCTATCCACAATTTGATGATCTTTTGAAAACAAAAAAAACATATGATCCTGATAATAAATTCAGGAATATGTTATTGCAAAAATATGGTGAAAGCTAAAAAAAGAAGGCTGTTATATAACAGCCTTCTTTTTTATCTTATGTTTTATATAAAAACTATTTTCTTTTAAACACATTGTGCATTAATAAAAATTCACTCGAATAATTATCAATCTTTTCTTCTTTTTTTGTAATTTCTTCTATTGCACGAGTTAAATCTTTCTTTTTTTCTTCAGAAAGAGATTCATAATATGATTGTCCTGGCTTACTTCTGTCGTAGATAGAGATTGATTTTAATTTTTTTTCCAATTGTTTTTTTTCTCTTTGTAAAAAATCAGTCAATTCTATATCATTTGGATGCGCAGTCTTTTGCTTATCCAAAGATTGAATTTTTTCCTGAATAAGAAAAGCTGCAGAATATTCTAAGTATTCTCTATAATACTCTGCAAGTTTATGACACTCTTGACTACAGCCTCGCCAAGAAGCATTGAGCTCGCATTCATGAATACCTTTGGCGTATGAATATCCCTTACCCGTTCTACTTATTTCTGATCGCATTTCTTTTAAAAGGGATCCTGTCTCTTTCATTTTCTCACGCTGTTTGCTTCTTTCCTCTTGCTCATCTAGCTCACGAGCAATAAAAGCTAATACTCTTGCCTCATTATTCTTGAAATAGAATTTCCATTCCTTAGGTAAAGGCATGTTTTGAATTTCTGAAAATACCCAGCGAACATTATTTAATACATACGTTTTATTATCAATTTTTTCTTGAGTATAGGATGCACTATTAAAGCTACTTAAAATAACAAGCAACCCCACCAATATTCTTTTTTTATAAAACATGCAAAAATCCTTAAAAAGATCAAGTTGTTACAACATAATTAGCTTGACATTAATATCGTTTTTGTCAATAAAACGGCTATCCAAGCGATAATTCTTGAAAAAAAATAAGCTTTATTTATATGATCGGTATAACATTTATCAAAAAAAGGAAAATGTATGTTTATTCAGCTTTCAGCCATTCTTATATGTATATTTTTTAGTCCATATTCTCACAGTATGCATCATCTCAAAGAGAACATCGAAAAAGACATCCGCCATTTTGAAAAAGATATTGAAACTGCAAAAAAGGAACTTGGTACCGTTATTGGCACTATTATACCCGAACTTGGCAATGCACTAGCTGGTGAACCAAAAGCAATAACTCATAATCAATATAAATTTAAACCTGCTTCCGTTAGAAAAGGTCCAGAAATTAGTGATGGCGAAAAAAAATGTTTACAAAAACGGCTTGCTGTTAATAAAGCCTGTTTAGAGAAAATAGTAGGCGAACCATTACAAAACGAACAGATATTAAAAGTTGCTATGGTCAATAGTGGCGGTGGATGCCGAGCAGCATTATATACCGCAGGAGCACTATGTGGCGTAGAAAACATAGGCATTCTTGATGCTATCACTCATGTGACAGCGCTTTCTGGTTCTACGTGGACAGTTGCACCATGGATGTCTAGTGGTATGCCATGCCAAGAGCTCAAAAAATATATCATCAATTGCGTATCAAAATCATTTATAAATCCTACAGACAAAGAAGAATTATTAATCTTTGATATTGCTCGAGCAAAAGATATTCATAAACAAAAAAAAACTCCCGTAGATTTATATGGTAGTTTATTAGGCAACAATTTTTTGCAATGCTTTGGTGATGATAGACATATCGTTTACTTATCAGATCAAGCAAAAAAGGTTGCTCATGGAGAACTCCCCTGTCCCGTTTACGTAGCAATTGATGGTGCTGAAAATATTGTTTCAGATCAAATATGGTATGAATTTACTCCTCATGAAATAGGAAACCCTATCGATGGAACCTATATACCGTCATGGGCATATGGACGATTTTTTGAAGAAGGAGAATCAGTTATGGGGGAATTTGATACCTATCCTCCTGAAAGGAACTTAGCGTATCATTTGGGAACATTTGGATCTGCTTTTGGTGCAAATATAGAAACCATTGAGCATGAAGCAGCAAAAAGAATAGGACATTCAGAATTTATTGAGAAAATGCTCAAATCATCAGAAGGTACACGCCCTCTTAAATTTTATGCAAAAGTACCAAATTATATGTACAAAATGAATTCAACAGAAAAATCCAAAACTAAAAAATTTGTTGATGCCGGAACCAATTTTAACCTTCCATTTCCACCAATCCTTGGATTCTCTCAAGAACGAAAAGCCGATGTTATCATAGTATTCGATGCTTCAGCTGGCGAGATAGGAACCGAATTAAAAAAAGCAGCCGCTTATGCAAAAAAACACAGTCTTGCATTCCCCAAAATTAATTATGAAAAAATTAATACCAAAACTATCAGCGTTTTCAAAAATAAAAAAGATCCGAATGTTCCTATCGTTATCTATATGCCACGCATAAGCGATCAAGAACTATGGGAAAAAAATAAATCATTATTCCCAGAATACAATTTATCAGGATTTGATCTTGATTATGAGACTAATCATGGATTTGCCCAAACAAAACATTTTCACTATGAATCACCAGAAGACGCTCGAAAAGTTCTAGAACAAGCTGAATTCAACATACGTGTTAATCAAGCAAAAATTATTAAAACATTAAAATATGCTGTCGAGCGGAAAAAAACAACATAATAAAAAAAGCCCAGTATAAGCTGGGCTTTTTTTATATAAAAATTATTTAAAAGAAAAGACTTACATTTTGTGCATATTATTCATGTTATTCATACCAGAATTGCAAGTACAAGGACATGATCCACATCCAGGGCAGCACATAAAGGCGAATTGCACAAACATCACCAAACTAATAATACCAGAAAGACCAATAATCCATACAAGCGCTATAGCTACTCCTGGCATCATGTTTACTAACCAGTCAAAAGCATCATAGCCATAATTTGTTGTCAATACGTTAACCGAAACAAGGGCTGTAATTACCCATGTTGCCAAGCCGAGCATTTTCATCACTGGTGATTTGTGCGCCATAAGAAGACCTCTCCTTTTATAGAAAACATATAAAAACTACCATTCCATTATTAACACACCATATTTTTTTGTGCAATAAAAAAGTAGTCAATAAAGAATAATTGATTAAAAAGCCTTTTTAACGCACACTAAAGAGTATAAATGACCGTATTGAAGACATATATGAAAGCACTATCATGAGTATTAAAGCTGGACTTGTTGGACTTCCCAATGTTGGCAAGTCAACTTTGTTTAATGCACTAACAAAATCAAGCATTCCGATGGAAAATTATCCATTCTGTACCATTGATCCCCATATTGCAATAACTGAAGTTCCTGATGAACGACTTGAAAATCTCAAGAAAATATATAATTCTGGCAAAATAATTCCTTCCACTGTCACCTTTGTTGATATTGCAGGACTAGTAAAAGGTGCTGCAACAGGAGAAGGATTAGGAAACCAATTTTTAGGCAATATTGCCCAAGTTGATCTTATTTTACACGTATTGCGTTGTTTTGAAGATCCAAACATTATTCGCTCAACAGAAGTTGATCCTATTAATGATTTTGAAGTAATTATGGCAGAGCTTATGCTCAAAGATATTGAATCAATTGATAATAGAATTCCAAAAGTAGAAAAATCACTTAAAGGAAAACTATCCGGAGCAGAGCAAAAAACATTCCATGAAGAATTAGAACTGCTTAAAGCTGTACGCATAATTCTCGAAAATGGCAATGCCGACAAAGCAAAAGAATTAGTGAATAATGCACATACAAAAACTATTTCTTTATTGAGCACAAAAAAATTCTTAGTGATTGCCAATATTGGCGAAGGCGAGCTTGAAAATAAACAATACCTCAATAATAAACACTATAAAGCGCTTGTTGACCATTTTGGAGAAAGTCTTGTTATACCAATTAGTGCACGAGTTGAATACGAACTAACCCAAATGGAACCTGCTGAAGCCGATGAATTCATGAACATTCTTGGTATCGTCCAAACGGGATTAGACGCAATTATCAAAAAAACATATGACAATCTTGGTCTTATTACATTCTTTACCTGTGGACCAAAAGAAATTCACGCATGGCCAATACGTAAAGGCACTACTATTCGCTGCGCAGCAGGAGAAATACATTCTGATATAGAACGCGGATTTATCTGTTCAGAAACGTTTAGTTATGATGATATTATGATGCACAAAACAGAATCTGCTATCAAAACAGCAGGAAAAATGCGCATCGAAGGTCAAGGTTATTTAGTTCAAGATGGTGATATTGTGCACATTCGGTTTAACGTATAAAATTAATGTAATTAAAGTAAAAAACCTCCTAAATTTTTTAGGAGGTTTTTTACTTTATCAGCTATCTAAATTTGCAGTTTAGGAATAAGTGATTATTGATAAAGTCGTGATGTATTATAATATCTTTGATAGATCTCTAATACTATTGGGTAATGGTTAGCATGGAATGCCGGGGCCATATCATCATATACGAGATTACGAAGACCTAAGTCATTATGCATCATTATGTTTAAAGACAAAAGACGTTCACTGCTATCAGGCCTAAGAAACAGTTTTTGATATTGCCGATCATATAACTCTGCTTTTTGTAGATACGCATGTGCAAAAGACTGTATAAGATCATTGCTTTGTTTACGATAATGACCATGATATGCAAAGACAAGACCACTTGGATCTACCGAAACATTTTTGCTTATAAGAAGAATGTGAGAAGCAATATCTCCTGGCAACTCCATATATTTCGAAGTAAAAAATCTATTTTGAAAGTTTAAGCTTTCTCCGGTAAAAGAAGAATGTTCCAAAAGTTTAGTTTTATGTGAATATTCAGCCATACGATCGAAATGGTCACGTGCTCTTTCTATAGCGTTCATACCATGCATACTAAAGCAGAGAGATGAGCTTATTGAAACGAGCACTAATATACAAGCTTTAAACATCCTATACATGATTAACCTATAAAAATCATAATTGGAAACATATACCTACATGACGATTATATAATATTTCATAAGTATTTCAATTTATCATTGACACACAATTGAATTGCCACTTACGCCAAGAAAGCCCTTTGAACCTACAACCCTCTGCGAGCTACAAAGGGCAAGCAGTGAAGGAAAAAGCCTTTTGACAGATGCTTTATTCTCGCATATTATAAATACAGATAGAATAGCAAATGTTCCAGCTAAAAAGGCTCCTTAATGATGTATAAAAAAGCACTTTTGCCCTTTAAGTCGACAATATTAATGGGTATAATCACCCTTTTGCCAAGCACTCAGGCATTTGAACTACCAGCATCAGTCAAAAATGCCAAGATATATGCCAAGCAACGCGCTAAATTCGCTAAAGTAATGGCAAACGCCATTGCAAAACATTTTTGGAATAATGGACGCTTAGAACATACCTTAATCGAAGAAAAATTAGCTCAACTATATGGCCCAGGAGTTTTTGCCACTCCAGAAAATATTCTTATTGATGTTGAAGCTTTATATAACGCGATCATAGATAACCCTTGCACTGATATCAAACCAGAAGAATTTTTGCTCGGCGCATCATCTTCTGCGTATCAGATTGAAGGTGGTCTTGATGAAACATCTGCTGCTGCACGTTTTTACCGTGATAAGGCACAATTACAAATCGCTGGTGATGCGATTGATTTTTATCACCGTTACGAAACTGATATAGAACAACTCGCTCAAGAATTACACATTAATGCATATCGTTTATCACTTGCATGGAACAGAATTCAACCACAGCTGGGTGTATTTGATATGGATGCAATTGCATTCTACAAAAAAGTTATCAACGTACTTATTGCTCATGGCATTAAACCAATGATCGTTTTTCATCATTATGATGTACCACAATGGTTTGAAGATCTGGGTGGATTTGAACTACAAAAAAATGGGGCGTATTTCCAAGAATTCTGCTTAAAAGTTTATACTGAGCTGGCAGAAGAATTAGGAAATTGTCTTATATCTATGTGCAATGCACCAGAAGGCCCTGCATTTAAAGGATACTTTACTGGTGATGGAACACCCGGTGAAAAAAATAATATCCAAAAAACTCACACCGTCATTGCCAACATGTATTACGAACTGGTTGATACCGCTCTGGCAATTCAACGTCAATATAAAAATCTCAAAAAACACAATCCTCTTTTAAAACAGCCATCTATTGGCACACAGATTAATATTGTACTTATTGATCCTCATTGGGATAGTAACAACCTTAAAACAGCGCTGGGGTGCGCAATGGGATCATATATACAATCAGGTGGAACATTCGATTTCTTGGTTAATGGCGTATATTGCATGTATACTCCTGATGCGGATTTTATGAAAACTGCTAAAGGTCTGAATGTATATCGTGAACACAAACATGCTCATAAAGCATTCGATTGGATTGGAGTCAACGTATATTCAAATAGATTCATGAATGGCTTTGAACAAGTCACGGGCAATAAACTTATTGAAATTGATGAAGAGCGTTACACTGATAACCTAAATTATCGAAATTATCCTGAAGGTCTTGAGCGAGCAGTAAAAATAATTGCTGACAATCTCGCATTCCCTCTTGGCAAATTAAAAAATAACCATGGCAAACCACTACCAATTATTATTACTGAAAATGGTATTGCAACGAATGATGATGCAAAACGTACGCGATATTTTCAACGGGCTATGTGGACAATTACACAATTGATTAAAGATGGTTATCCCGTTATTGGGTATTTGCCATGGACTTCGCATAATAATTATGAATGGCCAACACAAGATAATCCACAAGGATTCGATTCAAAAAATTACGGTTTTTTTGCCGTGAACTTTGATAAAAATTCACCTGATTATATGAAAAGAACACTCAAAGATGGTTCTAAGTATTATGCTTCCTTTGCCGAACAATTTTTTAAAAAAGCGTAAAATATATATCTATTAAAAAAAGGATTCTGATTTTTAGATCAGAATCCTTTTTTACTATTAATACCTCTTTTCATATATAGCATGAATCACTAAAATGACCTTATTTATTATTTATATTTTTCGCGCTCGCCCTGATACTTCGACAAGCTCAGCAGTAAACACTGCGTTCATTTCTCGCTGCGCTCGCCCTGAACTTGTTGAAGGGTATTCCCGAACGCGAGATAAGATTTAAATCGGGATATGTTAACAATTTTCATATAAAATGACCATATCCTTGAATTTCAATATTTTCAAACTGTATATTAAAAACATGCTATGTTCTAATTCAAGGGATGAGTATGTTTATAAAAAATAGTTTATTAGCTTTTTTTTTATTATCCTTTCCAAATAATCCAACATATGCTTCTGAACAACCGACAATGTTTTCAATCGAATGGTTTAAAAGTTTTCTGCCCAATTTTACACAACCAACTACGCAACAGAATGAACAACCATCGAAAACTAAATTTCAAAAAGCCGTTATCACTTCGCAAGCAACAGGTAAGCCCTTGGATTTAGGAAATTTTTATAATGAAAGAAAATCAATTATAGACCCTAAAGAATCTGCTAGGAAATTTAAAGAAACCATCAATAAAGCTGCAGAAAAAAATCCAATTATGGCTCGTTTTAAAGATCATCCTGAAAAATTTCTTTTTGGAGCTTCATCATCTTCATATCAATATGAAGGTGGCCTTGATAGCAACAATGCCAATGCCATTTTTTATAAAGCAAAAGGATTTGAACCAGCTGGTAGAGCAATTGATTTTTGGAATCGCTATAGAACAGATATCGCTCAAATGAAAGCACAACTTGGTATTAATAGCTTCCGACTTTCAATTGCATGGGATCGGATACAACTCGCACCAGAATTATGGAATGATCCTAATAAGCCATTATGGAACCAAGATGCAATCGATCAATATGTAAACATCATTAGGCTGCTAAAAAAAAACAATATTGAGCCTATTGTAGTACTTCATCACTATACAATTCCACAGTGGTTTGCAGAAATTGGTGGGTTTGAAAAATATAAAAATATCAAATACTTTGTTGCTTTTGCAAAAAAAATGTATGAAGCATTGCATGCAGATGTAACCTATTGGTCAACATTCAATGCAATCGAAGGATATGCTTTTAAAGGATATTTTACTCTTGATGGTCCTCCGGGAACCAAAAAAAGTCTTTTGACAACAGAAAACGTAATGTATAACATGCTCGCTGCTCATGCTGAATCATACAAAGCAATCAAAGCTTTATATAAACAGTACAAAAATAAAGATATTCCTGTTCCACAAATAGGTATTCAAAAAAATATAGTTCCGCTTGATCCTGCTCAGGAAAAAATTTCAACAAAAAGAGAAGCTTTTTCAACAAAAATTGCAACCACTTTTGGTGCTGCATTTCAAAACAAAATGATACTTTCATTGCTCTATTATCGCTATTACAACACACTCGATTGGATTGGTATTAATATTTATTCAAATATGGAAATGTTAGGCACAAAACCACAGCAAGAAACCAATGAAGATAGACAAACTGCAAACTTAAGATATCGTGACTATCCGGAAGGTATTTATCGTGGTGTAAAAATTATTAATGATGCTATCGCAAAACCACTTAATATTCCTATCATCATCACAGAAAATGGCATTGCTACAGAAAATAATGCTCGACGTACTCGCTTTTTTCAACGTGCACTTTACACTATTCGCAAACTTATAGAAGAAGATTATCCAATCATTGGCTATACACCATGGGCATCTCATGATAATTATGAATGGCCTTCTCTCATACAAGAAAATCCATACGATAGGCCATACGGTATGTTTGCTGTTGATTTTACTCAAGATGATTTACCTCGAACACTCAAAAAAGGCTCTGAATATTATCGCGATTTCATACAAAATTATTTTAGCAAGGAACAGCAATGAAAAAAAATAGAGAACTCATAATAATATCACTATTTCTTAGTACCCATAATGCGATAGCAATGAGAAATTATTCTGATACCTATGAAGTTAGTGGACAAGTAACTCCTACCATTAATTCTTATGATTTAGGAAAAAAATTCAAAGAAACGTGGCTAAGCAGTATTGCGCATAAACAAAACCCAACACAAAAAGAGTTTTTGTTTGGATTGTCTTCTTCTGCTTATCAAATTGAAGGTGGTTTGGATAAATATAATGCTACAGCAGATTTTTATCGCTCAAAAAAATTGCCGCTTGCTGGCAATGCAATAGATTTTTGGCACAAATATGCAACTGATATTGCTCAAATGAAAAATGAATTAGGAATAAACAGTTTTCGCCTTACTATTGCATGGGATCGAATAGAACAAAAAAGAGGAAAATTTAACAGAGAAGCTATTGAACATTATAAAAGAATTATCCAACAATTAAAAAATAATAATATAGAGCCAATCGTAGTACTTCACCATTATACCATCCCAAAATGGTTTGCAAAATTAGGTGGTTTTGAAAATCAAAATAACAATATCTATTTTGTTCGTTTTGCAGAAGAAATGTATAAAAATTTACAGAAAGATATTACATATTGGGCAACATTTAATGCTCCTGAAGCATACGCAATTAAAGCATATCAAGAAGGCGAAAATACTCCGGGCAAAAAAGATAAAGTTCTCACTCAAAAAGTGCTTGCTCACATGCTTGAAGCACACGTTGCTGCATACAAAACAATAAAAAGTTTATATAAAGAAAATACACATCTGCCAAATCCTCAAATTGGTATTATAAAAAATTTGATACTCTTTGATAGATCCTACGGCAATAAAACTCACTATTATCTATCTCCTGTCTCTGGATTGATTACTACCGTAGCAGATACATTACAAAATAAGCTCTTTTTTGATTTTTTCAGCACAGGTAGAGCACATTTATCTATTGGTCCAAAAGAAATAGCTTCGGTAATTAATGCATCCGCTCCAGAATCCCTTGATTGGATTGGTCTTAATTTTTACTCAAATATGAATATGTTTTTAACAAAACCTCAAGAAGAAAAAAATCCTGAATACATGACAGAAAACCCACGATATCGTGATTATCCAGAAGGCCTGGAGCGAGCTGTCAAAGTAATCAATGATACTCTTGCACAACCACTTAACATACCAATTATCATCACGGAAAATGGTATTGCAACAGCCAATACTCCTCAGGGAGAAGAAAAAAGAAAACGATTCTTTAATCGTGCATTAGAAAATATCAGGCAATTATTGAGCAAAGGTTATCCTGTTATTGGTTATTTGCCATGGTCATCTCATGATAGTTATGAATGGCCAAGTACTGCATTTCCTCACGCATTTGGAACCCGTAATTATGGTTTTTTCCATGTTAATTTTGATACATCTTCACCTAATTACCTGAAACGTACTTTAAAACCGAGTTCGAAAGGTTATCGCGATTTTATCAGAGGATACTATGGTATTAAACCAACATTCACGCAGCAAGAATATGAAGCACAAATGCCTAAGCCACTGATTGGATATTAAAAAATTCTAAATTATAAAAAATAAATTATACTATACGGTGTATCAAGATATTTCTAATGCAAAGGCATCACATGAAACGCACCGCACTATTCTATAGTATAATTTTGACTTTATTTCATTTTTCTCTTTTACCAACTACGTATTGGAAATGGCAAGATATTAATATTAATGCTCTTTCATTTCCGGCATCTTTTTCGTGGGGTGTAACTACCCTTTCCTATGAAACGGAAGGTTATTCAAAAACAAGTACTTGGTATGCTTGGGCAAATCAAACAAACAAGCAAGGTCAAACGTTCACACGATCATCTTCTGACAACAATGCATCACTTTTAGAAAATTATAAAAAAGATGTTCAATTGATGAAAGAAATGGGTATTTCAACGTATTGTTTTTCTCTTGATTGGAGCAGAATAGAACCTGAACAGGGTATTTTTGATGAAGCAGTATTAGAACAATATAAAAATCTCTGTAATGAATTAGTCGAAAATAATATTGAAATTACCGTGATATTAAAAGATTATTGTGATCCTTTGTGGTGGGGTTATTTAGGTGGATTTGAATATGAAAAAAATATTCAATTATTTGAACGGTATTGCCTAAAAGTGTATGCAGTATTAGGCACCAAAATAAATCGTTGGATCACGTTCTGGGCTCCAGAAAATTATGCCGTACTAGGTTATCTTCTTGGTAGCACTCCTCCAGGAATTCGTAGTCTTAACCGTGCTGCAACAGTGCTTAAAAATGAACTCGAAGCACATGTGCGTGTATATCAAGCAATTAAAGCTGCTCCGCATGGAAACACAAGCAGAATCGGCATTATCAAACATGTGCACATTCTTGAACCATGGCATTTTTGGGATAGAGCAAGTTGTTATGTTGCCAACATTCTCACAAATTATTCATTTTATAATTTTTTCACGAGCGGTATATTCGCACTAAGAATACCTTTCCCCGGCAAAAAAGGAGCGTGGATCAATCATACTAATGCATTTGCTCCAAAATCTCTTGATTTTATTGGTATCAATTATCATAGTCATGGATATATTAAAAATATTTTCAATCATATAGGCAACCCGAGTGAAATGCCAACTGATGTTCCTAGTATGACGGTATATCCTGAAGGATTATATTTAGCAATCAAAGAAATATCAGAAAAAATCGCAAAAAAATTGCATATTCCCATGATTATTACGCAAAATGGTATCGCTACCCATGATGAAAGCATGAGAGATTTATTCATTAAACGCCATCTTTACGCCTTACATAAAGCAAAGACAGAAGGTCACAATGTAGAAGGATATTATTACTATAGCTTTTTAGATGGTTTTTCATGGGGAAGTTATGATACACAATTTGGTCTTTTTTCTGTTGATCAGGCTACCAAACAACGCACATTAAAAAGTGGCGCATCGCCATATCTGACTACAATAAAAAAGAAATAATCATTAATTACTTAAGGCCCTCATCAGAGGGCCTTTTTTTAGGGCAATTTTTTATCAATCACAAGGGGAAATCATGTACAAATTTGTTACCTTTTTACTCTGCTGCACCATAATACATATGCATGCAAGTGAATCATCGATGGTATTGAAGAATATGTCTGATTGCGCTCGAACAGGCTTAATTGGTGGAACAAGTAGTTTACTCGCTACATTTCTCTATATGCCATTCCATTATGCGCAATCACAAAAAGCTCAAGGATTAGAAATAAAAATAAAAATGAACAATATACATCATTGCTTTAGAGGATACACTATTCTTGCTGCTAACAATATTCCTGTTATTGCTTTGCAAACAGCTATATATAAATTAATAAACAACATCATTGGGTGCTCAGATAACAACAAAGATCCTAACGAAAAAACTACTCTTGCAGCAATTCTTGCTGGTGCGTCTTCAGCTCCTTTTTCTAATGCTTCAGGATTATTAGCAGTCCATAAACAAAATACTGGATTACCAGTGCGCACTATTATCAATAATTTTCCTCATCGCTATAAAAGCCTGAGTCGTGGCATAGTCCCTACAACATTCCAAGCAATACTATTTGCAACAACATATACCAATGGATTGCCATTTATCAAAAATTACATCAATCATTATTGTGATAACTGTGCAGCAGCTTTTGCATCAAGCGCTTGTTTTTCTTCAATCCTTCTGACTGCAACAACACAACCGTTGAGGGTTATGGCAACTAAATTGCATGCTGATATAGAAAAAAAACATTATCAAGGACCACTTGATGTTTTTCTAAAAACAATAAATCAACATGGATGGAAAAATTTTTATACGGGATCTTCTTTGAGAACATCTGGAAATATATTAGCCCTTTCTGCACTTTATATAATTCAGCACATGCCCAATTACCTGAAAATGTAAATTTTATATTGATTCCATAACTTTTATGCTAATGTGGTCATTAATTACCTCAACAGCATACAAAGCATAATTCAATAAAAAAGGAAATCTGATGAATATGCGATTTTTTCTTATAATGTTTTGCAGCTCCTTTACTTTTATTTATTCTGAAATCCCTCATATAAGTGATCTCACTCTTGATCAAAAAATTGGTCAATTATTTATGGTTGCAGCTTTTGCAGATGAAGAAATTACTCATGAAATCATGCAAAAAAAGCCGTATCGCATGGATAAAGAATATATTGAAGAACTTATCACTGAATATCACATCGGTGGAATTATTTTTTTTGGAAAAAGTGATTACATAAAACAAAGAGACCGTACACTGCGCTTTCAAAGTATATCAGCTATTCCATTGCTCGTTGGCCAAGATTTGGAGCCCGGCAGAGTTGGCGCTGGTCGCTTTGCTGAATTCATCCACTTTCCTTGTAACGAACAACTAGGAGAAATTAATAATGAAAAATACACGTATGATATTGGCAGAGTAGTTGGAAATATTGCAAAAACAATAGGAGTCAATATTGTGTTTGCACCAGTAGCAGATGTTAACAATAATCCAAATAATCCTGTGATTAATGATCGTGCGTTTGGAGATAATCCAGAAATAGTTACAAAACATGCTATTGCATTTGCACAAGGATTACACGATATGGGCATTATTGCTTGTGCAAAACATTTTCCGGGACATGGTGATACTGATGTTGATTCACATTATGATTTACCTCTTATTGCTCATGATAAAGAAAGATTGCATGCAGTTGAATTAGTGCCATTTAAAGCGTTAATCAATGCAGATATTCCAGCCATCATGATTGCACATCTTGAAGTTCCTGCTCTTGAAAATGAAAACAATATACCTTCAAGTCTATCAAAAAACATTGTCACGAATGTGTTACAAAAAGAACTGCTATTTGATGGTCTTATTATTACTGATGCACTTGATATGGGTGGCATTACAAAAAATTATTCGCAGGGACAAGCTGAATTGCAAGCCCTTATTGCAGGAAATGATATTCTATTATGTCCTACTGATGTGCCTGCAGCCATCTGCCTAATCAAAAAAACTCTCGAAGATAACCACATCACTGAAAAAGAAATTGATGATCACGTTGAAAAAATTATGAATATAAAGAGAATGCTTTACAATAATTAACAATAAACAGATCAATACACAAAACCACCCTTAAACCAGATTGCCCACTGGGAACATGCAGCATTATCACAAGGATTTGTATGCGCAAATTCACCAGAAAGACCTATACCAAAATAAGGATCATAATCATCTCTGTTATCCCAAACATTACCCATATACATAAATATTTTTTGAGAGAACGCGCGTGGCAAAATACCAGATTCTTCATTAATATCACGATCCGTCAATAATATTGCAGGATTAGATCCACGCACTTGCATTTGCGGTATATTGAGAGCAAGTGCATCTGCTTGATTAAGCTGATCTAAATCACCAGCTGAAGTTGCAGCTTCTGCAGGCTGATTATCAGCATTCATATTTACAAAATTTGCATTTCCAGCACCTTGGCCACCTAAAATTGTTGCCATACTTTGCGTAGCATTGAGTGCAATAGGAGAATCATTTCCAGTAAATCCATAGAGTTGTGCATCGCCTTTTAATGCAAATCTGTTTTCAATAAACTTATCGCGGCAATGCAACTTTTCTTTGCTATTTGCCCAAAAATCATACCCAAAATCAACCTCAAATCCATCATGCTGGTATGCAAGTTTTAAGACAATATCTGTTTGAACACCTATGCTTATTTTTGTATCAAATGTTGTATAGTTAATTGCAGGTACTAGATTGCCAATATATTGATTGAGTGGTGCAGTACCATTAATCAATAAGTTACTATTCAACGGACTTTCGATTTGTTCTAATAACATATAGCGGCTACCATTACCATTTTTCACAAAATCAAAAGAACGTTTTTGTTGTGATGTACATAAATGAGAAACATGTCCATCAAAATATAAACCTACTCGTTTTCCTGTTTCTTTATTTTGCCACATGATAGCGTGTGCAGAAAGACCAAATCCAACATCCCAATGATGCCGATTTCCTACAATATCTTCAAAAAGAAATTCCGCATGCGTTGCATTACCTGTTGGGGCACCTACACGAAAATTAACGCCAACGTGATACAATGGTTGATTATAATTCCATCCTAGTGTTGCCGTCAGCTCTGCTATTCTGCTGCGTGTTTGTCTGCCAAATATTTTCCCATATTGCAATGGTTCTTGCATATCACCAAATACCGTATTACCCTGCAATGCTTTTGTAACACTCTGCGGTAAAGCAGAGGCAGGAATATTAGCATTACTCATATAACCGGCAGGATAAAAAGCTGTTCCTGGAACGATATTACTTTCTTGCATATACAAATCCCATTTTGTATGAACAATGGGAACATGCACCATAATAAATAAACCAGGCAGATAGGCATCAAATGCCTGGAACCAATTAAAATCTATAATCACATTACTGATATGAGGAGAAAAATTAACAACACTAGAAAAACTTGCTGGCAATCCAAAATAATCAGCTAAAATATCACCGCTTTTACGCTCAGCTCTGCTACCCGAAAAGCGAAGACAATCACTGCCAAATAAAAACTCTGATATCTCTTGCGGCCTAAAAGATCTATTATATTCTCCGGCCATTGCAAGCGTGCCGTAATTACTATCTTGATCATACTTATAGATAATTTGTTGCCATCCGACTAACTCACGAACCCCATCTAACCCTTGCGAACGAATACCAAAAACTGTTTTTTTTCCAAAACAATGTATGTTCATGATAGAAAAAAATATCATGCCTGCCGCACAATATAATAATTTTTTTTTCATGATGCTCCTTATGCTGCTGCAAAAAAAGGCTTCACTTTTGCATAAGCATAAAATAAGCTTGCATCAAGACGCAATAAAATATCTTCCTTTCCTTTGTTCTTAACTCTTAGCCGGGTTCCCTGCATTAAGAGAAGCAGAAGGTGGTGTCAGATTTAATTCATTAATATAATCAAATGCCGTCTTCCTTTTATCTCGTGTTAATACATTGACCGATTCTATAATATGATCTGCCCAATATCCATTAAATACTCTGCCGCGAGCGGCTCTTCTTTTTTGGCAATCAGTAGTAAATTTTTTAACAAAAGCATAATCAAAACATCGTATATAATTACGAGCTGGGGTAATAGCAGCAGCACCAAAGCAGCCAAAATTTGATAATGAACGATTTTTTTTATCTGCAACCAATAGCGATTCTTTTTCTTCTCCGCATGCAACATTTGTATCAGTAGTACCGTAATTATTTTCCCAAAAATAAAGATCATTTGGCCAAGTAAAATTAGTATGGTTACGATGTGTTTCAGTGAATAACACAAGCCGTTTGTTATTTTTACGCATCCATCCTAATGTTGGCCATTCACCCTTTTGCTGTGCTGCAGGCCAATCAGATGGTTTTAATAAAGGATCATAGTTATTTTTGGAGATAATTTCTTTGATATCTCGTATTAATTTTGCATTATCACATTTATCATCAAACAATATGGTGATTACTGCCTTTGGATGACTTTTAAGAAAATTGAAAATACGATTCATTTCATAATGCAATGTCTGATATAAAGGCTTACCATTTTTCCGAAATACGCCTGTTTCTTCTTTAGGATGAGAGCATACGACACTAATACCTTCTGTCATAATTGATGACCAATTTAATGACCAATCATAAACACTGAGCATTAACCCTCGCACTCCCGTTGATAACATTCCTAGTATTGTTTGCTCTTGACGTATATATTCAGTAAAAAAGCGCGGATACCTCTCTGCAGCATGAGCTCCAATATAGCGGTAATTTTTATAGTTAAGCGCATCATCTGGCTCTTTGAAGTAGTCTTTATTCGCATTTGCTTGTTTGAGGTCTTCTTCATAACGATCATCATAAGAAGGAATATATGGTTTTTGAGATGCAGAAAGCGAAACATTAATAAACAAGACTAAAGTTACTATTATATTTTTCATAAGTTTTCCTTTTTCAAAGTTTTTATTTCTATTAGAATTGTACACAATCCCTATAGCAGAAAGCTAGAGAAAGGAAGGCAAAATCAACAAGATTTGCAAAAAAATATGTGTTATACTAAAGTAACTGCAAGTTATAATGGCAGATATAGGTATGTATAATGAAAATTAGAAGAAAAAAAGGTTTCTTTTCTATCTCAGCGGTAGCAAAAATGTTTTCTGTTCACCAGCAAACAGTACGCCTGTATGAAAAACAGGGTCTTATTAACCCTAAACGATCATCGGGCAATACGCGACTTTTTTCAGAAGAGGATATTGATCAATTAGAAGAAGTCATTTATCTAACGCATGAAATGGGTATTAATTTGGCTGGTGTTGAAATGATTCTTCGTCTCAAAAAGCAGATTAAAAAGATGCAAAATGAGATGAATAAAATTTTTGATACAACTCAACAAGAACTTGAACAAGAAAACGAAAAATCAAAAGAAATAGTACAAAACAGTTACCAGCGTCTTTTACAGCTTAAAAATAAAGAAAGCAAAACGGCGCCTTCTCACGAAACTCAACAATCATCATCAGCATCTTCAGAAGCTGATGATACAGTAGATGTAGACAACTGGGAAATTGAATACGAAGACTAGGAGAACATCATGATCTTTAACATATTCAAAACTACAATTCTATTAATTATATTAAGTGGATTATTAGCACTTATTGGCGGCATTATTGGCGGAATATCAGGAGTACAATTAGCTCTTTTCATATCTTTGCTGATGAACGGAATTATGTTTTTTTTCTCTGATCGTATTGTTCTCAATATGTATAATGCTCAACCACTCAACAAACAAAGCCATGGTTGGATTTATGATATAGTTGAAGAACTTGCACAAAAAATGAATTTACCTCTGCCAAAATTATGGTTAGTAAACACACCCATGGCAAATGCATTTGCAACAGGAAGAAGTCCAAAGCATTCATCAATTGCTGTGACAACAGGAATCTTAAACTTGTTGGATGCGGAAGAATTACGGGGGGTTCTTGCTCATGAACTTGCCCACATAAAAAATAGAGATACCCTTATTACAACAATAGCAGCAACTTTTGCCTCCGCCATTGGACATCTTGCCTATATGTTGCGCCATATGGCCTTATGGGGATCAATGAATAATGATCGTCGCAAAGAAAATCCATTTGTTCTTGTTATAGTAAGCATTTTAATGCCTTTTGCAGCCACTTTGGTACAGCTTGCTATTTCTCGATCTCGAGAATATGCAGCAGATGATACAGGTGCACGTTGTTCGCATAGCCCTCTTGCCCTTGCTTGTGCATTACAAAAACTGGAAGACAACATGAAATACGCTCACATGAATGCTGAAGATATGCAACAAACAAGCACTGCTTCTCTTTTTATTGTCCATCCATTTGCAGGTCATTCATTGAGTTCTTTATTTGCAACTCATCCACCGATGAGCCAAAGAATAGCTCGGTTGCATAAACTTTCTCAAAAAATGTTTTCCAAATGATGAACAATTGTGTAAGGCTAAACACAGTAGGTATAGTATATCCCTAATAACGAAAGGCATAGTATGAATAATGATTCATTTTCACACGATGGCAACACACAATTCGCACTTTCGTATGAATTACTCCATTTGTTAAGATGGCTTGAGCAACATGATATAGAAAAACTTAAAAAAATAATTTCTAAAGCCGTTGCTCAAGGATTACATGATGAAATTCAAAAAACAACTGCTCATGTTAATCAAAATGTTTTAGAAGAAATGCATCATGGTATCATCGATTTTTTTGAATTAATGGATACCTTATTGAATGATGCAATTAATAACCATGTAGAAAAAAGAGCTAAAGAAAAGAATTTACTGCCCACTCTTGATCATTTTGATTCATCAATGCTTGATCATGAAACAGTACGAACAAGCATTGAAAACACCACCAAACAACTTGACGCGCATCCGCATATCAACCCAAAAGATCAATTATGCAAAGAACTATTAAAACAATGGAATCCTTTGAGTAGCGATTTCATGAATTAATCAAATAAAACATTGTGATGACAAAAAACCGGTAGAATTCTACCGGTTTTTTATTTTTAGTTTACTCACCATCTTGATACATACATTAATTTTTTTAAAATTAACCACACAATATCACGAGGGATTGCAGAATTATAACAATTTTTTAACAGTAAAAGCTTACGAGAAAAGACGTCACGATAATCTGAACCATACATAATATGAAATGGCAATCGATAAATCACGCACTGGGTTGGAAACGCTACTGCAAGATATTTTCTGCAAGCAGATAATGAGAAGGCATCCCAACATGAAGAATAATTGCGAGCTCTTTCTGCTGCATCATCTTCCTCAGGTGTTGGTGATCCTTGCTCGAAAATACAAATTCCCTTTGTATCCCATATCTGTATCAGGCTATCCAGAACACACGACATGGTAAAGATGTATTTGCTATTGGGATGAATCATTACACCAGCATACCTTCTATCTTTATGATCGCTTAGCAAAAACGGATTTTTTTTTCCGAGAAGATCTATAAAATAGACAATACGTGCCACAAGATAAATAGCAAAGGTATTATCAAGGCTAGAAAATATCTGGCCAAGAGAGTTATCGACCTTTGTAACAAAACTTTCTACAGGAATATTACGATCCGAAAGATCTTGTATATATAACGTACTACCAGAAACAGTATACATAGCTTTGCGTGTATTCGAATTATAGTATCGCAATCGTGCACCTTCACATTTACGTAAAGCGGTACTGAGTGATTCTTGGGATATTTGCAAACCGGTTTTGCAATTCACAAGATGTACTTCTGTATTCTTTGGATCATAAAAATGATCCTGGATAATCAAAAAATCTTGCTCTTGATCAGAAAAACCTATTAAAAGTGATATTTTTTGAGCAGAAACAGTCCATGGTTGTTGCAATTGTATATCATATCCTTCTACTATGCTGCGGTTCGGTTGACATGGCAATATATTTTTATTCCAACGATCAGCTTTCATAGAAAATAAATCATATTTGAGTAATGGATGATCTATTTCCTCATTTTTTTTCCAATCAAAAACCATAGATTTTGCATATTTTGAAGAAAGAGCAATAACATTTTTTTTTAAAAACACCACACTGTGGCATTCTTTAAAAGGAATTGTTTTTTCAACAATAAGTTTATATGCACTATCCATGGGTAAAAGGCAAAGCGGCATCACGAAAAAAAGAATAATCAACTGTTGCAAAAATCTCTCCACAACATCTCCTGTTTTTACCACCTTGATACATACATTAATTTTTTTAAAATTAATCGCACAATATCACGAGGGATGGCAGAATTATAACAATTTTTTAATAGTAAAAGCTTACAAGAAAAGGTCTCACGATAATCTGAACCATACATAACATCAAATGGCAATCGATAAATCACGCACTGGGTTGGAAATGCCACTGCAAGATATTTTCTACAAGCAGATAATGAGAAAGCATGCCAATACGCACTATATTTGCGAGCTCTTTCTGTTGCATCATCTTCATCAGGCGTTGGTGATTTTTGCTTCAAAATACAATTTCCTTTGCTGTCCCATATCTGTATCATGCTATCCATGCCACGTGACATGGTAAAAATATATTTACTATTGGGATGAATCATCACAGCTGCATGTTCTCTATTTTCATGATCATTCAGTAAAAATAGTCTTTTTTTCTCTACAAGATCTATCATGTAGGTCTTATTTTCCGTAAGATAGATAGCGTAACTATTATCAAAACTAATAAACATATCCCCATAATAAGAATGAGATCTATCAATTTTTTCTATACGAATATTATTATTTTTAAGATCATGAATATATAATTCATTAACAACATTATATATAGCTTTTTGTGTACTCGAATTATAATATTGCAACCGTACTTTTTCATGCTTATTCAAAGCAGAACTGATTGGTTCTTGAAATATGTTTGATTTATCTTTACAGTTCAAAAGATATATCTTTCTATTATTTTTATCATAAAAATTATCCTCCATAATCAAAAAATCTGGATCTTGATCAGAAAAATCTCTTAATCTTGCTGTTTCTGGAATAGAAATAGTCCAGGGTTGTTGTAATTCTATATTATACCCCTCTATCTCATTCTTATTGCCCTGCGATGGTAATACATTTCTGTTCCAACGATCTACCGTAAAAGAAAATAGATTATATTGAAGCAATGGATGATCTATTTTCTTATTTTCCTTCCAATCAAAAGCTTCATAATGATGCAATTTAATATCTTTTGAGCAGATAACAATAGCGTTTTTTTCCAAAAACGCTACGTTATGACATTCTTTGAAAGGAATAGTTTTTTTTACTGTAAGTTTATATTTACTATCCATCGGCAAAAGACAAAATGGTATCACGAAAAAAATAGCAACTAATTGTTGCAAAAAACTCTTCATACCACCCCTCTACTTATCACACAATATATTAGTTTTTTAATTGCTGAAAAAGCACGTTCACTATATCTTTTGGTAATCTTGCTTGATCATGTTCATAATTTTTTAAGCACCATAATATCTCGATGCATTTTTCAGGACTGGCAATAAAAAACGGTACTTTAAAAATCACGCATTGTGTTGGAAAAGCAACTGCAAGATATTTTCCACAAGAAGATAACGAAAAAGCATTCCAATAAGCAGAATAATTACGAGCCCTTTCTGTTTTATCATCTTCATCAGGCGTTGGTGATTTTTGTTCAAGAATACAAATGCCCTTTGCATTCCATACACCCATTGTACTATCAGTTTGGCACGACATAGTAAAAATATATTTGCTATTGGGGTGAATCATTACAGACGCATGTTTTCTATTCTTATTGTCATTCAACAAAACCATATTTTTTTTCCCTAAAAGATTTATACAATAGGTATAATGATCAACAAAATGAACTGCAAAAGCATTATCAAAACTAACATACGTACTGCCATAACGAGAGCTAGAAACGGTGGTAAATTTTTCTATCGTAACATTATTATCTTGAAAATCATGAACATATAGTTCATCCAAAACCGTATATATAGCCTGCTGTGTATTCGGATTATAATATTGTAAAACAGGTCGCTCATACTTACTCAAAACAGAAGTAATCGTTTCTTGAAGCATTTTAGAATCATTATTACAATTCAATAAATATATTTTGCTATCATAGCTCGTATAATAATCATCTTGGATAATCAAAAAATCTGGTGTTTGACAAGAAAAATCTATTATCCGTGTATGCTCTGGAATAGAAATAGCCCATAGTTGCTGCGATTTTATATTATATCCCTGCATTATCTTTTTACCACCACCCCATGGCAATATATTTCTATTCCAACGATCTATCTTAAAAGCAAATAGATCATGCTTGAGCAATGGATGATCTATTTGCTTATTTTTCTTCCAATCAAAAACCCCAGATGGCTGCCTATCACTCTTTGAAGAAATAAGAAGTGCTTTGTTTTCCAAAAATGCTATATGATGACATTCTTTGAAAGGAATAGTTTTTTTTACCCTAAGTTTATATGTACTATCCATCGGTAAAAGACAAAATGATATCACAAAAAAACAAAAAATCATTGCTGTAAAAAAATTCTTCATACTATCTCAGACTTACCTCACAATGTATTAGTTTTTTAAATGGTGAAAAATCAAGTTAACTATATCTTTTGGCAATCTTGCTTCATCATATTGGTAATTTTTTAAGCACCATAATAGCCAAATACATTTTTTTTCATGGGCAATAAAAAATGGTACGTTAAAAATCATGCATTTATCTGGAAATAGCTTTGGAAATACTGCTGCAAGCAATGTACCATCAGCTGAAAAAGAAAGATATTGATGAAAAGTTTCCATATCACTATCGAATTCATATTCATCAAAAATAGGCAATTGTTGGCGTGCAAGTAAATGCGATGTAGGTGCATTCCAATATTCAATTCTCTTATCCTCCAAAGACATGGTTACAAGAACTTTATTGTTTGGATGAAATTGCATTGCACAAGGAACTAGATACTCATTTTCATCATAACAAAGGCATTTTTCCTCGCCTGTTGCAAGATTCATAATGTATATCTTAGGATCTCCATCATCTCCTTCATTCAAAAAACTACATTCCGTCCAGGTAGAAGCTTTAAGAAAATGCCACAGACTAGAAAAATAAGCGAGAAAAGACATATCTGAATTACACATGTAATTTCCGTATAAACATTGTTTACCTGTTTGATATTCTCTACTTGCATGAGGTTTTAATTCGTAATCGATTTTAAACTTACCTAAACATGAAGAAATAAGTGTCTTCGTTTGAGAATCGTGATCAAATACATATTTATACTTTTCAGATTTGGAAGATTTTATATCACATACTTTTGATATAAAATCTTCACCATCAATTGTATTATTCATATAATCATACGAAACAATAGAACCAGTGTCACCTGCGCTCATTATTATAGATGCTGGTTTATTGACATGCTCATCAAAACAAGGTTTCCATTTTTTTCCATGCATATAACCAACGTCAATCGCAGCTCCTATAAATCGTTTTGATATCGAATCATACACCACTATTTCGGTGCACAGAAAAGTGATGTATGAAAATAACGCTCTTTTTTTAGGTTGATCTGTAGCAAGATCTTCTAAATAATCGCTTGAAAAAACAGTTTTTTCAGAAGAAGAAAGATTAATAATCAAAGGCTTTTTATCTTTACGTTTTGCAACAATCTCATGATTGCCCAGAAAAACTATTTCTTGTGCACCCGGAACATCAATAACTTCACCAAACCATTCTTTTTTAATAAAAATAGGTTTTGGTTCACTTATAATTACATTGTTGACCGTTATACGTGGCTTTTGTTGTTGCGCAGCTTGAGCAAAAAATGATACAAAAAAAATAGTTATCAACAATAGCTTACGAAAGCTTATCATTACAATCCTTATTATCTTTAACAACTAACTTTTAATCGATTAAAAATGGTGTTTATTATGTCTTTAGGCAATGTCATTTTATTCAACTGATAGTTTTTTAAACACCACCATATCAAAATTAATTCATTTTTATTTTTTCCAAGGCCACACTGCGCTTCAAAAAGAACCGGAAAACGCATAATATCTTCTAATACTGCTGCAAGCCATTCTCCGTCTGCAGAAAATGAAAGATATTTATTAAACGTTCCTATTTCATACCAAGAATCGTTTTTATAACCAATAGGCAATTCGTGTTTTCCAAGCAATTGCCCCGTATCCGCTTGCCAATATTCAATAGCTCTATCCGCAGCAGACATCGTTACCAGAACTTTATTATTGGGATGGAATGCCATTGAGCATGGTGCAACTCGAGTTTCTTTATCATGATGAAGATATATATTATTATTTGTTCTAATATTGGTAATACAACAAGCGCTCTGAAACGTTAAATCTCTAAGATCATCTTCATCTTCTGGTGACACTAATTCTATAGAGGATTGTGCTATATCAGAATAATGGGCAATAAAAGCTATATCTAAGCTACAAATATAATTTTTATGAGCACGAGGAGATTCCACTTTAATGGATTTACCCAAATGAGATGCTGATCCATAATCGATTCTGAAACCACCCTCATATCCAGAAATAATTGCTGTGGTTTTTGATATTGGATTGTATATATATTGATGACTCGCTAATTGATGATTAGACAAAATATCTGTCATAAACCTGCTAAATTTGTATTTTTTATTAATATAATCATACGAATTTATGGAAAACTGTTCAACTATTATAGAATGCGGTTCCTCTTCATCAAATGAAAAAAGCCATTGTTTAGACCTATAGACTTGATTAACTAATATATCTGATGTGATTTTTTTTAACAATGAATCATATATCACTATCTCGCCAGTAGTTCTACATGAAAACATAACTCTTGTTTTAGATTGATCTGAACAAAGACTCCATTTTTCATCATGTATATAAGATTTCAAATCATTAGAAATTTTATTATGAGAAAAATCAATAACAAAGGCATCTCCAGGCCACTGATAAGCAACAACCTCACTATTACTCAAAAAGGCAATCGCTCTAACATCACTAATATTTACAGATTTACCTAATGATTGCTCTTGGATAATAAATTTTTTATTATCCATAGCTTGATTAATTAATGACATGAATAAAGTAATAAACAACAATACAAAAAAATTATGCATATAAACCCCTTGCGTGTTGTAAATCCTGTTTAATCATAAAATCCTAATTTTTCTAACGCATTACGTACCTCAAAAAGCGGCAATCCTATGATAGTAGAATATGAACCATTTACTGTTTTTAAAAATTGATTACCGAAATTTTCAACAGCAATTGCTCCGGAAACCTCTAAAAAGGGAGTTCTCTCGAGATAATAATCAATCCATTCATCTGCAACATAATAAATAAAATCAGCTGATACAATATCAGCAATACGCTCCTGAGTAACCCATTTTCCTGATTGCCAAATTTTTCTATCAAGACAAAAAGCTGTACACAAAAATGAACCTTGCCGAGCAGCTTTAATTTTTGAAATTGCATCATCTCTATCAACTGGTTTTCCATGAATTTTTCCTGTTTTATCATGCGACATGGTATCGGCAGTCAAAACAAAGCACATCTCACCTTCTTGATTGCCATGAGGCAACATAACATGTTGCATTTTATACAGGGCAATACTCAGCACTAATTGTTGCAAAGGCAAACCCCAATCACACTGCGCTTCATCAGCATTTTGATCAACAACAATAAAGGGAATTTGTGCTTCTTCCAGAAGCATACGACGAGGTTTTGATTTGGAACCAAAATATAAAATATTTGCCATGAGTGAACTCTTGTAGTAAAGATTTTTTATCACAAGAGTACATGGATACAAGATAAACTCAAGCAATAGAATTTATATCTGATACATCAATTACTATACAACGAGAAGGAAAAGCTATTGCTAATAATTTACCACAAGAAGAAAAGGAAAATAATCTATCATAATTACGAGTAAGATGAGGAGGTCGTTCTTTTAATTCTTCAAACGATACTTTTTTTAAAAGCACTCCCGTTTTTGCTGCCCAAAAAGCTATTATATTACTATATTTACCCGACATGGTGACAAGATAGGGAAATATTGGATGTAATGCAATCGCATAAGCGAATTTTTTTGAACCATTTAACGCTATGATTTTTTGAGTAACATTATCTACGATTTCATAACTCCATAGAAAATTATCTGCATTCGAATTACTAAACGGCAAAATAGAAAAATATTCATTAGACGCTTCATCAACTGGTATAGGATATTCTTTAATTGCACATATTTGAGATTGTTGTGCATTACCTAAATAAAGAATTTCTCCTTTTTTTTCTTGATTTGGTCTCGTAAATAAAAATTTTTCGGAAGAAAAACACTTTGTTATATAACCTATTTCATTCATAGATATTTTATCATCTTTTTCTTGACCATTTTCATAATCAATAATATGCCCCTCTTGAGAAAAATGATCATAACCTAAAAGATAGTTATCCTCATAATTCCAAAAGACATTTCTCACGAGATTATTAGAAAATTTGCCAGTAAAACATTCGTTTTTAACAGCATCATATACTAAAAGTTTCGTAGGTTCATAGCAAATGGAACTGAGAACTATATGCGTCTGCTTTGTATTAGCTTTAAAAATGGTGAATTCGTGGTCTTGAACAGATGCCAATACAGGTAAATCTTTTAATTTTTTAGTATCAAAATCAAAAATTTTTATTGGATACAAACTTCTAAAAGTTTCACCATCATCCTCGCTCCGGCATGAATGAATAATAATTTTTTTAGACGATGAACTCTTATTAACAAAAGCTATATGGGTTGCATTGGATAAATCTATACTCTCTTTTATAAGATGTTCATTACTCATGGCAGCAAAAGAGTTTATATGCATAAGAAAAAAAATAAGCGCAACTCCAGCATACATCATAGAAATGTCCTTTTTTTTGTTTTTACTCTTGTTTAAGTTTTTTTATCATAAGAGTACATAGATAGATAAGAAACGCAAGAAATCTCAATATGAGCTGAATATATTAAAAAGCAGTCTTACAACATCCTGATGAAATCTATTCTGATTTTTTAAACAAAAAAGTATGTAAATTAATTGCTCTGACTTAATCTGAACCCGCAAAGGCACTCTATAGATATGAATTTCTCCTGGTAAAACAGCTGCAAGACGGATACCATCAGGTGAAAACGAACAATATTTACCAAATGAATAAAATGTTTTATTAAACTTGTTTTTATCCATCATTGGAAGTATTTGTGTTGCTAATAAAATTCCTTTTGAATTCCAATATTGAATAGTCCCACAGGGCAACATCATTGCAAATATATCCCTATTAATTGGATGCAACACCATTGAACATGGATGAACTAGAAGATTTTTTATACCCTCCATAATATTTCCAGTCTTATCTAGATATATAATGGAACATTGAGCATAATTACGCCGAATATACTCTGCTGCTTGTACAGCAAAACCCTTTTCTAGAGAATACAGTTGTATTTTTTCACAATCTGGATATTCACATCTCTTTTGAAAATACAATTGATTGAGACCATAATATGTCGTGAACTTCTCTTTACATTGAGAAATGATTCCATCCGGATCTAAGGATGAATTATATACTGATTCGTAAATATTTATCTCGCTAATAGAATCGCGCTCTCCCTTAATCTCACGATAATCTTTAACACAATATTTATTTTTTTTCACCCATATCAAAGGTGGCTGATTTTCATCATAATACAGGGGAAGAAATGAAATTTCATAATCAAACTCCTGATTAGTTCTTCTACGGTATGGAGAACTTGGAGCTATGCGTATATCAGCACAACCATCTTCTCGCCAATTCAATACCTTCTCTGTCTTATCAGGCATAGGTAGGGTACAGGATAACCTCATACACGGTTCTGAAAACTTCCATTGCTCATTCGAACGAAGATCAATCATAAAATGTTCATTTTCATTAATTGTTAGAGCAATTTGATGATTATTTAAAAATTCAATTTCACTAACATTCGCAGATATAACATTGCCAAATGATTCTTTACGAGCAACATATGATTGCTTATTAAAAACAGGATGCCAGATAGGAGCTTGTGCAGATATTTTTTTGTCTAATAAGTCCTGTAAGATTTCTTCGCGAGTATCAAATATAGGACATCTTTTTGCATTATCCATAGACTGAATAGATGAAAAAAAACATATCATAAGAAACTGAGAAAAACAAAAAACGATATCAAAACTTGATTTTGAACCAAAATACAAAATATTCATGTGTATAGCTCTTGTTTAAGTTTTTTTTATAACACCATATCAAAAGACTTTTTTATTGCCTACAAGAGTACACTGATGCAAAAGAAACTCAAGTTACTTTATTTTATTAGTTTTTTAATTGGTTAAAAATCTCATGCACGAGATCTTTTGGTAATATTTTTCCGTTATAGAGGTATTGCTTCAAACACCATAATAACCAGATGAGGTTTTCCTTATGTGAAACAAAATAGGGCACATTAAAAATTACACATTTATGATGCAATGTTTTTGGAGATATTGCTGCAAGCAATGTCCCATCTGCCGAAAATGAAAGATATTGATGAAAAGTTTCTAGATCATCATCTCCATAGGGCAAGAGATATCTATAATTTTACCAAATAATTCTTGTTTAATAAGGATATCTTTTGGTTCACTTATAGCTACATTTTTCATAAATACAGTATGAGAAGATATCTTTTTATCCTGCGCCGCTTGAGCAAAAGAATGTAAACATACAGCAATTGTAAAAAATAAAAATACATAAATCACTATATCTTCTCCTTTTTATGATACATATTTATAGGTTTATAATAATCAATTTAAACGCCAATCATCATATTGCACCTCTATTTGCGTAAAGCTCAGCAATAGTCTATACTTTCCATTATGAATTATCACCATTATATTCTCACAAAAAAAATATCAGTATCATCACAACAACATATTATTCTTGTTGGTGGATGTTTTGATATTCTTCATTTTGGACACATTGAGTTTTTAAAAAAAGCAAAAGAATTAGGCGATATTCTTGTTGTTGCATTGGAACCTGATGAACGAATTATGCAATCCAAAAAACGTGTACCAATTCATACGCAAGAAGAGCGAGCGCACAATTTATTAGCATTACGTTCTGTTGATCATGTCATAGGATTACCACTACTAGAAGGCTTTAATGATTACTTAGAACTAGTAAAAAACATTAATCCACACATTATTGCCATCACTGATGGGGATCCTCAAACATCAAATAAGCAAAAACAAGCCGATGCAATAAACGCACAAATCATTGTAGTTATAGATCGAATTGAACCTTTTTCAAGTTCAATGATAATACAAAATAAACACAGTAAACCAATCCAATAAGTTATTTTTTAAGAGTAAAATATTTCATAGATAGGGTTGAACAATTCTAAAAGTAATTAATTGACGAATATCTTTAACCATGTGAGCATCTATACCTTTTAGCACACAAATAATATACATTAACCGCTTATAATCAATACCATACAGGGCTTCAAAAGGAACTTTTTTGATAAAAAAGCTATCTTTCAAAGCTATTGCTAAAAATTTTCCATTTTCTGTAAAAGATAACAAATCTGATTCTTGATTGAGCTGACATTCTGAAAATAATAATTTATTCTTATTCTTTTTATTAACTTCTTCTGGTCCATAAATACATTTTTTTTGAGCTATATCAATATAGCTAATATGACCAAGCGAAGATAAAGTAACAAAAACTTTTTTATTAGGATGAATCTCTAAAGCAGTAATAAAATCCGGATGATCAATGCTTGTATTTGTTCGCTCAATTAGATCAAATAACCATATCTGATTGCAATCATGAACTTTTTTAACAATTTTTTTGTTCATATCAATGATATTACTTGCCTTATTTTTACAAAAAAAGATAAGCAAGGGAGCTCTTACTACAGAGGTAATAGAAGAATTCATTTTAGCCTTAATTTGAGTAAAAAATGAATCGCATGCCATATTTTGATCAATTTCTTTAGCTAATCCATAGTAAATTGCTTGTTTACCGTAACAATAGGACATAATCATATCATCTTGAAATTGGTAATCATATATCTCTCGAAACTCTTCATTAAAGGAATTCACCATTATTTGCTTTAATGTTAATTGTTCATCAAATACATATGCTCCAGAGCTCCGATCTACATCATAAACGATCATATCACCACTTTTATTAATGAATTGAGCCCCTCGAGAACATATATTGACGGAAATAGATTTTATTTTTTTTATTCCAACATCATATACATTGATTTTTTCTAAAGCAGGATTAGCTAAATCAATTATAGAAAAAACACATTTTTTATGCTGAGAATTGACAGATAACAACTTTAAATCTTTTTTTCCACTGAATATCGTATGAATTTTTTTAACAGGAAAAAAACTATATAACAAAATATTGTCTCTACGAGTATCCTTTTTCCGAACAGATGTGTGAACTACAATAGCATCATTACCAAGACATCGCACTTCAAGAATATTTGAAATAGCTCTCTTTTTTTGATCCAATGGTTTATCCATTGCAGACAAAGGCAAAGCGAATAACATTATTAATAGAACCGATAACATTATTTTCCTATTTTTCGATATTAAACCAGCATTCATCATTTAATAAAAATACAACAAAAAAGCCATGTATATTTACATGGCTTTTATAAACTTGTCGTCAAAGTAATTTTACTTTTATTTCCAATCCTATATCTTCACCCGGGTACCCGGTCGAAATGAAATGGAGACTGGGTTAAAAGTATGGCTGGGGCGGAAGGATTCGAACCTCCGATCACAGGACCAAAACCTGTTGCCTTACCGCTTGGCCACGCCCCAACGAAAAATGTGAAACTTTTTTATTTACTACTCTTCATCCATTGATGAAAATTGTCCACCACCAAGATCCATCACCGATTTGTATTCTTGAACAACTCGATCTTCAATCATACTTCGTGTCTCAGGATTAAGCGGATGTACAACATCTCTGAATGTACCATCTTTGCGTTTGCGCGATGGCATCGATACAAATAATCCCTTAATACCTTCAATAACTTTAAGGTCTCGAATAATAAATGCGTTGTCAAAGACGATGGTTGCATAAGCCTTTAACTTCTCGCCATCCGTTACCGGAAATACTTTTACTTCCGTTATTTCCATTGTTGTAATCCTTAAGGATAAGTATCGTTTTTTTGCTTCTTTACTGCTCGTATTTTAATGTATCGCATTACATATTTTTGTCAAACATAAACATGCTTTTTTATACATTTTTTTTAAAAATATCTCATCTTACTCCGCTAAAGCTCGCAATTGCCTATAAATCGAGCAACTCTTAACTTTGCTGAACGTGATGATGGATTCTTTTTAATTTCTTCAGGCGTAGGTATTACTACTCGTTTTGTAATAATTTCAAGGATTCCCTGATCAGCTTTATCTTTAAAAAATTGTTTAACAAGACGATCTTCTAAAGAATGGAATGTAATACAGAGTATCAATCCATTAGGTTTTAAAACCTGCAGCGCTCCTGACAAAAATCCCGTTATATTATTCAATTCATGATTTACATAAATACGTAATGCCTGGAAAACTTTGGTAGCTGGATGAATTTTTGCAGAACGCTTTACACCTCTTGCTATAGCCTTTTCAATAATTAATGCCAATTCTCGCGTCGTTTGAATTGGTTTTCTTTGGCGCGCTTCAATAATTGCAGCAACTATTTTCTTCGCTTGTGTTTCTTGCGCTAATTGCCAAAAAATTTCACACAACTTATCAGCTGATGCTTTATTGATAACATGCTCAGCTGTCACCTGCTGATGAGCAGGTGACATTCTCATATCAAGTTCTGAATCTCTATAAAAAGAAAAACCAGCCCGTTCTTTCAGATGCATTTGGGATGTACCAAAATCGGCAAGAACACCATCAATTTTTCCTACTTTTGCTTTTTGTAACAAGCGATACAAGTGAGAAAAATTACCCCACACAATCTGAAGTCTGTCTCCATACTTTTCTTCCAATTGTGGAGCATATGTTTCTATTGATGTGGCATCCCAATCAATCGCTACAACATTACATTCTGGTTGTTTTTCTAAAATAGCTTTGGTATGACCACCAGAACCAAATGTCACATCACAATACAAGCCATTCGGTTGAGGGTTAAGGTATTCCAAAACTTCATCAACCATGACTGTTTTATGATAAAAAAGCTGTTCATTTTCTTTATTAAGTATGTCCATGCACTCTATATTTCCGATGACGTAACACCATTTTTTGTTGTTAACAATGAAACCAAATTATCAAGACCAATGTCGCGAGATCCTTTAACCAAGATTGCTGGCTTTGATTGAAGCTCTTTTTCAATTTTTTGAACCGCATCTTGCCACGACGGAACAACTTCAACTCGCAAACTTACCGGAGCAGTCTTTTTGACCCAAGTAACCAAGTTTCCTACTAAAATAACTTTATTTAATGAAGGAACTTTGCGCAGAAAGCGTCCTACTTGTCTATGCCAGAATGGACTATTAACTCCCAAACCAAGCATATCACCAAGAATAGCAATTTTTGGCGACTTTGTCTCTATTTGTTGAAATGCCAATAAAGCAGCTTTCATACTTTCTGGATTAGCATTGTAACAATCACTAATCAATATGCCACGATTATCATTCACCATGCGCTCTTCAAAACGACCTTCAACTACGCATGGCATCTGTATTGCCTTAATAATAACTTCATCAGATACTCCCAGCCAATGTGCTACTGCTGTTGCGGTAAGAACATTGAACACAGCACCCACATGAGGATGATCAAGCACAATAGAATATTTCTTTTTATATATTTTAAGAACAAAACTAATATGTGATCCAGCAACTCTCATTTTTCGAGCTTGGATCTGATTAGTTGTTTTTGATCCACATTTGATTACCGGATGTTGGTAAGAAACATGGGCTAATATTGGCTGGTCACCATTGATGATACCAATACTATTTTCGGTAAAATATTTAAAAACATCTCGTTTTTCAAGCGCAATATCGTTGAGAGAACCAAGTCCATCCATATGTTGATGACCAATATTGGTAATTGCTGCAGACGTTGGTCGTAATAAAGATGCAAGCTCTGCCATTTCACCGCGCTTACTGATACCAATTTCAAAAACCGCTAATTCATGATCTTGTCTCATACGCAACATATTAAGAGCAACACCAATACGGGTATTTTGATTGCCATTAGACGCGAGATATTTTTTTCCCGCATGTAACATAATTTGTGCAAGAATTTCTTTTGTAGACGTTTTTCCTACTGAACCAGTAATTGCAATAACAGGATATTCAAATTGTGCACGCCATGCTGCTGCAAGTTGCACAAATGCTTCTAATGGATCTGCTACAACAAGAACAAGCTTAGTATCTAAGCCTTTTATTTTTTTTAAAATTTCTTTTTTTGATTCAGCAATGATTGCTCCTGCTGCTCCTTTTTCAAAGGCTTGTGCAACAAAATCATGCCCATCATGGCCTGCGCCTTGCAATGCTACAAAAATATCTCCCGCTTGTAATACGCGTGAATCGATAGAAAATGTTGCATCTGTTGGAAAATGCCCGAATGCAATCGATGCTTCCGGCAATGTTTTAATTATAAAAGATTTGTCAAATCGCATTGATGATCTCCGTTGAAAATAAAAAAATACTACCAACTTATCTCCATGTTTATTACATTACACATGGAGACCCTTCATTAAGATTTTCTCATGAACTGATGCGTCGTATACACGCTTCTATTGCTTATTCAATGGCACTAAGATTTGCTTTTTTTTTAACATTTGTCAAGTAACAATAAATAATAAAAACATTATCCCCAAATTTCATTTCATTTAAGTTGGGTACTCGATTGAAGAAAATCTTAAACTGTGCTCATTTATCGTATTACTTTTCGTGTCTTACTTCCATCTTGCGGCATAATTAGTCCCTGTGATTCAAGCAAATCGATAATACGCGCTGATCTGTTATATCCAATACGAAATTTTCTTTGTAATAATGAAATCGATATTTCATCAATACCATCTAAAAATTCTCGTATATCCTTATATAATGCATCATCTTCTGCTGAAAGCGTATCTTGGCCTTGCAACGCGGTTACTTGATGCAAATCAAGATACTCTGCTTTTCTTTCTTTTCTAATATGATCTGCAACGCGTTCAATTTCTTCATCAGAAACATATGCACCATGCACACGACGCAATTGTGAAGTTGATGCATCAATAAATAGCATGTCACCTCTACCGAGTAATCGATCCGCACCCATTGTGTCTAAAATTGTTCGAGAATCAATACGTGATGCTACTCTAAATGATATTCTGCTCGGGAAATTTGCTTTAATTAATCCCGTAATAACATCAACTGACGGCCGCTGTGTTGCAACAATCATATGAATTCCTGCAGCTCGTGCCATTTGTGTGATACGCGTAATGAGATCTTCAATATCTCGGCCTGCAGTAATCATAAGATCGGCTAATTCATCAATCACTACAACAATATAAGGCATTGGTTTATACGTATCTTTCTCTTGCCGATTGTCTTGAGCCTGTCGAAGAATATAGTCAGCAATATTACGTGCACCGCATTGAGCCATTTTTTCATAACGCTCTTCCATTTCCTGCACAACCCATCTTAAAACAGGAGCTGCTTGATGCGGGCTGGTGACAATAGGAAAAAGCAAATGTGCAATATCAGTGAATGCTGCAAATTCTAATCGTTTAGGATCTATTAATATAAGTTTTAAATCATCAGGACTTAACTTACATAATAAGCTAATCAAAATCGCGTTAAGCGCTACTGATTTTCCTGAACCAGTTGATCCTGCAATTAAAAGATGTGGCATACGAGCCAAATCAACAACAACAGCTTCTCCGATTGTTCCTTTACCAAGAACAAGAGGTAAACTTCCTGAAAATTGCGTGTACATTTTATCATTAATAATCTGAGAAAAGAGCACATCGTGCCGTGCTGTATTTGCAACTTCAAAACCTACTACCGATCTTCCTGGGATTGGTGCAATAATACGAATGCTCATTGCTTGTAATGCCATTGCAAGATCATCTTCTAGCACAATAATTTTACTTAATTTTGTATCTACATCTGGCTGATATTCAAAAAGTGTTACAACTGGTCCTCGCTTAATTGCAACAACCTCACCATTTACTCCAAAACGTTTCAATTTATCTTGAAGTACTCGTGCACGTTCTTGCAACTCTTTTTCAATATCATGATTTTCACCTGCGTGTTTTTCAGCAATGAAAATATCCATATTCGGCAATCTGTAATGAGGAACTTTTTTTGAAAGCGTAGACGATCCTTTTTTTTGTTGTACCTCTGGAGAACGTGCAAAATAAGTCGAATGAGGTAATTCGGTATATTCTTTTTTAGGTACTCTTTTTATATGCAATACTACATAATCAATAATCAATTTCTTTTCAATCCCAATTTGTTTTGGTACAGAAAGCAGAAAAAAATCATACTGCGTTTCTTCAGATACAGCAGCAATGTATTCATATGGCTCATCATATGATTCTGTACCGTCATAATCATCTTCAGGATGCAATAAGCCCGTATCTTGAAAAGCCCTTCCATTAATAAGTGATTGTAAAAAATGCATAATAGCGCGTGGCAAGCTCACGCAAAAAGCATAAAGGCACACTCCAATTGCTTTTGCTATTTTGCTGACAACATGATGCTTTTTAATTAATGCATAAACAGTCGTTGTTGCGCGACTTACATACATAATCATGCACATGAACGACCAACGAAAAAGAATAATAAGGCTTGCGCACAAACTCATATACAAAAAAAGAATGCGCCCAAGAGGGTCAAAATAATATAATAGTTTTTGTGCTCCCAAAAATCCTAACCTTCCACCAGGATAAGGACTCCATGCACAATCAATACTATAGGTGGTCAGCATCATTGCACCAATAAAAACCAAAAAACATGCTGCAAAAAATCTTTCCCCATCAGTCTTGATTGTTCTGCCTGTCAGTACAATCAATGCCAAACAGAGCAATGGGATAAATAATAAAAATGATGCTCCACCAAACATATAATAAAGAAGGGCTGCCAGTTGTGCTCCAAAAAATCCGCCTTGATTAAAAACATCTTTCGGATCACTTGAAACATAAAACCATGAACTATCCGTTGCGTTATATGATACAAGAGATATGAGTAAAAATAATAGCGCTCCCATATAAAAACAAAAACCAATCGCGGTAACTACTCTCTTTTTTTCCGTTAAAAAAAAATTCATAAAAAAACTCCTCTATAATTTTTATAAAAAAAGTTACATAATGTTGATCTTTCTGAAAACGCCATGCCACGATACTATAGTACATATTTTTATAAAACATCGCAGAAACAAAGGGTTTAAAGCAATTTAAAATACGTAAAAGTCCTTCCACAGCATAATTGCTAATAATTTTTCTTTACAATTTAGATCTGACAATACTATATTGTACAGAGATATAAAAATATGGTTGAATAAAAAAATAAAAAAGGCTTATTCAATGAAAGGAGAGATCGAACAATAAAAAAGTAACGTACGTCTTCTATATAATTTCACTAACTCACATAATTAAAAAAAGAGCGTGAAATTCAATTCATGAGATATATCTAGATTGAGTAAAAGGAGTTTGGATTATGAAACAATACTCAAAATTGTTTTCATTAGTTGCGCTATTAGGTGCAACAAGCGGCATGATTCATGCCGATAACGATAATAATAATGGTGTACTTCCATTTATACAGTTCCGTTCCCAAGGTAGAGACATGGCTCGTAAATTATATGGCACAACAAGTTTTGCCGTATATCAACCAGACATGGATAACAGATACGGAACATTCAATGTAACTGTTCAATATGATCAAAGTTTCAGAAATAGCAGAATGGCTGACTGTCTCTTTGGACCAGCTGTAGTTGCAAACAATGTTTCTACTACCACTTCAACCAATAATAATTGCAAAAAAGATTGTGATGACAGTGCAGTTATTGTAATCTCTGGTCTTAACGCTGCAGCAGCAACCGGTGCAACAACTCGCGGACCACGTGAATTGATGGCTGAAAACTTCTTACTCCCTCGCGATTTCAGAAGTACTATCAGCTTCTCACCTAAAGTTCAAGATGTGGTAGTTGATTTCAACTTCTACATGGGCTTTGATCGCTGGGTAAATGGTCTTTACTTCAGATTATATGGACCAGTGGTTTGGAATAAAACAAGCTTACGTCCAAGTGAAACAGTAATCACTCCAGGAACACAAGGGTATACACAAGGGTACTTTGACGTCGGTGCAGCAGTACCAACAACTTCATTATTCAATCAAGCATTGCAATTCTTTGGTGGTTGTACATTCCCACGAGCAGCATATACTGATTCTTCAGCAGTTGTTCAACCATTACGATTTGCAAAATTCTCTGATTGTCCAACAGGAGCTGTAAACAGCTGTGATGATGATTGCAATTCTTCAAGCCATCATAAAACAGGATTTGCAGAACTTCGCGGAGAATTCGGGTATAACTATATCAGAGAAAACTACCGCTTCTTGATCAACATTCAAGCAGCAGCTCCAACAGGATCTAAAGTTAAAGCTGAATACTTATTCCCAGCTCAAGTTGGTAACGGTCACCATTGGGAACTTGGTGTAGGTCTTGGTGGTGCGTGGAGAATGTGGACAAATGAAGATATGGAAAAATCATTCAACTTCATCGTTGAAGCTGATATAACCCACTTGTTCAATGCAAAACAACAACGCACATTTGATTTAAAATGTAAGCCACTTAGCCGTTACATGCTTGCTGAAAGATTATTACCTGTTCCTGCGGCAGAAGCTGCTTCTCAGTTAATTCCAAATCGACCATTATTCCAAGCGCTTGATGCTGATATAAGCGGTACGTATGCTCCTGTTGCAAACTTCAGTACACGTAATGCAAAAGTAAGCATTGGCGTTCAAGGTGACTTGGTTGCAATGTTCAACTATACATGCCGTGGATTCTCATGGGATCTTGGATACAACTTCTGGGCAATGTCATCATCAAAAATCAGCCTTTCTTGCGATGATGAATGCAACGACACATGTGGTGTAATTCCATTCCCAACTGGAATGTGGGCACTTAAAGGTGATGCTAGTGTAGGTGGTTACAACCCTGCTGATGGTTCAGGCCCTGGAATCTATGGTCTTGGAGCAACAGAAAGCAAAGCCACTATCTTTACAGGAACTAATGCTGCAGCTACCTTTGGTACTGGCGTAGGTCAATCTCTTTCTAATCCAAACATAGACTCTCCAATCCCAGCAGTAGCTAACTCAGATGGCCAAGGTCTAGCATTGCCTTTGTTTGTATTTGGTTCAGCTGATACTCCAATTCAAACTTCAGATAAACAAGTATTTATATCTATTGATGATCTTGATCTAGAAGGTGCTGAGCAACGTGGACTTTCTCATAAAGTGTTTACTCACTTCAGCTATACTTGGAGAGATTGCTCTGATAGATGGATGCCTTATGTAGGTGCTGGTTTCAGTGCTGAATTTGGTAGCCATAGTGGAAATGACGATAATTGTACTACAACAACTACAACTACTACAAACTGTGATACATGCCCAAGCTCACAAAGCTGCGCATTATCTAAATGGGCTGTTGAAATTAAAGGTGGGGTATCCTTCCATTAATTATCTCTAGCACATATGAGTTGTATTGTTGGGTAAATCTTACCACGCAAAGCAAACAAAAACGAAATACTCAAAAAGGTCTAGCGAAAGCTAGGCCTTTTTGCTTTAACCCCACGTTACATTTCATTGCAGGTGGGGACCTCGGTTAAGAAAAGAAATAGAAAAAGATTTTTTGTTTTGCGCTTGCCACAGCGGATTTTCTAACATTCACTCTTTACAAATATCACCTAATCGTACTATATTATGCCATAAGAAAATAATTTTTAAGGAGTTGAATGTATGAAGAAACAATCTCAAAGATTACTATTGTTAGTTGCCACATTGTATTTTGCAATACCCATATTAGTTCAAGCAGATGAAATTCGTGTAGCACCATTTGTGCAATGGCGTTCACAAGGTCGAGATACCGCACGTAAATTAGTGGGAACAACAAGTCATCATGTTTATTTATATGATATGGAATCATTTTATGGCACATTTAATATGACGCCACAATATGATCAATCATTCCAAAATGATGAACTCCTTGAATGTTATTTTGGAACAAGTCTGAAAAATTGTAATTCAATAACAATTGCAGGAACAGCTGCATCAACAATTGATGTTCAAAAAGATTGGATGGCAGAAAACTTCTACCTTCCTCGCAATTTTAAAAGTACCATCACGTTTGAACCAAAGGTCCAAAACTTTTTAGTTGATTTTAATCTCTTTGTTGGTCTTGATGAATGGGTTAAAGGTCTTTATTTTAGAGTATATGGTCCTGTTGTTAACAACCGAACAACACTCAACCCATGCGAAGCTATACAACAAGAAGGAACCATCGGATATGCACCAGGATTTTTTAGTCAGACCGAAGTTGCTGCAACTACACTATTGCCATCAGCCCTTGCATTTTTTAATGGCAATACCACCATTACTGTTCCTGGAATCATTACTACACCATTACTGAAAGCAAAAATAACTACTGATAAAAAAAGCACCACTGGCTTTGCAGAACTACGTGGTGAATTAGGATGGAACTATTTACATGAAGATTATCATTTTGGATTTAATATCCAAGCTGCTGCACCAACAGGCAAACGCCCTCACGGAGAATATTTATTTGAAACACAAGTTGGTAATGGTAAACATTGGGAACTTGGTGCAGGCTTAAGCGCTCACTGGACAATGTGGCGCAGTGAAGATGATGAAAAACATCTTGATTTTGTGTTCGAAGCAGATGTAACACATTTATTTAATGCATCACAAACACGAACATTTGATCTTATCGGAAAACCAAATAGCCGTTACATGCTTGCTACAAAAATGAATTTAAAACCAACACAAAACCTTTTTGGTAATACCAGTCCTAATGGAGAAGCTGGAACAGTAACTCCAGCATCTTCTCAATTTAATGCTGAATATTCTCCGGTTGCTAATTTCACTACACGTGATGTTAATGTGAGCATTGGAGTACAAGGTGATGTTGTTTTAATGCTCAATTATACTCATCGTGGTTTTTCTTTTGACCTTGGTTATAACTATTGGGCAATGTCACACGAAGATATTGAATTAAAAGATTCGAATTGTGCACCAGCATTTCCAATAAATATGTGGGCACTTAAAGGTGATGCACAAGTTTATGGATTTACCCCAGCAGGGCAACCTGTTCCATCAGTTGCATTATCAGGCACACAAGACCTTGCCACAATTCACCAAGGAAGAAACATTCCAACTGCTGGCACTGCAGATCCAACGACTAACCCTGGCGTAGATAATGCACAATTTGCTCAGGCAAATAATGATGGAACTGATAGCATACTTCTTTTTAATAATCCAACTGCTCCACGAGCTCAAATTAAAACATCAATTCAACCAGTATTCATTACTCCCGATGATCTTAATGTAAATGGAGCAGAAACACGCGGATCATCCAATAAAATATTCACTCACTTCAGTCATACATGGATAGATCGTGAAGATTGGATTCCGTATCTTGGTATTGGTTTTTATGCTGAGTTTGGCAATACAGGACATGATGATGAAAATGAAAGCAATAATAGTTGCGATCATGGCATAAGTTGTGCGTTATCTGAATGGGGAATCATGGTCAAAGGTGGCGTATCTTTTGATTAAAATATATTTGCATTGGTACAAAGGCTTAGCAAACACTAAGCCTTTTTTAATAAATCGCATCCACATTGTCCAGTTCTTTAGAGGGGTCCCCATTGAAAGGAACTGGAAATGGGGTTACGCTAAATATCATATCTCATAACGAATGACATTCCATCTGGTGTATCACAGGTATGTATACCAAAAAATCCAATTTTTTCATAACATCTAATTGCAGCATAATTATCAGGAGAAGTATCAACAATAATCGTTGTAAGGTCTGGTTTTAATTTCTTTAATTCTTTAATAAATTGCTTAATAAAAAGAGTTCCATAACCCTTATACAGACACTGAGAATCACCAATAAATTGATCAATGCCAAGTGTTGTACTATCAGGAAGAGGTGGCAAAAAAGATCCTCGTGCTCCATCTTGGCGCTCAATAATATAATATTGAATATATCCCATTGGTTTTCCATTTAATAATATAATAAATCCAAATGTATCTTTTGATTTAGTCATTTCTAAAAAATACCTATTTAAAACATTCTCTTTCGGAAGTGGCCACCATTTTTTTATATGTGGTTCTTTAAACCATCCTAAAACTAAATGCCTGTCATTTTTTGTAAGTTTTTTGAATGTAAAAGAAATATTCTCTGTTTGCTTCTCAGGCTTGACAATAGACGTAGTAATTATCAAGGCAGTTAATAAAAAAAATATCTTTACCCGATAACTATTTTCCATTTTCTTACCTTTCATTACCTACTTTGTACACTCATATACTATTACATCATCCTCCGGAGCTGGCGAAGCATTTCGATCATATCCCTTAATTCGCTTTATTCTCCTAAATCCTGCTTCTTTCAATAAAACATCCATTTCTCTTGGTTTATATAATTTTGCTTCGTAATATTCTATTTCTGTTTTAAGCACATGTGTTTTATTCATTAGTTCATAGCGCCCAAGTATAGGCGATATTGAATTATGTATAGGCAATGGAAGCCAACTTTCCACGAGAATATTTCCATCAGCTGTTTTATGCGCTTTGCCAGTCCAAACACCAATTTCTCCCCACCGAGAATAAATAGTTTGGACATCAATAATCAATTTTCCTCCATCATTCAGTAATGCATATAATTTTTGTAAAGATCTTTTGATATGTTTCAAATCAGTAAAAATAGTAATTGATGTATCAGGAAGAATAATAAGATTATATTTTTTTGTTTCTGGCACTTCTTCTAAATATTGTTGCCATACGCGTGGAGATATATTTTTTGCCTTACATTTTTTACATAACTCATTAAACATAAATGGAGAAGCATCAAATCCTTCTATTTCAAACCCTTCTTCAACGAGTGGAATAAGAAAACGACCCGTTCCACACATTGGCTCTAAAACAGGTCCTGATGCTTGCGCAATATAAGAACGAAAAAAATTATATTGATTCGGTTCAGCTGTTGGTTTATCTAAATCCCAAAATTCGGTGCATAAACCTTGATATAATGTTTCATTAGTTAAATCCATGGCATAGCTATAACAAACAAAAACAACTACCATTATTTTTATTATTTTTTTCATAGCAATCCTTTATTAAAGTAAAACTACTTGTTTTTATAATTCAATTATGCAATAAAGCTTATCAACAAGTCAACATAGAATTAAAAAACTGAAATTATTACTGTCTTTAAGCCAATACTCTTATTTCCAACTCCGTTACTCTATACTGGTGTCCACAATGAAGCAAAACGTAATTGGGGTTACACTAGACCGTTGCCTTTTTTTATCAAAGCTGATAATGCTTTAAGATGTAATATGAGCGCTTAAAAAAAAGGATAACAACCGTGAAAAAAAGATACCTTTATTCTCTTGCGCTTTCTGCAACTCTCATTCCTTGCGCTCAAGCAGAACAAAACGTTGCAACATCTTTTAATACTCGTTCAATTTCTCGTAATGCAGCTCGTGATCTTGCAGGATGGACAAATTACATTAATAAAGATAATTCTCCTGAAAGAGTATACGGAGCATTAAGTATAACTCCTGAATATACTCATACTTTTCATGGTCATACCATTACCAAAACATTGTTTGGTGATAATCTTATTGGCAAGGATTGCGCACAACACCTTAAAATTTCTGGTTCACAATCAGGTAATCGTGGTCCACGTGATTTACTTGCAGATTATTTTTATTTACCAACTGATTTTGAAAGTACAGTTCAATTTAAACCAGTTATTGATAACGTTATTCTTGATTTTGGTTTTTATCTTGGTCTTGATGCATGGGCAAAAGGTCTTTATTTTGTCATGCACGCACCATTTGCACATACACGATGGGATTTAAATATCACTGAAAACATTATCAATCCCGGTGTCAATAATAGCACACCAGGATATCTTACTCCCAGTGGCATGATGCGCAATCAATTACTTGATAGCTTTACCGACTTTGTTAATGGTAAAGCTATACAAAACACAGAAAATATTGCTTTTGAAGAATTGAATTTTGCTCAGATGAGTACTGAACGCTTGTTAAAAAGTCGCATGGGAGAAATTCGTACCGCTGTTGGATGGAATTTTTTTGCAAAACCCGATTATCATGTAGGTGTTAATGGGCAAATTGCATGGCCAACAGGCTTACGCCCTGATGCTCTTTTTTTGTTTGAACCATTAGTTGGAAACGGTCATTTTTGGGAACTTGGTTTTGGTCTTAATGGTCATTATGATTTTTGGTACAGTGAAGATGAGCTCAGTCATTGTTGTTTTTATATTGATATGAATATCACCCATCTTTTCAGAACACGCCAAGCACGTACATTTGATCTAACACGCGCAGGAAGCTTGAGCAGATACATGCTTGCAATGGAAATGACATCTCCTGCAGTAAATTTGAAAGGTGCAAATGGACAAGTACCATCTGCTCAATTTGATAACGATTTTCTTCCCCTTGCAAATATTACCACGCTTGATGTTGAGGTAAGCGTTGCCATACAAGCAGATATTGTATTAATGCTTAATGCTACACATAGAAATTGGAGTTTTGATTTTGGCTATAATTATTGGGGAAGATCTGCGGATAATATTACCCTCAGACAAAATGAATCATTTACCGAAAAAATGTTTGCACTCAAAGGTGATGCTCAAATCTTTGGGTATTTACCAAACTCAACAACCTCTATTGCTCTTTCTGCAACACAAGATAATGCCACAATACACGCAGGCAAAAATATTTCTGCTGCTGGCAATACTACTAACCCTGCAACAAATCCTGGCATTGATTTTCCTCAAGCAGCACAAACAAATCCTACTACCGGTACTCCAATAAATTTAGTCTATGCACCAAATAGTCCATCCGCACCAGCTAACTTTATTAATACATCAGTTCCACCAATTTTTATTACTCGTAATGATCTTAATTTTGATAGTGCTCAAACAAGCGGTTCTTCAAATAAATTATTTGGTCATCTTTCATACACTTGGAATGATAAAGTAGCATGGCAACCATATCTTGGTTTTGGTGGTGAAGTTGAATGGGCACCGGGAACAAAACAAAATTGCAATAGTTGTGAAGATCATAATCCTCAAAGCAGTGCTTGCCAATGGGGATTATGGGTTAAAACTGGGGCAACATTTTAAACATGATAAATAAAATGAAGATAATTAATATATATTTTATTATCTATTTATTTTTGTTGTTTTCTGCTGTGCTTCACTCACAAAACACGCAAGTCATTACTATTATTTCACCACGATCGCAAGGTTTTAATACACCACGCGTTGTATCAGGTTGGGATCAAGTAATTCATTGTCCCACTCAAGAAAAAAAATATAGCACTTACGCGATATCTTTATCAGCACAATCATCTTTTAGACCAGAACGAATTAATCAGTGTTTATTCGGAGAAAATGTAGTATGGCGAGGAAGTGGTGATACCGAATGGAAAGATTTTATTATAGTATCAGGAAGTCAAACAGAAAAACGAACTCCTCAAAAAGATTGGCTCGCTGATTATTTTGGTCTACCAACTGATTTTAGGAGTATGGTGCGTTTCCGCCCACGTGTGAATAATGTTGTTGTAGAATTACAATCTTTTTTTGGTTTTAATCATGCCGTAAAAGGATTATATGCTGAGGTCTTTTTACCCATTGTTTATACCAATTGGGATCTCAATATCAAAGAAGCAATCATCAACGCAGGTACAAACGGTTACGCTCCAGGATATTTTAACCCTGATGGCGTAGAACGAAAAGATATTCTAAATGGGTTCATGCAATATATTTCAGGATGCAGTGTACCAACTATTAGTGATCTTACTTTTCATCCATTACAGTTTGGTAAAATGTCACCATGTTCACAACGAGCAATTCATTGTGCTGAATTACGAACAAATGTAGGGTACGATCATTTTATAAAAGATTTGCATCATGTCGGCATAAAAATGCAAGTTGCCGTCCCGTGTGGTAATCGTCCAAAAAGTATATATCTTTTTGAACCAATTGTTGGGAACCAACATCATTGGGAATTGGGATTTGGTGTTACTGCCCACGCAGTTGTATGGAGCAATGAAGAACAAGAAGAACGTGTTGATTTTTTTATCGATGCATTAGTAAACCACATCTTTAGAGCACACCAACGCCGTTCATTTGATCTTAAAGGAAAACCAAACAGCCGCTATATGCTTGCAGAAAAAATGACTTCAACAATCACTGATAATTTGACCGGAAATGGCATTACACCCATTGCACAATTTGATCGTGAAGTTACTTCAATTGTCAATTTAACCACCTATGATGTTATTGTACGAACAAATGCACAAGCTGACGTTGCATTATACTGTTCTTACACACACAAAGATAATTATTGGACATTTGGTTACAATGCCTGGAAACGAGGATGCGAACAAATTTCTCTATCAAACAAATGTCAGTTTGCTCAAAACACGTGGGCAATCAAGGGAGATGCACAAGTTTTTGGATTTATTGGAGAACAAAATAATCCTAATGATTTACCTTTGCAAACTCCTGTTGCACTTTCTGCAACGCAAACAAGGGCAACAATCAATTATGGCGCAAATGTGCCCAAAGTGGGTGTCAGTTCAAATCCAACAGAACGTGCTGTCCAAATTCAGAATGCTCATAAAAATCCTGGCATTGATTTTCCACAACCTGCATTTGCCGGAAACAATCAACGTCTTGTTGCATCCAAAGAGGACAGTCTAATTACTAACCAAATCAAGACTTCCATTCAACCAGTATTTATCAGCTCTTTGGATATTGATTGTAATAGTGCGACAACAAGTGGCTTTTCGCACAAAATATTTACCCATTACAACCATGTTATTAACACCCGTGGCAGAGCACATGCAGACATTGGGCTTGGATCAGAAATTGAATTTGGCAGGCAAGCAGGACCACCACCAGCCATTGGCGATGATAAATGTATTAACTGCGCACTTTCCTTTTGGACCGTTTGGTTAAAAGGCGGCGTTTCTTGGTAAAGAAGTAAACAATTCGGCAAATCAAGAGTTGAGGAAATACTAGCATCTGACAAACTATTTTTATATCTCCACAACATCTGTAAACAATTGTTCATTTTAGATGTACATTCTAATAAATGCTTGGTATTGATATTATCTTTATTAATACGCTTAAAACGTTCGTTAAATTGATTATATTGTTCATCTACTGCAATAGCTACTACATAGATAGCTTTGCAAAAATTATTCTCTTAAAACCCTTGATCCTTATCTTTGCCACCATGCTACATTAAATCATTATCTTTAAAAGGAAATATATATGAAAATTTTCAAAAATAGCATCATACTCTTAGCACTATGTGCAATCAATTTGGTAAGCGCAAAGAGAACAGCTCAACAAAATATACCTCAGCAACCGGTACAACAAGTTGTTCCAGTACCAGTACCAACACCAGCAAAACCTATACCGGCAGTAAAACCCGCACCGCAACCAGTAAAAAAGATTGCTCCTGCGGCACAACTTCCTGCACAGCAAAAACCTATTCCAACGGCACAAGCTCCCGCTGTGCAGAAACCAAAACCAGTACAACCAGGATTTCAACAACCCAAACCTATACCTCAAGCACAACCAATAATACCTGTTCAACCAGTTGCACAGCCTCAAGCACCACAAAAAAATATACCTATTGAAAAAGGTTTTATCACCAATAATGTTGTTATGGCCCTCGATCCCCGAAAAAAAGAAACGGTAGAAAGAGGTGCCGAATCAATGGTTCAAACGGCACTCATTACGCTCTACCAAAAAGCAGCTCCGATAATAATGACGCACAATGTATTTGAAATTATTCTTACCGTGCGCCAACAAATAGGTGATCAGAATTTACAAAAATTACGCTCCTTATCTGCCATGGAACAACTTAAAGCATCACAACAGTTGCTTGCCAATGTCAGAGTTGCTGGAATAAGTTCTCTTTCAGTATTCTTTCTGGGCAATATTCTTTTTGATGCAAACAATCTTAATTGCTACTTTCATAAATCAGAAAAATTAGTGTTGCTGATACCAAAAGAATATATTCGTGCTAATTCATCCAAGGCTATAAATTTAAGCCTCAGTGATCAAGCAGCAGCATGCGGCTTTAATCAAGCAGTACTGACCACAATAACAGATACAACCCCAAACAATCTTCTCAAACAACTGCAGATAGAAAAAACAAAACCCGAAAACAGTGATAAATTTATTTTTAATCTAACATCAATGTTTACGATACAAGAAAGAAATGGCATACCAATTTCACCTAACCAAGATAACAGCAAGTGGATCATATATCTCACCGGACATGGTAGCCCAGCTCATATGACAATGGAATTTGTACGCCAACAATATGCTATGATGAAAGCTCATCTTGATAATCCAAAAAACTATCACATAATAGATCCAAAGACACAACAAAGAATGCCAACAGCTTTTGTTGGAGCAAAAGCAAAAGAATATGAAAAAATGTTGGAAGGAAGATCGGGATGGTCAAATACACAACTTGTCCCTGAATCTGCTCAAATAGCAGGAATCATGGCACCTGACTTTGCACAATTAATGACTTTTTTTGATGGAAGTCTTACTACTGCATTTGTACATTATGTAACCTGTTTTGCAGGTGGCTCTAATCAAACTTTTGTTAATGAAACACTTTCAAAACTGGACGTAGATTTTATTGCATCATCGCAAGGAATACAAGAAGGATATACCTCATCTCAAGTAAAAATAGAAGTACGCAGCGATAAGCCCGGCATACAAATTACAGGGCAAAACTTCTCAGAATTCTTTAGTCTTATAAGAAAGTTTATCACAACAAAAGAAAGAAGAAACGATTCTATTCAGACTATTCTTAAAACTGTCAACTTAGATGATAGGCCACAAAATCAAGCGTTTGTTCGTTTTCCTAAAGCTGGCTTTTTTAAAGCAATACCATTAAGCAAAAGTACAAAAATTTTAACGCGTAAGATTGTCCAAGATCATGAACGTGAAAGAAAACCTATTGATGTGCGCAGTGCTGATATTGATGTTCTTATGATAACTACACGGCGTATTGGCGTTCCTCTCAACTTAGGTAAAGAAAGTAGTAGTGGTCATACTGCTATAGTGTTTCCATCGCCATCGAAATTCACTCCTGCATATGAAGCGATTCATAGCTTTAAAGAAATAAACTTTGAAGGCACACTCCAATCATTTTTATTTCATAGTACATATCTTAATGCACGGCAATACCCGCAAACATCGGTAGTCCAAACCTTAAAAGGCATTGATTATCAACAGTCTGGATTACCTGCACAACAAGGTGCAATTAAAAACTTTATTATACAGATGAAAAATGTATCTGGTTCTAGTCCTATGACACCAAGCCAACCAATGCAAATGAACCCTATTACTGCTCAAGATGTTAAAATTGGCACAATAGGACTCAATATAAAAGTATATTTTGAACTCAATCAAAATATCTATCAATGTAGCTTTGCAATTAAAAACTTTGAAGATCCAAAAAATCTTTACGCATATATGAAAAAAATCAGATTCAGTTCACAGCCAGTAAAATCAGCTCCTATTGCAACCATTGCAAACAGCTTATTAACACCACAAGAAACAAGTAAAATAAGAAAACCAATAACATTGGAATCAATTACCAAATATATCGATAATAAAATTGACCGGCAAGATCCATCAATGGTTGTACAATCAGAAGATGACGAGCAAGCATTGTTTACATTTACCAGAGAACACGTGAAAAAATAAGTAAGAAGTGAGAGAAGGATATTTTTATGAATTTTTTTAAAAACCTTTTGATCAGTATACTGTTGTTATCAGCTCTCTCTGTTAATGCCAAAGGTGGTCATAAAGCACCCGCAGCAACAAAACCAATAGCGCAACCGATAGCACAACCTATAGTTACTCCTAGAATATTACAACAACCCATGGCAAAACCAACATCATATGCCCAAGCACTTAATGCCATAAAAACCAAAATGTCATCAAATGAAATACTCGTTAATAATACATTCACCAAAAAATTTATCGATTTTGTACAATCACTTAACCTTTCTCCAATTGAAACCAAAGCATTGTTAGAAGCTGGAGCACATATCCACGCAACATGGACTGATAATAACAAAATTAATAACCAAACATTATTATCTTTGAACAATACTATTCAGAATATTATGCGCATCAAACCAACAGAACCTAAACAATCATCAGCTACCAAATCCATAGAGAAACTTCCACCAGTAACCATACCTAAACCGGTTGTATCTGCAGAAAAGATAATACCAATTACACCTACCAAACCAATAGAACAAATTAAACCAACAATCCCAGCAAAACCGATCGCAACGATTCAACCAATACTGCCAACTGCACCAGTTGCACAACCTGCACCAATTATAACGAAAGATAAAACCCACCAAGATCTTTTAGGAAAAGTCAAAAAATTAGAAGGTTATGATATTTATGTAGGATATGGAATTTCACCTTCTGCAGAACAAATTTTCTTTGGTATGGAAAAATTGGATAATAAAAATTATCCAGTTTGGGACAAATATATGAAGGCGCTTCTGGATCATAAGCAAGTAATAAATAGCCTTCGCGTATTAAATACAACATGTAATGACCAAAAATATCTCTCACAACAAGAAAAGAGTCCTTCCACTAATTTGTTCAGATTAGACGATCCTTACATTACACAGTTACTAGAAAAAATGTGCCCAAATAAGAAAAAATTTTCTATTCTCTTTGGCACTGAAGAAGGAATCGGCGCAGGAATAGCTGGTTTAGGGCAAATGCTTCAAAGATATACAGACAGTAATGCTGTAATATATATCGCCTATGCCTCCAACGAACCGATAACGGGTCCTTTTAAACCTAAACAAGAAATAAATTTAAAGTCTTTTACTCTTGAGCAATTTGAAACTGCTTATTCCAATCTTATCATATGCGTAGGGATTGATATGCTGCAAAAATTAAAATCACCAATATCAACAGAACATAGAGGTATATTCAAAAACCCTTTTAATGAGATTAGAGGTACGTATAGAAATATCGCCATGAAACTTCATGGTTGGGCTGGTACAGTAGAAAAGCAATTTTTCAATAAAAAATATATGACTGTTTTTCCAACTCCTCACGCAGGTAGGTTATTGCATAATTCAATAAAAAAAGGTGGCTTATATCTTGGAACTGATAAACAGCCATTTAGCTATAACACCTACTATGAAACCAATGAAGAGCCACCATCAATAAAAGGAAAATTCTCTCCTATTAAACAAGAGCTTATTGGTGATACCCCAACCAATTCTACAGGTATCATGGAGGATTTACATGTTTTTGAGCTGGATGCTTTGTCAAATTATTACACAGACACAGAGTAAGATAAAAAAGCAAATAGATAGCATATAACCAGCAAATGTGCTTTCTTCTCGCAGAGAAAACCACAGTTGCGCAAAAAAGGATATCTTTATGAAATTTTTAAAAATTACACTCATCACGGTAATGTTATTTTCGGCACTATGTATTGATGCTAAGGGTAGTCGCAAAGCTGTCGTGGCAACAAATCCAATAGTACAACCAGAACCAGAACCCAAACCGGTAATCAGGCAACATCGTGAACAAAAGCCCACCACCTTTAAAAGTCTTATGATTTTTGTAAAAAATTCAAAACTTGCATGGGATAACATAAATAAAAGATTGGACTCTACCTTTGTTAATTCCATGATAAACCTAGTTCAGCAAGCACAGTTAGAAGATACTCATTTGCAAGCTTTGTTACAAACAGCACGCGATGTGCATGGAGTTTTTTCAAACAATTCAGATGAAAACCTTGAAATATTAGAAGATGTTGGAAGTCAAATAGCTGCTGCTATACATAAATTGTAATTGCAACACAAACAAAGGAATCAATCATGAATTATAAAAAAATTATTTTTATTTTTTTGTTGTGCTGTTTAGAACCTCTTAATGCAAAAGTAGGAAGAAAAGGTATTACGGTGCCGCAACCAGAAATAAATCCCGTTCAAGCTCAGGTAAAACCTACACCTTTTATACGACAACGCAAAGCTATTAAAAAACCAGAATCATACGCGCAAGCTCTTGAAATAATAAGAACAAAAATGCCTTCTGACCAGGTATTAAAAAATAATGTATTCACTCAATCTTTTATTGATTTCGTTAAATCTATAAATATTTCCAAAATCGAAAAACAAGCATTACTACAAGCAGGCGCACATATTCATGCAACATGGTCTGATGATCTGAAAACGAATGATAGAATCATAGAATCTTTAGATAAATCTATTGAAAATATTATAGATCGCGCACCACAAAAGCATGTAATACACATGGCACGTCCCGTTGTAGAAAAAAAACAAAAGCAAGCGCAAGCACAACAATTACCACAGCAACCAGAAGAAGAACTGTATATTAGAGAAACTCTTATTACTTTTGAACAAGGTGATATCACAAAACAGAACGTTGATGCCATTGTTAATGCCGCTAATGAACATTTGGGTAATCGTGGAGGAGTTGCGCGAGCAATTCGTGACGCCGCAGGGCAAAAGTTTCAAAATTATTGTAACGAAATGCCAATAGTAAAAGCTCCGAATATAAAATGTCAAATTGGTGAAGCGGTAATCACACCTGCATTTAATTTACAAAAAGTTGGTATAAAAAATATCATTAATACCGTAGGGCCACTGGGAAGCAATCCAGACAAAGAAATATTATTACGTAATGCATACCAAAACAGTCTCAAAATAGCTCAAAAAAATAATTTGCGCAGTATTGCTTTTCCCGCAATTAGCACTGCTATTTTTGGTTATGATATCAATAAGGCAACACCAGTTGCATTTGCTGCAGTGAGAGATTTTGTAAAAAGTAATCCAAAGTCTTTTGATGAAATTAGATTTGTACTTTTTTCAAATGATGATATGAATGTTTACGAAAAATTTAGTGATGAGTTACGTAAATAATAAAAATTGTTAACAATTTTTATTAGAGCCTCTGTTAATTTGCAGAGGCTCTAATAGTATGCTTATATAAATCCCTTGTAATCAATGCCTCATACGTTCTACAGTAACAATAAGAGAGATCTCTTGAACGGGGTCCCCATGTTCCACTCTGTTTCACATGGGGTTAAAAAGTTCCTACCACAAGGGCACGCAATGATTAAAAAAAATAAAATAATTTTTCTGCTTATCACATCATTAACATCATTTCTCTATTCATCAGAACAACTGCGCGGAATTTCATTTTTTAGTCCTCGCTCACAAGATATGAATGCTGCGCGCGATATTGTTGGCTGGCATCCATTAATTCACCGTTATGATGCAAAAAAAAATTATGGTGTTGTTGCTTTTACTCCTGAGTATAATCAATCTCTTAGACCAAAAAATATTTCACTTGCCCTTTTTAATTCTGATACATTTTCTCTTTCTGGCAGTCAGCTTCCTGGCCGTGAAGGTACAAACGAATTGCTCGCCGATTATTTTGGCCTTTCTCCTGCATTTGCAAATGACACATTTTTTAAACCTCTCATTCGCAACTTAATTATGGATATGGCATTATATATTGGGTTTGATTCATGGGTACAAGGATTATATTTACAATTACGTGGACCAGCAGTATGGACGCAATGGAATCTTAAATTAAGTGAAAGCATTCTTGAAGAAGGCGAAAATACTCCATATCCCGTTGGCTATATGGCCGCAACTGAAGTTACTCCACCCTATGATTCATTTATACAAGCGATGAGAGGAACTTCTTCTTTTGGTGAAGTTGAAAAATTAAAATTCGGAAAAATTTGTGGTGATCAAACACTTAGTGGATTTGCCGCATTTGAAATAGTTTTTGGTTACGATTTTATCAGAAGAGAAACATCACATCTTGGTCTTAATTTCCGTGCATCTGCACCTACAGGATCAAGACCAAAAGGAGAATTTTTCTTTGAACCAATCATCGGTTGTGGGAAAAATTGGCGTCTTGGGTTTGGTTTTACTGGTCACACACGATTATGGGAAAAAGATGGAGAACAAGAACTTGCGCTTTGGGTTGATGCAAACTTTACCACCATGTTAAAAGCACGCCAAAGACGCTCATTTGATTTCTGTAAAAATGGTTTTTTTAGTCGATATATTTTAGCAAAAGAATTTGATGAAGATGGTATTTTTGCAGAACGAATTGTTCCCGCAATCAATTTCACTACCTTAAAATGCAATGTTCATTGTAGCATTGTTGTTGATATGATTTTCATGTTTGCGTATACCTATAACGATTTTGTTTTTGATATTGGTTATAATGGATGGATTAGAAGTAGAGAAAAAATATGTTTACGTGAAACAATTCCCGCAAATAAATATGGCTTAAAAGGCGTACAATTTGCAGCAAATCCAATCACCGGACAACCTAATAATACTACAGAAAGCCTTGCTACAATTTATGAAACAGGCCCTATTGTATCTGATGGTTTATTTCCTGTATTTATCACGACGCAAGATCTTAACGTAAAATCTGCTGCATCGCCGCTTATTTTAACACAAAAATTATTTTGGCATCTTTCTCATGCATGGACACATCTCAGGGAAGGTCAACGAGTGCCATATTTAGGAATTGGTGCTGAAATTGAATTTGAAGGTATTAATACAAGAAACGCCTACCAGCCAACAAATACCACTATGGGACAAGCAAGTGTCTGGTTAAAAGGTGGACTATCATTTTAAATTAAGTTTTCCCGTCTTTATTTGGGTGCCCGGCTGGAGAAAAACGCAAGATGGGCTAAAAGTGTCTGGTTAAAAGGTGGAATATCATTTTTAAACCCTATCTTATTTCTCGTTTCTTGTAAAAATTGTAGGGCCATATTATATTTAGTACATGAAAATAAAAAAACCTATAATATTAATATTATTTCTAGCTCATTTTTATTCACTCGGCAGCGAGACTCGCGGTAGCCGTGTATACCAAACAAAAGGAATGTTAGACCATCCTTTTAAAATTAATGATCCCGAAGAAAAATATGATATACATACACTGATGATGCATATAAACACAAACACTCGTGATGAAAAAATGGATGAAGATATCTACTTTCTTATAAGCAAAATAGAAGAAACAAATACAACGATAGCAGGAATCAACACAGATCATTTTACTAAAAAACTAATTCTTGACCCCCAAAAAAAATCCTTAAAACTTATCGGAAAAAAACTGCTCCATACTGATGAAATGCAAAAAAGTTGGCTGTCCAAGGATGAATTATCTCAGATAATTACCCCTCGAAAAATAGCATGGGCAAAAAAAGAAGACGTTCAATATACGAAGGGATTGGATACACTGAGCATGTTACAAACTAATGAAACAGAATATTTTTGTACAACGCTCCAAGAAAAGTATAGAGGCCCTGTAGCAATAACTTTAGCCAGATTCAAGCCAAATAGCGGTTTTGCAAGTAATAGAAATGTGAATACAGATAATTTTCCTTGCCTGGGTTACGAATTAGTCGTATATTGCGAACCGAATACATGGAAACAGGAAAAAACTCAAACATCTCCTACAAAAATTAATTCCCCTGATGGCGGAGCTACTGCTAATACACCAAATTCAAAGACAGCAAAATCTTTTTTGACATCCAATAGAATCATTACCATAAGTTTTGCATCTTTGATGGCCTGTTTTCTTGTACACTATTTTTTTGAAATCAATATTCATATAAAACTAAGACAAACATAGAACAGTCATCCTATAATAGCATGTTTGCATACATGTATAACGATTTTGTTTTTGATATTGGTTATAATGGATGGATTAGAAGTAGAGAAAAAATATGTTTACGTGAAACAATTCCCGCAAATAAATATGGCTTAAAAGGCATACAATTTGCAGCAAATCCAATCACCGGACAACCTAATAATACTACAGAAAGCCTTGCTACAATTTATGAAACAGGCCCTATTGTATCTGATGGTTTATTTCCTGTGTTTATCACCACGCAAGATCTTAACGTAAAATCTGCTGCATCGCCGCTTATTTTAACACAAAAATTATTTTGGCATCTTTCTCATGCATGGACACATCTCAGGGAAGGTCAACGAGTACCATATTTAGGAATTGGTGCTGAAATTGAATTTGAAGGTATTAATACTCGTAACACCTATCAACCAACAAATACCACTATGGGACAGGCAAGTGTATGGTTAAAGAGTGGCATATCATTTTAATTATCACTATGCTTTTCTGAAGTTCGAATAGCACCACCATACAAGCAAAGAACACATACTTGTTAATGCACAGAAATAAAATTTATTGCCTACAATATATCCATAAATTGAAGCTTTACGCATTACTTCTTTATCTGATACAAGATTATTTTTTTGTGACACATCCAACTTTATTTTTAAATATATCGAATCTGGAAATCGATCAAAAAGAGAATCTGAAAGAGAAGAAAGACGCTTTAAGCTTAGAAAGAGATATTCATTCTTTTGCATATTATTATTTTTAACTAATTCTCGAATTGATATTGTCTCAAAATTGTGCTCTTTTCTCCTGATGTCATCATTTTTGCAGAATGTACCTCTGTATACTTTCGTCTTAGATTTTGCATCCGGATAATAATAGCTCAAATAGCTCTGTTTTTGAGCAAAATCAATTTCTTTAAGCTCGACAGGAATCTCTATTGTGCTATTATCAGGATCATAAGGAATCTCTATAGCAAATGTATTGAACGGTTGTTCAGATAAAGTTAAAGAATAAGGTATTAGATACTCTTTCATATCTACCATCTTATCGAATTTCACCGTTTTTGCACCATCTGCAACTCCATTAAAACGCATCTCAACTTCTTGATCTGTATCCAGCATATAATTAGGTGGACATTTTGGATCCATAGTGCACTCAACTTTTCCATATTTCCTGAGTTGCTCATCATAACCAATCAATGCATTTCTTCTATGTTCTATATGATCTAAAAGCTCTATTCTTAAATGCGGTTCAAAAAATATAAATATTTGTTTGGCTCTATCATAATTGCCATCTCTTACAGCTCGAGCTGCATCACTTCCACTATTTAAACAAGAAATAATATTAAGCTCTAAGTTTCTACCTCTGGGAAAATGATTCAAAGAAGAAAAAAGAGAAGAAAAAATAGTTAAGAAAAAAAGCATAAGGCATTTATTTAAATGAAGCATAATAATCCATAAAAAAATGAGCTGATTTTATTCTTCGACTTTATAGAATAAAATCAGCTCATTTCAACATTTTAAAATCTAATTTTATTTCACCCGCAATGCATGTACATAATTGATAACATCTTGCACATTATGAAGGCCTTCAGCATCTTCATCATTAATTTCAATACCAAATTCTTCTTCTATTTTCATAATAATATCAACCATATCAAGTGAATCTGCACCAAGATCTTGTAGTGTTGATTGGGGATTTACTGTATCCGCATCAATATGTAATTTTTCAGCGATAATAGAAGTTATTTTACTGGCCGTTTCATTGATTTCAATTGCCATTGATTATACCTCATACTACACGTTGTTTCGTACGAAAATTTCGTAACGAGAAAAACATGTTTTGTTATAATTATTATTTATTTAACATCTCTTTTAATGTATCAACATCTCTGCCCCACGCTCCACTCTGTTGTGCGCGGGGACCCCGATTAAGAAAATACTATTTACCTAAGGTCTCTTTTAATGTATCAACATCTGTTTTTTTTGCAATTGAGATAACCATTTTTTCAGGATAATGTTGCTGCACCATTTGAGCTAATGCATCACCAGGAGTTGTTATAAGAATACAATCATAATCAACTAATTTTTCCATTGCTTTGGTAAATTGAATTGGCGAATTAATATGACGGATAAAACGATCTTTAGTATCAGATCCTTCAGTTACTATAGTTCCATCAATACAACTAATTAGTGGAATTTTAAGATCTTTAAAATCTACTTTTTCAAGATAGCTTTTCAATACATCTACTATCGTATTCATCAATAATGAATGTAATCCTACTTCTGGACCAACAAATTCAATTTTTCCTTTGCCATCAATAGCATCTTGCAATTGTCCAAGACCAATACGATTTCCTGTAACAATATGATCTGTCTGACTATTATAAATGGCAATCGAAATAGGATACTCATCAGTGCTTATTTTTTCACAAAGAACTTCAAGATCTCTTGATGAAAAGTCAATTACTTGCATTGCATCAACTTCATTTTCATCAATAAATTCCTGATAAAATGAAGAAAATTTATTTAATAAATAGAGGCCATCAGGTAAGCTAAAACACCCTGCAGCAAATAATGCCGCACTTTCTCCATTGTTATAGCCCATAACAACATCTGGCTCTATGCCATGTTCTTTTAAAACCGCGTATACTGAAGAACCAACTAAAAACAAAGATGTATATGCATTATTAATTTTTCCTAATTCAATATCAGACGAGGCAAAACATAACTTTACAAAATTAATATCCAAACAATTAGAAGCTTCTTCAAAATATTCTTGCACAACGCGATATTCGTCATACAATTCTTTGCCCATACCAACAAATTGATTACCATATCCAGGAAATAATAATGCTATTTTCATAGATAAATTCCTTATTAAACAGACGTTATATCTTTAATCCGCTTATGAGTCTTCGCCGCGCTCATCCTGAACTTGTTGAAGGATTAAAGCGCTCTTCGTCTTTTGCAATGCATTTAACTCCTTTATCTCTTGCCAATCTTCTCGCATTAAAGCTTCTTTTTTTTTACGCGACCAACCTTTAATTTGACGTTCAGCATGAAAAGCATCATCTCGAGTAGAAAAGACCTGTAGAAATAACAACTCTACAGGCCTCATTTTTTTCGTATAACAATTGTCAATCAGGCCCAAATGATGCTGTGACATTCGCTGATCTATATTATCTGTATGACCGACATAATAAGCTCCATTCTTACATTTTAAAATATATACGTAAAAATGATTTTGCATTTTAGACTCTCTGATTAAAGCGCGCTTAATCCTTCAACAAGTTCAGGATGAGCGCGAATAAGGAACTATTTGTATTAAACAGGCACGTTCATTAAAACATATCTAAAGCCATCACTGAATGAATTATCACCAGCAACTGTTTACAAAAAATTATATTTTCAAATTAAAGCAGCTCGCAAAACATCCTAAGCCGCTCAATACTTTCTTCTTTTCCAATTACCGCAAGTAAATCAAATACTCCCGGACCGGATGCTTTACCAAGCAAGGCAAGACGAATAGGTTGTAATAATGTTACTAACTTAATACCAAGCTGCGTTGCAAGCTCTTTTGCAATTTCTGCACAATTATCATGCGTAAAAACATTTTGTGTTTCCAGAGCTGCTATAATAGCAGTCAGATGTTGACGAGAATCAGCTGAAATCCATTTTTGCATATCATCATTATTGTGTTCACGTGGGCCATTAAATACCAGATCAATTTCTTCAACCATGTGCTGTAATGTTTTTACTCGTTCTTTGTATAACCCGATAACTTGTTTTACTTCCTCAGCTGTTCTAGTAACACACTGATCAGTTAAAAAGTTCGGAGTAACATCAGCAATAATTGCATCAAGAATCGCTTCTTGTGTCATTGCTTTCAGATATACGCTATTTACCCATGCAAGTTTTTCAAAATCAAAAATGGCACCTTTTGTACCAATGTGATCCAAAGAAAAATGCTGAATAAGTTCCGATAACGAAAATATTTCTTGATCTCCATGCGACCAACCAAGCCGAGCCAAATAATTGAGTAATGCATGGGGAATATATCCTGACTTACGATATTCAATTACGGATGTTGCACCATCACGCTTGCTCAGTTTATCGCCACTTGGTCCTAAAATGAGTGGCAAATGAGCAAACTGTGGGACATCATATCCACATGCTTGGTAAAGCAAAATTTGTTTTGGTGTGTTAACAATATGCTCTTCACCTCGGATAATATGGGTAATCTTCATAAAGGCATCATCAACAACCACAACAAAGTTATACATAGGAAATCCGCCAGATCGCAGAATAATAAAATCATCAAATTGATCTAAATTGAAGCTAATGGGCCCTTTAATCAGATCATTAAAAACAACTTCTTGACGATCTTCGGGTAATTTAAAGCGAACAACACATGCTCTTGAATTATCACTTTCTTGCGTTGTTCGATTCCTGCAATACCCATCATACATCACAAATGCATCACCATCAGTTGCTTTACCATAACGCGCTACAACTTCTTCTGGTGAACAAAAACAGCGATACGCTTTACCTTGCTTAATGAGTTGCTCTGCAACTTTTTGATGCTCAGCAATACGCTCACTTTGGGTTACAATTTCTTCATCATGTTCCAATTGAGTCCATGCAAATGAATGCAAAATTGAATCACGATATTCCTGTGTTGATCGCTCAACGTCAGTATCTTCTATACGAAGTAAAAACGCGCCACCATGATGACGCGCAAAAAGCCAATTAAATAACGCTGTTCTTAAGCCACCAATATGCAAATGCCCTGTTGGTGATGGAGCAAAACGAACACGTACTTTTTTATCCATAACTGCTAAATCCCTAACTAACTTTAAACAATCGTGATGTTAAGTTTATCTTGCACATAAGATACCCATGGAGATGGTGACATTTTTTCATCACGCTGGTCATCGACAAGCTGTTGCCAAACTTGACGAGCTCCATCAATATCATTCATCGCCCAATAATAACGACCTAAATAAAATTGAGCACTATCACGATATTGATTAGATTTATCTTGCGCTAAAATTTGCAATGCATTAAGTCCTAATTTTCTTTGTTCATCATCATTACCATCCAGTTGAATCAACGCTCGTTCAATATGGTAAAGAGAAAGCATAGGTGATCCTGACTTACTTGCAATTATAGTATTTAATACCTCAAGAGCTTCGTCTCTTTTATCTTGGTGTAGTAAAATACGTACTTTATAATTCAAATAATATGGTAATAATGAAGAACCTGCATGCTTCTGATAATTCTTTTCAAATTTTTCTAATAATGTAGACCACGCTGGATTTTTATCTTGAGATATTGTTTCATACTCTGTCATAAGCACGCTAAAATCATACTGAGCCGCACGATCTTTTTGTGCTGACCAAAATGAATAAGCACATGACAAAATAAAAAGCCCTGCTAAACAGAGCAAAACAATACTCAAGGGTTTACTTTGCGCTCTTAACGTATTGAAGATAGTTCCAAATATTGAATTTGTTTTTACTTTTTGCATAGCCATAATCACAACTCCATAAATTTTTTTTATTAACTATATTTCCAGCGATATGAACAAAAAATATCACAATTGCGCTTGACGCACAACTGAAGATTGTCGTGCCGCCTTAACGGTAACAGCACTTTTTTCCAAAAGCAGTTGCAACGTTTCGTTAAAAGTGGGAATAATTTTTTCATCTACGTTTTTTTGTGCGAAAAAAATTGCTTGAGTAATTGCTGGTTCTTTTGATGATCCATGCGCAATGATTATGGGTGCTTTTACACCAAGCAATAATGCACCGCCCGTGCGAGCGTAATCAATTTTATTTTTTATGCGGCTGAGCAAAGGATAAGTCAAACCAAGCAATGCTTTAAGTAAGAATGAACGGGATGCTTCATCTTTCATCCAATCCATAACCGCTTTTGCTGTTCCTTGGATATTTTTCAGCAATATATTTCCGGTAAACCCATCAGTTACGATAACATCGGCACGTCCAGAAAAAATATCTCGCGATTCAATATTACCTACAAACTCAATATCAGTTTGCGATATCAACTCAAAAGCTTTTTTAACTAACAGTGAACCTTTGTATGATTCATGCCCATTAGAAAGCAGTGCAACACGTGGTTGAGCAATATGTTTCACCAGACGAGTATATGCATAACCCATATGCGCAAATTGCACCAGATATTCAGGTTTGCAATCAGGGTTTGCCCCTAAATCAAGACAAAAAAGAGATCCTTGATTAGTTGGTAAAAAAGTGCCGATAGCAGGCCGCAAAACACCCGGAACTCTTCCTATAATGATGCTTGCAGCTGCAACAACCGCTCCTGAATTTCCTGCTGAAACAAAAGCCTGGGCTTTACCAGCATTAACTGCTTGCAATGCACGAACGATAGAGGAATCTTTTTTACGAAGCATGCCTTTGAGTGGATCTTCATCCATACCAATAACATCACCGCAATGGACAAGTTCTATAGGAAGAGAGCGCCAACGAGGACAATAATGCGATAACAATGGCATTACTTTATCTTGATTACCAAAAAGAATAAGAGGGATTCCTTTCTTTGCTGCAGCCAATGCGCCTTGAACAGCTTCTTGCGGAGCATAATCGCCCCCCATAACATCAACGGCAATCGCCATAGAAAATCCCTCTTTAGGAAAAATTATTATAATTACTCAGATTGTGACGCAGCAGATGCTTGCTTTGCTGGCTTTTTGAGAGCCTTTACTGCAAGACGCTTAACTTTTCTCTCAGCTTTTGTTACTAACACTTTAACACCTTTGTAAAAACCACAGTTTTTACAAGCTGTATGAGGAGTAATTGGATCTTTGCAATTAAGGCAACCAGAGATTGCTTTTACTTTAATACCCTTATTTGCAAAGCGAGAATCACGACGAGCTCTGGAGCGTTTCCGTTTCGGTACTGGCATGACAACATCCTAAAAAACTAAAAATATAAGTAAATTCTTTATTTATGGTAAATATATAGGTCTATTATACGTGATTTCTTTAAATAACGCAAAATGAAGTTAGATCTTACTTGCTTAAAAGAACGTTAAGAGTCCGCTTAAAGCGTTCTTTATGCTGTGCTTTCCTTTTATCATAGCACTCTTGCGCAAGCTCAGCACGCGTTTGAAAACTAGGATGGTCCGGATCTAACAATAAATGGGATAACTCTATTAATCTTCTTTTTTTACCGCGTAATTCTAACAGTTTATCCGCATCATTATCAGTCTCTGCCATGTCTTTTTCAATGCCCTGCAGTGATTTTAATATAGCAGGATTAAGTTGTTTTCCGCAAAAACCTCTATGATCATTCAATTGGGTGTTCATGCTATCATCCAAAAACACTTTCTCACAAATATCTGCTTTAGATTGTAGATTAGCTTTGACTATTTTAATATTTTTAAAAGAAGATATATCCATAAAAGCATAGTGATCTGCTTCTGTTTCTTGATATCTTCGATAAGGAATACTAATATAAGGAGTAAAGTATAGACTAACGCCAGCAGCCCCAACTGATTTTAGCGTTTCTGTACTGAGAGAAGGCATACCAAATGCAACATTTTTTCCTCTTATGACTGGAAATACCAGAGAACTTACAGCCCCTGTTACCAAACATATTTTACCAAAATCACCATTTTGATAATGATTTAATTCATGAAGAATTTCATATTCTTTTTCAGCAAGGAGATTTTTTTGTTCTGCTTCAGATAATTTTGATTTTCCTGATAGAACCGTATTCAACCCCTGTTCATCTTTAAACCCAATTTGAATAAAAGAACCACCACCGACTGCCCACTGATCACCCACTTTTAATGGAACCAAGGCAGCATCTTTTAGCCCTTTTTCTGCAAAAATTTTTCGTGCCCATTGTTGAACATGCGGTGAGGCATCTGGCAAAGTCTTTACTTCATGCTGCGCTATTACTTTTCCACCCAGATAGATAATTCCACTTAATACAGCTGTATTAAATGCGTATGTTATTGCCTGATCCTGTGCTTTTTGAAAAGTAGAACATTCGCTATTGCTAACTAAAAAAACCAGGAGCAAAGCAAATGCTTGATATTGCTTATTCATATCTTACCTAAAAACATGAGTATTTACACAAAACAAAATTAATGCCCATTTTTTACTTCATCATCATAAATACAAGCGACTACGGTCATACAGAGGGCAAAAGCTGTTGTCGAGAGCTCTTTTGCATCAATTTTTTGATTGTTTTCTTCATTATCTGAGGGCTTTTCTTCCTGAGAATTAATTTTTGGTGCTATTAGATATAATCCACCAGCCATAGCAGCACAAAAAGTACAACCAATAGCAAGAACACTAAGATCATTATTGGGCTGATGATTAGCTTGCTGACGATTGGCTCGGTCATGATCTACTCTGCCAAAACAAGTAACAGACGTAGCTATAGAAAATAAGGATAACAGGCTTAAAATAAGTGCTTTCTTTTCCATATGTCCTCCTTTGTGACAATATTGTATATTATAGATAGGATACCCTATTTATAAAAATTGTCAAATAGAAAACCTTAACCTAGCAAGCACTCCCGTAAAAAATATCCCCGTCATACACGCAATAGATCCAGCTATTGAAACATCCGCCCAAAAGGCAAAGATATAGCCAAAAATTGCTGAAAGACTCGCAAAAAAAAGACTAAATCCTATCATATGATCAACCTTTTCTGCCACCAGATAAGCGGTAGCTGCTGGTGTTATCATAAGCGCCACCACCATTATCGATCCTACAACATCAAAGGTAGCAACGGCCGTAATGCTCGTTATAATCATCAAGCAATAATAAAAAAAAGCAGGCGTAAAACCAGCCATTGTTGCTAAAGTAGCGTCAAATGTTGTTACCACGAGTTCTTTATAAAAAAGGCGCGTAAAACAACTATTGAGCAATAATGCAGCTCCAACAACCCACAATGCATAAGGACCGCAATCAACAGTACCAATCAGTACTCGATTAAAGGGCGCAAACCCCAATTCGCCCAATAGCACCATATCTATATCAAGGTGCACGTTACGGGCATATAGGGAAATTAAAACAACTCCAAGAGAAAAAAAAAGAGGAAAAATAAGTCCAATTGCAGCATCTTGCTTAAGACGTTTACTTTTTATAACCATCTGCGTGCATGCTACGGTCAATACTCCTGCTGCAGTAGCCCCCAGAAGAAGTAATGGCGAATCGAGCCTTTTTACACATAAAAACATTACTGCAATACCAAGCAGTATTGCATGGCTAATGGCATCGCTCATCATAGCAACACCACGAAGCACTAAAAAAACTCCTGGCAACGAACACGTAATAGCAGTAACAACTGCAATTATTATAAGTTCTATATGCAAGCTATATATCATGCCTGCCTCACACGAGGCGCACATGCTAAAGAAAAAAAGACAATCACACTTGCAACAATCACAATCATAGGACCTGTTGGCAAATGATCTATTGTTGAACTTACATATACGCCTATAGCTGCTGAACATGCACCAAATAACCCTGCTAATATCATCATATGAGATAATTTATTTACCCATTGACGAGCTGCCGCTGCAGGAGCAATAAGCATAGTACTCATTAACACTACGCCAACTGTTTGCAATCCAATTGCAATAGCAGACACCAATAAAATAGTAAGAATTGTTTCTATCATTTTTGTATTAAAACCCATCATATGCGCGAAATTAGGATCAAAAACATACAACATAGATTCTTTCCAAAGAAGAATTAGTATGCAAAAAATCAAACTCGATACAAAAAGAATGAGCTGAATATCGTGCACCAGCAATGTTGCGGCACTACCAAACAAAAATTTGTTTAATATTGCCTGGCTTGCAACAGGAATTTTTTGCGCAACAGTTATCAAAACTAGACCTAAACCAAAAAACACCGATAAAATAATTCCCAAAATGGCATCTTTTTTTAGCTTTGTGTGAGCACACACAAAGTTCATGCAGAGAACACCGATAAACCCAGCACATACACCTCCACACAAAAGTAGCCAAGGATTTGCACTATATGTACACAAAAACATAATCACAATTCCTGGCAATGCAGCATGCGATATCGCATCACCAAGAAGACTTTGTTGCCGCAATAATGAAAAACATCCTAATACACCAGATGTAATACCAAGAAGAACAGTTCCACATAAAACAAGCAATAGAGTATACATAACTTATAAACTCATCTTATGAAAAATATTTAATCTAAAATTTTCTCCGTACATCTGATTAAAATAAGGCTGCGTTAAAACATCTTCTATCGGACCACAGGCAATAACTTTTTTATTTAATAATAATGCCCAATCAAAATATGCTGATGCGGTTAAAATATCATGATGCACCACAATAATGGTTTTTCCTTGATCACGTAATTTTTTAAACAATTCAATAATAATTTTTTCAGCTGGTGCATCAACTCCCGCAAATGGTTCATCTAAAAAATAAACATCCGGATTTTGCACCAATGCTCGTGCTATAAATGCTCGTTGCTGTTGGCCACCAGATAAAACTCCAATTGATTTATGCGCATAATGCTCCAAACCTACGGCAGCTAACGCTTCATACACTTGGATGTTTTCAACATCACCTGGTCGTTTAAACCAGCCCAATTTTCCATAACATCCCATAAGAACCATATCAAAAACTGTCAATGGAAAGTCCCAATCAACACTACTACGTTGAGAGACATAAGCAATTTTATTACGAACATTTTTCAATTCCTGCCCAAGCACAAAAATAGTACCTTCTCGTTTTGGAACTAATCCCAAAATAGATTTAATAAAGGTAGTTTTTCCTGCACCATTAGGACCAAGGATACCAAGAAGAACTCCTTGGGGGATCGTTACAGTACAATCAGATAAAATAAGGTTATCTCCATAAGAAACGCTTAGATGAGATAGTTCAACCGCTGGTATGTGTGATATATTTTTCATGTACGTTTTAGCTCCAGCACAAAATAAAATTGTGTTGTACTTTATCGTACGGGAAATTTACTTAACACACAAGTAAGGTATTAATAAAAGAAATCTAAATGGAGATTGATCCAGTAAAGCAGTTATACAAAAAAATAAATCTGATGCAAACTTTTTGGACAACAATGCGGAAGATAATATACGTAAAACAATAGAAAACATTATAACAGCAGATAGTATACTCCAAAAATACCCGCAATTACTCACTCTTGTACAATCGATAACTAACCTCGAATATTGGATTGATTTTACTGGTGGAAATTATAACGATAAAATCGAAGCTGCTAAAATTGAATTCACCATTAAAAATACGAAAAATAAAGAAGAAATAATTACACATTATCTTGAGTATTTTTACTTGGGCAATTGGTCTTATGCGGATGTACCTCGTATGCTGTTGTGGCGTACTGATAAAAAAAACCAAAACATATTGAAAATAGAAGACACAGAATTAACAACACTTTCTGATCACGAAAAGAATATACGTCTATTGGCTAACGACTTGCTTGGCATACAAAATGATATGCCGCTTGAACATTTTGTTCGATTCCTTATTGTATTATTGAGTCGAATAGTACAAAAAAATAGACGCTCTATCGAGAATCAGGCAGAAGAACTGGGAATAAATGTAGATAATCAGTAAGCTTGCGTCATCTACGTAAAACCAAAAATTTACTCAATTTACCTTCGAAAGCAAAACTATAAAGAGATTTCATTCTTAGCCATTTTTTCTGCTATAGATTCCCAAATTTCTCTTACAAATGATTCTGTTTGCATAAGATTCAATTTCTCATGGCCTTCATCAATATACTGTAATGCAACTGTGCAAAAACATTCATCTTGCCAATTCCGAGGATAATCATAATGAGCCTTTTCTAAAAAAGAAATTCCACAAAGTTTTAACTTTAGTAGAGGATCATCAAGATCTACTTCATAAGAACACACAAAACATGTCCCATTTTTGGATCTCGGAAGATCATTTTCAATGCAAATAATATTTTCTCCTATATCAGAAATACCTTCTCGAGGCATTATAATATCAATACATTCAGCAGGCAACATATCTTCAAATCTTAATCTATTATTCTCAACTACTACATCGTTAAAATCTCCCTGCTTTATATCTGCAATACAGTGAATAGTATCTTTTTCTCTCTCAATAAGTATAAGATTTCTCAATTCATGGCTAGATCCATAATTCTCTTGGCATGCTTCCAACACATGCCTATCTTGATAAGAACCTTTATATTCGTAGCTTGCGTAATATCTTCGAGTAAAATCTTCTTCAATCAATTCTTCCCATGAACCTGCGCACTCTTTTCTTTCTAAATTGTAAGAAAAAGTATGATTTTTTATATCATACTCATCAGGTAAGTTTGGCTCCAGAACATCTATACTAATGGGCTGAATAGATTTATTGTGCAATGCATTTATAATACATAAGGGATGAATGGGAACATTTCCATATAATAAGTCTTGTGGGAAAACCTGTGAGACTGAGGATATGGAGTGATTTTCAATATCTGGTTCTACATGAGGTATATTATCATCAGATTTTTTACATCCAACAAAACAAAAAGGTACCAAAATTACGCAAGCATATAATGGCAATCCGAACATAGAAAAGAATAACTTCATACACAACCTTACATAGATATGCATCTATTTTTTTAATTTACCTTTAAAATATTTCTCTTCAAATAATGAATCTTCTGCCTGACGCAATCTTTTTTCTATAGAAAACAAAGCTTCTAGACGTTCTTTATAATATGGCCTCAACCAGCTGCGAATACAAGAAAATAATATGTTAACAGCCATCAACATGGATCCACTCACAATTATAATTGATGATCTGATCCAGCCATATAAAGCTCCATGAACTTTGTGCATCCGCTCCAATAGCTGTTTTATCATCCAATAATCATCTTGCCACAAATATTTCCTTACTGCCGATACTTCTAAATAATAATGTGTTCTACGATAAGCTGGCTTACTGCATTTAGTGATAGTTATACCAAATCTTTCAAGACATTTTATAAAATCATTTAATTCTTTTTCTTTGGGAAAATGATAATAAATAAGTATAAAATAAAGTATTAAGCCTAAAATTATAACAGCACACAGCCATCCCGCTATATATTTCAACGCATCCCCATTATATACCTGCTTGTTATAATAGGCTTTTTTTCGATTAACATGATCTAAGACGCGCCCAATGATATACAATTCATCAAATACTTTGTCTTGTGCAAAAGTATGAATTTCAACAAGAAGCTTATCAATACTATCTTGCGAAAAACTCAATATCTTTTTATCAATGTTCTCTGTGATATGCTCAATGAATTCCCATGTTGATAGATCTTGAATATTTTTCTTTTTATTCATTATTTATCTATTGAATGCATACTGCGCTCGTCATATTGAATAACATACTACATTTTATTCAAACACCTAAATGACAACTAAGCGTTTCATAACGTAATAGCCTCGTTCAAATTCTTTTAATGAAATATACTATTTCATATCAAAACTGTTACTTAAAAACAGTAAAGCAATAAGCTATTCGTAAAAAATCTTGATATGATTCTTGCTGCCAAATAAATATTGAAAAATAATATTTAATCTATATATCATAAAAACTATAAATATAAATTTTAGCTTTTTATCATAATCATACATTACTACAACAGAAAACATGATTAAAAAATTCAAGCAATATCAAAGGAAAAATAATGTTTCGCCCGACTCTATTTATTGCACTATTATTGTCTTTCCTATTAACTTCTGGAACTATTCTATCTCAGGAAAATATCAATTATCCATCGCTCTATCAATTGCATCTGCAATGGAATATTGAAGATTTTATGAAACAAGAAAAAAAATTAGAAATTAATAGAGAAAAAATAATCAGCCCAGAAGAAAAAATATCTCAACTGAAGGAAGAAAATAGTAATATAGCACATCAAATAGATGGATTAAAAAAAGAACAACTTTTTTCTTATCAACTATCTTCTCATTTTCAAAAAACATTCCAAGCTCCTCAACGCTATAGAGGAACATTCATATTCGCAGGAATTGAATTGACCTTCAGAGAAATTGGAAGAGTTTTATTAGCGTATGGTCTTTTACCAATTAGTGTTCCTTTTACTATATTTGGTGCTAGCAAAGAATGGTTTAACAAGCTTAAAGAAAACAATGATAAAATAACTTTTTTAGAAGAAAAAATGGATCAAAACAACATTACTATCGAATCAATCAATTCAGATATAGAAAACCTGAGAAAAGCATTTGAAATTGAGTCTGCAAAAATAGATGCTGAGATTATGCACATTAAAACAAAAATAAATGAGCTTGAAATTGAAAAAAAAGAATTAAAACATTTTGATAATTTTAAAAAGAATTTTAAGTTTAAGTACCGCTAAATAAGGAATATCTCTTGAAAACTTATATATATATAGAGCCTGGATCACTTAAAGGATTTAACAGTATTAGCAGTTTAATTATACTTGGTATTGTTATGATAGTATGCCTTTATCTTAAATATAATTACGCAGAGGAAGGACGATATCACAGTCATCGCAGCAAAAAAAAGAAAAAACTAAAATAAAGAAAACGGTTGATATCATTCTCATCTTCTCAATCCATCAACAATTGTATCAATATTATGTTTGACCATACTTATATAAGTTGCCACTCCACTTTCCTCATCACCCAGCGCATCAGAATATAGTTCATCGCCAAGTACAACATGCCAACCTTGCGCTTGAACTGCTTGCTGCACAGCAAGCAGTGAGCGTTCTGGTATAGATGCTTCTACAAAAATAGTTGGTATCTTTTTTTTTACAATATAATCAGCTAATTGTTGAATATCTCTCGTACTAATATCAGAATCGGTACTTAAGCCTTGTAATCCCACCACTTCAACACCATATGCGTCACCAAAATAACCAAATGCATCGTGGGCAGTAATCAAAATTCTTTGTGATTGATGCAATTGCGCAATGCGCTGCTGCACATATTCATGCAATTGTTCAAGTTGCGCAACATACTTATCACCATTCTTTTTATAGATAGCAGCATTATCCTCATCAAGCTGCATAATGGAATCTTGAATATACCGAACAACTAATATCCACAATGTTACATCGAACCAAATATGTGGATCATATAATTCATCAAAATCTGCTCTACGCAATAAACTTTTATCAATTGCTGTACTTGAGTTAATAACTTTAGTAAAACGGTTCATGCCTTCAAGTACTTGTCCCATTTTTCCTTCTAAATGCAATCCGTTATAAATAACTAAATCGGCATTTGCTAATTTGTGTACATCACTTTCACGAGTACGATATAAGTGAGGATCAATACCACAACCCATAAGACCATACACAACCATATCATCTCCAACGATATTGCGTACAGCATCAGCCAACATGCTTGTTGTAGCAACAATGGTATAGTTATTATATTGACCATTATCATGAAGTCTTTGTTTATATAAAAAAACGAACAATATGCTCACGAGTACAATTACACTCATGTAGTTGTATACCTTTTTCCTCATAGCTGACCTTTTATCAATACTTGCATTTTAATAGTGCTTTATTTTAGCATGAAGAAAGTTTTTAGTCATAATACAGGAAATATCATGAGTAAAAGAATTCCACTCTTATTCACTTTATTTTTTTATAGCAATATAGTTTTAACAAGCTCTATCAATTCTCAAGCTTCAGATCAAAAAAATAATACCTTAATTTCTGCAACCGATATTTCAATCGCCGATAAAATTTATGATTTACTACAAAAACGACAAGCATTAGATGAACAACTGTTCCAAACATATAAACAAATACGTACTAAAAATACCGTAACTGTTGGCGACACACTGTTAAGAGCGCTATTTACGGGAATAATGGTAAGTCCGGCATTAAGTGTAAATTATCTTAACAAATATATAAGGCAAGAGAATTATCGGGGCATTATTGACAAAATCTCTATGGGAACCGCTGGCATTATTGGAGGGCTTTCAGCTTTTGCTTTTGCACGACAATCAGGAAGAGCAATCTATGATTTTTTCATGTATGAAAGAGAACAAAAAACAGTTGAGGTAAAAATAGAGCAACTTAAGACTGATCTAAAAAAAATTGCTGTTTCTATTGAAACTATAAAAAATCAGTATCCTGATGTTTTGGAAATACCTTCATTAAATGATAATCAAGAACAAACATATGAAGATTTTATGAAATTTTATGAGAGCAATCTTGGTATAATTAATCAAACAAAACTGAATACATTCCTGCTAACTCATCAAGATTATTCATTTCTAAAACTTATCGATCTTTGTAAACATAAAAAAATGAATATTATTGTCTCTATAATCAAATCAGAAAATTACAATTCTGGTTTATCCAGTTTATTTAGTTTTGATACGAATAATCCAGGTCTAGCAGCAGCGTCAGCAATTATGCTCGCGCCATGGTTTCTTTTGTTGGGACTATTTGCATCTAACAATAAAAGAAATCCAGAAAAAGAACTGAAAGAAGTGAGCACCTTGAATACCATTATAAAACAGTTAACTAATCTTTTTTCTGAGCAGGTTAACAAACAACCCACATCCCCGTAAAATCTTGTATTACAACACCATCAAGCTGCAAATTGAACAATTCTGATTGAGCTTGCTCAAAAGATAATTCTGTAATGTTTATAATATCTTCCAATGACATTGGTTGTTTGCATACAAGAATTATTTTTTGCTGAGTAGCAGAATATATTTCTGTTAACTTTTTTTGAGAAGAAATAAATGAAGCAGGAGAAAACAATACTTGTTGCTGAAACGCTTGTTTATCAGCATGCACAATTTTATCACCAAATTCATTAAATATATCAGCACTGCTCATTACTAATTTTGCACCCTGCTGAATAATTTCATTGCATCCAGAACTTAATTCATCATCAAATGGTCCCGGCACTGCAAATACTTCTCTGCCTTGTTCTAATGCACAATGCGCGGAAATAAGAGCACCACTTTTTTTTGCCGCTTGCACAACCAAACAACCTTGCGATAAGCCAGTTACAATACGATTACGCGCAGGAAAGTTATGTGGCAATGGATCCATATTTAGTGGATATGAACTTGCAACAATGCCGCCACTTTCCATAATTGCAGCAAATAATTTTTTGTTTGTTGGTGGGTATGGCTTTAATAATCCAGAACCTAAAATTGCTATTGTTTTTCCACCACAACGCAATGCTGCTTGATGAGCCATGGTATCAATACCAAGCGCTCCACCACTTATAATCGCATAACCAGCAGCAACAAGATCAGGAATTATCATATCAATAATACGTTGACCATATTCATTACCCTTACGCGCACCAACAACGGCTAAAGATTTTGAGGGAAAATTACCTCCCTGGTAATATAAAATCGCCGGAGGCAAATGAATTTCTTTTAATAATGCCGGATATGATTGATCGATAATAGTAGTTATCTGAATCTTATTTTCATGTATCAGTTCTAATTCTTTTTCAAGAATTGTCATATCAGAAAGACCTGCTACTAACTTTTGTGCATATTTTTCTGAAATACCAAAATAATTCATCCAATCAAATGCTGATAAATGGTAAAGATCTGATGTTTGCACACCAGATCTTTGTGATTGTATAATTTTTTGAATAACACTCGGAGCTATACCCTCGATGAGCGTTAGATGGAGAATAAATTGAGTATTAAACACAGATTAAAAATCAACCTCTTCTTCTTCATCGATATCATCACTGTCATCTTCGTCATGTTCTATATCTTCAGAAGATTCATCATCTTCTGTTTCTTCTTCTAATTCATCTTCATCGCCCTCGTCTTGCCCACCAGCTTCAGCAACAGGTAACGTACGAGTTTCAATGCCGGAATCACCTTCATCATCACCTTCTTGCGCGGCTTCGCCGCCCTCGAATGCAACAATATTATGAAGCTTTTGATCTGAATCAAGTCTGATTAAACGAACACCTTTTGCTTGACGGCCCATCGCACGTATATCTTTGGCAGCAAGACGAATTATTTTACCTGCTTGATCAATGAGTAAAATATTAGAATCTTCATGAACAATAGCTAAACCAATAACTTCACCATTGCGACCAGTTGTTGGTATAGTTCTTACTCCCATACCACCACGATGTGCAATACGGAAATCTTCAATCTTTACCTTTTTGCCATAACCTTTTTCAGTAGCAAAAAGAATCTCACCATGATCAGAAATAACTTCCATACCAATTACGCGATCATTTTTTTTCACGCGAATACCCATAACACCACTTGCCTGACGACCCATGGAACGTACTTCAGTTTCTTTAAATCTAATTCCTTGTCCTCGAGCTGTAGCCAAGACAATAGTATTGTCACCGCTACTTAATGAACAGAAGACAAGCTCATCACCTTCACGCAAGGTAATTGCGCGAATACCCGTTGCGCGAATTTTTGAAAAATCAGATGCATCAGTACGTTTAATAATACCTTCGCGAGTAACCATTACCATAAACTTACCTTCCATAATACGAGAAGGCAGTAATTTTACTACAAATTCACCTTCTTGCAATGGTAACAAGTTAACAATCGCTCTGCCACGCGCAACGCGTGATGCCTCAGGAACTTCAAATGTATTTAAACTATACACGCGACCTAAATTAGTGAAAAACAATAACATGTCATGTGCTTTTGCAACAAACACGTCTTGAACAATATCACCTTCAAGCGCAGTCAATCCCATTTTACCTTTACCACCACGACGCTGTACTCCAAATACGGTAAGCGGAACACGTTTTACGTATCCCTTCATAGTTAAGGTAATAACAGCTTCTTCATCAGGAATAAGATCTGCTTCAGTAAGAATATCAATAGCTCCTTCGATTCGCGTTTTGCGATCATCGTTGTATTGATTTTTAATTTCTTCTAACTCTTTAACAATTTCTTGTTTTAAGATTACTTCATTTTCCAAGATAGATTTAAAATATACTATTTTAACTTTAATCTCTTCCATTTCAGCATAAATTTTCTCTTGCTCAAGTCCTGTTAGACGTTGTAAACGCATTTCCAAAATCGCTTTACCTTGTTTTTCAGAAAGCAAGAAGCGTTTATTAAGCTCAATAATTGCATCATTGGCAGAAGGTGATTTTTTAATGAGAGCAATAACTTCATCAATACTTGTTAATGCAATAATAAAACCAGCAAGAATATGCTCACGTTCTTGTGCTTTGCTTAAATCAAATTGTGTACGACGATAAATAATCTGCTGACGATGATATAAAAATTCACTTAATAATTGGCGTAATGAAAAAATTAATGGTTGATTATCAAGAAGGCCCAACATCAAAATAGAAACTGACGTTTGCAAATTGGTATGTTTATATAATTGATTTAAGACAACACTTGGAATTTCACCACGCTTAAGATCAATAACTAAGCGCATACCTTTTTTATCTGATTCATCTTTGATATTAGAAATACCATCAATAATTTTATTTTTAACAAGATCAGCAATTTTAATAGTTAAATCAGCTTTATTAACTTGATATGGTAATTGCGTAATAATAATACTTGCGCCTTTATTTTGCTTTTCTTCAAATTCTGCAACACCTCGCAAAATAACATTACCACGACCTGTTTTATATGCTTTTACGATTCCTGAACGCCCACAAATAATTCCTCCTGTTGGAAAGTCTGGTCCAGGAATAAGCATAAATAGTTCTTCATCGGTAATAGATTCATTGTGCAACATCGCAAGTAATGCATCTACGACTTCACCAAGATTATGTGGTGGAATAGATGTGGCCATCCCAACAGCAATACCTGCAACCCCATTGATAAGTAAATTAGGTAATTTACTTGGTAACACTATCGGCTCTACGGTAGACTCATCAAAGTTGGGAACAAAAGAAACAGTTTCTTTTTCAATATCAGCTAAAATTTCTTGTGCAATACGGGCCATGCGAACTTCAGTATAACGCATAGCTGCAGCGTTATCACCATCAACAGAACCCCAGTTACCTTGCCCATCAAGCAATGGATAACGTTTTGAAAAATCTTGTATCAATCCAACCATGGATTGATACACTGCTTGGTCACCATGAGGGTGAAATTTACCAAGCACATCACCCACCACACGTACTGATTTGTGATATGGTTTGTTATAAAAAAAACCAAGCTGATGCATTGTGTATAAAATACGACGATGCACTGGTTTTAAACCATCACGAATATCAGGCAGTGCCCTACTAACAACAACAGACATTGCATAATCAAGAAAAGAATCTTTTAATTCTTTTTCAATTAAAATTGGTCGTATCGGAATATTTTTATTATGTACGGTTGAAGTCGGACGTTCCATAAAATGAGCCCTTTTCTCGCATCAAAAAAACGGTATCAAAAATTGCTTAGAATATCCAATTAGTATAGTAAGAAAGCTTAAAAATGACAAGCTTCTTACGCCCGATTTGCTAATAAGTCCATTACTATAACAGAAATATTTCTTGTGCATCCTCTCTCGATAGCCATTTTAACTAACTTATTGGCTATTGTATCAAGACAATGAATGTTCTGTTCGTAATAATAATTGTGTATCACTTCCATCATCTCTTGGTTGCTCATAATACTTGTTAAGGTATTTGTTGCAATAACTAACCAACGGTTTTTTTCAGTCAATGTTATTTCTTTATATTCTGGTTCCGCAATAATTTGACCTTTAAGCGGAGTAATATTCAAACTATTATTATCAAAATCAACCGTTTTTCCAGAATATGATTGCATATATACAGCATGTTTTTCGCTCGTGTATCGATGTGGCTGCGGAAATCGTTTGCGACAATTATAAAGGCCTTTTTGCCATGGATGACCTATAAAGCGAGTTCTATTAACACCATTGATAAGCCAATAACCTACTGGTGCAAGATGTTGATCCGTTGATTGCTCTGGAATATATTCGCGAAAAAAAATATCATGCCCAGAATTGAGAAAAGCAGTGCTTACGCGCATAATTCTGTTTGCCTCGCAAGCATTTAATATAAGAAAATTGGCAGGTTCTGAAAGAGTATGATCTTTTGTTTGAAATGCAATATTTTTATTACATCCCAAGGCCAGAGATACTGTGCCTGCCCATGCGATATGCGCTTTATTCCCTTCAAGATAAACTGCCAATGCACTTGCACCAGCATTCTCTTGATTTTTTTGAGATGTAACATGATCTTCTACTTGATTAAATGCATAAGAAAATGCATCTTTTTTTGTGCGTTGTTCAGATAGGCAACACTCAAAAAAAACATGCAATTTGTTTGCTAAATAATCAGAAACATAGGACCCACCATTTCCATCATAAAGACCACAAAAAATATTATTTTCCATTTTTTTTATAGTAAGAGCATCTTCTTGAGTCTTTCCATTGGCATGAGAACAAAGACCAATCATATTTGTTTTTTGCTCACATGCAAAACCCACTGTAAAAAAGGTAGATAGAAGTAAAAATATTTTTTTGTTCATGGATAAATCTTTTATAAGAGCTTTTATATATTGATACGATATTATACTATTGCTGGCAATAGGAAGTCCATTTTATAAGACGTTTTTCAATGACATTCCAATCGATATTATCCCATAAAATAGCCAAATATTCTTTACGATTAATACCAAAATCAATCATATATGCATGTTCATATGTATCAATAACTAATAATGGAATAACAAAAACAGGAACTTTTTCATTGTGCGCATCAAGTAAATAATTCTGAACTCTCTGATTATCAAGATTATAACATGTTAAAGCCCATCCGCGTGCAGCAGTTGCAGTTGCTACAAGATCTTGTTTAAAATTTTCAATAGAGCCAAAATTTTTAATCAAAATTTCTTGAGTCTTCTGACCCATTGTTGTCCCTGTGCCTATATTTTCAAAATATAATTCATGAAGCAAAGATCCATTACGCGCAAATGTTTCAGAAAGTTTTAATGCACGAAATGTCGAATAAGTCTGATTAGCTTTTGATTTATCAACTGTTTCTAATGCTTCATCAATTTCATTATGTTTATTGACATATCCTTCATATAATTGCAGATGATCTTTTATTTGTTTATCACTGAATTTTTTTGGCCCCATCACAATAGTAAATTCTTTTGGTTTATATTTTTTATGCGTCATGGTCTCAGTGATGTCAGCGTATAAACCAATTGAACTAACTCTGTCAGCTTGTGTAAGAGATGGTATGATGGTGGAATTGTATTTATTAATCAGTGTGAGAATGATATAAAGCAAAATAAATAGCAATACAGCAAAAAGAATTGTTTTTCTTTGAGCATTCATTATATTTTCCTTTATTATTGATGCCGGTTCCACAAATCAAATAGCACAACCGTAATATTATCCTTGCTACCTTTTTTAATTGCTTGTTCTACTAATAATTGCGTTATCTGATCTAATGATTGAATATTCTGACTATAATCCACTACCAATTTCACAGCTTCTTCATTTGAAATAACATCAGTAAAACCATCGGTAGCAAGAATAAGCCAACGATTTTTTTCTGTTAAGGTTATTTCGGTATATTCAGGATCTGCAATAAGTTGGCCTTTTTCAGGCATTATTTCCAATTCATCTACTCTTTGATCACCAGGATATAACTCAATAACAGCCGTGCAATTATTTTGCAACATTACTTGAGACATTAGAAAACCACTCTTCAGAGAACCTTTTAATTTTCGATTCCCAATTAGACGAGTCATATTAACACCATTAACTCTCCAGTCATACTTTTTTAGAACCTCTTTGGTATCATTCCGAATAGATACATGTCTAAAGATAGTAGCTTTTGTAGCTAATAAACGTTTTAATTCATCTGCACGATCAACATTATGGTCCTGCGTAGCCAATCCTACACAACCATCACACTCCAATATAGCGCGACAATCACCAACACTTGCCAGACATAATCTATCTAATGTAATATATGCAGCGATTGCTGTTGACCCACCATTACATTTGCGCAATAAAACATCATTTTCGACTTGTTGAAACGCATTAAGCATTGCCTTTTCGACCGTGCATTGACAAGACTTTAATGATTCTTCAAAATATTGAGGTAGATCTTTATGTAATAATTCAGCCACGACAAAACCATCATGTCCATCATATACTCCAAGAAAAGAGCCTTTTTCAAACTTCTTATACATAGCTCTATCTTCTTGCTTTTTATTGTTTGGATGAGAAAAAATACTACAAGATTTTTTATTCTCAGCTGCATAGGATAAAAGCATAGAAAAACTTAACATTACAAACATATTTTTATTCATACATACATCCTTCTATATCAAATCGAATTATTTTTACAACAAGAACAAGATATGTTATAAAAAAACATAAAAGGCAATATAAAGACAATCTTTTTAATTAAAAGATCTATTAAGTGTTTCTTATATCATTGAGATATCAAAGACTAGCATTGAGATCTATTGCAAGTCCTGAAAACATAACATACCATAGTCCAACATTTGCTAATGCAGCACAAAGCACAACTATAGAGAAGGTCATTTCATATAAAAAAGACAGCTCTAAACTAATTATTTCTAACAAAGGATTATAAAAATGAATATTTCAAGACTACATGTAGCATACACTTTTTTTTCTGTATTTTTTATACAATCCAATGAAATTATTGTTCGGCCTGCAACACTTAACGATATTAATGCAATTAATCATTTTACCAACCAAGTATTTTGGGATCATTTTGCACAACTTTATTCTTATATTATCACCCCAAATGATTTTGATAATTTTATGTGCAGACACATACAAAAACAACACAATGCTTGTCTTGAATTTATAACCAGACAACTTAACAAAGAACCATATGGTATTATCATGGCAGAAGAGGTACCCCTGCATGAACAGCCCCAACTTGTTGGATATTGCAGATTCAACAAAAAAAATCCACAAAATGTACACATTTATTTTATAGGAGTTGATAAAACATTAAGAAGACAAGGTATCGGCAAAAAACTTATTCATACAGCAATTCACACATTTGAAAATATCACTCACTGTACATTGAGAACACATGCTTATCGCAATGATGAAGCACACGCTTTTTACAAAAAGCTTGGATTTGAACTCACAGGCTTTGCATCTCTGGATCCATACACTGGTTTAATATTAGATAATTCGGAATTACCAATCACCCATGCAAATTACTATCTGACCATTCGATGAGCACAAGGATTTATTAGGTATTTTTTGTATCATTTGGATATTAAAGGTTAGCATCGAGAACTAGGGAATTTCATATAAAAAACAGGGCTTATATGTAGTGAGATTTTGGAATGTTTTTTCGAACTAAAGGACTTATTAAATGAATAGAATAAGATTATCAATCACATATATCTTATTTTCCATATTTGCTGCACAATCAGCAGAAATTACTATACGTCTTGCCGAACCTGAAGACTTACCTTTGCTTGCGACACTGAGCAAACAAATTATTAATGAACACTTTAGAGAAGTTTTAATCAACGGATATCCAACATCTCCTGTCGTACAAAATCCTGAGATATTATCTACCTATCTTGCTAATATGACTACCGCTTTTGAAAGCATATTTGAAGAAAAACAACTGCGAGACACGAGTCAACGCTTATTTGTTGCCATTCAACAAAAAAATGAACCTACTATTGTAGGCTTTTGTTTTTCTCAACAAATAAGTGAAAATCAAGCTTATATACGATATATCGTTGTTGACAAAAATTATCGTCATCAAGGAGTGGGAAAGGATTTACTTACAGCAACGTTGAGCTCATATCCACACATTACTTCATGTGAATTGAGGACCTTTGCTTATGCAAATGACAGAGTCCAAGCCTTTTATGAAAAATATGGATTTGTTAGTGATAAAATTCCAGCTCCATTACAAAACAAACATTCCGAATATTCTGATACAATTACTTTTATACTGTATCACTTGGATATTGAAAGGTAATATTTTTTCAAAAACTACTCCATTTTACAATGCCTTCCTATCTCTTTATACTTACAAATAGAGACTTTTAGGCAAAAACTTATTAAATAATGAAAATGAGATCCGCATGAGCCAACGCATACCTAATTTACAAGAATTTACTCCTGATAGAATCAGAAATTTTTCAATTATTGCCCACATCGATCATGGTAAATCAACTTTATCTGATCGTCTTCTTGAAATATCAGGAACAATTACCGAACGCCAAAAAAAAGAACAATTTTTAGATAAGCTACAAGTAGAACGTGAACGCGGCATCACCGTTAAAGCACAAACAGCTTCTATGTTTTATGAATATAAAGGTGTTAAATATTTACTTAATTTAATTGATACTCCCGGCCACGTTGATTTCACGTACGAAGTATCGCGATCGCTTTATGCATGCCAGGGCGCATTACTTTTAATTGATGCGGCACAAGGAGTGCAAGCACAAACAATGGCAAATTTCTATCTTGCATTTGATCAAGATTTAAAAATCATCCCCATCATCAATAAAATTGATTTACCCAATGCTGACGTCGAAAAAGTTACCAATCAATTTGTAAACTTATTTGACTTTAAAGAAGAAGAAGTTATTCAAGCTTCAGCAAAAGCAAATATTGGAATTTCAGAAATATTTCAAGCTGTTATTGAACGCGTACCAAGTTTGCCAGTATCAACTGATAAACCCCTGCGCGCTTTACTTTTTGATTCGTGGTTTGATGATTATCGTGGCGTAGTTTGTCTTATTGCATTGCATGATGGCATTATTAAAAAAGGCGATGTCATTTGTTTAGCACAAGCAAGCTCAAATTATGAAGTGCTTGAAGTTGGATTAATGTATCCAGAACCAACGCCAACAAATATTCTTTATGCAGGACAAGTTGGATATCTTATTACCGGCATGAAGACCATTAAAGAAGCACAAATTGGCGATACTATTTATCACAATAAAAAAACAGTTGAATTATTTCCTGGTTTTAAACCAGCAAAACAAATGGTTTTTGCCGGCGTATTTCCGGTAGATAGTGAAGAAATTGGTCTACTTGAAGAAGCTATTGAAAAATTAACGCTTAATGATGCAAGTATATCTGTTGAAAAAAAGAGTTCTGCAGCTCTTGGTATTGGATTTAGATGCGGATTTTTGGGCATGTTACACATGGAAGTATTCAAACAACGCCTTGAACAAGAATACGATTTAGCAGTTATTGCAACAGCTCCAAGTGTGCTGTATCAGCTTAAAATGACGAATGGCCAAACAATTTCCATCGAAAATCCATCAGATTTTCCCGAACGCAATTACATTGATGAAATTTTAGAACCAGTAATTGATGCTACTATTATTGTTCCGCAGCAATATCTTGGCAGTGTTATTAAACTGTGTGAAGAAAAACGCGGTAAACAACAAAACTTAACGTATCTTGATGATTCTCGAGTTATCTTAAAATATCGCTTGCCACTTAATGAAGTTGCCATGGAGTTTTATGGTGAACTTAAAGGGTTAAGCTCTGGGTACGCAAGCTTTGATTATGAAGTCTCTGGATATGAGCCGGCAGATCTAGTTAAAATGGATATCTTATTAAATGGCAAAGCCGTTGATGCGCTTTCTATTATTATTCATCGTGATAGAGCTTTTTATATTGGAAGAGACCTTACGCAGCGCCTACAAAAAGTTATCCATCGGCAGCTCTTTGAAGTTGTTATCCAAGCAGCAATTGGCGCAAAAATCATCGCACGAGAACGTGTAGCTCCGCTACGCAAGGATGTAACAGCTAAATGCTATGGCGGGGACATATCTCGTAAGCGTAAACTGCTTGAAAAACAAAAAGAAGGTAAAAAGAAAATGAAGCAGGTCGGATCTGTTGAAGTTCCGCAAGAAGCCTTTCTATCATTACTAAAAAAATAGATAAATAAACTTTATTTTCTTTCTTAATTGGGGTCCCCAATTGAAGCGTAGTGCACGTTGGGGATAAAACAGGTCGGCTCAGTTGAAGTACCACAAGAAGCCTTCTTATCACTATTAAAGAAATAAAATACTTAAGTAGCCTCATGTGCGTATTTATATAGCAAATGGGGCTAATCTCTCTTTAAATCGACAACCCCCCCCCTTTATTCATGTTATTCAATCCTCTGCCTAAGAATAGCCCCTCAGGTTAGTTTCTTACAATACTCTTATCCTCAAAAAACCCTTTAGCCTACATGCTTTTCTTAAATATTTATTGCTATTTGAAAACATTATTATATATGATAACTATAGTAGTATAAATATTTTATTTTCAAAAAAAGGAGTTCGCTATGAACGATTTCAAGAAAAAGAACAACGAGGAAAAAAACTCAATGCATGAAAACAAAAATCATGAAAAACACTCACATAATGATATGAATCATAATCATGACCATAAAAACGAAGCTGAAAAACATCACAATCATGATCAACATAAATCTGGATATTTTTCTCATTCAGAAAAAAAATCTTCAGACCATGACAATGATATGAAAAAATCATGCAATAAATGCGATTGTCGTAAAGATGGAAAATGCGAATGTAATTGCGACATGGATGATAATTGTAAACCATGCAAATAAAATATGATGTATCCTGAGGATCATTTTATGAATAAAAAAATAAATACAATAATATTGAGCATTCTTGCCAGCATGCTCATATTGACGCATGACACATTCCCTCGTGGAGGTGGCGGCGGTGGTGGACATGGCGGTGGTGGCGGCGGACATATGGGCGGTGGAGGTAGAGGCATGGGCGGTGGCGGTGCCCGAAGCTTTAGTGGCGGTGGTGCACGTTCTGCTGGCATGCGTGGTGGTGCCGGTAGAGGTATCAGTAGCGGTCGTGGCACAAATGCAGGCCGAGCAGGCGCTACCGGACGTGGTAATGCAAATGTAAATCGTACTACAAATGTTAACGTTTCTGGAAATAGTGGATATTATGGTGGAGGTGCAGTTGCAGCCGGCACTCTTGCTGGCGTTACTGCCGGTACTATCGCTGGATCAGCTGCTGCCAGAGCGGGCTCTACACAACAAGCTCCTGCAGGAACAACTCAAGCCCCAGCGGCCTCACGACAATCAGGTGTTACAACCGGCAGAACTGCAGCTAGCACACCTGTAGCTCAAACAGCTGCTGGTAGAACTGCTACGCAAACAACTCCTACTACAAAAACAGGCAGTCCAATATCTTCAACAGTTCCTGCAACAAGACAAGCAGCTACTGCTGCAGCTCAAACAGCTCAACCAGTAGCTGCTAAAAATGCTACAGCTGTAAACAAAGCTGTTACAGCACAACGAGGAAGAGCTCCTCGTGGTGGCACAACAACAGCACGTAATCGTCCGAGAAGTTTCAATGTAGATGGACGTAGAGCATGGGGCTTCTGGTATGGTGGCGGATATTACCCTGTTTGGTTCTGGGGCGGTGTACCATATCGTTGGTGGGGCGGTTATTGGAGCCCATGGTATGATTTCTGGACATTATATCCATGGTGGTGGGATTACTATAGCAGAGATTACTATAATGATGATGATGATTACATAAGCCGTAGAACGTGCGAAAGAAGATATGGCTGCCCAGACAGTTATGATTGTCCAGAAGCATGTGATCGCTATTATGATTAAATAATGTAAAAAAATAAAAAGGCGCGGAGAAATCTGCGCTTTTTTCACTATACTAGTCCGAAAAAAGTCTCTAAAACTCTCTTAATATGGGGTCCCCAATCAGCATATAATGAAGATTTGGGTTATAAAAAAAAGGATTTTTAATGAATAAGAAAAAAAACATATATTCTCTAATAATAATGGTAAGCTCATTACTATTAACGCAAAATACATTTTCTCATGGCGGCGGTGGACATGGAGGCCATGGTGGTGGTGGGCATATGGGCGGACATCACGCAGGTGGCGGTCATCATCATGATGGCGGACATCACAATGGATATCATGGCGGACACGGATATCACCACGGAGGATATTATGGCCGTGGTGGATATTGGGCTGGTGGATTTGGTGGTTGGGCATATGGCAATTTTTTACTATCTTTTGGTATTATGTCCGCATTAACATATAGTGCTACATATCCTTATCGCTCTAGCTATGATGATCGTTATTATAAAACTCAAGATGATGCCGATAGGGCACAACAAGCCGCAGAAAATGCTCAATCATCGGCACAAAGAGCTGAACAAGCTGCTAGCCAAGCAGAGGCATCAGAAAAATACAATCAGGGCTTTGCAGCAGGCGTAGCAAGTGTTAGACAAGCAAATCAGGAATAGCTAAAAAATTAAGTGGTGCATTTTTTTGATGCACCACTTAAAAAATGTATACCCTCTTTTTTTATTATCTAATCTTGAGTATGCTCAATAAAAATAACTTATAAAAAAAGAAAGATCTGCACATGCAGTCCCAAACACAAGACCTTGAGCAAAAAGAAAAAACTGATCATATATTTTCAGGAAATATACTGATTCTATGGGCATATGATGTTGGCGATGATATTGATTTAGAAAAAATAGAAGAATCACGCGATATTATTAAACAGCCTCTTCATTTACCAAAACATTTCAAACAATATAATGCTCCTCTTGCTATTGAGCTTCCACATCCCCATGCACATTCATATTGTATCAGCAGCAAAATACATAGTTTTGGGGCTATCTCATTAACGTATAAAATTCCTTTTAATGACACACTTGAAAATCTTCGTGTTAACTGCAATGAACTTGCAAACAAATATCAACAACAAAGTGTTCTTGATGCTCGATCAATATACAAAAAAATAGAATCGTATATCGCTCAGCCAAAATTTTTTCAAACATGTGCATCATATATTATCATCCAAGTAGATCCACAACCAGCATCTCTTGATTTAACACAATTACAAAAAGATTATGGTAGCACCATTGCATCAACTTTGAGATTTGAAACTGAAATACTTTCAGAATTTCAAAAAAATGAAATCTTAGATTCTGCTATTGGTTACTTTAGAGGAAGCTTGATTGTTATTGATGTTGATGCTGCATTTGTTTATGAAGAAGAATATGACGACATCATTGATTTGTTTGAATTTGCCAACATTCAGCAACTTGAATTACGCTTTTTTGATCGGCTTCTTGACCAAGAAATTAATACTATCTACGAGCGCAAAAAAACAAATCTATCGTGGGGCGCCTATTTACCATTCTTTGGAACATTTTTTAGCGACCCAGTAGGGCAATTACGTAAATTAAAAGTAGATATTTCAGTAATCACTGAACGTCTTGAAAGTAGTATAAAAATTGCAGGTGAACCGTATTATTCGGAAATACATTCTCTGCTTGCAGAAAAACTTGATCTTAAAAGTTGGCATGCTGGCATTGATAGAAAGTTGCACATCGTCGAAGAAGTACAAACAGTTTTTCAGCATAAAATAGATACAACACGAGAAGATCTTTTTTCTGTACTCATTATTATTTTGATTTTTTTCGAAGCAATGTTCGGTATCTTAAATTATTTAAAAGGGTAGATTATCTCTACCCTTTTTTAATTTTATAAAGCACATACATCGAGGCTACAATAGATATCGGCATAAAAACTATTGAATATCTAGGCATATACGCAGATAATAAAGCCAACTTCTTTTGCGCAAATAAAGGCATCGCATCAAATAGTTTATCACTCCACCCATTATTTGGTTGCAATAAAGATTTGTTATCTTTTTCCGATTGCACTTTCGCTTGGAATTTCTTCAGTTGTTGCTGAGAAATAAAAATAGATTGTAAATCAGATTGATCAACTGTTATTGGTTCGCGTGTAGCCGGTGATTCTTCTGGAAGTATAAGTGATTTTCCCGTTTGCTGAAAAACCATTATAGCGTTAACAATTTCTGTGCGATCAATGAATTCTTCTATATGACCTTGACCAAGATCTCTATCTTGTTCGAATTGCTGAATCCACCCTGTTTCCCAGCCTAAAGTCAACGGCCCATCTTTTTTACCATACAAATCACTAAAGATGACTGTTGTGCGAGCAAGATCAGATAAACTCATACCTCTTGCAATACCCTCCAACAAATCTCTATTTTTATTTCCATAGATAGCAGGATTTTCTTCCAATCCTTTACGTAATCTTGCGCAGATATCTATAACCTGAAGATCTTTTTTTCCTGCGTGAGCAATTACTAATGAAAAAGTATTCTCTTGTATCTTTTCTGCCAATAAAGGAACTGATTGCGCTACATCAAGTGATAAAGAAATTTGATCGCCATCTTTTCCCACCAATATAAATTCATTCAATGTCATAGAACTCGAAGATAAATTAAGCTTATCCATGCCAGACGCAATCTGGAACAAACAAAACATTAAACTTATTGATACTATTATTTTTTTCATATTTTTATAGCCTCAGTCTCTATTTTATTCCGACTGGGGACCCCATATTAAGAGATTTTTAGCTGATATTTTCAAGACAATATAATGATTTTCGCTGTAACGTCCCAACCCAGTTCAAAATATACATAAAAAAAGAAAGCACTGGCAATTGTTTTAATACAGTTACCAGTGCTTTCGAAAAATATTCTTAAGTTATTTTAATTTATCAAAATATTTTAAAGCACCATAAAACAAAGCGGCACCAATCACCATACCACCCCAAGCATTAACACGTTTTGTAAATGCCATATTAAATTTGCCTAGAAAGGTTGCAGCTTGATACGCAGCCTGATCTTTCAACTGCATAGCCTTTTTCAAAGCTTCTTCCGATATACCCGCAGCACCGTCTTGCAATTGTTTTCCTGCATTTTTTGCCGCTTTTTCTGCCATCTTCATAAACGCACTAAGACTTCCTACAACACCATCAGCCCAAGATACCTTTGCTTCAAGGACATTTTTTACAGCATCTTCTTGAAGCACAGGCTTTATAGCATGTCCAAAATCTGCTGCTTTTTGGCCCTGCAAACAAGATAACATACCAAGCGCACTCTCATAATTTCCATTATTAGCATAATAAATGAAGTTATTTAAGAATTCAATACCAGTCATTGCTTTTTGTTGAGATCCTTCAAAATATTGAACTGTCTCTGGAAGAGTTCTAATAATGGTTGTAACATCGAGATATTTCACATTTTGTTGAGATTCTGGAAGATTCAGTGTTAGTGGAAGGTTAAGGTTTTGTAACGGAACAGGTGAATACACTGTACCCTGCTTTTTTGTAATACTCAGTTGGCTATGATAAAGCTTATCGCTCTTTGGCGTAAACATCATTGAAACCTGACTTTTTTTCAGATTTTCTGCCCCAACACCATATACTTTCGTAATGATAGGCCATTCTCTTGGCGGTTGCCAAGCATCATTTTTTCCTTCTGGCGCAGAAAAGCCTTGTTCAATTTCTAGCGCTGTTCGTTGCTGATTTCTGTCACCAAATCGATTAGCTTCTCGTCCTTGATTGCCATGTCTATGATCCGCACCTTGCACACTTGCGCAAGTAAATGCCAACAGACCCACCATCAATTTCATTTTTTGCATAATGAAAACCTCTATAAATTATGTAAATTGTAGAATATTTTATTCAAATAAAAGAATGTATTTCATAAATACATTCAATAAAAAATTACTATTAAGGTAACAGGAAAATATAAAAAAACAATGAGATAAGTAGTCTATTGATTCATATAGAATGCGCGCATATCGGGAGATAATTTTTCAATTGCATAGCGCAACATTGTTCTGGGCATATGATGTGCATGCTTGTTTAAGAAATGTTTTAATTCATCTTCATTTTTTTTACCTGCTTCACGCAGCATCCAACCAACTGCTTTATGAATCAAATCATGCGTATCATGCAATAAAATATCTGCAATATCATACGTCCATGATGTATCGCCTTGACGAATAAAATAAAGCGTTGCAATCATTGCAATGCGGCGCTGCCAAAGATTATCTGAATGAGCTAATATAAGCAGTACATTTTTATCGCGCGTGTAATGAAATAAATATGCGCCAATTGTTTCATGCGCTGAAGCATCTACTAAATTCCAATTATTGATGTGCGCTATGTGTGCAGTATAAAAATTGTAGATATTTTGTTTTGTTACATTAACCCCATGCTCATTAGATTGCGCACGGGGACCCCATATTAACCGATTATTTTTATTGTATTGTATAATCAAAATAAAAAGCGCTAATAAGCGCTCTTCATTAAATTTCGATTGCAATAAAATTGTTATATCAGAAAATGATGCATCACAAAACTGACGCGCAATAGTACGAAGAATAGGAACTGAAATACCAAGAAATTGATCATGCTCAGCATACCCACCCAAACCTGTTTTAAAAAATAAAGGTTGTGCTGCTTTTGCAGGATTTATATGTTTTTTTAATTCTTGGCGGATAACAGCTGCAGACATATTATGGTGCAACACTAACTGTAGCAGGTCTAATAACTTTATCATGCATCGTGTATCCTTTTTGAAACACCTGCACAATTTCGCCTGATTTATGCTTATCAGATGCAACTTGCACAAGAGCTTCATGATACTTAGGATTAAATACTGAAAAATCAGTAATTTCTTGAACTCCATATTTTGCAAGCATTTTTTCAAGTGATTGATAAATCATCTCAAATCCTGCAAGCCAGGATATCCCTTCTGCTGATTCTCTCTTTTTTTCTTGGTCAAGAGCTCGTTCAAAATTATCGATAACAGCCAATAAATCTAAGAAAACCTTCTTTTGAGCTTCATTTGCCCAATCAGCTCGCTCAGTGCTCACTCGTTTTTTGTAATTTTCAAAATCAGCTGTTAGTGTTAAATATTTATCTGCCCATTCAGAAATATGCGCTTGTGCTTTTTCTGAACTTTCTTTATCATTCACTGTTGATTCATGTGCTTCAGATTGAGATTCTTGCGCATCATCATTACCACCAAAACCAAAAAATTTCTTAAATTTATCATTGTCATTCATAATAACAAATCCCCCTTAATAACCATGTTTTAAAAAAATAATACATGTATTTAGTATATCAGATACTCGTTATGGAGCAATGAATCTTAAAAAAAATTGCTTTTTATGCTACCATTATTGTTGGTGCAACTATAAGAAAGATTGAAATCGTATGAAGAAATATACCTATTATTTACTGATTATCATTGCTACATCGAGCTATAGGCCATTACCAGCACTTGATAATCCTCATTTTTACCGTGCAACCAACATGTTTCTTGAGCCCCGCCTTGAACATGACTATCTCACCACCTTTAATATCACTTTAGGCGGAGGGTCAACAACGCAAGGTCGCTCTGGAAATAATACTATTGTTCCTCTATTGGATATATATGGCACTCATTCATTGAAAAACATCAATGTAGGCACAGCATTTCAAGACCAAAACAATCCCTATGACAAGCTCTTAACAGAGTTACAGAAACTTCCTGAACGGCCAGGCTTTGCAACATTTTCACTCAATGGAAAGTTTAAAATAATAGAAGCTAACATGTCTTTCACTCAGAATTTGAATAAAGGCTTCTTTTTATTTTTCCATATGCCGATCAGAAAACTGACCATAAACGATCTCACCTTTATTGATCTTTCTCCCGATGATACCATATTCCCAAATAAAACCACTCCTATCTGGCAAGAAACAACAAGCCATCTCTACCCTCTTTTGGCACATTACGGCATTAATGCCAGTGCAACAACAAGCACTGGGGTGGGAGATCTTTCATCATGGATTGGGTGGACACATAATTATCAAGATACTACAAGGCTCGACTTTATCGATTTTACAGGCATGACTGGATTTTTAGCTCCTACCGGAAAACAACGCAATGAAAATGAATTGTTTTCATTACCTACTGGTTATAATGGGCATTGGGGATTCCCTTTATGTGCTGCAGCATCGATAGGATTTTATGAATGGGTTACTATTGGAGGATATCTTAATGCACTTTTCTTTATTAACAAAGACCGAACAATGCGCATTAAAACAGACATCAATCAAAGTGGCATTATTAAACTAGCATCAGCACCTGTTTCTGATCATCGAGGTCCATTAGTTAATGCTGGTCTTTATTTTAAAGCTGATCATGTAGGACATGGTGTATCAGTAACTGCTGCATATTCATTTGCATCCCAGCAAAAAAATCGCCTTACTCCATTAACAAAAAATGAGTTTAATTGTGCTGTAATTAATTCTGACGCAATGCTTGCAGGCTGGAACATGCATACAGTGAACTTTCTTGTAGAATATGATAGCGCTCGAGAACATTCTCACACTGGTCATCGTATTGGTCTTTTTTATAATCTTGAGTTTGCAGGATCTCGTATTTTTAATACAAATGTTGTTGGTGGGACATATGGAATCGATATTTCGTGGTATTTATAATATTACCCAATATCGTCTCACTTCTATTGGGTGTCCGGTTTAAGAGAATCGGAAACTGGACTATAAAAGCTCTTTTGTATGAGCGAAATTATTTCTTGCGCACAGACAATAAAATCATAATTTTTTTCATGTATTGCTATAAAGCTGAAAAGATCCTGTATTTTACGTAATGCCGTCATAAAATAAGCAGTATCATCAGCAAGAGATACAACTTTTTCTTGCTGCATGCGGTTCACACAAAAATATGCATATGACAATTTTCCAAGCAAGATTTCATAGGGAATTTCATCATTTTTTTCAAAAACCTGCGCGAGAGTTTGCCATACTGAAAGAGTTAATTCAACAGCCTTTTGATACCATGTCGCATAAAAAAGAGAATCAAATGATAGATTAATCTGATGTGAATCTGAAGCTATTAAAGATGCTTTAGGAGATGACAAACAAAGTATAATAAATAAAAAATTAAAAATTTTATGCTTAAAAGTCTTATTATTACTATTTTTTTTCATTACCATCCCTTATTTAGCAACGCCTCTGATTTCATCGTGACAAAAAAGGCCTTATGGTGTCAACAAAATTCAAATAGTATTTATTTTTGCATTAAAATAGCTCTGCTTTTTACAGCAGAGCTAAGAGCTTTTGTAACATAAGCTGTTAGAAGGGTAAATTGTCTTCAAATGGAGGAGTATCTTGAAAATCAATTTCTCCTGTTGATGGAGCTGGTTCTTGTTTATTACTATTCTTTGCTGCTTTAACTCGTGTCTGCGCCTTTTCTAATTGCGCGAGCAAATCACGTTCAACAGGGTTTTGTGGATTAAGTTGAGGGCCAGCATCATCTTCCAATGATGTACCTAATGACATTTCAGCTGAAGAACCATTGCCTAAAAACACTACACGTTCAGCAACAATTGAATGCTTTGTACGTTTTTGGCCTGATTGATCATCCCAAGAATCTTGTTTCAAACGACCTTCTACAAGAACCGGTCGACCTTTTTGTAAATACTGACGACAACTTTCCGCTTGCGTTCCCCACACATCAACATCGATATAACAAACTTCCTGAACCATACTTCCTGTTTGCTTATTTTTGAATTGACGGTTTGTTGCTAATGCCAAACGACATACCGCTTGCCCTGAAGCAATAGTGCGATATTCAGGATCTCTGGTTAAGTTACCCACTATAATAATACGATTAAACGCCGCCATTTTCGCCCTTTCACATACGCGATGATGTATAAAAAGTTTTTTACATAACACAAAAAACGATGAGACAAAAACGTTTCATCGTTTTTTGATAATAGCAGAAAAATATCTTTTGCTACAGTCTATTTTTTTTGAATTAAACCTAAAAAATCATATTTTTTGAACATATCTTCAATGATTGCTCGTTTTGCGGCAACATTAAATTCTGATGATTCGATTTTTTCAAGATCAAGAATAAAATCTGCCTGAAGATTTTTTTTTGTGGGCAAATCTTTTCTTGCTTGTTTTTTTAGCATATGAATCAAATAGATCATTTTGCCATATTGTTCATCATTCATCGGACGTGAAGCATCAACAAACAATGAATTGATTTCAACAAGCGCATAGCGCAATGGATAATAATTTTTTTCAGCAAATTTTTGATATCCAGCATATGCAAGCCACGTAGAGGCAATTGCTGGTGTCATGAATGCAAGTTTACCAACTCCTGCTAATGTTCTTTGAATACGTGCGCCTGATTGCAATAGATATAAATCATATAGTACAGCCTTTGCATCAAGCCATTTTTTCTTTTTTAAGATACCACCGCGAGATAATTCATCTGTTAATGCCTGAAACAAACTACTATTTCCAGACTTAATTTCAGCAAGTATTGCCTGCTTTCCTTCTTCCGTTATATCAAGATTTCGAACTAAACCACTCTCAGTTGAAAGGGTATCTAAGAATGCTTTTACGGTATTATACATAACATCAATATTTTTTTGAGATATCAAAAGATCTTCTTGTGAAGAACCACCAAAAAAAACATCTTTTATAATAAGTTGTACAGGATCGATAACATTTCTTTCTATCTCTTTGCCAATAGCAACAATCGGTTGTTGTAATTGCTGCAATGTAAAATTTTTATATCCATAGCTTAAACCCAGCAACAATGAACTCACTTTAAGCCAATTACGCATAAAATATGATGGAATGCCAGTCTCTGGCATATCAGATAAAAGTTGATCTTTAAATTGAGCAACGTTCTGCAATTTTATTTTTAACGATTCTGCTCTTGCAATAAATGTAGGATTATTTGCTTTAAGATTTGCATTCGGCTTTATGCGCATTAAGGTAACAAGCAAAGAATCTATCCATTTATATGCTTGCGTATAATCAGTTAAAAAAACATCCTTGTATTGCTGATTAAAAATATTTCCTTGTTCTGATAATTGTCCCAAAAGAGCATATAATTCGCCTTGATGACTTTCGAGCAATTCAAGATTATTTTCTATTTCGTCTTCTTGCTTAGGACCAGTTACCCATTTGAGAGGATTTTTACTTAAAAAATAATTCCATTGATGATCTTTTTGATACTGCCAATAGGTAATTCGATTATCAATTTCTGAAAGAGCTTCAAGTATTTGAACCCGTGCAACACCATACAGCATTCTGGCAGCTTTAACGCATATCTCAGCTTGTTTTTTTTCATATGCCTGAATATCTCGCTCATCTTTAGGAAAATGAGCGATAGATATTGTTAATACAGAAAGAGCCTCATCTATTGTTTTTAAAGGAGCTTGTGATAGCCGCGCTCTGCGTGCGCTTATAATATCAGAAATCTGTTGCGGTATTGAAATAATGTTTACGGAATAAGTGATCAGAGAAAAAAAGACTAATTTTTTAATAGACAGTGTCATGCCATCTCCTGCATAAAAATATATTATGTAAGAAGCATAACCTATTTGCCTTAAAAGACACTAGGTTATACTTCTTACATCAACTTCTATACTGCAACGCGTCCCAAGAACGCGTATTTATTAAACATATTTTCAACAATATCACGTTTTGTATAAGCAGAAAATTGTTTTGATTCAATTTTGGCAATATCTGTTAAAAATTCATCTGTTAATGGATCTTTTAAGCATACTGATTTATGTCGAAGCTTAGAAATAAGATACATAAGCTTGCCATAATCATGATCATCAAGCTGTTTTTCCGATTCTATCAATAATGCATTCACATCTGCAAGTGCAATTCGTATGGGTGAATAATTGCGCGTCGTAGACCACCGATATACTTTGTATGCTCCAACAGAACCTCCCATTAAGGGTGTAAATGCTGCTAGTTTTGCCGTCCAAAAATTATTTTTAACAGCATCGCCAACAATACTTCCAATATCTACGAACAAAAATCCTATTGTTTGAACCAAAGGAACAATAATTTTATCAATAAGTTCAGGATATTGCTGCAATGAACCAAATATCTTATCAAGCATTAAAAAGAAAATTGCAATACCTAAATCAATTTTATTATCATCATAATTAACTTTGATAATTTTCGTATTTTCAAAAAGCTCGCCCAGCTTTTTCAATTCACCAGCAGCTGCATCTTTCATTATTTCGTCTTTATTTGCAACTTTCATTCCTGTTAATACGCGATCAAGATATTCAAGAGCATACTCTTTCAAGGATTGGGCATCTTGAGCAGTTAACCTGGATATCTCCGATTGCAACTTTTCAGATAGCTTTTGTATATTTTCAACCTTTTCTTCAATTCCTGTGATAGAATCTTCTGAGCTAGTTCCAAAAAGAACCTTCCACAAATCTATCATAGGGTCAATAACAATACTTTTTCCAACTGTTTGCATTGAACTTGTTATTTTTTTTACTGCCAAAGGAATATTTTCAGGATTGCGCAAATGATACTTAATACAACATCCAGCAATTGCAATCATGGTGGTATATCCAATCCAATTACGCACAAAATGATGTGGTTTTTGAGCTGATGTAAGCGAATTCATAATTCTCTGTTTAACCAAAGAAACGTGCTTAAGTTTTAATTCCAAATGTCCTGCAACCAGATCAAACAATGAACCATCAACATTATATTTTGATTCATTTTTAATGGGTCCCGTAATTGTCAATAATTCTTGAATCCATAAATAACAATCTTCATAATATGGTTTTACGGTAGTAAATCGATGAGCATGCTCCGTCAAAATTCCCAGCATTTTATACAATTGTTTTTGCTTACGCTCAAGTCTGAATATATTATAAGCGATTTCTTTTTCTTGTGGTTTACCGGCAATCCATTTAAATGGTGATTTATTAAAAAAATATCTCATTTTATGATTGTATTGAAAGCGCCAATAAGCAATAAGATTATCAATATCATCAAGAGCTTGCAGAATCTCATTGCGCATATCATTCAAAAAAACATAGGCACATGTCAAAAGTAATACGCTACAGATCTGTTCATATTTTTGATACGCTTCATCTTCTTTATTGGGATCAATTTTGATCATTGTCTGATGAGCAGAGCGTACACGATACATTAATGTCGTAGCTGAAAATCTACCATAATTCGTAAACAAATAACGCAATTCTTTTTTATATGCCACATTGTCATCAATATTTCGTTGTGTATTCTTAAAATAATGTTTATCAGTGTGCTTTATATATCGGGCTATTGCTTGTCTAAATTCAAGAGGAGATTTGTACTCAAGCTTTTTATGTATAGTGATATCATTTGATTCATTCATTGAATCATTTATTGTATCAACTATATCTGCAGCTAGAATCGGAACAAAAAAAGAAAAAATAAGGGTCATTGAAACAGATAATTTTTTGAGCAACATAGTAACCATATTAGTAATTTTTTGAAATCTGATTTTTTATACTATATATAGTATATCAAAAAAAACTATTTCGGGAAACCCCAAAAAATGCTCTATTAGAAAATATTGTCATCAATCTAAAGCAGACATAAGATGAGAAAGATTTTGACAGGTTTGTTGTAACTGAAACATACAATCTTCAATTTCTTTCTTTATTTTTATTTTCTTTTCATAACGCTCGGTACGCTCAATCTTAGTAAGTCCACTTTTTTCTCCATTGACATGATTAGTTACTTTATCAAGAGATTTTTTACCAATCAAAGCTATAGTTTTAAGAATATCTGCTAATGCATTTTGTGCATCCGTCACTGATATAATAATTTCACCGTCTAATTCAACACATTGTTGTTCAGAAACGTATACTTTTTTTGTTTTTGGTTTAATAAATTCTTGGCACGCGCAATATGCGCTGGCAATACCAATCATACTCATTAAAAATACAATCGATTTTTTTTTCATAATTTTTTTACTTTTTTGTGGCGATAATGCGCAAACCAATACGCACATATTGTATAAAAGCTGCGCTAATAAAAAATACCATAAGGCTCAGCATAGCATAATAGGTTTTAATAGGAACCCAACAAAAAAAGTAGCAGGAAAATAACCACATAATAAATATCATTTGAATACATGTAGTAGTTTTTCCCAACACAGTAGGTTGTACGTTAAGATGACCACGTAACCAGTAAATTATGAAAGCTCCACCAATTTGTAATAACTCTTTACCTATCACAAAAAATACAAACCAACGCGGCACTGAAAATAGTGGCGTAGCAACAAATGCAAGCGTACAAAAACATGAAATAAGTAATAATTTATCTGCAATAGGATCAAGACAGGCACCAAGAAATGTTTTTTCATTAAGAACACGGGCCAAAAAACCATCTACCAGATCAGTAAGACATGCAAAAACAAAAAAGAAAAATGCTACTCCCCACCAACCGAAAACCATGGAACTTATAATAATAGGTGTAACAATAACTCTTGCTAATGTAAAAAGCGTAGGAATCGTGATACGCTTTTCCGCTTTTGGCAAACGATTAAATATCTGTAGTTTAAAACGGGCAAGATTAATTTTTTTCATCTTATCTTAATCTTTATTTGGGGTCCCCATGGGGAATGACTTGTCCTTCGTAGCTTCAGCAAAATAGGAAATGGAGGATGGGGTTGAAATTACCCCACTACCAAGACACACATCACCATCATAAAACACTGCATATTGCCCAGCTGCAATACCTTGATCTCTTTCTGAAATTTTTATTGATACAGCATCATCCATATTATAATCCAACACGCAGGAATATTTTTGCGCTCCATGACGCAATTTAACAGAAAGATTCGTTAGTGTACGGGCTACACCAGATAACCAATGTATTTTTTGAACCATAAAGTGGTCTCGTTGCTTTTCAGCATCATAATAGTTACGAGAAATATAAACAATATTTTTAACGCTATCTTTTGCAACCACATACCATGGTCCTCCACCCAAACCCAGTCCTTGACGTTGACCAATGGTATAAAACCAAAAACCATCATGATGACCCATAATGTTTCCTGTTTCACTTTCAATCATAAGACCTTGCTGTGTACCCAGATGATGTTTAATAAAATCGCTAAATTTAAATTTTCCCAAAAAACAAATACCTTGGCTATCTTTACGATCTTTATTGGGCAGATTAAAATCATGCGCTAAAGCACGCAATTCATTTTTTTTCAGATGTCCAATCGGAAACAACACTCGTTTTAATTGATCTTGACTCAAATGGGATAAAAAATATGTTTGATCTTTGATGGGATCAGGTGATTGAAACAATTCAAATATTCCGTCTTTTTCACGAATTTGGGCATAATGCCCAGACGCAACTTTTTCAAAGCTGGAATCGATTTTGTCCAGAAAAAGACCAAATTTAATACGTTGATTACATAAAATATCAGGATTTGGTGTGCGTCCAGCTTTTACTTGCGCAATAGTATGGGCTACCACTTCATCCTTGTATTCTTTTTGTAAAGATATCACCTCAAGAGGAACATTGAGTTGATCACAAACCTGTTGTACATAGGAAAGATCTTCCTGCCAAGGACAATCTCCCAGATAGGAAAGCTCATCTTCTAGCCATATTTTAAGGTAAAAAGCAGTTACATCATGCCCTTGGTTTTTAAGCAATTGGAGGGCAACTGAACTATCAACTCCTCCTGATACTAGCACTGCAACCTTCATTATTATACCCCATGTATTAGCCCCATCCTTCATTTCCTACTTCGCTGAAGCTACGAAGGACAAATTATTTCGGATGAGGACCCCGGTTAAGAGCTTATAGCAAGTTCCACCGAGCTTCATAATTTTCAGATATTATTTCTTTTTTATCATACCATTTTTAAGAAAAAATGACAGATTATACCCATTTACCCATAAAAAATGTCATGCTCAAGCAAAATAACTAAAAAAGGATCTTATTATGCTTTTGCTCATTGTTTTTTCATTCCTGGCAGGTCTTATTACTATTTTTTCTCCCTGTATACTCTCCATTGCCCCCATTTTATTCACTGCCGGCAGTAATGGTAACCATAAAAAACCATTTGGCATCGTTATTGGACTGATCCTAAGTTTTTCATTTTTCACCTTAACTTTGAGCACCATTGTTCAAGCAACCGGAATTTCTCCTGATATTTTTAGATATATTGCCTTAGCTATTGTTATATTCTTTGGCCTTACTATGATTATTCCTTCTTTTGAGCAAGCATTTATTAAACTTACACAACACATTGCGCGAGCAGGAAATTTTATACAAGAACATTCGATCGCTATGCATGAGCATTTTATGAGCGGTTTTCTGTTAGGAATTGCACTTGGTCTTTTATGGACTCCCTGTGCTGGCCCAATTTTAGCAACAATTACTACACTTGCAGCAGCAGGAAAAACTACTTTTTCTACAATAATCATCACTCTCGCCTATTCAATTGGCGCGGCAATACCAATGCTTTTATTTTGCTTTGGTAGTTCAAAAATAATGAACTCTATAACAAGCATTACTCCTTATACGCAGACGATTAGGCAAATATTTGGCATAATTGTTATTATAAGTGCGATTGGAATGATCTTTCATCTTGATATTATATTTCAAGAAAAAATGGCCTATTGGTTCCCAACAATTTCCATTGAACAAAATAAAGCCTTAGAAGAAGAACTGAATATATTGAGAGAAACAAAAGGAATTGAAACAATGTCAAAAGCTCCTGAATTGCAAGGAATCACTGATTGGATTAATTCAGAACCACTAACAATTGCACAGCTGCATGGCACCGTCATCCTTCTTGATTTTTGGACATATACCTGTATTAATTGTATCCGCACATTACCTCACGTAACAGAATGGTATAATTCATATAAAAAATACGGTTTTACCGTAATTGGTATTCATACTCCTGAATTTGCATTCGAAAAAAACAAACAACACGTTGAAGATGCAATTAAAAGATTTAATATTACATATCCCGTCGCATTAGATAGTGATTATCAAACGTGGAATGCTTATAATAATCATTATTGGCCAGCACATTATCTTATTGATCGAAATGGCACCATTATAAAAAAACATTTTGGTGAAGGCGGTTATGTGGAAATGGAAAACGCGATTCGCAGTTTACTGGGCATGCCTGCCTGCAACAAAATAGAAGAATGTGCATTTACAAAAGCACTGACTCCTGAAACATATCTTGGTTTTGAACGCGGTAACAGTTATCATCCATCTTTACACATACAAAAAAATACATCTTTTATGTATCAAACAACAGACAAGCTTGATAATAATCAGGTTGGCTTACAAGGAACATGGACCATTACTTCTGATTGTATACAAAGTAATAGCAATACAAGCTCGATAATATTAAATTTTATTGCACATCACGTTTACTTGGTAATGCAGGCAGACACACCAATAGAACTTACTATTTTGCTTGATGAAAAACCGGTGCCAAAAAAATATTGGACTCATGATATGAATGATCAAGGAAAAATTATAGTCCATCAAGCGCGCATGTACGAAATTATTGATTTAAAAGAAGATTACGCAAGACACACACTGACTCTACAATGCCCTAAAGGCCTTCAAGCATATGTATTCACATTTGGAGGAGAAAATAAAGAATAATAATTATTTATTGGCAGCTTTTTTCACTTCCTGAAATTCTTCAACTCGTATGTTTGCTAACCCATGGTGAAGAGCATGGGCTACATATATTTTTGATTCGCCAATATTGGATTGCCAACCATAAGAAATATCAGAAGATCCAATAAATAAAGCATAATTACCTTTTCCAATAAAACAAACAACGCGGGGTTTATATTTTTTTATCGCCTGTAAAATCTTTTTTCTTCCTGGCAGCACTTCTGCTTTATTCAATTCTGCTGCCGTTATTGAAGGAGAATTAACTAAATTAATTAAGCCGTATTTGTACTTCTTTTTTAATACATTTTCATAAATATATTTAAGTTTTACATCATCTTTTAATATCTCTCGTGATTCATCCAAAAGACCTGCTGCACTTAAAAGATACCAAAACATTTTATTGTTTGAAAAAGGAACTCCACGCCTATATGAACCAGGATGCGGATTAATACCGATAAATAAAATTTTTAAACCGTATCCTATTTGATCTTTGATCATATTGACCTTTATTTAGCAGCTGGATATATAACGTCAATTCCATGCACAACAGCCCAAGGAGTTAGTGTATGGGGTTTGACTGATGTTATACTATAAATATCTTCAACATGTATATCGCGCACAAGTAAAGCATCGCCAATCAATGATCGGTGACAACGCCATGGAACTGCTTCAGCACACATAATAGCAACTACTTTAGATTGGGCAGTTTCAATTAATTTCTGAATGCCCTCTTTAAATTCTTCTGTCTGCATATAATCAGCATATCCACGAAATGAAGAATTTCTCCATGCTGTATTAATTGAATTTTTATGAGTATGACGCAACCCTCCTAAATCTTTTTGATGACGATAACCAACATGATGGTTTCGTAAAACTTGTGCTAATTCATCACCATTAAACTGAGGATTATGTCGTGATTTTGCTATTGTACGTATATCTACAAGCTCAGCAATATGATACGTTTTCAAAATCTCTAAAAACTCTTGTATTGATCTTGTCGAATGGCCAATCGTGAATATACATAGTTTTTTTTTGACAGAGCTCACAATATCCTTATTATCGAGTCTTTTTTTCTTCTTCTGTTCCTGGTTTATGTTCTGCTGGTGAATAAATGGTGCATATTTTCATATCTCTTTCACCAGTATTTTTAAAATTATGCTCAACACCAGAAGGTACAAACACCATATGATAGGGAAGCACATCTGATTGGACATCATTAAGAATGGCAACGCCTTGCCCATCAACAAAAAAAAGAATTTGATCTACATGATGTATCTCCTTACCAATTTCTTGTCCGGGAGCTACACTCATCAATACAATTTGACTATGATTACCAGTAAAGACTTCTTTTCTAAAAAAAGTATTCTGTAATGTTAATTCAACAATTTCTTCATTGAAAAAATATTTTGGTGACTTCATATTATTTACTGCCCTTTTTTAAGTATAAAAAACAATCTTATTCACCCTACATTAAGCAAAAACTGTATAGCAATAAAATTTACACCAAAAACTTCAAACAACTTTTAATAAACTAACATTAAGAATTAAAACATAACGGACATTGAGCAAAAAGCGAATAACAGGTCGAACACACCAATTTTGAATGTTGTTTTGGACATGGAATATCTGATAAATCATCAGCATTTTCAAAACACATAAAACACAGTTGTGTTTCATATTGTTTTCTCAATAATTTTTTCAAATATCCATTCGACTTTTGCAACATGCTCTTAGTAACAGCAGCACCATGAGTAAGCAATGCACAAATATTATATTTATGTAGTGATGGAACATCGTTCCATGATTTTTTTATCCAAGGATATATAGCATACAACAATGGAGATATGCCATCTTTATTTTTATAATTAATCTTCATTCCTCTTTTAAGAAAAAATGAACACTTATCTGGACGCTCTCGCACTGTTTTAAGAAAATAATGTTGACGCCCTTGATCAGCAATGCCATCCCAATAAAACAATTCTTCTATAAAAAATTGTTCTGATTTATAATCAAGCTTGTTTTCAAAAAATCTTTTTGCCAATGTATCAATAAAACTCGCTATAAAAAGAGATTTTTTTGTTTGAAGAACCGAATCAAATGCCGCTCTATAATCTGTGCGATTGCTAATAAGCAATTGATCAGACAGGTAACTGATATTTTTATAATTAACAGCACGCAAAACTATTTGTTTATCGGGAAGTTTTTCATCACAAACATCTGTATATCTCAGTAAGTATCTGGCAACATCAAAATATGGTTCTTCATGATGCTTACCATAAAGAGCTTCATATAAGGGAGTATTTCCCGCATTGTTGTGTTGATTAACAACCTCACGAGCACCATTATCTAATAATAATTGTGCTATACGCTCATTGCTTGCCAAATGCAATGGTGTATTTCCATGTTCTGCTACTGCGTTAATAGCTTGGGGTGAAACAACAAGCAATTGCTCAAGAGCAACACTATTACCCTCAAGAGCAGCTAAATGTACGGGAGTAATTTTTTCACAAAAATTGTTAGGCTTATGATATAAAGCACAGATATTAATTAACTGCGGATGGTCTTTGATCAATTCACGGGATTTTTCATAATCATAATCAACAATTGCATGAAATAACATGCAGACATAAGAAGGATAGCTTTCATTTTTCCTTTGCATAAGGTCCATTGCGTTACATGGAAAAAAAGATAGAACAAAAAAAATTATCGATACAAAAAACATCACTCCTCCTTATTGTTGATACATATATGATAAAAACAAATAAATTGTAACAAAAAACAGCAGCATTCTCATATTTCATTTTTAATTGTATGCATAGAAATCAATAATTTAATTTTTATAGAAAAAAATATATATTTACATAAATGATCTTGATTGTATATTGATTCTAATAGTTTATTATTAATCAGAGAATTGCGAATGCAAATATTATTTATACATTTACCAATAATCGCTGTCTTACTGTTCAATATAATTCCTTCTTGTGCCATGATAAATGAACAATTTGAATTGCTCACATTACCCAAAGAGATACATCCACGTATTGCAGCATTTTGCACTCCAACGAGCATAAAAAGCTTAAGTCTAACATGTCGCCAATTGAATAACATAATTTCATTTCAAACTCCCAAGATATGGGATATTGTTTGCCACAGCTTTAATGCTATGAGTGAACTCAATTTATCTTCATTACTTCTTAAGGCTCATTTTTGTGAAGAAAATGAAAAAACAGAAACGAACAAAACAAAATACACAAAAATTAAAGAACAAATTTTAGAATTATATAAGAACAGAAAACAATTGCCATTTGGTAGCAAGCATTCCAATGGCTCGTTTATCAGCAATACGCCATTTGACTACTTTGAGCTATCTCCAGAAGAACAGAAAACTTATCAATCTCAAGAACTTCTAACTCATATATTAAGCACAACACATCGGCTTTTGCTTTCATTTGTCATGCACGACTTTAATCTTAATGTTATGGATTCCACAATATCTTTTTCTCATCGGAAAATAGCTGATGCATTACGCAATGATGTAAATAATGACTATGCATTTATGTCTGATTTATTACATAAATTAAACATAAATAGCCGTAAAAAAATATGGAAACTCACCTATGAAACATCGCTTCCCAAAAATTCGGGCAACTGCTCTGTTCGATCTTATAGCGAACATATATTTGAATATTGCATTATGTTTTATAAAGACCATCTCAATCATGTGAATAAAAAAAAACAAACATTTCTTGATTATTTAATCATCAAAAACATTCAAGCAAGAAGAGATAATTTAGGTATTCATGAAATACACTGTAATATTATAAAAAAACATGGTGGAAAGCATGCAGTGGATCTCTATTTGCCACAGTTGCCATGCATTATATCATAAAGAATCCGCACAATTTCATTTTCCAAAATTAACAACTTCTGTTAAGCTCGAATGACCTTCAGTAGAACAAATTAAGGAATGTGATATGAATATTTTTTCAGGTAATTCTCTCTGGCTACTTGTAGCACAATCTGATGCCGTTAGTAAATTCGTTTTGCTTATCTTATTATGTATGTCTATTGCCTGTTGGGCTATTTTTATAGGAAAACTCGCATTATTTTATGCAAAAGAAAGACATTTAAAATTAGTTAATAAAAAAATTCAAACGGCAAAAACCATTGCCGATCTTGTTGATATTGCTGCAACTGAACAGAAAACCACTGCTGGTTATTTTATTTCTAAAAATCTTTCATTTTTAAAAGAATTATCACAGGGCAATTTACAGCGAAAAATAGATTCCTTTGAATGGGAATTATTTGAAAAATATAATGACGCCACCATTGATACAATATTACTACATAACGAACAATACTTATCCATTTTATCATCATGTGCTGCAGTAGGCCCACTTTTGGGACTTTTTGGAACTATTTGGGGATTAATTCATTCATTTATGCGCATTAGTGAAGCTCAAATTGCCGACATTGCAACAATTGCACCAGGTATTGCAGAAGCACTGATTACAACTATTGCCGGACTAATTGTTGCTATTCCTGCTCTGATTATGTTCAATTATTTACAGATAAAAGCACGTACATTCGAACATAATCTCATGATACTTGCAGATAGAATAGCATTCATTCTTCAACACCTTCGTGAAAGGTAATATACTCATGCGCCGTACACGAAAACGTTCACAAAAACAAAGATCTGTTATCAACGATCTTTCAATGACATCGCTCATAGATACTGCACTAACTTTATTGATGGTTTTCATGATTGCAACACCTGCTATCCATAATGCAATTAAAGTAACTTTACCTAAAGGAAACGCGCAAGAAACAGCATCTCAACAATCTGATGAATTAGTAGTTTTTATTGATAAAGATGGCGTATTTTATCTCAACAAAATAAAATATGCTGATAAAAAAGAACTGATTGCCGAAATAAAAAAAACCATAGGTAATGATCAAGAAAAAACCGTATATGTAAAAGCAGATACGATAATATCTTATGGAACGGTGATTGAATTGGTTGATGATATTAAATACGTTGGTGGTATAAAATATGTGGCTCTTGCAACGCAAAAACCTTCACAAAAAACATCTGCTGTGGCTTAAAATAATAGGCTTTTGCGCAAGCTTACATGCAATCCTACTGTTATGGATTTTTTGCATTTATCGTGAAAATAAATATATGTATGCTTTTTCCGTTAATAAAAAAATGGATTATTCAATTCCTATACTATTTTTACCCTGCTCCGCTAAAGCTACGCAGGGAACCCCTAAAAAAGCTGAAGAGGATAAACATAGCACGTTAAATACAGTGAAACCTGCTATAACCACAGCGACACCACCGAAAAAAGAGCCTGCTAAGGCAACTACAATAACAACGCAACCTGCAAAAACAAATACAAAAAAGAGCACAGAATCCATAAACAAAGTTATTCCGATTGAACCCGTTAAAACCACAGCAGCAGAAAAACCTATTGTGCAAAAAAATACAGAAGTTCCCGTAGCAAAAAAATCAACACCAGAAAAACCTGCAGCAAAGAATGTTACTGAACCGGCAGTTGCCAAAACAGCAGAAAAAAAAATAGAACCAAAAGAAAACACCACAAAAAATGATACGCAAGCTCTTGTTTCGAATAATTATCGTGAAGTTGAAGCATTGCGCCGCGGAGCACAATTGCAAAAAGAATTAGTACAAAAATGGCATCCACCGATAGGCGTGTCATCAGATTGCACCTGTGATATATCTTTTTTTGTTACTCAAAAAGGAACAGTAGAAAATTTAAAGATGGTAAAAAGTTCTGGTGTAATGATGTTTGATATTTCTGCTCGCCAAGCACTATTTTCAATGAAAATGCCACAATGGACACATGGAAACCCTCTGATCATTACTTTTAAACAATGAAATGATACGCTTATGAAAAATATATTTCTTATACTTTTGTTCTTTACAACCATCATACACTCACAAAATATTGAACTTGCCGTATCAGGTGCTCAACAAACGCAAATGCCGATTGCCATTATATTGCGCGACCACAACAATGATGAACTTAATACTATTGCACGTATTATAAAAAAAGATTTAGCGTTCACTGATCAATTTGCACCATCTATTGAACATTATTCCTCAGCAACATTTACGCAAAAAAATATACAAGCGCTTGCCAATAAAGGCATCCCTCTTGCTTTGTGCATAGATATAAAATCTCCAACAGTAATTGAATGGCGATTATATGACACGATACAATGTACTATGCTTGAAGGCAAAAAATACAAAAAAAAAGGCACTGCCATTCGTGGATGGGGACACGCAATTGCCGATAGAACACGAAAGGCGCTCACGGGCAATGGAGATCTTTTTTCCTCACGATTGGTTTATTGCAAAAATGCTAAAACTGCTGATGGAAAAACAGTTCGTAATATTTTTATATCAGATTTTGATGGTACTCATGAAGAATTAGTGGCAAGTCTTTCAAGCATTGCAATTGCTCCTCGTTGGCATATAAAAAATCCCGATATTTTTTACTCAGAATATACTGATACAAAAGTACAGTTAAAATCTATCAGTATTGCAAAAAAAAATAGCCATAAATCACTTGTTCCTTCTCTTGATGCAAGTATTGCGATGAATATGTCTTTTTATGAAAATGGTAAGGACTATGTTTTTTGTGGATCCCGGGCAAATGGTAGCTGTCAAATCTATCTCAACAAAGACGACAAGATAAAACGATGTACTAAAAACATAGGCAACAACATAGCACCAATTGTTATAGATCAAGAACGTATTTGTTTTTGTTCTGATTTTCAAACAGGCAGACCTCAAATTTATATCGGAAATATTGAAACCGGACATTTACAAAGAATTACCAAGGGTGGATACTGTACATCTCCACGCTATTGCGCACAAAACAATAAAATTGCCTATCATATGATGATTCAGGGAACTATGCAAATCATGCTCTATGATTGCGCAACTAAAACACATACTCAATTCACCTACGACGATGGAAATAAGCATGAAGTCAGTTGGTCACCTGATGGAACATTTATTATGTATAACCATGAAAAAACACAACAAAATAGTTGTCTTGCCATCGCTAACATTGCAACAAAAAAGACACGCCTTATTACAAAAGCAACCGACCAATGTAGCTATCCTGATTGGTCTCCTTGCTATACTATTTTTCCCGTTACAACATAAGCAACACCATTTTGGCTTATTTAATGAAAGTTGAGGTTAAAAAATCGACAAAATTAGCCAATATGGTACTCTAAAAGCATTAAAATTTGATCATAAACCTCAAAAATAGATGATATTATGAAAAAACCTAAAAATAACAATTCTTGGATGCCAAACCCAAAAACCATAAAAAATGGATTAGTTGCACTCATTATGATTGCAGGAATCTTACTGGTATTGAATAAATTGACCGAGCTCGGCAGAAATGTTCAAATTATTTCTTACTCAACCTTTTTAGAAAAAGTTGATCAAAATCTTGTGAAAAAAGTCTATGTCTCAGGACAAGATGTTGAGGGCGTTTTCACCGATGGTAATCGTTTTGAAACAGTTATTGGCAACAATGCCAATGATTGGGAACGCTTACGCATGCATGGAGTAGAATTTTCAGTACTTTCTCCAAGTAATCAACTTGGCATATGGTATCTCTTCCTTTTCTCATGTCTTTTTGTTGCAATATGGGCTATCTGGTATTTTGTTCGCTCTCGCAACAATGCTGGCAATGGTGGTGGCAATATTTTCACTATGGGAAAAAGTGGCGCTCGTATGTTTTTGCCATCAAGCATTAAAGAAAACTTTAATTCTGTAGCAGGAGCTAATGAAGCAAAAGAAGAATTAGCTGATGTCATAGATTTTCTTAAAAATCCAAAAAAATATGAACGCCTTGGTGCTAAAATAACCCGCGGGGTGCTTCTTATTGGCGAACCTGGCAACGGTAAAACATTACTTGCTCGAGCTGTAGCAGGAGAAGCCAATTGTCCATTTTTCAGCATAAGCGGATCAAATTTCATTGAAGTTTTTGTGGGTGTTGGTGCTGCACGAGTACGAGATCTTTTTGCACAAGCGCGCAAACATGCTCCTAGCATTATTTTTATCGATGAAATCGATGCTGTAGGCCGTCATCGCGGTAGCGGCATGGGTGGCGGCAATGATGAGCGAGAACAAACGCTTAATCAATTACTTGCGGAAATGGATGGTTTTGAAGTTTCCCCATCTCCAATCATTGTCATAGCAGCTACAAACCGTGTTGATGTTTTAGATAAAGCATTATTACGACCTGGACGATTTGATCGCCGAGTTACCGTTCCTTATCCAGATCTGAAAAGTCGTGAAGCTATTTTAGAGGTACATGTTAAAAATGTAGTTGCAGAAGATGGATTAGACATCAAAAAAATTGCTCAAGGAACCCCAGGATTTTCTGGTGCGGATCTTGCTAACTTGGTTAATGAAGCCACTATTGAAGCTTCTAAAGAAGGCAAAGACAACGTTACCATGCATGATTTTGATCAAGCTCGTGATAAACTTATGCTCGGAAAAGAAACAAAAACTATCATGTTAACTCCTGAAGATAAAAAACTGATAGCATATCATGAAGCAGGACATGCTCTTGTTCGCCTTTTATTGCCAGAAACATCCGATCCATTACACAAGGTAACTATTATCCCTCGCGGATCAGCATTAGGCGTTACACACTTTTTGCCAGAACGTGAAAAATATATTACCAGCAAAGAAGAAATGGAAGCTTCGGTTATGTCAGCTCTTGGCGGACGAGTGGCAGAAGAAATCATCTTTGGAGCGCTCACTACAGGGGCGTATAGCGATTTTCAAGCAGCAAACCGTATTGTTCGCAATATGGTTACTAAATATGGCATGTCTCCAGAATTAGGAACTATTATTTATAGCCAACAACACGGAGATTTTGAATATTCCCAAAAAACTGCTGAAAAAATTGATAGCGAAGTACAACGTTTGACCTCGCAATATCATGAGCAAACGCGCCAATTGCTAGAATCTAACCGCGATAAACTGGAAAAGTTGGCTAATGCCTTAATTGAAAAAGAAACGATGCACGCGGAAGAAATTTATGAATTATTGGACATTACCCCCCGCCAAGCTCATAAATTTGTATAAACGGTCTTGTAAAAATTTATCTTTTTGTTATGTTAAAAGTATATAAATAGGCTTTAAAAGAAGGTCCCATCATGTCAAGAATCTGTTCAGTGTGCTCAAAGGGCCCACAGGTAGCAAATTTAGTAAGTAACGCAAACAATAGAGTAAAACGTTGGGTGTACCCAAACGTACATACTGCACGCTACACCATTACCGGTGATGCTCAAAATCATGTTCATCGCGGAAAAGTCTGCACAAAATGTGTAAAAGCAGGCAAAATTAAAAAAATTATTTAATTTTAAGATCAGGATTAATCGATTATGCCAAATATTAAATCTGCAAAAAAACGCGTTTTACAAACAACAAAACGCCAGCTTCGCAACCAAGCAAGAAAATCTTCTCTCAAAACTGCAATCAAAAAAGTTGTTGCGGCTATTGAAATGAATGATCTTGAATCTTCAAAAGCTTTACTTATTGAAGCAGAAAGCAAAATTGCTCGCGCAAAAGGTAAAGGTGTATTACATCCAAATACCGCCGCTCGCAAAATTAGCTTATTAGCTAAAAAAGTTGCAGCTGCTACAAGAACCGCCTAAAATTATCGGTTCTTGCTTATTTGCTTAAAAATTTAGATCCCCCTTTGTAATTTACAAACAGGGGATCTTTTTACATTCATTTTAGAACTATGATATCTAATCTTTTGCAGTCGCAGACGTAGATGTCAGGTATTTATATAGTGCATAACCTATGGCAGAAGCACTAGTAACCAAAGCCCCATAGAAAATCATTGCTTTTCTGCCGGGAGTATTAAGATATTTGCTCTGAAACTGTTGCCATCTTTCTTGCCATGCCGATTGATAGGAATACGATGGTTTTGTCTCCTGGGATGGTTCCTTAATGTAATTTAATAATGATTTTACATTATCATGCAGTAAATTGAATTGCTGTAAATCGCCTTCTTCAAGATCCATCTTCTTTTTATTTTTTAAGAACGATAAAAAGCGATATAAAAAAGTTAATTTTCTTTTGTTCCGATCATAATCATATCCTTCAATATTCTTGATTGCTGAAAAATAATCTTTAGTGAAAACATCCCATACAGCAAATTTTTTACCATTAACACTCATCATCTTTCTATCTTTAGAACTAAATTGCATCATCTTATTTAGAGCTAATCCTGAAAAAGAATGCACTAAAGCTCCTGTTGCTACATCATATATCTTAATTATACCATCTTTGATATCACCACCACAGGCTATTAAACTATTATCTCTATTGAAACACATTGAAATAATATAATGCTTTTCAAACCCTTCAATTGTAAATTCCTTTCCTGCTTTGTTGTTCTCAATATCATACACAACCATCACATACGAAGGATTCAATCCATATGGATTCCAATAACAATCTAAAAGATATTTTCCATCATCACTAAAAACAATCTCTCTAGCTTCATGCAAAGCCGTATGTATAACGACTGCCTCTCTCATAACCAATCTTAAGGGTTCTCCTATAGATGTGATGCATCGCAACAATTTAGAATCCATTTTTTGTGTGCCAGCTATTAAAATATCCGTATCGGAAGTAAAAAAAATTGCATCGATATGATCTAATTTTGACTTCATATCGATTACACCTATTTTAGTGGCTTTTAGGTTTGAATCTTTTGACCAATCAATAGAATCTATATCGCATAGATACACTTTATCATTAAGGTCAAAAGATATTAAATATTTACCGCTAGGACTGAAGATTAATCTGCGCAACCGAGTATCAATAAATTTCAGGCGACATGCTTTTTTTTCACCTGAACGTTGTTTTATAATGACTTGATTATCATACAGTTGGATTGCCATAACATCTTTTGTTAATGCCGCACATAGAGCAGCTTCTTCAGTAGAATACTCTTGTGAACTCATTTTTCCTTTATCATTATAAATACTTAGCTGAAAAGTCTTTCTATCAACCATTCCTGCGAAAGCAATGGAACTATCTTCATAAAAATGTCCCATTACAGGATCAAATCCAATATCAAACTCTGTTCTTTTTCCATAATTCAATTGTTTTTTAAGGAATAGTTCTTTAATATCGGCCATAATAGGTTCTGGTTTAATAGGTAGCTCCACTTTAAAAAAATCTGTATTTATAGAATCTATTGCATCATAATCAGAAATTTTTAAATGAGGTGCTGTAGTAATCAACTTAGTACATCGAGCTCCAATACGCTCCAAGATTGGTTTATTAACAGATAATAGATTTGCTCCATTAGCTATCTCAACAAGTTGACTCAAAGATAATTTTTTTAATTGCGGATCAAGATTTTCTTTTAATCTGTCCTCCTCATTTGTCAATGAACTTTCAGCATATGGCTTTAACATAGTAAAAATCATTTGTGCAGTATTAAGAGGTACACCAGCAGGCAAAGGAAAAGGCAAACTTGTATTATATTCTAAATCCTCTACCATTTTTCCTAATCCACTCAACTTTACCTGCTGCCATTGCAGTTCTAGCGGTTCTGATTCCTTACCTTCAACGACAACTTTCACCAATGCATCTGCAGAAAGAGGAGTTGTTAATTGTTGCTTTGGAGCATCCATAGCAATCAAAAAAAGAGAATTAAACAACAATAAGCAAGCACCTCGTATAATTTTCATATTGTATAGTTCCATAATGCTTAAATTTCTTGTTATTAATTTATTTATTTCTAATATATCATAGCCAATTTGGAGCAATCAAGAAGATGATATAAAAACAATTATTATGATCTGCTGCTTTTTTCTTAAAAAGAAGTATACTGTTGCTGATAATTAACCACTTTTAATGAGGCTTCATATGAATATTGATAAAAATCAAGCAACCACACAAAATCATACTCTACCATACACTATAGTAGAAAATGATTCTGCTCTATTTAGTAACGACTTTTCAGATGCAGAAAACGTAAATCCAGAAATATTAAAACTTCTGACAACAGATTCAGAAAAGGCACTTGAATTATTACTTACGTTAACAAAAAAGCATCCTGATGAACCAATGCTCTCCTATCATCTCGTTGATGCATACAGGAGAACTAACAACAATGATCTTGCTAATCAAATAATAAGAAACAATTATCGCAGATTTCCTCATTTTCTCATGATACGATGCGATTATGTTCAACTATGCCTTGAAGAAGATAAGATAATGGAAGCAGCTGCAGCACTTGATTACAAGTTTGATTTAGCAACTCTTTATCCAAAAAAATCTGATTTTCATACTGCAGAACTGATAACATTTCAATCGATACTGGTCAGATATTTTTGTAAAATGAAAGATTTTAACCGAGCAGTTATAGCTTTTTCAGAATTAAAAGCTGTTAATCCAAATTTACCGCCAATAAAAATGTTACAAAATTTTATTGTGATGTCTATCATGGAAAATAATATTTCTTATGAATCACTCGGTCTTTTATTTGATTTTGATGAACAATAAAAAAACTACATAAACATTAAAAAACAAACAAGCGCGTAGAGCTTTAAGCTCTATGCGCTTGTTTTCATAAATTATACAATTACTACATATTCAAATATGTCATCCATGATGAAATCCATGCACTTTTGAACATCAATCCTTTTTTATGTCCAATATTGTACGCATCTAAATTTTTCTGTAAAGCAACTATAATATCATTACGCAATTCAGATTCAAGTGCCCATCCAAATAACATTAAAAGTAATGTCATCGGTGATTCCTTAGATGCTTCAAGATTGAATTGTTTTTCTACATATCGTACTGCCGTACCTGTTGCAGCTCCTATACATCCACTTAATAGTAATGAAGCAAAATAAGATGTGTATAATTTTCTTACTACTGCTCGTTGAACATACTTACCACTTTTCAGTTGAGGCATCGATCCTTTTTGTGCACTTATATCGCTATTAAATAAAAAAAAGATAGCAACAAGCATCATATATTTTTTCATTATCTAATTCCCTATATATTTTTAAAAAAATTATTATCATCCATATATTTTTTATATTCAAGCAAGAAGTTTTTTGCAATAGTTGTTGCAACTTGTGCTGCACCCACACGCTCAACAAGAACAACGATTACCAATGGATCATAATCTTTGTATTGAAAATGACCAACAAACAATCCATGCTCTAAATATTTTTCATCTAACTTACGCTTACTAAAATCACTTGTTTGAGCAGTACTTGTTTTTGCATAGATTGTCATATCTTTAACATGCCGAACTGATCTACCCGTTCCTCGTTTTACTACAGATTTCATAGATTTTTGCAAAAAAGAGATCGTTTCTGGCTTAATATCAAGCGGAGTAGTTACAACCGGTTCATTAATAAGCAAACGTGGTGAAACTAAATATCCCGTAAAAATACTTGCTATCATGCATGCAACTTGAATAGGCGTCACCAGTAAAAAACTTTGCCCAATGGCAACAGATAGTGTTTCTCCCGGCCACCAACGCTCACCTTTTACATCAAACTTCCAATCTCTGCTCGGGATGAGGCCAATTTTTTCAGGGAAAATAATATTTGTTTTTTTTCCCAAACCAAATTTATATGCATAATCAGCAAGAACATCGATATCAATCTTTTTTGCTATTTCAAAAAAAAGTGTATTGCATGATTCTGCTACTGCTTTTTTTATCGATATTTCCCCATGACCAGATCTGCGTGCACACCAATATTTACGTTTGCCAAATAAGGTATATCCTTTACAATTCCATAAAGAATCTTCCGGAATAATACCTGTTTCAAGCGCAGCGCTAATGGTCACCAGTTTAAAAATAGATCCTGCAGGATAACTTGCATCAAATGCTCGATTGAGAAACGGGTTATTCTCCTGCAATTCTTGCCATGCTTCATATGAAATAGGATTAAGAAATATATTAGGATCAAAATGAGGACGCGATACCAATGACACAATTGCACCATCGGCAGGATTTAACAAAATAAAACTTCCTGACCTTTTTTCTGGAAATACTTTTTCACACAACAACTGAAGATCAATATTAATTGTTGTGTGGATATCGTTGCCAATCAATGCTTTTTCAAGTTCAACATGCGATATACATTGCCCCACAGAATTGACAACATTGCGTATCGATCCATTTTTTCCTGATAAATTTTCATCACACAATTTTTCTAAACCAAATTGTCCATGAGCAAGTGCACCAATATTTCCTAAATAACCAACAAGATGACTACAGCATGCATTATAAGGATAAAATCGTTTAAAATGCGTATCAATAATAATATTTTCATGATTGGGAAAAGTTTCTACCAACTTACTCAATGTTGCAAAATCAATATCTCTGATTAAAACAGTCTTTTTTCCTTTTTTTTCATGAGATAGTACCGCAGCAAAAATATCTCCTGAAGTCAACGTAATACCGGAATTACGTTCAATCATGGCAAGTAATTCCAATTGCGCTTCAGATAAATTGCTTTTGCCACTTCCTTGCCAGTATATCGTTGTAACTGGTCTATTAGTTGCTAAAAGATTACCATGAATGTCTTTAATATTTCCACGTGCAGAATGAGTGGAGGTATATCTAATAAAGTTTTTTTGACTACGCGATGCAAAATAATCGCCGCAATACACTTGTAAATAAATAAGACGCACAACAATAATAATCCATATTCCAATCATACCAAGCGTGATATAGGTAAGTTTTTGGTTAATTATTGAATGTGATACATGCATACTATTGCTTCTTATTAATCATAGTATTAATCGGATGGACACCTTCACATAATTTTGCAAGATTTTCCAGAGAAACATGCGTATATTTTTCCGTTGTAGCAAGTGTTTTATGCCCCAATAATTCCTGCACCGCACGTAAGTCAGCTCCCTGATTAAGTAAGTGTGTTGCAAATGAATGACGTAATTTATGTGGTGTTAAGGGACGCTCAATAGGCAAAAACGATCGGAACATTTTTACAATTCTTTGCACAGATCGTTGTGTTAATTTTTCATATCGATAATTGAGAAACAATGTTTCTTTGAAGCTCTGTATTTCTGGCCGTTCCATCGCATAATATTGTAGAATTTTTTCTTTTGCTTTATCACCAAAAAGTACTATACGTTCTTTTTTACCTTTTCCAAAAATGCGAATTGTTTTAGCCTGCATATCAATATCTTCAATAGTAATATTAACAAGCTCAGAACAACGAACACCTGTAGCATATAACAATTCAAAAATTGTTTTATCACGTATTGGCGAACGCGTGGGTAAAACTTCATTTTGTAGCGCATCAAGCAAGTGAAACAATTCATCTACACTAAAATAAATAGGCAATTTTTTATCAATGCGTGGACGCTTAAGATTCAAATTCAATTCAATACCACGATGCTCTAAGAATCTCTCAAATGAAGTGAAACAAGAAAATTTTCTGGCTATAGAACTTTTACTTATTTTTTTGTAAAAAAGCGCAACTAAATATCGTTCAATAATTTGTCGCAATCCAAGATTTTTTTTATCATTATCAGCCAAACCTGACCAAAAAGTTGTAAACTGTTGTAGATCTAAAAAATATGCGCGAACTGTGTGTTCCGAAAGATTTCGTTCTGCCTTTAAATGTAATAGAAATGCTTGCATGTACTGTTCAAATTCTTCTATTTTCACACCAATCTCCATAAAAATAATATTATCGAGCTTTGTAGCTCCCCAGCTTTAATCCCCAATTCCGTTTCGTCCCATATGCAACGAAGTATAATATGAGGCTAGAGCTCCATTATTACTTATCGGAGCCCCCAATCGCAATGTAATGAAGATTGGAGTTAAAGTAAATTATATTCTTTACAGCGACGATTCACAGAAGATCGATTAACGCCCAAAAAAGATGCGATTTTATTTTGGTTTTTAAATTTATTCCACAAAAGAACCATAATTCGAGGTTCTTGTAATGCTTTTTTACCAAGTCGAACAGCTTCCACTAAATCAGGATCAGTTATATCATAAGCAGGATCAAAGGAAACCTCTTGATAGATTTGATTTTTTTTAGATTTTTTGACAAGAACTTGTTGAACTCGCGTTTTCAACTCCTGTAAACTCACTGGTCGATCACTGCTGAATAGATTTTTTTCTCTATCATTTAATGCAAGTACCTGATGTAATGCATCGGACATAAGCACTTGCTCAGTAAATCCTTCAGTCAATTCGTGTAGTTCATCTTCTGGCAATGTTAGCAATGAAGGCATAGAAATATGAGTAGATTTTAACTCTTGAAAGAGCGCCTTACTAAATTTACCTTCTTGTGCCAACAAGCCTAAATTTTTATTACTTGAACAAATAATGCGCACATTACTTGCAATCTTTTGATCGCCTTTAAACTGGCTATAAAAACCAGTTTTGATAAATGTAGCCAAATAATCTTGCGTTTCTATATCAAGAAAATGAATATTTTTGATGAACAAGGTTCCTACATTATCTAATTTTTCAAGTAAAGCTTGAGTATGTTGTATTTGCACACCAAAAATGGGATTTACCCCGAACAATGCTATTGCTATCTCATTATTATGTGATTGACCCTGAAGAGTCATGATATGTAAATCATCACGCATACTAATATGATGTAAAATTTCTGCTATCGGTTCAACATCTTGCTCAGACATATCTAATAAAATCGCTTTTTTACTTAACGCAATTTTCAATAATTGTATCTTAAAATTAAGAAATACAGCTCCTGATCCCGGAATTAATTGGTTAATAAGCTTGCCTGATTGGGTTGTTTGCAAATAAAGAAGATAATCCCATTCGCTGGGATCTTTTAATAAATCAAGATGATGTTTGATAGTATCAGAAACAGAGGGATATGACACCGTAATAATAACAGTGTTTTTCTCTAAGTGAGGAACAGCGGAAATAACCAATGTTCCGTCAGCTGCATTTTTAAAAAATATTGTTTTTGGGCTCTTAAATGATTCAACTTGTTGTGATAATTGCCTCAATGATTGCGCAAGAGGATGTCTGTGTTGCTGATTAATATTAATATCGATTAATTCTTTTGCAGCCTGATTGACATACACAAATTGCCTATTTTTATAAAAAAGTATACCAATATGCTTTGTTTTACCTTTGCGTAAAAATGATCGTATACTTTCTTTATATTGTTCAATTTCTTGATGTTTTTGATACAATTCACCACGTAATTTTTGTTCTTGTTCAATGAGAATATCTAAACTTTTATTTTGTAATAAGTTAATAATATTGCCCAAATAGCTACCAAATACTATTAATTCATCACTTTCCACATTACTATAAAATTTTTCCGTTCGCGCATGTCTCTCAACAATGATATAGGCTATTAATCTATCTTTTTCATAAATAGGTAAAAATATATCGGCGTTGATAATATTCAAAAATTTTAAAACAATTTCACTTTGCTCGCATGCATGATAAAAATGGGTAAAATCAATCTCATCATAAATTAAAATTTTACCTTCTTTGACTACTGATTCGATAACAGTAGGATGTGTCAGCAAAAAAGTTTCAACCAAGGAAGCTGTTCTATCTTCCATTATGCAATCTTGAATCTTACTTTCTGCATAATCTTTTTGACGTAAATAGAGATGAGTTTTGTTGAAGGGAATCTCAAATGTTTCTTTAAAAAAATTTTGGGTAATATGGCCAAGTTCACGGAAATTAGTAACACGGCTCAATCGCTCCAGCACACCTTTAAAATCATCAACAAAATTGATATTCATCGGCTGCTGCACATGATCTTTGAGGTTCAAAAAACGTAGCCCAAAAATCTTTTTTGCGCAGAAATAAATAGCGAGGGTCAATAAAATAGTAGTGAAGCCAACAGCTGCGTAATTGTGTGCCAACATTTCCAAAGACCGGATCTTAAAAGGACACATTTGTATAAAATCAGCTATCAATAATGGAATTATCAAACTCTGCATTAAAATTGATAACTGTCTCTTTAAAATAAATGGCAAAGATCCAAATCTAATCTCTTTTAATACAATGTATACACTTGGCAATATTAACGGAAAAAGCGCATAAAATATTGAAATATTTTGAAGAGAGGGTTCAAAATAAAAGCGTTGGCTTTGATCAGAACAATTAAAGTTAAATATGGCAATAATTATAAAAGCTACACACAATATAATGCTAGTAAGTAAAAATAATTGTTGACGAAGGGAAAGACTATATTTGCGAATTACCAAATTTTCAATAAATAATGCTAATGCCTGGTATTGTATAATGAAAAAAACCCAAGCAATACGAACAAAAAACAAAACCAACTGATAATCAAGTTGAGGTAAAAATAATATTTTTGTAAGTTTCATTATCCAGGCAAAATCAGAAAACATATTGCCGATAATAATCGCAAACAAAAAATAGATATGTTTCCCAATAACAGATGAACGTGTCATATGTCTAATTAAGACAATCAACAAGTAACTTTTTAATAAAAAAGAAAAACTCGTGGCAATGAATATAAACGAAAAATTGTTAAATGACTGTTCTAAAAACTCTAAAAAAAACATAATTCTATTGCAGTTTATAAAGCTCTTTATTATACTTCTACTGTTATCAAAGTATCATAGTTTAAACTATTTGGAGATTCCATGAATCGTTATGATATAGACTTTATTATATCTTCTTGCAAACAGTACTCTTCAGTTATTGGCTTACTTGTTTTTGCTCTACTTGCAGATGGGCCTCCATTTTAACTATATTCCCATCCTAGCATAAATTTCATGCTATACCAAGTGCTGATAATAAAGTGAGGGTAGTAATGTGGCACAAGCGTCACATAGTCAAGAAGAACGCGCATTAACAATCATAAAAATATTGCAAATCGCAACTAAAGACTTTGTTGAGCCTGCAGCAACAAGCATCATAAAAGAATTTGGTCGCGATCCATTTCTTGTTCTTATCAGTTGCATTTTAAGCTTACGAACAAAAGATGCCACATCCTTGGCGGCATCACGGCGTTTGTTTGCGTATGCAAAAACGCCTAAAACTTTGCTTTCTCTTCCTATCAAAACCATTGAAACACTTATCTACCCTACGGGCTTTTACCGGCAAAAAACAAAACAGATTTTAGCAATCTGCAGAAGTTTAATTGAAAAGCATCATGGCCTGGTACCAAACACATCAGAAGAACTTATGAATTTGCCGGGAGTTGGGCCTAAAACAACTGCCTTAGTACTGAGCGTGGGATTTGAAATTCCTGCCATCTGCGTTGATACACATGTTCATCGTGTTTCCAATCGTTTAGGACTTATATCAACAAAAAATGTTTTAGAAACAGAACAGCAGCTCAAAGAGCTGCTGCCTAAAAAGTATTGGTCGGAATTTAATTCTTTGATGGTAATGTGGGGACAAAATATTTGCGTCCCCATTTCTCCCAAATGTTCGATATGTCCTTTGCTTCCGCTTTGTCCTCAAATTGGAGTCACTCGACATCGTTAGAAATTTTTTTGCTAGAAAAATTTTGGTTATACCGCATTCTGCCAAACTTCTTCCCATGATATTTTCTCATATGACCATCAAGATCATTTCCTTGCATGCCACAATATCCACATTTCAACTTTTTAACAGTTAGTTCAACCTGTTCTTGATTATCAGAATCAGTAGACTTGTGCCATTTTGTTTGATGATTTATTATTACACGCTCATTAGCGCCTAAAAAATCACATGCTTGACTGCAAGTAACTGCGTTCTGATCGTTATGTAATCTATGATGTTCTTCAATTTTACGGCGGAATATTGTAGTATAACTACAATTATCGATATCTTTATCACAAAAGAATGTAGGTTTCCAGTGTGCAAGTGATTCATTGTTTGCAAATGTATGTCTTTGTGGTATATCATCAGCTTTTTTCTTTTCTTGCAAATCCGCTTTCATTCTTTTTAATTCTCTTGATTGGTTACCTTCAAAAGAACGCTTCATGGCACTTGCTGAATTATGCATTAAAATTACGGTGAAAAAAAATAAGATATAGTTTTTGTGATACATAAAAAAAGATCCCTCTTGTATAATGAATATATGCTGAAATATCAGTATACAAATAGGATCTTTTTTTGACAAATAACTTAATATAAAGATAAAATTTTTATTTTTATATTATGCATTGGGCACATTTTTTTGTTATAGGTTTTCACTCCGAGCTCTTACAAGAAGATCATCGAGCTTTAAGCTAAACTCTTGCTTGCCATCTAAATCTCGCAAGGTAATTGTCTTATTTTCAACTTCTTTTTTTCCGAGCACAAACATCCATGGCACACGTTCAAGTTGCGCGCGTTTAATTTGACCAGAAATTTGATCAGAAGATGTATCAACTTCTACTCGAATATTAGCAGATAATAATGCATCAGCAATTTCCTGTGCATATGCTTTTTGATCATCAGTGATTGTCAAAATTTTAACTTGCACAGGCGATAACCAAAATGGCAATCTTCCTTTAAAATGTTCCAAAATAATACCAAAGAAACGCTCAAATGATCCATAAATTGCACGATGCAACATTACCGGACGTTCTTTTGTTCCTTCAGATGAAATATAGCTTAAATCAAAATTTTCTGGCTGGAAGAAATCTATTTGCATTGTTCCACATTGCCAAACACGCTTCATGGAATCTTCAATACCAAATTCTATTTTGGGACCATAAAATGCGCCTTCGCCTTCATAAATAGTATATGATTTGCCCGCTTTTGTGAGAGCATTTTCTAGTGCTTTTATTGCAACATTCCACAATTCATCACTTCCCATTGCTTTTTCCGGACGAGTAGAAACACCAATAGTGATATTACTAAATCCAAACGGTTTTATAACTTCATCAACAAGTGTGATAAAATCAGTTACTTCTTGTTCTATTTGATCTTTTGTACAAAAAATATGTGCGTCATCTTGCGTAAATGCGCGCACTCTAAAAAGACCACTCAACACACCAGAAAGTTCATGGCGATGTACATGTCCAAGCTCAGCATAACGCAATGGTAATTCACGGTATGAATGAGGGCTATTTTTATAGACTAAAATAGCACCCGGACAGTTCATAGGCTTAAGTGCATAGGAACGTTCATCGATAATAGAAAAATACATATTATCTTTGTAATGTTGATAATGGCCAGATCGTCGCCATAGTTCATCACTCAACATTGTTGGCGTTGAAATTTCTTGATATTTTGCTTTTTGCAGTAACTTGCGCAAATGAGCAATCAATGCATTCAGTATAATCATTCCACGTGGATGAAAGAATGGAAAACCAACTCCTTCATCATGAAATGAAAATAAATCCAGTTCTTTTCCTAATCTGCGATGATCAAACTGAATTGCATCTTCACGCTGCTTAATAAACGCATCTAAATCTTCTTGTGTAAAAAATGCTGTACCAGTAATACGTTGCAACTGAGCTTTTTCTTTATCTGCACGCCAATAGGAACCTGAAATGTGAAGTAATTTAAAATACTTTATATCTCTCGTCGATGCAACGTGACCACCACGGCAGAGATCATAAAATTCACCCTGTTCAGCAAGACCAACGGTATCACCGGGAATATCATTGATCAATTCTAATTTAAATGGATTATTTTTATATATTTCGCGTGCTTCATCTTTAGAAATTTGGCGATGAGTTAGCGGAATATTTTGACGAGAAAGTTGATGCATTCTTTCTTCTATGCGAACAATATCTTCATCTTTAAAATTTTTTTTCGGTAAAAAATCATAAAAAAAACCTTCTTTTGTTGCTGGTCCAATCGTTAAAATTGTTTCTGGAAACAATTCAATAATTGCATGCGCAAGCAAATGGGCTGCGGAATGGCGTAAAACCGATAAATTTTTTTCATTCATGAATGATCCTTAATCAGAAACATTTTTTTATTTGATACATAATTATAACTACTTTGAAAAAAGCAGTCTCGACGTAATACATTAAAAAATATGAAAAGCGGATAAGCAAAAATAGTGCTTACCCGCAGATAGTGCATGGTAAACAAATAAATGGAAAGGTTGCGCACAGAGTAAAAAAAGTAAGTAACGGATACATTATATGATCCTGCAGACTTATTAAAACTACAAATATCCTATTCACTAGTATAAAAATCTTTGGAAAAAAAACAATACCTCTAGACAATTAGTATCGCATTCTCATCGTCCATTGCTTCAGATATATCACTATGTTACGCTGCAAATATATGGGGGCTTAAAATACTGAGTTTAAAACACTTAAACCTAGGAACGATAGATGCCTACTCACAAAAAAATCTTTATCCTCGACACCAATGTTTTAATACATGACCCAAAATCTTTATTCAGTTTCACCGGTGCTCATGTTGGCATATCAGCAGTTGTCTTGGAAGAGCTTGATCAGTTCAAAGGCGAAGGAACTGAACGTGGGCGTAACTCCCGAGAAGTAATCCGAAATCTCGATCAGTTACGACAACAAGGATCTCTGCGTGATGGAGTTCCTCTTGAAGATGGTGGCGTCATTCAAATTCTTTTTTATGATGATACCATCTTGAAAAAAACTCCAATTGTTATGAGCGCAGGAGACAATGAAATCTTACTGACAGCTTTAAGCATGCAACAAGAAGGATATGATGTAACATTTATATCAAAAGATTTGAATGCGCGCGTTAAGGCTGATGCATTAGGAATAACAACAGAAGATTACACAAAAGAACATGTCAGTGAAGAAGAATTTTATCAAGGATGGGTAAAAATCTCTGTACCTGCCGTTGAATTAAAACGTGAATTTCCTACACAATTAACACAATTGGCCAAAGATAAAGTCATTATGCAAAATGAGTTTGTTTTAGTAGAAAGCAATCATAATCCTCATAACCATCGCGTTTTTAGATACCTTGGCAATGAAAAATTTAGACCCATAAATAATCCATCTTTTAATTGGCCAATACAGCCACGCAATCCACAGCAATTGATGGCTCTAGAATTACTGCTTGATACAAGCATTCAATTTGTTTGTTTATTCGGCCCGGCAGGAACGGGTAAAACCTTTTTGGCACTTCTTGCAGGATTACATCAATTGTTTGTTAATAAAAACTATGACCGTATGATTATTTCTCGTCCTGTAGTTCCACTCGGTCGCGATATTGGTTTTTTACCGGGTACCGTAGAAGAAAAATTACATAGTTGGATGATGCCCATTTACGATAACATGCAATATATTATGCATACTATCAATAAATCCAATACGATGAATAACCAAGAAGAGCCAGATGAAGGTCGTAAAAATAAACATAAAAAAGGACCTCATAAACATAAAAAGCACCATGGTATTACCTTCGAAGACTTATTGCATCAAGGAAAAATTTCAATGGAAGCGATCACCTATATGCGTGGGCGTACCATACCATACCAATTAATTTTAATTGATGAAGCACAGAATTTAACGCCACATGAAATTAAAACATTAGTAACACGTGTTGGAGAAGGAAGTAAAATTATTTTGACTGGTGATCCATATCAAATTGATTCACCGTACTTAGATTTTAGTAGTAATGGTCTGGTTACAGCCAGTGAACGATTTAAAGGTCAGCCAATATTTGGCTCAGTATATCTGCAAGTCAGTGAGCGTAGCGAATTGAGTAAATTGGCAGGAGAACTGTTATAGAGAAAGCCATAGGTAATTCGATTTTTCGAGTAAAACCTTGAATAAAAATAAACTGATAATGAAAAGATTAATTGTCAAACTCCGCTCGCCCTGAGTGTTTTATGTAGCTGCAGGCGAAATAAAATGTATCGAAGGGTACCTCATTTAAGCATTAATTATTTCCAAAAACTACCCTTCGATACATTTTTAAGGACAAAAACACTCAGGGCGAGCGGATTAAGAGGTTTTTTGTCCACAAGATGCGTTGTTTTCAAAAACTCAACAGAACCTAGGAGTATTGATCTTTCAAATTTCTAGCAACTTAAGCCCTGCTTGCAGCATAAGCTCGTGCAGTCATACGAGCATTTTCATTTGCTTTTTTTTGAATTTCCTCAGCTTTAGCCTTCGCTTCTTCCTCTGTTTTTTGCTCATCTAAATTTTTTTTTGACATAACGGAATAGTTAATAATCTTGCTATCAGCAGGATAATCATTAATTATTATTTTATTATTTTTTTGAGAAGGCATAGAAACAATAGTTCCTCCTTGCTTTAAAGCCATAATTTGAATCTGCATTTTTAGAAGCTCATTTTCTAGTTTCAAATGTTGTACCTCTAGCATTAACCCTATCTTTTCTACTTCACTGATCATGCAGCTTACATTATTTTTAGTCTGCTCAGCAAACGCATTATTTATTGAACAACCCATCATCAAAATTGTAAAAAACATCTGCTTTTTCATCATAATTGTTCCTTTAAAAACATCTTATTATTATTTTTTTGCTTTTTCAGCTTGACGCCACGACCTAGAGATATTTTTCTCAAATTTTTGCTGAATATCTGCAGTCCTTTTAATTTCCAATGCTTTACACACTTGCTCGGGTAAACCTTTGGCATTAACAACAATAACTTGTTTATCATTACCAAATATACACAAAACACATTTATCTGATTGAATTTGCTCTACAAACGATAGATGCTCGGGATCATATGCAGAACGTTCTGTATTCCCCTTATAGATAGCATAAGAAGTACGGTTTGTTTCTTCAAACGTCCTAAATGGTGCAACTTCATGATAACACTTCTCTAATTCACGTCTGCTAAAACTATCCAGTAATCTTTCTTGCGTGAAGGTACCATCTTCTAGTTGGTTGACTACAGATATATTATCGGTTCTCATCTGATCTCCATAATATAACCATGATCTAAAATGGCTGCCATTAATTTTATTGGTATGTGGAATATTTTCTCTGTCATATCCTTTAACTACAGAATCCCAACCATTTACATTGATGATGAATGCTTTTTCATTTTTATCTTTAGAATTGTTATCCTCTTGTGATTCACTAGCACTTAGACCATTTATCACCCAAACGCTCACAAACATTACAAAAATCATCTGTTTTTTCATCATAATCTTATCCCTAAATAGGCTCATTTTATTGGTAATCTTCATTTTCTTGATCATTCATTTCACCACCCTCTTCCTTTTTCTGCAAATCACCTAAATAGGATGGTAGATTAACACCAGACATTGCAGCAATTTCATGTAACGGCGGCAATGATTTTATCATGTTGCTCACGAAATTGGATGTGGAACTACCACCTTTTTCAGATGAACCGCTATCCCACACAGTGATTTTATCAATTTTAAGATTTTTAATCGCTTCTGCTTGGAGCTTTGCAATTTCTTCAAGCTTTTCAATCATCAACATTGTTGCCGCATCTTGGCTATTATTAGCACATGCTTCAACCAATAATTTATAACCTTCTGCTTTTGCCGTGAGAACTTTACGCATACCCTCAGCTTCTGCTTGTTTAATTTGCAAAATAGCAGCCGCTTTACCTTCTGCTTCAATGCGTTGCCGTGCAGCATCAGCTGCTGCAGCAATCTCGATTTTTTTGCGTTCAATTTCTTGTGGTACAATTTCTTCAGCCTGAAGGCGTTGTAATTCTGCAAGGCTTTTTGCTTTATTAATTTCAGCATACGCATTTTGTTGTGCAATTTGTCCGCGCTGAGCAGCTTCGGCTTCTTGCTCTAAAAGTTGCGCATTAACGGCAGCAATTTTTGCCCTCGCTTCGTTCTCGCCTTGGACGGCATCAGCATTATAGGTAGCCACTTGAATTCTGCGCTCTTTTTCTGCTTCAGTTCTACCAATGTCACCGGTTTTTTCTTGATTAGCAACATCTATTTTCGCTTGATTAAGAGCAGTAGCAACCGATTTTTTACCAATACTTTCGATATATCCTGATTCATCAGTAATATCAGTAATGTTAACGTTCAAAAGCATAAGTCCAATTTTCTTCAGTTCTGATTCAATATGCTTTCTAATTTCAAGTAAAAATCGCTCTCTATCTTGGTTAATTTCTTCAATCATAAGAGATGCCACAGTCAAGCGTAATTGACCAATAATAATCTCTATGGCCATCATTTCAATATCTTTACGCGTTAATGCCAACAATCGTACGGCAGCATTATTCATTGCTTCTTGGGTAGTATCAATAGCAACGGTGAAAGTACTTGGAACATTGATACGAATATTCTGTTGAGACAATGCAGATTTAAGAGGAATATGTAATGTCATGGGGGTTAGATCAAGAAATGCATAATCCTGAATAAGTGGCCAAATAAAAGCACCACCACCGTGATAACATTTAACTGATTGTTCCCCAGAAATTTTTCCATATACTGCTAAAATTTTGTTCGAAGGGCAGCGCTTATAGCAACTTGCCAAAAAAGATAAGGTGAAAAAAACGAATAATGCAAATGCCGCTGAAGCAATAATAACAAAATCAACCATGTTCATTCCTTCTGTAGAATAATTTTCTTAACTAAAACTGTTTCTTGATCAAGTACGCCCGTCACTTGAATTGTGCAAAATGATTCTATACTATGACTGTCATCAGATCGCGCAAGAAGCTCTCGCGTTACACCATTAACAACAAGTAAAATTTTACCTTGCCCATGAGCTGGAATACGCTGATACACAGTGCCCATTAAACCAATTGTTTCTTCTATGATAAATCGTGAACCTGTACTCTCTAATAATTGAGACCACTTAAAAATAAATGCCGTCAAAATCATTGTTGTAAAACCTGCAATAAGAGAAAAAATCAATGAGTTAAGATAATTGCACTGCAATGATTTAATACATGCAAGGCCAACCCATCCAAACATCATAAAAAAACCTGAAATAGAATGAAGAGTAAAAATCTTCAATGAATTGGTATGATGGTATTCATCTCCATCTTCAAACATTCCATCATCATTATCAGCCCACTCCTGACCAAAGCCACCAATAATTGTTGCGCACAACCGCAAGCAAAAAAGAATTGTTCCAAAAAAAGCAGCTGCCCAAAATATAAGATCAGGCGTTTGCTGTATGAAGGAAACTAAAGAAAGCAACATACAATTCTCCATTACGTATCCCTCTGCCTCCATTTTTTTTGGCTGGGGACCCCGTTTTAAGAGGTTTTAAGTAATATTTTCAAAGCAATAGAGTTATTTTTGCTATAGCCATGGGTTACAAGATATAACACGTTTACTTATTTCCCATAAGGCGATAAATAATTTTTTTTCTTGCAGCTGCCATGTTGCAAACTTTGTACAGCTAACGGCATATTTACAATGGGCTATACCAAATAATGGCCTTATGCCATGTATCAAAAAAATAATTATTTTATTAACAAGAGGCGTTTTCATTGTAATTGCATGCTTTTTTGGTGTGCAGCAAGCATGATCTTTTTTAATTCATCAAACGATAGGTCAGTTAATTTTTTTTGAGCTATGATAGCATAATCAAACATATGCTCAAACAATTTTTCTTCATAAAAAATTGATTTGATACGTCGACGAAGAAGATTTCGTTGCGGAGCATTACCAACTTTGCGCGAAGCGATAATTAAAATTCTTGCAAAATCTCCCTGCCGAGGCGCGCACAAAATGGTACAATTTTGATCTCTAAAAATACGCCGAGCATGTTGAAAAAGATGGTCAATTTCACGTTTTGTAAATTTTGAGATCTTTTTGGCTATGCTTGACATCCCATACTCCATTTTATTGCGTATGGGGACCCCAAAAACCGGAATATCCGGATATATGAAGACCCCATACAAATTCAGCTCAATCAATATTTTTAGTATTTGCTTGGCGCTAAACGTTTGCGACCAGATGAGCGACGACGATTGATAATTTTTCTACCGTCTTTTGTGCTCATTCTTTTAAGAAAACCATGTTTTCTACGACGTTTAATGTTACTTTTTTTGGAAACGGTCAATGACATAAGCTTCTCCGTAGTAATTTCATATATTTCATATTTTAAAACAAAAAAGAGATAATTTCAAATTCTTCTCTATTCACCTTAGATACTTACCTGGGCAATGGTTTCTATTTGAAATATTATTGTCCTGATGGAAAATCAAGGTGATATGGCAGATATGGCTTCATATCATCTAGGGGATTACTATTTTGATGATAATAGCTAGCTCCTGAACCTCCAGGAAAACCATAACATAAAGGATACGTCGCAACTTTTGCTGCTATTTTACGCATTTCTTTAGAACTTGCTCTTTGCTCTATCCCATCATTAGATTTATTCAATTTATTACCAGAGCTGCGTAGATTAGAACCTTCTGAAGCAGTTACCACTAATCCCTGAACCAATGCACAAACCAACACAAAATACTTTGAAATCATCGTCTTTATCCCTTTCTAAAACAAAATGCTCATTTAAAAATGTTCTGATAAATATCGTTCTGCATCAAGAGCTGCCATACAGCCTGCTCCGGCAGAAGTGATTGCTTGACGATATCGATAGTCATGCACGTCACCGGAAACAAATACTCCCGGGATCGCCGTACCAACTTCCCCGATCGTTGTTTCCAACCAACCACCCTTATTGCAGGCAAGATGATCTTTAAACGGATCAGAGTTTGGATTTAATCCAACCGCTATAAATACCCCATCTGCATCAAGTTGCTTTTTCTCACCTGTTACTTGATTGGTAATGGTAACTGAGGTAACATGGGCATCATTGCCATGAAATGCTGTAACGGTACTACTATAATAAATCTTAATATCAGGATCATTAATAACTCGTTGTTGCATTGCATGTGAAGCAGTAAACTGATCAAGAATATGAACTATCGTTATATCGCGCGTAAATTTTTTCAAAAATGATGCATCTTCCATGGCAGTATCACCACCACCAACAACAATCACTTTTTTATTTGGATAAAACGCACCATCACATACTGCACAGGTTATAACACCTTTACCCCAGTAAATATCTTCACCAGGAACATTCAATCGCTTTGGTGTTGCTCCAGTTGCTATGATCACTGCATGTGCTTGCAGCTCAAGTTTATCATCAACAATAATTTTTTTTGCATAAGAATTAGAAAAGTCGACTTTGGTAACCTTGCCAGAAACAAATTGTGTACCAAAATGTTTTGCGTGATCACGCATGTTCATCATAAGTTTTGGCCCAAGAATACTCTTTTCACCTGGCCAATTTTCAACATATGATGTTTTCATCAACTGTCCACCTGGCTCATTACCGTCAATAATAATTGGCTCAAGATTAGCACGAGCTGCATAGATAGCTGCAGTTAAACCTGCTGGTCCTGAACCAATTATAATAAGTTTATGAATTTTGTTTTCCATGATGTATATCCCATGTTACGGTTATCCTTTACATGGGGAACCCCTTAATAAAAGACTTTTTACTTTTTTGTTAAATAATGAATAACATAATTAATTGCTTTTTCCCGAGCACAAATCCTACTCAATTCATGCATTGATAACGGTACTTCTTGCCCATATTGTTTAAAATCTGGCAAATTAAAATAGATAAACTCTCTCATACGCGGTCGTTTATCCAAATTTAAATAATTAACTATATCTTCATTAGTAACCACTATATTTTCACGATAAATCAGCTGATCTATAAGCAATGTTTCTTTTACTTGTTTTTCAGCCAATTGCTGAATCCAAAAATTAAAATTTTTTTGTTTTCGGTATACATTATAATCTGGATTACTTTGAATTGCACTTAAAATTATTTTTTGCTGGCGCAATACAAGATAACTGGGTGCAAAAAACCGATGCCGCGAAAGAAGCAATTTAAATGCCTCTTCTACCATGGCAAGACGTTGCGAAACATCATTACGATACGAAAAGACCTCAATTAATTTTTTGTGCATATCTTTATTTGTTTTTATTCTAAAATGGTCTTTAAATTGGTCAAAACAAAAATAAGCATGAGGCACAACATCAGTTATATTAACTTTAAAATTATAAGAAGCACGCAATTGGTCGCTAAAATAATCTTGTAATCCTCTATTGTTAACAATAAACTGATCGCCCTTTTTTCTGCCAACAAATAAAGCGCGCAAATTGCTTTCTACTTCTTCATTGCCCAATTTTAACCAAAATTTCTGCACACAACGTTCATCTAAAGCAATATGTTCTTTATTGACTACCGAAACATCAAAATGTACCCAATCGCCAATAGCAATAGTATTATCCGTATGTTTTTCTAAATTTTTTTGCTCTTCTTGAATAAATGCTTCAACTTGACGATCAAGATCTTTGTAATTTTTTCGATTAGGTGATTTAAAAGGAAAATACTTCCATTCGTTAAGAGCAATCATCGGGAAAATACTTAATTCAAAAATAAATCGAGCATCACTATCATTTTCCAAAAAAATATCAATCAGACGAGGGTCTCCTGCAACCAGTAATTTTTGTGCTCTAATTTCTTGAAATAAAAAATTAACAATTCCGAACTTAAAAAAAAACTCTTTTAAATGTTCAGTAATGTTAGTTTTATATTGTTTTGATATATATTCAATCGGAACTTCGCCTTGTTGGAATCCATAAGCTTGGATATTACCTTTTAAAGCAACTGCTGTTTCTTCAAAGAATGTTTTTACGAGTGACCGAGAAACTGTTATCGTAGCGCGACATAATGTTGGTTGTTCATAATTGTGTTCAACGCTAAAAAGAGCATCAGTATCTAACATAACTTTTTGCTTCATACGAGGCCTTTCATAAAAAAATCCTTTTTATGAAGACTGCTATAGTTAGAATAATTTTGCAAGGGAAGAAAGTTTTGTTGAAATAATTGAAGATAAAGAAAGAAAACAAAGCTGTTATTTTTTTGTTCGGGTCCCCAACGAAATATATGGAGTTGGGGTAAAAGTCTGGTGCAAGAGGAGGGACTTGAACCCACACGCCTTTCGGCACTGGATCCTAAGTCCAGCGCGTCTGCCAATTCCGCCACTCTTGCACAAATTTCAAAGGCATATTAATTTCAGTTTTTGCTAACTACACTCAAATTGTCTCTATACGCTCTACAAGCTACAAAGAACAGGCCTGCCATACGAAGCTTTACGCAAAGTATGGTGGGATGCCTTGGACTCGAACCAAGAACCCACAGATTAAGAGTCTGTTGCTCTACCAATTGAGCTAGCAACCCATGTCAAAAACTTACCTATTACTTTACCAGAAAATTGAAGAAAATAAAGCTCTAGATAAAAGAAATTATCATTTCTTCAGTTGTAAAAAGGGCTTATCAATTTTTCCTGTATCTTTTTTAGCAATATCGATAACTTTTTGTTGGTATTTAAGACCTAATTCTTGATTCATGTTATATAATTCTTGAATTGGTTCTCTTACCTTGATATTCCAGAGCAGATTATTTTCTTTGTCAGCGATAATCTTATCGATCTTTGCAACAAGTTGCTCTTGCTCTGTTAATTCTTTTTTAACTAGAGCTTCTTTCTTTTTTGGTAAAAATAGCTTTTGTCCTGGATTCATTTTGATGAAGTAGGCCTCATATTCAAGAGCTTTTTCATGATTAAAAGTATCTAACTTTATTACAGCCCCTCGAAAATTAATTGACCATGAAATATCACCAGGCTTTGCATTGTTTTTCAAAAGCTCTATTTCTTTAAGCAATTGTTCTTCTGTATATTCTTCTTTGGGTTCTTCTTTTTTCTTTTCTTGCTCAGCAGCTGCTTGTTTTTCAAATCCTTTTTGGTCCTTTTCATTTCTTACTTGAATAATGCGTTTGGCTATTTGTTCAGCAAAACCACCTTTTGGATCTCTTGCTAATAAAACTTTTTTGAGAGTATCTATTCTATTTTCCCAAATAGCTTGAGGTTTTTTCTTTTCTGCATTCCAGAAAGCATCTTTACTTGCCAAGGCTTCTATTAATTTATCAAATAGCTCTTTTAATTCTTCCGTTGTTCGCTTTTCCAGTTGTCTAAGACCATATGTTTGATCTATCGATAGCAGCTCAGGCCCTTTCGGTGCGGCCGGTGCCGCCGGCCCTGTAGCAGAAGGAGTAGATTTTTTCTTTCCTTGGGCCATCGGTCCAGGGGGTGGTGGTGGTGTTCCACCTTTTTTCATTTGACCTGGCGCTGGTGGTGCTGGCGGTATCCCTTTTTGCATTGGTCCCGGGGCAGGTGGTGGAGTACCACCTTTCTTCATTGGCACTGGCGGTGCTGGAGGTGTACCTTTTTTCATTCCTTCTGGTGCCATCTGAGGACTTTCTTTTTTCACTGGCTCACTCACAACAGGAGGTACTGGTACCTCTTTTTCCACAGAAGGCACAGGCATTGCTGCTACAGCAATTTGAACTATTTTATTATGAATTTTTTTGAGATATTCACGGGATAGATTTCTATCCAAAAGTGCTAAATCAAAAATCAAGTCATCTACAGAGGCATACCATGTATCATCAACTTCTGATTGCTGCAATAGTTCATTAAGCTGACTGATTATTTTTTCTTTTGATATGTTAATCGGCAGAGTATACCGAAAAGGAAGTTGCGAGGAAGGTAAAGGCTGTCCCATTATCGGCTTTTGTACTCCAACCGGAATAGGCTTTGCTTGTGGGCTTTTTCCTCCTTTACCATAAATAATGGGTGCAATAAAAATACCCCCGAATAAAAACACTATAATAATTATATGCATTTGTTTTCCTTTAAGTATTGCTCAATCCAAATCAATATTATTTAAAGGAAAATGAAAAAAGCTAGAAAGATAAAATTTTTATCTTTCTAGCTTTTAATTACATTAAATTTAATATTTTTTAAACAGTAGCAAGTTCTACTTCTTTTTTCTTAGCCATTGCTTCAACTTTGGCAATGTAAGCATCGGTAATTTCTTGTAAAACATCTGCTAATCTATTGTGAAAATTTTCAGAAACTTTCTTATCTTTCTTTGCATCAGTAATAAGATTTTTGAAGTCTTTGCGAACATTTCTAATCGCGACTCTACATTCTTCCAATTTCTTGTGCAGTTGCTTAATCAATTCTTCACGTCGATCAGAACTCATTTCTGGCAAACGAAGTCTAATAATTTTTCCATCATTAACCGGAGAAACACCAAAGCCTGATGCAACTATGGCTTTTTCAACATCAAAAATAACAGATGTATCCCATGGCTGGACAGTCAGCAAACGTGGATCTGGTGCTGCAACAACACCCAGTCCTTTTAAAGGAACAGCATCTTGTCCATAGCAACTAACCGGTATATCTTCTATCATTGATGTGTGAGCTCTACCAGTACGTATTTTTAACAATTCTCGCTCAAAATGCTTTAATGGGCTTTCCATCTCAGCTTCCATTGGCTTCTGGAAACTTTTTATATCATTTTCTATTAAAATAATTTCTGCCATATCTGTCCTTCCTGAAATACTGTTTACTTACCAAGTTCAAATCGGCAAAATCTTCTGATACGGATGCTTTCACCTGTTTTGGCAATCAATTGCTGTAAAACTTCTTTTACCGTCAGTTGATCATTTTTGATAAATTGTTGTTCAAGCAAACAAATATCACTATAAAGTTTCTTTACTTTACCTTCAACAACTTGTTCAATAATTTTTTCAGGTTTTCCTGAGTTGGCCATTTGTTCTTTAAAAATGTCTCGCTCATGCGCTAAAAATGCAGGATCAACTTGTTCAGGAGAAACATACATTGCTTTATTTGCAGCAATTTGCAAGCATAAATCTTGTGCAAATTGTCGTACTGCTTCAGTATTAGCAACAAAATCTGTTTCGCAGTTAATCTCAAGCAAGACACCCAAACGGTCTCCCGGATGAATGTAAGCCTTGATAAGCCCTTCACCAGTTTCTTTATCTGCACGCTTTGCTGCAACCGCTGCACCTTTTTTGCGCAATGATTCTAATGCTTGGTCAAAATCACCACCAGATTCTTCTAATGCTTTGCGACAATCCATCAGACCAAGACCCGTATGATCTCTTAATTCTTGCAATAATTCTTTGCTTATTTTTGACATATGCTTTCCTGTTAGAAGTAAAAAATATTGTTATTTTTAATTGCACTACGAATAATGTAGCCTTGTAATTCCATTATATTACGAATAGGGCCCCCGGTAAAGAACTTAATGACACAAAAATACAGCTTTTCTTTACATTTTTTCGGGATGACCTACTCCAAGAAGGTCTAAAACAAGCGCAATTGTATTACGCAAAATACCTATCATCAGTAAACGCCCACGACTTTTTTCCCAATTTTGGGCATCAATTACACGCACATGACTATAATATCGGTGAAAAAGCTGTGCAAGCTCAACAACATAATAGGTAAGCAGATGTGTTTGATGATTAACTGAAATATCATGTAATAGTTGCTCAAGGAAAACAACTTTTTTGATCAAAAAAGCCTCTTCAGGGCCTATATGCTGCGCATCATGTGCCGAAATATTTTGCAATTGCTCCGCCTGTAAAGCTTTTTCTAAAATACTTCCCGTACGAACATACGCATACTGGACATAATAAACAGGATTTTCTTCTGTTTTCTTTAAAGCAAGCCCTACATCAAATTCAAGTTGTGCATCAGCTTTACGATTTAAATAAAAAAAGCGAGCAACATCTTTTCCTACAGTGTTGATAATATCCTGCAAGCTAATAATTGCTCCCGCACGCTTTGACATACGCACTAATGCACCATCTTCTGAAATTTTCACTAATTGATATAAAATAACATCAAGAGGCTGTTCAATATAACCAAGACCTTGTTTTACTGCATTCAACCGCATGACATAACTATGATGATCGTGTCCCAATATATAAATAAAATTATTAAATCCACGATCAGCTTTATTTTTAAGATAAGCAACATCTGCGGCAATATATGTATATTCACCCGTAGATTTTTTAACTACTCGATCTTTATCATCGCCAAAAACGGTTGTCTTAAACCACCATGCGCCATCTTGCTCATACAACAAATTATTTTTTTGCAATACTTCTAGCGCCTTTTCTATTGCATCGCTTTCATGTAATGTTTTTTCAGAAAACCACACATCGTACTCAATACCATAATCTTTGAGTGTATTTTTGAGCAGTTCCAGTAAATTATCTTTTGCATAGGTTGCAAAAAAAGAGTCTGGTTTTTCAAAAAGAGTTTGTCCATATTGCGCAAAGCAACCTTGTGCAAGATCAAGCAAATATTCACCTTGGTAGCCATCTTCAGGTATTGTTGCGTGAACACCTGCTACTTGCAGACAACGAACCTTAAATGATTCACCAAGTTTTTGTATTTGATTACCCGCATCATTAATATAAAATTCTTTGGTAACGGTATGACCAACAAACCGCAACACATTTGCAAGCACGTCACCGATAATACCTCCTCTGCCATGACCAAAATGCAAAGGACCTGTTGGATTAGCGCTAACAAATTCTAATGAAACATTATATTTTTTTTCTAATCCTGGCTTAAAGAATGCTTCTTTTTTATTAAATAATTCTTGAGCAAGCAATCTAAATGCTTCTTGCGTCAAAAACATATTAATAAAACCAGGCCCAGCAATTTCAATTTTTTCTACAAGAGGATGAATAAATGATGTGGCAACTTCAGTTGCTACTTCACGCGGATTACGCTTTAGCTGCTTGGCTAAAACAAGGGCAATACTTGCTGATAAATTACCAAACGCCTGCTTTGCTTCATCAACATTGATATGTAAGCGATAAAGATCTTGATCAATATCATTACATTTAAATTGATTTTGTATGTGAAAAGTAAATGCTTTTTGTATAGAATCGATACTATTCATATGATCTTTCTCATAAATGTACTAATATTATGCATTTTACCATAAATATGAATATATCGATAGGCTGGTTTGTTTTTTATAGAGTTTATCAGAAAATTAATTTATTCTTCTTAGTGCGCTCGCCCTGAACTTGTTGAAGGGTTTTCCTCGAGCGCTCGAAGAAAACCCTTCAACAAGTTCAGGGCGAGCGCAGGAATAAAATAGAGAATAGTATCTAGAACTTTAATAAAATCAGAATGCTTAGCATCAAGCTTTACCCAAAGCTTTAATAATGTCGTCATCACGTTTAATGTCTTGACTCAGTTGTGCAACTTGGTTTCTGAAAGCAGAAACTTTTTTAAATAAGAGTCCAGAGACTGCCGCTATAAGTAATGATCCCCCTGCACGCAATGGAGCAGTTCCTCCTAATTCAATAACATTTTCCAAGCCTTTAGGGACCATCTTGTCTAAAAACGCCTGCGTATACTTACCTTGAAAAACATTCAAGGAAAACATTGTCCCTTTATCAGAACCAGGACTATATAGATGTTTCATAAACTCAAAATACGTTAGCGCTGGAGCATAAAAAAACTTGTTTTTCCACGTATCTCGAGGCTGATGTAAAATGTTATATAATCCATAGGTACCATAAAGAGCACTAGCAAATAAGAAAGTAGATGAAGCAACTAAACTAGTCGCTATTATTTTTAAGAATCCAGGAATATAAGAAGATTCGATTTGATCTTTTTCTTTTATTAATTCTGCTTTATGATTCTCAACAACTTTTATAGCTTGATCTTTTTTATTACCAAAGATTCCTAAAGCCTCATTGTTATATGCTCTAAGAATTTCACCATATGTAATAGCATTGCCTTGTGCAGCGTAACTCATGCCAGTAAATAAAGTCATCATTAATGTTATCATCAGATAATAATTTTTATTCATAAAAACCTCTTCTATAGCCCCATGCTGAACGCTTTACGCATAGGGACTCCATTTAAAGATTTTGCTATATAATAAAGATAAAACATATTATCTCAAATAGTCAATAAAAACTATATTGAATCAAAAAAACGAGGATGTTTAATCCTCGTTTAAATATATCTATTACAATCTAGTTACAATATTTACTCAAGATCTTCATAACCATTAAGAGCAGCATTTATACTAGCTTTTACTGTATCATGGTTCAATGTGCTAATAAAACCACTTGTCTTTTCTTCAATAATATTATTTGTCGGAGACGTTACAGAATTACCGCCTTGAGGAGCAATATTTTGTGTTTTAGGCGTATCGATCGTTTTTTCAGCACAGAATAATGCAGTAAGCAATGCAATCGGACCAGTAATTTTATTTTTATGTACTGCCAATGCATAGACAGCAATCGTTGTTACTGCTGCAGCGATAATATATCGTGAATGTTTTTTATACCAAACATCTGTCTTTTGGTCTTCAACTTCATTTAATTCTTGAAAATCTTCATATTCTTGTGCAATTTCTTCTGAATAAATATCCGCATTATCAGCATATACAGGTACAAAAGCAATAGCCATTGCTAAAAATAATACATTAATGCGCTTTGAAATAGTCGTCATAAAACCCCCATCAAAGATAGAAAACAATTTTATAATATTAATTACCTATATTTATTATAAATTTTATTCTTATAAATACAATACGCATATGCTCTATTTCTTCAGTTTTTTTATAATATATTCCTTTAAGACTAATTTATCTGAAATGCTTTTTTCAATTTGCATTTCATACGCATCTTTCAGTATTTTACCCATAGCAGGACCTGCAGAAACTATATCGAGCACATCAGCTCCTTGTAATAATGGCTTAATTTTACTGTACAAAACGCCAGCTTGTTCTGCCGTTTCTTTAAATAATGCCACATCAGGAAAATCATCAGTTAAAGGTTCATGTCCTTGACCATTTCTGCCACACTTATCTGCAGTGCATAAATCAATAAGCATAGATATATTAACGTGCGGTGATAATTTATTCGCCAATCTTTGGTATGCAGGCTTTTTTGCATTGTTTTTAGTGAATTGTAATGGTGTCATGTGATGGAGTACTAAAGATGTTACTGCATCAATTAAATCTCCATTACGTGTAATACGTAATAACATGTTACGTGCATATTTTTTACTGTCATTTTCATGTCCAATGCTTTTAATAACACCATTAATTTCTTTTGTTGTTGTTACTTTGCCCAAATCATGACACAATGCTGCATACAATAGAACTAATTTGTCAAATTCATTATCATATTTTTGTATTATTTTTGCTGCTGCATCAAGCGCCTGCATGCTATGCTCAAACACATCTCCTTCAGGATGCCACTTTGGCTCTTGCACTATGCCAACCGTATTGGCCAATTCTGGCAAAATTTCCCGCAGTCGCCCAATTGCATATAACCAACGAATACCCAACGATGGTCGTTGTGATCGCAATAATAATTTTTTGAATTCTTCTTCAATTCGTTCGCGTGATATCTGCGTAATATCCATTGTTGTGCATATATTGTTCAATTCATCATCAGGCACCATTTCAAATCGACCAACAAACTGCATAACACGAAATAACCGCAATGGATCTTGTGTAAAAAAATGCGTATCAGGAGTGCGCAATATTTTGTTTTTGATATCATTTCTTCCACCATAGGGATCAAAAAGCTCTTGAGTAATAAGATCAAATGCCATTGCATTCATGGTTAAATCTCTCCGTCGCGCAGCAGTTTCAAGAGACATATGCGGATCAATAGTAACAGTTGGTTTACGCCCTGAACTATCTGCACGAGGTAGTGACCAATCAACATCAAGACTTTGTAAACGCAAAACACCAAATGCTTTGCCTACTAAGCTCACATGGCCAAATTCTTTTAAAACATTTTCCAATTGTTCTTCTGTTAGTCCATATACTTCAATATCAACATCTTTTATTGGTTTGTTCATTACCATATCACGCACCGCACCGCCAACAAGCAATGCTCGCCCATGATGACCTGAAATAGCAACAACAATGGCTTGAATTACATCACTTTGTGTATCAAATAATTTCATTTTTATTCTTTCTATACTTTACTGTTCTTTGAATTAGCCCGACATTTTTTGTATGCTACATACATTAAAAGATAAAAGAAATCGACAAAAAGGATACCAATGAATAAGAATGCCTACATCATCCTTTTAATTATGGCTACTCACGTCATTAATTGTTCCTCAAAAAATTCATTTCACCAAACGATAAAATCATTTTTACGCAGCAATACTATAGAAAAAAACGAACAAAGAGAATTTTCAGTAGCATCAATTCATTCTTTATCATTGAATAATTGCAATGGATCAATTACCGTTAAGACAGGGCCTAAAAAATCATTGTTTTTAAGAACAATAAAACGGGCAAAAACAGAAATTATTGCTAACAATATTGATGTTATTACTGATATAACCAATGGCAACCATCTTGCAATAACAACAAAAAACAATAATAAAAAAAAGAACGGATTGGTTGATTATGAGCTGATTGTTCCTGCATCGCTCAACATTACATTAACTATAACGGGAAAAGGAAATGTTTTTATAAAAGATGTACATGGTATGATTGATGTTGTTGCACATGATGATATCACCATCATTAATACAAAACAACGAGCATCTGCGCAGTCATTAAACAAAGGCTCTATTAATTTTGCTAATACCGGTGGACCAGTGGAAGCATATACTCGAAATGGTAATATAATAGGAGACAATATCGCGCATAGTTGTGATGCTCGCTCAATCAAAGGAAGCATTAATATATCTTATAAAAAATTACCTGCAACGGGTTCTATTAACCTCAAAACTACCTCAGGAAATATAATGCTTGCGCTGCCAACTGATACAAATGCGCAAATCTGTGGATATACCACTTATGGCACATTCATATCTGACCATGAAATCAGGCTCAAATCATATGCAACAAAACTCAATAAAACAGCATGGAACAAATTCAAAAAAGAAGTCGATGGCACTTTAGGAACGGGTGACGCAACAATAATGGTTCAAAGCACAAAAGGCAGCGTGAAAATTATTGAAACGCAAACAACATAAAAAACATTTTGCATTTATGGTTCTTGTAAAAAACAAAAATGACTTATAATGATTAAAGTAATAAAAATACACAAAACTATTTGTAAAAGATAAAAAGGAATACATATGAAAACATTATTGTTACTTATGACACTGATTAGTTTTACTACATTGCAATGTGCGTGTAGTACCAAAAATCTTAAAGTTGGCGATCAAGCTCCTGAATTTGAACTTTTCAATCAAAATGGTCAACTCGTTAAACTGAGTGATTTTAGAGGAAAAAAAGTTGCTCTCTATTTTTATCCAAAAGACAATACTCCCGGATGTTCTGAGCAAGCGTGTAGCCTGCGTGATAATTTTGAATTATTACATGAAGCAGATATCACCATTCTTGGATTAAGTACAGGAACAGTAGAAAGCAAACGCAACTTTATCACCAAGAAGAGCCTTAATTTTCCTTTACTTATTGCAACAGACGATGTTCTGAAAGCATACGGCGTAAATACCGGCTTTTGGCGACTCTATTTACCAAAACGTCATACATTCTTAATTGATGAAAATGGTATTATTGTTGGCATTATTGAAAAAGTTGATACAAAGAATCATGCACAACAGATACTTGATGCATTTGCAGCAGTAAAATGAGATTATTTCTTTTAATGTTGTCTACATCTTTTTTTATAAGCTTTGGAAAAACAAATCCAAAGCTTATAACATTTAATGCAATTGACATAAGTCCTGACACAAAAGAAATCATTATTACATTTATTGTTCCAGAAAAAGATTTTATTTATAGAGATTTTATCACTTGTTCAGTACAGGAACCAACGGTAGCATTATCCACCTGGAAAACAGACAAACAGAGCATAAATCAATATGATCCTGAATTCAAAGAAACAAAACAAATCTTTAATGAAACATTTTCTATCTCAATGACCATCATTGCAACTCCAAAAGCATGTAATTCTGAACCCATACATTTATATTGCAGCTATTATCGAGCTTCTGAAAAAAAAATAAATCATACCATTTTTACGTTCATATTTTCTCAACTCTTAGAAAAAAATGAATATCCCGATGATCCATTGTTAGATAATCAACAGAGCCCTCCATTCAAAAAAAATAATTCGTCTTTTTCTTCAATAGATGATTATTTTATTGCATTACTATACATATTAAAGAACATCATAAAATCACTCAAAACAGAATCTAAAAAGTATCTTATCATCATAGTCCTTATATTCTGTTTATTGATACTTATGTCTCACTTTTTGAAAAGCCAATTACAAAAACATACAAAAATAAATGAAATATTCGAATTCATATTCTCATTAGTTATTGTATCAAGCATTGCATATGCATTCCTTTTCTTACAAACTATAGCCATACCATTAATTACCGTCAGTATTGCATGCATTTGTACATTTTCTGCGGGCTTATTTTATACAAAAAAAAGTACGAAGTTCCAATCTGGATATCTTCGTACTCTGTGTACTTTTATTGGTATGCTTTTGATCTGTAGCACAATATTTTTATTATTCAAAACAATGCAATATGCCCAAGACCAATTTCATTATTTATAACTATCGTTGTTTTTTCACGTCATCATGACGACCACGCATCTTTTCTTCATCATTGTTTCTTCTTTTTGCTTCATGAAGTTCTCGATACATAACATCAATGACACGATCAAGCACATCATAAAACCCCATGCCTTCATGCTCGTATGATGAATTTAAATTATATTCAGCGCTTTTGACATGTAAATCAACACGATGATGCTCATGAACCTTACTTGGCTCAAGATATAAATCAATATGCACAGGTCCACGATCATTTTCGAGAAATTCGATTATTCTTTCAAGCTGCTCATTAGCATACTTCTCCATAACATCAGAATGTTCCATATTACGAAACACAATACGTTTGTGCATGATAACGCTCCTTTTTTATAACCCCACAATTTCGGTAGTTTTATCTTGAGCGTACAATAAATTTAACTGGCACACCACGTAAATCATATTCTTGCCGTAAAACTCGTTCGAAATAGGCAAGTTGTGATTCGCCAAACCATAAAGGCATATTTACATGCATAACGATTGTAATAGGAGCTGTGCTAATCTGATGTGCAGAATAAAATATCAATAAATTTTTATTATTATAAAGAGGTCGCTGAACTGAAGCTTCCTTGAAAAGTTGTGTCAATTCATTTTGATTAAACTGACGAGAATGACGCTCCCATATTTCTTTTACCGTAGGCAAAATTTTACCAACATTTTTTCCTGTTTTACAAGAAATAGAAAGAGTCACAATTTTTTTCAAGAAAAACTCATATTCAGAAAGTAAATGATCAAAGCGCACTTTGGTGCCTTCATCTATAAGGTCTGACTTGTTAAATAAAATCATCAGTGCTTTATACTGACTATCAAATGCATAAAATGCTAACTTAAGTTCTTGATCAACAACAGCATCAGCACTGCCATCAATAAGCAACAATACAATATCTGAACCCTTTAAAGCCTGCATGGTTGATTGAACCATCATGCCTTCAAGGGGCTCTGTTACCGATCGCATTCTGCGAACACCCGGAGTATCTGCAAGCTGAATATCTTCTTGATAAAAACTAACTCGCTCAACAAGAGCTTCTCGTGTTGTGCCTGCTTCTGGTGAAACTATTGCACGTTCTTTTTGCAATAACAAGTTCAAAAGTGAAGATTTACCAACATTAGGTTTGCCCAATAACATAACTTTATATGCTGGATCTTCAACTTCTACAAGAACAGGAAGAGGTAAATGAGCAATAATCAGCTCCAATAAATCAATAATATTTTTGCCATGTGTTGCAGAAATAAAACAGCTTTTTGAAAAACCAAGTCCTTCAAATTCATGAACATTTTCAATGGCATCTTTAACATCTACTTTATTGATTACCAAAAACACTGCTTTGCCATGCTTATGGAGTAAATTTGCAATTTCACGATCTTCCGTAACTAATCCATTTTTGCCATCAACAACAAACAAAATAATGTCAGCAGATTCTATTAATGATAACGCAATCGCACGAGCTTGAGCCAAAATAGGATCTTGTGTTCTGCGTAAACTGATACCACCTGTATCAACCAAATTAAAGCTTCTTCCTTGCCATGAAATAGTATCGCTTAAAAAATCACGCGTTACACCTTCTTGATCAAGTGCTATAGCTTTTATATTTTCAGATAACCGATTAAATAAAGTCGATTTGCCAACGTTAGTACGACCAACGATGACAACCTGAGGAAGTTTTGTTTTTTTCATTGATTTTCACGTATTTCGGTAACCACACCTGGAAAATGTCGCATCAAAAATGAAGCTTTTTTCCATCTGTTTTCATCGGAAACATCAATATGCAGATCATTTTTATTTACAGCAATAGTTGGTTTAGCATAATTATTATAACGATTACTACCACGAAATTGCTCTTGAGGCCGCGATGATGAAACAGGTGATTTTTGTTTATGTTGTATTACAGACGATGATTGTACTGGTATAACCGCATCATCACTCTTTTGTTTTTTAGTTATTTCAATTTTTTGCATTCCAGTAAATTGCATATCCAGCTTTACCTGCTGAGAAAAAATTTCTTGTAACAACGGTTGCCATAATCGTTGGCTACCTTCTAACAAATCTTTAAACAGAATAAAATCTTTGGATAATTCAACGGTAATATAATGTGTATTTTCTGCATATGCTTTAAAACAGGATTGCTTGAATACAGAGATGATTAATGGATCATTCAATGCCTCAATACGAACAACAAATCGTTGCCATTTTTGTTCAGGATTTAATGCTTCATCTTGCTCAACATCATTATCATCATTCTCTTCTTCATCTGCAGTTAATGATTCTTCTTGCGGAGCAATGCTCAACGCACAAGGAGCTGAGCTGCTACCATTATCTGTTTTCTTTTTAATGCATAAACCTAACAATACCATTTCTAAATACGTATGTTGCATTGCAGTCTTAAGGAATAACTCTTCGTTATTATATAAAACTTCAATAATATGGTGTATGTCAGAGAGAGAATATAATTTTGCATGATCTTCTAATAGTTTCATAGAAGCAATGAGCTCATGAGGCCGCACACCATATTTAATCCATAATAACGAACGACACAAAACAATCATGCGTTGCCAAACAAATTCTGCTTTGTGTTGATTAATATTCAACAACTGCAGTAATTGCACCAATTCCGTAGATGCCCCCTGCATTGTTAATCGCATAAGGTTCAAAATATATTGATCATCAATATGGCCAAGCAGAGATAGCACAGCTTCTTTGTTTATCACTGAACTTGCAAATCTCATTTGCTCAAGCACATTCAATGCATCGCGAGCAGAACCATCAGTATGACGCACTATGAGATCCAATGCTTCATCTGTGCAGGCAATTTTTTCGCTTTTGCAAATTGCTTGCAAATGATTTTTTAAAGGGTCATGGGGTATTGATGTAAAGAATAACTGAAAGCAACGAGATCTAACCGTATCAATAATTTTATGAGGATTTGTAGTTGCTAAAATAAATAATGCCGTTGCAGGTGGCTCTTCTAAAATTTTTAATGCTGCATTAAAAGCCGCCTTGCTCAACATATGTGCTTCATCAATCAAGTAAACTCGTTTGTTACCCATTACCGGCAGCAATGATGATGATTCAATAATATTGCGAATATTATCAACTCCCGTATGTGAAGCTGCATCAATTTCTATAAAATCAGGGTGATTGCCATTTCGCATAGCTACACATGAATCGCATGTTAAACAGGGAATAACAGACTTTTTGGGATCTTTTTGAAAACCTGATAGCGCATGACAATTTACTGCACTGGCAAAAATACGCGCTGTTGACGTTTTACCACACCCACGTTGACCAGCAAACAAATACACCGGAAAATAATGCCCGAGATAGAGACTATTTTTAAGAATACGAACAACAAGATCTTGCCCAACTATATGGTCAAAATCTTGAGACCGCCATTTTCTACTTAAATTTAACACAACAGAAGTCATTAAAAATGCATCCTTTTATCCCCACCTCCGCATCCGCTGCGATGGGGACCCCATTAAAGAAATATGAGAAAGTATCTACAAGAATTTTGTTGCATCCTGCTACTTTTATCCCCACCTTCGCTCTGCTGCGATGGGGACCCCATTCAAAGAAAATATGAGAAAGTATCTACAAGAATTTTATTACATCCTGCTGCTTCTTTTCAGACCTGACAGATTATGAACTCATTTCTTTATCTACTTTCCCATAACTGTTGCTCACATTGCATAGCGAGCATATTTTTAAGTCATCGAACCTTGTTTTTACACAGGAGCGAGAATCGGCTTTTTATTTTATCGTCCAGCCTTCGCATAAAGCTTCGGCGGACAGCTTTCGCCATCATATAAAAACTTTTTCCCAATCCATATCACAATCATTTGAAAAAATGGCGCGCCAGCTGAAGCCTTGGCGAAAGCTGGTGGAGAGAGAGGGATTCGAACCCTCGATGCCTCTTTCGAAACATACATGATTTCCAATCATGCTCCTTCAACCGCTCAGACACCTCTCCAATATCCATGTTGCATTTCACATGGAGACCTCATTTAAGAGGAAGAAATTGCAACCCTAAAAAGATTTAGGGTTATAAATTATTCTTGGGCATCGAGCTGTTGCAACGCTATTTCAACATCACTCGGCGCATCTTGCGTAACTTGTGCTGTTTCTTTTACGCCAGTTTTTTTAGCAACTTGATTATCTTCTTTTGCTTTTTTAGCAGTTTCATTACCACGAGCAACCGCATCTGCCATTACATTTAAAAGAAGGTTGATAGCTTGAGGGGAATCATCATTACCCGGAACAACGAAATCAATATCTGACGGATCAGAATTAGTATCAACAATAGCAACGATAGGAAGACCCATCAATACAGCTTCTTTAACTGCTGATTGTTCTTTGCTTACGTCAACTATAACGATAGCTCCAACTGGTAATGATAACTTTCTAATACCACCAACTGTTTTTTCAAGCTTATCAGCAGTTTTTTTATATAAGTTAAGTTCTTTTTTAGTATAAAAAGGATTTGCTTCAGACTTTACCAAAATGTCTTCATAATGAAGAAGTCTTGTAAGAGACTTTTTAACTTGGCTCCAGTTAAGTAGTGTTCCACCTAACCATCTATGATTTACATATGGTTGATTTAAGCGAGTTGCAATTTCAGCAATACTTTTTGATGCAGCTTTTTTAGTTCCAACCCACAAAACCGTCTTACCTTCAGCGGCTACAGACTCTAAGAATTTTTCTGCTTTGCGTAAATGGTCAGCAGTTAGGGCAACATTAATCAAGTGAACCCCGTTCTTGTAACCCCAGATATATGGCTTCATCTTAGGGCACCAACGAGACTTCTGGTGACCGAAATGAACCCCTGCTTTTACCAATTCCCCAAATAATTCTTTAAGATCTCTCATCCAAACATCCTTTATGATTTTATTTCATTCATTGAAAGTGTAACAAAATAAGAAAAAAATGCAATGCATAACGCAATGCTTTAAGCATTTTCTTCTTCACTACCTATAACTTCATTATTAACAATAGCCTTTTCAAATCGGCGACCCAGCAAAAATGCCACGCCAAACCACATACATATTATCCCCGCAAAAAAGAAGGAATAAACGGGCAAAATATGTGCTGATCCAATTCTTGAAACAAAAACATTAAACATCGATCCCGTTGCCTTGGAAAACTTACTACCAAAAGCATCAATCCATGATTTTGATTTAAACTTGATCTCTTTAACTGTTGGCAAATATAAACTCTCACGAACAGGAGCAAGGAAGGCATAATTAAGTGCTGTAAATATAGCAAAAGCATTTCGCAATGCTGCTGGAGACGTTTCAAATACCAGATAGAAAAGTATTCCGCCCATAGAAAGAGGAATAAGCATCAAACAAATACGCGTTCCTAACCGAGAAAGTAAGGCTTGCGTTCCAATTAAGGAAATAACAAATCCAACAAGATGGGCTTTAAATGCCATTTCAAAGAGCCCTTTGGAAACGTCAGAAATTGATGATGCACCAGCTTCAGCTACGCCAAGCCTCAAAAAACTCAATGCTGTTGATACAACTTCATAAAAGAAGATCATACCAAAAATACCAAGCACATACGGGTATTTTGCAAACATTTCAAGCCCGGCGAACATACTTGGTTTAGCTTGAACAGATTGCTTTTCTAATTTATATGCAGCCTCATATCCATGTAAAAGATGTCCAGGAACTGTTTTGATGAATAATAAAGCAACGATAGGAACTAATGCTAAGAATAAGGTTGATATAACAAGAATCACTTGATGAGCTACTACATGAGTAAAATGAGGGTATGCCATGGAAGCGCTCAAGTCAAATATATACCACGCTAATGCAGCAGCAACCATTCCACCAAATTTTGAACCTGCTACCATATAGCCATAATTTCTTTTTGCTTCAGCGGGACTATTAACCGAGTTTGCCAGCGCCCAAAAAACTCCAACTACAAATGGCGAATATCCTTCAACAAAAAAATAGAAAAACCACGCAAATAAGCGAGTCGGATGTTCGTGAGTATTCAAAATCCCAATTTCTGGATGTCCTATGTAGTAAGCAAAAATTAAATTTGCTACACCAAAAATAATACTGTAAACAATCAATAATTGGTATCGGCGAACCTTATCAACAAGGCGTGAATAGAAAAAAATAGCAGGAACGAGCATAAACATCGAAACTATTTTTACCCATGGTATATACTCTTTGCCAACGATCTCCAAAAAGATGGCACTTTTAAGATCGCGCGTCATTGTATAAGCACCTACCACAAGAAAATAAAGAAGAGACAAGAAAAAGAGTTTCATCCGCTCTTGCGGTTCAATCTCAAATAGTCCACGTACCATTTGTCTAACTTTAGATCCCATCCTAATTAACCCAAACCCTTTTAACCCCAGCTTCGCATTCTTCGTTAAGGACCCCATTGAAGATCGGGGATGAAATAGAGTCCTTATCAATCACAATACTGTTTTTACCCAAAAAAAGCCTTCTAAAAGATTAATTAGAAGGCCTTTTTTTATTTATTATGCATATATATTAGCAAACAATACGTTTTTCTTTGATTGCTTTGTCATATCTTTTAGCAACATAAATTGCAACTAAAAGCCATACGCCAACAAGACCAAAGGAAATAATTGAACTAAACATCAGGAAGCGAGCAACACCATCAATAGCATTATAATGAGCTAACATTGGCGCACGGAATGTATTAATATACGATCCGCTTCCTTTTGATAGACGCCCACCAAACATTTCAATCCATGCTTGTGCTTTATATTTAGTATCTTTAGATGTTGGAATATAAAGTTGTTTTAATGTTGGCTGATTCAACGCATAGTTAACTGCTTTTGAGAATACCATGATCCAGAAAGCAATAACGAGTGATTGCGGGTTCATTTTAATCAAAATAACCGCTGCAGTGGTTAATGCCGGAAGCATTAACAATGATGCACGCATACCCAAAATACGTTGTATACTATTTATACCTAACAAAACGCACAATGTTGAAACAAGGCCAGTCCATGTTGCATATGATGCTAAGTAAGAACCAACTTCAGCTTCGTTGACAAATGATTCTGCCACACTGCATTTAAAGTGATAATCTAAAATTGTCACAATAACTTCGTAAATAGTGATGATCAAGAACAAGCCAAGCAAATATCCTTGAGTTACTAAGAGTTTCAACCCTTCAAAAAACCCTGGTTCGCTTTCAACTTCTTCTTCACCTTCTGCTCTATACCCTTTTAATTGGTGAGCAGGAGTAACATGCATAAATACCCAGAACATAAATCCTATCAAGAACAACATTCCAGCTAAAATACCTACTACCGGCGCACTGTTAGAGAAACCTAAAGCTTTTGCATTCAAAAAGAATGGCCCAACCATGTTTCCTACTTGACCAAAAAGAGCAATTAACGGAAATCCTCGTTTTGCTGATTCTGGAGCAGTGATATCAGTCACAATAGCCCAGAAAAGAGCTACCATCAATGAACCAAAGCTTTCAACCCAAATATACCATACCCAGCCAAGGATACGTGTTGGGCTTTTTACCGTATTTGCAAGCCCCATTGAAGAATCGGAGAAGCAAAAGAACATGACCAAAGCTATAACACCATAAAGAGCTGTTAAGAAATAAAAAACTTTATGACGAGGAAAGGTATCAACAAGTTTACTATAGAGAATTACTATAGGAAAAATAACAAAAAGAGAAAGGATCTTCGCATATGGCTGCCATGCAACACCAACCATCGCATTAAAAATACTATCTTTCATTGGACGAAGCGCCCAATAAATCGCAATTATTCCACAAAAAATAAGAGCAAGAATGCCAAATTTTTTCAGCTCTTCCCTACTCTCAAAATTTCCCCAAAGCATCGTCGCAAGACGTTTTAACATCGACACCCTTCCGAATAAAAATAATATTATTACTGTAAAAACTTACTTTACCCTCATAAATTTAGCAGAGGATTAATGATTTGTAAAAATTATATTATTAAAATCATCACTATAAGGTCATTTTTTTTCTTGTTATATTGCGATAATCATTTCTCGCAGTCAACATAATTCAATTAGAAACATATCTTTTGATTGACAAAACACGGCAATAATCTACTCTTAAAAGGAATAAGACCGCTTATAATCATCCAAAGGGGGAAGCACTATGAAAAAAGAAAAAAATAAAAAATTGGCACCGATAACAGCATCTGAAGAGTTTTTGCCCCTTTTGCCACTTAAAAATATAGCAATGCTGCCTAAAAGCATTATTCCTGTCATTGTTGGCCGCGATATATCAATTAAAGCTGTAGAACATGCTTTAAAAACAGATCGAATGCTTTTTGTTTCTGCACAAAAAGATGCTAATACAGAAACGCCAACTCATGACGATGTCTTTACCTATGGTACTCGCTCGACTATTTTACAAGTTATGCGCACACCAAACGGACCATTAAAAATACTTGCTGAAGGTCTTTGTCGGGCAAAAGCGGTTGCTTTTGAAAATCATGAAGATGGCTTTATTAAAGTTAAATATGAAGATCTTGCAACTCCTAACGTGAAACTGTCTACTGAGCTTGAAGCAACATGGCGAGAAACCCTACAATTATATACCATGTATTCGACACTTAATGACAAAGCACCATCAGACCTTACTGCCAATGTAAAATCAATCCAAGACATAGATTTTATGGTAGATACCATTGCTGTTCATATCAATAATTTATCTCTTGAAGAACGACAATCTATCCTCGAATTGCCTGATTTGAGCCTACGTATGCTTAAATTATGTTATTTCTTGGAAAAAGAGATTGATATATTACAAACAGAGCAACGCATTCGTGGACAAATTCAGACTCAGGTTGATAAAAACCAACGTGAATATTATCTCCACGAACAAATGAAAGCTATTCAAAAAGAATTGGGTCGCGAGGATCAATCAGAAGAGATTGCCTCTATGCGCCAAAAAATAAAAAACGCTGGACTTACTAAAGAAGCACAACAAAAAGCCGAAAGTGAATTGAAAAGACTTGAACAGATGCCACCACTTTCATCAGAAGCTGTTGTCAGCAGAAATTATATTGATTGGATTCTTTCATTGCCATGGCAAAAAGCCAGCAAAGATACTATTAATATTGCCGAAGCTGAAAAAATTTTAGATAAGAATCATGCAGGATTAAAAAAAGCAAAAGAACGTATTATCGAATTTATTGCAGCAAAAAAATTCTCTAAAAATTTACATCGCTCACCAGTTATTTGTCTTGTCGGCCCTCCAGGAGTGGGTAAAACATCATTAGCTCGCTCTATTGCAGAAAGCATGGGACGAGAATTTATCCGTATTTCATTGGGTGGCGTACGAGATGAAGCTGAAATTCGCGGACACAGACGTACATACATTGGTGCATTGCCAGGTAAAATTATCCAAGCAATGAAAAAAGCAAGTGTTGTAAATCCGGTTATTTTACTTGATGAAATTGATAAAATGTCTCGCGATATGCATGGTGATCCTTCAGCAGCATTACTCGAGGTACTTGATTCAGAACAGAATAAGAACTTTACCGATCACTTTCTTGATATTGGGTATGATTTATCACAGGTTATGTTTATTGCTACCGCAAACATGATGGATCAAATTCCATATCCTTTATATGATCGTCTGGAAATTGTACATCTTTCTGGTTATTCAGAATATGAAAAGCTTGCAATCACTAATCAATTTCTTATTCCAAAGAATTTAAAAGAATATAACTTAACAAAAAAACAATTTATTATTTCCGATGAGGTTATTTTATCTATTATTGATGAATACACCAAAGAAGCTGGTGTACGTCAGCTTGAACGTTTGATTGCAAAACTGATGCGTAAAACTATTCAGCTGCTTTTGAAAGATGAAAAAATTAAATCTCATACCATTACTAAAGCTATTGTTTTAGAATGGCTTGGAACATCGGTTAATAAAAAAACCAGCATGAGTCAGAAAAAAGAACGAATCGGCCTTGCAACAGGTTTAGCGTGGACAGAGGTTGGCGGTGATGTTTTAGAAATTGAAACATCAGTACTTACCGGAAAAGGCGGACTTACACTCACAGGACAATTAGGTGAAGTGATGCAAGAATCAGCACAAGCAGCGATGAGTTATATCAGATCGCGTGCAAAAGATTTGGGATTAAAACCAAGTTTTTACTCCGCCAATGATATTCATCTACATATCCCTGAAGGTGCAACACCAAAAGATGGCCCTTCTGCTGGCATAACTATTTGTACCGCACTCGTTTCTGCTCTTACTAATAATCCAACAAAGCAAAAGCTAGCCATGACTGGTGAAATCACCTTACAAGGAAGAATTCTTTCCATTGGTGGGCTTAAAGAGAAAATTCTTGCGGCAAAACAACATGGATGTCCTACTATTATTATGCCTCAAGAAAATTATGATGATTTACAAGACATTAAAAAAGAGATGTCTTTGGATGGTTTAAACATTAAATTTGCAAGCAACATGGATGAAGTGCTGAAAATTGCCTTTGAAAAAAATCCTTTTGATGCAAAAATAAGACCAATGAAAAAGCGTCCAACTAAAAAAGCTAAAGCAAAAACATTATAAACATACTTACAACGGAGTTCATCATGAACAAGCAGTTATTTTCTTCATTGATTTGCATCACTGTATTAACATTTGCTCCAGCATGCAACAAAAAAAAGATCCAATCTACTCAGCCAGAAATCAACACCATGATTGAGATGGACAATACCATTTTCGAAACAGAAGAAATAGATACTGATAACGATCAAAAGTCTAATGCAAAATTTTAAGCATTAATCAGAAAATCAACTTATTAAAAAAGCCGCTTTTTTAAAGGCGGCTTTTTTTGTTGCAACAAAAATCACTTAATTCGTACACATGCTATCATAGCATCATTCTGAAAAAGCTTAAATTCTCCGGGCACCGCTTCTGTAACAATAATATGCCTATTTTCAGGATCAACAGGAATACGGTCAAAATCCCTCAAAATTTTATTAGCAACCTCTAAACCAATTGTTTTAGGATTTATTGATGTATGTGGCATTTTTTTTATTTCACGAGGAGCCACTGATATATGGTCAGGTAGTAATCTGTCTTCACCAAACACATGTGGAGATTTTGAATGGGCATACAATATACGAATCCATCTATTCGTCTGATTGGTAACAACTAATTTTTCGGATGAAAAAATATTGCTAACAACCAATAAAGTGCTGATAACTATAACACGCTTCATCGCTCTCCTTTGCTTATATTGAATCTCTTGCCATCTTCATTACTTTACTTTAACAAGTTGAAAAACAAAACCATTAATCTCTATTTCATCCAGATTACTTTTATTTTGGCTAATAACAAGTGATCTTGCCAAAGCAACATCTACTAAGTGTTTTGTTTCTGATTTTTTTAGATTTACTTTTATATACTCTAATGATTGCAGATCTTTTTTCTTGCCTGCAGATACTTTAACATCAAATGATGAGTAAGACATTATCTCATAGGTATGATTTGGAGCAGTAACTATACATTTAATCTTAATGGAATGTTTACATCTATTTTCAATAGAAAGCCTTTCCATTCCCACAATGCTCTTTGAAGATATTCCAATAATGAAGATATTTATTATTAAAAAGACCTTGCCATGATGCATATAAAACCTCTTTTATAAGAATTAACTATTGCGCTTTAAAATATATCGATCATCATATTCACGTATTATCAAATCACCTTCATTACCATCTTTTTTTGCTTCTACAACAAAATGGTATCCGATATTTTCTAGACGGATCTTATGCTGATTATTTTGATAACGAATAATAAGAAAAGGAATAGAGGAGTCTAAAACAAGTCGCTTATGTGGCTGCAACTTTTCTACTATACAACAAGCTGGGTCTTTATATCCAATTGATATGGTACGGTTGCTATTATTTTCTATTAAGACATCTTTATAGCTCATGCCAAAAATCAATCTTACAGAGAGCACACCAGATAAAAAGAGAATATTTTTCATGTAATTCCTTATAAACATATGCTTGCATTGTAAATGATCGTTATAATTTTGTATAGTGGTTCTGAGCACTATAATGGAGCATGGAGCTAATTAAAAAGGGACGTTTATGGATATAAGAACAATTATGTTATTATGCACATTATTATTTACTTTATTTCCCAGTTGCAGAAAGAGAACTCGTCAACAAAAAAAAATCGATAAGATAACCAAAGAGCGTATCGTTAATAATTTCTGATGCTGATTATATTACATTTTATGCCATACTTAAAAAATAATCCTTAATATCCTTTTTCTTATAAGACAAATAATATTGTGTGGGATTTTCTTTATATTTAAGCGCAATTGCCTTATCAGCTTTCTGCTCAGGTGTTTGAGGATTAATGTGCTGGATAAGCGCATGTAAAGTTAGTTCATTATAAGTCTCATTCACCTCAACATAATGATCTCCATTAGCTTCACGCTCTGCCAACCAAACACCTCGTTGCCAATTACCATCAGCATCAAGATATGATCTTGCTTTTGCATGTATATATGCAGCCTCGAGCATCTGAGTATCTATTTTAGCATAACCATTGCATGTTGCTGCAAAAGTATACAGACGTTGTATGGTATTATTCGCATTTTCTTTTTTCTTTTCATAGAAATCATACTTGTCCAGTTTAATAATATCGCTTGGAACACAGTATATAAGATTGCAAAGCTCCGATTTAATCTCTTTTTGTTTTTGTTGTTGATCAAGATCTTTAAAATACTGAACTTCTTCCAGACGCTGTATCTGATTAAACATAAAAGCTCTAAAAAGTATAGTATGTTCACGATGATTTCTCTGAGTAAAAGCTATAGGGTGCTTATTGAGGAATATATTGAGAATAGGCACATCATATTTTGCGGCTTTTAATGCAGGAGAAGAAAAAAAGTTTTTCTTTTTTTCTGGATAGAACTTACACTTTTTCTGTGTTTTTTCATACCACAGTTTTCGAATCGTATAATGGGGATCCGCTCCATATAAGAGCAATTGATTACATATATCTTTATGCGTTGTTCCTTTTTTAGAAATCAGTAAATATAAACACTCAGATAAACAACGTATATCTTTTTCCATACATTCCTTACCTGAAAAATTGTATGCTTCTAACAATTCTTTAGCTATATCTATCCTTGAGGCATTATTGCTATCTTGTGCCACACTTTCACATGCCAATCCCAATGCATTGTATCCTCGATAATCCTCTGTAAATATATCAGCTCCATGCTTAATGAGCAATCTAACCGAATCTATATTACCTTCTTTGATAGCGATCTCTAGAGGCGTTTCTTGGTAACATTTTACGTTAATAAACGATGCATCTTTTGCTAATAATAATTGTAATAGTTCTGAATCAGAAACAACCAAATGAATTACGCTTTCATATGTTTCATCATTGCTTTGACAAGAATTTCCAACTTTTTTACTCACATCAATAAATTGATGCGCAAGTAATAATTTTATGATTTCAATAAATTTTTCACGAATAAAACCAGTTTTCCTCTCACTTTTATACAAAATATTTCTTGGTGTTATCAATTCCCAACAAGTTATAAGAAGCGGGTTATAGCAACGATAGGGCCAACCACTTGGTTTTTCTCGATACCATTCAGCATCTACTTTCACTAATTCATTAACCTTCATGCAATCATTTTTATTGTATTCGAGTAACGTGCGAACCATCTCAACATACCCCATTCTACATGCCACATATAACGCGCGATTATCCTGAAATTCAATGTTTTTATGCTTTAATAATCTCTCAAAACTCACACTATCGTTGTAATAACAAGCAACGCATAAAGTTTCCATTGGATCAATGTCTTCCAGCTCTAAAAGGAATGAAAAAACATCATAAGATTTATTAAGATAGGCTAAAGTTAAAGGAGTTTGTTCTTTTTTATTTTTTAGGTTGATATCAAATTTTTTATCACATAAAAATAAGTTTTTGACTATATATACATTTTCTTTGCTGCATGCTATATGAAACGCAGTATTGCCTTGCAAATCTTGTATCGTAAGATCTATATCATTTTGCGAAAGCAAAAGGTCGACAATGTCTTCGTTTCCACTTTCACAGGCGACATGTAAAGGCGTTTTATCTTTCTGGCTATACCACCCATCATTTGTTTTATATTGCGCATTAATATCGAATTTTTTGCTTTCTAATAATGATGCAACTTTTTCTATATCATTAGACTCACAAGCTTTATGTAGCTCAGTTATCTCACGTTCTTTCTCAGATGCGAATTTCTGAATCTCTTTTTCTTCTTTTATTTGGCGCGTAAGTTCTTCTTTTTTATTTGCAAGTTCTTTTATTGCGCAATAATTTTTCACTATTTTACCAATTATTGCACCAAAAAATACACCTACCATTCCTACATATGCTAGATATAGAAGAGGTATTTCATCTTTTTCCATCGCACAAGAAACATTAAACGAGAAAAAAATTGATAAAACTAAGATGCGAATTCTTTTTTTCATACTTGGCTCAAAAAATAGTCTTTAATATTTTTTTTATCTTTACGTTTACTCAAATAATATTCTGTAGGATTATTTTTATAGCCGAGAGCAATTGCTTTTTCAGCCTTTTGCTCATCTGTTTGAGGAGTAACATGCTGTATAAAAGCATGTACAATTAATTCATTATAATCATTCTTAACAGTAACATAATGCTTACCATTAACTAGACCCATTTCATGCCAAAATGTTTTCTGATAGCCATCAGGATAACAATACAATGAGTATATTTTTTTTGAGCGCGCGTATTCGGTTCTAAACGACGTACTGGTTTCTATCTTAGAGTACTCATTACATATTGTCACAAAAGAATAAAGACGTTGTACGGCATTGTTACCAATTTCTTTTCTTTTCTCAACAGGGGCATTCTCCCAAATCTTAATAATATCAGTTGGATTTGAGCCTACAAGATTATAAAGCTCCGATCTGATTTCTTTTTCTTTTTGTTGTTCATCAAGGTCTCTAAAATAATGAACTTGTTCCAGACACTTTACCTGATTAAACATAAATGCTCTAAAAATTATCGTGTGCCCACGATAATTTTTCTGCATAGAAGGTATAGGGTGCTTACTTAATAATATATTAAGAATAGATACATCGTATTTCGCTGCCTTTAAGGCAGGAGAAGAAAAAAAGTATTTTCGCCGCTCTGGATAAAATCGATTTGTTCTCTCTATTTTTCTTCTGATCACATGATGAGGATCAGCTCCATATAACAGCAATTGATGGCATATATCTTTATTAGTTTTCCCCTTTTTACAAATCAGCAAATATAAGCACTGAGATAAACATTCAGATAAGAAATCTACTTCTTTTTTGGTATGTTTTTTACTCCGAAAATAGTATATTTCTAACAACCATTTAGCTATATCTACTCTTGAGACATTACTACTATCTTGTGAAACACTTTCACATGCCAATGCAAGCGCATTGTATCCTCGATAATCTTCCGCAAATATATCTGCCCCATACTGAATGAGCAATCTCACACAATCTATAGTACCTTTTTTGATAGCAATTTGTAGAGGTCGTTCTCCATCATGCTCTACATTAATGAGAGATGCATCTTTAGGTAATAATAATCGTAATAGTTGTGAGTCAGAAGCAGCAAAATGAAGTACTGTTTGATTTTTTTTATCGTCATGCCACGGAGTAATCCCTGCCCGTTTCTTCGTATCAACAAATTCATGCGTAAGCAATAACTTTATAATTTCAATAAATTTTTCACGAATAGAACCTGTTTTTATTGTTTTTTTACCCGAAACATCCTTTGGTGGTACCAACGTTTTACAAGCTATAAGAAGCGGATTATAGCAGTTAAATGGAGTACACCATTTTTTTTTCCGATACCATTCTGCTTTCCCTGTTGCAAATTCATTAATCTTCATGCAATCATTTTTATTGCATTCAAGCAACGAGCGCACCATATCAACATGTCCCATTCTACATGCTACATATAGAGCTCGATTATCCTGAAATTCAATCCTTTTATGCTTCAATAGCCTCTGAAACATCTCGCTATCATTGCGGTAACAAGCAACGCATAAAGTTTCCATCGGATCAATGTTATCCAGCTCTAAAAGATATGCAAAAACATCAAAAGATTTATTGTGATAGGCTAATGTTAAAGCGGTTTGTCCTTTCGTATTTTGCATATTTATATCAAATTTCTTACCACATGAAAGTAATTTTTTGACAATTTTTAAATTTCCTTTCATGCATGCACTATGAAAAACAGTATTACCTTCGAAATCTTGTATAGTAAGATCTATATCGTCTTGCAAGAGCAAAAGATCAACAATTGTTTCATTTTCATTTTCACATGCTATATGTAAAGACGTCTTATCATCTTCAAAACGGTCGCAAAGATTTTTTTTTTTACATTGCGCATTAATTTTAAGTTTTTTGCTTTGTAGTAATGACTCGACCTTTTCTGCATCATTATTCTCACAAGCTTTATGTAAGTCAGTTATCCCCAATTGGAATTGCTCCATTTCTTTCTTGAGCTGCATTGAATTTAATATTTTATCAGGTATGGATTGCCCCCTCGTTTCATTATCATCATTTTGCTTTGCAACATTTTTTGGAACAGGAGGACTATTTTGTTTTGTAGTATCTTCTGAAACAGAAAGCCAATAATGTTTTAGCATTTTGTAAAACACTACACCAAATAATCCCGTTACCATCCCTGCACAAAACAAATAGTAAACCGGTACCTCTCGTTCTTCCATTGCACAGGAAATATTGAATGAAAATAAAATTGATAACATTAAGATGTGAATTATTTTTTTCATACTGATGTCATTTCTATTGTATATACTTCAATACCTTTTCAATCGTTTGCTCGACATTCAATTCAGAAGTATCAATAGTAATTGCGCCAGAAGGAACAATGAGTGGTGCTATAGTTCGAGTTTTGTCGCGCTCATCGCGATCGGTAATAATCGCAATTGCTTCTTGCAGAGAAAAAATATTTCCATATTTTTCTTGATCTTTGCGCCAACGCTCTGCTCGTACCTCAACCGATGCTGTAATGAAATATTTATATTCTGCCTGTGGAAATACAACTGATCCCATATCTCTTCCATCAGTAACTATATTATGATGAGCAGCAATATCATGCTGCATGTTGGTAATCCAATGCCGAATTTCATTATTGACACTTACAATTGAAGCAATTTTATCAATAGATCTATCTTTTAAAAGATGAGTAATATCTTTGTTATCAAAAAAAATACGTTCATTATTAAGCTCGTCATACTGATAAGAAAAACAAGTATCAGAGAACACCGCATCAATATCTTTTTGGGTTATACGTGGCAACATTTCTAAGGTATACCCACTATGATTAACCAATACATAACCCAGAGCACGATATAATAATCCCGAACATAAGTAATAATAATTTAATTTATGTGCTAATATCCTACCAATGGTTGATTTACCACTTGCAACTGGTCCATCAATTGTTATGATCATAATGCCTCTTTTATCGCTACATCAACACCAATTAATTCAATATTTACGCGGTCTTGCCAATGATTTTCAGAAACACGAGCTGCCAAGGTAAATGATTGTTCATAATGTTGATTAAAAAACTCAAACAATTCTGGTCTATTGAAAAACATTACCGGCTTGATAACACCATCTGCATACATAAAGCATTTGACGTGCGCGTCTTTTAATAATTGCGGCTTTTGTACTTGAGCAACATTATTTACATAAAACAGCGGTTGATCGTTACTATTTCCAAATGGTTCTAAATGTTCTAAATCATCAATAAATTTTTTATTCAAATCTGAAAGACAAACTTCTGCATCAATACGGATTTTTGGCCTCAAATCATCTGGCGTTAATTGCTGTGCAATTAACTTTTCAAGGCGCATTTTAAGTTCGGATATATTTTCAACAGTCAGTGATAATCCTGCCGCAACAGAATGTCCTCCAAATTGTATCAATAAATCTGATGATGCAGTCAAAGCATCAAACATATTAAATTCTGCAATAGATCGGCATGAACCTTTTGCAATACCATCTTTTGTCAGATGAAATAATAATGTTGGTTTGCCATATGCTGAAACAAAGCGTGAAGCAACAAGACCAATAACACCTGCAGGCCAACTACTGCTGGCAGCGATGATGACATTTTCTCGATCAATATCAATTCGTTTTAAACGAATTTGTTCTTCAATTTCATCAACAATAGAACGCTCTATAGCTTTACGTGCTTCATTCATTTCTAAAAGCACTTTTGCTACCGTTTCTGCATTCTTTACATCAGTACCAATTAAAAATTGTACTGCTTGACGAGGATCTTCTAATCTTCCTAATGCATTAATTTGTGGCGTAATAGAAAAACCAATGTCTGTTGAAGATATTTTTGGTTTTGTTACTTTTCCGTTTGCTTTAAGCAACTTAAAAGACAAGCTTTCTATTTTATTAACATAATTAAGACCATGCCGAACCCAAAATCTGTTTTCACCAATTAATGGCACAACATCGGCAACAGTACCTAATAATAATAGTTCATACGCTTTGGCAGGTAATGGCAATCCTTTTTTTTCATACAATAATGAAAGCAGTTTGAATGTTACTCCAACACCTGCTAATGTTTTATGCGGATATCCACAATCAATTTGATTAGGATTAACGATAGCATATGCATCAGGAACATGCGCATGAGGACGATGATGGTCAGTAATAATAAGATCAATTCCGAGCTCTTTTGCACGATCTGCCTGTTCAATAGCAGTTATACCATTATCAACCGTAACGATTACTTTATAATCATTTTGAGCTGCTCGCTCAACTATTTTAGTTGATAACCCATAGCCATCTTTAACTCTATTGGGGAGAAAATAATTAATTTTTGCTCCCAACGGCAATAAACAAATCATCATAAGCGATGAGGATGTAATACCATCAACATCATAATCACCAAATACCAAAATTGGTTCCTGCTTTTCCATGGCAAGCAAAATTCTATCAACAGCTTTTTCTGCATCTTTTAAGAGCCGGGCATCAGCAACATTATTTTCAAAGCTGCTAAATAAAAATGATTCAATAACATCTTCATCAGTAAATCCACGCGAATATAAAACATGCGCTACAGCAAAAGAAAGATTGTAACGCGCTGCTATTTCTGCAATTCTCTGTTGATTAACAGAAGAAATTTTCCAGAGATACTTTTTGCCAGTCACGGTATGAACATTCATAATCTTTTATTATTCAAAAATGGTGTTTTAAAAATGTATCTTTAGATTAATACACATTTTAAACAATACCAAGAAAAGAATTAAATAAAGGAATATTTTGACAAACTGAAGAAATAATTTGCAATTGCTTTCAATTATCAAATACTTTAAAACTTTATTTTTCAGACAAGGTATAGAAAGATGATTCATCATATGATCACATTATTACTACTAGCAACGAGTTGTTTTCACTTTGACGCTCATTGCGCCATGAAGCAATCAGTAAGATCTCTCATTCCTTCTTTCTATGATTTTAAGAAGTCTCCTTATGTAATCCCTCGTGATTCACAGGGACTACAATGTTATTGCGAACCAAAACTAATTGATGATCAAAATATTTATGATCATCAATTTATTACTTCTTTGAATCAGAACATTCAGACTCTTCGTACTAAAAATATCGATACAGAGATTATTAATTGTTATAAAACAAGAATTATAGCTGAACTTTTTCACATAAAATATACGCGTATGGCTCTCCTTCATATCCAAAACTCTCAAGGGCCATTATTTATTCTTCCTACAAGGCATAACCTTTTGACCAAAAATGATTTCTTTAAAAATTATCTTCCCGATAAGAACGGTTTCTTTAGTTATCCTAATCTGAGAAATACTCATCTATACATTTCTATACCTTGTGAGGAATATCAAAAAACAATGACGCATCTTTTAGAGATAAATATTGAAAATGCAAAGAAAAAAAGTTTCTCGCCATCCATCATAGATTCGTATAAAAGAATGATTGCTTGGGAAATTATTTGTACAAGCTATGATTTATTAACATATGCAAATAATACTCCACCAAAAAATTTATTTTAAACACATTATGATTCATATGATCTCAAAATACTCCAACAAATTAAAATTCTTGAAAAGAACGATTCATAATGTGTTTTGATAAAATAATAACATGTGCTAAAATTGTTTTCCTCATACATTTACCAAAAAAAGGACACATCATGATATCAAGAATCTTTATTTTACCTTTATTTACCTGTTTTATTTTTCAATTCAGTACGGCCATGAATCCACAACCTTCAGATAATAATTCACTCTATCAAGTTATGTCTAACCTCTATGAAAGAAGCGCGCAGAGCCAACGCAATTTTATTGAAGGCTATAAATCGCATCTGCAACCAAAACAAAATAATTCAGCTCCAATAAAAACCAACATTGACTCTGCCAAACAATTAAAACAATCAAAGTAATTATTTCTTACCTTGACGATCAATATACTCATTAATCGTTTGTATAATTTTATCTTTATGGACCAATATATTGAATTCCATTTGATTAATCAGTTGGGCTGATTCATCTGTTGAATACTTAAAGTTTAATGTTCCACAAAAACCATCAGAATCATTGGTGCATTCTGTAAAATCAAATTTTTCGAGATTGCGATATCTATCAAAATCTTTATTTGATCTTTGTGTTTTCCACAAATCAGCTTCACTAATTCGCGGAAAATAAATAACAACAGGAACTGATGGATCTGATGGATCCATAAAGACTGACATTGCTTTTTTTTCTAAATTTGTATAATCAATTTTAGGAAATTTCAAACCTTTTCTTTTTGCATATGCTTCTATTTTTTTCATTGAAGGCAATAGTGATCCACCAGAAAAATCTAAAAATATCATGATATCTGCTTTGCGTTCAGGACGCTCCCCACTAACTGGTGGATATGGCAGATTAAAATCTATGCCAGCATCAACAAATTTTATTGTTTTACGAGCTGATAGTTCTTGACCTTGCATTCCATACATAAAATTAAATATCTCACCCCATGAGCCTGTAATTCGCTTACCTGTCGCAGGATCAATTAATTTTTTTTCTATTGCTTTTTTGATAGTCGTACCCGGAATAGATTCTGAAATATCTTCCCATGCTCTTGCAACATGCACACCATATGCAGATCCCCATGTGCCCATCAAAAATCCTAAACTCTGCTCTGGAGCAAAATTTATTGATTGCCCATTATCAAAAAGACGTCCATATGCCCAGCTCGGAACATATACAGCAAAATAGGGCGATCCAACTTCATGTGCCGTGTATTCAAACCAATGCGGCTCTCGCGCAACTGCTTCGCGTGCATCAATTGACGTATAAATAGGATACGGAACATCCGCATTTTTGATTCGTTCAGCTTGTTGCGATAGATAAACTCTTTGCGCATCAGTTCCATAATGACTCAATAAACGATTTGCAAGTAAACTCCCGTACATATCAACGGTTGTTATTGGTTCATCAAATACAAGTTTCACCGAAAGCATATCAATAATATTTTTTGTTTCACTTATACTCCGAACACGAATATTTTTTTCTATCGTTTTTTGAATGTAATCTTTAAAATTTTGTAAAGACATTCCCGTTGATAACCATGAAGCTATTGCCCATGTTGAACCAGATAATCCAACCATATACATGGCAGCATCAAGAATTCCGATTTTTTCGAGCGCCAACAAACTTCCTATTGTTCCTAACATAGCTCTATAGCCACCGCCACTCGCCACAATTGATATACGCGGAACTTGCGAATCATTTAATGATCTGCCAACTACTTTTTCAAGCGCTTGTTTTACTTTTGGTTGTCGTTTTTCTCTATATTGCCGTTCTTGAGGATTTAATTCATTGCCTTTACGTATATATGCAACAGTATTTTTATAAGGATTAATTCTGATGGCTGTTGGTTCTTTACCCCCTGTGAAATATTCAATCCCCGTTGAAACAGCACTAGAAACTCTTTCTTTTGCATAGGTTGCTGCATTTTTTGCTTTATCGTATGTTTCCCAGATATCGAAAGCATCAATCCCTCTGTGTATCATAAAAAACAATACAACAACACCCGTCATTATGCCTATTTTCGATGCATACTTCATTTTATCCCCTTCTTGACGATAGTAATTTTAAAAAAAATACATTGTTATCGATACTATTTGCAATAGAACAGAAATGTTTTTTCTATTTGGTATTTTTTTGAAATTATAGTATCTTAAAAAAAAGAAACATTAATTATCTAAGGAATTATATATGATTATGAAAAAATCAATTTTTTTAGTATTAATATGTGGATTAACGAATATTATTTTAGCTGACACGCAAGCCCACGCAGTTTGTAGGACATTTACTCCTAGAGCAACTTATCCATCTGTTTGCTTTATGTATAGAACAGAAATAAATGAGTTTATTAATGAAGCTGAAAAAATTTTTGGAGAACCGGTAACACAACACATGCATACCATAACCAGATTTCCTGATGATAAAGGTGATTGTAAATATTTAATCGTTTTCGTAAAAGGAAATGATGACACCGAATTAGAAAAAGCATTTGGTAAATATCATGCAAAATACTTCAAAAATGAGCCATCTAAAAGTTAAATAATACTGAAATTTTACCATATTTATGAAAAAAGCTTTATGCCTTGCATAAGGCTTTTTTCTTGCATCAAAAACAACGTCTGAATGATTCTTTTCAGCGCAAGGTTTTCTATTTGACATTTTCTGCGATTGTGCTATATTTATAATAAAAAGCAATTATTACAATAGAAAAGGAATCATTATGACTATAAAATCTATACTTTTTTCTGTAATTACTTTAGGTTCTATCGCTCATTTACCTCAATCAATCCAAGCAACTGATCATAGATTCAGCAAGAGGATGTTATGGGCTGTTAATCATAATGAAAAATGCTTTCTTGGTGAAATGAGAAAAAATGAATTCTTACAGCAAGCCCAGCAAAAGTTAAAAGCTGATGATTTTTTATACGAAATATACGCATTAAATGAATATGGCAAAAGAACCAAATATTTTGATGTATGCACATTTATAGGTATCGCAACAACAGGAGATGATGCATCCTTAACAAAATATTACAATGAACTACAACAAAGCCACTCTACGTTAATTCTTATAGATAAAAAACCACAAAACGCTAATTAACTCGACCTACCATCCATTGATTTTCTATTTGACATTTTCTGCGATTTTGATATACTCAAACTAGTAAGATCTAATAGAGATTAATAATACATTAATAAAGGATATATAATGTCTATACAAAAAATGCTCCTTCCATTATCACTATTTTATACTGTTGCTATTTTTGCTAATAATTCAACAGAATCAACTAACAATACTGCCCTCAAGTCTCAAACATTTATCATGCCTTTTAATGCAAATGAGCTTGGTGATGTTTTGCCTATTTCTCCTGAAGATTTAGCTAAGACAACAATAGTTAGACCGGTTTACAATAGTTACTCCAATAAGCGTATCAGTACAATTGGTAACATAATTGACTACGTGGGATGCGATCTTTTTCATAGTTCAATAGCTTGCGCTAGCAAATATGATTTTTTTGAGCAAGATAATGAATCTCCTGAGAATTTTTTTAACAATATGAAGCATAATCCAAAATATCCGCATCACAAAGGCACTCGCTATACTGCGCCAATTATGTCACCAAAAGGTCAAAAATTAGATGATCAAGAACCAGTTACTGAAATCCCTTGCGTATTTTGTGCCAATATTAATGGTAAAGATCAAGAAACCACACATGGACTATTTCTGTATACAGATAACTTAGCTTTGTGCAAAGCATTGGAAATGCATAATAATAATATTCACATAAAGCCAAAAACTATAGAGCCTACAAAACTTAACACCATTAATAAAGAATAGAGGCAATCATGATTATGAAAAAATCAATTTTTTCAATACTAATAGTATGTGGATTTATGGTAAACATTCCATTATCTGCAATCATTCTACATTCTTCTACTCATTACTTTCAACTCCCAGTCATTGATGGCAATTGCGTTATACCCAACCAGAAAATAGCCGCTATGATAGAAAGCGCTGAAAGATCATTTGGAGGAGAAGCTGTAACCCATTACGCTTACTTGATACGCAGACTTGCGAACGACAACAGCAGATGCCATTGTACTGTTTTTTTTGTAAAAGGAAATAATCATCAAGTATTAGCATCCAGAATAAACGAATACGCAAGTTCATGCGAACTAGATGCTGGTGTAATTCAGGGAGCAATAATTAATTTAGCTCATCAAAAATTATGAACATAAATATAAAAAAGCAGACAATTGTATCTTGTCTGCTTTTCTTTACTTTCAATACCAAGACTGATACGAATGAAAGCAATGAAAAACCTACAAAAAAGCTTCATGTTGTTTATTCACATGGCTTTGGAGAAGATGGAAGAATTCGCCAATGGGTTCGTACACTAGGTGATTCTCATTCAGCCGTTGTGTACCCGGATTCTCCAGGAAGATGGGATGTTGCAGTTCTTTATACAAAGCCGGCTGTTCATGAACTGGCAAATCATTTATATGAACGAGTAGAAGAAGGTCATGATGCAATTGCATTAGTAGGTTATTCTTGTGGTGCTGGAACGGGATTAAATGGTTTAGCTGCATTACTTAATTACGATCCAGATTATTTTAAAGGCACTAAAATTACCTCCAAAGCTGAGGCTGATAAAATAATAGCTGCAATCAACAATGGTGCATTAGTAGATACCGGAACCTTTCTCAGCTTAGATAAATATAAACCAGTTTCAACAGCAAGCACATATTTATCTCATGCAACGCTTGCAGCAGGAACATTAGCAGCATGGAGCATCTGCTCATCTGCACTGGAAGGAAAAACTTCTCAAAGTAATATAAACCTTGCATCCTTAATAAGCGCAAGCGCAGTGTATATGCTATTTGGGGATCAATTAAAAAAATCATATTCTTCCGGGATCAAGTACGAAATAGCACCAAGGGTTACTAACTATAATTTTGATCCACATCACCCAGAACCAATTAATGAAGTCGAGAAATTACGAGGAAAAATTACTTGTCCAATATTATTACACTTTCATAAAAACGATGGCGTTCTTGAAAATCCTGATCATGATACCATAAAAATATATGATGCACTTAAGGGCGAAAAAACCCATATCATTATTACCGATGATGGATCACATAAAAAACAATCTCAACAGTTTATCGATGAATTACACAAATTTAATGAGAAATATTTTAAATGCAAAGACCTCGATTTAAAATATACCCAGCCAACAGTAGATGAGCTCAAAAAACAAATTTATCCCGCTGATAAATTATCTCTTGCATCTCGCAATAAAACTAAAATAGTTATAGCAACAACAGTGATTTTAAATAGTCTAGCAGCAGTAAAAAAGTCTCTATTGAAAAAATAACCGATTATTATGCAAAAATAAAAAAGCCTTTCATGCAAAATCATGAAAGGCTTTTTCAATACCAATAATTAGCTCTATTCTTTCATCCGTAATGTCGGAAACAAAATCACATCACGAATCGATGGTGCATTAGTTAAAAACATCGTTAAACGATCAATACCAATTCCGCAACCAACCGTTGGTGGCAATCCATATTCAAGCGCAGTTACATAATCAGCATCATAAAAATGAGTTTCATCTTCCCCTGCTGCGCGCGCCTTTGCTTGATCATTAAAACGATCGGCTTGATCAAACGGATTATTCAACTCGCTAAATCCATTAGAAAGTTCTATTCCCGCAACATATAATTCAAAACGATCTGCAAAATCATAATTAACTGCATTACGCTTAGAAAGTGGTGAAACTTCTATAGGAAATTGCGTAATAAATGTCGGTTGAATCAAAGTAGATTCAACAAGTTCTTCAAACAAAGTATTTAATTTATAGCCCCATGATGGATTTTTTTGTTCAAGACGAATTTTATGTTGTGCAATAATTGCATCAATTTTTTCACCTTCAAGATCTTCTACTGCACACCTTACCACACCTGCAACAGCTTCTTGCATAGTCATTCGTGCAAATGGTGCCGCAAAATTAAGTATATGATCACCAAATACTATATCAGTAGTTCCACAAACTGTTTGCGCAATATGCTGCAACAATTTTTCAGTAAAGAGCATCATAAACATATAATCATGATGGGCAATATAATATTCCACCATCGTAAATTCTGGATTGTGTCTAATTGATATACCTTCATTTCTGAAATTACGATTAATTTCATACACACGCGGCAACCCACCAACGACTAAACGCTTTAAATAAAGCTCTGGCGCAATACGCAAATATAAATCCATATCAAGCGCATTGTGATGCGTTACAAATGGTTTTGCAACAGCACCGCCTGGAATAGGATGAAGCATAGGTGTTTCAACTTCTAAGAAATGATGCTCATTGAAAAATGAGCGCATTGCAGAAACAATATGAGAACGTTTGATAAAACGATCTCTATCTTCTTTACTGGTAATTAAATCTAAATAACGCTGACGATATTTAATTTCTCTATCAGCTATACCATGAAATTTTTCTGGAAGTGGATGCAAACACTTGCTAAGCAATACAAATTCTTGTGCTTTAATGGTAACTTCACCCGTTTTTGTCCTGAATGATTTACCTTTGCACCAAACAATGTCTCCCATATCAATAAAATTATTGATATAAGAAAATGCTTGTTCACCAATAACATCTTCACGCACATACAACTGTATTTTTCCACTTTCATCTTGTATGGTGAAAAAACCTGCTTTTCCGTGCATTCTTGATGTTAAAATACGACCAGCAACTTCATATTCACGTGATTCTACTGTATCAGAAAATTCATGTAACACTTGCGAACTTGTAGCATTAATCTTTTTGAATGCAGGCCATGGATCAATACCCAGCTCTTGCATTTTTTTTACTTTTTCAACACGAACCTGGTATTGTTCTTCGGGCAATTCGTGCATATTGTTTTTGAGTTCCATACGAGATATCCTATAAAGAAATATAAATCTTATATAAGTAGTATAAGATATCCTCATTTTTTTACTACTTAGATTAACTACATACAAAACAGCTTATTTATCTTCGACATCAAAGATCATATAATCAAGCGCCGGTGCCCCATGGGCTGTCCCTAAATACGACCCTCTTTGAGAAACATCCACACCCCAAACAATAACTTTAGTTCCTTGTTTGTTAAAAGCAATTGCAGCATTGGCATTGAAAGTGGAAGCTACTTGAAACCCTGTTGAAATTTCATATTTTTTTATTGTTTTTTTTGTACTAAGTTTTCGTATTTTTAATAGAGCCGGTTGATACCACGCGCCTTCATATATTGTAGCAAACATATCTCCCTTTGCCGCAAGAGCAATTGCTGTAATATTTTTATACAGCCTACAATTCAAAAATTGCCGTGCATATACATCGCCTGTGTGAGTAAAAACAATCAGCTGAGATGATTGTCGCTGACTCTCTTCCGCTGACCTTAATGCTGCATAATATTTTCCATAAGGACACATAGTATAGTAACCCACACTAGCTCCACGAGGCTCAATAAAATATTGAGAAAGGGCATGTGTATATTTTTTAGAACAAGGCAAATTCTGCGTTCGGCTAATAAACTCATTTTTAGTTTCAGCAGTTAGCTCCATACAGTGAATCAATGCACTATTACAGATAAAAAATATACTCATGAACTTCTTTAACATATTCATTTGTATCTAGCTCTCAACTTATTTTTTAATAATTGAACGATAATTTTCTTCTACCATATCCCAATTAATGACATGCCACCATGCTGAAATATAATCAGGACGTTTATTTTGATACTTTAAATAATAAGCATGTTCCCACACATCAAGACCCATAATAGGCGTTTCATCAAAAGAAAGCGGACAATCTTGATTTGGTAAACCCGTTATCACCAATTTCCCATCTTTACCAACGGAAAGCCATGCCCAGCCACTGCCAAAAACTGCTTTTGCTTGGGCATTAAATAATTCTTGAAATTCTGCAAAACTTCCAAATATTTTTTTAATTTCTTGCGCAAGCAATCCATTAGGTTCTCCACCGCCGTTAGGTTTCATGATCTGCCAAAATAATGAATGATTAAAATGGCCACCACCATTATTGCGTACTGCCGCACGAATATCAGAAGGAACAGCTGGTAAATCAATCAAAAGACTGGCAGATGATGTCGGTTCAAATTCAGGATGCTTTTCCAATGCTGCAATTAAATTATTGATATATGCTTGATGATGCTTTGTGTGATGAATTTCCATTGTTTGTGCATCAATATATGGCTCAAGAGCGCCGTATTCATACGGCAACGATGGTAAAGTAAATTTCATGAGAAGGTTCCTTAATATGTGCGCTAACCCTTCAACAAGTTCAGGATGAGCTCAATAATAAAATTTAATAAGACTAAAAAAGTATTTTTTAAAATTCAAATCTTTTCTCGCGTCGCCGATACTTCGACAGGCTCCGACTTCGCTAAAGCTTCTTCGGACACCGTCAGTAGTAAACACAGCGTTAATTCCTCGCTGCGCTCGCCCTGAACTTGTTGAAGGGTGAACGCGGATTAATCATACCAAAAAAACTGATTTATCCAATATAAAAAAGCTCATCGCCTTTACGCGCCATTTGCAATTGTTCACGTGCAACTTTTTCTTTATAAAAATCATCAGTCTGCCAGGCATAAATATCATTTTTTAACAGCTCAATTTCATCTTTTAATTGCGCAACATTTTTTTCTAAATCTAAGACTATAGCTCGTTGCACACCAAGGGCTTGCATGCCGTTGTTACCAAAAATATATAAATACCCGAATCCAGCCATTTCAATAACCAATAAGAGTCTCATACATAATTGCTTTACGTGTATCATACACCCCTTTCTTTTTTATTTTCCTTGACAGTAGTTGAAGCATACACATCTATTAACCTCTAATTAAATACTTCTCGTTTTTTATGAGATCCCCATGTGAAAAGAAACAAAACATGGGATTAGAATTATATTGACTTGCGTTACAACATTTAGCTTGTATTAAAAGAAAAAAGGAATGACATGAAAAATGCACGTATCGTTGTTGCAACATTTATCATTTCCCTGTTTATGCCATTGGCAAGTGAAAAAACTACTCCTGAATCAGCTGAAGTTACAACAGATAATACCTCAACTGCAGCAGTAACTGATGAAACATTTGATGAAACAATTTTTAATTGGTCCCGCACATTTGCACAAGCAATGGATATTGCTCACAAAAAACATTATGCAATTACTGATCCAAAAGAAAACATGATTAAAGCAATTGATGGTTTTATTAATTCACTCGATGCACATTCCAATTTTTTGGACCCTAAAACATATCATGACATGCTTGAAACAACATCTGGTGAGTTTTTTGGTGTTGGTATTGTTATTGATAATATGAGAAAAACAAAAGATAAACATTTAACTATTGTTGATACCATTCCTGATGGTCCAGCAGATAAAGTTGGCATTCAGCCCATGGATAAAATAGTAGAAATTAATGGCGATTTATTAGAAGGATTAACAACAGAAAAAATAATATCTCTGTTGAAAGGTGAACGCCACACAGTAGTAAAAGTAAAAGTAATGCGTGAAAATAGCCCTGATATGCTTTCTTTTGAGATAGTACGCGATATTGTTAAGGAACAACATTCACTGAGTTTTCATATCACTAGTCATAATATTTCTTACATTTCATTAAGCATGTTCACCGATGCTGCAGTCAAACAAATAGAAGCTTTACTCAAAAAATCTCAAGAACAAAATCATAAAGGATTAATTCTTGATTTGCGCAATAATTCGGGCGGATTACTGACGGCAGCAATTGATATTGCAGGATTATTTTTAAAAAAAGGCAGTCTTGTAACATTAACTAAGGATAAAAACGCGCAAGAAATTGAACAATACAGAACTAAAAGAGATCCTGTCATCAAAAACACATTACCTATTTTTGTACTCATTAATAATTATACTGCATCAGCAGGAGAAATTTTAGCCGGATGTTTGAAAATACATTCTGATGCAACCAATGATTACTTAGTATTTTTGGTTGGTACAAAAACATTTGGAAAAGGTTCGGTACAAGAAGTTATTCCCATAAGCAATAATTGCGCCTTAAAAATTACGACATGTCTCTATTTTTTACCTGATAACACAACTATCCAAGGAACAGGTATTGAACCAGATTTTGGCATTGAACGCACAACACCTCCTACAGAACAGATACAATGGTTTACTAAAAATTTTGGCCGAGAAGAAACACTCGATAATTACATCAAGGTAACAAAAGAAGGGATGCCACTGCCAAAGAAAAAGAAAGAAATAAAAGTTAGCGATACAAAAGAAAAAAAGACAGCGCAAACCGAAGGGAGTCGACGGTTTGATAGAGCAAAGGAAATGCTTCAAAATGATAATCAACTACGCGATTGCATTTCTCTTATCAGTACACTTAATACGGCACAAAAATATACACCTGATCTTGTAAAAAACCGCGCTGACATTCTTATATATCTTAAACAAAATCATATCAGTAATGATGCACTGACTATTGAGGAGGTTAAAATATAATGAAAAAATATAACTTCATATCTATTTTATGGTTGGTTTTATTCTCTAATGTATCTATTAAGTGCCTGATAATTGAAAGCAATAAAATTGAAACCGTGCTCAATTATATTACCCCCGGAACGTTAGTCATCTTTGATATTGATAATACACTAGCACATCCGACAGAAGAATTGAGCAGCGATGAATGGTTTTGCCATTTAGTGGACAAAAAAATGGCGCAAGGCCATGATTACCTTACTGCTATTTATTATGCATTGCCCGTCACTTATTATGCACAATTTAATGTTGATCTGGAACCAACAGAAAATATTGTTCCTTTTCTGACATCACAACTCATAAAATATAACATCCCTATAATGGCCCTTTCTACACGCAGTCTTTTTGTTGCAGAAAGAACACTGGAGCAGCTTGAAAATATCGATATCCAATTTTTAGTACCAGATTTCAGTCAAGATGATTTAGTACTATCCATGCCACATCCTTGTTTTTATAAAAACAGCATTTTATTTGGTGGCAATAATGATAAAGGCCAGGCTTTATTATGTCTTTTTGATTACATGAATTATTATCCTGAAAAAATAATATTCGTTGACGATAAAATGAAATATCTCATATCAGTTGAAAAAGCTTTGCAATCGTATAACATATCCTTTATTGGCATTCGTTATTCAGGATGCGATGAACGAGTCAACAACTTTGATCCTGAAAAAGCAGAATCACAATGGCGCAAGCTTAGACAAAAAAAGGAATTATCGTGATCAAGTTGTTCTCTATTATGGCATTTTTTATAGTACCATATCATCTTAATGCAATGCATAAATCATTAAATGATATTGAAAAAAGATTAGTATTACTATATATCGATCTTCATGGTATCTCCGATATACAAAAAAAAATAAATTCACTAAACCTATTAACTTCTAAAAAAGAAATTAAAAATCCTGAACTTAATGAGCCTCCCTTTACGCTTTCAATAAAAAACTATTTTTTCAGTATTGATTATGAACAGAATCCACTCACAAAAGCTATTTTTGATCAAATAAAAACTATAGAAGATATGTATGGTTATCATCCAAATAAGATAACAAAGCATGACGGTCATTATTGTATAAATGAAAACCCTACAAATTACTTAGGGCACCATACTCGTTATTATTGGTTTAGCAAAAGCACTGTATATATAAAATCAAAAATAAAAAACAAAAATGAGCTCAAGGAATTAGTTGAACAAGAAAATTCTCGAATACATAATCTAATGCGCAACAAATCTATTATAAGTTAAGGCAACAGACATCTTTAACGGAGTATCGTATGAAATTAATGAATATCGCCGGGTTATTATCATGCCTGTCAGTAGTATCTATTCATCCAATGGCCGCATTATTACGCCAAAGAAATGTGCAACCACAAACAAGATTTTATAAAAAACCACATTTCGTTAGATTTTACAATGGTGGACATCCTGAACTATCTCAACAGGATAAAATCAGAATGACAATTCAAAAACTACAAGAACGTATTGATAAATTAGAAAAAAATGAATCCATTTTGTTTCATAACTTTGAAGCATTAGCAGCTGTTGTACACTTAGATCATGATGATACATTTATTCCTGAACATAATATGCGCTATAGAAATAATTCAACTAATAATACACAAGAAAAAAAGTAAGTCCCATGAAGAAATTTATTGCTCTGAGCATTATCACAGGCGTATTGGTAAGCAGCACCTCCTTGTTCAGTATGTTAGTAAGGCGTTTGGGTTATGAAAAGCATTTGTCTGTGAGAACATATCACACAAATAAAAGACTGAACACAATGACTCAAAAAAAATTTCTTGATGTATCAGAGACAGAAATATCGAAAAACAGTTCAATATTTTTAGAATCAGTTCATGAGAGAAATAAAGAATTATACAAATTATTGCAAGAACAAGAAAATATCGCTCAACGGCTTGTAAAAAATATAAAACAACAGGACATTACAGCAATTAATTATACTTATAACGATGAACCTTTGGACATTAAAAAATTAAAATTACTAGAGTTTGCCATCAAAGAAGATCATGAAAAACACTCGCTGGTAAGCTTCAGAATTAATCAATTAATTTTAGAAGCCCAATATAAAGGCCATCCAAATGAATAAAACAACATTTTTCTTATTTTTTATTACTCAGGCACTTATCATGCATAGCTCAAGCTTTTGCACGCTTTTAACAAAACTTTCAAGATCACTTACAACGAAAGAATATTGCGCCATACTTCGCAAAGAAAATAAAATCCATAGAGAAACATTACGTTTACTCAGAGGAAATTCATCGGTAGGCATACGTAAAATATGGGACTTAGAAGACCAGATAAAAAAAAATAACCGAAGAATAACAACTGCTTTACAATTGAACAATTCTGATGACACTACGGAATAAAAATGAAAATGACAATCCATTTAATGATTACTACACTCATCTTTACGTATTCTCATACCACACTTGGGATGCTTTTAGCAACTCGAACATCTTCATTACGCAGAACCAGAGGAATTATGAGAGACTTTCATTCAAGTAAATCAATTCTACACTCAAGCTATTATGAAAAATCTACTCCAGATTTTGCTACTCGCCAATTATGTGAAAAATTAATAATCAAGCTCAAAGAAAATGATGAAATCATTAAGCAACTTCTTGATTATAAACATAGGAACCAGCTTATTTACTATCCAGGAAAACCCTATCCAGTGGAACGACACATAATAATTGCAAAAATGAAAGAATCTACAGCATTATTCCAACAATTAGAAAGAACCACAAAATCTTGGGATGAGAGAGACTAAGTCTATTCCACGGTAACTGATTTTGCTAAATTGCGCGGCTTATCGATTGGACATCCGCGCTCTCTTGCTATGGCATAGACAAAATATTGTATAAGGCCGATCATTGCTAATGGTCCCAATAGTGTTGGTATATTTTCGGAAATCGTAAATACTGTTTCTGCCAGTGCACATAATTCATGTTGATCTCTATACGCAAATGCAACAATTATACCTCCACGCGCTTTTACTTCATGCGCATTAGAAAGTAGTTTTTGGTAGATGATAGGATCTTTATGAGAAAAAATATAAACCGGCATCATAGCATCAACTAATGCAAGAGGGCCGTGTTTTAATTCACCAGCAGCATAACTCTCTGCAAACACATATGCTATTTCTTTTAATTTTAATGCAGCTTCCATAGCCAACGGATAACTAATGTGTCTACCCAAAAATAAAGCCTTATCATAACAGGCGTATCGCACGGCATCGCTATGATCAATCACATTTTTATGATATTCAATTGCATCCTCAAGAATGTGCGCAACATCAAGCACATCATTTTCTACTTGCAGCATATCTTTTTGTTCAATCATATTCTTTTCAAGCGCAATATAGTGCGCTAACCAATAAAGTGCTGCAAGCTGAGTTGAAAATGCTTTGGTTGAAGCAACAGCTACTTCAGTCCCTGCACATGTGAGTAAAAAACCTTTTGCTTCCCGCACGATAGTACTTGTAGCAACATTAGTTATTGCAATCGTTGATAAATGATACGCATTAATTAATCGCAATGCTTCAAGAACATCAGCTGTTTCACCTGATTGCGAGATAAAAATATACAGAGTATTTTTGTTAGGGAAAAAAGATCCATACCTAAATTCAGAAGCTAAACTCACCGTAACAGGAATATGTACAATCCCTTCAAAAAAGAATTGAGCCATACGTGCTGCGTGCCAGGATGTTCCACATGCTATAAACTGTACTTGCTCTATATCTTGTACATGTTGCTGACTAAGACCAAGTTGCTCCAAAAGAACAGTTTTATTACCTTTTAATGATTCAATTGTCCTTGTGATGGCATTTTTTTGTTCATATATTTCTTTGAGCATAAAATGCGCATACTCACCTTTATGTGATTGCTCAAATTGTGCATCTATTCTTTGCTCTTGTGCAAAAAGCTTATTGCCTTGAAAATCATACAATTGAATAGTATCACGAAAAACAAACGCAAAACTTTCGTCAGGCAAAAAAAGCACTCTCTGTGTTTTATCCGCAAAAGCAATAACATCTGATGCTATAAACATTTCATTACCACCTATGCCAATGCATAATGGTGACTTTTTACGCACCACAATAAGAACATCAGGAAACGTTTGCAACATTACAATAAAAGCATAGGCACCATGCAATTGTTGCACAAGAATAGAAACATCACGTTCTGACAAATCCTTTTTTTGTAATAAGGATTCAAATAAATGACTCACAACTTCTGTATCTGTTTCTGAAAAAAATAAATGCCCGTTATTGAGCATTTGTTGTTTTAATTCAAGATAATTTTCGATAATCCCATTATGAACTACAGAAATAGTTTTTGAACAATCAAAATGAGGATGGGCATTTTCATGCGATGTATCACCATGGGTTGACCAGCGGGTATGACCAATCCCCAAAAAACCATCAAAGGGATCTTTTTTAACTTTTTCAGCTAAATTAATGAGTTGACCAGAAGATTTTGAATAAAGAAGTTTTTGATTAATTGGATCAAGGCACGCAAACCCTGCAGAATCATATCCGCGATATTCTAAGCGAGCAAGACTCTCAAAAATGAATGTACTACAAAAAGACTTTCCTATGTAGCCCACAACAGTACACATTATTACTTCCTTTTTATAGTCTCATTGATGATTTATTCTAGCTTATTTCTTTTACGCTCACCCTGATACTTTATCCCCTAATTTCGTTATCACTTTATTGGTAACCCCATTCAAGATGCTTCGACAAGCTCCGACTTCGCCAAGGCTTCTTCGGACACGTCAGCAGTAAACACGGAGTTTATCCTGAGTTTATCGAAGGTTTCAATCCTCGCTGGGCTCGCCCTGAACTTGTTGAAAAGTTTCCTTACGAACACGGGAATAAAATCAAATATTTTAGATATTTTTAATTTTAGGATAAGCGATTACATTAATATACCCCATGCCTGAGACAAATCAAGCATGGGGTTAGAATATCTAAATAAAAACGTATTAACGTTTTACGAACTGGAATTTACGACGAGCTCCGCGTTGACCGTATTTTTTACGTTCTTTTTTGCGAGCGTCAACAGTCATAAGACCATGTTTTTTTAAAACAGGTTTTGCATTAGCATCAAATTCAACAAATGCACGGGCAATTCCCAATTTTACCGCATCAGCCTGTGCTTGCTTACCGCCACCAAACACATTAACTTCAACATTAAAATCTGCACCAATAGGACATACTCTAAATGGAGTTGCTGCTATGTCTGCTGCAAATTTTGTATCAAAATAGCTTAAATGATCTTTTCCATTTATTCTAATTTGCCCATCTCCACGGCGCAACCAAATACGCGCAACCGCAGTTTTTCGACGTCCTACACCGTGAGCAACGGGAGCCTGAGTAGACATTGTTTGTTTATTTGCCATATCGCACTATAACCTTACATATGAGTTATTGAGAAAAAAACTTTTTAAATACAATTATTTTGTTAATTAGTATAAGACTATAAAAAGCAATTGTCAAAATTGGGGTGTTCCATGAGCAGATTTTTCTTCAAAATTCTCTTGGCAGGCCAGGCAACGCATAGTGCCCGGAAACGATTGGAGCCGTTTTTCCGAAATGGGGTTACCACAATCAGCACAGATGCCATAGGCACCCTCTTTTATCCGCTCTAAGGCCTTTGCAATCCCACGATACTCTTCCATTTCTGCATCCTGCAGGGACATTCTCAAAGATTCCATGGTCGCAGTCAGCGCTTGATCGCCTGGATCTTGCACCTGCCCATCTGAAAATTGCTCTTTAGACATTTCTGTCAATTTTTGTTCAAGCTCAATTTTACGTTTCAGCAAATCAGCTTCTATATTCTTTAAATCACGCTTATCAGTCATTTTTCTTCCTTTTTTTATGAAAAAAATCTTTTAACAACGCTGCAGACTCCTCTTTTCCAACCCCTTCAATGATTGAAAAGGCATCCCTTTTGTATACCCAAAGATCATCCTGGTTGTCAAGACGAAATCCAAATAAAGGTGATGCTGCACCATATACAACACCCTCAAATCGACTCAACTTTATTAATCCCATGCACATTGAGCATGGCTCCAAGGTAACATATAACCAATGACCATTAAGCCGCCAATCACCCAGTTTTTTGCTTGCCTGTTCAATGGCAATGCTTTCAGCATGAGATCGTTGCGTACAATCACGTTCAACGGTATTATAACCATGTCCAACAATTTCACCCTGAGCATTCACCACAACGGCTCCAATAGGCACTTCATTAATTGCAGCTGCCAATTGTGCCTGATCAAGAGCTTGTTGCATAAATAATTGATCTTTTTGTGAACCAAAAACTGTTTCTAACATATCGCAAAACAATACATAAATTTTAAAAAATATTCAAATTGTTGTTTATATAATAACATGATTAACACATTTTACAACAACCAGCTTTAGGCCAAGAAGTTTTAGTAAAATATATTTTCTTTTTTTGACTAAAATTCCTTGAAAAACATAGAGAAACTCTTTCTCAGAAACCCATTATAATAATTCATTTTTTTTCTCTTTTAAAGTATAATGAAATTATATTATGAAATAGTTATCTTCCATAAAAATTAAAAAAAATCTCCATTTTTGAGTAACCTCAAAGGTACATTAATGACAAAACCAGTAAAAGAATATGCAGCGCAATCCATCCGAGTGATGGAAGGCCTGGAAGCGGTCAGAAAACGACCTGCCATGTATATTGGCTCAACAGGGCCCCAAGGCTTACATCACTTAGTCTACGAAGTTGTTGATAACTCCATTGATGAAGCTCTTGCAGGATATTGCGATACCGTAAAAGTAACACTTCACGAAGATGGTTCATGTTCTGTAGAAGATAATGGACGTGGTATTCCAACAGACATTCATCCAACCGAAAAAGTATCTGCTGTTGAAGTTGTACTCACCAAATTACATGCCGGTGGAAAGTTTGATAAAGATACCTATCAATTTTCTGGCGGTTTGCATGGTGTAGGTATTTCTGTGGTGAACGCACTTTCTGAATTTACGCGTGTTACTGTTTTTCAAAAAGGTAATATCTATTTTCAGGAATTTCGTCGTGGAAAACCAGTCAAAGCTTTAGAAATTATCGGCACAACAGATAAACGCGGAACATTAGTTCATTTTAAACCTGATGCTGAAATTTTCACTGAAACAACTACGCTCAGCTTTGAAACTCTCTCATCTCGCTTACGCGAGCTTGCATTCTTGAATAAAAACATTCGCATTTCTATTGCCGATGAACGTACCAACAAACATCACGAATTCCATTTTTCTGGTGGTATTGTTTCTTTTGTTCAACACATTAATGAAAAAAAAGCTCCGATATTTCCTGAAGTTATTTATGTTGAAAAAGCAGATGAAAAATATGTTCTTGAAGTTGCAATGCAATATAACGATGGTTATGGAGAACAACTTTTCTCATTTGTTAACAATATTAATACCATAGAAGGTGGTACGCATGTTTCTGGTCTTAAAGGTGCATTAACCAAAGTCTGCAATAAAAAAGCACAAGAATTTGGTGTACTGAAAGGCAATGATACTTTTTCAAGTGAAGATGTGCGTGAAGGACTTGTGTGTGTTTTAAGTATTAAAGTACCGGAGCCTCAATTTGAGGGACAAACAAAAACAAAGCTGGGAAATAGTGAAGTAAAAGGTATTGTTGAATCACTGTTGTTTGCATATCTTGATATTTTCTTTGAAGAAAATCCAACAATTGCCAAAAAAATTGTTCTTAAAGCTGATATTGCACGTAGCGCTCGAGAAGCAGCACGTAAAGCTCGTGATCTTACGCGAAGAAAAACAGTTCTTGAAGGCATGATTTTACCCGGCAAGTTAGCTGATTGCACTCTTGAAGATCCAGCAGCTACTGAAATCTTCATCGTAGAAGGTGATTCTGCGGGCGGTTCGGCAAAACAAGGTCGTGATCGTAGCAACCAAGCAATTTTACCACTTAAAGGTAAAATTTTAAACGTTGAAAAAGCTCGCCTCGATAAAATTTTATCAAACGAAGAAATCAAAGCTCTTGTTTCTGCAATTGGTAGTGGTATCGGTAATGATTTTGATTTTAATAAAGCACGCTATCACAAAATCATTTTAATGACCGATGCTGATGTTGATGGTTCGCATATTAGAACATTACTTTTAACATTCTTTTTCAGATATATGCGGCCATTAATTGATAATGGTTATTTATACATTGCTCAACCACCACTTTATAAAGCAAAAATTGGCAAAAAAGAACAGTATCTCAAAGATGATGCTGCTTTTATCAATTTCTTATTTGATTGGGCTCAAGAACATACTCTTTTAACGGTGAACGAAAAAGAAATTGATGCTGCCGTATTCGCCCAAACCCTTGCTGATGTTCAAGAATACGATAGTAAGCTGAATACACTCAGCGTTGACTTTAAAGTTTCTCCTGATCAATGCAATGCGCTCATTGCAGCATTACATTCATATCCTTGGGAAAAAGAAGATGGTTCAGAAAAGCTGCTTGAGAATCTCAAGAAATTCTTCCCTGGTTATGCCGTAAAACTTGAACAAGCAGAATTAGTTGATTCATCAGAACAAATAGATAATGATTTTGATGAAACAGATAATCGTCCATTATTTTCACGTATTTCATTCAAAATGATGAGCAAACATTGGGATATTCCTCTTGGATTCTTTACTGCTTCTGAAGTAAAAAAAATGGTGCTCTTATTGGCTAAATTAACCTTGGTACAGGATAATGAATGGATTCTTTCTATCACCGGAAAAGAACGTTCAATCACTGGTACTGGCGCAACTGAATTTCTTGAAGCAATTAAAGCAATCAGTAAACCATTCATGAATATTCAGCGCTATAAAGGTCTTGGTGAAATGAATCCTGAGCAGTTGTGGGAAACTGCTATGGATAATAAAACAAGATCTTTACTTAAAGTTACTATCGAAGATTCTTTGGAAGCCGATAGATGGTTTTCAACCCTCATGGGAGAAGACGTAAAAGGCAGAAAAGAATATATTGAAGATTTTGGTAAATTTGCTAAAAACTTAGATGTTTAAATAATTAAAAAGCCGCCTTTAATTTTTTAGAGGCGGCTTTTTATTAAAGTCATAAAAAATTGCATAGAGTACTCATGAACAAAAATTTTATATTGCTTAGTTTGTTGCTGATAAGTTTGAAAACGATGTCTAGTCAAAATCAAGTGCATCAACTAGCATTGCCGTGTGAAATAAAAAACACCTTAGAAAATCAATCAATTGAAAATTACAGCCAATATGGCTTTACCGGCAATCCTCTTTATCTTAACTACCATAAAAAACAAAAACGCGGTGTGATACATGATGGTAAAAACCCTTTAAAACGAATAACAATCTCTGAAGAACAATTTGCTAACATCAAAGAATTATGTTCACCCTTGACATACAACGATGTAGTAACACTGAATGATCCTTTATATGTCGTGGTTAAAGATGGTAAGAGCACGTTACTCCATAAAATACTGTTCCTTAAAATTCCTCAACCTGAAACAATAGATGAAGCAGGATACAACTCTGGCACAGAAATGAAACAACATTATGCTATGGGTGGAACTGTTTTTGGAATGGTTTTAGGCATAGCAGTAAGCATAAGCATGGCAGGAATTCTAGCTTTTGTGTACGCTATAAGAAACAGAGCTAGCTGATAAAATATCATGTTTTTTTTAGAAAAAATCGAAACATACATCACAAAACATAAGCTCATTGAAGCGAATAATACAATAATCATTGGGCTCTCTGGTGGGCCTGACTCAGTATTTTTATTGCGAACATTAGTTGCGTTGCAAAACAAATACAACCTAACTCTTATTGCAGCCCATCTTAATCATGAATGGCGCGTAGAGGCTAATGCAGAAGAAGAGTTTTGCCGCACATTAGCACAAAAATTACATATTAATTTTATTTCAACAAAAATGTCATCGTTAACGATGACCAAAAAAAAATATCGTGGCTCAAAAGAAGAATATGCGCGTACTATGCGCCGTCAATTTTTACAACAAGTATTGCGTGAATATAATGCTGATAGCATAGCCTTAGGCCATCATGCACAAGATCAACAAGAAACATTTTTCATTCGCTTAATCCGTGGAACAAGTTTAGCAGGATTGACTGGTATGTATCCAAAGCATGGATTATATATTCGGCCATTATTAGAAACAAATAAATCAGACATTTTAGAATGGTTGAATCAACATTCAATTGCATATGCAATTGATTCAAGTAATGAATCTGATGACTATTTACGCAATCGCATACGCAAAAAAGTCATTCCAGCACTTATTGAATCTGATGCTCGGTGGGACAATAATTTTCTTGCAACTATTAATCGCCTCAAGGAAGATGATGCTTTATTGAATGATATTGCTCAATCAACACTCGATAGCTTGATTATAAAAAAAGATACTATTGAAGTTTTTGATATAAAAAAATTTGAAACTATTCATCGTTCCCTTCATCATCGCGTTATTATTTTGTGGTTGATTGCCAACAATGTTCAATTTCCTGTAACTCAAACATTCTTGGATGAAATTATTCGCTTTTTATCGCATGAACGTGGCGGAAAACATGCTCTTTATAAAGAGTGGGTATTAGTTAAAAAGCAGGGATTCGTCTGGATTGAAAAAGGTTTTGCCAATGAATTCAGCTAATAACGCTACAACAAGTCCTGTAACTGCAAGCTTTGCATAATACGAGCTTTTTGACTTTTCTCGAAGTATTGCCTTTGTAGTACTATTGGATGCCTTTTCAAAAAAAATTGTACTCACATGAATATGAAACAAATTGCAGATACGTTCTACTAATCTATCAAATACGCTTATAGTTACATACATTCTACCATCAAAGCAACCTTTTCTAGCATCAAAGCGATCTTCCTTTTGAATAAGAATAAAGGGATTTAAGAGCAGAATTTCCTCGTTGCTTCCATCAGCTGACTGAAAACCTAAATATGGACCTGTAATAATCCCAGGCATATTGTTAAGAGCTTTTACAATAAGGTTTAACGCTTTTTTGGTTATGATTTTACGAGGATAATAATTGCTATCTAGACACATGCTTGTACTGTTTTTCTCGCGTTCAAATATGATTCCTTCCCCATTTTTATTTTCTAAAATAAAAATGATTTTTTTTTGTGACAAAGTATTGTCAAAACTCATTGGTCGAAAGTTTACTTCTTGCAGCGTATGATTGTGAGAGCTGGAACCTGGATAGTAACTCCCAACAATCCCCATACCAGTACCAGAAGAATGTTGAACACGGATCCCATACTCATAATTGGTATAATCTCTTGTTGAACAAGGTAATTTATGATCTAATTCTTGAAGTTGTTTTTCAGTATAGCAAGCTAACTCACTACACTGAATATTAACACAACTAAGAAACAGTAAGGTTGCCAAATGTATCTTTGGTATAATAGCGAAATTCATACGAAAGCCTTTATGTATATGTGCAACTTATTGTATATCTTTGGAGTACTTGTTTTATAATGATTTTATCAAAATTTTACCAATAAGTTATTAATTTCAATGTAAAATTAATAATTTATTCTTGTTCATGAACAATCTTTTGCACACATTCCATCCAAAAACACCATACAGCAGAAGATAAAAGTTTTTTTTCAGAAATATCTATTTTATCCAATGTTTCTTTTATATCACGAGAAGAACAAGACGTTCTTATATAATATGCCTTTAAAAAATTATACATTCCTTTAAAAGCATCGAAGGGAGTAATTGATTCCTTTTTTTCCAAAGCAACACACCAATCATTCCATGCTACAGAATCCCATGTCCCACTTTCATCCGCCAATAACTGCGTATCTCCTAACAAAGATCCCAAATCATCCGACAGTGTTTTAGTATAATAATCATCCAGAAAACAATTCATAGCCTTAAAAGCTTGTAATCGGGTTATTGTATTAATCATGTTCATGCATTTTATTTTGTTCTCGTAAAACAATATCTACAGACTCAATCCAATCTTTCAAAAAAGCTGGATCCATGCTCATTCCACTCAACATAAAAGCTATATCATCTGACTTTGTAAATCCATACCACTTTTCCAAAAATTTAGTCATTGCACAAAAACCTTCCTCAATCGTAATTTTTCTATTCATGGATTTTCGCATTCAATTTTTTTACAAATACATCCAAAATGTACTCTTGTTCATCTTCATCCCAATTAATATCCTGTTTATCAAAAAATTTAATATCATCTCCAAATTGATCAACTTCTTGGACTGTATTAATAAAATTTTTCAATATAGATTCATAAGTATTAAACAATTGTAGCTTACACGTAAAAGGTAATGTTCTTTCATTTCCTGTTATAATATTAAACCGTAACTGCAGTGTCTGTTTATCAAACCACATATAAAAAATAATGCTTCCAGAAGAACTACTGGATTGCACTTGTTGCTCTCTATTTTCGATTAATCTGTCTATAAAACACTTTAGTGGTTCAATTTTAATATTTTTTATCAGATCACCATCTAAACTAATACACCACATATTATGATAAGTTTCTTCTGATTGCTTTCCTGAAAGATATACTAGATCATTGATAATTATTTCGCACTGATCTAATTGAGATATTTTTATATTATTCATATTAGCTTAGGATCACTCAAAAACCTTATCAACCGACATTAGCCACTTTTCCCATATTTTTTCTTTTCCCGGCTTATCATTAATAACAAGGCCTATATCATTCAACATATTTTTCACATTGTTTGATGATGTCGCCTGAAAATATATATCTAAAAATACTTTCATTGTTTTAAATGCTTGCATAAGAGTAATTGGCGCATCTCCGACCATTTCACGCCAATCTATCCATAGTACTGGATCGGCTGTATCTCCATCCTCCAAAAAATGCATACATCCCAATAAAGCCCCAATGCTATCCGACGAAGTCACGTAAAAATATTGCTCCAAAAAAAGATGCATCGCATAAAAAGATTGTATTGAAGTTAGCAGTAAATTACTATTCATAAATATTTTCTATTCTATTTAAAAGATTTAAAAGGCTTACAAAGACCCGTATCAGGATGAAATATTCTTGGGGGATTATTAATGCCTCCATTTCTAATTACCTGATTTCTCATGCTAGCCCAAAGCTGTCTACCATCTGCAATAATTTTTCCATACCATTCATTCCCGTGCTTATCTAAACCAAGAAAATTATTTTTGTTTGAACCAAGCTCGATCAAAAGCTTTCTATTAGCTGGGGTATCAATCAAATGTCCTGGTCTATTTCCAAACATGTGTGGAGCGTCATCTTTACTTATTGTTACTGAAGATGATAAATCTTCTGCTTTTTCCTCACCCTCATCATCATCCTTCCTGGGCCCACCACAAAAACCAACATTTACTTGTTGTTGAATAGCTATTTTTTTCAAAATCTCTGTGTCACGTTCTTTTCGGAGGTTACCAAACTCCTTTTGAGCTTCATTTTTGAATGATATAACTAAGATATTGCGTTGTGCAAAATATTCTTCTACTATGGCACCGTTGCCACGCGCAATTTTCTCTTCTTGTAGTACCCATTGCTTGCGATCATCAACTTTTGAGGAAATTTCATTCAAGGTACTGATAACAGTAGTGCTTGCCTGAATACACTCACCTCTACAATTACGATAGTACTCAGCCACAACAGAAAACTCATTAAGTGCCTGCTTCATTGCTAATAATAAATGCTCTCGTAATAAATCATATTTATACATCACTAAAGCATTTTCATAAGCAATATCTTCACGATGATTATTCCAAAAACATATTGCATCTTGAACTACAGGCAAAGCTACATCATATGCTCGCTGGGTATATTCAAGATTATCGATCAGTTGATCTCCTTAAAAATCTTATTTTCTTTTTATCAAACATTCCCGTAAAATAATAATAAAAAAGGGAATGTTATGAATCTTCTTTCCACGGGCAGAAACATCACGATCATAGCACTTCTTTTATCTCTTCTTTTTCATGTAAGCACAGTATTTTATATTTTTATACAAAAAACACGCCCGAATCTGACCACAAATACAGAGCAAGATCATCTGAGGGAAATAATAGAACAACAACAAGAACAAAAACAAAACAAGCCTTGGGTGGAAACTCAAGCTCGTGCGGGTAATTTTGGCGCTCCTGTATTTTTTGAAGACACTTTACCAGACCAAGAGGATATCCCACAACAAAAAGAGCTCTCAAAAATTGTTGAAGATGATCAGAAAAACACACAGACAGCTCAAGATGTAATAGAAGAAAAAATTGAGAATAAACAGGAAATAGCACCAGAAATAAAAGAAGAAGCTACAGTGCGTACCGAATATGCAAAAAATGAAATAGTGGTACAAGAAACAGCAAAAATTTCACAAAAAACTGCTGTGGAACAAAAAAGAAAACCCCGTCCTAAAAGAACTCCACATAAATCTATTCCGATTGCCCAAAAACCTCCTCTTACTCTTGCACAACTTACGCAAGGATTTTTAGATCATAAAAAAGAAAATGCTGGTTCTTATGGTGTATCGATGCTTGGTATGAAACGAGGCATTCCTTCTGATGAACAAATGAAATATGAACGTTATTTACAAAAATTGGAATGGTGTTTACAAAATGCTTTGAGAATAAATGATCACAAAATCCCGCGTTTTCCCGTAGATGGGGAGATGCATTTATTTTTTGTGTTAAATAGAGACGGTATTATACAAGAACTCATGATAAAAAAATCATCAGGAAATAAACTTTGGGATAATTTCTTTCTTTTTATATTTGAAGAAGGAAGTTCAGCATTTCCTCCTGTTCCAACATATTTACCTGACCCATTCCGAATGACATACATCATCCCTATAACCGTAAAAATGTATTAAAAACTTCACCCGGGAATCAATGGTGTGATAGGATATAAAAAAATATCCCTATTTGGAGAAATGATGAAAGCCAGCATATTTATTTTATTGCTCAGTATCATGAGTTTTTCATGCATGATTACTCATCCAACAGATAATTTTGATATTATTTTAAAATCAAAATGGCAAGAACTAGGTTGCAATGACAATAAATGCGCGGATTTTGGTGGAAAATGGATACTTATCGGCAGTATTACCTTTAAAAAAAGATCGAAACATCCCATTTTTGTGGATAAAATCAATCTCAGCTGGCATGGCGAAAATCTTGATAACTTGATTGCTTCGCTCTATCGAAAAAACAGTGGCAAAGAATTTTTGGCTATCGAACAAAACCTTATCTGTGATGGCCAATGGAACCCCAAAACACAGACTCTTATTCTTGATTTTGATGAAGAAGAAAAATTAGCTCCAACAAGCATATTTTACCTGGTTTTAACAGTTCCAGAAAATCTTGAACCAATCCTAAAAAAAGGTCATTTTTGCCTCGAAAATAACTGTCTTCCTCGCCCTTTTAAGCAATCTGCCGAAAATGAGAAGCTCATTCTCGCAATCAATGATACAAATCGATAATATCAGCCTTTTATACCCATTCCTCCGTCAGCAGCCTTGCTAGTTTTACGCGAAGTAGGTTTTTCTCCGGAACGGATGCCTATACCCAATACTTAGGGGTTACCCTCATAAAAGAGTATTTCCCCCTTAGCATAGAAATATTTTTATGCTATAATTGAAAGGAAAATATCAATTTAGTCACAAAAATATCAGTTTAACTATACGGATTATTATGAAACACTATAAAGTTCTTGGACTTGATTCTTTAGCATCATGGGATGAAATTAAAGCTGCATATCGTGGTTTAGCTATGAAATACCATCCAGATCGTAACCCTGGAGATGCGATGGCTGAAGCTAAATTTAAAGAAATTCAAACCGCTTATGATGTACTTGAAGAAAGAAAACACCTTCGTACAGCTAAATTGGGCGCTTTACGTTCTCACAAGCCTAAAAAACATGTGCAAACCGAAGAGCCAAGCGAATCAAGCGAAGAGAACGAATAAAAGGGATAGGTCAGGGTACTTGCAATAGAGGAGAAAATCTATGAATAAAGCTGATTACTATAAAATATTAGGCGTGGCACAGTCTGCTTCAACAGATGAGATAAAAACGGCTTATCGTAAGCTTGCTATGAAGTATCATCCTGATCGCAACCCTGATAATAAAGCTGCTGAAGAAAAATTTAAAGAAGCTACTGAAGCATATGAAGTGCTCGGTGATACGCAAAAACGTTCTCAATACGATCAATTTGGCCATGCTGGCGTAAATAATGGCATGGGTGGTGGACATGGGCATGCTGGCGGCATGAATATGGACGACATTTTTGAAAATTTTGGGGATATTTTTGGTTCTATGTTTGGCGGTGGTGCAAAACAACGCCGTAAAAAAGGACCTCAACCGCAGGCAGGCCTTTCATTAACCAAAGAAATAGAAATAACGCTTCAAGAAGCTTTCCTTGGCACAAAAAAAGAAATAGCATACCATCATTATTTTACGTGTGATACCTGTCATGGTTCTGGTGCTCGTACAGGAACAAGTGCTCAAACGTGTACAACCTGTAATGGTTCTGGCGAAATGCATTATAAGCAAGGCTTCTTTATGTATGCGCAAGCATGTGGAGCATGTTCCGGTAAAGGTTTTGTGATTCCTACTCCATGCGGAGGCTGTAACGGTCAATCACGCGTTCAACGCTATGATAAATTTACCGTGAACATACCAAAAGGTATTTTTGATAATGCAGAACTACGTGTCAGCGAAAAAGCTGACGCAGGCCTTTTTGGTGGCCCTGCTGGCGATCTTTTCTTACGCATTCACGTTAAAGAAGATAAGATATTCAAGCGCGAAAATGATGACCTTATTTGCAATGTAATGCTAACATATCCACAATTAACATTAGGATGTCAGGTTGATATCGAAAATATCGATGGTACAAAGCACACTATTAAGATTCCTAAAGGTTGCCCTGTTGGAGAAAAAATAGTTATTGCTGGCCAAGGTTTTCAAAAGCTACGCGGCAAAACTAATGGTAACTTGGTAATTATTACCCAGTGCTTTATTCCAACTAAAATATCTGCTGATGCCAAAAAGAAACTACAAGAATACTCTGATATTGTTGGCACTCAAGCAAGTGAAGATGGTTTTATCACCAGCTTCTTTAAAAAGTTCTTGGGATAAAGCTGGTTAAATACCAATTCCTCGCTTTTTTAAGCTTTTTCGTGAAATAGATTGGGTATGGTTACGTTCCATACCCATTTTTTGTAAAAAGTGATAAAAAAATTCACGATCAGGACCTTTAACAACCGCTTGCTCATGAGCTTCTGCAAGAGCTACCGGATATCCTCCCCCTTTAACACACTGATCAATAACAATTTGTGCAATCACATCAAGCATATGCTCATCTTGAGCAACCCATGATGGTATTTCAACACGTCCAATTTCATTACCCGTGTGAAGATAAAAAAAGAATGGTTTTAAATGATTTGGGTAATATTCACTAATACTGCTATGGTTACTAAAAACAATAGACCGCGTATATGGTTCCAATACGCCATACATAATGCCGCTATCAATAACTGCATCAACACATTCATATAATTCTTTTTTTTTCGTATCAAAATTACATAAATATAAACGAACCAAACTCATCAGTTCTTTACTTTTTGGCATACTAATATACCAACATACCGGTATTTTTTCAGCATAAAGCTCATCTAATAATGCAAGATATGCGTTCAAAAACTGATCTCTAAGACCGATTTCCTTCGATGACAAATGCCAAAAAATCAGAGATCCATCAAATAATAGCAATGATGTAGCATTTTGATATTCATGTTTTATCTTCTTTGCTATATCAAGACCAGCTCGCAATTCCAATTCTTGGCGTTTACAATTAACGCCATCGGTAGTAAATGGCTGTTGATGCTCATCAACTCCCGCAAATACTGTTGGATCAGAAAATAATTGAACTTTGGTGTTTTCAGTGCCGTATGGTAAAACAACAGAACCCGTGTTGATTAAAAAACATGATAAAACATTATGCCGATCGGGATAAATCTGAGATCCATCAACAGAAATAGCTATGTATGGTTCGATAATTTTTTGAATTGAAATAACATCTGCCAAATCGGCTACCCACAAAGGAACTGGCCATGGAGCATCATGCACCTGCCGGACTTTATATATGAATGTTGGATCAGCAATAATAGCTTGCCACACATCTTGAGCACGATGATATGATGGCGTTGTATCAACAAATAGTTTATCGGCAACGTTTTGCAATTCAACGATGAGCTTTAAACGATCTAACATATTGAACCCAGCTTAGGCTTCGCTTCACTCGGGCACCCCATAAAAGAAAAACGAAGGAAAAAAATCATTTATCCATTCTATACTCTCTTACTCCATTCTGCAAAGCAACCAAAGACAACAGTGCGCACAATAACCTCACTGGCCCTAATTGCATTCCCAGCATAGCAATAAGATCATCTTGCGCAAGGGCAAGAATCTCATCTGAGGTTTTATTTTTAACATATTCAGACAGCAAAGATGCAGTCGATTGGCTGATAACACATCCTTTGCCCTTAAAAGCAACATCTACTAATACATTATCGGAAAAAATACCGGTGCAAAAAACTTCATCTCCACATGAGCTATTGCGCTGGTTTGCAGTAAAATCAGGCCGATCAATAGTCCCATTATTACGTGGATTACGGTAATGATCCATTAAAATTTCTTGATATAAATTCACCATCAACCTTATCACATTAATCCATAAATATCTCTCTCAATCATACTATAAATAGGAAAAATTAGGAACTTCGGACAAAAAACCATCCTCAAAAAGCGTTTTTAAAATGAAAAATTATTGCTATTTGAATTCTAAATATGGCAAAATAATTATTAGATAAAAGAAATAACCACTACCAGAAAGGTACCCTCATGAAGCGTAGCCTCATAACCAAAGCTATTTTTACTGTTTTTGCACTCTTTTCATGTGCAATTACCGTATGCGGAAATAGCTTTATATTAGTAAACAAATCAAGATACGACATCTTTTGCAGAGATCGTTCAATCGCTCAAGCACAAGACAACCTATGGACAAGCCCTGAAAACAGCAACATTGTTCTCAAACCAGGCGAGCGAGTACAACTATCAAAGAGCAAAAATTATTCCATACGAAGTGCTGGTCAAAAAACAGCATTGTCTCAGTATTATGATCTTCCAAAACCAATGGATCTAATAAAAACTCTCAATAGAGAAGATAGCATTGAATACACTTCTCGTCAGTATGAGGAAGGATTTATGCCAATAATCTCAATTCAATCCGGTTTAGTCTATGGATGGACATTCACTTTAAGCTATACATGGACAAAAAATACACCCAATAAAGCTAATGAAGACCGCGAACGATGGAATAAAGATTGGACAAATGTTGCTAAATAAAGGAATATTTCATGAATTTTAAAAATGTATCACAAATCATTGGGATTGCGCTACTTTGCATGATAAGCAGTAATACTTTTGCCTTCCCATTTCTCTTTAAAAATGATTCTCAATATGACATATTTTATAGATGCCGCTCTAATGCAGAAGCTGCTGCCAATCAAAATTTTGATTGTAACAATAATATAGTTAAGGCAGGAGACACAGTAGAACTAGACACAAACAGAAATTATTCCATTAAAGTTGCAGGTACCTCACCCTTAATGAAATATTCAAATTTTTATGATGTTCCTCATCCATTAACTCTGGCAAGAACCACTCTTTCACGCGAAGACCTAGGGAAATTTGACGAAGCACGTTACAAAAGACAATGTACTCCGGTAATCTCTGTTCAAGCAGGAGTTGTTTATGGGTGGAGCTTTAGAATCAGCTACACATGCATGAAATAAAAACAGAATTAACTTAAAACAGGCAGAAAAGTTTCTATTTGACAAAAAACAGCGTTGATTTAGACTTATAGTGTAGTTAATATCCTATAAGTAATTGAGGCATATCATGAAAAAGTCCCTTAAAATCTTACTATTGATGATAAGCCTTGCTGTTGGTACCTTTTCTGCCTCGTCAAAAACGCCTGCAAAAGACTTTATTTTTGACTTTGGCGGCGTACTTATTTCAACCGATAAAATAGCGTCTTTCAGGCATATAGGCATAATGAATATAGCTGCATGCAGCTTTCAATTAGGCATCAACCCTCTTTATCTTGATACTTATATAAAATTAAGGCTTTTTGAAATACTTGATCAGATAGCAGCTCTGCACAATATAGATACTGATTCTTATCAGCAAACATATGATGAAAAAGGCAATAAGTTGCCAAAGCTTATGAATGGATGGCTACAAGGTCTTATTTCTACTAAGCACATCAATATCTTAATACAGCAAGCTTTTGCTATTCATCCAGAATGGTTCAAATGCCAGGCAGAAAAGCGTATTATTCAAAACATTGCAGAGTTAATCTTTACACCAGAAATATTTATCAGTTCTCGTAAAATATCCCCTGCATGCATAGCATTTATAAAAAAGTGCAAAAAACAAGGCCACAATGTCTATGGCCTTTCTAATTGGGATAGCGAATCATTTGCATTACTCAAAAAAGAATATGCCGATGTTTTTGATCTTTTTGATGGCATAATAATTTCGGCAGAAGTGAAATCAAATAAACCTCATGCCCCAATTTATCAGGCTCTGCTTGACCGCTATCAGCTACAACCAGAAAATTGTTGGTTTATTGATGATCAACAAGAAAATATTGATGCCGCACAAAAACTAGGTATTAATGCCGTTAGGCACTCTTCAACATTTGTGAATCTCATCAAAAACATTAAAACTGCTTATGCATCTTCTGTATCTTTGCGGAAAAACTTAATCAATAATGGCAACATTGCTACCAATGCTAACACCACAAGCAATGCTATGATACGTGGCGAAAATACGCCATCAGCCGATTCAACCAAGTATAATTGTCTGCCTGCAAACGCATAAACAAAAAGAATGGGTAAAGAACCTACGAGCGTTGTCCAAAAAAAAGTAAATATAGAAACCGTTGTCAAAGCCGCTAATGTATTAATCACAAAATAAGGGATAACCCCTATCAACTGCATCGTTAATAAATAACTTGCCGCACCCTGCGACAAAATCTTTTCATTAAAACGGTCCAATTTTTGTGCATATTTACCCCTGATCACATTACTTAAAACGTATCTCATTACCAAAAACGATATTGTTGCCCCTATTGCAGCAGCAATTCCTGAATATAATACCCCTGGCAATAATCCAAATAAAAAACCACCAATGATGGTCAATGGTGGTACTCCTGGTATCATAACGGTAATAACAGCGGTATAAATAGCTATAAATATCGCAACTGATTGTAGATAGTTCTTTTGAACAGCTTCTTCTAAAGCTGCTCTATTTTCCTGTAAGGATGCTAGGGTAATATAATTGTGCAATCCAAAATACCAAATAACGGTGGCGATACTTATCACGGCAACTATAACTAATAATGCTTTTTTCATACCATTATTCATGGGTCATACTCCGATTCATGGAATTAAAGTCTTATAAGTTATAGTATACCGTATTTAAAACTATTGTTTAATAGCCCACTTTATTATTCATTGAGCTTCTGCTCAGCTTCCAAGGCCTTTTGTGTAAACATATCGACTGGATACACAGGTATATTGAACTCAATTTCTTTAGTTTTTTTCTTTTTTGTTAAAGATAATTGTGGTTGTGATCCTTGTCCGTGGCCTGGCTTTAAAGAAAGTTGTACAACACCTACAAGATAATTAACATTCTCGCTAGTTTTTTTCGAATCATGAAGTATTTCATCAAGTTTTTGATCAGACTTATCTTGTTTCTGAATGACTTCACTCAATTTTTGATCAAAAATATGAGCTCTATTTGCAAACTCATTATATAGGTCTTTAATGAGCTTATCAGATGCCGCCTCTCTTTCTTCACTTCGCTTATCTCTTTCCTCTGCTTGTGCAAGCAGGTCTTTAAGTTGTTGTATTTCTAAAGCTTTTCTCTCACTATCTTTCTGAATTTCATAAACTATAGATTCTAATGTTGTCATTTTATTCAAAAGATCATACCAAGAATCTTTAAAGGAGCGTTGTTCTTTTGTCAATAAACTCACACTTTTAGTTACTTTCAACAGACTTGTTTCATGTTGCTTAAAAGAACTCTCGAGTACTTCAAATTGTTCCTTATTTTGGCTTGAAATACCCTTAACCATGCTATCTAGATTCTGTAGCCGTTGATTATGTTCTAGTCCAATTTTCTCCAAAGCATTTAATAATAGATTCTCTTGCTGGAACCCGTCTACTAACTGCTTCACGCTTTTTTGAATTGTTTGTACATTTTCTTGTGTATCTTTTATATCACGACTTTGACCATCAACTTTTGTTGCAAGATTTTCAAGCTGAGCATCTGTTCTTTCGCTGATGTTTTTGAACTCTTCTTTTGTTGCAGTAGTCAACTCTGTCATCTGATTTACAAGCTTAACTGATACATTAGTAAGATTTTCTTGTGCCGATGCTAATTGCTCACGCGCTTTTTTAAATTCCCCTCGCATGAGAGTATTCTCTTCTTTTGACTCATCAAAATTTTTAGCTATTTCATGAATCTTTTCTTCCATTGTATTTAATTTCATAGATAAGCCAATTAACCTTTTGTTAGCGTCTTCATTTCCACGCTCAACGGTATCTTTCAAATTATCTACTTTGCCATCAACAGCCTGTACTTTACTATTAACAACCTGAACACTTCCCTCTACCTGATTCACCTGAGTAGTAACCTCATTAAACTTCTCTCCGATTGCTTTTTGAGACTGGGCAAAAGCAGTTTGAATTCCATCTTCCACTTTTTTTATCTGTCCAGAAACATCGTTAATTTTTTGCTCTAGCGCATCAATCATCTCTTTTTTATTTTTTTCAGCATCTTGCTTTAGCTCATAAACACTTTTTATAACGGTAGTTTGTACATTATCAATTTTTGTTTCAATTCCATCAAGTCGATTGTGAGTTTCATCATGTGCTTTCATGTTTTCGATATGATATCTATCCAACACACTCTTAACAAATCCAGCAGCAAGTGATATGCCTGCTCCTACATCACCTAATGTTTGTTGTTGTATAACTTTTCCAACTACATGAAACAATAATGCCCCTCCTGCAAATTTTTTATGATTAGCAACATAATCATTAATGCTGCCAAATAAGTAAGTAAGCGTTCGCTGTAATCCACTACGAACAAAACCAGGCATAGGTACTGCTTTTATACATGCATTTGCTCCATCAACACATGATTTTTTGATGTCTTCATAAAGAGAATTAATGCCTTGCCTAGCTGCAACGCCTTTTTTAGAACAAGCTTCATAGACTTTTAATTTTCTTTCTGCAACGGCACACATTGCAAAAGCAATCAAAGCCGGTGCTAGATATTGAGAATTCTGTGCAATTATTGTTGGAACATATTTACTACCATCTTGAACAAAATCTTGAGATGAAACAGCAATATAATCTGATTCCATAGCATTACTATTATTAACTTGTAAACTTAATGCGATGACAAACAAAAAGTTAATATATTTCTTTATTTGTGACATGAAATAATCCTTGTTGTTATATTTTATTTTATAATTTTCTAACTGCATGATTGTATAATATAAATCTTTATTCTACATAATGATTTTAAATAGGCAAATTTTTCAGAAATAACTTGCATATAAAAAAGACAATAAAGTAAACTTCTAACAAAGTTAATTATACACAAAAAAGAGGAGAAATAATGCGTTTATATTATAGCGTACATATTTCATTTCTGCTTATGTGTATATGCACCTTCTACTTCGCTTTCTCTTTCACGAAAGTTACAAAGGATAGGCTTGAGGACACGAAAAAAGTGATTCTCTTTGATCTTATGAATGTTATCATAAAAGAAAATCAAGCAGGATTTACCAAAAAAATTGGTTATGGAAATATTGCAAGTTATACACTTACGCATTGGAAGCATCCTGGTTATCGATGTCTTGATATGCTTGATGCAATGAGCAAACACGAAACACAAAAACCACACATTCATCTCACACTAAAAAAACGAGTTATGCCACGCTGTCTTATTGAATTACAAGAAGGTAAAAAAACGGCACAAGAAACAAAAGACGAAATTTTAAAAACAATTGAAATTCTTGATCAAGAAAAGCATTTTAACAGTGCTAAAGAAAAAATGCTCATGATAAATATCATGAGCACTATTCTTGATCCAACAACAACTGCCCATATGATTGAACCGATAAAACAAACAATACAACTTGCGCAAAAACTAAAATCTGCCGGATACTCCATTTATATTTTTGCAAATACACCACATGAATTATATGAAGCAATACAAAAAAAATATCCTGATATTATCAATCTTTTTGATGGCGTTATTGTTTCATCAGATGTTAAAGCAGTAAAGCCAAGCACAACTATTTTTAATCATGCACTTACCACTTACAATCTTACGCCACACAACTGTATTTTAATCGATGATCTTCAAGAAACAGTTGATGCAGCACAAAAATTGGGTATGAAAGCACTTATGTATGATAAAAATATAATGAAAAAATTAAAACAATGCGGCATTAAGATTTAGATTATCGCATCAAGCAATAAATAGTGATAGTCCATACATGCTCATTGCTAATCCCAATGGTAGCAAAAGTAAAATACATGTTATTTGATGAGCCTCTAATTTTTTTCTCTCTAGATAACGCTTTTTTTCTTCTTTAAAACCCTTATGTTTTTTGAACAAATCAATTATTCCTTGATGATCAAGCTTATAAGCAAGGGACAATGCTGTTTCTCCCTTATTACTTGTTATAAAAAGATCAGTTCGCTTATCTAATAAAAACATTTCAACAATTTTTTCTACTTTCCATACATAACCGCTCGATGGACAATCGCCTATAACCTTCATAAGAGGAGTATATTTCCAATAATCAGTAATATTAGGATTTGTAGAAGAATGTTTCAATAACAATTTAAATCCTTCAACATTATTATGATACCCAGCGGATATCAAAGCAGTAGCCCCTCGTTTGTCTAAAATATTAGGATCGGTTCGCTTATCTTGTAATACGATATCTAATTCTTCATTGTTACAGTAAAAAGCCAACGTTCCAATAAGAGTAGATCCATCATTTGATCTAACATTAGGAGAAAATCCCATAGCAAGTAAAACTTTAAAATTTTCAAGAGATTTGTATTTATTGAAAAAACAATGATAAGAATCAATTTTTTGTTGATAAAAAACCAACATGCATTCAATGCTTGAATCATCAACCTCAAACATATTCAACAATTTTTTTCGTGATTCTTTAAATTTTTGCAACTGCAACAAATCACGAGCTCTTTCTTTATATCGAGGCGCATAATAAAATAATGCTCTATGATAATGTTTTATATCAAAATTAAGAGATGTTTTTTGTGCATAATCTTTTTGCGCATCCTCATCCTGCATTTTATTATACTTATCATAAAGATATGTGCATGTCCGTATAAATTGAATACTCGTAGGATAATTCATAAAAGCCACAATTTTTGGTCTGACATCATCAATCATACAGTTTTGAAAAAATAATGGCTTATGCACTACAAGTTCTTTTTTTTGTGCACTGTATGCAAAAAAAGATAGGAATAAAAGATTGATCATCCCAATTTTTGTACTGCTCATTACCTACAACTCCAGATTTATATAGTTGTAACAAGCTCTGAAATCGCTTGCACAATCTTATCTACGTCTTCAATAGTATTGTAAAAGTAAAAGCTAACGCGAACAGAAGCATCATAGCCCATTTTTTTTGCAAAGGGCTGTGCACAATGGTGCCCAGCGCGAACAGAAATGCCTCGAGAGTCTAAAAATGCTGCCACATCATGGCTGTGCATACCCTCAACCAAAAAACTTACCAGGTGTCCATTTTTTTTTAATTCTTGGATAGGTCCTAACAGAGTAACTTGTTTAATTTTTGATAATCCATCAATCAACCGCGTGCATAAAGCAGCTTCATAAGAAAGAAGCTCATCAAAATCAATATTGTTATGCAGATAATCAATTGCAGCTCCCAATCCAATCGCTTGCGCTATTGGTGGCGTACCCGCTTCAAACTTATAGGGAGCTTGTCGCCATGTTGCATTTTCATAATCCGCATTTTCCACCATGCCACCACCAACTTCATAAGGTGGCACATCATTATGCATATCTTTTTTAATATAGAGAACACCAATACCTGTTGGTCCTAATAATTTATGTCCTGAAAAAACTAAAAAATCACAATCTATTGCATGCACATTTATTTTCTGATGGGCAACTGATTGTGCTGCATCAATCAGCACGCATGCTCCTACTTTTTTTGCATGCACAATAATAGTTGCAATATCTACATGAGTGCCGACCGCATTGGATACATGAATAATGGAAACCATCTTTGTTTTACTGGTAATAATGGACTCAAGATTAGAAAGATCAAGTAATCCATGAGGAAAAACAGGAATAAATTTAAGAATTGCACCTTTTTTTTGCGCAAGACATTGCCATGGTAATAAATTCGCATGATGTTCAAGCTCTGTTATAACAATTTCATCACCCGCTTTAATATGCATTTCTCCCCATGTTGCAACCACAAAATTAATTCCTGCAGTACATCCACGAGTAAATATTACTTCTTCGGGATATGCTCCAATAAAATCTGCCACTTTTTTACGAGCTTGCTCATACATATGTGTTGCTTGTTCTGCAAAAAGATGAATGCCTCGATAGATATTAGCATTCGTTGTGGTATAAAATTGTACTAATGTATCAATTACTGATTGTGGTTTATGTGTTGTTGATGCGTTATCACAAGGCACAAGAGAGTATCCATTAACTTTTTGTGATAAAATGGGAAAATCTGATCGTAGTTTTTTAAAATCCATACCAACTTCCTTTAAACAATTCATCATCCATCACATCAGCAAAAAATGCTTTCAATAAAAGTTCTTCTGCTGCTTTTTCATCAATACCACGAGATGCCGCATAAAACAATTGTTCCTGATCAAATCTGCCAGTAGCACTGCCATGAAAGCATTTTACTTCATTATTCAAAACTTCTAAATTAGGAACAGAAACAACTCGAGCTGCATTACTGAGCAATATATTTTTATTTTCTTGCGATGCATAGGATCCTGAAGCATCTTTTTCTATATAAATAGTACCTTCATAGTGAGCATAAGCATTATCACGCAACGCTCCTTTTATTAACATTGTACTACTGGTATTGGCAACCGTATGATGTTGAAAGGTGTCAATGGCAACAGAATGCTTTTCAGATAATATATATGCTCCCTGAACAGAAACATGCGCACCTTGACCACGCAAAATACACTCTATTTTCACCTGCATACTGGTATGAATAATAAGCAGATGCATTTTTAACGTTGCATATGCCTCAACATAGAAACGTAAAAAAATAGGCGATTGTATTGTTTGTGCATCAAATAAAAATTGATACTCTTGTTGTTGATTTTCACCAACAACATATTCTTGTATATTATCCAATTGAATCTTCCATTTCCATTGCAATAAGACGATTTATTTCTACCGCATACTCCATGGGTAGTAATTGTACGAATGCATCAATAAAACCATTCACGATTAATGCACGAGCTGATTGTTCAGTAAACCCACGTGATTGTAAATAAAAAAGTTGTTCATCACTTACCTTACTTACTGATGCTTCATGTCCAATATCTACTTGATCTTCTTTAATATCAATGGTGGGATACGTATCAGTACGGGATATATCATCAAAAATAAGCGCATCACATTGCACTTTTGATTGCACGTGATGAGCCCCTTTAATAACTTTAAGTAATCCACGATAACTCGATCGCCCACCATTTTTACTGATTGATTTTGCAATAATAGTAGAGGTAGTATGCGGCGCCAAATGGATAATTTTTCCTCCGGAATCTTGGTGTTGGCCATTGCCAGCTATGGCAAGAGAAATAATTGAACCTTTTGCTCCGCGTTCTTTAAGAACAATACAGGGATATTTCATAGTTATTTTGCTGCCAAAATTGCCATCAACCCATTCAACACGCGCATCTTGATAAGCAATTGCACGTTTAGTAACTAAGTTGTACACATTGTTGGACCAGTTTTGAATCGTGGTATAACGAATATGCGCTCCAGGTAATGCAACAAGCTCAACAACAGCACTGTGCAATGAATTTTTTTTATAAATTGGTGCGCTACACCCTTCAACATATTCCACAAAACTACCCGGTTCGGCAATAATCAACGTCCGTTCAAATTGTCCCATTTGTGATGAATCAATACGAAAATATGCCTGCAAAGGCATATCTATTTTAACCCCTGCTGGCACATACACAAAGCTTCCTCCACTCCACACCGCGGAATTAAGGGCAGCAAATTTATTATCATGCGCAGGAATTACGGTAGAGAAGTATTTTTTCACTAAATCTGCATGATCTCTGACGGCAGTAGACATATCACAAAAAATGACCCCTTGATCAGACCACCGCTTTTTTAGATTTTTATAGATGACTTCCGAATCAAATTGTGCCCCGACGCCAGCCAAAAACTTTTGCTCAGCTTGCGGAATACCTAGTTTTTCAAACGTTGTTTTAATTTTTTCAGGAACATCGGACCATTCTGTCTGCTGATCCATAATGGGCTTAATATAATAATAAATATCATGAGGATTAAGATCGCTTAAATCAGCTCCCCACTGTGGCATTGATTTGTTCTCAAAAATATCTAATGCCGCAAGACGAAAATCTGTCATCCATTGAGGTTCATTTTTTTTCTCAGAAATTGCTCTCACAATGTCTCGATTAAGACCTTTTATATTCATCATATCCTTTAGCCTCGAGCATACGCGCTACCATAGCATCTCCCGAATGCTGCATTCGTCCATCGCATAATACATGAACATAATCAGGAACGAGATAATCCAAAATTCGTTGATAATGAGTAATAAGAATAATGCTGAGGGCAGGATTTTCTTTACGAGCAAGGTCTATTCCCGCTGCAACAACTTTAAGAGAATCAATATCAAGACCAGAATCAATCTCATCAAGAATAGCTAGTTTAGGCTGCAATATGAGCAATTGTAATAATTCAAGGCGTTTCTTTTCTCCGCCAGAAAAGCCAACATTCACCGCTCGCAAGGTAAAAGATTCATCAATACCTAACTGTGCACAGCGATCATCAAGCAATTTTTTAAACTCAATCGGAGCAATCTGATTACCCGTAACAGCTATATACGCCTCTTTCAAAAAAGAAGCTACAGAAACTCCGGGTATTTCAACTGGATGCTGAAATGAGAGAAATAATCCATTACGCACCCGTTCATGTATAGGCATAGAAATAAGATCTTTACCATTAAATAGTATCGTCCCAGAAGATATGGTGTAATGCGGATGCCCTGCCAAGGCATAGGCAAGAGAGCTTTTGCCGGAGCCATTGGGCCCCATAATAGCATGAATAGATCCCGTACCTACTTCTAAATCAACATTATAAAGTACTTGTTTATCAAGAACCGCAACAGAAGCGTTATTGATCGATAAAATTACCTGTTTTTCCATACATTCAGTATAGCAGGAAGGCATATTTATGCTATTTTTCTGATAGAAATATATATTTTTTTTGACATGACTTATATAAAAAGATAAGCTTTATCTTAGGTTGAATTAAAATACTAATATGATATTAAAGGAAGCGCATGAATATAACCATACAAAAGACACTCTATTCTTTGGCCCTCTCATTACTTATAAGCTCTAGCTTAGTAGTATCAATGGATCTGCCCCAAAATAACACCATAACGTTATGTATGCCTCATCCAACAGTTAAATCTTTAACTTACCTCTCACCATCTAAATGCGCCGCAATACAACGTGTGTTTCCACATCATTCTATTACGCCTCGTGATACATTTATAGCATTAACCGCCCTTTCTGTTTCACCAGAACAGGCAAAAATCATCAATGCTTCGCCTGATGATCTTTTTGTTAAAGGAACAGAAGCAAATAAAACATTGAAAAAACTTGACCGGAACAACAAACAATTTACCTTGCTCCCATCAAAAATTTTTAACGATTTAAAAGACGGTGATCAAAATATTATTGGAGCTACTCTCGGTGCAGGATTTAACAACTATAAAGAAGCGTGCACTAAGGTATTTGCACAAGAACCATGCATTGACTCAAGAGAATCTATGCGTTTTCTTGTACGACAAAAAATAGTCAATAAAAATGGCTCACACGGCATTCATTCTGATTTTGCAAAAAACACAATAAATCCATAAAAAACAATATTAATATCTTTTTAATACACAGGGACAATCGATGAATAAAAAAAATATATCAACTCTTTTGTTTGTAACAGTTCTAGCAAGCGCATCTATCAGCACATGTACCAGCAGAAAACCGCGCCCTAAAAAAGAACGTAAACAAGACTCTATAAACCTATCTGATAAGAACTATACCGCACTATTTACAGATCTATGTGAAAAAAGAAATCGAGCACTATTTCCAGTAAGAGCAGAACAAGCTCTACAAAATACAATTAGAAGAGTCAATCGTGATGCTGATAACATGTTAGAAAGACTTGCAGCGGCAAGATTAGCTTTAGATTCAGATTTAGAAGATTAAGATAAACCATCAATGAATAAAAAAAGTATATCTATTCTTCTTCTATTATTTCTAGCAACTACATCTATAAGTATATGCACCAATAGAAAACCAAGACCTAAAAAAGAATACACATTAGGCATTGTAAAACAACAATATAATCACAATGACAATAAACGGTTAGTCATAAAACAAAAAAGTCTTGCAAGATATAGATTGTGGGAAACAGAATACTTCAAACGTCTCGATGCTATTCTTAGCAAATAATTAAGCAATAACGCGCATAAATTCAGCCAAGGAAATAATTCCATCCCTGACTTTATGCGCACCATCTTCCTGCAACGTTTTCATACCATCACTACGTGCTTGTTTATAAATATCATCAAAAGCACTATTAGCTATAATTAAAGATCGTACCGCTGGTGAAATTTCAAGAAATTCAAATATACCAACACGACCTTTATACCCCAGATCATCACACGAAGCACAACCGCTCGCCTCATAGATTATATCATCTGCAATACCAAACTTTTTTAATAGCTTCTTTTCATCCACTGTTGCCTTACGACTTGTTTTACACTCTTGGCACAACTTACGGACTAAACGCTGTGCAAGAACGCCAGAGAGCGCTGCATTAAGTAAAAAAGGTTCAATCCCCATATCAATCAAACGCATAATAGCACTTGCAGCATCAGCGGTATGTAAGGTACTCAAAACAAGATGGCCAGTCAAAGCCGCTTCAATAGCAATACGCGCAGTCACTTTATCTCTAATTTCTCCCACCATGATAATATCAGGATCTTGACGCACCAGCGATCGTATTCCTTTTTCAAACGTAAAGCCTGCTGGCACATTAATTTGTGATTGTGTTACACCATCTAATGAATATTCAACAGGATCTTCTAAAGTAACTATATTTCTTTCTGAACTATGCAAAAAAGAAAGAGCTGCATACAGCGTTGTTGTTTTACCGGAACCAGTAGGTCCGGTAACCAAAAAAAAACCATTATGCCGCTCAAGCAATTGCTTAAATCGATCAAGCATTGTTGGCTCAAAACCAAGACTTTCTAAACTTATTGTCTGCAAAGCTCTGTTTAAAATACGAACAACAACCTTTTCTCCATATAAACAAGGAAACGTGGAAACACGAATATCAATTTCATTATTTTTATGCAACACATTAAATTTACCATCTTGAGGAATTCTGCGTTCGGTACTATCAAGATAGGCCAAAATTTTAAGACGAGCTATAATTGCGGAACTCAATTCAACAGAAAATGGTCTTTGATCGATCAAAATACCATCAATACGAAAACGAACCCGTAACTCATCACGAGTTGGTTCAAGATGGATATCTGATGCACGGTGCGCTATAGCATCATCAAGAAGAGCTTGCACACGAGAGATAATTGATTGATCATCAAGAAGATCCGCATTTTTATTCAAAAGGATCCTCCTCATCTTCCATCATCTGAAATTCTCCCATCAAAAGATGTTCTTCTCGCAAATCTTCGTCTTCAACATCTTCAGTATCTGCTTTATCATAATATTCTTTAACAGCATCACAAATATCTCGTGCAATACCTACATAAAATCGAATATCATAAGAAACATTTTCACCAATTTCAAATAAAAGCTCAGGATTATCAGGATTTGCTGCAACCATGATCATCATATTTTCATCAACTTGTAATGGTATAATCTCATTTCTTAACAACATATCTTTAGGAAACATGCGCAAATAATGTGTTTCAAAAAAATACCCGACAACATCAAATGAAGGCACTTGATAGTATTGAGACAATGCTTGCAACAATTCTTCTTGCTCCAAAATACCTTCACTCAACAAAAAATCATCAAATTGATCTACATCTGATTCATTATAGTTAGCAAGCAACTTTACTGAATCTTGTGGAGTAATATATTTTAAATCAACTAAAACCTGCAAAAAATCTGCTTCAAAACCTTCTCTTTTTTTCATTATCTTCCTTAATTACGCAACTTTTAATCCAATTAAAAAGCCAACAGCAAGACTTGCCGTTGCTGCTTTGTTCGATTTTGCCCACTCTAATAACAACATGCTATAACTATCTCCAACCATAGGCAGAGATTGCAACCCCAGCATTTCGTGTATTTTAGCGGTATTAAATGAAAATGAAACGTATTCAAATTGCTGCAATACAACAATACCGATCATAAAAAGAACACATGCAATAAAATATTCACTATATTTTTTTAAGAGAAAACCAACAATAAAACCAATTGCTGAATATATACCAATATCAATCAAGGTATTTTTATCCATACCTAGCTTGTCAGCAATAACATCTGGTTGCATTGCATTTTTAAATGATTCTACAAGCCCTATTGGTTTATTCTCAACAACAATCCCAACAACTGGCTCTGCTATTTTTTCTTGATTAAGCATACAATAATTCCCTTATTTTTAATTTTGATCCGACTCTATATTATATTTAAAGCCATTTCTTACATTTCTAGTTTAAGTATACTTACCTAAAACCTTTACAATCAAGAAAAAATCAATTAAATAAAAAAAAGAAGCGCCAAAAGACGCTTCTTTTTATAAAATAACCTGTAAAAAATAAAGCTTATTTAATCATAGCCTTAAGAGCTTTACCTGGCTTGAATTTTGGAACTTTCTTCGCAGCAATTGTCATTTTTTCACGAGTTACTGGATTAATCCCTGTACGGCTTTTTCTTTTCATTACTGAGAAAGTACCAAAGCCAGTGAGAACAACTTGTTTTCCTTGTTTCAATGCTCCACTAACAGAAGAAAGAAATGCTTCTAGCATATCTTTGCATGCTGCTTTTGATTGCTTAGTAGATTTAGCCATTGATTCGATTAACTTTGCCTTGTTCATATTAAGATCCTTATACTTATTAACCTATGGCAAAGCAAACAGAACAAAACGATACTATCTGTAAACTAGCCATAGGAACATATGTTGTCAAGTAATTTATTACTGATTATTTTCCCAATCGCTCTGGAAGCGATTAATAAACATGGCTTTATTACTAAAAACTCTTTTTTTTTGAATCTCATTCTTTATTGCATTGCGAATGAGATCTGCTTTATCTTATCTATCTTGGATTTCCCATCTTCATTAATCAAAAATGGGCTAAAAGTTTGGTGCCGAGAGCCGGACTCGAACCGGCACGAGTTTACACTCGAGGGATTTTAAGTCCCTTGCGTCTACCTATTCCGCCATCCCGGCAACACATTTTTTGGAGGCGGCACCCGGATTTGAACCGGGGATCAAGGTTTTGCAGACCCACGCCTTACCACTTGGCTATGCCGCCATGTACAAGTATTTCAATAGAATATATTCCTAAAACATTTTAAATGTAGCATAAAATACGTATTCTGCAAGCTTTTTTGTGCAATATCCTGAACAGATGAAAGCAAATCGTATTCAGCGCAGTAATAAAACCACTTTTCTACCAACAGTACCTTCTGTACCAATTGAAAAAGGTATTCTCTCAAAAGTACAAACCTTACGAATTGGCTCTTTTTTTGAAAAAATTATTTTTATATTTGCCGGCACACTACGCGCATTTTCATATTCTTCTTGTGAAACCCAGCACGTAGTTCTTCCTAGCTTATAAGTTACATCGTATACTTTACTTGCACAGCCAGCATCAATTGTACGTATACCATGTAATGTTTTTCGATTGTAACGCATTAAATCAACTAATGGTAAACCGAGAAAAACTGTTTCACGCATTAATGAAGAGCATAACAACATATGATCTTTAACAGCATATTCCCATATTGTTTTACGTAATTCCACAGGCAAGCTTACTACAAAATTACCTTGCGAAAGTATGCGCCAGAGAAATAAGATATCATGATCTGGATCACGATAATTATCCATACTCATGACTGGAGCGATGAAAAATAGGTTCAGAAAAAAAATATTGATGTAAAAATTAATTACCATTAGCTTCTAATCCTCGGAAAAAATCTCTTTAATTCCATCTCCTATTACAAAAACTCTCCTCACTAGGTCATGATTGTTTTCGCAAAAAAAAATCTTAAATTTATCCTTAAGGCATTTTGGCAAATTACAAACTAGCTCATAATCTTCCTTTGAGCAATAATCCAAATGCCCATATCTTGAATAACTAAGGCACAATCCATTGAGTTGATAGAATCCCTTAATGTAATTGTCTGGCAATAAAATTAAATCCTCAACAGTAATATCTATTCCTTGTATGATTCTGTTCCGGACAAATCTGCATTGCAACCTTTTTGTTTCAATGTAACGTTGAATAATCTCATTCTTTACTTCTTTGATTAACTCTTGCTTTTGTGAAAGTACCCACATAGAAAATATTGCTTTGTCATCACACAAAGTTTTACTCATCCCTTGTCCAAAAGAACTCATAAAGAGATAAAAAACTGCCATAACCCGAAACATTTCTTCCCTTATTATTTAACTCATTATTTGGAAGAACCTGTTCCAACGAACTCGTTGCCAGAAATTAATCGGATGTTTTATTAAATCAACAATCCACCATGATTCATCACTATCAACAGACCAAATACGGAATATAATTCTGCCGTGAATTTCTTGTTCTTTAATTGGTCCAAAAAAACGACAATCGTAACTACCTAATCTATTATCACCCATACACCAATATTCATCGGCACCAAGCTTAACATAAAAAACATCTGAATCATTCCAATTATTCATCGTTTCATTTGGCGATGTTTTTCCATTTCGTGATAGCAATGGTGTACCAGGAATACGTTGCTCATATACCCCATCTTTATCTTTGACTATTCGATCCTCAGATAAATCATAGAATGGCTGTTGATCATATGCTTTACTTGAATCATATGAACGCCATGTTGATTCTTGATCTAAGCGCTGAGCAACATAACGATCGACTTCAGCTTGATTAACTCTATAACCGCGGGAAATCTTTTGAACTTCACTTTCTATTTTGTCTTTAATATCAGCAGGATTGTCTTTATATACATGAATCAATGGATAAGCATTAATGTAAGATTCTTCTATTTTTTCACCATTGCGATACACAACTGGTTTACCATCTTCGATAACACCACGAATAACATCGCCAGGTACACCAATGACACGTTTTGTCCAGTTAGATGGCCCCCACACGTACCGCTGAAATAATTTTATAAGGGGATTGGTTGAATATTTAAAATTTGGATCATTAAACGCTATAATTTCGCCACGTCGAGGTTGTCTAAAATTATATGAAAATTTATCGGCAAAAAAACGCTCTCCTACAAGCATTGTTGTTTCCATTGATCCTGTTGGAACTTGATACAATCCAAATCCAAAAGTACGAATTAAAAAAACAATAATTAAAAGAGAACCAAATTCTATAATACTTTCTCGCCATGTTTGCTGTTTTTTTGTTTTATGTTGAGCCATCGCTAATCCTTATTAATTATAACCCCAATTTATCTTCTAAGTCATTCGTGGTAAACAATTCAGTGGATTAATTCGCTTACCATATTCATATACTTCAAAATGAAGGTGCGAACCATCTTTTCCTTTTTTTCTAATAAACCCCGTTTCTCCAACAGTACCTACTATTGCCGCCTGTTTAATTTTTTGCCCCACATTTACACGAATTGCATGCAAATGTGCATATCGAGTTTTTATTGCATCTGTATGTTTTATAACAACCGTGTTACCATAGCCAGCCTGAAATGATGCCTCCACCACTGTTCCTGAACGCACAGCTTTTACTATTGTTCCTTTTACGGCAGCCATGTCAATTCCATGATGGAATCCCCACGTACCATCAATACGTTTACGTGGACCAAATAGTGAACTTAACCAAAATTTATTCATATCTATTGGCCAAATGAATCCACATTCTTTAACTGCACGTCGAACTCCAGAAATCTTTTTTACTTCTTTTTGTTGCCCAATAGCTTTACCAACAAGTACATTTGATTCTTTCTTGGTTGCTACTTTATTAATCTCTGATGTTTTAGGTGCATGAGTATCAAATGATTCGGTATAATCAGACCAACGATCAATATCAATAGCTGTCATTAACGCATTTAATTCTTGTGATTGCATGTAATCAAGAGTTGATTGTTTGAGATAATCGGGATGTCTATTAATAACCACAAACGAATCATCCGCATATTCATCATCATTATCAGGAGCATCACTAATCTCAGCAGCAGCAATATCATGCATAATTATTGCTGATTCTTCACTCATTTCTTCTCCGGTATCATCAGCACTAAGCATCTCATTTTCTTCAAAATTCTGTACAACGTCTAACGTGCTATTATTCGTTCTTTTCTGTAACAAATCAATGCAATAACTATATTGTTGTTTGAGTACTGATAATTCATTAACATGACGACAAAAAAAACGATACTCAACGAAAAGAAGTATCATGAGAACAACCATGATACTTGAAAAAAAAGCTAATAATACGGAATAAGCAACAGGAAAGCGATTATCAACCATATATATACCACAACCCCATGTTTTATTATATTCCACATGGGAACCCCCATTAAGAGTCTTACCTATTTAAATAATGTGAATGATATCTGTCTCAACCCAGCCAATCATATCAGCATATTGGATTTTATACCACCCTTCTCTTGATTCCTTGATTTTTACTTCATCAGCATATGGAACCAGAGCAACTACCTGAAAATTCTTGTCCGGACCCGCCAGAAGCTTTCCTTCTTTTTTTATAACAATAGCTCGCTGATTATTATCATACACATAACGAACTGATAATATTACAGCACACACCGCAAGAAAAAAGTATAAAAACCATTGAATTATTTTCTTTGATCTCGTTTGTTTTCCCTGCATTAAAAAAATACATACCCACAAACATAAAAGAAATAAAATTTGCAAAAGAAATAACGAAACAAATGGCACATATGATTGCGCACATTCAGCACAATTTTGTCGCCAATCCTTTTTTTTCGATATTCCTAATTTTTTAAAGGCAATTTCTTTATTACGCAAAATAATGGCGTATTCTCTCGGTGTTGCTCCAATCTCTGCGCGTGACCAATAGACAAGCGCACGAGGATAATCATTCATATAAAACAAACAATTACCCATATTAAATAAAATAGCACGTCCTTTTTTACTTATTATATCATATTCAGCGAATGCTTTATCATATTTTTTTTCTTTATAATATGCATTACCACGTAAAAAATGTTCTTCATTATTATAACCTGCACCAAGTACTGGTATACCATAGAGATAAAGAAAAAGTATTATATAATTTTTTCTAAACGATCTAACCATTGCTGTGCCATCCCACATAATTCATCAGTATTATTGTTATCTGATTGCGCATATGCAACATACCTAATACGCTCAAAAAAATCATTCCATTCATTTAAAAGATCCAATAATCCTTTTTTTTGAAAAATAGTTTCAATCGAATGGATATCTGTTGTTTGAAACAATTCTACAAAAATAGAATACAATGCTTGTTTTTGATTATATTGCATACTATGTTTTATTTTTTTACGCGCTTGTTTAAATGCGCGCCTGCGAATAAATCGAGCCGAATTACCAGTTAATACAACAAAACGTTCGAAAATAATTGGATATCCAACATACAAAAAAGGAAGCATAAACAATATCTGAAACAACCACCATTGCAATGGTTCTCGCTCTGAAACAGGATACCAAACACCCACGTTATTGATATCAGAAATATCGCTATTATCAGGCATAGGTAGTATTGTAGGATCTTCATTGGTGTACGATTCAATTTTTTTTGAATTAATCATTCCGGGCATAATCGATACAGCAAGAGGACAAGTAACAAGTGTCACGTACATATTTTTTTCAGTATCAAAATACGTAAAAAGTTGTTCTGGAATTTCATATGTTCCTGCCTTCATTCCTTGCACAATAAACTCAAATCTCTTTTTAGGTAATTCGTCATCATATTGCGGGGAAATTACTTCATTTTTAGAATCATAATATTTTAATACATCAGGCATTTTTAATTTTGGCACTGCTATTGCTTGCAAGTTTCCATTGCCTTCTATTTCAAGAGTAAGCACCATCCCTTCCCCTTCTTTTGCAATACCAGGTTTTATATCAGCGGAAAAACGTTCAAAAGAACCTACTGCATCTACTTGACCATTATATTGGGGCAAAGGTGAGACTTTTATGCTTGCTGCATTGGAATATACTCTCTTGTGCTCAACACGATTACCAATGAACATAAAAAAACCACCTAGCATATGGTTGTTTTCCTTGTTTGGTATTTCGTAATCAGCGCTATAAGCAGGAATAATCAATTCTCCTTGCTTTGTAGGATACATATCCCATTGCCATTGTCCATAATGATACTGCTCACCATCAATTTCAGCTATTCCTGATTGTGATTTGCTTATTTCTTTTACATCAAAATGAGATAATTCAGGAACACCAATAGATTGTAAAGACAAAGATGAATCTTGAAAATAAAAACGCAAAGCACAACTTATTTTTTGTCCTACAACTGCCGCTTCTGTATCAAGAACCAATCGCAAAAATGCTCGTGAGCTATCAGCAGCATTGGCCTTATTTTTTTGTGCAACAACACCAAGATCTTTTACTACCGAAACTTGTAGTTGATTAGAAATAAGTTCTTGTTGTTGATGGCGCACTATCGCAGGACCAATAATATAAGTTCCTAGTTTATCAATTCGTATGTTATATGAATAACGAGCAGTTGCTTTTCCATTAATGCTTGTTGAATACGTACCAACAAGTTGACAAATACAACCGTCAAGACCTTTGATAATAGGAGCTTGAACTGATCCATATACATCATCTATAATAACTTCTAGAGTAAATGGTTGACCAACAATTACCTGATTATGAGTTTCATTTTCAGAACGAATTTTCATGGTAATGCGTGCATCTATATGCATCACAAAAAAACCAATAACCAACAATCCTATCTTACCAATTATTCTGACCATTTTTTCCACCATACTGACGAACTTTTGCTTCCATTAATCGTTTATTCATCGCCTTATCACGCATTTCTTGATCATTCAAAACATTTAATAACCACGGATCGTTTAATTTTTTTTCCAATTCCTGTTCTTTTTCTTGTTGGGCATCAACAAGATTTTGTTCCTCTTTACCTCCATCCTGTAAAGCGTTACCAGATCCTTGCTCCGTTTTATCTTTATCTTGCCCTTGTTTATCATCAGATGATAAACTGGTATTATCTTCCGCTATGTTTTCTTTTTCAGGAGTTTTTTTATGTTGCTTACCCTGCTGCTTCTCTCCCTTATCATCTGCATGATCAGATTTTTTATCAAAGTCTTGCTCACTATCCCGCTCCTGATTATTAGCGCTGTTCTGGTCACCCTTTTCTTTGTTCCCTTGCTGTTTTCCTTCTTCACGCTTGCTATCTTGTGCGGAGTCTTTTCCTTGCTCACTTTGGGACTTTTCATTTAATCCATCATCTGATGAATTATTATTGTTCTTTTGCTGCTGATCTTTACCTTCTTGTTGCCCATTATCATTATTTTGTTGCTCTTGGTCACCATCATCACCAGATGTATTATCTTTTTCTTGCTGTCCTTGTTGGTCATTATTTTCATTATCGTTTTCTTTTTGTTCGTTTTTATCATTTTTCTTTTTTTGTTGATCATTTTTCTCTTGCTCTTTAAGCATTTGAGCAACTCGATCACGATTGTGCCTGGCATATTCATTTTCAGGCTTTATGACCAATGCTTTATCATAATGAGTAAGAGCATTTTTTAAATCTTTATGAGCAACGCTTGCATTAGCAGCATTAAAATACGCCTGAAATTGTAAATTTTTGTCATTACCTGCATATTCTGCTGCACGAGAAAAATATGCAGCTGCTTGCTGAGTGTTATTTAATTTATCCGCAATAACACCTGCGTCATATAACACTTGTGCGTTATCTGGAGAATGAGTAACCATAGTACGTAATTGCTGATCAGCAGACTTTATATCACCTTTTTGCGCTGCATAAATTGCAGCATCATACGCAAAAGGATGAGTAACCATCATTGCATGCAATGCAACAAATACAACAATGCTTTTCTTGCTCAATATTTTCATAATAACCACTCAATAGCAAAACAAATAAAGCTTACTAACAAAAAATAATGGTATTGATCTTCGTAGTGCGATAATTTTTGTTCACCAAGTTCTTCTTTTTCAAATGCTTGTACCGTTTTTATAAAATCAAAAATATCATCATTATTATTATCTGTTGCACGAATATAACGGCCACCAGCTCCTTCGGAAAGAGAATGTAATATACCTTCGTTAAGACGAGATATTACCACTCCGCCTTGCGCATCTTTTTGATGCCCCATACTATTGCCATGTTGATCAAATAGTGGCACGGGAGCTCCCTCAGGAGTTCCAACTCCAATAGTAAAAATAGAAAGATGTGCATCTTCTGCTTCATATTTAATATCAGCAAGATTGTTCGAAAAATCTTCACCATCAGTGAATAATACAAGCAGTTTATTTTTGCGATCAGGCACAGATGCAAATGACGTCAACGCTTGCCGTATTGCTTGATCAAGAGCAGTAGATCCTGAAGAGATTAATTCAGCATCAACCGCATCAAGATATAAATAAAAAGCTGCATAATCAGATGTCAAGGGACATTGTACAAACGCAGAGCCAGAAAAAAGAATAAGGCCTACTCGTTCACAAGAAAGATGTTTCACAAGATGCTTAATTTTTTGTTTTGCAAACAATAAACGATTTGGCTGACAATCAGCAGCTAACATGCTGCGAGAAATATCAAGCGCAATATATAAGTCGCGTCCTTCTTGCATAACCACTTCTTCTGATTTATTCCATTGTGGACGCAATAATGCGACACATAAAAATAAAAACCCTATGCTAAAAAAAATATTTTTTAACAATTGCTTTTTTATTGAATGATTACGCAAAAACTCATAATGCATTCCCACTAAAAGTTCTTGTGCTTTACGTTGTTTGCGATAACGAATACACAGTAATAGTATTACTATAATAGCTATCACAAAACACCAGATATTATTAAGTGACGCCCAATGTATATTCATAGTCTAAACCACACATATGTTGAAAAAAATAATTCACCAAGTAAAAGCACCATAATAACAGCAACAAAAGGTATCATTAAATCATAATACAAACTAAACATTGGAACTTCATGTTCTGTTTTTTCTAATCCATCAATTGTATCATAAATACGTCTCATGTCTCCGGCATTGCGCGCTAAAAAGTAATGTCCGCCTGTTTGCTGTGCAATTTTTGTCAATAAATCTTTATTAACTTTATGTTTAGTCACAATTCCGTAAAGCGGATGCATAAATACTTGATCTTGCTCACTGCCAATACCAACGGTATAGATTTTTATGCCCAATTTCTTTGCAACATCAATACCAACTGAAGGATCCATATCACCTTCACTTGGTTCTCCATCAGTAAGAACAATCATAACTTTACTCTTTGATTCAGAATGCTTTAAACGATTTGCTGCCGTAACAATTCCTGTAATAAGCATTGTACCATCAGCATCAATAACCCCAATTTTCAACTCGTCTACCATATTCTGCAACATCTGTTTATCAAAAGTAATTGGACAGCGAGAAACAGTATCTTTACCAAACAACACAAGACCAATCGCATCAGCATGACGCTTTTCTATAAAACGAATTGCTTCTGATTTTGCTACATCAAAACGGGAACGCTGATCATCATCATAATCTCTATACTGCATACTACCTGAAACATCCAAAACCAAAACAATATCTATGCCAGAAACAGGAATTTTTGATCGCGAATCAACAATCTGCCATTTAGCAACAGCCAAGGCAAGCCATAACAAGACAAGAAAGCGTAACAAATAAAAAAAATTTTTATGAAAATGATTACCGATATTTTTTCTCTTGAGTACATTACCCAACGAGTATCGATACACAACAACTTTATGTAAAAATTTTCGTGCAAGCATAACACAAAAAAGAATAATCAATAATGCAACACTATACCATGGATATGCACAACGCATAAAGAAATAATTCAACATTGATTACGCTCCATCTGCTCAGTGAACCAATTACTCACTCGCTGCTTAAATATTTCATCCGTATCATCTTGTTCATAGGTAAAAGGCTTACCTACAATAACAGTAACAGGATAGAGATGAAGTAAAAATGTTTCTGGCGGATATGCTTTATTAATACCTATGATACATACCGGCACAACTGGCCGACCTGTTTTTTTTGCAATAATGGCAAAACCACCAAAAAATTCATGAACTTTTCCATCAATACGCCTGGTACCTTCAGGGAAAATCATGAGATTACGGTGGTGATTATTTACAATATTTATTATTTTACGCAATGATAACATTGCATTACGCGGCGAAGAAACATCCACCAAAACTGATATAAGAGGCACAAGCCAACGAATAAAAATAGAATCCATTAATTCAGCTTTGGCAAGCCATACATGCGGCACTCCTTTTGATAATACCCCAACGAGTGGAATATCGAGCGTTGATTGATGATTTGCTGCAAAAATAACGGCCTGATTTTTTGGAATATTTTCTAAACCTTTATAGGTAATGCGCAAAAAAGTTATTTTCAATAATGCGACATAAAACCAATGAACGGGATAAAAAATAACAGGATATTTATATCGATATTTTTCAGGAATACAAATAAAAACAGCAATTGGAATGAAAAAAATAATTGTCACTACAACAAGCAAAAAACGTGAAAAAAGATTCCTGAGAATCACTCCAATTTCCATAAGACTCCTTTATTGAGGCTGCTTTACATATAGATCAAATTGGTCATGTAATTTTTTAATATAAATATTTGCATAGGTGCATACACCAATGGGCATTAATAAAACTCCAAGGAAGTTGCTTATGATTCGCACAAAAATAAGTGCTTGTGCCATAGCATTTTCTTCAGAAACAAAGAAAACAATACCTCTTTTTATGATCTGAAAAAAAAGAATCTCTGAGCAATAAAAAAACGCACTTGCTACCAATAATAACGGTAGGTTGAAAAGGATCATTTTTACCGCGTGCCACATAGAAAGAAAGAAATTTTTGGGACCACCAGAAGAATCTGCAAAAAAAAGCACGGTAAATATATACCATGCAGAATATGCACTTACCCAAAATAGAGGCATAAAACGATACGTAGCGGCAACGAACATTAAAGCCGCCCACAGTAACCAATATAAAATAATTTTCGCATATTGATTACGGAAATAAGCGCAATCTTTTTTTGCTATAGATGGACGAGTAATAAAACAAATTCCCAAAAAAAATAATGTATATAGCAAATAAACAACACCACGGACTTGCGCATAGCGCACAAGACTTGCCATATCTCTACTATCAACAATCAGTAATCTATAGCCAGATATCATAAGACAGATGAGAAGTAGCCACCAAAAATATTTAAACACTGATTTATACGCCTCAAGAATCGATTTTATCGTCACCAAGGCAAATAACTTTAAATTTTTTGGTCTTAATAATTGTATTGAATCTATCCAGGCTTGAACTAACGTCATCCTTCATCCTCTGTTTATATCGTGTTCATTTAGTTTTACTTTATAAAAGATTTGAGGCTTAGACAAGAGGCGCTTAGATAGGCCCCCAGCGTAAAATCATATCGCTGGGGTATTTTTATTCATAAATAGGCTCATTATGATCTAATGCATACAAGCATCGCTCTGCATCTTCCGGATCAATATTACCATCTTCTTCTAACTCTTCAAGCATTTGAATAACGCTTGTAATGCAATCAGCATCTTCATCAGCACAGCTAAAGTAATCGGAGAACCAAACAAAGTGAATCCAATCAAAGATATCTTGTTGTTCAATACGCTCTTGCTTAAACCGCTTTAATAAATGTGCCAGATGTTGCCGTTCTATAATTATTGGATCCTCCAATAAATCATTTTCATCCTCATACGTGAGTGGAGGCATATCATCTTTATTGAATTTTAAATCTCTGACTTTTTCTAGTAATTCACGATATTTCGTAGCCATTATTTTCCTTTATACACTAAACTTTATATTCATTTTACACAAACATTATTTTTTCTCAAAAAATAGTTCTTATCATTCAAACAGGAAAATTTAATTGATTTTTTTTAAACAAATAGTCTAATATCAAATAAAGAAGTGTTTTAACAGGTCCACTATATTATTTATAGTGTAACAAAGGAGTTTTTATGAAATATTTCATAATGCGTACAATGTTGATAACAACATTAATAATCTCATGCAACAATATGCTTGGCATGAATAAAGAACCCAAGATTTATCTAGAAAATCACTACGGGGCAACTATTAAATACAAAAAAGGAAAAAGTGATTCAACAGCAGAAGAAATAGCTGTTCCTAATCAAGGACGAGTTTTAATAGGAATGTATGATCCAAAAAATGTTATTAATCTATCTATCCGCACAACAGGAACTGGTTCTCGCTTTATGTCATATTTCACAGAACTTTCAAAACAGATCGAAGAAATTCAGTCAAATAGGTTTCTTAACAAAGATAAAAATGCAGTCATTATTGTCAAACCTAGCAAAAGTTACCAAAGCTGGGATATTGAAGTACGTTGGGAAAAATCTAATACATCAATAACTCAATTACCTGGTGATCTTGCGGCTGAACACGAACTTCAAAAAATCATGGATGGCTCACTTGGAAGAGATTATGCAAACAAAGCTACCGCTATTAATAATTACGATTATACCAAATCGACTAAACGAGGCCAAATCAATCTAAAAACTGCGCTCTTGAAAAGCATTAAAGAAACAGTTACTCAGACCTATGAAAAATATCATGGACGAAAAGAGGGAGACTTTCTAGCTCCTGATTTATCGACAACAGAAGATCTAAAAAAGGATATCGACAGGCTTCATAGATCTTTGTTACGATATAAAACTCAAGATAATCAATAAGAAAACTAGATTTTTCCTCAATTTGGATGAATCTTAACTGGGGTCCCCATGTGAAATGCAACGAACATGGAGCTCAAAATGGGGTCCCTATGCAAAATGGACATGGGGATAATTATTTGACTTTTTGAAAATACATACTTTATTATAGAAGAGTAAAACAAAATAGAATCACCGACTAAAAAGATAAATATGAAAAAGTTAATCATTGTTGAATCACCATCAAAAATCAAAACCATTTCCAAGTTATTGGATAAGGATTATGTTATTATGTCCACTATGGGACATATTAAAGATCTGCCTTCAAAAAAACTGGGGGTTTCTCTTAATAAAGACAACATTTCTATAGAATATGTTGTTCTTGATGGTAAAGATCAAACAATTGCAAGCATTTGTAAACAAGCTTCTACCTGCGATATTATTTATGTAGCACCCGATCCTGATCGTGAAGGAGAAATTATTGGGTGGCACATTGCACAAGAAATTCAAAAAGTAGCCAAAAAAGGGGCGAAAATCTACCGCATCAGCTTTAATGAAATTACCGAACCTGCAATTATTGAGGCCATCAATCATCCTGGTGAAATCAATATGAAGCTTGTAGAAGCACAACAAGCACGCCGCGTGCTTGATAGATGGGTAGGATATGAAGTTTCTCCTATCTTATGGAGAAAAATAGCAAAAGGTCTTTCTGCAGGCCGTGTGCAATCAGTCGCTTTGCGCATGATTTGCGATCGAGAAAAATCTATCCGTAGCTTTGTGCCAGAAGAATATTGGAGTATTACCGGCAGCTTTGCGCACAACAAAGCACTCATTACAGCACCTTTGACCAATATTGGGAAAGAAAAAGCTGATATAAAGAATGAAAAAGCAGCTCAGGAAATTATTGAAAAACTCAAAAAAGAACAATTTTCTATTGAGTCTATCACCGATAAAACCAGAACAAGAAATCCTTTGCCTCCCTTTATGACCAGTACTTTACAGCAAGCAGCATATAACTTACTTGGTTTTTCTGTAAAAAAAACAATGCAAGTTGCTCAGCATCTTTATGAAGGTGTTGCACTTAAAGATCCAAGCTCTCCAGTAGCTCTTATTACTTATATGCGTACGGATTCATTGCGTATAGCAGATACTGCCCTGCAACAAGTACGCTCATATATTAATAAAAATTATAAAGGTGACTATCTACCTTCAAAGGCTAATGTTTTTGAAAAAAAGACAAAAGCAAAAACGCAAGATGCCCATGAAGCAATCAGGCCTATTGATGTAAATATGTCTCCCGAAAAAATTAGACAATATCTGGGGCCAGATGAAGCAAAATTATATGATTTAATTTGGAAGCGATTTGTAGCATGTCAGATGAAGGCAGCTGAATATGCACAACGTCAAGTTACCATTAAAGGTGGTATCTACATTTTCAAAGTCACTGGCTCAACGCTGATTTTTGATGGATTTTTACATGTTTATCAAGAAGAGGAAGAAGGCGAAAAAGATGAGAAAGTTGTATTGCCAGCCGATCTTACTGCAAAAAAAGAACTGGATTTGAAAAAAATTGATCCAAAACAACATTTTACTCAACCACAACCACGATTTACTGAAGCATCACTTGTTAAAGAACTTGAAAAAGAAGGCATTGGACGACCAAGTACCTATGCTACCATTCTTAACACGATTCGCGCACGCGCATATACAACGCTTGAAAAAAAGAAATTTATGCCAACTGAACTTGGCATGGTTGTAACTGAGATGCTCGTTAAAAACTTGCCAGAGATTATGAATCCAAAGTTCACCGCTCAAATGGAAGAAGAATTGGATAAAGTTGCTCATGGTGAGCTTGAACGCGATATCCTTTTAAGAGATTTTCATAAAGCTTTTGAAGCAGATCTTGCTTTATTTGCAGGAAAAGATGGCGGTAAAAAAGCAGTTGAAACTGATATTACCTGTCCACAATGCAAAGAGCACAAGCTTGCCATTCGATTTGGTAAATCCGGAGAGTTTTTAGGCTGTACCGGTTATCCTGAATGCACCTTTACTTCTAATTTCATTCGCGATGAAAAAGGAACTATTGAATTAAAAGAAACAGAAGCACCACAGCTGCTTGATAAAAAATGTCCTAACTGCGGCAAGCAATTACGGCAAATGCATGGAAAATACGGCGACTTTATTGCATGTTCCGGTTACCCAGAATGCAAATATATTGAACGCAAAACATTACCGTTCAAATGCCCACAATGCGGCAACGATATTATTGAACGCGCATGGCGTGGCGGCAAATTCTGGGGATGCTCTGGATATCCTAAATGCAAACTTGCAATCTTTGATCCAATTGAAGAAACCCCATGCCCACAATGTAAGTGGCCATTCTTGACTAAAAAAACAAATAAAGAAGGCGAATCAACATTGATTTGTTTGAATAAAGATTGCGGATATAAGTCATAAAAATATCATATCATTTAACCTCTTCTATAAACATTCATAAAATATCTTGTTATGGGATCCCCATACGATGGACCGTAAAAGATGGGGTAAAATAAAGATAAGTCGTAGGAAAATAAAAAAGGACAGGCTGATATAAAAATCAGCCCGCCCTTTTTTACCGTGGTCTACCATATCCAGATCTCGATGTATCAGATTTTTCATATCCTAATTTTTCTCTGACAACATCTCTCATCTGGCCAGCCGTTCGTTGCAATACATCGGACGCCTGCTTTTTGTAAAGTAAAGCTTGTTCTTTCAATGTTAATTGGCTTTTGGCAATTGCTTGTTCCTTGGCAATTGTTTTTGCTATCTCTTCTACTCTTTCTTTAAATGATATTAGATTATGATTTTGTTGCTTTTTCATGAGAGTATTTATTTGATGGAGCATTTTTTTTACAAGATTTTCCAAGACCTCAAGACGATGTATCCATGATACTGCAGGAACAGCTTTGGTCTGTACAATGAATTTTTTTTGCATCTTAAGAGCTTCAGGAGAAGTAATTCGTTCTAACCCTTTTATTTTTTTTAATAAAACAGGATAGCGTTCAGCGCTTACCTTTTTCGTCACCATTGCTCCATGAATTTGTTTTTCTAAATATTCGATAATAAGAGGCAATGTTATTGGCTTATTTTTATTTTTAAGAGCTGTAATGAATGAAGCATCAAGAATTTTTTCAGCAAATAAGGCTAATTGTTGTTCAGTAAGAATTTCAAATTTTCCTATTTTAAATGTAGCAAAGAGCTCTTCTATGTTTTTTTGCAAATGAGGAACGTTTTTTGAAATAAAATAATTATTATCATTGTGAGTAAACACAACATCAATATCAACAGCGGCATCTGCATCAAAAGAGACATCAAGCTCCTGTTGTTGAAAGGAAATAATAATAATAATATCATTAATAACTATTGGATTATTTTTTTGCACACTTAAAAACAAATCTGGATTACCCAAACAATACAATTCCTTGATAACAAATACAATCGGTTGATAACGAGAATTAAATGATACAAAATTTGGAATTATCGAAGATAAATTATCTTGATAAGACACTTTTTCAAGAATATGAATAGTAGACTTTGGTATTGCATGCACAGTTTGCGGAGCAGGAGATACAATAGCAACATGATCTTTAATCATTAATGGTACTTTAACGTGATTTGGATATATAAAAATAGTTTTTATTGATGGATCAGTATAATCAATCGGTGAACCCTCAATTTCATGCGCTTTAGCCAAAGAATGAGTCAATAATTCTACATGTTGAGCAAGATCGACGGCCTTAAATACCCCAGCTGATGGTAAACGAACAAATGGCTGCTTATAATCAAACCAGTCTTTAGATATCAGACTACCAACAATATCTATAATTGAATCTTTCAATAAAGCATTTCTTGATTCCTGATCCAGATTTCCTTCTCTTGGATCACACATGAGTACATCCAATTTTTTAAAAAAATTCGTAAACTTCATCGGTTTTGCACTATAATAGACTACGGCTTCGTTTATTCCTATTGTTGAAACAATAAAACTGACATCTATAAGTGCAAGTTCTTCGCTCAGTAGTGTTTGGTTAAAACCTCCTGAAAAGCATGTTGTATAGTGTAAATACGAAGTTTTTATACCATATTCAAAAAAATGTAGAAGCTGTCTAAAATCTTGATCTCTCCAACCAACAGTTCCATAAAATGTTTCTCTATCCCATGTCACACCTTGAGAACGAATTTGTTTGAGCTTTCGAAGCAATGTTTTCAATTCTTTTTCTTTATCTTTCAATTCAAACTGCGATACTTCTGACTGTATTTTTTCAATATCGGATTGTACCTTTTTAATCGATCTTATTACCGTACGATCATCTTGTTTCTCGATTGTAACTTTTGGAGTTGGTCCTCCATGCCCAATTACATATATGTTCCACGCAGGCACAAATCGATCGTTACTATCTTTTTTTAAAAATAAAGATTCAAAATCATCAAGTGTACTATTATGCCGTAGCCCATTATTTCGCACACGTTCCACAATTGTTGCATAGGATAGATCTTCTACTTTCTCAAGATTATTAAGATTAAAACCACATTGTTCCGGATTTTCTTTTGATATCGGTTCATTTATATACAAATCAGCATATCGAGTTGGAACCAATAATACCCATCCTCCATTCTTATGAAAATAACATTCCCATCCAGATAAATTTGTCGTAAGTAATTTTCCGGCAAAATGGGATCTTTGAAATAACAATTTTTTAATATTTTTCCAACGATGGATTTTTCCATAACAAAAGTTTTCGAGAATATTTGGCGTTACAATAATAGGGGCTATCTTTTCATTAAGAGCATCCATGAGTTCAAATGCCAAAGCTCCTCCTTCATCTATTATGGTTTCTTGATATTCAGGATCAAAAAGACATATCAAATTTTTGCATTTTTTATCCACAGACAGCGTTCTTTTTTCTTTTACAAATATTCGTTTAAAAAAACTCTCTGATGCATGGTCCTCAGCTGCTGGTATATTGCTTTTTTTTGCTATAATGTCTACTGCACAGAATATACTAAGCAATACTAAACAGGTTACATACTTCATTCTTGTATCCTTTGACTTCCATTTAAAAGCACAACATATAAGCAAACTATATAATTGGAATCATACAAAAAGCAATCATCTAATAGGCACGGCTTTATAGCACTCTCAGCCTATTCTTATTAAAAATAATTCACATTGACATAAATATTTTTTTATATAAACTATATTATATAAGCTACTAGACTCGATTTACCTATAAAAAACAAGGATGCTATATGTCTAATAAAAATATTCTTGCAGTAGTTTTAAGCATATTCAGCGTATTTCAAGCAATTGGCTGTGAAAATCACTCTCTTCAACAGCCATCTGGTACAGAGATCGCAGGAAAAATAGTAAAAAAAGGCTGTTTAGGCGGTTGCGCCGGATTGATCTTAGCCGGTTTAAAAATTCACTGCTCTGGCAGAGATTTTTCTAAGGAAGATACTTCTTTATTTTATGTATCAGGCGTAATGGGTCTTGGCGGTGGTCTAGCATATGGCGCAGTAGAAGCATTTCTTGACCATAAACATCGTATATATAATAGTCCTGTACCTGGAACAACGACTTATCCAGCTCCCGGAAACAAAACCAATTTTGAGGCATTGTACCTAGAACAAGTTATCAAAGTACCTTCAATAAAAGATAGAACAATAACAGAATAAAAATATTACTTTGGAGCATTATTATGAAAATAGTAAGATTATTTTTCGCCATTAGCGGCATCATGATTTCATGTTTAGTACATGGTTCTCAGTTTAATAAACAACAACTCAAAACTACACAAAAAGAATTAAGCAAGATCAATAGGAACCTTAATAGGGATCCCAAACTTGCGTATGCTACACCGATTTCACAATCTATCAAAACTGCTAATACACAAATCGAGGGCGTATTGCTCAATGCTACCTATAGTAATACTGCACAGAATCCTGTTTATGCAATTGCCGACTTTAAAAAAGCACAAGAATTGACTCAGAAATCTCAAGAAGCTGGTGCTCCATTGCCCGTAAGCATATTTTATAATATGCCTCACGCACAAAAAGAAGCCGCAGAGAAAATATACAATGGTTTAATAGCAAGTCATGATAAAAATACTCTTTCTGTTTCAGCGCAAACATGGCGACAAATTGGTTCTGATATGCCTCTGGCAGTTAGACTTTCATTGTCTCATGTTACGGTAAAACTTGAAAAATCTCCTGAACAACAAATAGAACATTTAGCAGCACATACTCTTAAAGGCGCTATTGTTGGCGGAACAAGTGCTGCTATTATATCTTTAGGTAAAGATAGTTCAGAAAATGCACTAGAGGCAACTAAAAATAAGCTTTGGGAAAATAAAGCAAGCATTGCGGCGCAAGCAGCTAAAAAAAGTTTCGAAGTAATTACTCAAAGTGGCACAAAAGCTATTGATAGTGGTTTGGAATATGCTAACACTCAAATAAACGCTACAGATTATAATCAAGTTGGTATGCATTGTCATCCCGAACTTTTTCCTGAAAATACATTTTTTACCGATGTTGCCAACCAAGCAGGTAGAACATTAAAGGATGATTTTATCGCTGCAGGTATAGATCTCGGAATAGACTTGGCAAAAGAATTTGCACCAGGTGCCATACTTAACGTTAATAATTTATCAGTAAATCCTGCTGCTATATGTTGTGGCATTACGCTAGGTGGCGGCATGGGTCTTCTGAATGGCGTGAGAACAATGGACAACTACATTCAACAAGCACCTATCGGTGATATTTATTGCAGAAGAGCATAAAAATATTTAAATAAGTGAAAAAAGAGCGATAGCAAAAAACACTATCGCTCTTTTTTTGTATCTCATTTAGAGATTTTATCGCAACCGCACACCATTTTTAACGACATCAGGAAATTGCACCAATTGCACTTTACCTGTTTCATCTTCTGCAACAAGCATCATTCCTTGTGATTCAGTTCCAGCCATTTTGCGCGGTTTTAAATTAGTGATAAATAATCCGCGTTTACCAACTAATTCTTCAGGTTGGTATGATTTTCTAATTCCAGCCAAAATAGTTCGTTTTCCCATATCGCCAAGATCAACTGTCATCTGAACTAATTTATCTGAGCTTTCAACGGCAACACATGCCTCAATTGTTCCTGTATGCAATTCAACTTTTGCTACATCATCGATAGTGATATAATTTTGTTGTTGCTGCTCAACATTCGCTTTTTCAGTTTCTTCTATTTTCATTGGTGTTTCCTCTATCACTTCTCTTACTGGTTTTTCAAATAATGTTGGATTTTTCTTTAATCTAAATGTTTTGTTCCATGTATTTAAATTATGTACATCGCTAAACACATGTTCTTCACGTTTGAATTGTATTCCAAGGCTCGTCAAAAGTTCTTCCATTTTATGTGGCATTATCGGCCACAACAATATGGCAGTCATATATAAACTGTGACAGGTATCAGAAAGTATATTCACAAACAATTGTTGATCAGTTTTGGCAATTTTCCATGGCTCTTGTTCGTGGAAAGATGCATTAACTGCATGAATAAATTTCCACATGCTGGAAAGCGCTAAATGGAACATATTATTATTCATTTGTTTGCTATATTCTTCAACACACATAAGAGCTTGCGCATTCAGAGCATCTGCTTGTGTTGACCATTCTTTTCGTGGCATGATTTCCATTACATTATATTTTTCAGCTAATGCAACCATACGATTCAGCAAATTACCTAAATCATTAGCCAAATCAGATTCAATGCGATTTTCAACATCAGTAATGCTAAAATCGCCATCTTGATTGATTGGAATTTGTCGCATTAAATAATATCTAATCGGATCTGTTCCATATTTTTTTTGTAATTCAACAGGATCAATAACATTGCCCAATGATTTTGACATCTTTTGTTTATCAACTTTAATCCAACCATGCACTAATAATCTTTTCGGAAGCGGCAAATCAGCTGCCATCAAAAGCGCTGGCCAATACACAGCATGAAACCGTACAATATCTTTACCCAAAACTTGCACATCTGCAGGCCACCATTGTGCAAATTCATGTTGTCTATCTGGTTGACCATATCCAACACCAGTTATGTAATTTGATAATGCCTCAACCCACACATACACCGTATGTAATGGATCGTTTGGAAAAGGCACGCCCCATACAACTGTTGTTCGAGAAATACTTAAATCTTTCAATCCAGATTCAACAAAACTGGTAACTTCATGCATGCGTTCTTTTGGTACAATAAAATCGGGATTATCTTTATAAAATGCAAGCAATTTATCCGTAAAAGCAGAAAGTTTAAAGAAATAACTTTCTTCTGAAATAATATGAGTATCTCTACCACAGGAAGGACATTGTGGTCCTTTTATTGTATCATTTTCATCAGTAATTTCAGCTGCAAAAGTTTCGCAAGAAGTACAATACCACCCTTTATACAAAGATTTATAAATATATCCTTTATCCATCAAAACGCTGACAAAATGTTGTGCACCTTTGATATGATATGCATCGGTGGTACGCATAAATAAATTGTAATTGATATCATACAATTGCCATGCTTTTTTAAAATCAGGAACAAAGCTATCAATAAAATCTTTTGGTGATTTTTGTGCTTTTTCTGCCGCTTGGGCTATTTTTTGACCATGTTCATCAGTACCAGTTAAAAAGAAAACATCTTTTCCTTGTAACTTATTCCATCGTGCAATAACATCGGCTAACAACGTAGAATATAAAGAACCAAGATGCGGCTTGGCAGTAACATAATAAATTGGTGTTGTTACATAGAAATGCTTTTTCATAATATCCTACATGTCTCAGTAAAAAGGTAAAAAATGGTTAATAAAAGAATACAATTTGCAACCATTTTAGTCAAAATTAAACGAGCCTTAAAACAAAACTCGTTTAATACATTATTATGACTTTTTATAATTATTTCCGACTTTTCTCAAGACAAGAAATGATTGTTTGATCTCCAAGTGCTCCAGCTATATCGAACGCATTTAAACCTTGACCATTTCTAATTTCAGGATCTGCACCTCTAACTAATAAAATAACTATTTTTGTATGTGAGGACTTTAAATGAGATAATTTTTCCTCATACTGCTTAATATAACGTTTTAAATTTTTTGTATTCCAAATCAATGCTGCATCTTCAAAAAAATCTTTTTTATTAATATCAATCTTAGCTTCATATAGAGCTAATAACGACTTTAACTGCTCATACTGTTCACTAAGCCTAATCTTCTCACCAAATACTTCTATCGCGTCAGTCAATGCTGTATTTCCAAAAAAATCTTTTTTGTTAATATCAATCTTAGCTTTATATCGCGTTAATAAATGGAACACAACCGAAGTATCTGCCTCCATCAAGAGGGTTTTTTTGGTGCTAGCCAATGCATTGAGATCGAACCTACCTGTTGCCAATAACTCATCTATTACCGGCATAGCACGCGCTGTAATCATTATCTCTAGAAGATTAACCAATTCTCCCTGTGGTCTCCAGCAATATGTCCAACCAAGGTCTATTTCATAAGACTCATCTTGACATTTTACTATATAGAGGTCTGATGATGTATCTTTTTTAATAGAAAACAATTTCAATCGATTTTCCACATCATTAGATCTTTCCAAATGAAGCATCGCATTAATATGATTTTCCGTTACCTTTTTCATCTGACTTAAAAAATTTAACTTATTACCAATACGTCTACTAGCAGAATCTGGTATATTCTTTTGAATATTATTCAGTAATCCAAGACAAAAATATTCATTCTTCAATTTTTCATTAAACACAGAATCAGTACTTGAGCGTGTTTTTATTTCTTTTGCAACAAAATCTATTGCGCTACTGAAATCCAAATTCTTTATAGTATTTACATCATACCAAACTGAATAGTCTATCTTTGAATATAATTCTTTAAAGTTAACTTGTACCCGCGAAAAATCTGCAGAAATTGCCATGCTCTTGAATAAAATCATCATTGGTCGATTAGGCTGAACACGACGACTATGCAAATCCTCATAGCAACCGACTCTATTCCAAAGAGTTAATCTATCCTCAGAAGCTCCAGCATCAATAAAAATAATCATTAAGAACAAAAAAATAGATTTTTTCATCTCGGATACCTTTTATAGAATTGTGTATAATAGAAAAATAATCAGAAAGATACATACAAAACATATTTTAGTCAAAAAATTACCCAAAATGATATTAAACTTTCGGATTATAAGCCTTTTTCTTCAAAAACGATTGGTTTTTTTTCATGAAAAAGATAAAGACCAAAAACAACTAAAATCATTGTAGCAAAAAAATGCCAGGTAACTTTTTCATCCAAGAAAATCCATCCAAGAAATGCTGCAAATAATGGCGTCATAAATCCCGCAAAAGACAAAAATGTTGCTGAATAACGAGACAACAAATATCCATATAAATTGTAACCAATAATATTGGCAATAAGCACAAGCGAAATGCTGTAAATACCCAGCATTATCAAGCTTTCTCCTGTTTGCCCAAAAATAGCTACCATTTCTGGCATTGTTGTTGGCGCTTGCTTGATCAAAGGATACCCTTCTGTAAATAATGAAAGTAAAAATGCAAGCAACCCACCACCAGTCATACCTATTCCGTTAATAAGCAGTAAGGAATATTTTTTATCGATAAGTTTTTTTACGGTCATCCAACCATATGCACTTGATATCACTGAAAAAATAAGCGCTATTTCATAACACGATAAAAATCCAACATGCCAACCAATTGTTTCTAATGGCGTTTGAGCAATCAAAATGGGTATAAATCCAAGAAAACCAATAATAAGCCCACACAGTTGTCTGAATGTTAAACGTTCATTACGCAGAAAATAACAGAGCAATGCCGTAATGAATGGTGACAAATTATACAACAAACATGCTTTTGCAGATGTTATATATTCTAAAGCCCAAAACTCGAGAGTGTATGCACCAAAAATGTGAAATAAAATAATGCGAAAAAACAGAGAATAATCTCGTGATTGAATTGTTATGGATTGTTTTTTGATTAATCGGTAATAGAAAAGCAGTATACTACCGCCCAAAACCATCCGGATACTAATAAACAAAAATGGCGACACATAAGATAATGCTGCCTTTCCAAGAGTAAATGTACTAGCAAAAAGCGCATATAAAAGAACAACAAGAATCATATCTAAACCTTAATTTATAAGTCCATTTAGATTGATTATACCACTTTATGCTCTATTTAACGAATATTTTAGTCTTATATTGACATTAAAAAAGAGCCGGACGCAGTTTTTGTCGCGTCCAACCCTTTTATCTAAAAAATAAGAATATTTCTTATCTCATTATCCCGCACATGGATTACAAGCACACTGATACACTTGGAATAAAAGCACATAAAGACTCTTAAGCCATGTTAATATATCAGCATCAGTGCTATCAACAACACTAACAATGTCTGGCGCAAAAACACACGCAGGAATATCTATTGCAGACGATGTAAGTGGATCGCCAAGAACAGAATCTATAAGCGAACAACAATCTGCTGATTGATCAAGTACTGATTCAACCAGTTCTTCAACCTCATGTATTTCGTGTTTTAATTTTCTGCAACATCTTTTTGCATCTTTAGCTTGGCATGTCAATCGTTGAGCAACTGATGCACAGCAGCAACGCAATGCGTTAAGTTGCTGATTAATATCACAAAGATTCACATCACATACTGTAGTCGTAGTAGCGCAAGGATCACATGGATCGCCAAGTTCTTCACGTGGTGCACGTGATAGATCTGCAGGAACAATATCTAATTCAGCTTCTTGTGCTAATGCTTCTATAGCAGCAAGCGCATCTGCAGCAGCTTCTGCAATAGACATTTTAATTAACCCTTGCTGACATGTATTGCAACGAGAGCTATTTACGCCTTGACAACCAAGGCTACCTGGTTCTGCACAAAAATCACAACATGCAGCAACAGTAAGTTGTTTATCACTAATAATTTGATCAAGCTCATCACGTCTTGTTTTTGAACCTCCACATCCACAACCTTTGGCAGCATCATTGCCACTATCTAGCTCTTGTTCACGTGAAAATGCTCCACCTGCAGCAAGCACAGCTGCTGCCGCTTCTTTGATTGATTGTTGCAGAGCATCTGCTGCTGATTTTTTAGCTTGACATGGCGAACATTTTGCCGCATCTGCTAACGCACCAGAAGACGCACTTATCGCAACAAACGCAATTGCTGAAAAAAGTATCTTTTTCATATTTCATTCCTTTTTTTCAAAAAAATACATTTCTAGAAGTATATTGCTAAACCAATATGACCTTCACTTTCTTTCATAGCATGTCTACCAGAAACAATTTGTGTTCCACCACCAAAGACTTCAAAATAGTGGCAACGATAGAATATTTGACCACGTAATTTATTGGTGAGGGAATTTGTACCATGTTCATAAATAGCAAGGCTGAGTGGTTGATTTGGACGGCCTAGCAAATCTGTTGCTGTTTCATTATCACATGGAATGCATGAACCAAATGATACTCTGTCATTTCCTTTAGCAAATAGTTCATATCCTAATACAAATCCGAGATCAGGATTGTGTGGATGGAAGAAACTAAAGTCTGTACGAAGCACAAAATAATTCCATGAAACATTTACATCAATTTCTGGTCCAATATTTGCAACAGTTGCACCTAAGAATGGAGCAGCACGTCTTTCAGAACGCTTACATGCATGGAAGAATGATGGACGAATTTCAAAAGCAAACCACTCGCGCGGTCTCCAACCACCATCTAGAGCAAGTTTAATTTCAACATGGCCATTGTTACCAAGTGTTTGATAAAAAATTTGTTTTGCATGTTCTTGGCGTTTTGCTGTTGGAAATTGAACGCCAAAAATACCATCTACAAACCAATCATCATAATGTCCAATACCACCATATACTTCGGCAAATAAATCGCCCACACCTCTGATACATTCATGCGCTAAAAGATTAATGCCATTATTTAAAAAGAACGTAGAAGCTGGTTCGGAAATGGCAAGATCGTCATTAACAATTTGTCTGACGTTCGTTAGAATAGTTTGAGCATTAGCAGTTATAGTACCATCTACATTTGAACGCGGCACAAGAAATAAAGTGGTTTGCGCATCTCTATCGTTTTGTAACTGCCCAGCATAATCAACACCTGTTTGCATAAAATATGATTGACCATTTATACCTTGTCCATCAGGCCCTAATGGTTGCCCTGCTTGACTTGGTAATTTTCTAAATGGCGGTATTGGCGTCGTACCTGCATCGCTTTTAGTAAAATAGGCAGCAGGAATATCTGTGTCTACACCATCACCAGCAGATGTAGGTGCAGAAATTTGTACACCAGTCACGCTAACTTGTCCTGCCGGATTATTATATACCACAACAGGTTGTGGTTGAACTATTGCAGAAGGTGTCGTTACTGTATTAAACACAAGAGTGCTTAAGAAATCATATCTTAGAGCATATTCAACTTGGTTAGGAGTTGGTCCTTCATTAAGTTTGACTATTCTTGTTATAAAAACATCATCTAATGTTTCTTCAAGTTGAATGCTTGTATCTTGTTCAATTTCAATTATTTTATAAGGAATATAGGTTCTTGCACCAACATGGAACCTATCATTTTCGCCAAGATATTTAGCAAAATCAACACCTATATGTGCGCCTGTTTCATTGTAATCAAAAACAGGGCTAATACGCGCAAACGCTAAAAATGGATTTATTGAGTTTACAAGTTCAAGAGCAGTTGGATTACCAGCGAATGTTCCACCAGCAAAAATATCTTCACCGCGAAACACTGATTTACCAAAAAAGAGTTGAGAAAGTGATGTTGTATCACGAGTTACTTTATTAGAACAAGGAGTGCACGATAAAAAAGCTTCGCATGCATTACGCACATAACCAGCGCCCCACACGTGAACATTCCAATCTGTACGAGTTTTTTCACTTGGCATTTGATCATACCACCACGCTTGATCAGCTGGTGCAAGTAACCAGTGCATATAACCGCGATCTTCTAAACTCAGCGGCGATCTAAATTGAAAAGTCGCATGAAGTGACCCACCACATAATGCGCCTAGAAGCGCAATGCTCTTTAAGGTTTTCTTCATCAGTTTCCTTTTTTTTATTACATCCATACAAACTACCTTTTTTCATTGCAGATAAGGGATGGGTGACTTCTATCACCCATCCTTTTTTTAATTAGTTTTCTATATTTGTTGCAGTAAGAATCTCATTCAATCTGCCATCAATATTGACAAACACTGCTGCAACATCAATTGCATCTTGACGTTGAGAATTTTGATCACCTGAGCCAAGCAACTGATACAATGGTCCACGAACAATATTACCATTAATCACCGTATCAATTCGAGCACCATCAAATCCTGGTCTAAAGCTATCACCCTGACTTGCAGCGTTTGCTCTGCCAAGAGTATTAATGCGATCTTGAGATAATAATGCATCATGCGTAGTAAAGTAATCAAAGAATTCCGCGGCAGTTAATCCTGTCACATCAACGTTATCTGGTTCTAACAATGTTGATGCCATAACACCTGCACTCAAGCGATCGGTAATCACACCATTTTGATCAAGTACAACCGGATGAATACCACCAACACCTTCTGAAACTAATACCATGTTACCGCCACCAGCAACATTAAAGTCTGATGTTCTTTCTAAAGTAACATCAACATTTTCACCATCAACTTCAAAATTAAGATCAAACGTCATACCCTCATTATTTCCAACAGCTACTAATGAAGCATTAACGTTATCTCCTGAGAAGATACGATCATGCTCAAAGCGACCATTGAGGAAGTTAAAGGTAATGTTTGAAACGTTGCTCAATGTATCAACGATATTTTCATTTGGTACAAAGTTAGTTGGACATGTGCGAGCACGAACAGTTAACACTTCAGGTTGACCATCAAAACGTTCAATACCAACGCCAAGACCTAAGAATCCACGGCTACCGATAGTGAAATTAGCATTTTCACCATCAAGAGTAAGCGTAAAGCTCACGCTATGATCAACTCCAAGATCTTCAACGTTACCTATTTGCAACACACCGCCTTCATTGTAATTGAAATGTCCAATTGCAAACACACCATTATCAGCAATATTCAAGGTGATGTCTGTTGTTGGAATTGAGCATGTCGCCGTATTAATTGTTTCAATACCAACAAACGCATTGAACGGTAATGAACCTTGTGCATTATCAACTAATTCAATAGTACCACCACCAACAATGCTGACACGGAATTGATCAGTATTATGCAAACCATTTGCAAAATTGGTCAATGAAGAAAGTATGTTATGGACATCTGCTGCATCAACTGTTTCTATAGCAAGCGTATCATCGTGTGCACCATGTGGAATTGCAGCAAAGAAATCTACTGCATTATTTGCTGGCTCGAATAATAGTTGAGAATCACCACTGAATCGTAGAGTTCCTGCGCCAGTAATAATTTTGGCACCTGGTTCTACAACCAATTTTAATTGACCTGCAAGAGCAACAATCTCTGTTGGATTAGTAAATGAAGTCAGATTAAGTGTACCAGTTGATTTCACACGAATTTCACGTGGTACTGCGCTGTATAATTCTAATACATCGCATGATGCAAAATCAGGACCTTTTACAAACGCACACATATTATTAATAATCAGATCATCATTGACCAAAACTTGACCAGAACCATTAGCAATAATGGTAATACCGTTTACGCCTAAGTTTGTGGTAGAATCAAGACCAATACGACCATTGTTTGCTAATGTAATAACAGCTACCGGAGCAACTGCAGCACAAGCACTATCCAAGAAAGTTAATTGGCGAACAAAACCACCATCAATCAAGAATTGAGCTGGATCACCAATACGGCTGCCTTGAATTTGTAAATCATTCACCGTGCCTTGAATTGTCGGTAAACCTGTTACATTTGCTTCAGTAACTACTGGGCATGTGCACGACGTCGTACAACAATTGAATGGTGTAAAGTTTGGACAATCTTTATGCGCAAGAATCCAATTGAATATATATGTTGATAAAGATTGATCAGGACCAATAATTATTTGATCATCTGGATTTGATAGATCAACATCCCATGTTGTAATACCAGCACCTGCACAGAAGAAAACTTGATCAGCAGGAAGATCAACAATACCATTATGGCTCTTAATAACCATCACGCAAATACTTGCGATAAATCCTGGATCAATACTGAATTTACCATTCAAATCAACAAATATCGCGTTTTTACCTGAAGTAATACTACGCAATACAGTAGCTTCTCCACCACGAGCAGTGAATGAAAACACGTTACCCGCAATACGAAGCCATGGGTGGGTATCAATATTAAATCCAGTAGAATCTGCATTAACACCGATAGAAATATTACTTGTACCACCTAAGAATATGTTGTGAATTGAAGTACTATCATTATCTATAATCAAGTTGTTAATAGTATCATCATTCATTGCAGTTAAAAGTTCTAATGTTTGATCACCATCTGGATTGAGAGGATCAACATTAGATGAATTTGCATCTTCTAATTGCATAACATCAAGATGCGCATCTGCATCGATACGAGTGCATCCATCAGCAGCTGTTGAACCAATACGTGTACCAAGAATCATGGAGCGACCGGTACCATTATCAACACATGAACCATTAGAGAAGAAAGTAAAGTTAGAAAGATTTTGTTGCAATACACCCATATCATCAACAAAGTTTGGAACAACTAAATCCATACCTGTTAATGCTATATCAGTATGTACATCAAGCTGTGCATTAATAAAACGAATACTTGGTCTTACATCCGACTCAAGTAGTCTGAATGTTTCACCACCAACATATGTTGGTTCTGATCTAAGATCATTATTTGGACAAACGTTATGACATTCATCTGTATGGCTTAAATCTGTATCAGTTAATGTCATGATATTATTAATTAAGAACGCACCGCAGTTATACATAAGAAGTTCATTATCTTCTGTATTAAACGTGCGTAATGGGAAATTTGTTTCTCCTGAACCTACAAATAGAGGTCCACCGGTTGGAAACACTTCTAATGATAATAATTCAATCTTACTGGTAACGCCATCAGCTGGAGACGTTGCACCAATAACATTCAATTCACCTTCAACATCAAATACTATGTTACCAATACCAGGAGTATGATTATCTGCATCTACCGTGAATGGATCCATATCAAATTCATCACGAATAGTGCAATCTTGACCAACGCCTGATCGTAAGAATAAAGCAGCTCTTTCTTCAAAGAGTATTTGTGCATCGGTAGCTTGCGGATTAAGATTACCATCGATAATAAGCGCAGATGGATTACGTAATTTTAATGTTTTAGTTATTTGAAGTGGTGTACGTAATGCAATGCAAGGAATTTGGTTGAGCGCAAGACCAACAAAATCAAGGTATGAATCAGAAGTAATAGATAACACACCATTAGCACCAAGAACAAAACCATATCGTCTACCTGAGAATGTTCCACGGAATGCTTGTGCATCATCGCGCGCACCAAGATTTAAAAATGGATCAATCAATAGTTCAGATAAAGTTTCATTACCATCTAATACAAGCAATCCCGCTGAAACAAAAGAACCTAAACTATTTATTGTTCTAAAGATAGCTTCACTTCCTGCCGCAACAGTAGGTTTAATATCACACAACGTAATACAACCACCATCTCTTTGGCATGTGTAAATACCAGTTATAACTACCGCACCTTTATCTTGAAGTTCCAAAATCATACGTCCTGGGCCATCAATTGCAGCATCAAATTGGATGATACCAGAATCTTGACCTACACCAACTTTACGAGATGATAAGTAGCTCAATTTGGATTTAGGACCAACAATAACACGTTTATTTTGTAATGGTGCACGTAATACATTTTCTAGTGAAACAAAACTCAGTGTTGGTCTCTCTTGACTTGTTTCGTTGCAACCATTACCTGGTGAACAATATTCATCACCATATTCATCAAATAATCCACCACATGTATATTCATCACAACATGGTTTTGCATATTCATCGTGACAATATTCATCAATCGGTGCATTTACACCACCATACATGAGTACGTAATACAACGCACCACCAGAACAATCTCGTGAAGTAAGTTCAAAAACATTGCCATCTTGAATAGCAACTTCAACGGTACCAGGACCACTTTGAACAATTAAAAGATCATCGCTTGTAATAGCAGAAGATCCAACAAATGTTAGATCATGCTCTAATTCAAAACGAATTTTTCTGCCTTCTGCAGCAACTAAATAAAGATCGGATTCGCCAGCCCAATGGCCACTAATGACTACATCTCTTGTTAATGTAACCGTAACATCTTTGTGAATTGCTTCGATTCTTATTCCACCAAGTGGAAGCAAGACATCATCTTTGATGACAAGATTTTCATCAACAACATCGCATGTTGTTATTCCCCTCCATATCTGATCTGCAAAAATCGTGGAGGACGCTAAAGATATCGCAAAAAGAGCTAATCGATAGCGAGAAAAGCATCTTTTCATATACTCACCCTTTTTTTTAGAAAAACTACTACTTCACTACTTATTAACCCCATTCTCTATTTTTCACCCCTGGTTTTACTTCGTTTCACATGAGGACCCCGGTGAAGCGATAGCGAAAGTGGGGATAAAATGGGGACTCCGTTCAAGAGATATTTTTTCTCATTTTATTACATCATTCTAATGCAGTATGCTCTTACACGCATACCCCGATTATTCTAGAATGTCAACATCTTCTGCTCGCACAAGCAATAAAACTAATGTCCAAGTTTTAATAAAAAAGAAATAACAAAAGCAAGGACTTGTGCAATATTGTTGGAAATATCATCTGCAAAATATTTCACTATCGTTTTACAACTGAAAATATTTATACAACTTTATAACAAAAATCTATCGACTTATTTTTTTAACATACTTGGAAATACATTCGACAAATAAACATTTTTCAATAATAATTAAAACATATAAACAAAAGTTCATCAGCTCATAGGATCAATAATAGTTATGATCAAAAATAATTATAAGCTCATAATTTTTGCTCTATTTTTTTCTTTTAAAAATTTCTTTGCAAGTGAAAAATCTGAAGAATTTAAGCGAGATTACACCGCAAGTACAAGCCGTGTTATTTCGTGTGGCATTGGAGAGTATTCAATAACCAACAACCTCTTCAAACATGACGGTTATCTCCACAATAAAGACTTGGTAGATAATGTGCTAGTATGTTTAGATAGCAATAACAAATTATTCACGTGTTATTCCGGATATAAAATGGTTGATCACTGGGAACTATCGACAGGCTATCGAACAAATCCTATAATTCAAAAAAAATTAAACGTTCTTACAGAAACAGATTCTTACACAAAAATAGAATATAAATTTAACGATGTACCTGAATTATGCAATGAATATCCTGTTAATGATATAGCACGCAGGAAAAATAATTATTATGTAGCTCATCAAAACAATGTATACATTTATCAATCGAATAATGCGCATATTAGATCGCTTGCATTATTACGTAGAAATCATCTGAAAAGCAAAGATGATCAACACATAATCAAGAAAATATTTATAGATAAAGATGATAATGTGATAGCCATTACATCACTTGGATGTGTACTAAGAAACTCTTCTCATTCACAATCCTCGGATAAACAGATCCTTTCATTTCTTTACCAAACATTTCCCTCTGATGAAATATTATACTCAATTGCCTATAATGAACTAAATAATATTGTGCTATTGGGAGGCCATAATTTTATACAGATAATACCATTAAATGATTCTATGAAGGCCATTCAGATAGCCATTGATCAACTAAGGATTTCTCATATTGATACCAACAATGAGTATATTTTATTATCTGATCTCATACAAAATCAAAATGAAAGAGAAACTCGTAACCATAAAGGACATCATGCAAAACAGCAATGCTGTATAGAAAAAACTTTTCCTCATAATACCTTAAGGGATTGTCAAACATGCACAGAATACAAAAAAAATTGGCAACAGCGAAAAGAATCTTGGGAAAATCAAAAACTTGAAATCTCCCTGAAAACAACACGCAAAACAATCAATCAGGACATACAACAGTATTTGCATTATGATGTTCCTCAACCACCAGAGTGTCCACACAAAACACCTGATGCGAAAGCTACTTCTTTTATCAATTCGTGTAGAGAAAATACTATTGTATTACTATCGCTTTCTAGCTTAATAGGCGCCATGACAGAAAATTCCACTCGTGCTAAACTTATAAAACATCGTATTCATCATAAACATTTGAACGAATGTGACACATTGGTTAATGCCTTTCTTATCAATGATTTTTTATTCATTGGATGTCTCAAAACAGTACATTCTTCCCTTAATCATTTTATTTATCAAGTTCCACTCAATACTATAAATAAAGACACAATTAACCAACTTTTTAAAACTCCATACGAAAAATCATTCTATTATTCAAGTGAACCAGATTTAAAAAATTCTAATTATGAAAGTGCCCCTATGTCTCTTTCTCTGATAATACAAAGAAACGAAAACGGAACAATAGCCATAATCGATAAAACAATTTTGTGCTCTAAATGGTGTCAATTCTTTTGCACTTCAAAAGAACATTGGCTTGAGAGAATACACAATATTGCTTTGTTCAGTAAAAACAACCCATCTGGTGATGCTAGGGTAAGTTCTTTAATGAGATCATTGCGCAGAGCAATACGGCATTTTAAAACATTAGATGTACCTCTAGCTTCAATACATATATTTGGCTCACTAGCAATACAGACCTGTACTTTCTTTGCACTATATAAACTCGCTCTGCTTATAGGAATTTTATGATAGTTTTTTATTTCTTCATAATACCACTCGCTCAATGAAAATATGTACAAATAAAGATGGATCTGCAATAGCCACAATACCCATAAGAACTATGTGTTCTCAATGGGATAGGTTAGATTGCAACTCAAAAAGAGCACTGGGAACAAAAGATAAATAATATAGTAGTTTTATTTAGTAAAAATATATATGAAAACAGTTGGCCTCGTTCTTTAATGACTTCATTACAAAGAAAATCGTTTTGGGTTACAAATAATCTAGCACCATTTTTGGAAAAAACAGGGTTGTTTATAGGGCTATCTATGGGATCATTTATCTTGGCAATTTATGCATTAAAACAGTATCACCAATTTGAAAAATAATTAAAAACATACAAAAAACTAACTTCTTTAATGAAATAATAACAATCATGATCAACAATCGTTATACACTCATAATTTTTGCTCTATTTTTTTCTTTCAAAACTTCCTTTGCAAGTGAACCTGAAGAGTTTAACCGAGATTATACTGCAAGCACCAGTCGTGTTATTCCATGCCAAATTGGAGAACATCCGATAGTAAACATAAGTCCCTTCCTGCATTACGGCTATCACCACAACAAGGACTTAGTCGATAACGTATTAGTATGTTTAGATAGTAATAATAAGTTATTCACTTGTTATTCTGAATATAAAATGGTTGATCACTGGGAACTAAGTGGAGGTAATTATCGAGATAAACCTGTAATTAAAAAAATTTTAAACGTTCTTACAGAAACTGATCCTTACTCAAAAATAGAATATAAATTTAATGATGTACCTGAACTGTGCAATGAACATCCTGTTAATGATATTGCACGTAAAAAAAATAATTATTATGTAGCACATCAAAACAACGTATATATTTATCAATCGAATAACGCATATATTGTTTCACCTACACTATTAAACGTACATCATCTCACTGCTCATCTTATGAAAAAAGATGTAATAAAAAAAATGTTTATAGATGAAAATGATAACATACTGGCTGTTTCATCTTCTGGATCTATTTTGAAAAATTCTTCTTTGATATCATCATCAAAAAAACAAACAATGACCCTACTTTCTCAATCATTTCCTCGTAATGAAAAACTCTACTCGGTTGACTATAATGAACAAAATAACCTTGTGCTATTGGGAGGGCATAATTTTGTACACATGGTCCAATTAGGTAATTCGATTAAATCTTTTCGAATACCAATTAATCAACTCAGAATCAATACCATTGATACAAATGATAACTATATTTTGTTATCCGATATTTCGCACGATCAAAATACAATCGCAAGACACCATTATAAAGGACATTCTGCAGCACAAAACTGTTGCGTAGACAAGCAATCTCCTTATAGTTCATTACCTGACTGTGATAACTGCCTTAGAGAAAAAGAAAAATGGGCACAAGACAAAAAAAAATGGGAAAATGAACCCGTCAACATCCCTCAACAGCAAATAATACGCAGTAACGTACTTAGTTGTATAACCAAAGAATGGTTAGACTATGACGTTCCTCAACCACCAGCCTGTACTCACAAAAAAATTCCTACTGAGTTCATTTCTTTAATTAACTCATGCAAAAAAAATACTGTTTTATTGCTATCATTTTCTCAATTAATGGCAACTATTACAAATAAATCAATTGATAATTTAACCTTATCAGATTTTATAGAACATCGTATTGATCACGAATATTCCAAAAAAAATGGTTTGTTGACACATGCCTTTCTTACGAATGATTTTTTATTCACTGGATATAATATCGAGAACAACAACGGCCCTTATAATACTTATCTTTATAAAACTCAATTAAGCGATATAAAAAGCACTGAGCCATCCTTACTGTATCACAAAAATGAATCCGAGACTCCTTCAAAATATGGATTTAACCCAGACTATGAGTACAGTCAGCTTATGAAGATATGCAAACACAAAGATACCAAAACAATAGCCGCAATAAGCATAAGGATACCTTGCTCTGGATGGTGTCAAGGTGGTTGTATTGAAATTAAACATTGGCTACAAACAATAGGTAATATCGTTTTACTTACTAAAAATGTCCATAAGGATTCTCTATTTCATTCTTTAACCAAGCCATTGCATAGAAAATTACATTATTTTAAAAATAATCTATCATTAGTCTTAGCAAAAACAGGATTGTTTCTTTATATTGCATGTTCCATAAAATTACTTTTTTATCTAAAATCTTAATATGAGGACCTCAATAGCTCAATCTTATCAACCGCTCATCCTGAGCTTATCGAAGGATCGGAGACTCATTTTTATGACTTGAGTGTGATCAAAACATCATTGAGAGTTTCTTTTGAAACAACATTTTTGAAAAAATTAATATTTTTGAAAAGGTCTTGTGTAGGTTCAGTTAAATATACAAAGCGCTCATCATATTCAACATCTACTTTTACTGCTGGAAAGAAATCAAATTTATCTACGTAATTTTTAACAATATCTTGCCGAAAAAGATAGTTTAAAAAAGGATAGATAAGATCATCTTTTTTACTACTTGCAGGAATAGCAAAAGAATCAATAATACCAAAGGCTCCTTCTTGAGGTATGATAAAATCGATATAGTCAAAACGTCTCATAATCTTCAATAAATCACCTGATAAACTCACGACTAAAGGGACAACTCCTGATGCTAAAATATATTCCGGACGCAAATCGGTATAAATTTCCACATGCGATTTTTGCTCCAATAAAAGCTGTTTAACTTTATCAACTTCATACACCTGCAATTGTTCAATTTTTCCAAAAAGATAGAGTGAACTGATTAAAATTAATGCTCGAGGATCTTCCACAGATGCAATACGTGATGGCATTATTTTTTCATCAAAAATTAATCCCCATGTTGCCTGAGGAGCAACGCCTTTCCAGTATCGTGTATCTACACCAAGTCCAAATAATGACCAATAAAAAGGAATAGTATAATTATTACCAGGATCAAAATAATGATTACATAATGATGGGTATAAACTATCCCACATAGTAAGTTTTTTATGATCCAGATTTTTGATCAACCCTTTTTCTATCAATAATTGTGCAGCCCAATCAGATGGCATAATAAGATCATAATCATGATTATTACTTGATTGTAATTTAACGAAAAGCTCTTCATTATTTTCAAAATAGCTCATGTTAACATGAATTCCTGTTTCTTCTTCGAAATCAGAAAGAAATTCGGTATCTAAAATTTGTCCCCAGACCAACACATTAATATATTTTTTTGTATTGAATAATTGAGTAGCTCGACCTGCATAGAGAAATGCCATGATTATTATTAACCAAAAACAAATAATACCACATTTACCAACATAATTGAGTATGCGCTTCACTTGTGTCCTCTCATTTTTTTTACTTGTAAAAAAGAAAGTAAGAACACAAAAAAACTACTCGCAATAAGCATTATTGTTGATAACGCATTGATCATAGGAGATGCACCAGTGCGTATGACGGAAAAAATGTATAAGGGTAACGTTTGAACCGATGCACCCGCACAAAAAAATGAAATAATAAAATCATCAAGCGAAATAATAAATACCAAAAGCCCTGCTGCAATCAATGCTGGTGCAAGCAAAGGCAATACAACAGCAAAAAAGGTTTGTTTTTTTGTTGCACCAAGATCATATGATGCTTCAATAAGACTTTCATCTAACTCAACAAATCGTCCATGGACAATAGGAATAACATACCCAAGGCCGAGCAAAGTATGGCCTACAATCAATGTTGTTGCACCCAATGATACGGATAAGAAAGAAAAAAGCGAAAGCAATCCAACAGCCAAAACTATTTCTGGCATTGCAAGACTTGCATAAAAAAATAACAACAAACGTTGTACAACAGACCGAGAACCAAAGAATATAAACGTAGACCCAATCGTCAAACTTAAAAATACCGCTGAACTTGCAATTAATAATGAATTTTTAAGTGCATACCACACTTCAGTAGAAGCAAAAAGATCGGTATACCAATCAGTAGTAAAACTAACCCAACTATTAGTAAATGCATTATCATTAAAAGAAAACATTATCAAAACAAAAATAGGAAGATATAAAAAAAGATAAAATAATCCAACAATAATTGGCATGCAGTATGAGGAAAATTTTCTCATTGATTTACCTCTTTATGCGATGATTGAACAGGACTTTTACACAACCAATTAAACAGTAGCGCACAAGCCATTAATACAATACCACTAACCACGGTAAATGCTGCGCCCAATTGACTATCGCGCGCTACTAAAAAATAATGCGATATCAATGATCCAACAAACATTTGCTGCCCACCTCCAATAATTGAAGGAATAGCAAATTCCCCAAATGCAGGAACAAACACTAAAAATATTCCTGTTTTTATACCTGACATTGAAAGGGGGACCGTAATACGCTTAAATGTTTGCCAATATGTTGCACCAAGATCCATTGATGCTTCAAGAACATCATGTTGAATTTTTTCCAGAATACTATACAGCGGCATCATCATGAATGGTATATAGTAATAGACCATTACAACAAAAATAGCTCGTATATTATTGATCATATGAAGCGGTTCTTTAATAATGTTCATTTTCAATAATACGGTGTTGATAAGGCCATTATGATCAAGCACAAATACCCAAGAATAAACAAGAATCAAAAAGTTAGTCCAAAACGGCAAGGTGAGTAAAAATAAAAGAACATTTTTCCAGTGCGCGCTTACACGTAAAGCAAGAAAATAGGCAACAGGATATGCTAAAATAAGACACGTAATAGTCACGCTTAATGCCATTAAAGCAGAACGCGCAATAATATGCGCATAGGAAAAATCAAAAAGATCATAATAATGAAAAAAAGTGATATCAAAGAAAGAACAACCAATACACCGTTGCAAACTTGTATATAGCACTAATAATAGCGGTACATACAAAAAAAGCACCTGCCACAATACTGCAGGAACGGTAAATACAAACGATGTATTTTCTGAAATAAAACTATTTAGTCTTTGCTTAATGTTCATTTCTCTAACAATACCACATTTTCTTTTTGCCAATATAAAAATACATGGTCGTCATAATCAATAACTTCTTGAGGGAAGTGTTCTTCATTTTGTTCAAAAACCTGAATCACTTCACCATTTTTTAATCGCACGTTGTATTGCGTTGATCTTCCATGATAAACGATTGATTTCACCGTTGCTTCAAGCGCATTAGAAAAACCAGTCATCGGCGTTTTGCTAATTTCAATTTTTTCAGGACGAATACTCATGAATACCATATTGTCATGTTTCATCCATTCCTTTTCTTTTGAAATAACAACTTCAAACATACCAAGACCAGAAAATTCTATTTTTGGCTCTTCATTGATTATATGCAGCTTACCTTTAAAAATATTAGTTGTTCCTACAAATTCGGCTACAAATGTACTGACGGGAAATTCATAAATTTCTTTTGGCGTACCAACTTGTTCAATTTCACCATCATCATTCATAATTGCCATCTTATCAGCAACAGTCAATGCTTCAAATTGATCATGTGTTACATATACAAATGTTGTTTGAAGCGTATCTTGTAAATCAATGAGCTCAATCAACATTTTTTCACGTAATTTTAAATCTAATGCAGCAAGAGGTTCATCAAGCAAAAGAACATCCGGTTCATTAATCACTGCACGCGCAAGAGCTACGCGCTGTTTTTGCCCACCAGAAAGATTATTGATTGATTTATAAATATGTTTTTCAAGACCAACGGCCTTTAATATTTTAATAACTTTTTCTTCGATAATGTTTTCAGGAATATTGCGCAGAGATAAGCTATATGCCACATTATCAAAAACATCCATATGAGGAAACAAGGCATAATTTTGAAACACGGTATTGACGCGACGTTTATATGCAGGCATATGAGTAATATTTTCATTACCCAAAAAAATTGATCCACTATCGGCTTGTTCTAATCCCGCAATAAGACGCAGTAATGTTGTTTTACCACTACCACTAGGACCTAACAGCGCAAAAAATGTTCCTCCGGGTATTTCCAGAGAAATATTTTCTACGATAGTTTCGCCATTATAACGTTTAGTAATATTTTCAAAACGAATGGTTCTCATGCATCAGCCCGCCTTTTTTATATCGTGTATTACCCACAACAGGAATCTGGTTCTTTACCCAATCGAGCCATTGTCATTGGTACCACAACATCTGCCAAAGTACAAGGTACAACAACAGCTATGATCAAAAGAATAAAAACATTTCCAATAGATACATACCAGTTGGTAAAGCCATGGGAAATCAAATAAAATGTGGATGCCAATGAGCTGATAGTAATATGCGAAGCATGAGAGCTGAGCGAATATCCGCCTTGTTTACTTTCATGATGCATGCTCATGACAAAACCATTAATTATTCCAACAACCAAAAATGGAATAACACGTTGCGGTTCTTTTAAGAAGCACAGATGCCAATGCATATCTACACCCAAAAGAGTACCACCGATATAGGGCAATACTGCATCAGAAAGAATACAAAAAAATGTTGGCGAAATAATACCAACAAGCAACGCTCTAAAATAATTTTTAGAAAAACGGCAAAAAGTTATGACTGTTCCTGTTGCAGCAAAAACAATATGCATAAAATGGAAGCTATGAAACAATGCCTTGCTACCTTTTTTGATGATAGCAGGATCAAGCCCAATAGAAAAAACAGAGTAAATACTGAGAATAATTAAACTGAATGCTACTGAATAGATTGCGTATGGCAAATGACATAATAATTCATGAACAATGGTATTTTCGCCACTATGGATATGACCATGATTGTGACTATGTGAGTGTTCATCATGCATGATAAACCCCTATTTTTAAGACTAATTTCATTAAAAAACACTAATATATATAATGTACCAGAAAATAGCGTTAGGTAAAGGAAAAGGAAAAAGCCAGGGGCTAAATGAGCCCCTGGCTCTTATATAGATTATTTACGATATTTGCATAGAAACAAATTTTTATAATTTATTTAGTATCTCTTTATAGAGCTTATCGCGCTCTTGAGTCGCTGGTTCTTTCTCTACCTCTTCTTCTACTCGCTTAAGCTCATTTTTCAACTTAAGCATCTCACCAAAAATACGTAGCAATTCTGTCGAAGTCTCACAGTCATTTGCTTTTTGACACCGTATACTTTCTATCTCAAGTAAACCATATGTTTCTTTTATCTTACAATCTAATTCAAGAATTTTCTTCCCATTTGGTGTTGCAAATTTTTTGTCCGTTAGATCATTAGCTTTTAAATAATCCTCATATGATGGAAGTCTTTGGCAATTCGCCAACGAGCACGCAAATAAAAATAAGAGCATAATCCTTTTGTTCATCAATCGTCCTTATAATTATTTTATGTTGTTCTCTACAAAATCGCGTAATTCTTGCTGTGCTTGCTTATGCAATGCACCACGATCACATGAAAACTCGAGCCATAATTTTGATGATTCAGGATTATCTTCTATTTTCATGCTATCTATTGCATAAAGCATTTGATCTTTAATTGAATTAATTGCCGGATTCAGTTGTTCTGGTTGCACCGAAATGCTTACCATTAATCCAAGAATCTCATATTTCTTTTCATTAACATAATAGGCTTTAAGCACTGGTGCATAATGCTGATTATATGTTTCTGTTTTTTGTAAAAGAGCTAACGCTTTTTGTAATTTTTGACTGATATTCTGACATGTTACAGATGTATTATGAGCACAGCTATTATCAAACCAATCTTTTTGAGCGGCAAGGTATTCTCTTGCTTGATCACTTTTAAGCAATACAGCTTTGTGTTGAGCTCGCTCATTATATTGCTGAGCAGCTTCAGTTTTAACTCTATCAAATTCTTGCCTCATAATAGCTTTATGTACTGCATTATCAGCAAATAGATTCGATATAAAAAAGAAGCTCAAAATTATTATTTTTTTCATTGTAGCCCATAAAAATTATTTACATACCATTTTCTTATTCATAAATCCGCAACTTCTTTAATTCTGCTTCCATATCGGCAATATCTAATTTTTCATAGTTATAACCATATACACCACGGACTTCGTCTCTTATTTTTTTTTCTATTTTTTCAACTTCTGTCTTTTCATCTGAAGCAGAAATGATATTGCCTAAACGTATACTTTCAGCAACAAACTTGCGGTCTTCACCACGCAACCTATCAAGCTCTTTGCAATCTGGTTCACCAAAAAATATTGACCTCGGTATATATCTAAAAAATAATGGTTTTCTGCTCTCTTCACATTTTTTGCTTAGTTCATTCATTAGTTGGAATTTTTTGTTCCAATCTCCCCGATCTCTATATCCATGCTGATCTCTTAATGCATCCTGCGCTATCGATTCTGGTTTCTTCTTTAAGTTTGCATATGCCTCTTGAAGATCCTTTAGAACCTCAGGATTATCTTGTAAATATTTTTGAGTTGCTATCGCTTTCTTTTTCCACAATTCTATTTGTTTTTGTTCTGATTCTTTCATGAGTTTTTCTAGATGTTCCCTGTCTATATTAAACCTATCTACGTCGTAACTATTAATCACAACACACGAATTAAATAAGGCCATTAATAAGAAGTATTTTTTATTCAAAACATTCACCAGCATTCCTATATTTTTTAATGAGTATCCGGAGAAAAAGCCAGAAGCTAAAATATAGCTCCTGGCTAAAAATGTTACCGATTTTTAAAAAACTTTATTCTAATCCTTCAATAAACTTACGCACATCTTGACGTGCTTGTTCCCATACTTGAGCATAATCATATGAAGTACCCAAATAAAATTTAGATAGTGACTCATCAGTCTCAAATTTCTTAGAATCAAGCGCATTGAGCATAGATTCTTTTTGCCATTCATGATGCTCGCCTCGCTCTGCTGCAAATTCTCGCGCTCGCGATAACATTGCTACAGTCTGTTCATTGCGATCATGCTCTTGTAAGCATGGAAGGTATTGCTTTTGATACAATGAATGTTCCTTCAATTTGTTGAGCGCAACCGCTTGCAATTCACGGATTCCTTTGCATAAAGGATTTTTATGATAATAATCATCCTTATCCTGATCAAGGCAGAAATGCCATGTTTCTTTCGTAGATACATACAGGTTATGCTTATCAGTTTCCAAAAGATTCTGTTCCGCTTTCTCCAAAGCTAACTTACTTATTTTTAGTGCCTTAACCGCTGCTTGAAGTTCTACTTCTAGACGAGCCATATTAGGGCTCCAGGCACGACTTTTTTGGTCAAAAGGCCTAACATCAAAAGCCATCACAGCCGTAGCAGAAAATAACGAGCAAAACAATAACATGTTTTTCATAATAACCCCCAAAACACTAATTTTTTTAGATCATTTATTAATCTATCAACAATAATTATAACACAAATAGAAATTTGCGCAACATTCATCCAATCGATGGAATGTCCCTATTTTGCTCTTCGAGCTGGCAAGGGCAAGCTGCCCAAGCGTCAAAAAGCTTGGCCAAAGGTTAAAAACCACGCAAAAGATCGCTCTATTGCCAACTGCTTGCGCCAACGCCACCCAATATCAAAACGCAGTGGCCCCAACGGGGTAAAAACACGCACACCAAATCCCGTTGCAGCAAGTAGATCTTGTGCTTTAAAATCTGCAAACATGGTGCCACTGAGCGCTCCAATATCTTGAAAAATCACCCCACCAATTTTTCTCCACACGGGAAAGCGCAATTCAATATTAGCATTGAGCATTGTTTTTCCTCCGCGCGGTACCACATGCTCTTTACCATCATCATCCACAAACACTCCGAGTGGCGGTGCAAGATCTGCTTCATATCCACGCAAAGAATGAGATCCTCCCAAGTAAAAACGTTCGGATGGCATAATTCCGGAAAATTCACGATAAAAAACATGCCCACACCTGAATCGCAATGCAGTAACTATCTTTTTAAGTGGAATAAAGATCGATTGTTCACATAATATTTTAAAGAAAAATGAATCCTTATATTTTTTAGTTAAAGGAAGCATCATTTTCAATGAAAACAAACTAACACCACCTTGCGTAGGATTTAGGGCATCATTGAGACGTTCAAACATAATGGTTGGTTCAGTAAAAAAGAAGGGAACCGTTTTATCAATGAGCTGTGGTTTAAAATCAATAGCATGAGCAAACGATAATAATTCTTCATCATCTTTAATGTGCAATTTCATCCATTCACAACCATTGTTCCAACCAACATCAAAAAATCGCGCTTTTTTTTGAACACCAACAAGAAACCCATTTTGTATTAAGGTATATATATCGTTCGTGCTTCCGATAAAACCAGGTTGATCATACACAATGCTATAGACTTGCATCGTCGTAAAAAAAGGATTATCAGTGAACCACGGACGGCGATATTTACCAACAATTTCTCGGTGAGAACGTGCAAAATCACAATCAAAGCGTAATTGATCTCCGCTATTAGTTGGATTTTTAATGAGAGCTGTTCCACCAATTTTATATGTTACGCCAGAAAATGTTTGATATTTACGCACATGTTGCAGTTCAAGACCTGCACGTGTACGAATTTCATAACGATCATCTAGATGTAATTTTAATAAAATCGGTTTATCTTCACTTGCGCTACTATGATCAGCCGAAAAATGAATCGTTTCAAAAATTTCTAAATCTTTAAGAGCTCTAAAAGATCGTTTTATATTATCTTGATTCCATAAATCTCCTTCTTGATAAAAAAGAAACCGTTCAAGGTATGAAAATGGAAAAGAAGAACTACCAAGAACAATCGTTTTGCCAAAGTGAACCTTTTCACCAGTTTCAACCGTCCACCGTATAGAAACATTTTCATCATGCTGTTCTATTATAGGCTTAATGCGCGGATGCAAATATCCCAACGATTGAAAATGTTTTACTAACCAGGCACGCTGCTCTTCGACAATCTTAATTTCAAAAAGATCTTTGTTATTATCAACGTCATTTTTTTTAAATGGTCCTTGGCCCATCAGTTCTGGATATCCATCAACACTCACCTGCGTGATATATTTTTGTATTCCTTCATCAACAAAAATGGTAAGTATGTATTCATTTTCAACCTCTGTGGCAATACATTCATAATCAACAACCGTAAATACAAGAAAACCTTTTTCAACATACAGATTTGTTACCTTACTTATTGCTTCATCGTATAATGCAGTATCAAAATAACCATGTTTAAGCAGTTTTTTAAAACAACGCTTTATGGCATTATCATCTGATATTGTTCCATTTTTTATTTCAACAGCTTTAATAATTGCACGAGGACCTTCTTTGATAATAAAAAATGAACGATCTTTTTCTTCTTTTGCGGCAACTTCTACGTTTAAAAACCCTTTACTTTTATATTCTCGTATGATTTCTTCTGCAAGCAATGAAGCCGGCAATAGCCAAACTGATTGACCAAAGTCTAATATTTTATTGAGCAATTCTTTTTTAGAAAAAAAACTATGTCCAAAAAAAACAATTTCTCTTTTTTGATGTATGGTGATAGTGAATTGTATTCGTACAAGCGCATGATCATAATCCACATCTTGAGTACATTCAATTGCACTATGCAAAAAACCTTTTTTTGCTAAATAATCTTTGAGCATATGCGTTTGAGCATTCAACAAATCTTTTGTACATGTTTGCATTACAAGGGCATGTGCAAGTTTTTTAGTCAAAGCTTTGCGTACATCTTCATACAATTCATCATTAATAGTATCTTCATTAATAACATTAACTTCGATTACATTGCATACAAAACAAGCTCCTTTTTTTATGGAAATATGCGCTATCACTTCTTTTGTATAATGATCATACTCAAAGCTACTATTCACTTGGGCATTAAAATAGCCACCATGGATCAGAAATTCTTTTATTTTGACAATAGAATGATTATGTTTTGATTCATCAAATACATCGCCTCGTTCCATCAGATATAATTGCTGAAAAAAATGCTTCCCACGGTATACGTTATGAATTTTAATTTTTTTAAATGTCCATTCACTTTCAAAAACAAAATGCAACCCTATACCATCATCGCCAGTAGAAATATTCATCTTTATCAGAAAAAACTTATTCTTTTTTTCAAATCGCTGTAACGCAGCAATAATGTGTTGGGCATTAATCTCATCCTTTTCCTTAAATCCCAGCAGATGAAAAAACTCTTGCTTGTAAAAAACAACATCAGATGTAAATGATAGAGCACCAACAACAACAAGCGCAGAAAAATAATGTTCTATTATTTCTGCGTTAATTGTTTTATTACAAAATACAACAATATCCTCATTATGCATCTGCTGTTGCATTGCGCCACAAAAAGAATAAAAAACGATGGTTATAAAAAATATATAAAGTCTTTTCAATCGCAATTGATTCATTATGCACTATCATGAGAATAAATTGATAATCTTCAACATCTATCAGTATAGATTGAAAATGATTTTTTAATTATTTTTCTCGCATGTTTCATTTTATAATCAAATAGGATTTTCTAGCATTATTTAACTATTTTTTGGCGCGCTAAAGCATTGAATAACTACTTGACAATATTTCTATTTGTGTTAAATTAAAAACAGAATTCTAAACTATAAGATATTTAAATCATAAATATGAAGGCTATTTTTATGAAAAAACTCATACTATTACTTTCATTGCTACCTATTAGTCAAGCGACTGCAAAAGATGATAATTTTAAAGATGAACGTCTTCAGACTATATACAAACGCCTCACTGAAGAATTATATAGTACAGTTATCGATGAAAAGATTGCATTCTTACGGTACAGGAGCGATCGTAAAAAAATGCCTGAACATTCGCTAGAACTTGAACAATCTGATATCAATTGGGCTTATTTTATTCGCAAATATTGGATCATTCATGACTTTCAGTCATATCTGTACAAAGTTCAAAATGAAAACGATCCCATTGAGTCATTGCAGAATATAATGCTCAAAGATATAAATGCATCTCAATCATGCTGTAACATACTTGCGCACACTCCATTTGAGTACAATGACAAAAAACTTAAACAGCCTGAAATTGTTGATCTAAAGTCGCAACAACTCAAAGAAGAAATGCTAAATATTGTCCAGAACATTTGCTTAAACATCAACCAAGATTCTACTCAGTCCAGAAAATTTCCATCTCTCAGTTTCGAAAAAATGGAAAAGCGCATCATAAGCCTCAGATACAAAGCTGACTCTAACCTCAATCATTTAGATCTTTCAGGTCGTGATCTGAGTGGAATAGATTTTTCTCATCTTAAATTAAAAGGAACATCCTTTAAAGGCGCTAACCTATCAGATGCTAATTTGTTTAAGGCTCATTTAACAGACGCAGACTTTACTGAAGCAAATATGGAAAATGCCGAAATATCTTGCACAAAAAGAGACGGTACTATTTTTACTGGTGCAATTTGGCCAAATGGATATAAGGATATGTCTTATTGGATGAATAAAAGGATAAAAAAATTAAACGATGAATTAGAAATACCGCATAAAGAAGATGTTCCAAAAATAATGGAAGCCTTTAAAGACTATTATGTTAAAGGAAAAATAACAAAAGAAGAATATGAAAAACAATTCAAACTTTATTGGAATGGCAGTAAAGAAAAACAAGCAGTAAAGAAAGAACTTAATAAGTTATAAAATATTTCAGACTAATATAGTACATAATGAAGGGCGCCGGAGCGCCCTCTTTTTATTCTAAAACCCTAAAAATTCCGCGATAATCCTTTTCTTTGAGAAAAGGCTCAACTTGAACATCTTCTGGCACATTAACCCCAAACCCTTCATGAAGATTATCAAGAAAAGCATCTATATTATTTTTTGAACCACAAGCTATAATCACAATTTCATGAGGCTCAAGATATTGAACTGTTCCTTCTAAATCAAGATTTCGCGCTGTTGATTGTATAGCATCGCGAAATTTTACATCCGGCATTTTGGATGTTAGCGTTATTTTGAGACACTTCTTCATTACTTTACCCTTTTTTAGTAAAACTTTTCGAAAAAATAACAAATCACCACTCTATATGTCAAAGCTTTTATAACCCCCAATGTCTATTTTGACTCCATTCTTCGTTCTCTTGTATGGGGTGATCTCGATTAAAGAGTATCGTAGATTGATTGGGGATAAATTGCGCGCCCCTTTGCAGAAAAACAGGAAATGGTATTAAAAATTGAAGCAAAAATCATCGTCCCTGGACTTTGACCCATAGATGAGTAAACTTAAAGAAAATAGTCATACAATAAGGAATCAAACAATGCAAAAAGTTCGTGTGCGCTTTGCTCCATCCCCCACTGGCATGATGCATTTAGGCAATGTTCGTGCAGCACTCATCAATTATCTTTTTTCTCGACAAAAAGAAGGTATTTTTATTTTACGAATCGAAGATACTGATGCTCAGCGCATGTTTGATCCCAACGCACAAAAAATTTTAGAAGACCTTGCATGGTTACAACTTTCATATAACGAAGGCCCTCATGTTGGCGGCCCATATGCACCGTACTACCAATCCGAACGTACTTCCTTATATCAAAAGCAACTTGAAGAGCTTATACAAAAAAATACTATTTATCGTTGTTTTTGCACCGAAGAAGATTTAGAAAAAAAACGGTTGCGTCAACAAGCTTTAAAACTACCTCCACGCTATGATCGTACCTGTATGATATTACCACAGACAGAAATTGATCGTTTGCTTGCAGACAAAGTTCCGTTTATTTGGCGATTTAAATGTGATCATAATCTTTCTTTAACTATCCATGACCTAGCCAGAGGAAACATTACTTTTGACATGAGTAATTTTTCTGATTTTGCCATTACTCGTCAAGATGGAAGCTTTACCTTTATTTTTGCAAACTTTGTTGATGATCTACTTATGAAGATCACTCATATTTTCCGCGGAGAAGATCATTTATCAAATACTGCAAATCAAGCAGCTCTTTTCCATGCAGTTAATGCACCACTTGCCACCTACTGGCATTTGCCCATTTTATGTAACCTTGAAGGCAAAAAACTTTCCAAACGTGATTTTGGATTTTCACTACGAGATTTAAAAGATGCAGGATTTTTACCAGAAGCTGTTGCCAATTACGTTTCTATTATTGGGGCATCATTTAAAGATGAAATCATGCCACTAGATGTATTAGCACAAGCTTTTAATTTTGATAATCTTCATTCATCCGGACGCATTACGTACGATGTTGAAAAATTAAAATGGGTCAATAAACAATGGATTATGAATTATGATCCCAATAAGCTTACTGCTCAATGTCGTCCTTATCTTGAAACTGCGTACGAATCAGTAAAAACCATTGATGATGCAACATTAACAACATTATTGCAAACAATTAAATCCGAGCTAACTACAACACATGATGCTATTTCAGCTCTTGAATTTTATTTTATTGCACCAAATATAACACGCGCCAACATTGAAGCATCTATTCCTACAAGTACGTATGAAACATTAATAAAAATAATCGATGAACATAAAAATCTTTTGCTCTCAAATGCAGCAGAATTTACACCTGCCATAAAATTAGCAGCAAAAAATAATAATCTTCCGTTGAAGGAATTATTTTGGTTCTTAAGACTTGCCATGATAGGCAAAACGAATGGGCCAGGAATTGCTGAACTTATTGATATGCTTGGGGGTCAAGAGGCATTGAGAAGAACCGACAAAATAGTGGCATTGATTGATTAAGAAATAAGAACTAAGAAAATCCCCAACAACATTGGGGATTTTTTTAATTCTTAAAAATTTAATCTGCTCTCAAATCTCATCCGCTGAAACATCTTCCAAACGATTAGGCAACTTTTTCAAATTAAAAATCAAATTCTGTGATTCAAAATACGCCATAATTTCTAAAAAATATTCTTCCGTAGATTCGGGTACAAAAAATTCAAATAAACTTGTTGCAGGATCAAGCGTGCGATCGAATGAAACATGTTCATAACTACGCAAACTCGCCGTAACAAACCAGCACAATTCACGCTCCACCTGAGCTTGATAGTATGAACAATATAATAGATTAGAATTAGTCATAAAGTTATCGCTAGAGCAAATAAAAAAATAATTTGAGTATATTTTTATTTTATCTCTTTCCTTCTGGTAACGCAATGTGTAAAGTTTAGGCTATACATTGTTAACTTACTTCCTTTATTTGACTGAGCCGCACAAACAATGCTATAAATAGATGATTTGTTTATGAAAAACAAAAAAAAGGAATAGTATGCTTCGCGATAAACAAAAAAAAATATCTGGTTTTCTCTTATTATCAATTGTCTCCATGCTCAGCATGCTTCATACATTTCTTCATGCTGATCTAACAAGTCTTGCAAAAAATGACCCCATTCCTATGTTCACAACACTTAATCTTGATGATGCATTGCTTCTTACGCGTGAACAACTACTCTACAAATTTGATGCATTAAATGGATGGGATTATGAATGGGCAGATAAAAAAAGAGACCACATAAATATTTCTATTTCTCCTTTTGCGCAAAATGCTGATCGAGGAAAAACCATCAAAGGTTCTCAATGCGCTGCCAGTCCCATTCCTAATCCAGATTCTTGTCCAACACGGGTAGATGCGCCTCTTGGCGATCTTACCGGCAGAACAGACATGCTTGCGCTACTTTATAATAATGGCGCCCTGAATACCAACACCCTGTATCCTCAAGGACAAACTCTCGTTCCGATTTTACAAACCGCTCTCGATGCACTATTTCCCATAGATCCTGTGGGAACTCAGGAACGACTAGGCCTTAATAATGAAGCCAATATAGACCCTCAAGAAAGATACGGCTTTTTCTCCTTTCCCATTAAATACAGAAAGCGCGGATTGCGAATAGAAACAAGCGGATTGCTGTGGGGCGGGTTTGGACTACGCATACAAGGTGGATTTAGCACCATTCGACAAGTACACGAAGAAACTCTCAATTTAACTGATGCTGCAACATTTGTGCCTCAAAACGAAACCGATGAGGGAACTCCTGGTATTAATAAAGATAATGTAAATGATTTCCTTATGGATCGAATTGGAGTCATAACTGATCAACTCAAGATTGGCTTTTGTAACGATTTTATAGAAACATCACTCGAGGACCTTCGTTTTAATCTCTTCTGGCGAGACTTTTTTCCCGTAAATGAAGAAGCAGAAAGTGCATGGGCACGCTTTTTAGCAATCCCTTATTTCCAAATTTCCGGAAGCATTTCACCGGTCAAAAAAGATGATGGAAGAAACTTCTTTGCAGCTCCATTTGGAAACAATGGCCATAAGAGCTTTGGTATGACTGCTGGAATCAACCTTGATTTCATAGAGACTATAGAAATAGGCGGAGAAGTCGGCTTTACTCACTTTTTCAAAAGAGAGTATTGTAATTACCCAGTCCCTACTAACAAATTTCAGAACAACCTCTTTCCTTTCTCAACTGATGTATTAATTCATCCCGGAGAAAACTGGTACTTTTGCGCTCGCCTTGCTGCTTATCATTTCCTTGATCGTCTTTCTATGCATTTTGAGTGGTATGTTCTTGATCACCAATCAGATCATATTGATCTTGTAGTAGCAGACCCTGCATTTGTACCAGGTGTCCTTGAATGCCAATCAAGCTTTAAAGTAAAATTGGGAAATATCGCCCTCAATTACGATTTTTCACCCAATTTCAACCTTGGCCTATTGTGGCAAATCCCCTTTTCACAACGAAATGCCTACCGCAGTTCCACTATTATGGCAGGCCTGAATGTGACATTTTAGCTTAACCCCATGTTTACATTACATTCTACATGGGGACCCCAAAATAATAATGCTTTTTAAATTACATGCACTCTCTGGACAGTAAGCCCAAAGTTAGGTATTATAATAAAGAATGTTTAATTTACATCGAAAGGTTAGTTGTTTTCCCATGTCAAAACGATCAAATATCGAAATTTCTGTTAGTGGACATATCGATAAAGCTCTCAGACAATTAAAGAAGAAAATCGAACGTGAAGGTATCGTACGCGATATGAAACGTACTGTTTACTTTGAATCAACAACACAAAAAAGAAGAAAACGCCTTGTTCGTGCTATCAAACAAAATATGATGCGCATGATTACTAACGGCACTGCACCTAAAGATTAATACCCATGAGCAAACAACAGCAAGAAATAAAAAGAGCACAAAAAGAATCTTATTATTTCAAAGAACTTTCTCAGTTTTTTCTCCAGATTACTATGGATGATCCTCGTTTATCTGGATTATTTATTAATAAGGTAACTCTTTCACCTGAAGGTGGATTGTGTACTGTTTTATTTCTTGCAGCTAATGGCAGATCTGAATTTGAAGAAAAATTACCCATACTCATCCTCTATAAACCATCTCTACGCACAGCATTAGCAAAAACATCTCGTGGTCGCTATACGCCAAATCTGGTTTTCCGCTATGATGAAGATCAAGAAAAAGTTGAAAAAATTAATCGCCTTCTTGATAAATTAAAAGAAGAAGGGAAATTGTAAGTTGTATGATATTCCGTACTACTTTTTAATTCCATTCTTTCTCTGCTGGGGTTCATTTTTAAATGTTTTGGCATATCGTCTCATACGAGGGGAATCAATCGTAATGCCTCCGTCATCATGCCCAAAATGTCATACGTCTATTGCATGGTACGATAACATTCCTGTTATTTCTTGGTTGTTATTATATGGCAAATGCCGAACGTGCAAAAAACCTATTTCTTTTTTATATCCTTTTATTGAAATGTTGACTGCAGTTATTCTTTCATTAGTATATCTTTACATTCCGCTTCATTATTTTTTTGGCTACTTTATATTTTGTTCAGCATTAATTGTAACAATAAGATCTGATATAGAAACAATGCTCATTTTACGTCATGCAACAATTTCCCTTGTTCCTGTTGGCATGGTATTGAGTATTTACGGTTTTTTACCATTATCTATTCAAGAAAGTATCTGTGGCGCATTATTCGGGTATCTTTTTTTACGCATTATCAGTACTGTTTTTAAATATTTGCGCAACATTGATGGCATTGGTGAAGGTGATTTTGATCTCCTTGTATTTATTGGATCATTTACCGGATTCATTGGTTGCTGGATAAGTATTACAATAGGTTCCATCATTGGTTCACTATATGGCATACTAACTATTCTTTTTGCGCAGAAAAATAGATCTTTCCATCATGATATACAAAATACTAAAATCCCGTTTGGACCATTTCTTGCACTTGGTGCACTCATCTTTATTTTTATTCAAAATCATGTATTTCATTATTTACTTATGCATTAAAGATGCATTATCACAACTTTTTCTTGCATAAAACAGCAGTAATTACTATTTTTTGATAGTAACATTAAAAAAAGGAGTACAATGATGTTAACAGCAAAAAGAATGCTGAGTTTTTTCTTATGCATACAAATAATAACAACACACAATCACACGCTCATAGCAAAATCAGATATACCATCGATCATTGATATTGCGCATATTTCACAGAAAGCAAAAGATGCCATTCTTTTTATGCATGAAGTAGCCAACAATAAAGAATGGACACAAGACTTAGAAGATGTATATCGTGCAATTAAACAGAATAAAAAAATAGTCCCTCTTTCACAAGCAAAATCAGCCATGAGGAGCGTTGTATCATTCATAGAACAAAATAAAGAATGTTTTAATAAAGCAGATTTCAATTTAGTAATCGATTACCTTACCAATTACATCACGCAACTCAAAAAAGGTGCTTATCTTTTAGAAAAAACAAACAAAAAAACACATCAAAAAACAACAAAGAATATGTGTCCTATCTCCAATGAACAATTTGCTTGTGCTTTAGAAAAAGCATGTTGCTGCATGCATAGCCATCGCCCAGAAAAGCATGATTGTTCTCATAATCGTCCACAAAATTTGTGTTGTGAAAAAGTTTGTAAAGAAGGACCTCGTGGGCAAGTGGGACCTCGTGGACCACAAGGTGATACAGGAGCAACAGGAGCGACTGGTCCAATTGGCGGAACTGGTTCAATGGGAAACACTGGCGCAACTGGCAGCACTGGCGCAACTGGTAGCACTGGTTCAACTGGAAACACTGGCGCAACTGGCTTAGTTGGTCCTACTGGCAGTACGGGATCAACAGGCGTAACTGGTGCAACTGGTGCATCATGTACAGGAGAAACTGGCACAACTGGTGCAACAGGCGCAACGGGCGCAACGGGTGCCCCTGGAGCAACTGGATCAACTGGTCTTAATGGATTAAATGGACAAACTGGTGCAACGGGCGCAACTGGTCCCGGAGGATCAGGTTCAGTAGGTGCAACTGGTGCAACGGGTGCAACCGGCCCAACTGGTGCAACTGGTGCAACTGGAAATACTGGTGATACTGGACCACTCGGACCAACAGGAAACACTGGTGTTTCAGGAGCAACCGGAGAAACGGGAGCAACTGGTGCAACGGGTGCAACTGGGGCTGCTGTTACAGGATACGCATATATTTATAATGTTTCTGCTCAATCAGTTACGGTAGGCGGAAGCGTAACCTTTGACTCAAATGGTCCAGCTACCGCAACAATATTACATACTGCAGGAACAGCTTCTACAACACTTGTAACCTCAGGCACATATAAATTTACTTTTGTTGTTGAAGGAACAGCTGCCAACCAGTTCACTATATTCGTCAATGGTGTTGCAAATACAAGCAGCACATATGGTACTGGTGTTGGTAACACTCCAAATATAGGACAAGCGATTATTGCCGTTCCGGCAGGTGCTACAATTACTTTACAAAATTTTACTTCTGCAGGAACAATCACGTTGGCTACTGCCTTAGGAGGAAGCGCAACAAACGTTAATGCTTCTCTTACTATTGAACAGTTAGCTTAAGATTTAATTCCACATTGCTTATCTTGCGATTAAAAAAGAGAAGCGCTGCTTGCAGTGCTTCTCTTTTTAATTATTTCTTTTCTTTTTCATTCAAAATGCTATAATTTCCACCGCCTAAAATCTATTCAATAAAAAGGAAAGCTTCATGAAATATCTTTTCCTCAGCGCTCTTGCGTTGAGTATATCTTTCGTTACATTTTCTATGGATGAACCAGCTCAAAATTCTTGCCAAAAACCCGCTAGGGATTTACAAAAAATATGTCTTAAAAAGTTATTGCAAGGATGTATCACGCAAGAACAGATTAAAAAAACTAGTGATAATACAACTTTTGGTGTACAGGCATTATACAGTCCCAATGGAAAATATTTTATAGAGAATGTTTCAACAACTCTTAATCAGTCACAAATTAATGTATGGCATTCACCAGATAAGAAAATTATTAAGACATTTCAATTCTATGCAAATCACTGGCAATTCGATCCACGTAATAGCTATGTGATTTTTTACACAAAAACACGTCTTGACCGTGATTATCTTCCTGCATTTTTATATTCTCTCACGCATAACCGAGAAATACCTTTATGTAATGATACTCTGATAAAAGCGAATATGAAACTTGGAACCAGTTCAAATGGTCAATTCATTGCATATAGTTTTGTCAAAGAAAATTATGAAAATACTACCCTCGTTTTAGATTATAGTCATCATCTTGATACTCTCCATGAGATACCGCAAGGAAGTAATAATATGAGTGATGTTTGGGCTTTTTGTTCTGGTTCAAAAGACCTCGGTGCCGATCAACATATTCTTTACATATCAAAAGATGGTAAATCATTAATAAAACAAAAGCTTCCTTACAATATTCTACTAAGCCATCCTCTTACCAAAAAATATACAAACATGTACGTCAATAAATCTCTTATAACGTTACAATCCAATAAGGAAATTGAGCTATTGGAAATGACAAGTCCTTATGACATAGTTCCCTTAAGAACTATAATAACGGATATATATGATTCAAGTAAAATCAACATTTTGCCAATACATTGGAAACAAATCATTGCTCACCAATATACGAATGATTCATTTAGTATGCTGGATAATCGTTATAATAAAATAGGATCATATACATTAAAAAATGATAAAATTCCTGCAATTGGTGCAATACTTAAAAATTTGATTACAAACCAAAAATCTAGTGGTCTTATTGCTCATTATGATTACTCTGAAGCACGAACTCGATCAAGTATCATATTTTTTGATTTATCATCGATTAATACAAAGATGACTGCGATACGTAAAGATTTTAATCAAAAGATAAATACTATACAGTTCATCAACAATGATTTTCTTCTTATTCAAGGAAGAAAATCATATATTTTTGATACACAAGGCAATAAAATTACTGATTTGGGCGAATGCCAAAGTGCAATAGCAGATTCAAATTCACCTTCAATCTTACACATAAATCAAACGCCTTTTTTTGGATACAACCATGCATTAGGTGGCTATGGAGAAATTCCTACAAAAACAAAAATCATATTATCAACTATTGATGAAAAAGCTCTTCTTGAATTGTCTAAAAATTTAAAAACAATAGCGAGCTAGAATTTAATATTATAGGAAATTATTATGAACCGCATTTTACTACCAATCATTGTGTTTTGTTCATTTTTTGATGTCTTTGCTTCACAAAACCCTGTAAAAATTGGCACTCACATCATCAAAGAGACTCGGTCTAATCGTGAACAAATAGCGCTGATTAAAGCAAGCAATAATAGAAAATATTTTTTAGAAAACGTTTCACATCAAAGCAACGAATCCCAAATTCATGTATGGAATACTGATCAAAGAAAAATTGTTCAAACTTTTACCGGCTATAACCACGGCCAATTTAGTCCTCGAGATAACTTTATTATTCTTACTCATAAAACTGCTAACGACTCCATCAAAAGAGTTCCTTTGCTATACTCCCTTAAAGAGGATAAATCAATTCCTTTGATTAGTAATGATCAGCAAGGTATATTATTATGTGGTTTGCAAATCGCTAACAACGAAAGACATATGATACAGTCTTTTGTAAAAGACGATAACAACACGATACACAATATTCTTTTGCAATATAATGTTACCTTAAATACACTCAGTAAAACTCAATTTGAGACTATTGAACCCACAACAGGGCAATGGTTTTTTTCTTCTGATAGTGAAAACATACTCTATACTACCAATAAATTATTTGTAAAGCATCCTATAGATAAAAATAAAAAACGGATGGCTTTTTTGCTACCGGAATATTATTCTATCATAACTGTTAGTGGCCCTATCGCATCATTGCAGAATGCTACAAATGCCTTATTTGTGAAAGTAGGTGATAATGCTCTCGTAGAGACTAAAAGCATGCCATGGCCACTCGAGGATAGAGGTACAACTAAATTTTTATTTATTCCTCAAAAAGAAATGTATGTTTACCAAACAGATAAACTTTCTTTTGATATTTATTCAAAAAATCAAAGATTAATTGGATCTTATACATTGAAAAACAGCTTTGATTATCAAGGCATGATTGATGCGTTTACTACAAATGAAACCGGATCTTATCTGGCAGTTCTTTATAACAATCCTGATTCAATAGATCAATCAAAAATAATACTGTTCAATTTATCACACCTTAATAGAAACATAGTAGGAACAGAAATATTTCCAAATATGACAGTCGCCTCTCTAAAATTAAGCAATAAAATAGTTCTTATACAGGGAACAAAAACAAAATTTTATAATAACAACAAAAAAAAATTATCTTGTTTAGGAGAAAGTCAAAGCAGTGAAATAATAGGCAATTCAATCCTCAAGATATATCATACACCTTTTGTAGTATGGACTGATGAAAACAATTCTCATGAAGTTGCAGCAGAAACTACCATATCAGAACATATTTTTAGATCGGAAAAATAATCAAAAGAGAGGAGATTTAAATCTCCTCTCTTTTTTACTTCAAACCATCTTGAACAATAATAATATTATTATTTTCATCAATCGTAATAATATCTTTTTCGGATGCAGCAACAGCGATAAATCCTGTTTTGTCTGCACGAGAACCTTGTATCCCAGCTCCCGATTTTCCGATAAAATTATTGCGGCCTTCTGACCCGGAAAAACCATAGGAATAATGTGTTTTGCCTTCTGGTTTCCATCCAATTCCATTTTCACCCATAAGCACATCTGAATATGTATCATGCTCTGCAAAATGAGCTTTTTCTGCTGCGTACATAGAATTTAAATTCATATATGCTTCTGCTCGTTTTGCTTTAGCCAAAAAACGATTAAAATTAGGAACTGCTATCATGGCTAAGAACGCCATTATTGCAACTACCACCATTAATTCAATTAAACTAAAACCCTTATATTTCATAGCTTACCAGTTCGTGAAATATGTATTGATTAATAAATATTTTCAATAGCTAATATAGTCACTTTTACTTCTCCAGATGAAGCCTCAGTAACTGTTCCTCCATTTGAAATTCTATACACTAAAACTGTTGTACTGGAAGAAGAATTAGAACTCACTACAACACTATACGTATCTGTTGGCGATGGAGCATTAACAAGTTCCACCGTAAGCCATACACGTGGAATGGTAGACCAAAGACTATTGTAGGTAAAGGTTAATCCACCATTAACATAATCTTGTCTATCTTCATAAAATGTAAGAGGAAATTTTGAATATATTCCCGATCCCAGACTCGCAATTTCTCCCGTAAGCGTTCCTGTTGTTCCAAATTCAAGACCTAGGAGACAATTTTTATAGGAAAGCAAGAGAACAAGTATTATTAATATGCGTTTCATTAATATTCCTATGGTTACGTTGTATATAAAATATCAACTCATTGTTTTTGTATATTGAATAGAAAAAGCAGTAAGGAAAACAGGTCCTTGATAATCATTATCATCTGTTGTGGCAACACGAGAAAGCACAAGTTCAGACCATGTTTTTCCTGCCATTAAAGCACCATTTAAAGGAACTGTTACCATAAAATACCTGGCATTCGGCGGGTTTACTGGATCAATAACCGGAATATTTCCCGTGAATAATGTTTCAGAATATCCGTTTGCTGGAGGATTGGCGCCGAATTCTTGGCCATCTCCTTTGTAATCAATCTGAACTTGGAATCTCACTTCACCAAAAGCTTCTAATCTCACATTGAAACAATGAATAACAAGCACAACTGGCTGTGTTGTATCAAGTGTACTCGGAATAACAAACTGCGTACCGATAGGATTGTTTACATCAAAAGGACTTGTTAATCCCCATGCTGAAAGAATTGTTGGTGTTCCATAAACATCGGTAAAAAATGTATCCGGTGTTCCTGCAATCGTATTCGTCATCATTAAAGCATTAATGAATAATTCATCTCTTAAATTAAATGGCGCAATAGGACCAGTCGCACCAGTAGCACCGGTAGCTCCAGTCTTGCCTCGTTTTCCATGCTTACCTCGTTTACCACGCGGACAATCAAAACGTGGAAAACAATACGATCCACTTTGGTATTCTTTTAGAGAAGAGTTGTTATCAGGTAATCTTTGTGCACTAATTTCTGGATAGTCTCCATAAGCAATATTGGTAAGCAACAACAATGATATCACTCGTTTCATTAACAGAACTCCTTTGTATAAAAATAAAGTTAATCAGACAATATCATGTTGTTTTTGCTCTGAGCAATCATAACTATAAAAAAATGTTCATTTTTGTTGTGCAAAAAGAATAGAGCTATACTTTTGATCTGCATATGCTATATTTTGCAGATCAATAAACTAACAATAAATCTCTACCACTCGTATAAAAAAACATGAATTATTTACTACTTTTTGCTCTATTAATCAATATATTATCTCACCTTAAGGCAATGAATATCTTACAAAAAACACCTTATCTTTGGGTCATTACTGAAGATAAGCATTTGATATGTGTTGATAATGCAATAGCACAACAATCAAATTTGTTAACTGTGCTGCAAGAAAAATATAAAGCAACAAAAAAAGATCCAATCCCCCTTAAAATAGATAAAGAAATTTTTGATTTTTGGTGCTCTCATATAATAATGTCTCATCAAAATTTCTTAATAACATTAGGCAGAAATGAACAATCAAAACTAATGGATGCTGCAGCACAATTGAAATGTCCTATTTTTTATGCACAACTCATGGAAGAAATTTTGACAGAAAAAAGCATAATCAATGCTCTTGCCCTTAAATCCATTAATACGAGGTTACTCAAAAAAACAATATACAAATATTTTTTTGAAAAAATACGTATAAAAAAATTAAAATATCATTCTTCAAAAAAGCCTATAATTCTTTCCTATAGCCATAATGGCGATTATTTTTTGGAAAATATGAACGAAAAAACATGTCAAATTAATTTATGGACAACAAAAGAACAACGCTGTATTAAAAGTTTCCCTGGTTACTCACATGCTTTTTTTAGTCCGCAAGATAGCTATATTATTCTCTATACCTACAAATACGGAAAGACAGCAAAGACTGATATTCTTTTGTATTTCATGAGCGAAAACAACTCAATTGAATTGGTCGATAATCATCAAAATTATTCATGGTACACTGCAACAATTCACCCCAATGAAAACTATATTATACAATCAAAAGTTGTTGAAAACGATAGTAAATACAGTCTTTTTCATTATATAAAAGACGAAAAAAAAATTCAGAAAACCTCTTTAAAAAACGATTGGAATAATGTAAGTTCATATCTTTTTTCTTCTCATGGCAACCATATAATCTGTACAACAAAAGACGACCGCTTGATTTTATACGACCTGGAAAAACCCAATAATATAAAAGATCACAAAAAATTTGATAATCTATATCATGCAAAACTTGCCAACATTAATAAAAATTCGAATCTCCTGACAATACTTATGGAAAGAGAAAAAAAATTATTTTTCACTATTCAAGATGATAAGCTTATTGAAAAAAAATGTATATCTTCAGAAGATACTTATTCTGGCCTTAAAGATATTTTTATTTCTCAAAAAGGAATCTATTGTTACAACAAAAATGCAACAACTCTATGCATTATGGACGAAAACAACAAGAAAACACTATTAGACACCAGTCAAATTGGTCCCTGCATTCATAATATCATTGCAGATACAACAGGCAATCATATAGTATCTTTGCACGGTTCACTCTCTTCTCATTTTGCCTTATCAACTTTAGCATTTTGGAACATATCTGGTTTTCCTGATCGTCTTACTAAAATAAAAATCGATACTGAATACATAGTTCAACATATGCATTTCACTTATGATGGATTACTCTTAACTCATGGAAAAAAAACAGAACTCTGGGACATGGAAGGCGATAAAATTCTCAATCTAGGTCGAAATCAACAATATGCTCTTCATCCTTGTTTTGAATCAATCTTAGTAACTAAGCAAACTCAAGTAAATCCATGCCAAAACAAATTTGAAGTAAGATTATTTCTGGCATACCCACACACAAAAGAAGCTACTGCTTGTCTCAATGACATCAAAACATCACTAACGCTATCTCAAGCACTATTATTTAACACGTATTGTTGTTATAGAAAAAATAAAAAAAGAACTCTATTTCATCCCAACTTGCCTGATGGAAGAGCTCTTGCATCGTTTAAAAAAGAACATAAATTCCTCATCAACAATTTTAAGCTAATCAAACAAGATTTTATTCCAACAAGCTCACCAATTTTGCAACCGGAAAAGCTCCTTGCCGAACAATCTTGAGCTTATCTCCCGTGCAGTCAATAATGGTGGAAGCAAGCGTTGATGAGGATTCATTATCATTCAAAACAATAGCAGAAACAGCTTCCAGAATGCTTTTATCTATTTTTTCCAGATGAGCAGGAACAGGTTCACCCTTAAGGTTCGCGCTTGTTGAATATAAGGCATCAAAATGATGCAGCAGTTGAAGCAATCCAGCATGATCTGGCACTCGGATGGCAATAGTACCGTCAGGAGACTTTACCCCCTCAGGAACTTCTGCCTTCGCTTTTAAAATTAAGGTAGCTGGACCCGGCCAACAAATATTCATTATTTTTTCAGCTTGAAATATTTCGAGGGCATCTTTTTCAATTAGATTAAGGGCTTTTTGCGTATTTTCAACCAATAATAAATAAGGCTGTTTTGATCGCTTTTTAATTGCATCAAGCTGCGCACATCCTCCTTCTGATATATCGGCCAGAAGGCCTAATACAGTATCACCAGCGGCAAGAACAATATTGCCTTTTTTTAATGTATCAACCAGGAACTCAAGTGATTCAGAATCATTCCATGACAAGAGTTTCATATATGCCTTTTTCTTTTGTAAATAATGAGACAATGACTCAATTATAATTTCTTGTTTGACATTTTTGCAGGATGCTATATCCTAAGTAAACAGGTAAGATTTTTGCCTAACTGACTAATTTTTACTAAATTTGGTAAAAATAACCAATAATGGTATATAATCTCTTACAAATTAAAGAATATCAAAGAAATCATAAAAATCATTAGAGACCTGGAGAAATCGATGAAAAATGTAACAAATCAAAAGCCTACCGCTGCTGCAAAAGGAACCGGTAAGCAACGCAGTTATAACGAAATTATAGACTATTTAGAAAGCAGTTGGACAGCAAATCGCGCTGACACAACGCTTTCTTCTCTCAAACAACTCGATAAAGCTCTCGGTTCACTTTCACAAAAAGTTCCTACTATTGTAATCGCTGGTACAAATGGCAAAAGCTTAACAAGTCATTTCACTACTCGTCTATTACGTGAAGAAGGACTTACTGTTGGAACATTTTATGCGCCACATATTTTAACATACAATGAGCGCTTTTCTCTTAATAATGAAACTATCTCAAACAAAGTTTTGACTGATGTTGGTAACGAAGTTATCAATATAGCTGAAGATCTTAATCTTACACTTAATTCTTTCGAAATATTAACTATGATGGCGCTTGTTTACTTCAAACAAAGCAATGTAGATGTTGCTATCCTAGAAGTAAATGAAAATGGACCATCTGACGCAACAAATATTTGTTCATCAAAAATTGTTGCGATCACCAGAATTATTGATCCTCAAGCTTCTCCAAATGCAAAAAGCACCGATAAAGCATTGATTCAAGAAATTTTAAGCATTGTTAAACCTGGTGCTATTGTTGTTTCTGCTGACCAAAGCAAACTTAACCTCCAAACAATGCAAGACATTGTTGTAGAAAAAAATGCTGAATGGGCTATGCCAATTCGTAAACTTGCTCCACTTGCATATCCATTTGAACAACTTCATGGAAGATGTGCCGCATTAGCTGAACGTATTACTTCTATTTATATCAATTCATTTGCTCAAAAAGATTCTGTACTTGTTGCCAATAGTCTTTTAACTAAGAAAAAAGGTCAACGCGGTAGACCAACACTTGAAATCAAACGCCAAACTGAACTGAATCCAAAACGTACTATTGAACAATTCTGGAAAGAAACTCTTAACACATTGCCAGGACACTTCCAGTTATTGGACAAAGAAAAACCAACAATTTTACTTGATCCAGCAGCAAATCTTGATGCATTCAAAAACTTGCTTCTTGGAACACGCCTTCTTCATTATAAACGTCCATTAAAAGGACTTACTATTATTCTTGGTTGCAACAATGAAGAATTAGATATCCATGAACTCATTAAATTACTCCGTTATTTCTTCAAAAAAACATCTGGTCAAGTTATTGTATGCCCAGTAGAACCAGTACCTGGACACAAAGGACATAAAGCTTGGGATATTGAAAAAGTAACAAATGATATCAAAAGCCTGAAAATAAAAGCTAAAGCAACTGCAAACTTTGCAGAAGCGCTTGAAGCTGCCCAAAAAACTGTTGATGAACGCCATGGTGTTATTGTTATCACTGGCTCAACATCAATTATTTCTGAATACTGGAAGCATAAAGGTCTTAAGAAACTTTCTCACTAAAAGAAAGCTCAGATGTTCTCTATTCTTCTTGGTATATTACTCGCAATATTATATGGACTCTTCTTTGTTACCCAACAAAGAAGAGTCTTATCTTTACATAGTTCATCATTCGCTCAACATCTGGCCAAATCAATTATGCTTTCTTTTGCACGACTTACTCTTATTGCATTAAGCATGGTATATATATTGCACTCATCTTCAATCAATCTTATACTGGTAGTAATATCATTTTTAATAACATTACTTATTATGCTAAAAATGATAAAACCCATATAAAAAATTGTTTCATAAAGTCTCCCATAGAAAGCTCAGAATGAGCAGTAGAGCATGGGCTATAACAAAAGGGCGCGCCACATGAACGGTGCTGAATTAATTGAAACGCCACAATGGTATTTAGGTTCATTTTTTGGTTATGAAGATAATCTCTTGTTCATGGTTAATAGTGAAATAGTAGTGAACACATGGGTTATCATGATTATTTTGGCACTATTTCTTACGTGCGTTAAATATATCATGCATCATACCAAGCTTGGTCGCTTTATGTTGATTGAGTTTGTTTCATTTTTTATTGATCTTACAAAACAATCACTCGGCATGTTTGCTTACAATCACTGTGTTTTTGCAGCATCTCTTTTTATTTTTATCGGCCTTTGTAACACAGCGCCCTTAATTCCATGGCTAGATGAGCCAACAAAAGATATTAATACAGCTTTAGCCTTAGGCATTATTTCTTTTGTATATGTACAAGCAATTGCTATACAATCACGAGGCTTTATTCCTTATGCAAAAGACTTCTTTCAACCATTTTTTGTCATGCTCCCCCTTAATGTTATAGGAAAGCTATCATCGATTGTTTCAATATCATTTCGTTTATTCGGAAACATATTTGGTGGTGCAATTATCACAAAACTTTATTTCAGCACCATCAGTGGATCAATTATTCTTGAATCAGTTGGTCTTTTGACTGGTGCTAATTTTTTGATTGTTACATTTTTCACTCTTTTTGAAGGACTTCTGCAAGCATTTGTTTTTGCAATGCTGACACTCACCTATCTTTCGATAGGAACACAAGAAGGCGGACATTAGAAATTAGGATAAAATAAAATGAACTTCTCATATGAATATTTACACTATGGTGCAATCACTCTATCAATTGCCATAAGTTCAATTTCTGTTGGTCTTGGTGAAGGCCTTATCAGCTGGAGTGCTCTTGGTGCTATGAATAGGCAACCGCAAGCAAAAGATGCTATTATGCGTGTTGCATTTATTGGTATGACATTAGTAGAAACGGTAGCAATATTGGGATTTCTTATCTCAATTTTTTTGCTCATGTATACGAATGTAGAATCAGTTAATGAATTTTCTTACTATTCTGAACTTGGCATCATTGCAGCAATGGGAATAAGTGGATTCACTATTGGTCTTGCTTCAACATTTCCTGCTCAAGCTGCATGTGATGCAGTTGCACGGCAACCTTTTTTTGCACACCGCATTTTATCATTTATGCTTTTAGCACAAGTTCTTATTCAAACACCAATGATTTCAGCTTTCCTTGTGTCTCTTTTTATTCAAGGTCAAGCAAGTTCCGCAATAAATATGAGCGATAGCCTCCGTCTTATTGCAAGTGGTTTATGTGTTGGTCTTGGTAGTATTGGGCCAGCAATTGGTCTCAGCTCTTTTGCAAAAGCAGCAGTAAAAAATTTAGGCAAAAACATAAAAGCATATGATAAGCTCCTTTCATTTACTTTTATCAGTGAAGCGCTTATTGAAACTCCTATTATTTTCTGCCTCATAATTGCTATCACTCTTCTTTTTGTTGTTTCACGCACACCAATTGATAATAGCATTGATGGCATTATATTTTTATCTGCAGCTTTCTGTACTGGTTTTGGTACTCTTGGTGCTGGCATTAGCTCAGGAAGAACAGCTGCCGCAGCATGCACGCAAATTGGTGAGAATCCCGATTCATATAACATTCTTTCTCGCACAAGCATATTGGCACAAACACTCATTGAAACCATGGTTCTTTATACCGTTATATTATCGTTATTGATGATTTTATTTAGATAAGAATGGAACACAAAAAAAGCGCTCATTTTAAGTGAGCGCTTTTTTTATAAAAATTATTAACGTGTAAAAATTCTTCGTTTTTCCAAAATTTCTTCTGGAACTTCCAAATCAGGATTTGCATTTCCTTGTATATTCTGCTTCTGAAAAGCATTCTGATTATAAATATTTTTGTGTTTTATATTGCCACGCTTTGCAATAAACCATGTCGCTATTTTTATTTCTTCAGGGAGTATTGTTGCATTATTAAATAATATTGTTTCTCCCTTATTATTTTTAATATCTATGGGAACACCTGCGGTTAAAAATAATGTTCCTATTTCAACTCTTTTTATCTGTAAAAAAATAGGCTCTCCTCTCTGATCCAAGCCTTTTGGATCAGCTCCTCTCTTGATAAGGTTATAAACCATTGAATGATCATTATATTGAACTGCCAATTCCAAAGGCTTAAAACCCTCACCACTCACTTGATTAAACAGCTTTATTTGCAATTGTCTACTGATTATGTTTTGAATTTTATCAAACAATTTAATTTTTTGTTGACTTGAAAAATCACTTGCTACAATACCAGCTACTATGCCAAAAGGATAAGATTTTAATGTACATAGCTTCTGTGTATACCGGTTTGTTTGCTCAAAATCGCAAGCTGCCATTGCATCAGCAAGCTTACTGTCTGCTGCCATGTAATATGATAAAGCAAATGCCTTAACTCGTGCTTGCTCCTCAAGCGACGCCCTCAAATCAACAGGTTGTTCCTCTTGATAAATCGACACTGCACACTCTGAACTGTTAGCAAACGTATTTGTTACTTGCGATGGCCAACTACTGGAAATAACTGATTTAAAACTTGAAATGTCAGAATCTTTTGTACTAATACGACTCATTTTTAGTCGCTTATTTGGATTATTTAAGTCATGTCCATCACTCGATCGCTTCATCGCCACCGCCCGATTAAAAATTGCCAAAAGTAGCATTACTACCACTAATTTTTTATCACATAGTATCATTATGACTCTTTTCTCAGCTTATCATTAAATTTCTTATTGCAACAATGCTTTCTGGGATATAATATCACACTTTCAATATTGTTACAAACCGAGTTATTTAAGCTTAAAAACACTATCAAGCTCACCGTTTAGTGACATTCTGATAAATGATGACTATAGTGTAAAAAAAAAGGAGCTATTATGCCGATAAAGCATATAATTATTCTGATAAGTATATTATTTTTAATGTATTGCATCATTCATAATCAAAAAAGGCCTCATATTATGCATAATCATATACTCTCAGCCATTGGCAACACCCCTCTTGTTCGTTTACCTTTTGATACACCTGCAACACTTTACGCCAAACTTGAATACCTCAATCCCGGTGGTAGTATAAAAGACCGATCTGCATTGTATATGATAGAACATGCTGAAAAATCAGGTGAACTCAACCCTGGTGGAACTATTATCGATGCTTCATCTGGTAATTATGGCATTTCATTAGCTATGATTGGCGCTGCAAAAGGATACAAAGTTATTATCACTACATCCGAAAAAATCAGTCAGGAAAAGCTGCAAACAATGCGTGCATATGGCGCAGAAGTTATCGTATGCCCAATAGCTGCAAGTGATGATTTTAATAGTTATATTTCTTTAGCAAAACGCCTACAAGAATCTACTCCCAATTCTTTCTTTCCTAACCAATACTTTAATCCCGTAAATGCGCAATCACATCATGATTTAACCGGGGCAGAAATATGGGAACAAACCAATGGAACAATAACTCATTTTTTTGCTGCTGCAGGAACTGGCGGAACAATTGCCGGAGTAGGAAAATATTTAAAAGGAAAAAATCCCAATATTAAGATAATCGCTCTCGATTCAAATAATTCCTTATATTCCACCAAAGGAAATCCAAAGCCATATAAAGTAGAAGGCATGGGTATAGATTTTTATTCTGATATTATTAACTACGATAATAACGATATTATTGAAGAAATTATTCCTGTTTCAGATGAAGATGCTTTTAATATGCTTAAAAACCTTGCTCGTAATTATGGATTTTTGGTTGGATTAACAAGTGGTGCAGTAGCCTGGGGCGTACAGCATTATTTACCAAAATTAAAAAAAGATGATGTTGCTGTTATCATTTTTGGTGATTCAGGGCGTGCGTATTTGACTAAAAATGTTTATTAAATTTATATGTTCATATACTTCGATAAGCTCAGTACGAAGGGAACAAATATACTCCTCCGTTCGTGGTGAGCTGGTCGAACCATATCGAACGGTTTAAAGGAGTTTGGTATGTGTTTTTCCGCAGGAGCAAGTTTTACGGCAGCTGCAGGTTTATCACTCATCAGTCTTTTATCAATTAAACAAGTGCGCACAAAAAAAACTATACCGATTGCACTTACTCCACTTTTTTTTGGTATTCAACAAGCAAGTGAAGGATTTGTATGGGTAACTCTTAATAACGGTGATACAACAAGCTTGCTGCACGTAAGCAGCATGTACGTATTCCTTTTTTTTGCTGGAATGTTTTGGCCAACCTGGATTTCTGCTTCGCTTTATTGGGCAGAAGATATATACAAACGAAAGCAATTATTATTTAAAATAATATGCCTAGGTATTCTTGTTTCTTTGCTTTTTCTGTGGTACTGGCTTTTAAAAACAAGTGGTGCTGTTATTACACATCACCACATTGATTATCCTGTTGATCCGTATCCTTTTGATTGCACCAATCCAATTTATTGTAGAATCGGATCGCTTACGCTGAGCTTTTTGTATTTCTTTGTAACCCTTGTTCCATTTTTTATCTCATCAGTTCCATACATGAAATTATTAGGAATTATTATAGGAATGAGCGCAATTATTGCCTATATTTTTTATCTTATGGCATTTCCATCAGTCTGGTGCTTTTTTGCTGCCGTGTGCAGCCTCATTATTTATTGGATTCTACGGAATCATAGGTAATATTTTTTCTGCAAAGCAAATGTATTGGTATAAAATCTTTTTTTGAACTATCAAAATCCTTATATGCCAAAGCAAACGGTAAACAATCCAACTTATCTTTTATCTGATTTATTGAAAGAAGCCATAGTTGAAGATCATATCCTTCATCATCTCTTTTATAATACACCTTAATAACATTATTCTTAAATGTTACCAAAGACACCTCTGACTGCTTACAATCAAGCATCTTCAATATACCTAACCGCGATCTTTTCAAACATAAATGATAATGATTTTGCTTAAAATACTGTGTAGATCTTTCAGTATAAAATAATGATTGCACATATCTATCATTTGGATGATCTTCATCATACGCTATTTTATTTTCTTCACGATCTAATTGTTTACAATAATCAGATCTGAAAATACCATTATTTAAAAGCGTCTTTTGAAAATTCTGGTACTTTAATTCTGAACTTATATGACTTATAAATAATGATGTAATATGTTCTTGAATCTCTGAAGGCAAAGAATAAAAACCATAGCAAGCCTTATGAGCATCAGTATAAATATTTAATTTTTTTGGTACCTTCTTTGATTCCTGAGACACCAAAAATAAAGACAATCCATACAAGAAACCTAAAAAGCCCATTTCCATAATTACAGATATCTTATACGATTATATGTTCAAACCCAATTTTCATAGTTAAGCGTAATATATAAAACATAAATTAAAAACAATTATGTGTTGCGGATTTGAATATAGCACTCGTTTTTTTTAACCGATATAACAAGCTTTATCACAACGCTCATTTTCTGTTTATAATCTTATGTTTTTTTGCTATAGTTGATGCATTTATCATTAAAATGAAAGCATCATCATGGCAAAGCATAGCATTTATCTCTCAATTTTTTTTCTATATATTTTACGCAATTACTTTTCGCCATGAATCCCGTCATTTATCAACAATCTGATCTATTTCCACTTTTAGAAAAACTACCAGACACACCAGGAAAATTTACTATTGCATGCTATGCTATTAACCTGCTGAGGCCCTCAACTTTTTCTTTCGAACAAAATTATGGTTTTTCAAACATCAATCATCTTGATTTAACAGTAAATGGTCCGTTCACTCTGCATTATGCGTTAAAAACACCTACCCTTTCACTCAAAGTAAACGGTCTTTTGACCTTAGGAAAAAATAATGAAGAAATGGGAATTCTTGCTGCAACGCATGGACCGTTGACAGTCATTGCTGATGCAATTGATGGGCGTTACGCTAAATTGTATGGCAAAGGCCCAACATTAATTGAATCAACAATTGGCGATATTACTGTTGGTGATTCAATCTGGGGTATCGATGAAGACATTAAACAACAATACAATTTGTATGCTTCATTCGGATCACCTGCAAGGCTCAGGAAGAACATACAAAGCGCTGAACGATTTGAAAAAGAAGAGCATCGAAACCAAACACCTATGATGTCTCGTTTTTCTGCGGTTAAGCAAAGTAACGGGTCTTACGCGGCATCAGATAATATACTTACTCTTCGATCAGCTCGCAATATATTTCTGAATCATGGTACTGTAACAAATACTATTGGTAGTAAAATAATAGCACACAATAAAATTCAAAATCTTGCCGGCAAAATATCGTCCCAAGGAATAATAAGCATTGAAGCTGACGAATATGATCATATTCGTGAAAAGGCCATCACTAAGCATTGTTACGGCGTTTCATCACAATATGCTGGTTCAGGTCCGGCAATTCTGGAATCTTTAAAAGAGATTAAATTTTTAATAAAAACAAAAATTTACAATTTTGCAAGCTCAATTCGTAGTGGAGGTAAAATATGCAACAATAAATCTCTATTGCATAGTTCACCACACTATATTGAAGAACCACAAAACATTATTGTAAAAACTTATGCTGGCCAACTTGACCATCAGCTTCCTCCTTTTATCTTATCCTGTATCACGCAAGCTGGTGAAAACATTACTATGAACTTGGGTGACTTTGCCATTACCGGCAACATGAATGCTGGCACCGTCGCCATCACCGGCAATACAGGATCTTTCATCAATACAGAGCGCAGGCGCAATACCACAATTGCAACTGAGCCAATGCTGGTAAATGTTACTGAATACATTCAACAAGAAGCACAAAAACCGGGAATTTATCGATTAGCTGCCGATGGCAGTGTAAGAACAGAATTTCCTCTTGGTATACCAACAAGAATCGATGGCAACAGCCGAGTGCTCCTTGGAAACAATCAAGCGATACCGCTTGATTGGCAGAATATCTCCAATCCACTCAGTGGCATTAATTTTGATTCATTTTTACAGCAACTTATTAGTACGCTTGCAGGAAAAATACTTAAAACACAAGAGAAAAGCATCAGTGCAATGCTGCAGGAAAATGCTCTGCAATGGAAACAGCACAACCAAAAAGAAATCATATCACCTGAAGATGTGCAGCACGTTGACACATCAATGTTGCTTACACAAATCGTTTCCACACCAAGCGATGAATTACAGCAACATACTATGCTTTGCTTAGCACCAAACGACATCAACCCGTACCAATCGCCAGGGGATATTGCTACTGATGAATTCTCTTGCATCACTGATAATGATCAAACACATCTTAATAACCGCATTGTTGCAACAGGTCCCAATGGAATCACCATGCAATCAACTGCAGGCGCTCTTAATCTACAAACACAATCATATACCGTGGTTAGTGAATCATTCAATTCAAAAACAATAATGCAATGCGCAATGCCTCAGCAACAACTCATTGCTCCTGCAGGGCCAGTAAAGGTGCACAGTGATAAAAATATTACGCGCACCGGAACAGTCATTGCTGCAGCACATGATGTCACAGAACAATCAGAACATGGTTCGGTTATTAAAAATCCACTCGTATTACAAACATTCACTGAAACACGTCATGAAAAAAACGGCTTGTTTTCATCATCATCCAGAGTGGAGACCAGCCTTACGCATAGCGCATTGCCCTGCGAAACGCATGCAGGAACTATTTTGCATGACAAAGCTCATGTTGCTATACAAGCAACTGCTCAACAAGATATTGCGCAGCAAGAAATCATCTATGAAGCTCCACAAATCAACATTGAAGGGTTGTTACTTGCCAATACATTTACCAGTTCTGAAGAAAAAAGTGGCATGTTTACCGATGAAAGTAAAAAATCATCCAAGCAAACTCCGTTTGCAGCTGCTGCACACATGCAATCACCGCGTATTCGTTTCTTAGGCGAAAGCGCACAAGTCAATGCAAACATTCACGCAACTGAATTGCATGATGAAACAGAAAAAGGCATTCAATTTGTTGCTAAAGTAGCAGAAATGCTATGCTCTGCACAAACACTCATTTCTAGTCCTTTATCTTCTGCTGATATCGGTTTTGAAGCTGGTTATGAGACAATGATTCCACCAATGCTGATGGTAGAAAAAATTATACGCGCACAACATGATGGGCACATGCTTTTTGAATCTGCCATCATGGATAAAAATCGCACTGAAATTATTGGTACTTTTGTAGAAACAACCTATCACCTGAAGCAGTGGCAACGCAATTGGCATCATGTATCACCAGTTTTTCCTGATGAAGCATTGGTAGTGATTGCACTTGCAATCACTTGGTATACGCAAGGCATGGGTATGGAATTACTTCAACCATTACTGACGAATGTAACAGCTGCCACTGGTATGCAGTTGAGTGCAGCAGGAATTGCTGCCGTAAATGCGGGCATTAGTGCTGTATACAGCAGCGCGACAACTTCTTTTCTTAAAACAGGCGATCCTATCAACACCGCCAAACAGATGGTATCTCCTGCTCATGTGCAATCGCTATGCTTTACCATGGCATCTGCAGGATTGTGCACGCAGCTTGGCAGCATGCTTGATATCAATATGGAACCCGGTATCAAATCACTCTCACAACATGTACAACAACATGCATTGCAAAGTACCGTAGATACTCTACTTACTACTGCAATCACCAACGCACCACTTGATAAATCGCTTGGTAAAACAATCCAACAGATTCCGCTGAAAGCAATTGCAGCATATGCAAGCAACGAAATTTGCGCTGCATATACTCATGAACTTATCAAACAAGTTGGCCAAGCGCTTGTTGGCGGATTAAGTGGTTTTGCGCAAGAACAATCTCGCAAAGGATTTGTTTCAGGAGTCACGGGAGTTGTAACTGCAGAAACTATAGGAGCTTTGCTTATTGCTGATTCGCAAGCAATTGCTGATAACGCTATTGCACGCCTCAATAAAAAAGGCATACAAAAAACTCCTGCAAATATTCAACGCGCTATTGATCACGAAGTTCATGAAAGAATGAAACTGGCTAAAATAGCCGCCGCATCAGTAGCTGCTCTTACACGCCAAAATCCTACTATTGCAGCTAGTGCTGCAACCAATGCTATTGATAATGATATTGCAGTTCGAGGACAACTTGCAGCGCTCAGCGAATATCAATCACTGCTTGCAGCTACAAGTCAAGCATATGCAACATTACATATACATCAAGAAAAAACAAACCCTGTACATAAGAAGAATACAAAACATATAACCAAACCAGCTCGTAAAAATAGTCCTAGAAAAACTGATACCAATAATGCTGCACACGATCTGGTATTAACATCAATAGAAAAATCGCTCAATCAAAATGTCTATGCAGACCTTATACTCGAATATGCACACAGCAACAACAAACAGGTTCAATCAAAACGATCTTTACACAATCGCATTGTACATCCAAAAATACCACGTTTAATTGAACAAGTAACCCCTATAATTCGCATCGCATTTGTCGATGCCCTGAATAAAACAATTGATACTTTTGCTATGATACCTAACCCTCTAAGTATCGCATGTTTTGCCACAGGAACAACACGCGACTTATATACTGGTGTTACAACACCTGGTGAAGTTATTTATAATATGGCTCTTGCATGCGGAATCTTGAAAGGTATTCAAATAGCTGGAAAAGGCGTAAAAATTGTCTACCAAAAAGGAAAAGGTACCATAAAAAATATTACCGACAAAGTTATAGATCGCGTACATCAATATCGATATGCTTTGCAAGGCAGAGTTCCTTTTGTACCTAATCCGCGTGCGGGCAAATGGACTAACGCGGAGGTAGCCATTGCTGAAGATGATCTTGTTCTAACCAATAGTGTTCATTACGAATTTGCACGAGCTCGATGGCATAAAAGCCAAGCTGCTCCTTTTAATGTATTGGGACACGGTAATCCACACACTATTTGGGTTGACGTTCAAGCAATTCATCCCAAAGGGCTAAGCCAGTCTAATCTCTTACAACTGATTGCTACAGGAACCGTAGAACTGAATGCCACGCAATTAGCACGCCTTATTAGAACCGCTCCTGGATATCAGAAAGGACAACATATTAATTTGTTTTCTTGCCAATGCGCCGCAGAATTAAATGGAATTGCTCAACAGTTAGCCAGGAGAATGCGGGTACCTGTCTCAGCTTTTTCAGAAAATGTTGGTTTACAATCTAACGGATTAGGATTTTATACCAGAAACCCAGACAGTGGTAATGTTGGCATCATGAAAACGTTTTATCCTGAAAAGATCTGGAATTATCGTTTGATTGCACTTTCTTTAATGCCTGCATTTATTTTGAGTGGTGATAAGGTGCAACATCAGCAAGAAGAAGTACCTGCAGAAGCATTCCATCGTTGGACTCATGATTCACTTGAGCTTGGTCTTGATTAACAGAATTATATCCTAAAAATGTCAAAATCCAGGCAAAATTTGTACCAAATGTAAAGCCTACTTTGCATTTAGAGATGCCAAGTGAAAACTGACTTTACATTTAGTATAAAAATGGAGTTTTTTTATGATTATTCAACGGCCTTTTTGGCAACACTTACACATTAATATCATCTAAAAACCACAATGCCAAATGCTTGCCTTGTTCCCAAGTGAAAGGAACATCTTCTTCAATAATTGCCAATGGTCTTGGAAAATTAAATGGTGCAGCTTCAAGATTAAGTTTGCGCCAATCACCAGCTCTATCAATATATGTATTGCTTTGCACTGCATAGTTAGTAGTAGCCAGAAGATATTTTGCCCCACTCGCTTTAAAATTGCGAATAACTTTAAAAATTTGTTCATCAGTTAAATGAGCGAGCATATCTCTACATATGATAAGGTCTACTTTCTCTATCACATTATCAATCAAATTCGCGTGCTGGAATCTTATTTTGTCAGAACCGAATAAGGAACTATTTTTTTGAATTAATTCATCAACAATATCAAGGCCAAGATATGTACAATTTCCAATATTCACGTGTCTCATCCAATGATAATCACCACAAGGCGCATCTGCAATTGAACTAATGCTAAATCTTTTCAGTAGTTCACTCAATGCATACCGTGTTTTTTCAGTAACCTTTAATTCTGAACCAGGACCTGAAACACTTTCGCCTAACTGCCAAAATTTTGTTTTATAAATATTGGTAAAAAGAACTTCTACCGGATCAGATGTTGCAGTATCTGCTGTCACTGTAGAACTGAGAATTGAACAGAATAATGACGCAATAATCGCTTCATTTTTGATTTTCATACATACCCTTTTTTACGAAATGTTTTTTAGGGTAATGTATACGAATTATGAATGAGAAGCAATTTTTTTATACGCAAGCATCCTTACTCAATAAATCTATCTAAAACAGTAATATCTATGGATTGTTGATTATTATCAGGAACCACAAAAATTGATTCATAGCCCATTTTTTCTAACAGTTTATTTACTTGCGTAATATGAGATCCTCCTGCAGCAACAAAGATAATTGGCATATCACAACACATAATCGAATGCATCACATTACTATCGATAAGAGCACTATCAAATATACATAAATGCTCGAGCTTTTTACGATACATATTCGATCGTAATTGCGCACAATAATGAGCAACTGTTTTAGTATCATTATTTTGTTCTATTTTCATTTTATTGAGCTGGGAATAAACATAGGCTATTGAACGTTTATAATAATCATTCAATTTTTTACCATCGTTATACTTCTTTATCTTTTCCATTTCATTAACAATTTCTTTATATAAAGATACAAGAGTAATACTACAAGAAGATCGAACCGAATGCGGATCAACTTGAATGTTAGTAATTAAGGGACCTATTCCAGCTACACGACAATAACGATATTCAACGTTATCAACAGTAATGCCAAATGAACGAGCTTTATGTGCTAAATTGCTCAATACACCTTCAGCACAACTAATACCAAACTTACAACACATCATTCGACCATCATTATTTACCGAACTTAAATCTTCAACAATAAGTTTAACTTTATGTTTTTTACATCTTTTGAGTAATGATTCAAAATAGGTCCGCTGACCTTTATTTGCATTATGAGTTTTATCATGGTAATCCGCCAAGAGAACAATCATGTGTGGCACACCATTTTTATTAACACCTTTTTTAATACATAAATAATAAAAATAGCCAAAGCTATTATTGGCTACTAACACCATCAACATGGTGAAACTTTTTATTATTTTATGCATATTCTCCCTTTATTACCCACCCTTTGCCCTCTTTTTGATAATAATATAAGCCTTCATAAAATAGCAATAATTTAGAGACTATTGCTTTTGTTATACAACAAAAATTAGACTCAAAGTGAAAGGGGTACATTAATTATGCTATCAATAACATTTCATGATAAAGTAAAAAAAACTTTATATATCTTGGCAGGAATTGCGGGAATAAGTTTGATTATTCTTATTCATGAAGCAGGACATTTTCTTTTTGCGCAGTATTTTAATGTAGCAACACCAGTATTTTCTATAGGCTTTGGACCAACCCTGTTTGAGATTCCTTGCGAAAAAACAATATTAAAAATAGCTCTTTTCCCTTTGGGCGGTTATGTTGAAATGGATCCAGATATGTTGGCTGAGCAATCATACATACGAAAAATGCTCATTCTTTTTGGCGGCATATTGTTTAACTTTATTTTTGCGTATGGAGTATTGGTATATTACACCATACGCAACAAACTCTCTCCTTCTTTAAATATTTCGTCATCTCAAACAATGAAACAGGCATTTGTAACCATTTTTACGCAACAAAATGGTAATAGTACCTTTGTCGGACCGATTGGCATTATTTCCACCATAGGACAAAGCTTTGCAATTAACTCACAGCTTTATTGGTTTGCATTAGCAATAATAAGTTTTAATATTGGATTTCTTAATATGCTTCCCCTTCCCTTTTTTGATGGGGGCAAAGCATTACTTTTAACCATCGAAGAAGTGATCGGGAGAAATATTCCCGCACACGTTGTGTGGGTTATTTCCATGACATTTCTTGCGCTATTTATACTATTCATTACACAAATAACGTTGAACGATGTAAAACGCCTGTGGAAAAAATAAAACCATTGACAAACACACTGCCGATTATTGCATAATTGAAAATAAGAAATAGTTTTTATTTATAAAGTGGACATTGCAATGAAAAAAAATAATGTTTATATTTTAGCAATTTGCATGATATTGAATAGTACAGCCTCAGTATATGGATTATATAGAGCTATGCAAAGTGGTTATAAACCAACATTAGGCCGAGCTTCTCGCGTTACTGCTACTCAAATGAGATCATATACCTCTGGACGTTCTGGAGAATCCGGATTTAAAGTTGAATCAGAAGCTTTTAACCGAATAGTAGACAGAGCAAATAGAGGATTTATGCCTACTGATCAAGAAATAACAGCTTTTGGCTCAGGAAGAATCATTAAATTTTTAGCAACCAAACTCTTTAATCAAGTTGATGCTAAAGGCGAAACTTTTTTAACAAAAATAGTTAATATAGCTACTCAAAGCCCAACATATGAAAACATAACTAAGGCAAAAAAAATATATGATCTAGGAGCTCGCCTTAGCGACAAAACAAAAAAAGAAATCCTTTTAGAATTCCCTAAAGCAATTGCTGACGAAGTTCAATCTATACGTACAAACTACTTTGACGTATCCTTGGCAAGACTACAGAATATTGCTCGCGTGATAGATCTTTTTTGTTACATTGGATTTGAAGCAACACTTGAAATTGATATGGAAAGATTAACTCAATTTGCCAGAATTCCTGATTTATCAAGCCAAATAGCCGCCAAATCTATCAACCAACTTAAAGCCTTATCAAAAAATGCACTATACAATCTACTATCTCAAGATCCAAGTTTTGAACCATGGTGGATTACCGGAAAAACCGAAGTACGATATTTATTTTTCTCTCACACCACACCTAATTTATTAGAGGCCGCATGCTTTGTAAAAGATCTTCCTCAACAAAGTAATAATTATCAACAACAAGAGAACTACAACCAACAACAAAACAATGAACAACAACAGCAATACCAGCAACAAGGTGAAGCCTATTTTCGACAACAATATGAAGAATTACAACGACAACAGCAGCGCCAACGAGAGCAAGAAGAGTACAATCGTCAACAGTATGAACAACAACGACAACGGTATCGACAGCAACAAGAACAACAGCAGCGAGATCAATACGCAGAACAACAATGGCGAGAACAACGACAACGACAGGAAGAGTACAACCGTCAGCAGCAAGAACGAGAACGGCAACAGTATGAACAACAGCAGCGCTATCAACAACAGCAAAACTATCAGCAACAAGACAACAACCAGCGACAGCGACAAGATAATCGTTATGGGCAAAATTTAACAGATGCTCAGAAGATTGAAAATCTTAAAGATGCTTTACGAGAAGCAATGCCAGCGTTATCTCAAAATGCATCAGCAAAAATGATTAGAACTAGTTTCTTAAAATATATGGTAAGAAACCATCCAGATGCAATACGTAATGATAAATCATTAAGCTCAACAGAAAGAGCCAGACGATTAGAAGAACTTAAATCAATTACAGATGCTTATAACGATGCAAAAGAATCACTGGATAAAGCAATAAGAGCTGCTGGCAAGAAATAAAATTATATTTTTTCAGCAAGCTGAGCACGCAAAGCTTTTTTATCAATTTTACCTGTAGCTGTTGCAGGAAGATCTTTTGTATCACAATAAAAATGCCGCGGAACTTTATACGTCGCCAAATGCTGAGTACAGAGTTTTCGTAAAATTTTTTCCATATCACCATCTAACGTACGTAATTGCACAAATGCTACCGGAACTTCACCATCGCCATCATGCATACCAACAACTGCAGCACGAATCACGTTTGCATGCAACAAGATAACATTTTCAATTTCTTGCGGATAAATATTAAAACCTTTGTGAATAATAAGATCTTTTTCACGTCCTGTAATAACAATTCTACCTTTAGAATCAAGATATGCTAAATCACCCGTATTAAACCATCCATCTTTCAAGACTTTGTTTGTTGCTTCAGGAGTATTATAATACCCAAGCATGATATTATCACCCTTCACCCACAACACACCTATACTGCCTTGCGGTAAATCTATTTCCTGCTCATTACGAATTGCGCATTCAATACCAACTAAAGGAGCTCCCACATTACTTGCAGGTACCGTTTCATCATCAAGGTTTGCAGAAATGACCGGTGTTGTTTCAGTAAGACCATAGCCATTTACTAATTTTCTTCTATAAATTAAGCCAAACCCAGAGCGAATTTTATCAGGTAATGCATCACCACCAGAAACAAAAAGACGCACCGTATCAAGAGGTGCTGTTTTCATTAAACACAAAAGACCATAAAGCGCAGGAACACCAAGAAAAATCGTTGGTTTATGCTCTAGTCCTTCCAAAATATATCTACGTTCAATTTTTGGAACTAAGATAATAGTGATACCATAAAAAATGGCCGACCATACACACGTATTTTGTGCAAAGCTATGAAAAAGCGGCAATATGCCAAGAATGCGTTCTTCTGCTGGTTTTCCCAACAATGCTGCAATCTGTAACACGTTTGTCATAATATTTTTTGAACTGAGCATTACACCTTTGGGCAATCCTGTTGTTCCCGAGGTATATAACAAAGCCGCCAATTCTTCTGGTTCAAGATCTACAATAGTATCTTCTATCTGTGCTGTTTCATCAGCATCTTCTATATCTTTTTCAGTAATGATTGGGCATACATTTTCCGCTGATTTAGTAAATAATTCAATACGATCAGAAGAAGTAAAAATAAGAGACGGCTGAGCATCAGCAACAATATGGGCAAGCTCTTTTTCTTTGAGAAAGGTATTAAGCGGAGCAACAATGACCCCTGCTTGCCACAATGCAAAATATGCAATATAAAATTGGGGAGAATTTTCAAAACAGATAATTGCCTTATCTCGCGGTTTTAACCCATATTGAACAATAATTTTTTTACTTAATGCGCACGCAAGTGCATACAGTTTTTTATAACTAATTTGCGTATTTTCATAGATTATTGCGATGGTATCGCCATGCATCTGTGTTGCTCTTTGGAGCAATCTGCCAGCAAACATCAGTTTGCCATTTTTCAATAATGTCTCGTATAAATGTTCAAATCTGTATTCTTCTTGTTGATGAATTGATTGTTTAATCGTCATATTCTTGACCTCATCGTTAGTTATTCTCCGCATGAGATACCCCATTGAAGAATACAAATGTGATATATACTTTTACTCTTTTATTTTTATAACTTGCACGGGACATTTTGCTGCTGCATCTTTGATACGCTCTGCAAACTCTTGAAAATCAACGCCTTGTTTAACCTGAGACGTAACCATGACTTTAAACACTTCAGGAACTAAAAACTCGCACGAACCACAACTAATGCATCCCGGTTCTATTTTTACACTTTTCATATCATAACCTAAAGACATAGAAGAAATATTTGAGTATAATCTCTATACACTCTCTTTTTACTTTAGCCTATTTTCAATAAAAAGGTAATCCATGCCTCATTTAAAATCGGGTCTTTTAATTGCCATCGAAGGAATCGATGGGTCAGGAAAATCGACCTTATCAAAAAATATATCATTAGCATTAGAGCAACAAGGATTTAATACCTTGCTTACAAAAGAGCCTGGCGACTCTGAACTAGGAAAAGAGATTCGCTCGCTTGTATGCAGCCAAAATATTTCAATTTCCCCAATGGCCCAATATTTGCTCTTTGCTGCTGATAGGGCTCAACATTTTACAGAACTTATTATTCCTGCACTTGAACATAATATGCTTATTATCTGCGATCGCCTTTGCGATTCATCACTAGCATACCAAAGTTACGGTAATGGCGTTGATATGGAGATGGTGAAAACTATTAATTCATGGTCTATGCACAACATCATACCTGATCTTACCATTTTTGTTCGCGTTCCCGTTGAAATTGCACTTGAACGGTGTAGCAAACGCGGATCTCTTTCGGCATATGAAAAAAAAGAATTTCTTAATCGAGTTGCTTATGGATTTGAAGAAATATATAAAAATCGTAATAATGTTATTATTGTAGATGGGACAGAAAAACCTGAATCTATCTATCTTCAAGCCTTAGAAAAAATTATACAACATACCAAAAACAATATATCTAACGTTTAAGAATAACTATTACAATTAAATGCTACTCGAAAAATTTAATGATGAATATTGCATGAAAACATACCATATGCATAAATATATCGTATCTATTTTTATTTTATTATTGCCACTATCTTTTTGCTTGGCCAGTTCTGCTCCGAATGATATTGCTCTATTTTTACAGGAAATTGAGGCATCAGACATTCCTAAGATCAAAAGCAAATTTTCTCAATTTGAGAAAGAAAAGCAGGATCTGATTGTATCACAAGAAAAAAACTCACAACAAAAATGGTTATTGAACGAACTTAAAAATCGTCACGATAATACCCTGGACATTAGTAAAAACCCTGGAAGTCACGACGATAGGTGGGAATATGAAAAATGCATGCTTAAAATACCCCATTTAGAAGGCATAAAACTTTCACATATCAAGTCCGTAGTCAATGTACATAATGCTCTTTATTTCTTTGATAACAATGGTACCACTGCCAATCGGAAAGATTTAATGAACTTTTCCAAGGTATGCGAAAAATCAAGTGATGAATTAAGATATTCATTTAAAATACGGAAAAGAAGTCAAAAGACATGGAGAATAGAAGATCATCGAGGAACTCTTGTCAAATATCGGCCTAAAGAACTTTCTCTTTCATATGTCTTAAAAAAGAGTTTTTCACCTCATTTTTTTTGCCTTCTGGCATTATCACATGTTGCCATGTTTTATAGTTATGATACTCTTTCTCTTGCAAAAAAATCTTCCATTGAGTATGAAGACGGAATATTAGCACAGGAAAATCGTTTATTGGCGGCACAAGAATTCGTACGTGAATTAAAAAAAACTTGTCAAGACAATGATTTAACAGCTACCGATCATAGGTTTCAGTCTAACATGATTACAATTAATAAAATAAATGAAATAATACATTTGTTGCGCGGCAGCTCTTATTCTCATCCTTTGGAATATTATGATGATTTCTTTACAAATGCAATTAAGGAAAACAAACAATTTTATTCTTTTAAAAATCGATGGGCCCAATCAGTTTTTTTATATCCCGTTTCATTAATTCCCGGAATCTTATCTATTGCAAGAGGAAAAGGATTTGCTTATGAATTTTATAAAATAATAACTACTTCTCCATTTCATTGGGAAAATACACGTTATTGGGAAATTCCTTTGGAATTTTTGTTGAGATCTTTTGCCAGTACTTTAGCTACTCATGTCGTTAGCATTGCTACCCTCTTTTTTTTAACTATTATACCTAATTGCTTATCATTGCATTCTCTTTCAGAATATTTTTTATCGAATGGAGTCATCAGTGGAATAGCTACACTAACGGGATTAATGACTACTCTACGAATACTATATGTTATACTGGATTCATACCGATGGAAAACAAAAGCAATTATTTTTAAGGAAGGTAAAACAATTACTGAATGCCTTAATCCAATACTTAACAATCCTACAATTGAAATAAAAAGCGACTTTAGATCATCATACTAGATTACTCATATGAATAAAAACAACGCACCTCTACATTACACCTGCACAACATTACCGCCTGCTATACTTTTTATTGGTCATAACAGCCAAACATTACAAGCAACGGAACAATTGCTGCAAAAAATATTCTGCTTACATGATGGTTGTAATACCTGTATTTCCTGCTTACAAATCAGAGAAAAACAGCATCATGCAATAATGTGGCTACATCCAGAAAAAAATTATACGCTTGATCAGCTTGACGATCTTTTTACTACACTCGCCTATCAGCAAGAACCAGGTAAACATTTTTTCTTTATCATCCAAAAAGCAGATTTTTTAACAGCTGCATGCGCTAATAAATTATTAAAGCCTATGGAAGAGCCCCCTGCAGGATATCATTTTATTTTGCTCGCAGAGCATCCGGAGCAAATAGTACCGACTATCAAATCACGATGCGCTCTACACATTTTAGAAAAATCTCCATCGTCTCAAATAACTCATCCGCTTGTTGAAGTTTTTACAAAAAAAATTGTTGCAAGCAATGATTTTGCAAAAATCATTGATGCAACAACAATTAACGAACGTGAAAGCTTAGAATTACTTGATCAAATAATAAGTTATTGGCTTTCTGTATACCAACAAAATCACATTGAAGAAATCATTTCTCTTATTTCCACACTCCAAAAAGCACAATTACAACCACCTATGCCAGGAAGCTGTCTTATTTTCTGGCGCAACCTTTATTTACAAACACAGGAAAATCTCATCAAAGTTTTGTTATAACCCATTACTTGGGTTGTTTATTATAGAATTCAGGGCTTGGGGAACAACTTTGATTAAATATAGCTGAAAAATAGATTCCTGGAGTAAGTGGTTGGGATGCCTTGGTAGGAGACCAGAGTATAGGAGACCTATCTAAATTAACAAAGTCTTTCTGTTTTTTGCGAGCTGGAATAGGAATTCTATCACTACTACCAGAAAGAGGACTTTTTTGTGGCTCAGCACACTGCACTGCAGATGAAAATATGCACAATAAAAGAATCTTAGTATAAGATTTCATGAAAGCTTTTCCTTTGTATAAAATGGTAATATTCATTGATTCGAAAAAACTAAACGGCTTTATAATAAGAGGCTTTTTAGGAAAAATCAATATAATAAAGTATAATAGTAACATTAACTTTATTACCAAAAACGATATGGCTATAAACCTAAAAGACCTTTTACACAAAATCATTAATACCGAAAAGAATTGGAAAATCGATTTATTGTATCGCTGGAACGATATAATTGGATCTTTACACAATAAAGTTCGTATCGAAAAAATTCACGATGACATCCTTATTCTCGGTGTCATTCATTCTTGTTGGATGCAGGAATTATATATATTATCTCCGTTGCTTATTAAAACAATTAATGAAAAACTAGACCAACCGCATATTAAAGAGATACGCTTTAAACACGTTGGCGTAAAAAAAAGCAAACAAAATATCATTCGCCCACAAGCTACTATTAAAAAAAATATTACGTTAAGCACGCAAGATGAACGTACACTTGCAAAAATAGCCGATCCAGTGTTACGAGAAGCTCTTAAAACATTTCGGATGAGGTGCTATCAGGAGTGAGAATGAAGAAGACAATTTTTTATACATTGTTCTGTATCATATCTATCAACACAAGCATCATCGGAAATAATCAAACAAATTTTCATCGTTATTTTTGGGCAAACTACAATCATTTTTCAGGAAATATATCGCAGGCAAACGATTGGTATAAAAGTTTATTTTCTGCTCATAATTGTGTGTATGGTTATAAAGGATATTTAACATTATTAATGGACACAAAACAATTTGAAAAAATTGTAACATTAATGCCTTTGTTACAAAAAAAATTTGTACAAGATCCTGATGTACAGCTTATTTTTGTTCACGCATTACAAAAAATAAAAAAAACCCAGCTCGCCGATAGCCTTATTATTAGTCTTAGCCAATCATTCAAGACCCATCCGGATATAGTATTGGCTGCAGCACAAACTTACTTGCAACGAAAAGAACCTGAAAATGCTTTATTAACAATCAACGGATATCTGAATAATACCCCACGCCGACCAAACAGTTTTATCTTTTACTTTTTAAAATCTCACATTTATGTGCAACTAGAACAATTGCCAAGTGCACTCGATAATGTCAAAAAATGTTTAGAGTTGCATCCCCATTTTGATAAAGGGTGGCTGTTATACGCATCACTCTATGAAAAAGAAGGAAACATCAAAGAAGCACTTTCTGGATATACAACATTTTTAGAAATTTCTGGCAGCAATAGATCTGTGGAAAAACATCTTTTTGACCTCACGGTCAAATATAATTCTGTTAATGAACACAAACAACATCTTGTCCCTCAAACAGCAAATATCGATAAGGCAATTATTCTATTTAAACAACAACGTTATCCTCAGGCATTAGCATGTATTAATGATTGCATAATACATGCTCCACAAAACAAAGAATACAAACTATTTAAAATACAGATTTTAGCTACCATGAAAAAATTTACTGAAGCAGCAGAAAATCTTAGCGAATGGATTATAGAACAACCAAGTTGCGATATATGGCCAAAAACCCTCTCGCTTTTGAGTCATAATGGCATGCCAAGCACACAGATTGCTGCAATATTCACCTCTGTTTTGGCAAAACAACCTGATAACGCATGGTGCAATATGTACTGTGCGGATATATCTTTACGTAATGGCCAACATGATAGTGCAAAAACATATCTTGAAAAAGCCTTGCCCCATATCACGGATAAAATTCTTGCTTCAAAAGTTGAGTATCAATTAGCACTGATACACTATGAACACAATAATTATTCAGCAATGCTTACCACACTTGAACATGCTTATGAACTAAATCAGGAATGCCCTCATATTAATAATAATCTTGCATATTATTGGGCAACAAAAGGAAAAGATTTAGCTAAAGCGCATACTTTTATTGAGAAAGCTTTGAAATACGATAGCGCTAACCCCTACTTTTTAGACACTCAGGCAGTTATTTTATATAAAGAAAAAAAGTACCCTGAAGCTCATACCATTCTTGAAAAGCTATCAGCGCATAACAACAGCACCATATTATTACACTTGGCAAAAGTACATTATTCTTTAGATAATAAAGAATTTGCCGATACTTTCACTAAAAAAGCTGAAACATTAGTTAAAAATAATAAAGAAAAAAAGGCTTTAGAAAAAATGAAACTACTGCTTGCTCAAAAATAAATAAGTATTTTGACAACGTAAAAAAAATAAACCTACATAGTGAATACAAAAAAATGAACAAAAAAACAGTCTGCTTTGTTGCAGGAAAATCTGGTGGACATATTATACCTTGTTTGACTATCGCAGAAAATATTTACGCTCGTGAGAACGAGCGTTTTAATATTCTATTCTTTTCTTCCAACACCAACCTTGATAAAAAAATTCTTGGCAATAATCCTCATGTTTCTACTCACATAATGCTTTCACTCAGCTCGCGCGCTGGTTCTTTGCTAAAAACATTGTGGAACGCTTTGCATTCATTCATGCTTAGTTTTTTTTATCTGTATAAGCACAAACCAGAAAAAATTATTACGACGGGAGGCATTGTTGCGATTCCCACCTGCATTGCAGGTTTTATTCTGCGCATTCCCATTACACTCTATTCCCTTGATGCAATCCCCGGTAAAGCAATACAATTTTTGGCTCCCCTTGCAACAACAATTGTCACCTGTTTTTCAAGTTCACAAGGTTATTTTCCTGCGCGCAAATGTATCGTTGAATCATATCCTGTTAAATATCAAAACATCACTCATCTACCAGATAAACAAACAGCTTTGCTTACGTTGGGTTTATTACCAGAAAAAAAAACAATTGTTATATTCGGAGGATCACAAGGATCACTATTTTTAAACATGTGCGTAAAAGAATTGATTGAAAACAATCTCATTAATCCTCACACAACACAAATTATTCATCAAACAGGTTCTTTAGATGCTATGAATTGGAAAGATTTTTATAAAAAACATGATATCACTGCGTATGTATTTAGTTATATGCCAAACTTAGAAAGCATGTATATAGCAGCCGATCTTATTATATGTCGTGCAGGTGCAGGGACATTATTTGAAGTAAAATTTTTTAATAAACCCTGTATCATTATTCCATTGGAAACCAATACAACAACTCATCAAGTTGATAATGCCCAGGCTATGACAAAGGAGTATCCAGAATTATTTTACCTGCTTAAACAAAATGTTATTGTAAAAAATAATAATGTTTTACTTCAACAAATTAATGATTTATTATTTACAATCAAAGATAAATCATTAGATAAAGAACTTCTAGCATGAAAAAAAACATTTTACTTTGTATCTCTTTATTCGTGGTCAATACAACTATATCTATGCATCATTTTTCTCTGCTCAATACCCTATCTATAACCGGTATGATCTCCAATGGTAAAGCAACAATAGGCGATAAAACATTTCATCTATGCATTACCAAAGATCTGGAATCCATGCAGCAAAAAACACCTCATTTTAAGGATTTGGAGATAGCACAACGCGCTCAACGCGAAAATGAATTATGTGTAAAAAAATTCGGTGGTTCGTATATTATGCCTCAAAAAAAAGAGCGTATTTTGTCTATCACCGATTTTAAAGGACATGTAACTGCAGCTATATTAGCTCAACACAATGATCAAACATGGTATGCAGCTCTAAGCTGTTGCCCAAATTATGAATACAGATCACATATACATGAACTAATGAATAGAATGAATGATGTCGTAAAAACCTATAAGTCTATAAATTTGATTCGATTTATTACAATAGCAAAAAAAACACCCGAAAACATAGTCTACTGTAGGACATTACATGAAGCAGTCAAATACGTAATGAATACTATTAAAAAGCCTTTGCAAATATGGTCTTTTGATTATAATGAAGAAAAATCTGTTCCTTTTTCTCAAGAAATACCAAAAGACGTTGAAATTTATTTAAACCCAGATGGAACAGGATTCCTTTATTTAAATACCACAAACGAATATATACCATTACCGTAAAATTAACATTTCAAACTAAAATAGAAATAGCTCCCGGTTTGCCTAATGAAGATGGCAAACCGGTACGCTCATCAATAACTATTTTTTTGAGTAATGGATCATATGAAAATTTTTGTGTACTATCCTCAACTGCACGATTAAATGCAAGCCAAATAGGAAGAGCTGTACGAAGAGGATATACATTTTCACCCATCGGACGATTATCATCAAAACCAATGCATATAGCAACCGTCAAATCTGGTGTTGATCCTACATACCAACAAGTACGCGAATCATTAGTCGTTCCTGTTTTACTCATGACTTCTGATGTAAGCCAATTTTGTGGACCATACATCCTTTTTACCCGTTCTGGTCCCAAACATAATACTGCTTTTACTTGCCCTACAATCCGACTATGAAGCACTCTTTCAACTTCAGGAACTGTTTTGTATATGCGCGTGCCCCATCGATCTTTTACTAACGATAATACATGCGGTTCCACGTATATACCATCATTGGCAAAGACATTAAACATTCCAGCGACTTCACAAAGTGTTGTATCAATACATCCCAATGCTAAAGAAGGATATGAATGGAAATGTGATTTTATACGACATTTTTTTGCAAGCGCAATGACATTTTGCGCACCAACTTTGAGAAATGTTTTTATACTCACAATATTATTTGAATGTGATAGTGCATAAGCAAGAGTAATTTGGCCATTAAATTTTTTGTTGTAATTTTTAGGTGCCCAGATGGTATTATTTTGTAACCATTCGGTTGGCTCATCGATTTCCGTATCAGCAAACGTCATACCTTGTTCCATGGCACATGCATAGATTAATGGTTTAAAGGTAGATCCTATTTGTCTACAAGCTTGTGTAACTCTATTAAATTTTGAAACAGTAAAATCAAATCCACCAACTAAAGCTTTAATCTCTCCTGTTTTTCTATCAATAACAATCATGCCTCCATCAATATCTTTACCAAATTCCTTGCGTAGTTTTATCATTTCGGCAGTAAAAATATCTTGTGCTATTTCTTGCATCTTTTTATTAATAGTTGTTTGAATCCCCAACGAACCCGAATATAATGCTGCTTTTCCTAACATATTTTCCAACTGTGCACGAAGCATTTCTTTTACATGTGGGGCAAAAACATCCACATGCTTATCCTTTATTTCAACAGAGCAAGCAAGAAAATCTTCGCATTCACTTTCAGTAATAAATCCTAAATGCTTCATTTTTCCTAAAATAACATCACGCCGTTTTTGAGCAGAAAGCGGATGCACTAAAGGACAATACCGAGCAGGCGAGCGAATAATCCCTGCTAAAGTAGCAGCTTCTTCTATAGAAATTTCATGAGCATGCTTACCCCAAAATCGTTGACTTGCCGCTTCCACACCATAAATTCCACAACCAAAACAAACATGATTCAGATAGGTATGTAAAATCTGTTCCTTAGTTAATTGAAATTCCACAAGAATTGCATAGAGCTGTTCTTTTATTTTTCTCGTAAATGTTTTGCGCGAATCGAAAAACAATAATTTAACTAATTGCTGCGTAATAGTACTTGCTCCTTGAACTTTTCGTCCATGATAAACATTAACTATGATAGAACGAATAATACCTTTCCAGGATATACCATTATGCTTAAAAAAATCCCAATCTTCTGCCGCAATAAACGCGCTAATAAGATGTTGAGGTAATTGTGCCCCATCAATCGGATCACGCCGATCTAACTGAAATTTACCCCATTCATTACCTTCATCATCAAGCAATAATGATGCATTACCTGTGTTATAATGAGCAAGAATTGAAAAATCGATTGTATGATTATGCATAATAAAAAAAAGGGCACCACAAAAAAAAGTGCCCATTAAAAAAATAATTGCTAAACATAAACGCACAGTACGATGAATAACCATTCAGGATACTTTAATAATTTATACTGTATATATGAAAATAACTTGGTTCATATAATATCATATCGCTCATTTTTTAGCTTTCTTTTATAACATCTCGTTTAACTTTCCACCCACGTATAGATTCATCAGGATCTACAACTAATGGCGAAATATAAAATTTAGATGATTTTACCGATGTCCAATAATCCAATGAATTCATCGCATTATCAGCATAATTAGCTATATATACTGCCAATACATCAGCAACATTGCCTTCTGATAACTTACTTTTTTTAATTTCTTTTTTCAGTTGATTAGCATCATCTTTAATTTTAGCAAATAGTGCGGTAAATTTTTTCTTGTGTCGAAGATTAGCAACTACTTGCTCATTAGAAAGTGCATCAACGTTTGTAAATGGCATAAACATGGTATTATAAGCCAGCTTAATTGCGTTGATAAGTTCATTATTTGCATTATCAATACGTCTGGAATAATTTTGCACTTTTTTACTTTTTTTGTTAGCGACAATGACAATATTTTTTCCCTCATCAATAGCCGCATTCCATTCATCTAATCCTTGCGGATTAATACGGTCTTTAAACATCATAAAACTACCAAAAGCCTTTGGAGCCGCATATGCTAGTTTTTGTTCTATACGATCAGAATCAATCGAACCATAAAGATTATGCACTCCTATTATCAATATCCCAACAAATAACATTTGTTTTTTCATCAGAAACCCCCTCTTTTATAAAAAAATATGAATTATTTTTTTAATTTCCGCTTTTACAATGCACAATATGAAAAATATCAAAACAAAAACTAAAGTGTAAATGGTTATAAAATAGTATATCAGAAATGAACAACAGCACGCGCAATAAAACTTGTACCTTGAGGACGATTTCGAACACCTCCTTCAAGATATAAATAACTGAAAAAGACAATATCTTCCGAGATAAAATATGCTATGCCTGGCCCAGCACCAAAAACACGTTCTTTGCTATCAGGTATTGTTACACCATTTGCGCGATTATTATGTAACTGCCCCAAAGCATATCCAACCGCACCAAAAAATAAATGTGGATATAGTTCATACGCCAAACTATAATTCACGTACATTGCATCGCCTGCACGAAAATCTATCTTTTCATTTTGTGCATTCCAAAGATAATGTAATCGCCATGATAGACTCCATTTGTGAGAAAGAAACAATGTTGCAGCCCAGTGAGGACCACAATAAAAAAAGGTATTACTTGGGTTTATTTGCTTTTCCGGTAATTTATTTTTCCCTGATGGTATCGAAAAATCAAATTCAAGACGATGCACAAAAAGCTCTCTCCCTTTATGCATAGTCGCTGACCATTGAGTAAAGATACCACAACCAAAATTACCAAAACCACTGCCGCAGCTTTGTATACCTAACCCATTTTTGTTAATTTTTGAATACATTACCGCTGTTGTACCTAACACAAATCCGGGCATTCCCCGCAATGGCCATACAGTCTTACCTTGATATACAAATTGCGCAATCGTTAAAAGAGATCTAAAACGAGGAGAAGGAAGGCCTAAAAGAGGCTTTCCTTCTGCATTTAAAAATCGTTGAGTAGTATAATATTGTAAATATTGCTGCCAATACATACCAGGATTTGGACGAACCGGACCACCATCAAGAATATTGGTAAAGCCGAGATTAACTCCAGGTAATCCATAACCAACTAATGCTGGAGTAAAAAAAACGAAAATATAAACAGCAATTAGTTTTTTACAATAAATCATATTCATCAAATATTATCTTCAATCTCTTTACTCTCGTATTCATCATAGCCACCATATTCATCGTAACCATTATATTCTTCATCAAAAACAAAGAATCGAGGATCTTCAACATCTACATCAATTTTATTACTTCTTTTGATCCAGGGAAAAGTATTGGTAACTTCATAGGTATTTATCGTTTCACGAACAGTTTCATTTTGAGCAATCATATACATACTAATTGCAGCTAAAACTGCGATTGTTTGCATGGGACATTCTTTGAGGCTATTTGCAAGAACTGCAAATGGTAACAAATTGGTAAGTTTTCCAATACCAGGGATATTATCCACTTGTTCAATACTACTGCCCAAAGAAGAAATAGTTTTGCACAAATATTCATACTCATGTGCTCCAGATAGACACACGGGAAATATAACAACACTCACTATCATTAAAAAAGAACGTTTCATTGAAATCTCCTTTTATTTTATAATGAAACTACATTATAGTGTTGTACAAAAAATAGCATTCCTGATGCTATTGGTCAATATTATTGCTATCGCTATAACACTCATTGATAAGATTCTTATCAATAATCATTTTCTCATGTTTACATTAAAAAGAAGTTATTATAATTATTATGTTATGTATAAATGAAACTAAGCAAAATCTTTTTTTGATCGGAATGGCAATCTTGCTTCTTAGTATTGATTTGGGACAATTTTTTCTGATTGGAAAAATAAACATCCCTTTTCTTTTATGTTTTTATTGCATAATTATTTTGCATAATCAAAGATATCTCCTTTTGATTTTCATAGCATTCTTACAATGTATTGAATCCTTTTGTTTTTATAGCTCATTTTCTCTTACTGCTATTTTATGTGCTCCATTGACCATAGTCGCTTATTTTTTTCGTAAGAACTTCTACCCTTCTCTCGCCCACCTGATTACCCTGATCATAATAGGCATGATAATTCAAATATATGCGATTGAAAGGTATCTTTTCGGGATTATCACTACAAAAAACTATACTATTATAAGAATTAGTGGTACCCTATTACTAACAATATGTTTCTCTTTGACATTAAAATATATGGGGTATATAAGACAATCGCGCGTAAATTACGGTTTACGTGAGGAAAGTCCGGACTTCTAATGAACACAGTACCAGTAGAGAGTATTTATACTCAATGCTGGAAAGCTTAGGCTTATGGAAAGTGCCACAGAAAAAAACAGCTTTAGTCTCACATGGCTTTCTTAATGAGAAACTTCTTAAAAAGAGTTGTCATTTTGGAATGCAATGAAAAATGGGCTAATGTAATGGTGAAAATGTGCGGTAAGAGCGCACAATTGTATGTAGTAATATATACAATGGGCAAACCCTACTGGAAGCAAGACAAAGAAGTGTGTGTCGGTCGTTCATTCCGGTTAAACACACGGGTATGTCGCATAGATAGATGGTTGTCAATTTGGATAGTCGTAAGATATATCTAAATCACAAAATCCGGCTTATTTATACCCCATTTCTCTTAATAAGGATCTTTATTTTCATGTACTTACGCAGTAAAAGTTTTTTATGGTTGTTGCCATTTATAAGTTTCTTTTCTGGATATTTTGTGATGCATATACTTTTGCATATACCAGAAATAACTGCACCAGATGTTATTGGCAAAGAAGTACATACAATTTTACCTCTGATTACCAAGCACAAACTTAATCTTCGTCTTATTGATCAAATAGAAGAAACTAATAGTGATATACCAGAAGGCATTATCCTTAATCAAACACCTGCAGCAGGAACAAAAATAAAAGAAAATCAACCTTTATTCATTGTAACAACAAAAAAACCTATACCACTACGTGCACCGCAATGTGTTGGAATACAAAGTAAAGAGCTATGTAATCAACTCCACGCACAAGGCATTAACCCACGTATTTATTATGTATCTCATTCCTATCCAGAAAACCTTTGTTTTGCACAGTCACCACAACACAATCAACCACTCGAAAAAAATAAATTAACTCTTTATATTTCTGCAGGAAACAATAAGCCAATTATATGGCCAGATTTTACCAATATGCCATTGCAACAGGTAATCGATTTTCTGGATAATTATGGCATACAACCACATATTATTAGTGATGTTCCATCAATACATCTTAACAATGCTCAGCATATTGTTATTGATCAAAGACCATTTGCAGGCACACTATTAATATTAGACAAAAATAAACCATTATCTGTGCAACTTCGCGTGCACTGAAAGGATAACAATGAATAAATTACCATTTTCTCCAACCACACATATTTTTTTGTGGGATCTTCATGATGTTATTCTTGAAAAAAGTCTTTGGAGCTGGTTTATGGTCTGTATACAATTTAAGAATAAAAAAGAAATTATACGAAAATTAGATAAAAAAACCGTAAAAATACTCTGTACTTTCTTGCTTGAACGCTTACGACTAACTAAAAAACAATTAGTAAGTGAAGAATTAATTAAAGCTGCATTGCAAGCGGATAATCAGGCATTAGTAGAATTGACCATCCAAGCATGTTCTTCGTATGCTCCTATAAAAAAAACTGTTGCTATTATGAATGAATTATCTCAACTTGGATATGAACACCATTTAGGTTCTAATATTGGAAAAACAGTATTTGATGATTGCGCAGGTAAATTCTCATCAATTTTTAGCATGTTTAAAGATGCAACAATTCCGTTTGAATCAACAAAAACAGGACTCATTATTAAAAAACCAAATCCAGAATTTTTTTATACTCATATAAAAAAACATAATCTGAACTCTCATCAAATAATCTTTATCGATGATAAATTAGCAAACGTTAAAGCAGCACAATCAGTTGGCATGCATGGAATTCATTTTAAAAATGCTCAAGATTTGCGACAACAATTACGAGCCCAAGGTATATTATCATAAATAAAACACCGCAACGAAAGTGCGGTGTTTATATTTTTAAATAAAATGCTTTTATTATTGGCTTTCTTCCCATTCAGCCATAGTAGCATCGAGTTCTTTTTTTAGATCAGTTAGTTTTTTTTGCGATTCGTTAAATTTTGGTGTGCCAAAAATAAGATCGGCAAAACTATTTTCTGTTCTACTTATCTCATGTTCAAGCTTTTGAATTTTACGCTCTAAAGCTTTCATATCTGAAGATGAAACCACTTTTTTTGGTTTACTTACTTCTGGTTTTTTTGAATCTGTTTTTTTGTTTTGTTGTTCAGCTGCTTGAGCTCGCTGCGCTTCTTGCTGCTTTTGATACAAATACAATTCATAATTACCTTGATATTCCTGCGCACCATCAACGCTCAACTCAACAATATCTGTTGCAAGCTTATTAACAAAATCTTGATCATGCGAAACAAAAAGAATAGTACCTTGATAGGCATTTAATGCTGTTAACAAAATATCTTTTGATTGAATATCCAAATGGTTAGTAGGTTCATCAAGCAAAAGAAGATTAGCATTTTGCAACAATACTTTAATCATACCAACACGGTTTTTTTCACCACCGCTCAGCACGCCCACTTTTTTATTAATACTATCTTTGGTAAATAAAAATGAACCTGCAAATGCTCTAATTTTTTGCTCTGTTGCCTTAGGACAACTTTCAGTAATATTTTCCAAAATTGTTTTATCTAATGCAAGCGATGCAGTCTGATCTTGATCAAATATCGCTGTATGTACATTATATCCAGTAGTAATAGAACCAGTGGCAAGGGGTAATTTATGAGCAATTAAATTAAATAATGTTGTCTTACCAACACCATTGGCAGCAACTAATGCAATTTTCTTACCGCGCTGCACTTCAAAAGAAACATTTTTAAAAATTTGTTTTTCACCAAAAGAATGCGCTACATTTTCTACCGTAAGCACCGTACTTCCTGATTGTTGCAATGGAGGAAATGTAAAATTAATATCAGGTGGTGATGGCGGCAACTCTATGAGCTCAATTTTTTCCATCTTTTTAACCATACTTTGAGCAACAGATGCTTTGCTTGCTTTTGCCTTAAACCGATCAATAAATTCTTGTTTCTGCTTAAGCTCTTTTTGCTGGTTTTTGTATTGCATTTCTAATAATGCTTCATCATGTGCTTTTTGTTTTTCATAATGATTATAATCACCAACATACAAAGTGCCTTTGCCTCGTTCAATCTCAAAGATAATATTGCAAAGCTGATTTAAGAAATAACGATCATGACATACTAAAACAAAACCAAATGGAGCACGTTTTAAAAATTGTAAAAACCATTCTTTGGCAACAATATCCAAATGGTTAGTTGGCTCATCAAAAAGATAAAAATCAGCTTTTTGTAATAATAGTTTTGCAAGAACAATACGCATTTTCCAACCAACACTTAACGTGCTCACTGGATTATCAAATACTTCAGGCTTGAATCCAAGACCCATCAAAACTTTTTTTGCTTCAGCACGCATTGCTTCTTGATCAACATGAAGAAGTTTTTCGCAAACAACTGCATATCGTTCTAGTAATTCATCAAGATCTTGCGCATTATCAAGCTGAGCTTCTATTTCTTGTTGCTCTTTCAACAAATCTGCTACATACGCAAACGCAGTATATGTTTCTTCTACAATAGATTTATCTGACTGGAGAACTACATCCTGAGAAAGATAGGCAATTGTTTTGCCTTTTTGAATACCAACAGATCCACTATCAATCTGCTGCTTTCCTGCAATAACTTTAAGCAAAGTCGATTTTCCAGAACCATTACGACCAACCAAGCCAATCCGCTGATTTTGGTCAAAAACAAAAGAAACATCATCAAATATGACCTGATCTATCATTTCAAGACATATATTATACCCATTAATCATCGATAAAATCCCAATGTAAATAAACTCATTAATAGTTTTATTATCCATTATATCGTAAAATTACTATTTGTATACTACCAAAACAAGCGTTACCTGATGATACTTATACAAAATCAGCAAAATTATTTACTATCTGAATAAAAAAATGCTATACATTACAATATAGAGCTAAAAAAATACCCTTTAACAGTACATTAAAAAGGAAATATTCATGAAATTGCATAAAATGAACATTGTCTTCACTATTTTAATGACATCTTTCTCTTCTCAGCTTATATCTATGGACCCTCCTAAACTTGCCTTAGACCAAAACATTGAACCCCATTGGATAACTCTTATCAAAAACATACTATTGGATAAAATACCATTACAAATAGAAAGTGGTGAGGCGCTTGAAGACCAATTAGTTATGTCCGAAGATGGAATCAATTCTTTTCAATATTTAACACCTAAAACACAAGAAAACATTGTTTATCTCCTGAAGCTTTACATGACAAGCAGTAGCCCATTCGGAAAAACACCAACAACAATTCACAATACCATTGATATTTTTAAAGATCTTTTTAAGCAAGACGAGCATCTTCGCAAACTTTTTTATGATCATGTTTTTTGCCGGCAACTCATAAAATTCCTGGCTAAAAAATTTAATTCTTCTGAAACTGAAGTTGCAGAAAAAATTCAACTTGGCGCCTCAAGAGAGATAGTTCTCTCACAAAATCTATTATTTAGATTGTGTTGTGACAACACCTCTTCAGAAAAAGAATTTGAAGAAACATTACAAAGTCTTATAGAAGAGTTCAACGATTTGGATATCAACTATACCTATGTGGATCTCAAAACTCCTCTGATGCTCGCAATTGTAACTGGTAACCTCTCATTTGTACGGCCTCTCATTAAAGCCGGAGCTAATCCTTCTGCGCGAAATAGAAAAGGCAATACAGCCAGAGATCTTTTAGATATATATTTTCCAAATCCTCTGCAAACGCTTGAAATGCCCGTGGAATACAGAATTGCACTCAAAGCACTTATGGGAAGAAAATACCATTAAAAGTAATGTTAAGGATAGATTATGAAAACGATAAGATTGAATATATTATTTACACTTGCCGCATTAATAACTATGTGCTACAGCAATGGTATGCAGCAACCTCCAAAAAAAACCACTGTTTTTAAAAAAATTAAAACATACGCAGATGCAGCAGTTGAGATCATTCTCTTAGGAAAAGCACCACGTAATCCAAATGAACTAAAAAAACTATTAACAATTCCTAATGATCCAACTCCATTTAGCAATTTATCCAAAGATAAACAAAATCAAATTATGTCGCTTCTTATAACTGGTATGTATACCGATGATTTTAATCTCGCAACAGGAACTATCAATTCTCTTTCTGTGGTAAATAAAGAACTCAATCAAACATTTAACCATCCCTTATATTGTCTTAAGATAATAAAAGGACTTTCTCGCCAATTTAATACTTCTGATGAAGTAGTATGTCGGCATTTGAGCATGCCAACAGCAATAGATATATTAAGAAATCAAATGATGTTCCGTGAATTCTGTACCAACAAACCTGTTTCACCTCAAGAATTACAGGAAAAATTTAATACATTTTTGAAAGAACATTATATAGATCTTAATTTTACGTATGAACCAAATAGAGCTACTCTCCTCATACGTGCTATCGCCTCAAATGCACTGACGTTAATTCAGTTATTGTTAGAAGCTGGTGCTAATCCCGAACAAGCCAATAAAAAAAATATAACACCTTTGAAATGGGCAACCGAATATAATAATCCACAAGCAATACAATTAATTAAAGAAGCAATAAAAAACAAATATAGCACAAAGTGATATATCTGCTTTTATGTAAAACAGCAGTGTATAATATAAATATATATAACAAAAAGGAAAATAATATGAAATCACGTATCAATATATTTTTTTCAGCAGTGTTATTTTTAGCAACATTGACAACCCTACAAGCAATGGACCTACCTGGAGCCAAGCGGATTGGACGCTGGGTAACGAGAGCCGGTCAGATGTTAACAGGAACCAGATCTACAGCCAATGCTGGAAGCCAATTAACTGTTACCAACGATCCTAATCCCTTCGAGCAATTGACAAAAGCAGATCAAGGTCAAATCATTTTGTTATTGAGTATTTATGGAACAGCTCAATCACTGGAAGCTGCTGCTCAAACGATAAATTCTCTTGCTCAAGTGAATAGAGGTCTCAATCAATTAATAAATGACCCAGGATTTTGCTCAGAATTAACAAAATATCTTGCTCATAAATTTAATACCACTAATGAAAAAGTTTGGTCAGCATTGCAAACACAATGTGCTAAAGAAACTCTTACATTCCAATCAGAATTAAGAAAAGATCTTCGTTATTTATGCATGAAGGCAAAGGAGATGAGTCCTGATGTTGTTGTACGATCTCTTAGAAGATTGCTAAATTATGGCGCTGATTTAAACTATGTCTATAAAAATGAAGGGCCTGCATTAATTATCGCTATTTATTATGGTAGTTATGATTTAGCCCGCGCTCTTATTGAATCAGGAGCAAATCCATTGGCTACCGATACAGAAGGAAAATCTGCGCTAGAAATTGCAAAGGAATTTACAACTGATAATGGTTTAATCTTTGCCATTGAGCAAGCAATAGCAAAGCTAGAAAAATAAACTTTTCATTTTCCAAAATTTTTTTGGCACTCGTCATAATAGGTGAGTGCCAATTCTAATTCTTTTTCGGAAATATCCGGCCACATACAATCAAGAAAATAAAGTTCACTATATGCTGCTTGATACAATAAAAAATTGCTTAATCTTTGCTGACCACCCGTACGAATAATTAAATCCGGCGATGGCACACCAGAAACCCACAAATTATCTTCAAACAATTGCGTAGTAATGTCATCTATTTTTAATGCCCCTTGTGCAACAGCTTGCGCAATACGCTTTGCTGCATCAACAATTTCTTGCCGTCCACCATAACAGAATAAAAGGCTTACCTGCAACGCAGTACAATGAGCTGTTTCCGACTCAGCTTTTTCTGATATAGTTTGCATACTCTTTGGAAAAAGCTTTCGGTCTCCGATAAATCGTACGTGTACGTTTTTTTTCTTAAATGTATCAATATCCGCAAGCGCTTGCCAGGCTAATTGCTCAAAAAGATAATACTGTTCCTCTGCTGATCGATTGTGTAAATTTTCAATAGAATAGGCATATAAAGAAAGATATGATATTTTTTTTGCAAGACAAAAATCGATAACAATTTGTATTGTTTCGATTCCTTTTTTATGGCCCAATAATTTCGCGAAACTTTGGCGGGTAGCCCATCTGCGATTGCCATCCATGATACATGCAAGGTGTTTAAGCCCCATACTACACAACCGTTTCGTATGGGGACCCCATAGAAGATAGATTTTTTTTCATTCTTATTTATTGTTGCAGATAGCTGCCTGATTCTGAGCTGAAATAAGCTTTGCATCAACCAAATCTATCGCCTCAAATATAGTTGATAATGCATAATGCGCAACAACCATACCAAGAGCAAATAATGTTCTTTCAAGAGCTACAATTGGCATTAGGGCCATCCACATACCAACAGTCATTGGAACAGTATAGCACCAAATTACAGAACCGACCGCATGAGCGGTAAAAGTACTTCCCAAGGCTGTTAGAAATAGTGATCGACGAGGAACAAAATATAAAATAACCGGTATAAGCCAATATAAGGAGTAAAAAAATGACTGCCCACCAACAGGATGTGCGATAAATAATGCCATACACAAAAGCGGAAGTAATAAACGAACTAAAAAGTGGTTAGATGCCCAGTATAAAGAAGCGCAAAATCCTGGAACACATAATGCCAAAAAGCTCAAAGAAAGGGTTTTAAAGCAAAAAATATGCACTAATTGCCGCACAAAGAATACTAATCCAGCACCAAATACACCGCCAAATGCTCCTGATAAAGGTAAAATACTATTTACTCCAGAAAACCAGATCATGTGCGAACCAAGCAAAAAACTAATTTTAACAAAGCCTGAAATCTTAAAAATAGCTGCATATGACGCTGCTTTAAAAGAATTTATTATCATTTTCATACGTAAACTCCATGGTATAGAAAAATTTATTATAGAGAATGGGGTTATAGCTCTTTATATAAATATACCAATTTGCTCCATTTTATATAGAGCAAAATATACATTTTTATGGTATAATTGTCCTGAAAATAAAACCCACAAAAATCTACCTTGAGAAAGTTTAATGAAACAAAAACTTATATTAATTTTATCTTTTTCTTTATCACTGCTCAATGCGATGGAAATGGAGCAATCTTTTTCCACAGATATAGCTCACCATTTATGCCTGTATGGAACAAAATCTCTTAATGATGCAGGACAATTAATCAGCGCATTTACTCAAGCAAATCGAACATTAGAAAAATCATTTAATGATTCTTCAACCTGTTTGTTTATCATAAAGAAACTATCTACCAGATTTGCTTGCTCTAACGAGACTGTTGCCGAAGCATTATCTATCAAATCGGCTCGCAAACGATTATATCTTCAGAAGACATTTCAATCATATTGCAAACGTTTTGCACATCCTTATAATGATGATAATAAGGTACTTAAACAAAGATTCCAAAAATTAAAACAAGATAATGTCGATTTCAATTTTTCTTATGCTCATAACTGTGATACCGGTATAATGATAGCATTGAATCCTAGTAACCCTGAGCCTAGTATTGCAAAATACCTTATACTTAATGGAGCTGATTTGCATATAGAGGATACAAATGGTTTTTCTGCTCATAGCATAGTATTCAGAAGCCATCCATATCTTATACCTTTTTTACTCAAGCATAAAAAAATTGAGCCTAATAAAAAAAATGGCTCACGTGCACTAACACCTCTTATTAATCTTATGATGCAGTTAATTTACGACTGTAATTCTGAACATGATATAGAAAACATAAAACAAGGAATGAAAATCTTACTTGATAAAGGCGCTGATCCTGAATTAAAAAGCAAAGATAACTATTCACCACTTTTATTAGCTTGTAAAAAACAAGATCGATACCCTCAGTTTGCTGAAATACTTGAGCAAGCAATAGCAAAAAAAAATGCTACACAATAACTTACTCAATCTTACACTTGCCCAAAACAAAACAAAATGCCTGTTCTGGATCATCAGTCATACTAAATAACTTAAGATGTTCTGGCTTAATAAGATTATGTTCTACCATTTCATTATTAATCCAATCCATAAATGGCTGCCAATATTCTTTGCCAATAAGAACAATAGGAACTTGCTTCATTTGTTTGGTCTGGATCAATACAAGCACATCAGAAAGCTCATCTAATGTTCCAAAACCGCCAGGAAAAAATACAAAACCACTTGAATAATTGGTTAATAACCATTTACGTGCAAAAAAATGATCGAGTTCAAAATATTCCTGCACGCAGGGATTTTTATCCTCCAAACCACGCACACTAATACCAATACTGGTTGTTTTTCCATTATCTCCCCCTTTTAAAACAGCTCCACAATTGGCTGCTTCCATGATTCCTGGACCACCTCCTGTTAAAATAGAAATGCCTTTTTCAACAAATAAAGCTGCTATTTTATTGGCTTCATGGGCATATTGATCTGATTGTGGTGTCTTTGCACTACCAAAAATAGAAATAATGGGGTGCTGCAGCTTTGAAACATACCATGCACCACGAACAAGTTGAAAAAAAACACGCAGAAATTTCCACGATAATACGACGCTTTCATGCATTCGTTTAAATAACATCCTCAACCTCCTTTATTATAGCTGTAGCATTAGCCGCTACAGTATCTTAATAATCCTGACTATAGTATCCAAAAATTCTCCAGCAATTATCCAGATCATATGCTATTTGCTCTTCAAAAAACCAAAAATCCTTTATTATAGGGCCTTTTTTAAGTCGATATAATCTATTTGAATATTTTATAAAATTTATGATATAATAATATTGGACAATGGAATATTGGCAAAACAATGCGAGGATCATAGAAAAGGTTCTTAGATTAAGCATTTTTTGCTATACTTAGTGCCTTGAAAGGCAGTTTTTTATAGGAATCATGAATGAAAAACAACAATGGATGGGTAAAAACTCTTTTTTATCTCTTTTGTACGCTCATGCTTTTAGTGAGTAATATCTCTCTAGAAGCGGCTAAAAAGCGCAAAAAATCGAAAGATTTTTATGCTACTTTAGAAAATGATCCTCAACCATTCCAAACAATAGAAAAAAGTGATGAAACATGGGTAACGGTATTTGTCCATGGAATCATGAGTATTCAACCTCATTTAACAGCATCCAACGTAATGCGTTTTGTGCGTGATGATGTTAAAGATACTATATATTCAAAAACAGTTGAATACATGCGCCTAGACCCTTATTTTTATCTTAATCAGGCAATGCAAGAATTTGGACTCAAAAAAATCGATATAAATGATTTAGAACCTGGTCATGCTGCAAGCGCTATCGCGCATATTTATGATGACGTAACCAAGCTCGTTTCTCCTCATACCAAAAATAATTATTATACATTCGGCTGGTCAGGGCTTTTAAGCCCATCAACACGATATAATGATTCAATTAAGCTTCTCAAAGAACTTACAGCAGAACTAGAGCAAAATTACTGGAGCAAGGATATATACCCTAAAGTACGTCTTATTGGATATAGTCATGGCGGAAACGTATGTCTTAACATTGCCGCAGCACGCCAGAATACTGATCCTCAATCAAAACTATCTATTGATGAATTGGTTCTTGTGGGTGTACCAATACAAACGGAAACTGATTATTTATCAAATGATCCAATATTTAAAAAAATATATCATTTCTTCTCGCAAACTGATCGAATTCAGCGTATTGATTTTTTCTCATTTAATCGCGTGTTTTCACGTCGTTACTTCAGAAATAGTAACAATTTTAGAGTTCCAAAAAAATTAATGCAAATCGATATGAAATTCACTCGTAGTGCCCACACAAAACGGAATAATCCAGCACGGCGTGCTGCAATGGTTGATTATACTAATTCTGGCATTGTTTCAGGAAAATCACGTTTATTACGCGATATTTCTCCTGGACATCTTGAATTTTGGTTTTTTGGTTGGTCACCAAAGCATTATCGTGAAAGCTTTGTAATGCATCCATTACCTGCATTTGTTGCTATTCCTTATATTTTACATTGTATTCGTCAAGTGCAAAAAGATCTTATTACGCCTTATCCAATCGTTGTTGATATACGACCAGAGTTTGAAACAATGATTATAAAACAACGTAAAAAGAATAATTTTACCCAAGTATTCCCCTTTTTATCGCATGAACAATTGAATGAGTTAAACGCAATTGCACATAAAGTTGCCATTGATAGCTCATTTGAAGATGAATACCACAATCACGTGGAATCTGCATTTGAAAAGGCAAAAGAATACTATAAAATATATGATGATCGTAAATCGCGCAGTGGATCATATAAACGTAATCGCCGCATGCGCAAACGTGATTTAACAACAGTAAGCAATTAAACAATTCAGAATAAAACGAAACTCTACATCCAATGGCATATTCACAAGGCATTCCTTTAAAAAAACAATTTGGTCAGCATTTTTTACGTGATGTACGAATTGTACACAACATGATTTTTGCGGTAGACATAAAATCAACAACATCAATTTTTGAAATCGGTTGTGGAGACGGTTTTTTAACGAAACACATTTTAGCAACTCCTGCCGCTCGTCTTACCATTTTTGAAATTGATCCTGATTGGGCAAACTACGTACAAGAAACATTTAAAGATGAACGCATGAAAGTGATTCTTGATAATTTTCTTGATATAGATTTGCCAGCAGAGTTAGAAGAGCATAAACCATGGACTGTTCTTGCAAATTTACCGTACCAAGTAACCTTTCCCATTTTGCATCGTTTTCAAGAATATCGGCACCTTCTTAAAGAAGGTGTTGTGATGATACAAGAAGAAGTTGCTCAAAAAATAGTAAAAAAAAGAGGCCGAGGATATGGATATCCATCACTCTTTTTTCAACACTATTTTGAATGGAAACTATTAGATAAAGTTCCACCAACATCTTTTCACCCTGCTCCTAAAGTTTTTTCTCGGCTCATTTATTTCAAACCACATGCGCAAGTTACCGAAATTCCTCATGAAGAAAAATTTTGGAAGTTCATTAAACATTGCTTTAAGCAACCACGCCGGACCTTAAAAAACAATCTATCTCATACGCATTATGCAATGGATAAAATTGATGATGCAACATTAGCATTGCGCGCACAAGAAATGAGCATGGAAGATTTTTTGAAAATATGGGATATCATTAACAAATAAATTAATCATCTCACGATAAAATGTTCTGCCAGCTTTTTTCCGCTTCTTGTAATAGATTAATGATATGAGGATAATCTATCTGTGAGATATATTCACTGCCAAGATCATTTGCAGATAAACCTAATTCTAATGGCGTTTGTCCTTTTTTATTTTTAATAACAGGATTTGCGCCTTTATTAAGTAATTGTTGTATTCGCACTAAGGCAAGATTCATCATTCTATCACGATCATATGGTCTATTTCGCTCTTTTATTTCTTCAATGCAATAGTGAAGTAACGTATTTTCTTCTATATCTTGATGATTAACATTGATGTTTAATTTAGGATATTCTAAAAGAAATTCTATCATATATTGACGGTGATTTTTAAACATGAGCATCGCCGCATTTTGTTTTTTTACATTACATTTATTAATGTTTGCACCTTTATCAAGAAGCCATTCCAATGGCATAGGACAGTTATAACGGTTAACCGCTTCTATTAAAAGCGTTGTTTGATTTTCATTATAAGTAAAATCAAGATCTAATCCACCTGTATAAAGCACACTAAAATCAAAAGGCATTTTTGTACATGATTCGTGGTTCCACAATCCACAATTATAATAACGAATACCATATAATGTTGTACCTTGCAGAGCAAAACGATTTCTTGCAGCCTTTGTGCACAATCTCTGAGCAACTTCAAAATGTGAAACATTACATCGTTGTGAAATTTGCTTGATCCAATATAACGTTCGTTGATCATCATTAATAAATCTATTAAAAAATAAATTGGTGCGAGCGAGTGCTTGAGCAATTGAATGAAACTCTCGAGCTACTTCTTTAAGCTCTACTGCTTCACTTTTAATCAATATCGAATCTATAAGAGGCTGTTCTGATGTCGAAAAAAAAGTAATTAAAGGATTTTCTTTTTTATTTAAAAGTTTTCTTGTGTCACCTGAACGAGCATGACGCAATTTTAATTTGTTCATCATTGCTATCATATGCAATGGCAAACAATATACGGAAAATAGGAAAAGATAGGTAATGTTCTTTATACACATATCAGCTCCATTTATTATGGGATATGTTTCAAGATTACCTCACAAGCTTGAATAATAGATAGTTCACTCGAATTGATGGTTAAATCACAAGACCATATAAGACTTCTTTTGTAAGATTCAATAACAAAATATTTACCCCAAAAAGCTTGTTTTTTATCACGATTAAGACGTTGCGTTCTTCTTTCATCTCGTTGAAGCAATATTTTTAAAGGAGCTGTAACAATAATTTTAGTGATTTTTACATTACTTCTTAATCTTTTTTCAATACCATCTTCGTAAGTATTTGTGTCAATAATTACGTTAGTACCTTTCTTCAAAAGGTCATCGGTTGCTTGCAGCAACCGATCTATGTTGTATTCAACTTCATCAAAATCAACAACTTCCCACTTTTCATCTTTAGATTGCAAGTGCTCACATAAATAGGTAGAAAGTGTTGATTTCCCCGCACATGATGGCCCCATAAGCATAATCACTTGGTTGGCTTGCGCGGCCAAAAAAGTAGCAGACAAAAGGACAAATAATCGTAGCATATACTTTTACATCAATGCATCTTCAAAGAAATCTAAATCTTCTACAACTTTACCTGCACCTTTTACTACACAAAAAAGCGGATCTTCTGCAACATGCACCGGCAAACCTGTTTCTTTTGAAATAAGTTTATCAAGACCACGAAGCAATGATCCTCCTCCTGCCATTGTAATACCACTCACCACCAAATCAGATGATAATTCTGGTGGAGTGTTTTCCAATACCACCCGCACAGCTTCAATGATGCTTGCAATAGTTTCAAGCAATGCTTCATTTACCTCAGGAGCAGAAAGAACTACCGTTTTTGGTACACCAGTTACTAAATCTCTTCCTTTTACTGCTATGCTCTTTTTGTGAAAATCACCTTCAAGCAACGCACAACCAATTTCCATTTTTACTTGTTCAGCGGTACGTTCACCAATCAAAAGATTGTATTTGCGTTTAACATATTGAACAATCGCAACATCCATTTCATCACCGCCAACACGCACTGATCGGCAAAATACTATTGACTTGAGAGAAATAATAGCAACTTCAGTGGTTCCACCACCAATATCAACAATCATGTTACCAGATGGTTCTTGTACTGGAAGGCCTGCTCCAATTGCTGCCGCCATTGGTTCCATAATAGTACGCACCATACGAGCTCCTGCTTCTTTAGCAGATTCTTCAATTGCTCGGCGTTCAACCTGAGTAATACCAGAAGGAACACCAATAATCATGCGTGGACGTGCTCTAAAAAATGAACTGCGACCATCATGCACTGCAGCAATAAAATAACGGAGCATGCTTTCTGTTAACTCATAATCTGCAATAACGCCATCGCGCATTGGCCTACTTGCAACAATATTTTCCGGTGTTTTTCCAAGCATTTCTTTTGCACGCATACCCGCAGCTAAAACATTCTTAGTATGTAAACGTATCGCAACAACAGATGGTTCATTTAAAACAATTCCTTTGCCACGAACATAAATCACCGTATTTGCTGTTCCTAAATCAATTGCTATATCATTTGAAAAAAAATTAAATAATTTTCTCGCCGGGGTAAATTTCATACCTTAACCTATCAATAAACAGATTTATTTATATTTTCCGTAAAAATTCTAAAATTATTCTATACACTTCAATAGGCATTTCATTTTGAATTCATTTTTATCAAATTAGTAAGCTATTTCAACGCCCAGTGATATTTTATGTGTTGTAGCAACATTGTGAGAAACAAAAAGCATTGCTGGAACATCCCATCTGAAAAAAACAATAGGATCTATAACATGTTTAGTTGCTTGTCTGCCAAAATCATAAAAAACATCAACGGTAAAATAATCTGATCCCCACTTGGATGTTCTCATCACTTGTGATAGATCTACCGGAAACTGAGGATTTTTACGCGCATCACACCATGAATCTTTCCAATGTGATGTAAGCGTATAATGTACTCCAGCACCAAGACCAGCTCGTAAGTTTTCTAAAATAAAATAGGGCGAAAATGCTAATGTTGGACCGGGATTAATATGAGCATTACCAATAATTGGTCCAAAAATATATGGTTCACTTGCAACCATTGGCATACGAACACAGGTTGTACGCGCAAATCGCTTACTAACTTGTAACAAAAATCCAACTTTAATATCCTCTTTTAACTCAAAAAGCGCATCACCTTTCACGTATATTCCACCAAAACCATTGCCACCATAAGGTATTGATGCTGCATTGCAAATCTCTGTTTTGACACCGGTTGGAATATATCCACCAAGCGATAATCCAGCCCAAATTTTACGACATTTTAATACATAATCCCATGTACTGCCACCACGAATGAAAATATCGATATCACCAATGCCATGTTGTGGTGCATCATTTTCAACAATACCAATTTCTTGGAATGCTACACGCCGGGCCTGATTAATTTCTGCAATATCACCAGGTCTTAAATTTCTTGCTTTTTCTCGATCCAATTCAAAAGTCTGACGTGAATTTGTTTTAAGGAATAAGAGATTAGCTCCAAATGCAAAATGTTTACCTAGGCTTTGGTAATATCGCATAAAAAAACCTTCTCCTTGAATACGTCCATTAACGGCAAAAGGAAGTTCCCTTCCAAGCAAATCAGAACGCAATGGACTTTCTCCGGTAATTTCAAGCAAAGAAGTGGCAAGCGTATTTAAATCAAATATTCCAAACAATTCTGGAATACCAACAACTTTTTCATCACGCGCAAAAGCTTGACTCGCCGTTATTGCTTGAAAACTACATTCATATGAAGATGGTAAATCTTCAACAAAAAATTGCTGTGGCGCAAATAAAGGAATAAATCTATTATCGTATATTTCTGCACGATTTATTTGTGTTACACACAAAAGAATTATTATAAGAAAGCATTTTTTCGACATTGAACTACCCTAATTATACCCCACACTACGCTACTCTCCGCGCGGGGACCCCAATTGCAGAATCAGAAAGTTGGGGCAAACATTGTTGAGAATTCTTGTTCTGTATATCATAGCGTATTTTCGCTTTTTTGAAAGTACAGGACACATGCAGAAAAATTAAAAATCATGAATCCAATTTTTACGAATTATAGTGAGAATCTAAAATTTTCAAAAACGGTTCATAGCCCGTTTCTTTTGCAAGATCAAAAGAAGTTTTTCCTCGCTTATTACACAGACGAGGATCTGCTCCCATTCCTATTAATTTTTCTACCACAGAATAAATATTGTCATGTAATTCTAAACTAAAATTATCACCATAAATGTGGCCATACCTAAGTCTTTGCTGAAAACAACAATGTAATACCGTGTTCCCTTCATTATCTTGATAATGGATCTTAAATTTTGGATGATTTAAAAACAATTCAATAAGCGGTTTATTAAAAATGGAAAAAATCAATATTGATGCACTTTTTCCATCTTTGGTGATTACATTAATATCTGCTCCATGATCAATTAACCACTTACTGACCTTGAAATACCCGTCATAAAAGAGATCACAAGGAGCATGTCCTGTATGCTCTCGTTCATTCGCAAAAGCAGGTTTTAATAACAGCGTACAATCATCATCATAAGTAAAATTGAGATCAAGCCCATCTTTAAACAACCTATCTAAGTTGTCGTAGATAAAAGGAGCATTGTCTTTATTCCAACCACACAACGCTGCTGTTTGTATTGTATAACGTGATCGTGCCTTTTTTATAGATAATTTTTTTGTTATTTCCATATTAGATAGACCGAATCTACCCGAAAGGCCTTTGATTAAAGAAAGTGTATTTTCTGAATTGGTAATAAATTTCTTCCATGATTCATTTACGCGGGCCAAAGATTTCATAACATCATTAACTTCTTCTGGTGTTTGCAGCGACGGAGACAAAATAACATCATTAACAATCATAATCTTGATTTCTTGAGGTAATTCTGTAAGTTTTATTTTGTTTTTTTCGGATATCTCTGGATTCATCATTGCATTGATATGCATTATTATCATGCAACATAATAAGATTATTATTTTTTTCATGCCATTCCTTGCGAATCACCTTTTTATGAGTTCTGTTTAGAATTTAAAATTTTCAAAAATGGTTCATATTTGAATGTATAAGAGTTGGCAATATCTAAAGCTGTTTTTCCATCATTGTCCACTGCATTACGATCAATGCCTTTTTCAAGTAATTTTTTGATTATTGGAACCATTATCTCAAATTTTTGATTACCACATTGAGATGAGCAATGAGGACTATGAATACAATAATGCAATAAGGTATTACCATAACCATCAACACTATTACAATCCAATGATGGCTGATTAAATAACAAACTGATCATGTTTTCTGGACAACGAATGAGTGCTGCCATAACAGGATTTAGCTTCCTTTCATTACATTCATTACATTTATTAATATCGACGCCTTTTTGTATTAACCATTTTGCTATAGCAATTTTTGATGAATAAACTGCGGAGATTAACAAGGTAGATTCTTCGCAAAAATCACCTGAATAAGTAAAATTTAAATCTAGTTTCGAAGCTAGTCTATCCAAATGCCTATGAATGATTGTTTCATCTGATCTCTCCCAAACAGCAAAGACACTAGTTTGGATAGCATAACGCGATTGTGCATCTTTTATAGATAGTTTCCCTGCCACTTCAATATCAGATACACCAAATCTTTTTGAAAGTTCTTTGATTAAAGAAAGTGTATTTTTTGAATCATTAATATATGAACGCCAGGAATTATTTAGGCGAGCCAGGCATTTCATAACATCATTAACTTCCTCTAATGTTTCAAGCCATGGTGATAGTGGAATATCTTGAACAACTCTAGTATTTATTTCTTCAGGAAAAGATTGAATTAACATTAGTTCTTTAGGCAAAGATTGAATTAGCATTGCATTCATATTCATTATTATCATGCAACATAATAAAAATGTTATGTGCTTCATCGTGCTTTCCTTTTTGTAAGTTAACCCAAAATTAAGCAATAACTGTACTATAATTTCTTGAATAGTAAAGATGTATGAAAATTTTGAAATTTCATGATACACTAATGCCAAAATTACATAATAAATACGTTAGTGATTAATGCTATTAATCGAGAAAAATGATATGAATAATAATGTTCAAGCAATTATTTTAGCTGCGGGAAAATCAACTCGTTTTAACACCGATACAACAAAACTTGCCGAAGCAATTTGTGGTCAAGCAATGATTCTTTATCCAACTAAATTGCTTGCACAACTTAATATAGCAACTACCATCGTTGTAGGATATCAACAGGAAATAGTCAGAAATCTTATTGCAAAACAACACACTGAAACTATCGAATTTGTTGTACAAGAAAAACAAGAAGGCACCGGACATGCCCTTGCATGCACCAAAGCATCATGGAAAAAAAATCATATTCTTGTACTTAATGCTGATGTTCCCCTTATCACTGCAGACATCATTACCATGCTTTATGAAGAACATATAAAAAATAATGCTGCTATTAGCTTTGTCAGATCATGTTGCACTGATGAAACAGGAAAAGGATACGGTAGAATTGTAAAAGAAGATAATCGTATTGCCATCGTTGAAGCAAAAGATTTTACTGGTGACATCAGCAAACATTGTTGCATTAATGCTGGTATTTATCTGATTAAAAAAGATTTTCTAGAAAATTACATTGCAACATTAAATGATAACAATGCAAGTAAAGAATTTTACATTACTGATCTGGTTAAAATAGCAAGTGAAAACAATCTTACTGTTGCCACCTTACAAGCACCTTTTGATACCATTCGTGGCATCAATACATTTCAAGAATTATATAAAGTTGAAGAAATACAACGCCGTAAACTTATTAATTATTGGATGGATAATGGTGTGCGTTTTTCGTTTCCTCAACAAACACACATTGATTTAGAGGTTGTTATTGGCGCCGGTTCTTTCATTGGTGGATATGTGTATCTGAAAGGAAACACTATTATTGGAAGAAATTCCATTGTCAATGAACATTCATCATTAGATAACGTCATAGTAGAAGATAATGTAATAGTTCACTCTCATTGCGTTATCAAAAACTCTTTTATACAATCACACGCACAAGTTGGCCCTTTTGCCCATCTACGATCACAAACAACGATAGGTCAAAACAGCGCAATTGGTAATTTTGTTGAAGTAAAAAATAGCACTGTTGATGCTCATTCAAAAGCAAAACATCTTGCGTATATTGGTGATGCAACTATTGGATCTCACGTGAATATCGGAGCAGGAACAATTACGTGTAATTATGATGGCACCAACAAACATAAAACAATTATTGAAGATAATGCATTTATCGGAAGTAATAATACTCTTGTTGCACCTATTACCATTGGTAACAATGCATTCACTGCAGCAGGCTCAACAATCACCTACGATGTTGCTGATAATGCACTAGCAATTGCGCGATCTCATCAAATCAATAAAGCTGATTATGCAACAAAATTAAAAAATAAAACAATATCGCACAAAGCTGCTGAAAAAACTGAGTCTGATGAGTTTTCATTCATTGGCGCACGATTAATTCATCCAGATAACCACACTGATGAGCAATAGACTTTTTTCGATACTACCCCCTAATCAGTCTTAATCACGCGCTTATCCTTCAACAAGTTCAGGATGAGCGCGGCTGGAATTAGTTTTATAATAAGAACTGTAGTTTCGAAAGTGATCTAATGATAAAATTTATTCATACTGCAGACATTCACTTTGGCATGGAAAATTATGGAAGAATTGATGCCAAAACAGGAATACATACACGCCTTCTTGATTTTGAAAAAGCACTCAATAGCTGTATTGATGTTGCAATAAAAGAATCAGTCGATTTCTTTTTATTTTCAGGTGATGCGTATAAAACACATAATCCAAGTCAAACACAGCAAAAGTTGTTGTTTAAATGTTTTTTACGTTTGTATAAAGCAGGCATTCCTATTGTTATTGTCATAGGAAATCATGATCATCCACTCAGCTTTGGTAAAGCTCATGCACTTGATATGCTCGGCGAAATACCACTTGAAGGTTTTCATGTCTTTTCAAAACCAGGTTCTATTGTACTCAACACAAAAAATGGTCCTATCACTATCGTTGGCGTTCCTTGGCCAACGCGCAATACTATCGCTATTGCTGATAAACATCTGGATAAATCAAATACCCAGCTAACAGAATATATTTCAAAGGCAGTTGCTCATATTATCAGCGATTACGCACAAAAAATTGATCAAACAATTCCTGCTGTTCTTGCAAGCCATATTACCGTCAGCACCGGAATATTTTCAGGTTCAGAAAAACGAGCTATTTATGGCAATGATCCGATGCTTATGCCATCGCAATTAGCGTTAAAACCATTTGATTATGTTGCATTAGGTCATTTGCATCGGCACCAAAATCTTAATGCTGGTGGATATCCAGCAGTTGTTTATTCAGGATCAATTGAACGAATTGATTTTGGCGAACGTAAAGAGGAAAAAGGATTTTGTTTGGTCAGCATTCCTGAAAAAGGAAAAGCATCGTACGAATTTATTCCTGTACCCACTCGTCCTTTTATTCAAATTGAGGTACAGCTTGTTTCGGGAATACCTCAAACCAATCAAATTATCGATGAAATAAAAAAATATGATCTTCGTGATGCTATCGTTAAAATTATGTATCACGTACCTGCTGGCAAAAAAGACTTGGTTGAATTAAAAACAATAGAACTTGCATGCCAAGATGCACTTGATCTTATCGGCGTTATTCCAATACACAGTTTACCTGTACGTGAAAAACGTGGTTGCGCACTAAAAGTGAATATGGATCTTTCTGAAGTTTTGGGCAATTACTTTACCACAAAACCAGAACTGAATGATAAGCGTGAAAACCTGATAGAAAAAGCTCTTATTCTTTGGCAAGATCATCTTGATCAACAAGAAGAACAGAGCTAAATAGATGATCTCAGTAAACACTTGCTAAACCTATAAAAAACATTACAATCAAGCCAATAAAATCAACTGCTGTTTAAAAAGGAGATCTCATCATGTTATCTATTTCTAAAATTTTCTTCTCACTACTATTTCTTTCTAATGTTTTAGTTTCAGCTCAATTTTCAATGAAACCCAAGACGCATAAACTCAAAATGGAACCGCTTAATTTAGCAGAACTATCTGAAGATATGAGAGAACAAATTAAAAACGAATTAAAACAGGAATCAGAAAAACCTAAAAAAACTGAAGTTTTCAGTGAAAGCCATGTTGCTGAAATAGAAATGGTATTTGAACATTCTCCCAAAAAAGCACAAAACATTGTAAAACAATTAGAAGATCCTGACAATTCTCATGATAATCCTAGATATATATTTTTTGTAGGCGATACAGGAACTGGAAAAACAACAATGTCGGAAGCAATTGCGCATAAAATGTCCCAAAAAGGCTGGCATTTTATACGAGTATCAAGCTGTCAATTGCTTGGATCATATCGACATGTAACAGGAATGCGCTTAGAAAACACGCTTGAAAAAGCAGCATCATCAAATCAACCAACGCTCATCATTATTGATGATTTAGATCTTTTTTTACAACACACTGATAGCAAATATCATGATACTGCTGAGACATCTGAAATTCTATGGGATTTCCTTGAGAGAGAAAAAAACAATCAAAATTTATTTTTCATTGGCATCTTGCCTAACTCAACTAAAATGTCAGATACCGCTAGGTATAAAATATTTAAGAATTGTGTAAAATTTGAGCCAATAAACAAACTCCTAGATAGAAAAAATATATTCGTAAAACATCTTTCAAGAGACGATCTAAAGCTTCATCCAGAAATAACTGACGATTTTTTGTTTACACAATTAGCAAAAATTGGTTCATGTTCAGGCCGTACCTTGGAGCAATTATCTATCTTGACATATCAAGCACAAGCCAATCAGACTCCTGATTCTGCCAATAAAGTTATAAAAAAAGATTCTATAGAAAAAGCCGTAAAAGAATACCTAGATCTACAAGAATATATGTATCCAAAAAAGAAAAGAAGTTAACATATATATGTTTTTTTGATTTGAAAGAACAGATTTTAAAACAGCAGTATAATAATGATTAACACCCTGCCATAAATGATTACTTTATCAAGATAAATAAATTTACAGTAGGGTGTTAATAAATATATTGTGAAAATATTCTAACTATATAAGTCTTAATTTAAAATTTTTTATAAAAAAATTAAAAATAATAAGTAATCTATATATTAAGCTAAAAATAAACAACCGAACAATTCTTGGAAAGCTGTTCGCGATATTTTTCCATTAATTCTTCATATTTTGGTCGGCGTAAAATCTCCACAATTTCACGATATGAATCTTCTAAACTTTTGAGATGCTCTGGTGTTTTATCTACCAATCTAAATAATTCAAATCCGCCGTTAACCAAATGAGGAGATGAAATTTCACCAACTTCCATGGCATAAATGAATTGCTTATTTTCTGCTACATCAGCATGCTGAATGATAAATGGTTCGCTCCATTTGATACCAGTAACACCTCTTCCTTTTTCTGCATAACTTGCTAAAACTTTATATTGTTGAGCAGAGGTGATTTTCTCAGATTGTGGTACAAACGCACGCTCTAAGGTATACGTTGCCTCTATAACAACAGGATTATTTTTGTAATATTCTTCAACTTCTCTGCGCGGGACAATTAAATTAGATCGTATTTTTATATCTAACATTGTGTTGACCGTTTGCATCATTTGCAATTGCTCTCGGCCTTCTTCAATAGTATATCCTGAAGAAGTAAAGATTTGTTCCAATTCTTCTTGTGATAAATTATGTTCACGTTGAATTTGTGCAAGATATGCATCAACCGCTTCATCATCTTGTGGTAAATTATGTTTTTTTGCATCAAGTAAAACTTCTCGTTCAAAAACTATCTCTTCTTTTTTTCGAAAACCACCGCCAAGCGCTGGGCGATCAAGATCCGATTTTGTGATAATTTCTACGTCTGATCCGTATACAATAACTTCTATTTCATCAAGTAAAACAAGATTTGATGTATCGATATTACTATCATTGGTCTCTTGGGCCATCATAATAACTGATACTAATAAACACGATAATAATATGTGCATTTTCATACTCTTTTACTCCTTAAGACTGTTCAAATGTTTTTCAAAGTATAGCGCATTTATTACCTCTAATGAATAAGCAATTTAGGAGAGAGACTCTTTTGCTCGCATAGGGCGGATAAGTGCAATAAAAAAGAGGAGCTGAGCTCCTCTTTTTTATTGTTAGCTTTTATTTTATAGCTTACGCCAATCGCTGCTCTTTTGCCGGCATTTGGTCTGCTGCAGCGGGATTTGCAAACGCTTGGCTATTTGCTCCTGCTTGCGCATCTTGTTTAAAGAAATTGTCATTCACTTGAACATCATATTCTTTTTTCAATGCTTCTATTTCTTTGCCAAAAATTTCAACACGTTTATTTTGCTCAAGTTGTTCTTTTAAGCGATCTTTGATTTGTTCATAAGGAATATACTTCGGCTCTTCTTTTGCCGTAGCATTAACAACCCAGAATGTTCCATTAACATCTAACACATCAACACTTGGCACTGTTTTAATGGCAACAATTTTATCGCGCAATTGTTCATCAAGACCAATGCTTTGGCTGTTAACTAATTTGAAGTCTTTAATTTTTGGAGTAAGACCATCATCTTGCGCTACTTTCTTAAATCCACCTGGGGCTGTTTTTGCGCGAGCTGCAAATGCGCGTGCTGCTGCTCCATCAGCAAATTCAATACCTGTTGTAGCGATTCCACCTTGGGAAATAGTTAGCCCTTGTATTTTATCTTTATTTTCTTCATAGAATGCTTTTACTTCAGATTCCGGAACATTTACTGATTTACGTTCACTAAAATATTTGGAATTAAGCATACGTTCCATGGATTCATATAAATCTTTTAGCTCTGCTTGATATGCAGCTGATTGATTAATTTTGTTAGAAGCAACATATTCATCAACTATTTTTTGATGAATTAATCCTTCCAAAATATTACGATCGAGCTCTTTAGAATCCATAAATGCAAAAGCTTGTCTCAATTGAGGATTTGCTTTTAACAATTTTTCTTTTTCTTTTTCTAAACTATCGGCAGTAATTGCAGGAACACCTTTCATAGTCACCAAAACTTCACCAGTCATTGGTGCTTTTTCTTGAGCACGTGTATTTTCTGTTGCAACCTGATTACCACTTCCTTTGAACATGTCAGTGCATCCAGGCAAGAATGAAATTGTTGCGACAACTCCACCAATTAATAAATTTTTATGTGTTGCATTCTTCACGTCTATCCTTTGTATGATAAGATTTTACTATATCTTTGTAATGATTTTTTATCCTATCATAGAATTGATATTTTACAATCGCAAATCATAATCGAACACAATTAACAAAAAGATCTTTCATTTCTTGTAAACCATTAGTAGAATAGGACAAGTAAATCTTATAAAAAAGGAGTTCATCACACCCATAAAATCCAACCATCATTATTTTTATAACTATAATATTTATAACCATATCTTCGTTAACGTTTATGATATTCTTATACAAAAAAGGATTTTCGATGAAAAAAAATATCTTACTCGTTCAATCATTGTTAACTCTTGTACTCTTACCGTCTTCTCTTTTATTCTGCGCAGAAAGAACCCCTGCTATAAACATACCAGTGGGAACTCGTCTACCTCAAGATGCAATAACATACCCTCTTAAAAATAGTGGTAGCCATAAAAGAAGTAAGAAAAAAAAGAATACTACTGCTAAAAGCCAATTCACTCAAAATAGACAATCTCAAGAAATTGATAATCCAAACATAGTTATAGAAGTTGGAATACCAACTCAAACTATTGATAACCCAGCTGCAACATTAGAAACTGAAACGCTTGTTGCAGACAGCACTACTCTTGTTCAAGAAACAAAAGCATTAGATCAAAAAAACATAGAAAACATTGCTGCTGCACTATTAAGCCTATCTAAAGCAGAACTGCAAAAAATGGTTTCTACTCTTCCTGTACTACAAGATCTTGTAGAAAAAAAGATAGAAACACCTGCAGCGCCCGTTGTTGTAGAAAAAGCTATTGAAACAGAACAACCTGTTTTACCTGAAAGCCCTATTGCAATGGCTGAAGAACTCTTTATGTCCGTAAGACCTACAGAAAAAGAAGTTGTATTAAGCTATGCAGATCAAATTAAAACATCTATGGGGTATTTCATTCAGCCAACAATTAATTTCTTGAACGCAAATAATCCTTCAATAATCGGGACAACTTATTTTGCGGATCTATTTAATAAGGCTATTGCACAAGCAATTGAAACGAAAGATCTAACATCTTTCACTAATTTGGTAAAACTAAGCCACGATAAGCCAGTAAGAATGTCTGATGAAGTTGCACCAAAAGCTCTTGCATTTTTACATGAGCAACTCAAAAAACAAGCAGAAAATTCACAGAAAAAAATCGATCAAATCAATGCACAATCTCAATCAACATATAATGCAACAGCTCAAGCTTTTAGAGCTGCTATAATGGTGCATGCTCAATCATTTGATACTAATGTTGCAAAAATGTCAGATGATAGCACTAAAGCAATACTTACTGAGCTACAATATTTAGCTCACATACAAACAACAATGGCTGAATTGGCTATACTCAATAGAGTTATTAGAAAAGAAGCAACTAATATATCAGAACAAAATTTTGTTAAATCTAAAAATATACTTGCTGGAGAAAAAGAAGCAGCACAAAAAAGAACTCAATCTATATTAAATCGCTCCAACAATACTCCATTATTTGATCTTGAAAAAAAACAAAATCTACAATTAACAGAAAAATAATTCATACCTAAAAAAGAAGGGAACGATATTTTCGTTCCCTTCTTTTTTTAGATTACTCTACACGCAACCGCCACGCTAATCTTTTTAGGCTTCAATGCTAGTAACACTTTTGCTGCTGAACGCAACGTTGATCCGGTCGTCATTAAATCATCAATTAATAAAATATGCTTATCTTCATACATACCTATGTATTTTTTATTCAATACAAAAGCATTTTTCACATTATCTACGCGCATAGTAGATGGAATTTTTGATTGATACACCGTCTGTTTTTGTCTTTTAAGCACGCAGTGCAAGGGGACATTTTTTTTCTTACCAACAACCTGCGCAATTTCATGTGCTTGATTAAATCCTCGCCATGCATAACGTGTCCAATGCAATGGAATTGGTACCACAACATCATAATCAAGACTTTTTATTGGCGTCATTTCCCACAATAATTCCCCCAATTGATAACTTGCCAAACTATCTGACCAACTTTTTGCCAAAATTAAATTTTTGAGAGGATCTTTATAATCTGAAATTGCAAAAACCGTCATAGAAAATGACGGCGTTACATCTATTTGCTTTGAAACAATACGAACAATTTTGTTTTTGCAATCTATACAAAAAACATCTGAGGTAGATAAAAATTTTTTGCAATATGCACAGATACAGGGCATAAGGTAGGTACGCACTGTGGCAACACAATGATTCCAAAAAATCTTCATCTTATTTTTCATCGAGCAAAACCAATAATCCAACTCCACAGACAATCGCTATATCTGCAATATTAAAAACTGGCCAGCAATACTGTTGATATGAAAGTAGAATAAAATCTATTACTCCACCATATATACCACGATCAATAAGATTAGAAATTGACCCAGCAATAACGCACACATGCCCAATAATTAAACTACCTTTTTTGTACACATTATAGGCATGCCAACATAAAAACACAGTGATTGTTGTAATAATCATTGAAACAATGATCATAACTATTTGTGTTGAATCATGAAACATGCCCCACGAAATACCACGATTAAAAGTTAGCTCGAATGTTACATATTTATTGATAACATGAGGTATCTGCATGCATGTCAATGCTGCTAATTTTGTTACACGATCAAGAATGAAAATAATGATCGCAATAAAAAAATATACATATTTATTCATCATCTTATCATTGCACCTTGCTGCTGCAACTTCGCAATAACACCATTCCATATATCATCAATTATCTCAGATGTAAGGGTTTTTTCTTTATCTTCCATTTCAACATGGAATGTCATTGCCTTTTGATCTTTCCATTCTGGTTTACTAAAAAAATCAATTAAATTAACTGATTCAATTCGCTTATCAACATTCTTAATAACATTAATTAACGTATCAGCCGTAACTGATGATGCAATAAGAATACTGACATCTCTTTTAACTGATGGATATTTTGATAAAGCATTAAAATGAGTAAGTGGTTTTTTATAGTTAAGCAGATAATCACCATCAATCTCAAATATAAAAAGTGAACCTCCCGCAGGGCAAAGTTCAGCAACGTATGACGCATCAACCATTCCTGCCATACCAATAGATTTACCATCATGCATAATCATTGCTGTTTCATGAGGTACATTCCATGGAAAGAGAGAATCATCTGATTTTTTCCACACAACATTCATCTGCAACATATCAAACATACGCGCCAATAAAGCTTTTCCGGTATAAAAATTAATTTTTTCAGCAGTAGTATCAAAAAATACACCGCATAATGATTTTTGCTCTATCATATGTTCACCGCGCATATGCCAAACACGCGCCCATTCATAAAAACGCAATTGTCGGTAAGCAATACTATTTTCGCCAATTGCTTTGAGTAAGTTTGGCTGCAATGTAGTAATCATACGAGTGTAATTTTCAGAAATAGGATTTTTTATTTCTACGAAATTATGCGGTTGCCAATTAAGTTGGCGCACCATTGATTCATCAAAAAAAGAATATCCATATAATTCGCGCATTTCTAAACCATAACTCAAAAAGCGCTTAATTGAGCGAGTAGTATATGTTTTATGCAAATCATTTGGATGTAATGGCAAGCTCGGCATTACCCGTGGTAATGAATCATAACCAATATAACGGCCAACTTCTTCCACAATATCTTCAGAAATTTTTATATCTTTGGTTGCACGGAAAGATGGCACAACAATAATATATTTAATTTCACCATCTTCTATTGATTGATCTACCGTAAATGCAAGTTTATTCAAAATATCAATAATACGTTCTGGTTTAATGGTAACACCAAGACGCTCTTCTATAAACACATGTTTTACCGAAACAATTTTTTGCTCAGAAGAAATACCTAATGAGATAATCTTTTCATCCGCTGTATATGAAATTCCTGCTTTTTCAAGCAAAAATAAATACCGTTTAATTGCATCAGTATTGTGATAAGGATCTATATTTTTTTCAAAACGTGCAGAACTTTCACTTCTTTTTTTGTGGCGAGCTGCCGTACGTCTGACAATAACAGGATCAAAATGCGCAGCTTCTAACAAAACAGATTTTGAGTGTGCATTAATTGCCGTTGTTGCTCCACCCATGACACCCGCCAAAGAAATAGCTTTATCACCATCAGTAATGACCAGATCTTGTGACGTTAATTCAATTGTTTCACCATCAAGCAATGCTAATTTTTCTTTATCGCGAGCATAAGCAACTGAAATTTCTTTTGTAGTAAATTTATCAGCATCAAAAGCATGCATTGGCTGCCCTAAATCAAGCATTATGTAATTAGTAGCATCAACCAAAAAATCAATAGATCTACTATCAAGACGACTGAGACGAATTACCATATCAAGATGTGATGGCTGCGCGTTAACGGATGGTAAATATAATGCCGCAAAACGGTCACAACCATGAGGTGATTTGATAGCAAATCTAAAATGATCTTGCACATCATTTGTTTTTTCTTTTTCTACCACAAATTCCTGTAATGGACGCAACGACATATTTAAAATTGCAGCAATTTCACGAGCTAAACCACGATGTCCCCACAAATCAGGACGACTATTAATAGATTTGTTATCAACTTCAATAATATAATCTTGTTGTTCTATAGATTCTTTCCATAAGCCATCTTGCAGTGCAGGTGTACAGTAAATAGCAGGTAACATCATATCTTTGACGCCACCAAATACCACTGATGTTGCCCACTTAGACGTGGCACCACTATCAATGATCATAAATAACAATCCCTCACGTGCATCAGCTCGCTTGGGCAAAACATATTCTTTTTTACGTTCAGATGAATAAACAATTATCTCATCGCTGGAAATTTCCTTCACTTCTGCCAGAGTCAATTCATCTGTAGCAACTCTAACTTTTTTCCAGCCTTCAATTTCTGCAGTGGTTCTTATAAAAGTATCCACTAAATGCGCTACATCAATACGGGATACATCACCTATAATATGATCAAAAATCCAATTCAATGATATTTTCATCAGAAGTCTCTTTATACCCCATTCTCTATTTTAACCCCTTGCTCACTTCATTTCACACGGGGACCCCGATAGAACGAAGTGAAATTGGGGATAAATGGGGACCCCATATTAAGAGGATTTTTATTGTTTACTGGGCTATTTTAATAAATCTTGCTGTAATAAAATCAGCTATATATGTAAGAATAACCTAAATAGCAGATCTTTCAATGCACCGCATATTGTATCCGGCTTAAACGCAAAAAAAGACAACGACATGGATTACCTCCATGCCGTTGTCTTTTTTTGATAAAAAACTTATATTTCTGATTTAAAATAATCAAACATAAATGATGCACCAAACGCACCAAGCATTGGCCCAACGATATACACAAGCACTCCACCCATTCCTGCTGCCATTTCACCACCTTGTACTATATTGCACGCAATTGATGCCATAGCAACAGCTGGATTAAATAATCCGCCTGCAAAGGCTATCATCATTAATGTTAAACCAAGAACAACCCCTGGAATTGCAGTATCTTTATAGCGATTCATAAGATTCATTGTTACATACACCCAAGCAAGTACTAATGCAAACAATGCTTCAATTACCATAGGACCAAAAATAGGACTGCCTGGAACTATATCTAATCCAAAAGTACCACTCGTAATCATTCCAAAAACACAAAGACCCAAACATGCACCCAACGTTTGCGCTGCAATATATTTCATCATGCCAGCAAAATCTAAGCGATTTTGAACTAAACATACAAAACTAACTGCTGGATTAAAATGTGCTCCTGAAACATGTCCTCCAACATAAATCATCGCCATTAACATTAAGCCAATTGCTATGGGATTAGCCATCAAACTAATTGCAACCGTCAAAAAAAATGTTCCTACAAACTCCATTACATAACGCTTCATCATAGATTCGCCCTTTGGTTATGATACAACAATATTACTCGTTACCATTCGATTAATAGCACATCATTAAAATTATGCAAATTATTTAAATGAGCCCCAATCCCATTACATTCTGATTGGGGACTTTTTTAGCTCCTATTTATTGGCTTAACATAGTATTTTTGGCTATACCTAACTTTTCACATTCTTGATTTGTCAAATAATACTTAAAAGAATCTTGCTGATGAAAATCGCGCACAAGACTTTCAGCAGCAGGGCACGTTCTTTTTAAATTTTTTTGTGAATTATTAAACTCCCAAGCAGCATGCAGCTCTACTAGTTCTCGATAAAAACATTTTTTACAATACTCTTCATCCATATATTTCATTAATAATTTTCTGATTTCTGGAGTATTTTCAACATAAGTAATTTTCAGTATTGGACCATATGCTGAATTAGCACTACAAATAAGTTCAGTAGCATCTTTACCCGCTTGCACTAATAAACCAGGCAATGCATTCTTTTTATTAAGAGCTACAGCATAAGCCAGTTCACTCTGCCATTGAGCAACATTACACCGCTTTTCAACCTCAGGATTAATTGGACGGAAATAAGGACGAGATGGTTCTGAAATCATTTTGTTGGGTGCATCCATACTACATAAAACACAAGTCATTGAAAACAAGCCTATTGTTATTATTTTTTTCATTGTTTACCTTTCAAACATTTTTTAAACAAGATTACTAACTCGTTCAATAGCTTTTTGTAATCCTTCATTTTTATGAAATCTATGACTATCTTTTTGCCATGCTGATAATAGCTGCTGCATAGAAACAGTTGTTGGCTTATCTTTCACCATTTTTTGTGCAAAAGCAATAAATAAATCTCCGTTGCTATCACTATCAAAAGAAGCAGGAAGAATATTATCAAGTTCCCATAATAGTCTCACGTAAACACTCAACTCTTGCGCACTAATCGCTTTTCTCTGATTCATGCTTATCATATCGTTCAAAAGCCTAAACATGCATGCTGAAACAGTGTTATCTTTATTTATACTAAAACCATTTTCAATGTACTGCTGCTCTGGAGAAAAAGTTGATTTCAGTTTTTCATATATTGTTATATCAGATCCATCAGCAAAATAAATTCCAGAAATATTCAATTTTTTCCTTAATTGCTTTACCTCATTACTATCTTGAGAAACATTAAGCCAAAATCCTTCAAATGGCTTTCCTTCCAATTCCATTTTAACATGAGCTGCCAAAGGAGATGCTGATCGATTAAAATAAGCCTTAATATATGCCGGCAAATTCCATACAAAAGACATTCCATTATAAATTGACTGCTTTATAGAACTCAAACTTTGATTAAAACGCTCATAATACCCTGCCTCTTGCACTGGCGCTGTAAAAAGCATCGATGATGAACTTGCTAAAACAAGGAAAATAAGCATAAAAAATCTATTTTTTTTCATATAATCTCCCTTTTATATTTTTACGATTAAAACCGAATATAACAGGCAATCAAGCAAAACTACAATTGTGGGGTTAAAAAATGGAGATAATGTGTTATACTGAAAGCAATATATTTGTTTATCTATCGCAGGCTTTTTATCATGAATAAAATAATTCTCTTTTATAAATACATTGAAATAGCTTATCCAAAGCAAGTTATGAAGTGGCAACAGCAAATATGCCAAGACTTGCAATTGAAAGGCAGAATCCTCATCAGCCATGAAGGCATTAATGGCACGTTGGGTGGTTTATCAGAAAATCTTGACCAATATAAAAACCTCATGTCTGAACATGAATTGTTTGGAAATATAGATTTTAAAGAAAGCACAGGTGGTCCAGAATGCTTTCCGCGTCTTTCGGTGAAAGTGCGCAATGAAGCGGTATCTCTTGGTATTCCCTATGATACTCTTACCCCACGCAATTGCGGCCAGCATTTAAGTCCAGAACAAACCCATGAACTTATTGCAAACCAACCAGAAGACCTTGTCATTCTTGATGCACGCAACAATTATGAATGGGCAATTGGCAAATTTGAAAATGCAATCACTCCTAATATTGAAAACTTCAGAGATTTACCTCAATATTTGGAAGAAAATCTTGACCAATTTAAAGATAAACAAGTACTTATGTATTGCACTGGTGGCATACGTTGCGAACGCGCATCTGCATACTTAAATGAAAAAAATATAGCAAAAAAAGTCTATCAAATGGATGGCGGTATCCATCGCTATGTAGAACAATATCCTGATGGGTTTTTCCGCGGGAAAAATTATGTTTTTGATGGCAGAATCGCTGTTAAGGTTAATGATGATATTATCGGCTCTTGCGCAATCTGCACAAAACCATGTGATGATTACCATAATTGCCTTAATGCAATGTGTAATGAACACTTTATTGCGTGCGCAACATGTATAGAAAAATTAGAAAAAACATGCAGTGAACAATGTCAGACTTTGTTGGCAGAAAATAAAGTACAGCAGCGACCTGAATTTAATAAAAGTTGTACGATATAGAAAATTATTAGTAATGCAAAAAACCACTTCAACCACTACCCCTACTCAACACAATCCTCTGATCATTTCCACCAACATCCCTTTGGCGGATAAAAACTGGTTTGGCACCGGTGGTCCAGCTCGATTCTATTGCGAACCAACATCTGCTCAACAATTTCAAGAGGCAATACACTACGCAACTACACACTCTCTGGATATATTTATTCTTGGTCAGGGGGCAAATATATTAATCAGCGATGATGGATTTGATGGTCTTGTTATTCGTCCTTTATTGCAACAAATAACGATTTCTTGCCAAGATAGCACAACTGCATTAATATGCGCTGATGCAGGAGTAACCATGCCAAACTTAATTGATTATTGCTTACAAAATAATCTTATTGGCCTTGAAGAATTTAGTGGTATTCCGGGAACAGTTGGCGGATCAGTATATATCAATCTTCATTATTTTGAATTTTTACTTGCACATTTTCTTGAACATGCACAAGTTCTTCATAAAAAGAATGGTACTTTGCACACCGTTGATGCTCAATGGTTTAATTTTGGATATAACGATTCAGAATTACATAAAAAAGATTATTTTTTAGTAAATGCAACATTCAAATTAACGCGCGCAACACAAGAACAAACAGCTTTTGCAAGAGGTAGACAAACAGAAATCATCCGACACCGCGCACATCGTTATCCACAGGTGCGAACATGCGGTAGTTTTTTCAGAAATTTTTTTGCTGATGAAGTAACACTTGTTGTTGATAATAAAAAAATAATTTTTGTTGCCTATTATCTTGATAAAATTGGTGTAAAAGGAACACTCAAAGTTGGCAATGCTATCGTATCACCACAACATGCCAATATGATTGTTAATTTAGGATCCGCGACGAGCACTGATATCATTATGCTTGCACGGGAAATGCAGAATCTTGTACACAATAAATTTGGCATCCTGCCACAAGCAGAATGCCAATTAATCGGCTTTAAAGAAAATCCGTTATTATAATTTAATTCGCTGGCTTACCAAATTCTTGTTCTACAAAAAACTGGACACAGATATGGCGACTCGTTAAATTCATATATTGCTCTTTTACCGCAGTATCATGTAAATAATCTACAATCAATAAAGGCTGTTGTTTTAATTTATTTTTTTCAGATTCAGGCACACTCAAATTATCAACTGTTTTATCGTGTAAAAACTCTGCTATTGTATTAATTTTTAGTTCTGCTTTAGGATACAGAAGATATTTTTCTACAAACTCTGTTTTTGTACCATTCATATATTGAATTGCTTGATCAGTATTTAATTGCTCAATTGCTCGTTCTTTACCCTTACGATCTTTAAAAAATAAAATGGGCATAGCTTCGAATGCTTTATAGCTTATTCCTTTTGTCCAATATGCTGCACTTTTTCCAAAGGTTTGACCCAAATTAACATTACTACCTGTTTGTTCGATATATTTTTTGATAGCATTACTATTAGCTTCTATTCTCTTTTTATCAATTGGCCTAAATCGCGATTGCTCAGCAGCAGACGCAGTGAAAAGCATACTGCTTACTAAAATTCCAAATAATTTGCCATTCTTAATCGTACTCGATACCATAATAATCTCTCTTATCTTTCTATGTTTTCGATTGTTAATTTGTAATATATTAGAAATAAATATATCATAAAAGGAATAATATTTCAAAAGGCTACTGATTTCACCATGAATGAATTAATTTTTATACTTCACACCCTAATTATTGCCGGATTCGCCCTAGGAGCTCTTGCTCTGGGCAGTAGCGCCCTTGTTGCATTTGTATGCATTCAATGCATACTCGCAAATCTTTTTGTTATCAAACAGATCACCCTATTTGGATTAACCGCAACGTGCGCTGATGCTTTTACGGTTGGAGCAACCATCGGACTTAATTTACTACAAGAATATTTTGGCAAAGAAATTACCAAAAAGACCATCTGGATCAACTTTTTTCTCCTTATTTTTTACGCGATCATATCACAAATTCATCTCCTTTATATTCCTGATATAGCTGATACGGCGCAACAACACTTTATACCCATATTACAACTCATGCCACGAATCGTAGTAGCTTCATTTTCGGTATACTTATTCACTCAAATGACTGACTACTATCTTTATGGCATACTGAAAAAAACTTTCCAAAGCAAGTATATTGTACTACGTAACTATGCTTCCATAGCGTTTTGCCAGCTTCTTGATACCATTTTATTTAGCTTTTTAGGTCTTTATGGCATTATCGATAACATTGGAGAAGTTATCATTATTAGCTACTCAGTCAAACTCATGAGCATCTTGATTGCTACTCCATTTGTCAGCTTTTCTCGTAAAATTTATGCCGCAACACAGAAGTAACTCTCATGAATCATTTTTTGTATAAAAAAGATTGCCTTTAGAAATACTATCCATTAAAATGACAATAATTGGCTTTAATACGAAACTCTCAATGAGACTTCTTATGACTATTTATGCTAAATCTTTCATTCTATTCTTTACTACCAAATACAACGCCCTAATTCCGCGTGGCGGTACACAATAATCTCCTTATTCATCTTTTCTTCATACAAACGTTATTATAATAAATTTTTATTTTACGGAGAAAACCATGTCTTTATTATTGGTTGGATTTGTTACGTATTTTTTTATCATTGGCATTATTGCTATTATTTCTTATATGAGCAGAAAAAAAAATATTTCTACTCAGTACTCTGAAACAATTTTAGGAAACAGATCAGTAAATTACGTGCTAACAGCTCTATCTGCTCATGCTAGCGACATGAGTGATTGGCTTTTTATGGCATTTCCAGGTGCTTTATATGCAGGTGGAATGATCAATGCATGGATAGCTATAGGGCTTATTAGTGGCATGTTTATTGTATGGCAATTTATAGCACCACAATTACGAACTAAAACAGCTCATTATGATTGCTTTACATTATCAACTTATTTTGAACGTCATTTTAATGATAATTCGGGAACAATTCGATTAATAAGTGCTGTTTTATCGATTATTTTTTTTGGAGTCTACATTGCCGCAGGATTAAAAGGTTTCGGTTTACTCGTAGAATCTGTTTTTCATGTTCCTTATTTTGTAGGACTCATTATTGCCATTCTTTGCACCGTTGGTTATATTTCGCTGGGCGGATATCGTACCTTAGCATGGATTGACTGTTTTCAGGCATTATTTTTATTAATGGTTATTTTTTATGTTCCTTATACTGCCCTTTCATTTATTGGTGGATACGGCGCCATAATTACAGCAGCAAGTGCCCATAATATTTCACTATCATTATTTCCTGATTCTTGGACTGCTTTGCTTAACGCGATATTTATATCAATCAGCTGGGCAGTGGGTTACTTTGGCACACCTCATATTTTAACAAAATTTATGGGTATCAATGATGTAAAAGAAATGGCTAAAGCACAATACATTGGTATGGCATGGCAAATAAGCGTATTAACTGCTGCAGGGTTGGTAGGTCTTATTGGAATAGCTTATTTTTCAGTTCCTATACCAAACAAAGAACTTATTTTCATAGAAATAGTAAAAAGTCTTTATACCCCTCTTGTTACTGGTTTTATTCTTTCTGCAGTTGCAGGCGCTACTCTTTCGGTAATCACTGCACAAACACTTGTCCTTGTTTCTGTCATGACCGAAGATTTGTATCATGCAACTATACGTAAAAACGCTACTGCAAAAGAACTTCTCTGGATATATCGATTGAGCATACTTTTAATCGCACTTTTTAGTTTCTGCGTAAGTTTTAATCAAACAGATAGTATTCAACAACTTGTACATTATGCCTGGATGGGTTTCGGTTGCACTTTTGGGCCTCTTGTTTTTTTATCATTACACAGCACATACATTAACAAATATGGCGCATATACATGTATACTAATAGGAGGATTTATTGCTCTTTCTTGGCATATATTCGGATTACCTTTTTTCTCAGAACATTACGCTCTTGAAATCCCGGCAGTAATTCCAGGATTCTTCTTGAGTATTATCATGTCTTATTTAGTTTCCTGGTTAACCAAACGTGAGAAACTAATCGTTGGATAGCAACGCTTGCATACCTTCAGATCAAAAAGCCCCTTTTTGTAGGGGCTTTTCTTTTTTATTGCTATACTTATAGGATATAAATAATATAGGTAAATTACTCATGTCCTACTTTAAATTTGAACTTATTCACCGATCAAAAAAATCACGTGCCCGCGTTGGTCGTATTCATACACCACATGGCATTATTGATACCCCAAGCTTTGTAGGCGTTGGAACTAATGGATCACTCAAAGCTCTTGATCCCGTTATGGTTGATCAGATTGGCTTGCAATTGATGTTTTGTAACACCTACCATCTTATGCTTCAACCAGGCACAGAAATAGTAAAGCAAGCGGGAGGATTACATTCATTTATCAATAGAAAAATGCCTATCATTACTGATTCCGGCGGATTTCAAGTTTTTAGCCTTGCATATGGTACCGTAAAAGACGAACTCAAAAGCCGTGGACAAAAAACAGGCAACAACCTTGTGTTAAAAACATCAGAAGAAGGTGTTTTATTCCGATCTTATCGTGATGGAAAAAAAATATTACTCACACCAGAAACTTCTATTGCCGCTCAAAAAGATCTTGGTGCCGATATTATTATTCCTTTTGATGAATTACCACCGTATCACATTGATCCAAGAAAATTAATTAACTCGCTGCACAGAACCCACCGCTGGGAAAAAAGATCTCTTGATGCACATTTGAAAAACCCACAACAGCAAGCAATGTATTCGGTCATTCATGGCGGTATTAACAAAGATTTGCGCAAGCAAAGTTGTGAATTTTTAACTCAATTACCTTTTGATGGCCACGCCATTGGGGGAAGCATGGGAAAAAATAGAGAAGAAATGATTGAAATGCTCACGCATATGATGCCGTTCCTGCCAGAAGATAAGCCTAATCATTTACTTGGGATTGGAGATTTAGCATCACTTGAACCGATTATTAAACTTGGCATCGATACATTTGATAGCTCACATCCTACACGTTGTGCACGTCATGGATTACTCTTTACTACCAAAGGTTTTGTCAAAATTGGCCATGCAACCAATGCAACTTATTTCAGACCAATCGATGAGACATGCACCTGTTATACCTGCCAGAATTTTACGCGAGCATATCTACACCATCTTTTTAAAGCAGCTGAATTGAGTGCATATACTTTAGCAACTATTCATAACCTTCATTTTATGGTGCAATTAATGGCAGAATATAGAAGAAAAATTATGGATAACGAAATATAAAAACTAATGATAAAACTAATAACTTCAACCGAAAACGCTCTCATCAAGCGAGCAATACAACTGCATAGCTCAAAATATCGCGATAAACATCAAGAATTTATTGCTGAAGGTTTTCGTACTATTTCAACACTTATTGCTGCTGGCAGCCAATTAATAACTCTTTTTGCGACAGAAGAATTTTTGTATGATGCACAACAAATTGCATCTGATTCATTTATTATAGAAGTTACATCGCACGTAATGAATAAAATGAGTAGTTCAAAAACACCAAGTGGTTTTCTTGCGATATTTCGCATACCACAACAATCATCATTTGATACGCTTGGTACAGGAATTGTTTTAGCAAAAATAGCAGACCCTGGCAATATGGGAACACTTATTCGGACAGCTGCTGCCATGAATAAAAAAACAGTTGTGTGTATAGAAAGTGTTGATCCTTGGAATCCAAAGGTAGTACAGGCATCTGCTGGAGCAATTGGCATGGTTTCTCTTTTTTGCATTAATTGGCATGATTTATTATTACATAAGAAAAATATTTCTTTATGCGCATTAGTTGCCACAGATGGAAAAAATCCTCATGAAGTTGCTTTAAAAGATACATTGATTGTAATAGGCAATGAAGCTAACGGAATACCTCAACAGTGGGTTGAACAATGCGATCAAAAAATCACCTTACCAATGCCAGGAAATTTTGAAAGTTTAAACGCCGCTGTTGCTGGATCAATTGCTTTGTATTTGGCAGCGCAATAGTGAATAATTAAAACGAACATATCTCAAGGATATTTGTGTCAACTAAAAACAATACCATCTCACTCTTTTCAGCCATTGTTATTAATACCAACATTATTATCGGGTCTGGTGTATTTATTAATACGGCAGAACTTGCACGCCGCGCGGAATTATTAGGCGGATTAAGTTATTTTTTCGTAGGTCTTTTATTGCTTCCGCTCATTTTATCTTTTGTAAAATTGATTGAATTATATCCTAGCGGCGGGTTTTACGCATACTGCAGTACAGCAATTCATCCGATTGTTGGATTCATTAACACCTGGTGTTATTTTTTTGCAAAACTATCATCAGCAACACTTTCAATACACATTTTTACGCTGCTTTTACAAAAAACATTCCCTGCTTTAGCATGTATCGATGCGCTTACTTTTGATATTACAATTTTGGGTGTATTGCTTGGTCTTAATATGTTGAATGTACGGACAGGAAGCAAAATACAGAACTGGATAATGCTTTTTAAACTCTTTCCTCTTTTTTTTGTGATCGCATCAGGAATATTTCTTTTGCAAGGCTCAAATCTAACACCTATTCATCAACTATGGTCTGGAATTCCGTCTACTATTCCTTTGGTGCTTCATGCATTGCTTGGCTTTGAAATCGCGTGTGCTATTAGTAGAAATTTAGAAAACCCTAAAGTTGATGGGCCACGAGCAATCGTTATTTCCTATAGCTTGGTAATTGTTTTATTTGTGTTGTATCAAACAATATTTTACGGCATTTTGGGCACAGATCTTGCAGCTCAAGCTGACTATCGTGGCGCATTTCCACTTCTTATTAGCAAATTCGGCATTAGTGATTACGCACGAGATATTTTGGGACACATTATTCACCTTGCAATTGCTACCTCTGCCTTAAGTGCTGCGTTTGGAATTATTTTTGCCAACATGTGGAATTTATATTCACTTGCAGAATTAGGCCATATCATTGCTCCCACTGCAATAATGCAACGTAATCGTTTTAATATTCCTTTTATGTGCGTGCTAGCGCAAGGCATTATTATGCTCGTTTATTTGCTCGTTATGTCTGGTGTAACAACTACATTTCAACAATTAAGTGCATTTGGCGCAACAGCAACATACGCACTGAGTATCATGGGATTATTGGTCACCTTCTATCGCAACAACAAATCTCTTTTAATTCCCGTGTTAGGACTTGCTAATTGTGCTATTTTACTAACAGCATCACTCTATGCTATGTGGATTACCCACAACACAATACCATTACAATTATTTGCTGGCATTATATTATGCGGTACGGTAGTGTATGTAATAACAGGAGGAACACAAAAAAAGTAATGGAGAGATCTCTATGGATGTAAAAAATTTGGAAAATCTTTTAGCAACACAATTAGAAAATAACCATACACTTTTACAGGAAAATAACTTTTTATTACGTCAAATAATGGAACAAAATAAACTTATTTTTGAAATAACCCAAAAAACGTGAATTATTATTCTTATCATTGGCTTTGGTCTGAAAGCAATGAAGTAAAAAAGTTGAGAAAAGAATTAGATTTTTTATTTTCGAAAATATCATCTGAGAACTCAAAATAATACTTAATTTTAGTTTTTACTGGGAAATTATAATGAAGCTTATTATCTTTAGCCTATTTTTCCTACCATTCTGCATTATTACCGCCATGCAGGAAGTAGTAACACTACCTTCACAAAAGACCTTGCAAAAGCGATTATTACGCATTGAAAAATGCAATGATTTTTTTACTCACAGTTCTTTTATTCAATCAATAGCAAACAAAGTTATGCCGGTAAAAGATCTTTTTGAGTCTATTGATTATCATACAAATATATATCGAGACAATTTTAAACAACTCCACTTTTTCCACCTATATAAAAATATTTTTGCAGTACATATGTTGAAGCCAAAAATTATAGAACTGTGCCTTAAAAACAATATTTCGGTATTTGAAAAGCTCAAAAAAGAAGAGTGTATACCTGGCAAAGTTCTCTTTAAAGAAAAAGTATTACAAAGAAGATTGCACTGTCATCAACAAAAATACCCCGAATTGAACCCCAATCTTATTGCCAATATTGCAAATCACCGACTATATCCCACCCAAATATTCTTAATTGTTTTAGATGAACTAGATCAGTACATTATTGAAAAAGGATTTGGTAATCCCGCACAAATAGCAGCAATACAAAGTTACGGACCAACAATCGTAAAAATAATGTTGAAAACACGTCCCAAAGCAATTAAACATTTACAAGACCACGGATTAATTGAATAACATCCAAAACCACGTAAAACATTACCCTTGAATGAGCCTAGTCACTTTTGATATAATTTCTATTACGATATTTAATAGTTATTGTAAGAAGAACATATCATGAATAAAAAAATATTTCTTGTGATAGTAAGTATTGCATCTGGTGGTTATAACTCTATTCGACCAGCTCAACCAGAAGAAAGTCTTGCTCGTCAGATTATTAGCTTATATGATACTCATCCTAACGATCTGGCAAATGAACTTACATCATTTTTAAAAGAGAAAAACATCACTGGTAAAGAAGCAAGAACCGCCTTAGTAAACAGAAAATACAACATACATTCAATATCACTTAAAAAACTCGATAGAGCTGATAATTTGATGGAAAATGCTACTAAAGTGGAATTACTTACTGTTGCCCCTTTATATGCACTTCGAAATAGAGTTTGGCAAACGCAAAAAACCTTAAATCTAGATAAAATTCCTGAAATTTATCCTAAAGAACAAACAGCCACTACATTACAGCAACTATTCAAAACCTATAGTCCTCTCGAAAAATTTTACCTTTTTGTTGCAGGAATTTCTTTTTCTTCTATAGTAATTGCCTTGGGATCGATGGCTTATATTATTTATGAATCTATTGAAAAAAACGAAGTAAAAAAAATCGATAAAATAATTTCAATACTAGAATCCTTACAACAGTAGCAAATCATTATCTTACCGTTTTCTCTATTGAACGTTATTGCAAATGATGTTATCATACGTCTCGCGATTAGCGCGAATCATAAAAACCACTTGTAAAAATTATCGAGGAACAATATGCACAAAATAATGAATGTAGCTCTCGTATTACTTATACTTTCATCCCATAAGAGTCTCGCTAGCTGCAAACCAAACGTGACAATGTTCAACATAAAACAGATGACTCAAAATCCTCCTCGTGAAAACAGAATTATACAGGACCTTAAAGCATCAGATCTTTATCGAATAAGTCTTGGTTTTTACTATGTTGAAATATCTTCAATTGAAAAAAGAACTGATACCAAAGATGTAAGGGTAAATTCATGTAGTTCATATTATAAAATGTCTCTGAATCAACAGCAATATGAATGCATAAAAAAGAACATAAAAGAAAAAAGAGACTTTTATATTGAAGCACAAAAAGCAGAGTGTCAAAATAGAAAGTGGTTCAAAATACAACATGCCGGCATTACGGACTATACCCGACCGCTAAAATAACCTTATCGTAATTTTAATGTAATTAACGCCAGTAAATTTCGACCGGCCTTCAGGCCGGTGCTTTTAAAAAGGATTACAAAAAATTAAATTACGCGAAGATTTTTCGACTCATTGTCTCATCATCTTCGCTTATATGACTTGCAGAAAACCCCGGCTTTAAAAAGCCAGGGTTTTCTGCTCAATTAAATAAATGGATGCATGCTTTTTATGAGCTTACACACAAAGCAAGGTTTTTCTTGTTTTTGCTTTTTAATCTCTAATATAATTAAAATGAGTAAAGTTATTTTATTATTTTAAGATAAAAGACAAAATATGAATAGAAGAAAACTTTTTTTGATAGTAATCGCTGCATATAGCAGTCTTGCCTGTACAAAATCTTTAACAGATTTAGAAAAAAAAAATATTTATAAGCAACTTGTTGCACTATATGATAAAAAAGGCACCGACGTGTCAAACCAATTAAATGAGTTCTTTTTAGCCAAAAATATATCTGAAGAAGATCTTTTTACTATTTTAGATGAACAATCAAAAATCGTCTTTGATAAAATAGTTTATTACAATGGTTGGGCTACTTTTATTGAAAGGAATGAGAGGGTTGGAATCACATTCCTATTAATCCAAGCAGCAACTCTACTTGCTATGCCTAATGATGAAACCTTCTTACAGTTCTTGATTACCTTATCGCCTGCGATAGGCATGGCAGCAATGGACACATTTTTTCGCTCCATGGCTGGAAAATATCAGAAAGAGAAAAACATAATTGCCAACTTAAGACACATAATTTATACAAAACGTCCTAAGACAAAAAGAGTTCTATAAAATCATCTCAGTTTCAGCGTAATGAGTGCCAATAAACACAAAACCAAAGAAATAATGCCAAAACGTGTGGTAATACGTGATTCTGGCCATCCAAGTAATTCAAAATGATGATGTATTGGCGCCATTTTAAATATACGCCTTCCTAAATAGCGTACTGAAAGAACTTGCACCATTACAGAAACCGTTTCAAGCACAAATAACCCTCCAGAAATTGATAATAAAAGCTCTTGTTTAGCCAGAATTGCCATTAAAGCAAGACCTGCTCCCAACGCCAAAGACCCTACATCTCCCATAAAAATCTGTGCCGGATAGGCATTATACCATAAAAACCCTAAAGAAGATCCTATTAAAATAGCTCCTATAACAACAATTTCGGCCGTTCCTGCAAAGGGAATTTGTAGATAATGTGCTATTCCATAATGCCCGGCCAAATAGCAAATAAGGGTAAAAGTGGCAAAATTTGGCAATAATGAGCCAATTGCAAGCCCGTCCAACCCATCAGTCAAATTAACAGCATTGCTACACCCTACCACTGTAAATACAGCCCAGGGAATAAAAAATAAGCCCAAATCAGGCCTACAATGCTTAAAAAACGGAAAAATGAGTTCTGTTGAAAAGGAAGTAAAAAAAATAAGACAGGATACCACCAGAACAGCTATCAGAACCTGCAATATAAACTTTGACCTTGAAGATATGCCCTTTTGGGCATGTATTTTATTCCAATCATCCCAAAAACCAAGCATTCCAAAGCTCATAATACAAAATAAGAATATCCAAACCTGATAATTAGTTAAGTCACACCATAATAACGAATTAATGAGCACCGTAGTTAGGATAAAAACCCCTCCCATCGTTGGCATGCTATCTTTAATTTTATGCGTATCAGGCGTAAATTCACGTACTTTTGACCTAAAAAACTGCCGAGAAAGTGCTATAAATGGCTCACCCAATACCAAAGAAAATAGCAGAGAAGTCAGTAAAGAGGCCACTGCACGCACACTCACATAATGCATAACATTGAAAAATGGCCAATAAAACTTCAAATAATACGATAAATGGTATATCATGCAATCAACCCCCTGTTTTGCTGCGCTTCACACGGGGACCCCGGTGAAGACATGGACTTGAGTATTAAAGACTATATTATTACGCTCATAATAATGAAAATAGCGATTAATTCAATCTTTTTGGGGTGCCTTTGACGAGGCAAGGATACCAGGGTAGAATAGTAGTAAGATCAATAAAAGTAGGTTACAACAGATAACCATGCTAAATGAGAAGGATTCTTTATGAAAAATGAAATGAAAAAAAATATTTTGAGTAGAGTAGCATTACTTGCAACATTGATCACCGTAACGGGAGCATATGCTCATTCCGAACATGAAACAACCATCAAGGATTTTGGCACATTCGTTTTTGAAGTAGATAGAAAGATTAGTGACTTTTTTAGTCAGAACAATAAAACATCTTTTGGGACATACGTGATCTCATTAGAGCAACTCTTTAGTGATTTTAAAAGAAAAGTTGAAGAAATTGTTACTCGAAATAATAATAGTGAATTAGCAAAAGAACTCAATGATCTTATGGATTATGCTTTACGTCAGTTTACTATTGCTCATAATATTATCAAAAAGTATAATGGCTCAACTGATGCCGGTTCATTTGCCAACGAAATTAAGCGAGATTTTAATACCGAACGCGTATTTAGCCAAATACTTACAAAATTGAATACCTTAAAATGTAAAGCTAAACAAGCTGGTGAATCAAGCTTGATCAAGAAAATTGATGCCGTTATTTCTATGATTGAGACAAAGAAAAAAACATGGGCTGCTAAATCTGATTTAACTCTCTTTACCGGTTTAACATACCGTATGACTTGTAAGTAATCATAGATTTAAAAAGAAAATAAAGAAACAAAAGAGGTGCGTTTAACACGCACCTCTTTTCTTGGCTTAATATTCTAAAAACTACAAAAAGAAATATTTCTTGGTAACATGATACATTGAAGATCAAAAGACAAGAGAAGCAAAATATAAGTAAAAACTCTCACGTATACTCATAAAAAAATATTAGAAAGAGCTCCCAATGAAAAAATTATTACCATTAGTAGTTGTTTTTGGATTCATGGTTAATAATGTTTCTGCTATGAATCAACCTCAGAGAAAATTTTCTTGTACCATATGCGATTCCATCGAACTCGATGACTTTTGGCAACAGGTAAAAAATGGCCGTATATCTAAGGATGAAGCAAAAGAAGCACTGAAGTATAGAGAGCTTAAGTTATGGCATAAACATGATACACAATCAGATTGGGTAGGTTTTGATAGCAAAATTGATCTTCTCTTTAAACAGGCTCTCTGCTCTGGGATAGAACCATTTACTCGAATTGAAACTAGACGTGGATATGATATAACAGCTTATGCTTTGGAAAAAAATAACGAATCATTAACAGAATGTTGTCTTCAGCAAGGGCATTCTCCAAATGATACTGTTTTGCACAATAATGAAAATATCCCTACTCTTGCTATTGCGTCTTCTAGCTTTTGGCCTTTATTAAAAAAATATGGGGCAAATTTTAAAGCAGTAGTAACAAATGAAATCGATGATACGCTTCTCAGTGATTCCAACAATTTGCTTAATTCAAAAAATATGCAGTGGCTTTTACTTAACACTGACATAGATATAAATCAACCTAATGGTTATGGTGATACAGCTGGACATACATTAGCACATTTTTGTAGTATCATCGATCAAAAAAAGTCAGAAATAATTTTTAATAAACTCAGACGACATGGAATAAATCCTTTCCAAAGAAATAATGATAATAAAACCTCCAAAGAACTTGCAAAAGATATGCAAGCCCTTTGTGAAAAACAATTACAATCAACTACTGATCCATATGATAAATCATTAATCCTCAGAGACACATCTAGAGTCGAAAAAATGGTTCTTTTATGGGATGAATATGAAAAAGAATATAATAAACGTTATCATTCTGAAGAGTGTTATTGTAGAAGCTCTGCACATTTTAATAAAAATGATAGCGCTACTCAATCTCAAAATATAACATTACAACAAGCACGAAATGCTTATCAGCTTTTTTCATCGGACTCGGCAACTGGATACTTTTGCAAGAAAAATCCAATAGATGAAGATTGTACAGCAATAGCTAAACAATTTGTTACTGTTAATAATGCTGGACAAGCAATTTACCGACGAAAGAATATTGATTCACAATCCTTGTCATTACGAGAAGAAAAAGATGAGATTGTGCAAAAATTAATTTCTTTACGCAATCTACTCACTCAAAAAATGCCTACGGAAATTGCAAAATCAGAAAGTGATACTAAAAGCCGTTTATCAATGAAACAAAGAGTAGCAATCATGAAGGAAACTGAGAAAAGCTTAGGTATAACCGATTTACGAGCTCAATTAGAATCTATTGATAAGCAGCTGGAACAATCAAGCGAAGAATGGAAGAAAGCATCAAAAGAAGAACAAGACAAACGAAAAGAAGCTTATGGATATTATTCTGCTTCTGACTTAGATCACTGTTCAAATCCAAGCCGATATCATCAAGCTATAAAAAACCTTTTAAAAAAAGCCCTTGGAAATAAATCGCAAGAAGAAAAAGATGCTGAATCCTTAAAAATCAATCAAGCTTTACATGACGCATATCATAAAGGAATCGACACAGGGAATCTATAATAGCAAAAAAATAGAGTTCACCGAGTAAATTAATTCGTTAATAAAAAGAGCGAGGATCCAAAAGTCCTCGCTCTTTTTATTTTATGCACTTCTTTTTTATAAATAAATTCTGATTTATGTAAAACAAAAAGAAGTTGTGTCATTGAATAATAGCTATCATTGCGTTACTATGTCATCAAAGATAATATCTGCTAAAAAAAGGATTTAAAGGTGATAAGAAAAAGCATTTTCCTAACTATAATTTTATTTTTCACTCAGAGGCTCATGCATCTAGAGGGAAAACCATTAGCTGATAATCCTAATGCAACTATTGATACAAGAATATTTTTAAAAGAACGTCCTTACAACAAACAAGACAAACATGGCAATACATTTTTGCATCAACTGGCTCTCGATTGTAGCCGTTTTAGCGAATGGAAAGAAATAAGTAAAGAATTGCAGCAATTTGCAGATGCTCATAACGGAAACACACCCAATCCATTATTAGAAAACAATGATCAGGCAACTGCAAGAAAATTAGCCAAAGCTAAATTTAATAAATATGGTAATCCCATTTGTGGAACATTAATTCTTTTTCTGCGAGAAGCAGAATTTATGTATGTAGATCGTTGTACATCACAAGAAGGTCGAAAAGAATTATCTGATAAATGATCTACTATAATTACTGCGGCTAGCGATGTAAAATCACTAGCCGCACAATAATATTCAACTTTTCTTAACTTATTTGCTCAGCAAACCTTCTAGTCTTCTTCTTTCATTAACGATATACGCAAGTTTATCTTTAAGACTATGCAGATATTGGTTATGGGCTTCTAGCTCAAAAGATCTTCTAAGTCCCTCAGATCTTGAAGCTGCATCTTTTTGCAATGTTGTAACAATAAGACCCTTAATTCTTTCTTGCTCTTTCTCCAATTCTAAAAGCCTCTTTTCAGGCTCATATAAACCATCTATTTGTTTATTAAGATTTCTTATATCTTTACTCATAGATTGAGCTTTATTATGTAAATCAACAAATTTCTCTATTTCTTCTTGAGAAAATTCACCAGATTTTTTAATCGAATCTTCAACTCTGCCTATTGCCACCCATGCATCCAATCTTGTTCTATCTTTTTCGTAAGCCTTAGCATGTAAATGATTAAATAAATCAATGTTATCATCTGATACGTTTTCAGCACCAACCCAAATAGATGATCTGCGTGTTGAATATGCCATTGATTGAGCAATTCGAGATCTTGATGTTCCATTAAGCATTCTAGCCCTAATCAATAGCATTGCATCAGCTTGATACACGCAGCACAGAGATATCACTGCAGCAAATACTTTTTTCATCATAAAAACCCTTTGTAATAAATAATTGTATAATAGCTATAAGTGTATAGATAAGTAATTTTTTTCCAAAAATATTGTTATTTTTTCATACAAAAATAAGCTGCCACACTACACAATGATCCAAAAAGCAAAGCTCTTTTATACTCTAAAACAAGCGCTCCGAGATAATTTACAAATGAATAGGATAAAAATATATTCATGTCTTGCTCGCTAACAAGATATTTTTTCTCTTTTTCAATTAACCACCTTAAATTATTTGTTTCATAGGCATAATCCACAAAAGTTTTCCCGTTTTTATCTCTGATATATTTCTTGTACTGTGGAAATTGAGTGAGTAAATATTTTATCATTGAACTATTGTATTTCTTAATACTTGCTACATGTAGCAATGTTCTACCATCCTTATCGGTTGCATATTTTAACTGATCTGGAAATTGAGGAAACAAAAACTCAACCGCATCACCATTACCATGCTTAACCGCCAAATAAAGTGCCGTTCTTCCTTTAGTATCCATTGCAATTAAATCATCTTGCGTGAATCGCTCAATTAGTGTTTTTACAATAGAAGATCCACATTTTGCTGCATAATGCAGCAACGTTTTTCCCTTATTTGTTTTTATCTTAATATCAGCTCTTACATCTGCAAGTAATGCTGCTGCTAAATACCAATGGATATCATAACCACCCATATCTTCTGGGCCCTTATATGATGTTTTAGTAGGATATTTGATAGCATAGAGTAAGGGAGTTTCTCCTTTGTTATTGGGGATATTTAGATCTATATCAGACTGTTGCAATAAATACTTATATTGTTCTGGCCTCTTTGCACAATGCAATAACGTATTGCCTTCTTCATTTTGAAAATTTATATTCCCTGTTTGATGCAAAATAAGTCGAATAATCTGAAGCCCACCAAAATAAGTGTAAGGTGTTTCCCAATCTCTTTTATTTCGTTCAAAATCAGATGCATAAACTTTAAACAATGTCTCTCGATGTTTATGGTGATATAATCCTCTTTCTACATGCCATAAGTCTTTATCAAACAGAGCTGCCAAGTACCTAATTGCCCTAGTTTCATGTTTGTTCTCTTCATTTGTTGACCAAACAAGATCAATATGGGGGCCGCTGGGCGATGAGCAATAAAAAATCAAATTCTTTGTGTAAAGATCAACATCCATCCAAGGAGCAATAGAGTACATTTGTTTGGTTTTAGTATCCCAATATTTATGATCAATGATCCGATGATAATTTTTACAACTTTGTCTTAGACTATCACACGAGTAAAAATCAAGCTTATCAGCAAATCCATACACCATCTCTGGTGCCAATGAATGCCATTTACTTTGAACTGGAACCATATCCATGGCTGCAACAATTGATGGAATAAAAAGCAACAATGATATTTTTTTTATCATATTCACGATATTTTTTCCGCTTGCAGATACGACCTCAACAAGATAGACTAAAACAGTCTAAAGAAAAACTTTCAAATGTACACATTTTTCAGAAAAAACAATACCAAAATAACTCTATTTTTATCATTTTTAATTCAGTATTTAGACTTACTGCTCCTCAAAATCCATTGCTATAACACGATTGTTTAATAAAGATATAATGAGTTAGGAATATATAATGATCACGCAAAAGAGCTTGTATTAAGCTTATCGCTTTAATTTAGGAATTTTTCTGTTGTGTTTTTATATAAAAATATGCACCGATAATGGCTAAAAATCCCAAAAATAAAGATTTTTTGTATCCCAAAACACCTAAAATTAAAGGTTTTTTCACATCATTTAAATAACCTTTTTTAGAATAGGTCAAAAATTTATCCATGTCTTGGCTGCTGACAGGATATTTATCATCATTTTTAATTAAATACATTAGTCCATGTGATGGGTCATATGCATAATCTAAAAAAGTTTTACCATCGGAATCTCTGACATATTTCATTTCTGCCGGAAATTGTGCAAGTAAATATTTTATCACTTTTGAGTTACTATATTTATGCATAGCTGCCCGATGAAGCAATGTTTGTCCATTTCCATCCGTTGAGAATTTTATCTCATCTGAAAAAAAGGGAAATAATCGTTCAACTGCGTCTGGATGACCATGCTTAACTGCTAAATAAAGAGCTGTTCTACCTTTATTATCAACAGCCAATAAATTATCTAAACCATCTTTTTTTAATCTTTCAATAAGAAGTTCTAAAATATAAAACCCTGTTGTTTCTGTCTCTAAATATTCAAATCCTTTTTTACGATTGGAAGCATATCGTGCTGCATAATGAAATATTGTTTTCCCTTTATTCGTTACTGCTTTAATATCAGCTCTTCCATCTTCCAGCAATGCTCGAGCTAACTTCCACTCATCAATACCAGCACCGCCAATATGCAAAGGTCCTGTATAAGGTATCCACACAGGATTGGCAATAGCACAGTGTAATGGTGTTTCTCCTTTGTTATTTCTTCGGTCTACATCTATATCAGGCTGCTGCAATAAATATTTATACTGCATCTGGCCTCCTGCACAATGCAATAACGTGTTACCTTCTTCATTCTGAAAATTTATATTCCCTGTTTGATGCACAATAAGTTGAATAATCTGAAGCTCACCATAAGGTGACCGACCTCTTTTCCCTCCAAAAAAATCACCTGAATAAGCTTTAAATAATATCTCTCTGTAAGAAGGATTGTATAATTGACACCCTACATTCCATAATTTTTCATCCAAATTGTATGCTAACCGACGAATTGCATCCGTTTCCTGCCTATTTTGCGGCAATGATGCGTTATAAAACCCGTCTGACCTGCCAGATTTTGTAGCAAAAAAAATCATATTTTTTATGTACAGATCAACATCAATGCACTGAGCAATAGAGTACATTTCTTTAATTTTTTGTTTCCAATATGTATGATTAATTATCCGACGATAATCTTTACAACTGAGCCTTAAGCTATCACACGTGTAAAAATCGAGCTTATGAGCAAATCCATACACCATCTCTGGGGACAACGTATGCCATTTACTTTGAAGGGGAACCATATTCATGGCTGCAACAATTGATGGAATAAAAAGCAACAGTAAAATCCCTTTCACTATATTCATGATGTATTTCCGCCCCTTGCAGATAAAAAACCAATAAGATACACTAAAATAGTGTAAGAAAAAACTTTCAAATGTACACTTTTTTGGCAGAAAACGCATGAATTCAAGAAATTACGATTTTGATGTTATAGTGGTTGGCGGCGGACACGCAGGCATAGAAGCAGCTCATGCTGCTGCAAAGCTTGGATCCAAAACGCTTCTTATTTCCCTTGATCCCAATAAAATTGGCACCATGCCGTGCAATCCTGCCATAGGCGGCGTAGGAAAAGGCCATATTGTCTATGAAATAAGCGCTCTTGGCGGCCTTATGCCTCGTTTATGCAGCACAACTTATTTGCAAGCTCGTATGCTCAATACAAAAAAAGGCTCTGCTGTTCAGGGATTACGTCTTCAAATCGATAAATTTGCCTATAGCAAGTTAAGCCAGCAAGAATTAAAAAAGGTTTCCAATTTAACTATCCATGCAGGAACCGTTGAAGATATTATTCTTGATGAAAACGGTACAGTTTGCGCCGTAAAAACCGATTCTGAAACATTTACTACTGCCACTGCCATTTTAACCACTGGCACATTTTTAAATGGCTTATGCCACATTGGTGAAAAAAACTTTTCTGCAGGGCGACGCGATGAAAAAGCAGTGACCGGCATTTCTTCCTTTTTAAAACGTGCTGGATTACGTCTTGGGCGACTTAAAACGGGAACTCCTCCACGTTTGCTTAAATCAAGTCTTGATTTCTCTAAAATGGAATATCAAGAACCGGATCAATTAAACTATTTATTTGAATTTCATCCTATAAAAGTAGATAGTTCCCATGCATGTTATATAACTCATACCAATGAAAACACGCATGCAGTAATTAAAAACAACTTACACCGTTCTGCTATGTATAATGGCAACATTGCTGGTATCGGGCCACGATATTGTCCATCTATTGAAGATAAAATTCATCGATTTGCTGCAAAAAGCTCCCATCATGTGTTTGTAGAACCAGAAGGGGCTGATTCTGATGAAATTTACCCAAACGGTATTTCTACATCTCTGCCACTTGATGTGCAAGAACAATATATTAGAACAATTGCGGGCTTTGAGAATGCGATAATAACCAAAGCTGGCTATGCAGTTGAATATGATTTTGTATATCCAAATCAACTTAAAGCAACGCTTGAGGTTATAACTATTCCAGGCTTATTCTTAGCGGGACAAATTAATGGAACAACAGGATATGAAGAAGCAGCAGGACAAGGAATTGTTGCCGGTATTAATGCTCATCAAAAAGCTTGCAATAAAGAACCATTTATTTTAGATCGTGCTGAAAGCTATATCGGTGTTATGATTGATGATTTGATCAGCATGAGCGTTGATGAACCATATCGCATGTTTACCTCGCGCGCTGAACGCAGATTATTATTACGCCAAGATAATACTTTTATGCGCTTAACAGAAAAAGCCTATAATCTCGGCATGATTGATCAAGAGTTATATAATGATTTTATTGCAGAAAAAATAAGCGTTGAAAAAGCATTAGCAGAAATACGAGCTCAAAAAAGCAGCACTGATCTTTTGCGTATGTTCGGGCAAGATGAATGTGATAAAAATAAACTTTTAGAATATATCACCACACCATTATCAGAACGCGCTCTGCAAATCGTGCATTCAGAAATACGCTACGAACCTTATATTGCGCGTGAAAAACAAGAAATTAAAAAAACAGCACATTTTAAAGAGCTGGCAATTCCTGCAAAATTCAATTATTTTGATATGCCAGGGTTATCAAAAGAACTGCAGCAAAAACTAACAAAGCATCAGCCCATTACTATTGCACATGCTGCATTAATTCCTGGAATGACTCCTGCAGCATTATCACTATTGATTTTTAGAGTTAAAGAAAAAAGCGTTAAGGTAACCCAATAAGATAATACAAAAACGCTCTTAATATGGGGTCCCCGTGTGAAATGAAATGAGCATGGGGCTAAAAAGAGCACAAAGGATTTGAGTAATGTTGACCTATTTATTTTTACTTGCAGCTGCTACGTGTCCAGAAGTTCCAACATTAGATTTAACGCCAACTGAAAGCGCAGCACTTCAAGAAATTGTTGCCGTTCTGAATCAAAACGAAAATGAAGCTACGATCGATCAAATTTCAGAAACTACTGAAACAATTGCCACCCCAGAAGCATTACCTATTACAATAACTAATTCAATTCAGCCCAGCATGCTTGAATATAAACACTGGACCGGCAAGTATAGTCCGGAACAATTTGCCATTTCTATAAATGGAGCGGAAATTAAATCGGGTGAGACATGCGAACTTCCTGCATCTTCAAAGACAGTTGAAATTGGATATACCTATTCATTCATGAATGGTATGAAGAGTGGTGGTAGAAAAATATCATATGAACTCAATGAAAATATCACTCAAGTTCACATCACTTTCAACTGGAAGGATGATTGGAGAGTGATTATTAATAATGGTAAAGCAATTAAAGAAATTGTATAATTCACTCTGTTTCACTCGGGGTCCCCGCGTGAAACAGAGTGAAGCATTGGGAATAAAAGTTGTATAAAAAAAGGATGAAAGTATTTTTATGAAGCACACATATCTTATCATATCAATTTCTACTCTATTCCTCTCATGTTCAGCTGCTGAACAACAGTTGGTTTCTATTCCTTTACCTCAACAGATAGGAATAATTTCTGCAATTTCATATCCAACAAAAAACAACATTCTTGTTGGAGGAAAAGGAGGTTGTTGGCAGTTAAATCTAAACCCCACCTGTGACAGCCTGGAGTCGGAAAAAAATATTGATTTCGAGCCTGTATTCACCATCGATACCGATAAAAACAAAAAACTATGCCTCATTAGCAATGCACGTAAATTGTTTGTATATAATCCAGAAGATAGTGCAATAATGTGGGAAAATAATGACATCCCAACTAAAAATATTTCTGCTGTTTTCGGCAAAAAAACCACAATCATTGCTCTGGATGTAGAACAACAAAAAATATTATTATTGGATTATGATACGCAGACACAACAAAAATATTCTCTCGATTGTTGTAAGCCTAACTGGAATCAAACAGCTTTGTTATCATGCCATAAAGAAGATAATGCTTCGGTAAAAATCGCTTATCTTAGTAGTAAGCAAGAACCATCAATGGCAGTATTAACCGATCCTATTAAACCTCAGACACTATCTGAAGCAATGGCGCTCTATGTTAACGAAGCTCTGTATAGCCGAGATGGAACTCATATTGCCATAGCAGATATGAGCAAAAATCCTATTATTTGGAATGTTCAAGATAATTCCTTTTATTATATTGGCAGTAAAGGTCTTATAATACCATTATCTATAAGCTTTCACGTTAACGGTCATTTGGCAATCCTTAATCTACAGGCTCTTGATGGACAAGGTCCTTCTCTTGCTTACTATAATATTAATGAACAAGGCGCTCTTATTATTGAGACAAGCAATTTACCTCTTGGAAAAACAAATCTAGAACCAGCAGGATACACAAGACGACTAACATTTTCTCCTGATGATAAAACAATCGCCATTTTAGGAGATGAAACTGTTCTTTTATTGCCTGTTCCTGAAAAAGTAATGAATGAAAACATCGCAAAAAAATAAACCGCATGGAAATTAATTTTTCTCCAGAACTTATTCATATTTATGGACCATTTGGCATACAAGCCTATGGTCTTTTTATCATGCTTGCTATTATCATCACAGTATGGGCTTTACGTAAAAACAAACGTTTTGCAGAACTAAAGCTTGAACCTGTTTATGTAAATATCATTATAGTGAGTATTCTTGCAGGATGTTTTGGAGCACGAGTATTAGAAGTTATACCTGAACCACATATTTATACCCATTGGTATGATTTTTTTGCACTGTGGCAAGGAGGATTTTCAGCATTAGGCGCAATTATAGGCATTACTACAATTGTTCCGTTATATCTTAAAAAAATCGCTATTCCTGTTTTGCCTACCTGTGATCTTGTTGCAATTTATGCACCATTACTTCAAGCAATTGCACGGTTAGGCTGCTTTACTGCTGGATGTTGTTATGGTATCCCAATACACAGTATCTTCAGTATTATGTATACCAATACCGCTACATTGGCTCCCTATGGCATTGCCATTCATCCCACACAACTATATAGCTCTGCAATTCTTTTCATGATTTTTCTTTTTATGTATTTTATAGGACAACATGTTTTTAAAAAAACAGGACAGCTTTTTGCAGCATATTTGATACTCGCTGCAGTTGAACGATTTATAACCGATTTCTGGCGTGCAGAACGTTTTATGGTCAGTAAATTTTTATCATTTCACCAAGTAGTAGCTGTTGGAATTATAGCAGGAGCTATGTTTTTAATGATAGCACTATCGTGCTTTCGGCAAAGAAGATAACACTTCTTGAGCTGCTCGAATTCCTGATTTTATTGCGGCATTCATTGAAGCACAACTTTCATCTGTATGCTCACCTGCAAAATAGAAATTGCCCTCAGGCTGGCTGAGATATTCTCGTTGTTGATATGCGTTAACTGAAAAAGATGAATATCCTTCTTTGAGAAAACTAACACAATATTGTGCTCCATCTGCACTCCAATGATCATAGGTTCTATATAAAAGATCATTCAAATCTTTTTTCCATTGTTGATTACATGATGCCAAGCTATATGCCTTGTCTGCCGTAACACTCGCATTAATCACCGTTTTTTTTCCAACATTATATTGAAAAGCTGATTGATCTCTAACCCAACCTAACTGATCAGAAAATAAAAATACTCCTGCTTGAGGTATATTACTCAATATATTAGGTAACCCAACAATAGAAAGACGCGCACATGGTGTATAAAAAACTTCTGCAATTGCTTGTTGTTTTTGTATTGATAAAGCAGGACTAATATCAATTTTACTTAGTTCAGATAATGGAATAGCAAATATTACTCTTTTGGTCTCAATGGTACATGTTGATCCTGTCACAAGACATGTATCATGCAATTGCTCAACTTTATTGACACGGCAATCAAAAAAAATATCCTTTTTCATAGGTTTAGCAAACGCTTGTGGTAATTGATCATTTCCTCCTTGCAAAGCATAAAACGAAGTAGAATTATCATATTGTTTCATAAAAGATAAAGCGAATTTTGTGGAAAGTTGTTGAAATCCATTACCAAGCAAACCAAATAATGTCATAGTTTGTAGCCATTCGATAGCGTTAGCAGAAGCTCCTATCAATTTTAATGCTTCATCAAAAGGCATATCTTCGGTAATTTTTTGTAGTTTTGGTCTAAAATGATCAAAAAGTTCATATAAAATAACTTCTTTTTCTTCTGCTTGGAGAAAGAACGCTTTTTGATCAGTAGTACCTACATAATCCTTGAAACAAAATTTCCTCTGCATCGGTGTGTGCTCTATAACGGGTAGATTAAATTGTTGAATATATCTCCATAAAGGTTGCTCACCATTACCAAAAGAAAAAGGCCCTTCTTCAAAATGTATACCATCAGAAAAATGACACGTCGATACTCTACCTCCAATTCGATTTGTTGCTTCTATTATTTTTATATCATACCCCTGTAATGAAAGCTCATATCCTGCAGCTAACCCAGCTAATCCTGCACCTATTATGAGAATTTCGCATATAAGATTGGTCATGATTTTTACGTTCCTTTGAGTTGTTTTTGGCTCATAATAAATAAATTGGACATCATATGCAAATATGCTAGGATACGCCACAATAGCAAATATTCTGTTTCAAAAATAAAAAGAAAAGGCAAAACTATGCGTAGTTTTTCTTGCATATCGATTACAATTTATTGCTTTCTTAACTCGATAACTTTGTTAGGAATGAATTCAGAAATTCTAAAAGTTGATATTAATGAAATAAAAACTATAACATCTATCGCATTCGTAAATAATGGAAAAAAAGAGATGTTAGCGCTTGGCGGTGATTCGGGCTGTTTTTTTATACATTATCCTGTTACAGAAAACTACACAATAGAACAGCTCCATGATTATCCTACTTATAACATTACTATCAATTCTGATAAAAAAAAAATTGGTACCTTTGCCGAAAACAATAGCAATATGACCTTTTTTGCTCATGATGTCACAACAAAACAACAACTTTGGTCATATGAAATCCCTGATACAAACAAAAAGCAGGAAAATATACTTACTTACTCAGCCGCATTCGGTCATGATGATTCCATTTTTTTGTATTGTAAAGGGCAACTCATCTCTAATAAAAAACCCTCCATAGAACTTCCCGTAACGGGTAACAATATCGTTTTCACTCTGGATTGCCATCCTAAAATTCCAACTATTTTGTATCCCAGTAGTAATACAGGTCTATCGTTAAAATCTTTGAATCGTCAACACGCCACTGATTGCCTTTATCCTCGCATGCCAGAACAAAGTTCTATTGCTTGCATAAAATATAGCCCTGATGGTGAATTAATAGGGTTACTCACTGATAAGCATGAAATTTTTGTATATAATCCTCAAACTAAACATACAGAGATCCTGCCTTTTTCTGACAAATGTCATGCTTTTAATTTTGTTCCTTATACAACAATGATAATGGTTGTTTTTGACAATGATGTGTATTTTTATAATCTCAAGCATAAATCTCTTGTAACAAAACACTCATTGCATTCTCATAAATTTTGTAGCTCTGATAACTTCAAAAAAATTAGTGATATATCTTCATGCAATAGATATTTTGGATTGCTTTTAAATAATACTTTTCTTATAAGAAGAACACCTGTTCAGCCCTTTCTATTCTTCTACTGGGCACTCCAAAATTATCCTCATCTTTTTTTACCAAAAGAGATAATACATATAATAATAGAACAATCACGTCTGCTTGATCCAATCTAATCACGCATAACTTGCATATAATTTTAACTGTGTCATAATGCAATAAGAAAACATTTTTAAATAAAGAAAGTTTTTATGCATAAACACATCTATATAATTGCTTGCCTTTTAGTCAATATATCACCGTGCTACACAATGGATGCACCTAAGAAATTAACTCATACACAAAAAACATTTGGCTTTTTTGGCACAACACTTACCCAACAAGACAAACGTAATCTGAGAGCTGCTGATAAATCTCTTTGGCTGAAAACACCAATGCCTGAAAAACTACATAAATATACCACAAAAGAACAAACAAATTGCGCTTTCCTTGCAGCCTTACATTATGCGCCTGTTAGTCGTTCAGAAAGTAATAACGTCATGGAATGGCTTTTAAACTTTAGAGAAGATCAACAATTTTCTTGTTATATGAAGATAAACTCCCAAGAATATCATATCAATCCTCAATTTATAGCTAAAAAAAATAATGATAAAAGAACAGTTGCATTGTTGCAACACAATGGTTTTTTGCAAAAAAAAATAACTACTGGTGTTTTTGGTTTACCCAGTGACTTATTATGGGCATGTATGAGCAATGATGCCGAAGTGGTAAGGTTTGCCCTTTCAAAGAAAGAAGAAACTGCAAGGCTTATTAATCAACAACCAGAAGAAATTATCAATTGCTTTAATATAGCAGTGCAAAATAATAATTTCTCTCAAGATAATAATATTGCAGATATACTCCTTAAAAACAATGGTATATCTGCTATCATCAACCCAAAAGTTGAGCCAACGCCTATTATACACGATCCAAAAAGCAAACCATCAAAAATTAAAAGATTAAAAAGGAACGCAAAAAAATATCTCTAAAAATAGTTAGAAAAATATTTTTTATATTTCTCTCTTTAATATTTGTGCAAGCTCAGTAAACTAATGAATATTATATTTCATACCCTCATAAGCTGGCGAAAAACAATCGCATGAATATCTTTAGTTTTATTAAAGAACGTATCTCAATTCTTGATGTTGTTAACGAATACGTGACGCTCAAAAGGGCTGGGGGGTATCATAAAGGCACATGTCCTTTTCACCATGAAAAAACAGCATCTTTTACTGTAAGCCCCGATAAACAAATATTTTATTGCTTTGGTTGTCATCTTTCTGGCGATGTTATTTCATTTATGGCAAAAATTGAAAATTGCTCTCAAAAAGACGCCGCTCAATTGCTTGTGGAAAAATATAGTCTAGAACTACCTCACAATATTTCGTTTGAATCAGAAAAAAACAGTGATGAAAAAAATCATTATTTTACTGTATGCAAAGCAGTTGCTTTGTGGTGCCACGAGCAATTATTAAAAAATCCAAATGCACAGTCTTATTTTCATCGTCGTGGGTTTACTCCGCAAACATTTAATTACTTTACACTCGGCTATTTTCCCAGTGGCAATGCTGCCATCAATGATTTACTTTATGCGATGAAACGGCAATCAATTTTAGCCCAAGATTTGATCAATGCTCACATTTTGGCAGAAGGAAGAACAACTCTTTATTCGCCATTTGAAGAACGGCTCATTTTTCCGATTAAGGATGCTTTAGGAAGATATTGTGGATTTGGAGGCAGAATATTCAAAGATCATGATACTCGTCCCAAATATTATAATTCCCGTGAAAATGAATACTTTATCAAAGGATCACTCCTGTTTAATCTTGATAAAGCAAAGAAAAGCATCCAAGAAACAGGTAAAATATTTCTTGTTGAAGGCTATACTGACTGCATGGCAATGACTGAGCAGGGTCTATCCAATACAGTTGCAACACTGGGTACTGCGTGTACGGTAGAACACCTTAAGCAACTTGCTCGTTACGCTGAGCATATTTTCGTAGTATATGACAATGATAATGCCGGAAGATCGGCCGTTTTACGCTTAACAGAACTTTGTTGGCACGTTAACTTGGAGCTCAAAGTTATCATGTTGCCCACCGGTGAAGATCCAGCATCATTTTTGGGCAAAGGAGGGGATTTTCAAGCTCTTGTTTCAGGAGCTCAGGATATTTTTCACTTCTTTTTAAACGCGCTTGGTCATAACTTTCTCAGCAAACCCTTATCACAAAAAATACAAACCACTCGTTCATTTTTAACCGTAATCACCGCCATTAATGACCATTTGAAAAAAGATATCTTGCTGCAAAAAGCAGCAAAAATATTCGATATTCCTTTTGAAGCTCTCAAACAGGAGTTAGAACGATTGCAAGATAAAACACCTTCTCAGCAAGAACCAACTCAATCCACAACAACCACAGAATCTGAAGCAATAACCTTGCTAGAAAAACGAATATTTTGTGCTATAATGAACAATATGGATTTATTTATCGGGGAAGACAGATTGCAACTCATCAGATATTTACCCTCCCCCTTGCGAGACATTCTCGCACAGCTAAAAACAACTAAGGAAAAAACTGAAACTGTTTCCTTTAGTTATTTTTTTGATACACTGAATGAACATGATAAACAATATGTAAGCAGATTACTTCTTGAAGAATATGAAATAGTAGATGCTGTTGCCTTTGATAAACTTCTGGATCAACTCCAAAAGAAACAATGGAAAAACATTGTTCGCGATATAAAAGCACAATTGAATCAGGCAAAACAAGAAGGTGATAGCGAAAAAGTAGCTCTTATATTACAAGATTTTGTAGAACTTCAGAATAAATTAATTACTGCTCCATAATGGCCTCTAAGTAACGTAATAAAAAATATGGCGGGGAAAAAACGATGACCAAGGCAAAGCCTACTGCTAAAAAAACTGTTAAAAAAACAATTAACAATGTTGATTTGCATAAAGAAATTATTGAAGAATTTATTGAAAAATGCAAGCTCAACGGCATGTTAAGCTATGAAGAACTCATCGCGTTTGGTGATAAAAATAACGTAACTGATGCAGAAATTACTGATATCTTGCGTGTTCTTGAAAGAGAAAATGTTGAATTAGTTACTCAAGAAGAGCTTGAGAGTGACGACCTTAAAAAAGACGAACTTGAAGAGCTTGAACCTTCTCGACTCAAACTCAAAACAAAGCTTGAAACTTACGGTCTTGAATCAGGAGAATTTGAAGAAGAAGAAGAAAATGAAGAAGATGAAGACGATGATGGCAGCGAAGTTAAGCGTGAAACAGAGTCAAGCGTCGCCGATAGCGTTAAATCATATCTACGCGATATTGGTAAAATACCTCTTTTAAATAAAAAAACAGAAACTACTATTGCTGATCAAATCGCTCAAAGCAAAAGCAATAGCATCGAAGCAATTTCACGTTTTCCATTTTTACACAAAGAATTTGTTCAAATGGGCGAAAAACTTGAAAAAAACATTCTCAATCTCAAAGATATTATTCAATTTTCTGAATTTGATGAAGACAACATTCCAAAAGTTGAAGAAGAAAAACGCGATTTATTGCAAACAATAGCGCATGTTAATAGTCTTATTCAAAATGAAGAAAAAATTTATCATACCTACCGTAGCCAGTTAGCAGACCCAAAAAAGAAAAAAGAAATGCTCGATGCGGTCAAGGCAAATAAAGAAAAAATTGGCGAAACAATCCGCACCATCAGATTTTCTAATAAGCTCATTAGAAAATTCTGTAAAAGAATCGAAAAATATATCGCCAAGTTCAATGAAAAAGAAATAGTTGCTCAAGCATCTGCTGCTCAATTAAAAGAATATCAAGATCTTCCGTCATTAACCCCAACGCAAAAGACTGAAATGGAAGAGCTTGAATCATCTATGCGAGCTGCCACAAAAACATTGAAAAAACTTGAAGTTGAAATCGGCCTGCCTAAAAATCTTATTCTTAACTATTATAATCAACTTGTTTTAGGCCAAAAGCAGGATAAAATCGCCAAAGATAACCTTGCTAAAGCCAATTTACGCTTGGTAGTTAATATTGCTAAAAAATACGTTAATCGTGGATTACATTTCTTAGATTTAATCCAAGAAGGTAATATCGGATTAATGAAGGCCGTGGAAAAATTTGAATTTGAACGTGGTTATAAATTCTCTACCTATGCAACATGGTGGATTCGTCAGGCAATTACTCGTGCGATTGCTGATCAATCTCGTACTATTCGTGTTCCTGTTCATATGGTTGAAACACTTAATAAAATTAATAAAATCAAACGAACATTCGTACAAGAAAATGGTCGAGAACCAACATATACAGAACTTGCAAAAGAATTAAACCTTGACGAGAAAAAGATTAAAAACATAATCAAGATCTCAAAAGAACCTATATCTTTGGAAACACCTGTGGGTGATAGTGAAGATGCATATATTAAAGACTTTATTGAAAACGATAAAGAATCTTCACCTGCCGATACTGTTGCAAACTCAGATTTAAAAGATCGTGTACGAGAAGTGTTAAAAACATTAACACCACGAGAAGAAAAAGTACTTAAAATGCGGTTTGGTATAGATGTCGCATCAGAACATACTCTTGAAGAAGTTGGTAAAGACTTTTCAGTAACACGTGAACGTATCCGACAAATTGAGGTAAAAGCATTAAGAAAACTACGTCATCCATCTCGCAGTAAAAGACTTCTTGCGTTTTTCGAAAAAGAAATGGAAGATAAAGAAAACCTTGATGAAAATAGTTCAGATGATGATCTGGGTGATGATCAAGAAGATATTGATGACGAACATGATGATGAAGAATAAAAATAAAGAAAGAGTTAGCACGTATGGAACCTTATAGCCAGCTGATTACCCCCTTTATTTTATTGTGTATTGCGTTGTGTTGCCGAGCAACATTATCATTTTTGGAAACGAGTATTACTGCATTGCGTCTTTATAGACTCAAAGAGCTTGCTCATTCCACAACAGAATACCAACCTCTTTTGCAAACATTAGAGAAAAATCCACAACGTGTACTTGTTACTATCATTGTTGCTAATAGCTTTGTTGATGTATCAGCAGCATCCTTGGCAACATTTATCATGAGTACCATTTTTACCCATGTTGGGCTTTCAAGTGGTTTTGGATTCACTCTTGGTATTATGTTTGCATCACTTGGCATTGTTGTTTTTGGCGAAATTTTACCAAAAAGCTTTGCTCGTGTACGCAGCGAGCAAGCTTTTAAATCAGTTCTTTGGCTGATCAATTGCATTTATTACACGCTTTACCCATTTGTTATCATTTTGGCAAAATTTTCTGATTACGTTATCTACAAAGTTGGTGGACATGAAGCTCTTGAAAGTTCTTCTCAGTGGATAGCTTCAGAACCAGAAATTCAATTTTTGATTAATTATATTCATGAAAAAGGTCTTTTGGAACTTGAAAAAAGAGAGATGCTTCAAAACGTTTTCCAGCTGGGTAATACTCCTATCAAAGAAGTGATGATGTCTGCAGAAAAAATAGTTTCTCTTGATATAAACACTCCTATGGAACAAGTATTTAGCTTTTTCTCACAACATTCTTACACGCGCATTCCTGTCTACGAAGGATCACGCCACAATATTGTAGGAATGGTGCATCAAAAAGATCTCTTCATTATGTTCTCGAAAGGCGAAAAAAAGGTCCTCCAAGAAATCATTCGACCTCTTATGTTTGTGCCAGAAAGCATGAAAGTAATTCAGCTTTTAGGAAAATTTCGAGAAAAACAAATTCATATCGCTATGGTTATTAATGATCATGGCACACTCACGGGCCTTGTGACCCTAGAAGATCTTATTGAAGAAATTGTTGGTGAAATTAGCGATGAACATGAATCAACTATTGGTAAAATAATGCCTATGGGAGAAGATGAATGGCTTGTTGATGCAACAATCACTCTTGAAGATTTGGGTACGTTCCTTAATATCATATTTGTGAGTGAAGGATCTGTTTCGTTGGCAGGGTTTTTAGCAGAACTATTCCAACGTGTTCCTCAAAAAGATGAAGAAATAATGTATAAAAACTTTCTGTTCCAGGTCCAAAAAGCAACTCCTCTGCATGTACAATTCGTACATATTTTTAGAAAAGAGTAAAAAAACTATTTTTTGCTTGCAAATACATCGCGAAAAATTCAATGCTATCAGAGCATCAGAACCAATGATGAAATGTATTTTCTAAATCGGAGAGCTATGCATATGAAGTCTACGTCCCTTATCCTATTAGTATGTACTATAGTATCTATAGCATCGATCCAAACCTGTCTGGGTAGAGAAAAACACAAACCAAAACAGAACTCATCTCAGTATAATAAATTCCAAGATGACAATGACGATAATAATGATCGGAATGATACGGAAAAACAATCAACCGGCTATCAGCCCAATCCAATCATTTTAGCAGGTGTTGGGCAAATAATGAATGGAGCACTTAATATCGCGCAAGATCCGCATAGTCGTCCTAATATTGGACATTCAGTTGCAAATATTATTCATGGAATAATGAAGATTATTATTGAAAAAGTTGCCCATAAAAATATTACTATTAATAATCTCGAAGAACTTGAAAATTGCTTTGAAGAAGTGTACTCTGAGGTCACTAAAAAAATAATAGATATTATTGATAACGAAAACTTTCCACCACAAGATACAACAGCTGAAAACACATGAATCATTTTAATACAAAAACAACCACACACAGACAATTGCTCGTTTTATTAATAATGACCGCAACAACATTTGTGTATATTTCTCAGGCTGCAGAAAAAGATCCAAGAAATGTCACTTATTATCACAATAATCAAGTAACAGTAGACGCAAAGGAAGTTCTTCCGGTAAATATTGAATATAAAATAAAACAATCTTGCTGTGGAAGTTGCTATGTTTTTAGCACAACAGTACCACTATGCCATACTAATCTTTTTAAAATACATCATCCTCAAAAAAATTTAGATGGGACATCAGATATTTCATTTTATAATCCAAATCTTCGATATCCTAAAAAAGCAACCATTTCTGCCAATAATGGTGATACTTTAAAATTATCACGATCAGTTGAAGAAAATAGTATAATCATCAGAAGAAAAAACAAATCGCTTTCTGCACCAGAAGAAGTTGCACGATTGGAAATTGAATAATGAAACACATATCTCTATTGTGTCTATTATCTACACTCAATATTTTTTGTGGTCAAGTGCAAGTCAATATTGACAACGTCTCAAAGAAATCTATTACCATTTATTATAAAGATATTAATGGTCTTCAAGAAAGAAAGATAAAGAATAATACGTATATTGCAATGCCAATACAAACATCTCCTGAACAACCTGATTTATACCTTTATCTGAAAATAGGTAAGAAGCCCATAAAAAATTTTATTGTCCCTCGCTCTACTTATCGTGAATACACCATTAATCCAGATCTTGAGATTAAAAAAAAGAAAGATCTACGCAGAATACGAAGAAGAATACGATTCAAAACAGAATAAGATATAAATAAAAAAACCCGGTTTATCACCGGGTTTTTTTGGGTTCAAGTAATTTTATACCTTCTCAAACAATTGCTTCATCGTTGCCAATGAACCAATCATTGAACTTGCTTCGTAGGGAATAACAACTAATTTATCATCTTTTCCTTTTACCATTTCAGGCAATGTTTTAACATATTGCATTGCAATAAGATATGGCAAAGGATCTGTATGTGCTGCTTCTTGAAGCATAGCAATAGCTCTGCTTTCAGCTTCTGCTATTTTAATACGCGATTGCGCCTGGCCTTCAGCTTCTAATATCGCAGCTTCTTTAATACCTTCAGCTTCTAAAATTGCTGATTGTTTTTTACCTTCAGAACGCAAAATCATTTCACGGCGTTCACGTTCTGCACGCATTTGTTTTTCCATTGCAACTCGAATATCTGCAGGCGGATTAACTTCTTGTAATTCAACACGATTAACTTTAACACCCCATTTATCAGTTGCTTCATCCAAAATTTCTGTCAAACGAGCATTAATGGTGTTGCGAGAGACAAGTGTTTCATCCAAATCCATTGAACCAATAATATCACGCAAACGAGTTTGCGTATATTTCTCAATTGCTTCTGGCATATTATTAATTTCATACACTGCGGCTTTAGGATCAGTAATCTGATAATAAAGTAACGCATTAATTTCCATAGTCACATTATCTTTAGTAATAACGTTTTGCTTAGGAAAATCATATACCGATTCACGTAAATCAATACGATCTAAAATTTGAGTAACACTATAATACCGCTTACCACCGTTTTCTGATTGCATAAATGTCCAGACAACTTTTCGTGGTTGCTCAATAAATGGCACTACGATATGCAATCCTGGTCCAATAATACGATCATATTTACCCAGACGTTCAATAATCATAACTTCTGCTTGTTGCACTAAATACACTGATTTAGACAATAAGATAATCAAAAAAAGAAACACTATTCCGAAAAAAATTGCTGTTGCATAGAGTGTAAACATGAAAGCTCCTTATACTTTTTTTACTACAACGTGCGCACCACGGACATCAATAACTTCAACAACATCACCAATAAAAATGCGATCATCATGATGCACAACTCGCGCTGCCCAAATTTGACCCCCTATGGTAACTAATCCAGGTTGTTCACCAGTAATATCTTGTGTTACAAGAGCTCGTTTGCCTTTTAAAGCATAAAAATTAGTATGTTGATGAGATCGATTTTTACCAACGATAAAAACTCCCCAATGGCGCAAAATGTATAATGCCACAATTGTACTACCAAAAAAAGAAATTGTTTGGACAATAACCGATTTTGTAAAATAACTTGCTACAGCTGCAGATAATCCACCAAAAAAGAATGATAAAAAGAAGAAAAGTCCTGGATGTCCCATTTCCATAATCAGAAAGGCAAAGGCAATAATTAGCCACCAGTAGAACATATCGGTTGTTTCAATATCTTTGCTATTACTAAAAAAAGAGACCAATTTTTCAAATTTCATAGCAACCCCTTTAGACTAAAGGATAATAATATATTATAATTATATAAAGGATTAAGATTTTTACAAATAATCATATAAGAAAAGAGAGTTGTTATGTTGTTTACACCGCCACAAATACCTCCAAACCCTCAACCAGTTGTAACTATTTGGGTTCATGGAACAAAAATAGATGAATGTCTCCCATTACCTTTTGCTCGTTTAGCGAGAAAGATTGGTAATATTATCTTTCAACACAAGCCAGGTCTTCATCACGCAAACACATTCAACACTCACCATTATGAAGCTATTAAAGCTTCAATACTCAATGCAAGCCAACCAACATTTTTTCAGCAGGAGTATTTTTACTCCTTTGGATGGTCAGGAAAACTTAATCTTATTGAACGCAAAAATGCCTCTCAAGAACTTTTTAATGCTCTCAAAACAATTCACCAAGCTGTTCTCGAAAAAACAGGTCTTGCCCCTAAATTTATCCTCATTTCTCACAGCCATGGAGGCAACGTAGTTCTTCATCTTGCAGAAATCATTGCTCCTGATGGATTTGAACCTATTATTTCCAAAGCAATTTTACTGGCATGCCCCGTACAAAAATCTACGTCACATTTAATTGATTCCCCTCTATTTGAACGTATTTATTCTCTCCATTCTCATACGGATATGTTTCAAATTGCCGATATGCAAGGATTATATAGAAAAAAAGACGAAAAAAAACCTTTGTTTTCTGAACGCCACTTTGATATTCATCCAAAATTAGTGCAAGCACATATTCGCTGGAAAAGTTGTCCAATCTGGCACGAAGAGGATTATATCGTCAACGAAGTTATGCTTAAGCATCTAACCAAAAGCATAAAATTAATTGATTATCTCAAAAAAAATCGCGGACTCTTTCATGTTGAGTTTCAGCTATTACCTTTTTTGAGACAATTACCTTCTATTATTGCACAATTAGATGAGCTTTTTGATAACAATGCACAATGCTCTTCGCATAAAGATCATGATATTCTCATCGAATTATAACAGAGAACCTTTTTATATCTTTCTTTATTGGGGTCCCCATTTAGAATGAAATGATAAATGGGGTTATATAGTTGACATCACTGCCATATTTTTCATATAAATAAAAGCACAGAGATAAAAAAAGGTGGGTAATGAGAAAAAACATTGCTTCTCTTAAACTACAATTTTTTATCTTGGTAGCTTTCTTTCTTTTTCCGAGCTGCATTCATCGAAAACAAATAGATAAACAAAAACTTATTATAAAAATCACACCTCAAAGGTCTCAACAGCCTTCCTTTTATTCCGCTCCACCAATAACCATCTGGGTGCATGGAACTCTTATGTTCCGTAAACCTTCCTATCATCTGATTTTTGGAGATACATCATCTCTTGTACCGGTCAACTCGCTGCCAGAAGATCATCACTTTCGCTCATTAGCAAACACGATATCACAACAAGATGCCGAACAATTTCCTTTGGAAGAATTTTATATTTTTAGCTGGTCTGGACGATTGCCAGATCAAGAACGCAAAAATGCAGCACGCAAGCTCTATGATGAAATAAGCACTTTATGCCAATTGTATCGTAAAAAATATGACTGTGAGCCCATTATCCAAATTTTTACCCATAGCCATGGAGGTAATGTAGCTCTCAAGATGGCAAAAATAAAAACAACGCCTGCTTTTTCAATAAAATCACTTGTTTTACTTGCATGTCCTGTACAAGAAAAAACAAAGCATTTGATGGTCAATCCGATGTTTCAAAGGGTATATTCTCTTTATTCAAGCCTTGACATGATACAAGTTATTGCCCCTCAAATTAAACGCACCTGTAGAACTCATTGCCTTAATGAAAAACATAAACGCCACTATCGAATTCCGCCCTTTTCATCCCGTCTTTTTCCTATCTATAGCCATCTAACACAGGCAAAAATCAAAATAAATGACTTTCCTATCTCCCACACACGGTTTTCCACGATTGAATTTGCTGCTCTGCTACCGACTATTTTAGAGAAGCTTGATTCCTGGCATGCACAGAGCCTTGCAAGCAATACAATTGCCAAATATAAACTTTTATGCATATATAAACCCAAAAAACATTGCTAATTTTGATTTTTCTGATAGAGTTATAATAGGTCTTTATTCTTAAAAAGAGGGGTTAGGAAATGCTTTTTTCACGGCACAATACCTTTGCAATACTCACCTGTTTTCTTGTTTTGATGCCGAGCATCGCCAAAACCAGCTCTCTGCCGTGGTATCATAAAGCTTTTCGTACTTATACCGCATCACCATATACCGTTAATTGTGCATTCATCAATGTAACACGAAAATTACGCCAAACAGGTCTTTATGCTTATTATCGTCTTACTCATAAAAAAGATGATCTTGACCAAGCCCTTGCAACCGTTCAAACACAGCTCAAGAAATTTGAAAAAAAATTGCTTATTCTCGAACAAGAAGCTCTTATCGCTATAAAACAAAAATATGGCATGAGCAATGAAATATGGGAAAGATGCTTGCAAGACATAGAACGTGTTAAAAATAGTTATAAAAATGGAATGCTGAATGCTCATCCTGATATAACTCATGATGAAACGATTCCAACCAATGCATTAGAAACTATCATTATGTTGCTCAAATTAAATAATATTAATCCTGAGAGCATCTCTATAAAAATGATTTCTGATCAAAAAGAAGTTGGGTTCATCAGTAGTTATAAGCCAGCTCATGCAGAAACTATAGCTCAAGCGGTAGTCTCTATTGCCATAAGCAAAGACAATTTAAATAATAACCTGATCATTGATGCAGAATATATTCCTTCTACCATTGAACTATCGTCACGATTAAATAATACATCAATATCCCAACAAATAAGCTTTTGCGCTCATGAAGTTCAACATTTAGTTAACTTAGACCCTATAACTGCGGCTATCCTAATAGAATATCTTAAATATTATTATGCAGTTGATAAAAATGAATTCGAAAAAAGCCCAGAGTATCATAAGCTTTCACAAATCCATGAAGCTCAAGCAGAAGTAGTTTCTTCTATCAATAATCCTGTTATAGCAACGCACATGAAAGAAATGCGCGAAAAAAAATATTATCCTGAACATCTGTATGAAGAACATTTTTACCAGATCAGTACGATTGATATGCTGTGGAAAATTCATAATAAACTCGAATCTGCATATTTTTGCTAAAAAGTAGCTATCACAAAACATGCCAGGCTTAATTGATCATCTTCGCATGAAAAAGTTTTAAACAGTCTTGCTGTTGTAGCTTAAAGTTTAAAAGCTACCTCTTTTGAATATTTACAAATTGATACATATTGATAAAGTTAGAATTAATAATCAATAAAGCTTTTTGTAAAAATATTTCCAAGAGGATAAATTTTGAATAAATTATGTATACAACGAATCCTATGCTCTTTAAGTCTGCTGATCACAATAACTGTCTATTCATCACAAAAATCAAATCCCATCAGTAGCCTTGCAAATGCCTTCTCAGAAGAAGCACAACTGATGGTCGGAGCTCCGATCGTCTTTGTAGCTCAATCTCTACAAACAGGCACAGAAATGGCAATTTTTTCATCATCTCCAAAAATGCGCACGCTAGGAATTAAAGCAGCTCAAAATAGACGCCGTTTGATTAAAGAAAATCTTAAACAAAAAGAGATGCATGCTATCAATGGTATATACACTGATTTCAATATACCTCAAGAACAACAACAAAAGATCGCTTTGTACACCCGCCAATACAAACAATTTGAAAAACAATGGTTATCTACGGATCATGAAAACTTCAATCATGACAAAGATTTTCCAAAAGACATTATGCCTATTCTTGAAAAAAACAATATAAAACCAAGCGCTTTACAACTATGCGTTGCTTCAGAAAATAAGGAAAACATAGTCGCTACTGCTTCTATGTTGTATTCAACAATATCTCACAATAGAGATGGTTTGAAGGTAGAAAAGGTTTTAACACCTCCAACAATAAAAATTTACCCTCTATTTTATCAACGCATGTGGCTATCTCCATTTCGTTTTCTCTTGAGAGACAATAGCAAAAAAGCAACCCTAATCCATGAAACTGGACATATAAAAGCACATCATCATGCAAAAGACTATTTTATTTTTAAATACTTGGGTGTAGATGGAGAAAAATTACAACTAAACAATAACTGTGAACAATTCAGAATAATACATGAAGAACAGACAGAAATATTTTCAGCAATTAAACATTCAGAAGATGCATCCATATTAAGGCTTAATAGATTCTTTTTTTCTTATCCAGAAACATTAGGCGTAGCCCATTATGCTCAATTAGCAGCTATCGATGATTCACATCATTTAGAAAGACATCTTAAAGCTCAGCCAATACCTATGCAAAAAATTGCTCTTACTCAACCTAAGCGATCTAAAGCACCTGCACAAGAGCAACCTCTTGAGCAAAATGTGAATGAGCAATCCACATTTGCATTGGATGAGGCAATACACATGATAGCAAATGACGCTTATGACGTAATAAAAAGATTCAAATTAAACTATTTTTCCTAAGTAAGTGTTAATAGCTTTTTAAATAATAAAACTCTGCACACATTTGACAATCGCATTAGCATCAATACCAGCCCAAGCCAATAATTCTTCTGGCTTACCAGAGCGCGGCAGGTGATTGACTGCAAGTGATTGTACTATAATATTTTCATTACGCACGGCATTCAGCACAGCCTCACCAATACCACCTTGTGGGTAATGATCTTCCACCGTAATTATTTTATTTTGTGATGATTTTGCAACAGAAATGAGCGTAGTTGCATCAAGCGGCTTAATGGAATATAAATCAATGACGGATACAAAAACATTGCGCTGAGATAAAATATCATATGCTTTAAGAGCTTCATGCAACGTTATCCCTGCAGCAATAATACACGCAACATCATGTTCTGATTGCCGCAATACTTTACAACCTCCGATAGGAAATTTTTCATCATTATCGTAAACAACCAATGTTTCCATACGCGTTGTACGCAAATAGCTAATGCCATCGTTATAGCGCGCCATTTGTTCTACTAATTTATGTGTACTGACTGCATCTGATGGATAAAGAACCACAGAATCAGGCAAACACCTCATTATTGCAATATCTTCTAATCCCATTTGTGATGGCCCATCTTGCCCGATAGAAACACCAGAATGAGAACCAACTAGACGCAATGCAGCGCCGCCGATTGCTGCCATACGAATTTGATCATGCGCACGTGAAAAAAAACAACTAAATGTTGAAACAAAAGGTATTTTACCGCGACAATCAAAACCAACTCCCATACCAACCATATTTTGTTCTGCTACAAAACATTGAAAAAATCTTTCAGGATGAACAGATTCAAAAATTTCAGCATATGTTGAATTTTTTACTTCAGCGTCAAGACTTACAATTGCATCACATGTATCACCAAGCAATGCCAACGCATTACCATAAGCTTTTCGTGTAGCAACAAAATTTCCACGCACATACGTACAATCAGGAATTTCAATTATGGTATTGGCACCAGTATATGCAGCAACTGATTTCTGCGGGTGTTGTGGTTTATAATCAATACTTGTTTCATCAGTGTTATTATAATGCGTAGCATCTGGAAAATTATTTTCTAACTGCTTGAGTGCTTCTTTTTCTTGTTGCCCAGTAAAAGCCTTTCCATGAAAACCTTGTAAACCTGCGGCAAAATCAATGCCATAACCTTTGATTGTTTTTGCAATAATCATAACAGGCTTTCCACGAACTTCATGTGCTTTATCAATTACGTTCATCAGGGCTTGTATATCATGCCCATCAACATCAAACACCTGCCACCCAAAAGAATGATACATTTCAACATACTGCTTTATGCGATAATCAAACATTGTTTCAGTGCTTTGACCAAGATTATTAACATCAACAAAACAAATAAGATTATCAAGATTATAATGTGCTGCTAATTGCACTGCTTCCCATACACTGCCTTCTGATGATTCACTATCGCCCATAAGCACATACGTGCGATAATTTCGCTTATCAAGTTTAGCGCACAATGCTTGCCCTACACCAACAGAAAGGCCAATACCCAATGATCCTGTTGCAGTTTCTGCATATTTAAAATGTTTTGTTGGATGACCTTCAAGGTCGGAACCAAACTCACGATATGAAAGCATTTCATCATCAGTTAATAAACCAAGCTCTGCCCATGCTCCATATAATAATGGTGCTGCATGGCCTTTTGATAAAATAAATCGATCATTATCGGGATTTTTATAATTATAGGGATCAAAATGCATAGCATAAAAAAAAAGTACCGCAACAATATCTGCTGCGGATAAACATGATGTTGTATGACCAGAGCCAGCTTTTGCTGGCGCGATAATTGACCATCGTCTTAAATTGTATGCTTTATGCTCAACAATCGTAGCAATTATATCTTTTGAAATATGCTTCATTATCTACTACCATTCCAAATTTTTTAAGCAATGCGTGCTCTTCTGCTTCTTTTTTCTGCATCCACTGAATCCAATTAATAAAATTCTGCTTCACGTGCGCTAATGCAATAAAAGCTTCTTTTTTTTGTTCTGTTGTTATCTCAGATGTGCCAATGCTTTTTAAAGTAAGTCTCAAATGTTTTGTGCTCACTATTCCAGGATATTGTTTATTAAAAAAATTTAAAAGATTAACACACTCATGCTGAACTTCACGAGCATTACGGCGATGTACTTGTTCAGAACTTTCCAAAAGTAGCATAGGATACGTATAAAAAGAAATGGTACATAATATAGATAAGATGTAATGCTTCATAACAAAACTCCTTACTGCTCAATGGTGATTTTTAATCTCCTATTAGCATAGTCAACTGTTATGAAACATCAAGAAGGTTCTTTGGTTAATTCCTGTTGTTGCTTCTGTTCTTGTTTTTCTTTTACAATAGCAGCTTTTAATGCTTGCATTTTTGCTTGTGCTTCATTCTTTCGTTGCTCGTAAATTCTTATATTTTCAGCGTATTTTTCTTCGATCATTTCATTTAAATCATCAACAAGCCCAGAATACCCACCCAAATATTGTAATGATTTTCTTACCTCTTTATATAACTTATTTGCTCCAAAAAAATTACTCTGGATTTCTTGCACATCCTTAGCTAGACCTGCAGAATAATATTCAGGACGAATACTTTCTAATTTTTTCTTTAATAGAGTAAGATAATCAATATTTTCAAGACTGTCGCCAAGTTTTTGATCTGAAATGTCTCGTATTGATCCTATCAAATTACCAATAGTTTTTTTCATAGGATCAGTCGAGGCAGAAATCTGATCCTCTTTAATTTTATTTACTAAAAATAACAGTGTCGCATCACTAATTAATTGAGGTTGGTTACGCTCAGCATCAGTAAAATCCTGAGCAACCCTCAGAAGATCAATTCCTTTTGCAGATGAAGATCCTTTTCCAAAATATCCTAGCATCCAAGCACCAAAAGCAGTTAGCGCTGCTCCCAAAGCAATTTTCCATTTCCATTCACTTGAAGCTGGCTCTTCAGATGCAATTCCATTACCTGGTAGCAGCAAACCAAAACATAATATCAGTGAGAAAACTAACTTTTTCATTGCTTTCCAACTATCTATTTGTGGCTTTTATTCAAACTTTTTGAATGATTGCGACGCCAACCTTCACCGCGAGCCCATGACATAGATCGTATAATTCCATAACTGCCATGAGGCATTTTTCTATATTTTTCAGAATTAAACAAACTACTTAAATATTGATGAATTTGACTCGGAATATGTTTCCAACTTTTTTGTTCGGAATGATCATGTTCATGCTTAAATGGTTTCATGATGTTCTCCTTATTTTCTATTATTTTCAATTAACGTCGATCTACTTGCAAACGAGCCTTTTGACGTTCTAAATCAAGTTTTTTCTTTTTACGTTCTAAATCCATTTGCTTTTCACGTGATTTATCGTAATTGTGCTGCATTGTCTTTTGTTTTTTGTGTTCAATATCAGCAGCTTTTTCTTCATATTTTAAGTCTATTTCTTTTTTTTCCATACGTTCTTCAGGCGTTGATCGTGTTCCCCAATCTTCCCAAAAATATGCCTGAGCTGCAACACTACTTAAGCCAATTATCATTGCTAATACTCTATTGTTCTTCATAACTCTCTCCTTTTTATTTAAATTTTAACGAATAAAACCTTTATAAATCAATGGTTTTATTAACTTTTATTCTACAATGCGATAAAGTAGTTTATATGATTCAATATAAACAATGGCAACAATCGCTGCTCAAAAGCATACAATTGCAGCTTTTCATATCATTTATATCGCTTCCTTTCTTGATAGCATGGGGATTGCCTATATCTCTTTTGAGCCCTATCAGCACACTCATATTTGGGCCCTTTTTAACCTGTTTTTTGCTTGTTTCTTCACTAATATTCTTTTTAGAGCTTTTGCATCTTCCTGATGACCTTTTGATCTGGCTTCTGGAAAAAATTACCGCCTTTTGGATATCATGCTTGGGATTGGAACAAAAATCATGGCTTATTGGCTTTTGCAAACCACCTATGTTTGTTATTCTGCTTATTCCCGTTATTGCGCTCATAATTATTCACAGCAAAAAGATTACGTCCATGCTCAAACGCATAGGATATCTCTCTTTTTTTCTTGTCCTGATTTGTGTAGTTCTTAAATTTTTTCCCTATGCATATAAAACAATTGAAAAAATTCCTTGCAACAAAGGCGAACTAACACTCATTCATCATAATAATGCAATCACTATGATTGATCCTGGTTATTTGGCATTACGCCCTTCATACGAATCTTATATTGCATACACATTGCTGCCAGAGATCATACAAAAAACAGGAAAATTACATATCGATCATCTGATTGTTTTTAAATTCAATAAACGCATTCTTGATGCCTTACAATTTCTTTCAACTAAAATCACGATTAAAAATATCTATTTACCCCATTGGAACGGAAAAATACCTTCATTTGCTTGGAGATCATATGCGCAACTTAAACGCATAATGACTGAAAACAATGGAAAAATTCATTCTATTTCTTATAAAAAAACGCTCTATAACAATGAAAATGCAACGCTATTCATTAAACCAGTGGAAACAAAGCCCATCTCGTATTATGATGCTACCTATCAGCCATTAAACATTCTAGGCTCTATCAATAACCAAGCAATTATTTTATAAAAAAAAGGAATTGAAATGGATAATACAACCGTATTACTTATTATTGCGTCAGAAGGATTTGAACCAACTGAATATCACGATACAAAAAAAGTAATAGCTGCTGCAGGTTTTCCTGTTGTTACTGCCAGTGATAAACTTGGCTCCGCTATTGGCAAAGATGGCTCTAAAGTTCCCGTCGAAATAAGCCTTGATCAGGTTGACCCCAATAACTATGCAGGCATATTTTTCATTGGCGGACCCGGTGCATTAGAACATCTTGATAACAATACAAGCTATAAAATTGCACAAGAAACGTTCTTTCAAAATAAACCAATTGGTGCAATTTGTATCTCAACGCGTATTTTGGCAAAATCTGGTGTATTGCATGATAAAGATGCCACAGGATGGAATGAAGATGGTGAATTGGATAAAATATTTGCTGAAAACAATGTTCATTATCTGCCAGAAGAAAAAGTAGTAGTTGAAAGCAATGTTATCACGGCTACCGATCCATCAGTTGCAACCGATTTTGGAACACATATTGTAGAGCTGCTGCAAAATCAGCAACGATGGGGATAGACTCTAATATCGAGCGAACAAGAAAATATCTTTCTTACAAACAACAGCCTTAAAACCCTTGCCCTTTTAATAAAAAATGAATTATTATAAATTAGTAATTATTTCTTGGGGCAAAAAGGGGGTTTTTAATGTTATCATCAAAAAAAATCGTAATATGTATAATCTTTTGCATTGTCTCGACGTTTGCTCAAATAGATGCAAGAAGTGCACTTATACAAAAGACAGAAGAGATAAGAAGCCCCAACCTTAAGACTCAACGATCAAAACAATGCTACGATTTAATGATGTTAATAGATGGTTCTGGCCAGGAGCAAGTAGAATCCAAAAATCAAGCTATAGGAACAGCTCTTGTCTCATCATTAGTTGAAAAAAGTTTCCCTATCATAGTATCAAGAAATATCGTATACAATGTCTGCGTTCAATCAATGAGTTATGATCCAAACAACACGCTAGCAAAAAGCACCATAATTACAAGAGCATCTACTTTGCTCTATCAAATTAATTTAACTGATGATAATTGGTACTGTTATGATCATCCAAACTCAGAAGTTATGCTTTTTGTGCCAAAAAACTATGTCACACAATTTACCGATATTTCCAATAAAAATAGCAACGCTATAATGAAAGCATGTGGTTTTGATACCGCTACTTTAAAGAGAATCGATAATTTGTCTACTGCAACATTAATATCATACATAGAAGAAACAAATAAAACCAAATCACCAAAAACCATACCGCTTATCAAAGCCATTGAATCCATGCTTCTTGTTCCTTATAAACCAAATTTACCAACATGGAATATTTATTTAACAGGGCATGGCTTAACAAATAGATCTATTGCCGGATTAAAAATAGATGATTTTTTTCAACTCTTACAACATTTCCAAAAAATTAAATGCTCTTTTTTGCATTATTGTTCCTGCTATGCTGGAGGTTATAATCAAAACATTGTTAAACAAGAATTATCCCGACTCAATGTTAATTTTATTGTTTCCGCACAAGGTATTAACGAAGAAGTAACTTATGGTGTTGATCTACCATCTCCTTACAACAGGGCATCATATACCAAATTTTTTAAAAGATCTGAAACATTTTTTGGTAAACCAACTCAATTTGTTAAACAAAGCATCCGTCAAAAAACTTGGCAAAAAGATCCTATTGCTGAAATTGTCAGCACCGTTATAGATAAAAATTTGATCGACGCAACACAACCATTTGTTTACCTTCCTGCTACTGGTGTATTTAATGCCATTACTGTTGATAAATCAGTCAAAATAATAACCAAATCAATGGCAAAAGCTTATGAATTTGAAAACAAAATAATGGATTTTACTAATCCAGAAATTAATACCATTATTATATACCCCAATTATATTGGCATTCCACTTAAAATTAAAGCTCACGTTGCCATTGTATCACCAACTCAATCTACTGATACAGATATCCACATTTTTGAAAAAATTATATACCAGGACAGATTATCTTCTATAATTCCCAATTTTATATCATTCAATGTAAAAAAATCTCTTACCCTGTTTGCAATAAAAAAATTAGAATGTTTGGATTATGAAAATTCACAATTAGGGGACGAATATACAGATCTCATATCTATAGAAAATATGATTATTGCTATAAAGGAAGGCCAGTTATTCGATAAAATTTATGCTCTCGCGTGTTTTAATTTTAAGGAAAAATCATTTGATTTAGGTGCTGATTTTGAAATTGATGTAAATCATAAAGAAATAAGTAGTATCATATTTAATACATATCACAAAAAAACAGCAGAACCATTCTTAAGCATCTCTAGGACCAAAAATTACCAAAATACGTTACATAAATATTTAAAGGAAAAGAAGATCTTACCGCCTCTGAAAGGAGGGATAAAATTAGTCAATCTTATTACTAAACTCGAATCAACAATAGATAAAACAACATCTGTACAAAATCCTGGATCACTACAGAAAATCCTTCTAGCAAAACAACAAGAAGCAAAGCAGTGTATGGAAGCCGAAGGCTTATCTACCAAGCCATTTGAACAAAAACAAGCATGGTCTGATTATTTTGTGGAAAAGATACAGGCAATCAACCGATACCTCACAGAAACTCGCTCAGCACCATTAAAACCACGCTAAATATCATTTCCTTGTTAGCGTTTTTTATTGCTTGGAACACATATTGTAGAAATGCTCCAAAACCAGCAATGCTGGGGACAATTAATCTGATCTTTTATCTCTTATTAAAACAATTGCTATTATAACTCTAAAAATAATACAATATATTCAAATAGGGTTATGCAGCGATAAAGATAGGATTCTTTAATGTTAAGATTTAAAAAAAGTATATACTGCTTGATGCTCAGTTTTATTTTGCTTTTTAGCCAAATAAACGCAATGCTTCCAACAGACACACTCCATCATAAAACTCAAAGAACTAAACAGTGTTATGATCTTATGATGATATTAGATAGCCTTGGTCACGAAAAGCTAGCGAGCCAAAATCAAACAATGGGTATTAATTTTATTTCATCACTCATTCAAAAAAATTTTCCTATTATGGTATCTCGCAATATTGTATATAATGTCTGCGCACAAGCTTTAATGAGTAGCTCTGATACACGAAATATCTTAGCCGAACACACACAAATAAGTAGTTCTTTTCTTTATTCTAAAAACTTATTATATCAACTTGGTTTAACCAATAATGACTGGTACTGTTATGATTGTTCCGAATCGAGTTTTATGCTTTTTATACCAAAAAGCTATACGGCACAGTTTACGGCTACCCCTGATAATAGTAATGAAACAATGAAAGCATGCGGATTTGATACTACTAACCTTAAAAGACTAGAAAATTTTTCTCCTACAACGCTGGTATCTTATCTGGAAAACACTCAACACAATAAGATGCCGATGATAAAAGCTATAGAATCTACGTTTCTTATTCCTCATGAGTCTAATACACCCTCTTGGAATATTTATTTAACAGGACATGGTCTGACCAATAAAAGCATTGCCGGATTAAGAATCGAAGATTTTTTCCTCCTTTTAGCACTTTTTGAAAAGATTAATTGTTCTTTTTTGCACTATAATTCTTGTTATGCTGGAGGATATAATCAAAAAATAGTAACTGATCAATTATCTCAGCTCAACACTAATTTTATTGTTTCAGCCCAAGGTATTAACGAAGATATTACTTATAGCCCCGATCTACCAACCAATGATTCAGAAAAATCTTTTACTTATTTTTTTAAAATAACTGAAAGCTTTTTTGGTAATCCTACACAATTTGTACAACAAAACCGCACTACAAAATCGTGGATCAAGGATCCGATTGCTGCAATTGTCAATACAGTTACCAATAAAAGCTTTTTAGATTTTACTCAACCATTTGTATATATCCCCGCCGCAGGAGTATTTAATGCTTTTACCGTTGATAAATCCGTAAAGATAGTAACTAACTCTCTCGTTAAAGCTCATGAATTTGAAAATAAAACAATGGATTTTACTGATCAAGCTATCAAAACAATTATTGTATATCCTAATTATATTGGTATACCAATGAAAATTAAAGCTCACACAGCTATTGTTTCTCCTGTTAGATCAAGTAGCTCCTTTCAGGAACCGTACGTTACAATACCTTCTTCTGCCTCTCTACATATTTTCGAAAAAGTTATATTTGAAGATACCTTATCTTCTGTCATCCCTAATTTTGTATCATTCAACAAAAAAAAGGGATTTACCCTCTGTGCAATGAAGGAATTGCAATGTTTTGATTACAAAGGATCAGGATTAGGAGATGATTATAAAAATCTCATTTCTCTTAAAAATATGATTTTATATTCTTCTTTTGATGATCATGTGGTAACTGCCGATTTTAATTTTAATAAAAAAACATACCGATTAAAAATTGAAACATTTGGAAAAGATAAACATCCCACGAGCGAAGCCTTATTTGAAAAATTTAAAAACTTACGTGCTAGCAATATCTACGAACAAGAAGCATCTACACCTAAAATAAATGATTTGCTGTATGATCTTATGCTCCCTGAAATATTGAGCTATTTACAACAAAAAACATCTTTATCTTTTCAAGAAGATTCCAATAGAAACTTAGCCGATATTATCAGGTTACTCGAATCCACCGTTGATACAACAACTCATGTCCAAAAGCCTGGCTCTTTACAAAAGATACTCTTACACAAACAACAGGAACCAAGTTGGCCTAAAAAACCAGTAAAGCCCAAACCAATTGATGATAATAAATCAACATGGGGTGAATATTTTATGCAAAAATTAGACTCGATATATCCACCATCTTCAAAAGAAATTGAAATAAAATTACAAAAAAAACGCTAAAAAATCACATCGGCCCAAGGATTTTTACTATAAATTAGCTTTGCAATAATCTTTTTATTTCGCCATCAATACCGCACGTGCAGGAGCTGCTTCAGTACCAATCACATTAAGCGGCAAACACACAAAAAAATAACTTCCTGGCTGCACATGCCGTAAACGCAATCCTTCAACGATAACAATATCCGCATTAAGTAAATTTTCATGGGTTGGATGGCCTGGTTGGCTATGTTCAATACCAAGATAATCAATACCTACTGCTTTTACTTTTTTTTCTGCTAAATATGCAGCACCACTTGCCTCTAAATATACAAAATGAGGACTAAATTTATCGGTAGCAGAAAAATCACTATTAGTAGTACGTAACAGGATAATACCGCCTTCAGCAATTTCATTATCATGCGCAAGCAAACAATCACGTGTAATGCGTTCAGCGCATGTAGTCATATCAAGCACTACACAATCACCAATCAAGCGATCAAGATGCATTTCATCAATAGTTTTACCTTCACGCAAAAAATGAGATGGTGCATCAACATGCGTACCCGAATGAGAACTCAAATGAATAGCTGTTTCTCGCACGCCATCGCGATTGAAATTTTTTATTTCATCAATACCAACGATATAACGATCTTTGTATCCTGTTGTTGCTTTGCTAATTGGCCAACTAATATCAAATATTTTCATCACTATCCTTTATTTTTTCGTAACCATATGCCCACCAAATTTATTGCGTAGCATTGCTACAACCTTAGTAGCATAATTACCCCCTGTTTTTTCCGACCATTCACGTACTTTCAATGATTCTTCAATAACATCAACAGGTATACCAGATTTATGCGCAGCTTCCACCGTCCATTGCCCCATTCCTGTTGAAGCAATATTTCCTGAAATATCATCTAAATTTTGGTCATCTTTCATAATATCTTCGACTAATTCCAGAATCCATGAGCGAATAACTGATCCATGATTCCACAATGATGCAATTTCTTCAAGATCAAGATGCGCCGATTCAAACTCACCATTTTTGAGTAAATGAAACCCTTCAGCATATGCTTGCAGCAATCCGTATTCTATACCATTGTGCACCATTTTCACATAATGCCCTGCACCAGAAGGCCCCACGTATGCACAACCACCATGTGTTGCAACAGACTGCAATAATGGTTCTATTTTTTCGTAAGCTTCTTTTTGTCCACCTACCATTAAACAAAAACCGTTCTCACGCCCATGCACACCACCTGATGTTCCACAATCTATAAAAAAAATGCTCCGTAATGCAAGCTCTTGTGCACGTCTCATTGAATCAGTAAATTTGCTATTGCCTCCATCAATAATAATATCTCCAGCATTCAGAAATGGTTGCAATTGCGCAATAACCGTATCTACAATAGGCCCTTGCGGTACCAGCAACCAAAAAATATGAATGTCATGGTGCACAAAATCAGCAATGTTTTTGACAATGTGCACACCCGCTTGTTCAGCAATAGCACAGTTATCAGCATTTAAATCAAAACCAAAAACTTCATGACCTGCTTGCAATGCACGATACGCAAGCGCTTGCCCCATTTTCCCTAAACCCACTAATGCAAATTTTATTTTTTTTAGGTTCGCCATACCATTTAACCCCAGTCTTTATTTTATTCCGACTAGGGACCCATTAAAAAAGTTTTTTAATCTCTATTTTTACAAACTATCGCTTCACTGTAGCAACTTTTGCTATCCCATGCTTAGCAACAAATTGCTTCTCTTCTTGTGGCCCAGTAGATCCTTGAGTGTATCGATATACCGGTAATTTTTGTGCAATAATTGTATCAATCAATTTCCATGCGTATTCAATTTCATCAAATCTAACAGAAATCGATTGTTCTCCCCGCATCACTTCTTCAATCAATACTTCGTATGCTTCTGGTGTTTGTAATCCATAAATACAACTATGACAAAATTCCATTTCAACGGGCATCACCTGATCAGGCGTTCCCGGCACTTTTGCATTCAGTGTTAATGAAAATATTGCCTCAGGAGAAATTTGTAGAGTTAACCAATTAGAATCAGTAGGACATCCGCGCATAAGCAAACAATCAACTTGCTTGAATTTAATATGAATAATTGTTTCTTTTTTATCTAAACACTTACCCGTCTTTACGTAAAACGGCACACCCAACCAGCGCGGAGTATCAACTGCAAGCTTTAATGATGCATATGTATCAGTTCGTGAATTTTCACTCACGTGTTTTTCGGATAAATAACCATCATACTGCCCTAAAATACCATCAATAAAACGTACTTTTTCTAACACATTAACGCGCTGTGCACGGATATAATCACCCGTTAATTTTTCAGGAGATTCCATGCATAATAGAGCAAGCATCTCTAATATATGATTTTGTACAATATCGCGCAGTGCACCGGCAGTATCATAATACATTCCACGACCTTCAACTCCACCACTTTCGCTTAAAACAATTTGTACTTGATCGATATATCTGTTTGACCATAATGGTTCCAATACACAATTGGTAAAACGAATCATGGCAATATTACTGACTACTTCTTTGGTAAGATAATGGTCAATACGATAAACTTGTGTTTCATTAATAGTATTTTTAATACATTCATTAATTTCTCGTGCTGATTTTAAATCATATCCAAATGGTTTTTCATACACAACTCTATGCCAGCCATTATCTCGGGCATCTTTACGCTGCAATAAGCCAACATCTGCACACTTATGGGTAATAGGACAAAAAAAAGATGCCGCTGTTGCTAAATAAAATAACCGATTTAATCCTTGCTCATCCATGCCCCTACTACGCTCACAATCCTGCACAAAAGTATATAAGTTTTGATAGTGAGCATGTTCAGTAAAATTAATTTTTTTATAAAAACTATTGTTACGCAACAGATTCCATATTTTTTCATCACCATTTTCAACGAATGGCTGCGCCCCATTTATCATATCTTCAGCGGCAACATCATCAAATGCTGCTCCAACAATAGCAAAATTTTCTAATTTATTGTGTGCCACAAAACGATATAATGCTGGTATTATTTTGCGTTTGCTTAAATCTCCCGTTGCACCAAAAAGAATTATTGTTACATTTTTCATAACATGCCAATTTTTTTATATATCGATATTAGTTATTTATTAATAATGCTTTTCATCGTATCATAATCATCAAAAAACACACTTAAACATATCGCTTCAAAAAAAAATTATATTATTTGAGAAAAAATTTTTAATATCTACACTAATTTAAAGTAAATAAACATTTATTTTTTAATACTACAAAAGGCATAAGAATGTACAAAAATTTTCTTGCGATAATTTTAGCGATTAATTTCGTTAATTCTTACAGCGAAAGTTCCGAAAAGATAAATCTTGATCAAAATCCAGAAAAATTTGCATTAGCTAAAATGAAAATCGCGCAACAAGCATTAGAGAGCATGGATAATCAATGGACAGTATCGCAAATGGCTACGGTGGTTACTGTTGCAAGTGTCGTCGGAATGGTTATTTCATTGGGTATTGGTAAAGATAATCCAAGCTTGCAAAACAATGTTTTTACAGCTTGCAGTGGGCTAGCCGTTTCAAGCTTTGGTGTATTGAGCTGGAATTCTGGGGCTCCTGCAGGTGATCGCCAAGAAAGGTATGCTCTTGTAAAAACAATACAAGAAACTCAACCTCGGTATCGTGCTGTATAAAAATTGTTTCATATTCTTATGAACTTTATCGACTATGGTAGAATTATTTTTATAACTCTACCATAGTCCACTTATCAAACATACGCGTTACCGATCGTTCCTGAGTAGGCAATGCATCTTTATTTTTATCAATCCATGCCAACGCGTTCGATTCTTCATTTGCTACAAAATCTTCATCACTTATAACTTGCAGCAAAAAACGAATATCATAATGATAATGTGCTTTTTCTTTTTTATTTTCGGGAATAAGGTGAATATCTATATCGAAAATACCAGCTTTCATCTGCTGTATATTCGCTATTCCTGATTCTTCTTGCGCCTCTTTTATTGCAACAGCCAGTGCATCAGTATTGCCATCACAATGGCCACCAAGTTGTACCCAAATGTTCAGTTTACGATGATGCATCAACAATGCTTTGGTATTATCTTTATTTATCAACCATGCCGATGCAGTAATATGACCTACTTCCAACGAACGCTCGAACGCATTAGGATAATTATTAAGAAAATCAATAATTCTTTTTTTATATTCTTGTTCTGCAGTATCAATTGGATGATAATTAGCCAAAAGCTCTAATAATAATATATTTTGTGTATGCATACTATTCCTCAAATAACAAAAGACTTCTGTTCTACTAAGAATGAAGATTTTTACATTTAAAGGCAAAAAATCTTTTTTTTCTGCCGAATACTCCTGATGCCACAAAACACCCACAAATGTCGCTTCCCATGAAAATTTTGTATCAAAAAAGCTCCCTTAATTCAATATTTTGACTTTTTTTCAAATTGTATTATCATGACAGATAAGATCAGTATAAAAATAATAATAAAAACGAGGCCATATGAATACTATAAAACATGTTTTTTACCTTAGTCTGCTAATACTAAGTTACAATACTTATGCGATGGATCTTGGATTTCCGAAAAATCACCTTCATGCAAACGACTATAAAGAACAAAAAAACGCTTTAAAGCAAAAACATATCCAACAGTTTCAAGACTTTAATACTCTAGTACTAGTTCAAGCATTAGAAATAAACTCCGATATTGAGCGTCTGAATTTCTTAGCTGAGGCATATTCACCAGAAACACTACAACAGCTAAAAGCAGAACAAGCTAAAGATTTACAAGACCTAAAAAAGAAGTTTCCTTATCAAAAATCATAGTAACTGACTAAAACAGATTCACAGAAAATCAGCTCGATAAATCGCACCAGAAAATCATGCTGCAATTCTCAAAGGCAGCACAGAAAAAATATATACGAAATAAAAAAATAACCCCTACCATTAAGTGGGGGTTATTTTTTTTATTCGTATATAACAAAATGTGATATGATGAAAAATAATTAATATGTTACCTTAACTTTTGAAAACACCATGCCTAAAATAAAACAATTATCAGCACATGAAGCACAAAAAATTGCAGCGGGAGAAGTTGTTGAACGCCCTGCAAACATCGTAAAAGAATTAGTTGAAAACTCCATTGATGCTCATGCAACACGTATTACCATCTACATAGAAGATGGCGGAAAACAATTAATTCGTGTTGTTGATAATGGGTGTGGCATGGATACTATCGACGCACAAAAATGTTTTGATCGGCATGCAACAAGCAAAATCACTTCTGTTGATGAATTACAAACTGTTGATACCTTTGGGTTTCGTGGTGAAGCTCTTGCAAGCATTGCATCAGTCAGTAAAATTAACTTGCTGACAAAAGAAGAACAGAACGTGGAAGGAACATGTATTATAAGTGAACCTAATACAACAATGCAGATTAGTTCAGCTGCGTGTGCAACAGGAACTGATATCAGCATTATCGATTTATTTTTTAATGTTCCTGCTCGTAAAAAATTTTTAAAAGCAACACAAACCGAATGGCGCGCTATTCAGCTTCTTTTTAACGCTTTTTGTTTTGATTATCCCCATATTCATTTTACTTTATTTTCTGAAGGCAAACAGATTCATAATTGCCCCATCAGCGCTAATGTAAAAAACCGTGCATTACAACTTTTTGAACCTGCCATGCACAAACATCTTCTTGAAACATCAGTAACAGGCGATATTTCATTGCATGCTATTATTTCTGATCATCAGAATTACCGCTATGATCGCAGCAATATTTATTTTTTTGTTAATAAACGATGGGTAAAAAATCAGCATTTAAGCAGCGCACTTATCAAAGGATATGCAAACGTTATACCTAATGGCCGATATCCGATTGGCATCATACATATTACCATACCTACGCATGAAGTTGATATTAATATTCATCCTCGCAAAGAAGAAGTTAAATTTCTTCATCCACGCCGCGTGGAACAGATAATGCAACAAACCGTAAAAAAAGCTTTAGAAGATAATTTATCGAAGCATTTGAAAAAGGATGTAACATTTAAATCAGAACAAAACATTTATGCAGAACAGATGCAGAATTTTAAGCCATTCGAACCTACTTTTGGAACATTCACTCATTTCGACACGCTCAATGCGAACGGGAAAAATAAGATTGAACAATCAGAGCGCTTTATCTTTCAACAAGTCCAGGATGAGCGCAAAGAATTGCAACAATCAGAATCGAACATCCAGAACCCATTTGTAATGAGCGACACCCTCCTATTTCCCTCACCGAGTGACCTCGGCGAAGACAAACGAAGCTGGGGGTTAAAGGATACAAACACAAATATCTCTTCACATGAAACTAAATTAGAAACCTATGATCAACCAACTTTTGCCCTGCCAAGCCAGGAACAAGGACGTCTTATCGGCCAATACAATAATACATACTTGTTGGTTGAAAAAGAAGACGGATTATTTTTAGTAGATCAACACGCAGCACATGAACGTATTTTGTATGAGTTATTTTCACAACGTTTTCATGAAGTTGCAACAATTCAATTGCTTTTTCCTCATATCATCACACTCAATAGTAACGATATGGATACCATAATTCCACATCTTGATATATTTATTCAACACGGCATCTTGATAGAACAGTGCGCAAGTGATCAATTGATTATCCAATCACTTCCCGTGCACTTAAAAAATGAATCTCTTACCGATATTATTAAAGAAGCAATTTCCTGGATCATTGAGTGCCAATCGCTTGATGCAAATGAATTTAAAAAAACAATCAATCATAAACTACAAGCACAAATGGCGTGTAAAGCTGCTGTCAAAGCCGGCGATATTCTTACACAAGAAAAGATGAATCAATTATTATCAGATCTAGAAAAAACTCCGAATCGTTTTTCATGCCCTCACGGACGTCCTACGGGATGGCTTTTATCATTACCTGAAATTGAAAAGAAGTTTCGAAGGCGATTATAAAAACTTACCCCACTCTGTAATATACAAAGCGGGGCTAAAGAAAGATGTATAAAAGTATTGAGCATGGGGGCTAAAATTAATACATTTTGCCTTCATTATACATATGATGCCCTGTTTTATCGCCAAGCAATGCACGATAAAAACATGCATATGCAAGCGTGCAAAGAGGCCATGTAATCAGAACACCCAACCAACTAACAAAACCAAGAGATATCACTATTTTCATTGCAACCCAAAATGCAAATATTTCCCACATATGATGTTGCGTTGCTTCATAACTGTGTTTAAGCGCATCAATTGGACCCATATTTTTATCAACAATAAAGTACGGGAAAAATCCAAAACGAAGCAATGCTATAAATCCTGGAAGTATTAATAACAACCAACCAACCCATACCATTACACAATATAAAACCCATCCAATCAATGCTTTTGGCGCTAAGCTGAAAGATGAAAATAATTCTTTCCACGAACTTGGTTTATCATCATGAATATGTAATGCAATTTTTCTAAATCCTAAATCTAAACCAACAAAAAAAAGAACTAAGACTATAAAAGAAATAAGTAATGAAAAAAAACTTGAGGTGACAAAGCCCATTATTGTAGCACCAGATTGATATGCTACGGTAGCACAATTATAACCAACGCATTCTTGATAATCTCTAAGTGCTTGCGATCCTAAAATAGATTGAATGAAGCTTTTATTCAAAAGAGCCAAAAGCGCCACCACTAAAGCCATAACGCCTGATCCAGCAAGCAATACAAAAACAAATAAGCGCACTTGGTCAATAAGCGATCTTACTGCAAATTTTATGGCATCTAAAGTAAAACATTTCCGTTCATTCATCTTCTCACTCCTTTTTTTACATATTAGCACTGACATGGATATTATCTAATCACACTTGAAAAAAAAATTGCAACAACTTACACCCCAATTTACACTTGCATGTCAATTATATTAGTTCGGATTTGCATGAGCAATAGTTATCATACAATCTGTTTTATCAAACTGATCTTTTAATTGTTGCATTAAAATACCCGGTGCTGATGAAAAATATTCCTTAGCAACCCATACGCGAATAGTAAAAAAATTTCTTGTTTCTGTATCATAATCATGCTGCGCTATTTTTTGCATCGTCACTGTTGGAACTGGTTCTTGTAAGAATAATTTATTGTTTTTAACAACATCAAAAACCTGTGTTATAACTTGTTGAGTATCTGAGGTGTAAGGAACTGAAAGCACAAAATCAATTCTTTTAGTTGGATAATACGTTACATTTACCAAGCTATTTTTTAATACCGTTTCATTGGGTAATCGTACTAATTTGTTATCAAGTGTACGAACATTGAGCGAAAGTAAATTGATTGATTCAACAACTCCAATAACATCCCCACTTTTAATGATATCGCCCATTGAAAATGGCCGCTCAAGCACCAAAAAAAATCCGCTAATAATATTAGAAATACTTGTTTGCGATGCAAAACCAACGGCAAAACCAAAAACTCCGGCAACCCCTAGCAACGCCGTTATATTAAAACCAAGTTCATGCAAGATGGCAACAACAATCAGTATTACACCGCTATAAAAAATAACACGTCCCAGCAACACACAGCTATGATGAGAAAAGCGTTGGAAGCAAACATTCAATAATCTTGTTCTACACCAACTGAGTACGGGAACACCTATTACAACAAGCAAAGCAATACGTACCAAACTTGCCGCATACATCATCAAAACAACACTATCCATAAATAAATCCAAGCAATACAAGTAAAAAAATTAAAACCAACGATTTCTATGCATCATTAAGGGGATCAATCTTTGCAATGGTGGTAAACCACGAAGACTTAATCCATAGTTAATCAAAGATAGCGCAATAAGCGCTATAATAATACGAAGCAATAAATCACCAACTGCAACAACAATAATTGCAACTCCTGCAATCATACACAAAAGACCTAAAACATGATTTGAATTCATCGCCATAAATACTCCTAAAAAATTGTATTTAGGTAGTTTAACAAAATTCTTGAATACACAATAGTATAGAAAAATTTTAGATTGTTATAGTTGTAAAAAGAACATTCAAACAATATCTTACAATATCTTGCGGTATTTTTTCTTGTGCTTACGGAAAATTAACCCCTTTTGTAATTAATTAAATTGACAAATTAATGATTTTTGTTATTATAAATTTAAGGAGATTTATTATGGTAAAAACTACTAAAAATCACATATCCCATCAACCTCTTGCTTCAAAAATAAGACCTGCTTCATTAGATGAATTTATTGGTCAAAAACATCTTGCCGGTCCCGAAAAACCTTTACGCATAGCTATTGAAAATAGACATATTTTTAGTTTTATTTTATGGGGACCTCCCGGTGTAAGAAAAACCTCTTTAGCCCGGATTTATGCCCAAGCTATTGATGCAACTTTTTATGAATTTTCAGCAGTATCAGCGGGAAAAGAAGATATAAAATCTGTTCTTAAAAAAGACGATACTCACACAAAAGTATTATTCTTAGATGAAATTCATCGATTCAATAAAGCACAACAAGATTTTTTATTGCCATACGTTGAATCAGGAGATTTAGTGCTCATTGGTGCTACAACAGAAAACCCAAGTTTTGAGGTTATTCCTGCACTTCTTTCACGGTGCCGCGTATTTGTATTAAAAGAATTATCTGCAGATGAGATGAAGCAAATTATTCAGCGCACTGCCATTGAAATAGATCAAGAATCTATGGATTGGATTATTACAATGGCTAATGGAGATGCACGCCAAGCACTGAATATGATTGAAAATACATATGCATTGTATAAAAAAATTACCGTTGAAAATCTACGCAACAGTCTGCAGAATAAATTCTTACGTTATGATAAAAAATCAGAAGAACATTACAATACTATTTCAGCTTTTATAAAATCAATGCGCGCAAGCCAACCTGATGCAGCATTATATTATTTAGCACGAATGGTAGAAGCCGGTGAAGATCCAAAATTTATCGCACGTCGTATGGTAATTTTTGCCTCAGAAGATATTGGCTTAGCTGATCCCTATGGTCTAACTATTGCAAATGATGTTTTCAGATCAGTTGAAATTATCGGTTACCCCGAATGTGCCATTAACTTAGCTCATGGTGTTTCCTACCTATCTTTAGCCAAAAAAAGCAGATCTTCCTACGAGGCATATACGAGCGCTGCCTCTGATGCCAAACGATTAGGAAACCTTCCTATTCCTTTAAATATTCGCAATGCACCAACGCCTTTGATGAAAGATCTTGGATACGGTAAAAATTATAAGAAATATACAACCGAAGATCTATTGCCTGAGAAACTTAGAGGTAAAAAATACTTCTCAGATCAATATTAAAAACGTAGATGCCTCAGAAAAGCATTAATACTATATCTTACAATATCTTGCGGTATTTTTTCTTGTTCTTTAAGTTGATTTAACCAGAATAAAAGATCTATACATTTTTTGTTCACTGCAAAAGGAACCAATGTTCTTATGCATTTATTCTTGATCACAACAATAACTTCTAAACCATCTGGAGAAAAAGAAATATCACAGGCATAGCCATCTCCTAATTCAGACGTTGTATAAATACATTCTTTGGTTTTCAAATCCCAATAATGTATAACAGTTTTTACATCTGCTTTTAATGGGTTCCGTGCAGCTAAGGTTGCTAAGGTCAAACTATCTGGATGGAATGCAATAATATTAAAGATTTCATTTTTGAAAGGCTTGAGAGAACAATACGTATTTTTATCTGGATCTATGATATGCACTATCTCATTATCCCAAACTGCTATGCAAGATCCATCTAAACTATATCGGCAAAAAAAGTATATGGTGTTTATAGGTTTTATAAAGGTAATAGTCTTAAATGATTTTTGCAAATTACTTAACCGATGAAAAGAAAGATTACCTGAAGAACGAGCTATACACATAATGCCTTTTTTTGGATGAATATCTATCGATGAGAAACCTTCTCCCGGTATAATAACATCTTCGGATATTCTTGTTCTATAGTTACATTTTGTGATTATTTTTCTTTGTGGACAGCATAAGAACACAGTATTACTGTTTGGATGTATAGCTAGTCCCTGAATGCTATTTTTTCTTGATATAAAGTGTGTTTTTACATTTTTTTGTTCATCATAAATACTGAGCTTTTTGTTAGTAGACGAAAAAATTGTTTTATCATTGCTATAAAGTATAGGTAAATTCCGATATTCACGATTATGATATCTGTTGTCTATATGCATAATAGTTTTTGCTTCTAGATCTACAATGCTAAATAAGCTTACGCTATTAATAGCAACAGTATTATTGGAAATATATTTTATAGCTAGTGGAACAGGAACTATCTTTATTTCTTGAATCTTATAAAAATCATTTTTTTTATTATTTTCTGCTCCATAAGACAGTGCTACTGCAATCAAAAGACAAAAATTGATGATAAATTTTTTATGGTAAGACATGCTTTTCTTTATGTTTAATGTTATTGTTTATAAAAATATAGCAGAGCTATGTAGCTTTGACTAATAAAGAAAATTAGAAACTCAAGTATCTCAGAAAAGCATTAATACTATATCTTACAATATCTTGCGGTATTTTTTCTTGTTCTTTAAGTTGATTTAACCAGAATAAAAGATCTATACATTTTTTGTTCACTGCAAAAGGAACCAATGTTCTTATGCATTTATCATTAAGCGCAACAAGAACTTCTAATCCGTTTGGGGAAAAAGAAAGATCATGACCATAGCTATCTCCTAATGCAGACGTTGTATAAATACATTCTTTTGTTTGCAAATCCCAATAATGTATAACAGATTTTATATCTGTTTTTGATATTTTACGTGTGGCTAAGGTTGCTAAGGTCAAACCATCTGGATGGAAGGCCACTGTATTAAATCGTTCATTTTTGAAAGGCTTAAGAGAACAATACGCATTTTTATCTGGGTCTATGATATATACTGTTTTGTTATGCCCAGCTACTATGCGAGATCCATCCAAACTATATCGGCAAAAAAGATATATAATAGGTCTTGCAAAGGTAATAGTTTTAAAGGGTTCCTTCAAGTTGTCTAATGTATGAAAAGAAAGATTGCCTGAATAACGAGTTATACACATAATGTCTTTTTTTGGATGAATATCTATCAATGAAAAACTTTCTCCCAGTATAATAACATCTTTGGATATGTTTGTTACATAGTTATATTTTGTGAGCACCTTCCTTTGTGGAGAAACTAAAAATACCGTATTACTACTTGGATGCACAGCTAATCCCCAAATGGGATTTTGCATTGGTATGAAACATGTTGTTACATTTTTTTGTTTATCATAAATAACTAGTTTTTCGTTAGTAGAAGAAACAATTATTTTATTATTGCTATAAAGCATAGGAAAGCTAACATATTCCCGATTATGATCTCTTTTATCTATGCATAAAGTTGCTTTTGTTTCTAGATCTAGAATATTAAAGCGGCTTAAGCTATTAATAGCAATAGTATCGTTTGAGACATATTTTACACGTCGTGGAAATTTGACTGCCGTTATTTCTTCTATCTTATGGAGATCAAATTTATTCTTATTTTCCATCCCATGAGATTCTGTAATTGCGATAAAAAAACAAATAGTTATGGCAAAGCTTTGATTATAGTGCATATTTTCTTTATGTTATGAAATCTTTGTTTATAAGAATGTAGCAAAACAACAGAACTTTAACCATAATAGTGCAAAAAAAAGAAATTATGCCCTATATTCGCTAAGAAATTGCTGCAACTGACTTACAGCAATTGCATATAAAAACTCACAAGAGGAAAAAAGCGCTGCATCTCGACATAAAACGTGTGCATAAAATTCAAAAGTTTTAATAGATTCCATAGGAATAGATGTAGGAATATGCTCCAAAAAAGCGAGAACATAAAAGGAATTACAACATCTAATCATCAATTTAATATCCTTAAAATAATCAAGCTCATCGGCTGATGGAATGTGTTGCAGATATTTGGTTAATAAATAATAGTCATCTGCTTCATGTAAACAAGAAAAAACAGAGTAATATGCCAAATCATAAAACTCATAATTCATTCCAGCCATTTCCCAATCAATAAAAATCACATCTTTTTCGGTAAAAAAAATATTTCGATAATTTAAATCGTTATGGCAAAAAACTAAGGGCCGTTGTTGAGTCTCAAGTTTTTGATGGATATTATTCATTGCATTAAATGTTTGTTCTATCATGCTATTCAGCTTTACATCCTGCTGATTTTTGATTGTATTATAATCTTGATTAATGCGAGCACATAAATTCCATCCACCTTCATCTAAAAAATCATGTGCATCCAGCTGTGTTACTGAACGAACTTTTTGCACAATACAATCCAGCACTTCTATTTTTTTTGCTTGTTCTAAAAACAGCGTATGCCCTTCAATGTAATCCATCACAATAAAAGAATATGCATCATCATAATAATAAACCCTTGGCGCTATTGCATTTGCAGCTGCCAGACTATGTATATTAATTTCATTTTTTCTTTTGGGAAAGGATTCTCCCAAAACACGCACCACATATTTTTTGTTATTTACGGTCCATAAATACTGCGTATTTTTTGATAAGCCACCAATCAATTGCTCACTTTCATATGAATATACTTCACCCAAGAACTGCTTAAATCCATTAAAAATAGCATCTTTTTGAACAATATTACTGACTACAAAACTATGCAAAAATATAAAAAACCAAAAATACATTCTCATAACAGATAGCTCCTTTAAACATACTTCTCTTAAAATTAAAAACATGCATATCTTTTGTTTTCAAGAATGTAACAAAACAATAGAACTTTAACCATAATAATACGTACAATCAGGTTCAATAATTTTTATCAATTTTGAGACAAAGGAATCACATGAAATATCTTTTATTATTAATGATTATAACGAATCAGTATATGTTTGCTGATGATAAGGATTTATCTATGAATAAAAAAAAAGAAGAGTTTGAAATTCCCTTAACCGAAGATTTAATGCGTGAACATGGAGTATTAAATCGCGTTCTATTAATTTACGAAGAAATCATTAAAAGAATTGAAAACAATATTGATTTTCAAATTGATACTCTTATTAATACAGCAAATATCATAAAATCATTTATCGAAGATTATCATGAAAAACTCGAAGAAACTTATCTATTTCCTATTTTTGAAAAACAAAAAAAAGAAGTTCGCCTTATCAAAACATTAAGAAATCAACATAATAAAGGACGTGAAATTACTGCTCAACTTCAAAAACTATCATCAAAAAATAAGCTGGATAAATCGACTAAAAAATCTATAAAAAATGCATTACAAAAATTTATCAGAATGTATCGTCCCCATGAAGCACGTGAAGATACCATTTTATTCCCTCAAGTACGCTCTCTTATCAGCGAAACAGAATTTAAAGAATTGGGAGAAAAATTTGAAGATCTTGAACATAAACTATTTGGTGAAAAAGGTTTTGAAACAATGGTAAAAAAAGTAGAACGCATTGAAAAAGAATTAGAAATATATAACTTGGAACAATTTACTCCATAAATTTATATTCTTTGTGTTAAATATTTTTGAGCGATCTCAATACGCTCTTGATGGCTCGGATAAACCAGTTCATTATATATTTCTTCAATATAGCGCAATGTACGTGCTACAACAGCCGCTGATCCACCACGTTTTTCTAATACATCTATTTCTTTAAGAAATGTATAGGCAGTCCCAAGACCTTTCCAAGCAACAACATCTGCAGCCAATTGAAATGTAAAGTTAAAACATTGTTGAGCTGTAACATCTTGCAACGGTTCAATCATTGCACAGAATGTATCAGCGCGTTGCTTATATTCTTCGGGAGATAGATATTGTTTTTATAACCCCAATCTCTATTATATGCCGATTGGGGACCCCAAATTAAAAGATTCTTAATTCAATCAATGATATTACCGTAATAATATCATTCGATAGAGCAACCAAATTTTCTTAAAAACGATCCCTGCAGATTAGACTAATCTTTTGTTTCGATAACGAATTCTTCATTTTCGTATTTGATGATTACTTCTTTTGGTTTTAATTTGCATACTTTTTCTTGCCAGTCAGTTATAACTTGTACATATTGCTTACGAGTCATTTTTAACACACTTGGGGTTTCTTCATCAGAATACAAATCAGTGAGCAATATGTAATTACCTTCTTTTTCTAATCCCGTAATATTACCACTACATTCGTCGCCCCAACTATCATTAAAAGCCCATTCTTTAAATGGTGAAGAACCACATCTAACATCATCTGTTAAAAAAAAACCAAGAATCCCCATTTTGATATCAGATGCATCAATATAAGAATAGCTTTTATGATTTGCGCTTAATAATAATTTTACAAATTCCATATTTATTTTCCAAGTTTAAAGCTTAGGGTAAGCGGTTACTATACGACCGTTTTTAGTAATAAACATACGAATAGTAATTCCTTCGCTAATTAATCCATCAACTATGTATTTTCCACCTTTTTCTATGTACCCTGTTGCTCCATTTTTTATAAAATTGTCATAAGCTTCATATATTTTACTAATTACGGTATCACGTGACCATTCAGCTGGGAAAAATGTAACATCTTTAACAAAATTTGCCCCATCAAATAATGTTGCTTTATAAAAACCATGCTCATAAGAAACTCTATTGGTAAACCTCAAGATATCCGTTTTTTCTATTGTATTTTTTAAATCATGGTGAAAACCACCAATAGTTAATTTTCCTTTTTTACTGAGATCTAATTCCATACCTAAAATATGTTTATATTCCATTGTGATTTTGTTAGCAATTTGAGCAAAGCCATCTTTTACTCGATCGTATGTTTTTTTGATTGCAACTATTTCAGGTTCCAATTCAAGAACAATTTTTGCATAAACACTTTCCAGTAATGCTTTAGAACTATTAATAATGTTTTTACCACCACCACTACTATTAATATTGTGCATGGCTTCAGAGATTTTTATTGTAACGCCCTCAGCAGTAACCACAACAGGATTATTTGCAAGATGCGTATCAAAACCTTTTTTGAATGTGCGTGCTACAACAGCCGCTGATCCGCCAAGCTTTTCTAACACGTCTATTTCTTTAAGGAATGTATAGGCAGTCCCAAAACCTTTCCAAACAATAACATCTGCAGCTAATTGAAATGCAAAGTTAAAACATTGTTGAGCTGTAACATCTTGCAATGGTTCAATCATTGCACAGAATTGATCCGTGCGTTGCTTATATTCTTCGGGAGATAGATATAGTTTTTATAACCCCAATCTCTATTATATTCCGATTGGGGACCCCAAATTAAAAGATTCTTAATTAAACCAATGTATCTGTTCCGTTCATATAATTACCGCTTTAAAAGCAATCCTAGATCAAATGTAGAAAGGATGAGTTTGAAACTTATATAAAAATTGGAAAATTATCTAATTAATCTTTTGTTTCTATAATAAATTCACCATTTTCATATTTTATCAAAATTTCTTTGGGCATTAGTTTACATACTTTTTCTTCCCAGTCCTCAAGTAATTTTATAAATTTATCCCGCGACATTTTTAGGTTGGTTGGAATTTCTTCTTCTGGGTATTGATCTCTTAATAGTATGTAGCCATTTTGTTTTTCTAATGTTGTAGCATTGGAACTCATAAACTGTTGTTGATCATTAAAAGCATATTCTTTAAAAATTGAAGGTCGAAATTTAACATCGCTTGCTAAGAAATACCCAAGATTACACATTTCTATGCTGGATGCATTTTTAGATGAGTAATCTCCGTGATTCATATCAAGAAAAAATTCTACACTATCCATTTTGGTAATCCTTTATTTAAAAGTAGGATAAGCAGTTGTTATAAGGCCTTTTTGCGTTACATGCATCTCTATTTTTATGCCTTCGCTGGTGTATCCCTTAACAACATACTTCCCCCCTCTTCCTAATTCAAGAGGTGCGCCACTATTTATAAAGTTGTAATATGCTTCGTATATTTTATCAGCTACTTCTCTTTGTGACCAATGTTGAGGAAAAAAAGTTTTTGGAAAAGTTTTACCCTCTAAAACTATATCAGCACTATAGCATCCGTTTTCATTCATAACCTTATTAAGAAACTTAAATGCTTTGCTTTTTTCTACAGCTCCCATAAAATCGTGATGAAAACCGCTAAGATCTAATAAAAATCCTAATTCACTCCATTTTAGTTCTACACCTAAAATATGTTCAAGAGCGATTTTAATGTGTCTATTACCAAAATTTGGAAAGTCGTGGTTTGGTTTAAGAATATAAGCTTCACGTATTTTTTTTATTTTTTCTTCTAAATCAATAGCTATTTTAGCATAAGCACTTTCAAATAAATCTTTAGTGCTTTTTATGATGTTGTTGCCACCATTATTATTAATATTGTGCATGGCTTCAGAGATTTTTATTGTAATCCCCTCAGCAGTAACCACAATAGGATTATTGGCAAGATGCGTATCAAAACCTTTCTTGAATGTGCGTGCTATAACAGCCGCTGATCCACCAAGCTTTTCTAATACATCTATCTCTTTAAGGAATGTATAGGCAGTCCCAAGACCTTTCCAAACAATAACATCTGCAGCCAATTGAAATGTAAAGTTAAAACATTGTTGAGCTGTAACATCTTGCAACGGTTCAATCATTGCACAGAATTGATCCGTGCGTTGCTTATATTCTTCGGGAGATAGATATAGTTTGCCAACAGTCAGATCTGAGGTAAAATCAGCTGTGTTTCTTATCAGATCAATCAATGTGCATGTTGTGTTCATACCGTTATGTATTACGGCAATAGGGTCGTTCCACAAAGCAGTACCGCTCTTTTTTAAAAGAGATCCCAGGTCGCAAGCAAGATGTCCCATATTAGAAGCTTGTGTAACCGGATTAAGTCCCTTAAAAAATGTTTCCAAACCTCCCATTAATAGCTCGGATGATCTTTGCAATACTGGATGCGTTCCGCTGAGAATAGCATGTGCCAATTGTTGAATGTCACCAAGAGTGTGATTAACCATTGAGAAATTAAAAATAAACGTAGGGTGATCTTGTGCTATTCTCATAGCCTCTATTGAATCATAGACATGCGATTCTATTTTGGGTAGATTGCTGAGGTTGCATAGGCGAGCATTACCAAATATACGTTCTGCTAAGTTACTCATCTCATTCGCTACTGATTCATAACGGTTGTTGTTTTCAAGTATTGTTGCGGTTGCTTTGTTAACATCAATATCTATGAAAGATTTAACAAGTTTTTTATGATCTGAGCGATTTTTATAAGTGTTATCTGCTTCTTCAAGAATATCCATACCGAATTTTTTTACCATTAAACCTTTTCGTGTAGCTTTGTCGGCAATCTTAGAAGACTCAAAAGTTTTAACTATCTGTTTTTGAAGATGAACTAATTCTGCATGAGCTATAGGTAGAGCTTTATGTTCAATATTATGTAAGATAGAAGATAGATTGTTATTGGATAAAACAGGTTGATCATTTACTGTTTTGATGTAATCGGGACGAGAAGTATAACAATTATATGCAGCTTCAATCAGATCAAAACCATATTGCTTTACAATAAAATTTTTGATCTCATCAGTAAGAGTAATATTATGTTGTTTCGCTTGATCTAATATTTGCATTTCTAAGTAATGTAATTGATTGTAGGCTTTTTCAAGAGATTGAGCATGCACAATCTCGTATAATACATTTGTTATTGAGTCAGAATATATTTTTTCTGCTATCGCATAACAAATATTTGTTATTAAATTATCATTTTTACCATTTTCGAAAAGCTCATGCCTCAACCGGAGTTCTTCTTGCAAAAGAGCACTGCGATTTCCTATTTGTTGAAAAATGATACATTTCTCTCTAAACTCTTGAATATTTTTCAATGATTCTGGGTTAACGTGTTGAGAAATGTAATCAAAACGTGAAATTAAATCTCTTTCGGCAATTTTCATTATATCAATACCCAAATGGGCAATAAAGCCATTTTCGCCAGTTCCATCGACAAAACTACTTGTTAAAAAAGTATGATCACGTTCCCAAGGCCATAGCTCTTTTAATTCAGCAAAAGCCACTTTAGCATCAATTAGATTGGCGTATCGTATTTTTGAAAGATATTCTGCTACTTGTATTGAAAGTGCATTGGCAAATTTGATTTCAGATTCTGCTGTTGGAAATGTTTTTTTTCTTGAAAAGAAAAATACTTTTTTATCCCTATATTTTTCTATAAGATCATATTTAAATTGTTTGAAATGAGCTTGTACGCTTGGCGGTGCAAATATTTCTTTTGGATCAGTAGATGAAGTGCGCAATTTATCTAATTCATATAAAGCTTTTTGACGTTGTATTATACGAATATTATTTTGTTGTGAGCTTGTTTGAGATGTTTGTCTATTTTCTATTTCTTGCCTACGAGAGTCGAGGATATCATCTTTAAGTTTGTTAGCAAAATCATCATGATCTTGTTGTTTGTTTGATGGATGAGGATTATTAATGCTATCTGTGTTAGAATTGTTTTGAGTATTAGAATTTAGATCTGAAGGTATTTCAAATGATTGTCTTCCTTCATTCATAAGAGATATATCAGGATAAAGTTGCATTTTCCCATGTTCGCTATCTCCTGTTTCTTTGTTGTAATAGTCTTGGGCAAGAATAATGCGATCTTCATAAGTAATGGTATAAGATACAATTTTTTCTGTGTTTGTTTCGCGACTAAAATTGTAAGGTTGTGTATCAAATGTATTTATACTGTTTGTAGTCGTAGTTTCAGTAGTAGTGCTTGTACTTGTTTCAGAATTTCTTTCCATGCCGAAGAAAGGTTCAGGATCAGTATCTTGAACCTTTAATGCGAAAATATGAGAAAAAATAAAAAATGTGAAAATAGTGGTTAATATGCTTTTTTTTATATGAAACATATAGTTTATCCAAAAAAAATATAATAAATTTGTTTTGCTTTTAGTGACTGTATTTTTTTAGCAGAACCTCAGTTTTACATGCTAATTCGTGTGATCCTTTTATGAGTGTGATTATGTTGGCGGCAATTGCAAAAACAACACCCCAAGGTTGCAACTTTTTACAAAGTTGGTCTGAGAAGTTTTCTTTTAATACTTGCGATTCTACCTGCAATTGATTAAGCGCTTGCTGAAAATGTATTTTTCTTAAAATAATAGGCAGTTTTGGATGAGAAGTAATTTGCTCCGCATAGTAAAATATTTTTGCTGAATCAATTAATGAACGTATGTCACGTAATGATTGTTGTTCCATTTGCTGTATTATTTTTGTAATAAAAACATCAGTAATTGATTGATCAAGCTCTATTGATTGATCATGTAGAATACTATTTTTAAAAATTTGAATTTTTTGTTCTTTATTAGGAGCTTGTATGTTAATAATCTTTCCTGCAAAGCGACTTTTAATTTCCGGAGGCAGTTTATCAACATTATTAGCAGTCCCAATGATAATAATATTAGGAAGGTGTTTTTCTATATGATCGAGAATAAGCCAAAAACTGGCAGCAGTTTCAGAATGATCTGTTTGTTCGATTTTATGATGTTCAAATAGTTTGTGTAATTCATCAATAATGATTATTCTTTTTCCTCCATCAGAGATACACTTTTGTATAATTTTTTGCAAATTAATAGCAGTTTCATTTCTAAATTTTCCTAAAAGATCTGCCGCAGGAATAAACGTGTAGGTATATCCAAGCATTTCAGCTATAGCGTAAGCTAAGGTTGTTTTACCTGATCCAGGCGGTCCTACTAAAATAAAACGATGAAAAGACGGTATGTTGATAATGGTTTGAGTTGAAATAGCGCAACGTGAACATAATTGTAAATAGGTAAAGATACCTTTTACTAATTTTGGGGCATTTTCCATTGCTGATTCTACGATCCATCGTGCAGGCCTTGTCAATAGAGCCTTATTTGTTTTTTGACTTTCTTGAGGAATGTTTTCTTTTGCTACATTTTGTTGAAAATATTCAGGGTCCGGCAGATATAATGGAGAGATATTAAAATTTACAGTTTTATCTGTTGGAGTTTGTTGTTTTTCTTGAGCAACTAATAGATAACTGGATAAAATTATTAAAGTAATTAATTTAAGTTTATTCATGAAAATAGCTTTTTAAATTGGTTTATTAAAGAATTTTCTGCATCTCTTTTCGCTTTTTCTTTTTCAGCAGCTTTTTTATCTGCAGCGTCTTGGGCTTTTCTTGCTTCAGTATTTGCCATCATGCTTTTGTAAAGTTGGTTTTGTTCATCTGAAATTAAAGAATCAATATGTGCTCTACTTTCAAGATTAAGATGACCACTACAAACATTTTGGTTAGCATTATTTTGATGATCATGTATGGCTATATTGATTTTTTGCTGTTGAACAAAATGACGTTCATGCATTTCTAGATTTTCTTTATGATAACGATTTTGTCGTTCTTCATCCGTTTCTTCTTCCATATCATATTTTATTCTGGCTTTTTTCCTTAGGTAGTTATTCATTCCTTGAGAAATATTATTTTGGGTGATAGTTATTGGATAAGGTTGATTTTTATTACTTAATTTACTTTGCACCAAGATTTCTTTTGATAATTTTTCTAAATCTCGTCCAGAACAAGGATTTATTTTTTCTAATTCTTTAATTAAAAAACTTTCAGTTATTTCTATACTCATTTGACTATTTTTAGTCGATAGGTTTCTACGAAGAATATTGTTTTTTCTTATTGGGTCAGTCATTAATGGGAATTCTATAAAATCAGAGATGATTCTACTTTTAACTGGTTTTGGTAATTTATGTACACGATTCATTGTTCCAATAAGAAAGAAGTTATTATTGTTTTTTTGCCTGTCAAGAAATGTCCACAACGCTGTTGCTGTTTCATCTGTGTCATGATGCTTACTTTCAGTGTTTTCAAGTAAGCGATGTATTTCATCGATAATTAAAATAGTGGGTTTATTAGAAGCCTCAATTTTTTCTAGTTCTTTTTTTAGGTGTATAGCTGTTTGATTGCGATATTCTTTTAAAAAAGATGTGCTTGATAGAAAACTATATTCCCAACCTGCTTGCATCATCTTATGTGCTATTGCTTTAGCCATAATGGATTTTCCGGTTCCAGGTTCTCCCACAAAAAAGACTGATCTATATCCTTCAACACCCGGGAAATAGTTAGAATCGTGTAGATAATTGACTATAGACTGAGCTTCTTCTGGCGAAGATTCAAAGACAAAGTCCATCTCTTCAATATCTTTTTTAGTGAAAAATTCGGTTTTTTTTGATGGGTTAGAATTTATTTGTTGTTGAGCTATTTCATCAATAATTTTTTTACGAATTTCTTCTGGTATTTCAGCCGCGTGTAATGATTTTATATCGAAATGCACATCATGAATATTATTAGAATCAATGGAATTGTTTGACAAGGCAAATTGGAAAAATAATATAGATGCGAAAATAGTATGACGTGCGTACGGCATGTAGTTACTCCAAAAAGATATATAATGAAAAAATTGTTTTGTTAAATTGTAATGATTTTTTTGTATTACACAAATTTTATAAAATCGAAAAAGATCACTTTTTATGAATTACCATAAAAAGTGATCTTTTTTATATTTCAGCACAATATAATAATGATATTTCTTATTTCTTACCTTTTTTGATCAGATGAACTATGTGTCTCACTTCTTTACTCTTGAACTTCTTTAATTTTTTAAAATGATTTTTTACAAATTTATTATCACCATGAAGCTCTTTATAATCTTTTAGCCAATCTCTTTCTTTTTTGCGTAGACGAAACTCAGCTTTATTTTCATTTTTTCCGATAGCTTTAACAACTTTTTTGAAAAGATACGCTTGATGATAACCTGCAAGAACTTTACGAAACTTTTTTTTGTGAAGTGATGGATTCGGGTAACCTAAAAAATCAAATTGTACAAACGTAGGATTACCTACAGGCAAGTAAGAAAGTGTATAATTAGGAACCGCTCCCGTAAATGTAACAGCACCAAAAGCACCGGTAATACCAGACGAATTGAGAATGGTATACGTTCCAGGCTGAGCATTTTGATCTAATGCAATCTCTAATGTACCTGCTAACGACGCAGAACCAGTAACAGAAACTAATGATGTACCATTCAAATCAATCGCTATGTGCACAAGACTTCCAAGAGTATTATTATTTTGATCTGCTGGAGTTAGAGTCAAACTTGCTAGAGTAAGTGTTTGTCCCGCATCAGGCGATATTGTTCCAGAATTTGCAAAAACATTTCCCGTTACTGTTCCCATTCCGCTCAGAGTACCCCTTTGTTGACCAATACTAATATTTCTACAAACTGAAATAGATGCTCCATTGATTAATCCATTCACTTTGAAATTCGCATTGTTAATGCTAATAGTTCCTGAATAATCTGTTGTTCCATTGTAAACAACTGTTCCATTTCCTCTTACAAAGACACTCGTTCCTCCCGCACCAAAGATTGTACCATCTGTAAATGCAACGTGGTCACCCAAAGTGAGAAGATCATTAGTATCTTGCGCTATAAATGTTAAAGAAGATCCTGATCGTAGAAAAATACTATTTCCCAGCGCTGATCCATCTAGGCCATCTTCAGCACCAGGACCTCCAGTTCCATGAACTCCTGCTTGGGTCAGATTATTTGTTGTATTAAAAATGGTTGGAATCCCGGAAAAAGCTTGTATCGTTAAATTCAGATTATTGTCCACAAATATAGCTCCGCCCAAACCACTTCCGCCGCCGCCACCGCCGCCACCAAAACCTGGTCCATAACTATTTGCGCCAGCTCCTCCTGATCCTCCACCAAGATTTCCTATATCAGCTCCACCTTGAGCAATGGAACCATCGGAAGGACCGCCTCCTGCACCACCACCGCCGCCAAGAGAATTACCACCTGATGCGGAAGTAGAACCAGATTGATTCACCCCTCCGCCACCGCCTCCTCCGCCCATACCGCCGGATCCACCTTGCACGGTATAAGCAGCATCATAAGATCCTGTTCCGGCTCCACCACCGCCTCCACCAGCATAACCACCACTACCCGCTTGGCCATCTATACCATTGGTAAAACTTGTTACAACAATAGCAGCTCCGCCGCCACCACCACCATCTCCTCCATTTCCACCTGAAGGTACAACACTACCTCCTGGTGGTATATTACCTTGAGGCTGCATTCCATCTGATCCAAGACTTCCTCCTCCGCCACCTCCAATAGCGCCTCCACCGCCACCGCCTGCGTTATTACCTCCGCTGCTTCCTCCTGCGCCTGAACCACCGGAAATCAAAAGCCCATATCCATTTCCATCTGCACCTGAATTTTGATCTGATCCTCCGTTGCCCAGATTAGTGAAAGAACCTATGGCAGCACGAGATCCAATACCACCGCCACCTCCGCCGCCACCTCCAGAATTATCAATTGAAAGGGTAACGTCTCCACCATTCCCTCCAAAGCCACCTCCACCGCCACCTCCAGTGCTTCCAACAGTAGTAATGGAACCACCATTACCACCAAAGCCCCCACCCCCTCCGCCACCTTCATTGCCAGTGGAAGAAAGACCGAGGTAACTTCCTCCATTTCCACCGATAGCAGAGCAATTGTCTATTAATACATTGATCAAAATAATTGAAGGATACGATCCGTTTAAAAACAATTGTGGTACATAAATAGCTCCTCCAGCACCCATTCCACCACCACCACCGGAAATTCCGTCCCCACCATCACCACCTTTTGCACTCAAATTTTGAAAAATCATATTTTGGATGGTTACATTTCCCATTGGTATAAAAAATCCACTATAAGCGCCGCTATTACCATCGATAGTTACGGTAGGAGTTGATCCAGTATTACCAATAGTGATATTGACCGGATTTGAAGAATTATTAATAATGGGCAAAATTCCATTAAGTTGAATAGTCATGGGAAAATCAAAAACAATTGCATAATCATCAGGGATTGAGTTGAGATTTTGATTCATTACATTTAAGCAATATCTCAAATCACCAATATCCCCCATACCACCCGGATTATTATCTGAGCTTGATGTTACATGCAGTGTTGTTAAACCTTGTAATGAGTGACAAAAAAAAAGAAAAATTAAACCCCATTCTTTATTACATGTCGAATGGGGACCCCAATTCCAGACATTTTTTGGATCGCTTTCGCGGGTTTTTCTAATGATTTTCGCTATAAAATTGAGCATAGCATATCCTACCTTACTTTTTTCTTTATAGAATTATTTTTCATCATTATATTCTTTTGAAGATAAATTCAAGATTTAACGTCAGGTAAAACTGAAAAATTATTTTTTTGAGACGTGTAATGAGGTCTCATGGCAAATGCAATGGTAGCGTATCGAATTTTTCCGCTTTGCTGAACAATATGAGGAGTTGGATACAGAGAAAACTCCGTGAGAAGCGTTCCCGGAATAAGCACAATAGAATTTTGATTATAAGACCTTGAAAACTTTCTTAAAGGAGAAGAAAAATCATTATCCGTAAATACAGATTTATAAGGAGAAAGCAGAAGTAATTGATTGTCAGTACTATCAAGAAAAAGAGAAAACACAGTTCCATCATAATGAGGTCGAGAGACATTATAAGACGGAAGATATTTTATTATTTTTAAAAGCGTCGGAGGATGTCCATAATTTGAAAAAAAAATAGTTTCCACATTTAGCTGTGCTGCAGCTTCATTGAATACATTTCTGCTTGATTGTTGTATCGCACAGCACATTTCAAAAAACTTGATGATTGGCAAAGCTTGTTTAAATTCTGGATAATGATGAAAAATAAAATGGTGAAAATGTTCTGAATAATAAAAAGAAATTTGGCTTCTTTCTTTTCTTTCTGATTCATCATAGAAACCAAAAAAATCAGTCGAATAATAATTTCTATCTTCTGAGCGGATAAAACGTTCTTTTGCAATATATAATTTTTGAGCCCACGTCGGATTTTCCCGAAAAAATGTTATAAGCTCATCGAAAGATGCGTAAAGAGCATCATAGGTTGCTATACTATGATCTTTATCGCATATTTCTAGATAGCCAAACTGGCTGAACTGTTCTTTGAGAGAAATTGTACACATAGATTGAGTACACAAGAACAAAATCCATACGCATAATTTTTTTTTAATAAGCATACATTGATTGTATAATTTGTTCTTTGAACTTGTCAATTCGCATCTATGTTTTTATTTTTTAAGCTTTTCTTTTAATCTATGTAATTCATCAATCTCGGTCAGTTGTGCATAATGCTTAAGAAATAAATGATCTGGATAATATCCACCATTACGCTTATCTCTCATTCTTGATGCCCATTCAGCATCTTTAAGAAGAACTTCTGCTTGCCGCTCATGAATGATTTCTAAATTTTTCCAGTTTTTACTTTTGATAATTTCTTCTTTTTTTGCTCCCGTAAAATAACTTATTTCCCTACCCAATATATTTATAACTGTATGATGTTGCAAAGCAAGGTGAGTTAATTCATGCGCAAGGCAAGCATTTTCCTCGTCATAAGATAATTCAAAAAAACCAGGATACAGTATAACTGATGGATAACTAATTATATCGTCATCATTTATGATTAGCGCATTATTTTCGAATTGATAGGTTGCTCGTAACCCTCTAGCATCAGCAAGAAGACTTTTGGATGTATCAGATTTTTTTACTTGTATTGCATTCGGATTAATACCTACTTGTTCACAAAAAGATAAAATTTCAGAAGACGCACATTCCAAAGTATTACATCCTTTTTGGACAGAAGATAAAAGAATTTGCTTCTGCAACTCTTTATATTGTCTTAAAATTGAATTAATTGTTTGTTGGTCTTCACCAGAAACATTAAATTCTTGGTACAATGCATTAATGGCATTTAATTCATCATTCTTTATATTTTCTTCAATTTTGACAAGCCTACGATCAATTTTTTGCAAAGCAAGTTCTTTTTTATCAGTAATATGGGCCAATAATACAATACCATTTGATAGAAACTTCGCTGTTTTATCAATTGTGTACACACCAGCATTATAAATAGTTGGTCTTTCAATAGACTTATACAACTTATCTTTTATCTCATCCATCCTACCAAACAACGGAAGAAATATGACAGTTGTCACTACTAGAACAGAAAGCACTTGATTTAATTTATTCATATTTGACCTCAATGCCTCAAAAACTAAGTTACCAATGATAATTATCTTGTGATTGTAGAGCAAAAACAGATACTTATGAACTGGTATTCAAGATAATCCGGGATTCCCTAAAAACATTTTAAGGCTGTCGTATATTATCTCTATCTCCTCCAGGCTTTGATACCCCATAGGCAACGATTACACAAAATAATAATCCTAATTTTGCATAAACCCACAGCATTTCAGATTTTTTAGGCTCAACCAATATTTCTACTTCTTTAGCCTGATCCTTAATGCCTGAGTTACCATATACAGGAACTATTGCAGCCATTGCAATCAATAAAAAAGCCATAGTCGCATGTTTTCGTGATATTTTCATAAAAACCTCTATGTTTGTGATATTTTAGTCTTGTTGTCAGCGTACCACACATAAGCAAATAGTCAATTTGTAATTTTATATATTGACAAAAAGTAAAAAATTGCTACAGTTAGAGTTATAAAAAATAATTAAATAGGGGTTATTATGAACAAAGCAGTATTTCTTTTAAGTGCTCTGGTATGCGCAAATCCCGCATTAAATATAGCTACTTCATCAAAAGAAACAGTCAAGGCTAGAACTTTTAAAGCAGTTACATGGAATAGTGATGATTTTAGACTACCCTTCAAGAATAGAATTTACAACGCGCTTTTATGGAGTAGTCTTGGTACTATTTCTTCTACAGTAACATATCGTACTATGCACGATATATATTATAAGAAAAAACCAGTTGACCCTCAGCCTATGTTAGGTGATAAAATATTAGGAACTATTTTGTGTTGGTTAATGGTTACGGGAAATTTATTCGAATTATATAGCAGCCATAAGTAGGATACAAAAAATATAACATCGTTATCCTCTTTTGCCTTGTTACATTATTATTCCATAGAGAATAATTTTCCTAGATAGAGATCAGGATTATTAAGAAAATCTTTAGTTATTTTATAATGAGCTGTTTCTGTATACATAATTTGCTTTAGCTGTTTTTCATCACACGAATAAATAACTGCTTTTGGATAAGCAAGTAAAATGGGCGAATGAGTTGCAATAATAAACTGAGTATTGGAATCTTTGCATAATTGATGAATAACCAACAACAAAGCAATTTGACGCTGCGGCGAAAGCGCGGCTTCAGGCTCATCTAATATAAAAAATCCGCCTTTACCCATTCTATTTTTAAAAAAAGATAAAAAGCTTTCACCATGAGATTGATGGTGCAAAGATTTGCCACCATATGAAGCATAAGCTCCACCACTCTCATCATTAAGATAGTCTAAATGGTTTGCAATATTGTAAAAAGTTTCTGCCCTAAAGAAATACCCATCTTTAGGCTTTTGTTTCCACGAAAGAATGAGCTGATCAGCTAAACCTTGAACACCTGAATAGGTATCATCCTTGGATGTCTTAAAAGAAATATTTTTACTCCCTCCTTCTGACCCAAAACCGGCATGGTAGGCAACTGACTCAAGCAGCGTTGATTTACCTGTACCATTTTCGCCCACAAAGAAAGTAACTGGCGAAGAGAAGTCTATTTCTTTTAAATTCTGAATAATTTCTAAACAAAAAGGATAAGCAGAATTATTTATTTCTTCAGAAGGATTGAACCTTACAGAACTCAATAAAGGGCCATTAAATTTATGACCTTTTTTTAAATTTTTCTTCATAAGAATAATATAAAAGATATGAAACCAATAATCTATTTTTTCATATACGAATGAAAACAGCATGCTTTACTCAAAAATTATATCAAATAAAATTACTGTTTTTTAGGAAATATAGGGCATGGAAATCTATGCCCTATAAAAATATTTTTTATCTGCTCTTCTTTTTGATGTCGCTTTTCTGCGCACTCATTCTTTCAAATTCAGCCTGGAATTCTTCCTCGCAAGCAAGACTATCTTCGAGTTTATTGCTTACTGAGATAGAGATTATTTACAATTATATCTTTAGCCATTTCTTGATCTGATCTTTACATGCATAGAATATATATGGAGATGACGCCCATCCCGCTACTGCTCCTGCAATAACTGCAAAATCCTTACAATCCTTATGCACTTCAGGTTTTTTATACCATGGAATTTCACTTTTTTTCGACCTACTATTTCCTGTCATTACCGGCAGAGAAAAAAGCAATCCAATAAAAGACAGCGAAATAAATCCTATACCGACTCTCTCAGTTGCCGTGGCTTCTTTTGACCATTTCTTGATCTCATCTAACAGAGAAGTCTGGTTTTTGGGTTTTCCTTCAAGTCCCATCTTTGCATCTACATAAGAATGGAATACAAAAGGAAAAGATACCCATGTTGCAACTATCCCGATAGTACTCGCACAATCCTTAAGTCCTTCGGATGTTTTATACCAGGGAGCTTCAGTTTTTTTGAGTTCAATCAATAATTCTTCCGCTTTAGTTTGATAGTTAATATTTGAATTAGCATGTATAGGAATTATTGTAGTCATTGCAACTAATAAAAAAGCAATAATCGCATGTTTTCGTAATGTTTTCATAAAACCTCTATGTTTGTAATATTTTAGCCTTGTTATTAGCGTACCACACACAAATAAATAATCAAATGGTCATTTTTATAGAAAAACATCTATGGATTAATTTTTTAGCTATATCTGCTATCTATGAGCCTATTTCTATTAAAAAAGGTCTAAAGAACAGCAAATGAGCAATCTTTTTTCATTTTGTTACACTATCATCTGATATTATTTCAAAACAAAACCCTACAAATATGAGTTACCCTGCCATCTAAACTAACATTAAGATGACTATTATCACGAGTCATCCATCCTACTTGTTGTATATCTTGTTTTGATAATTGAACATCCCACAAATGTAGCTAGACCTTAGTTCTTAAGCTGCACTAAAATGAATATTCTCCACTTTTTATTTTTGGAAAATAATATTTTTTTGCTTCTTCAAAATTATCAAAATCATGCACAAATCTCATCAACCGATCAGGTAATCCTACATTATATTCGTAAGATAAACGGGCTAAATCTCCTTGGATTATATCTAAGCATTTAAAATAACAATCCACATCTTCATATGTTTTACAGTTTTTTAATTGAGAAAAGATATATGCTACTTGTTGACTCATTAATGCAAATTTTATGCTAAAGATTTCCGCTATCTCTAACATATTTTTTAGTTCACTTTCTATTTCTTGTATGTTAATAAAAGAATCCTTAATCATACGTACTCTTTATTTGAAGTTTTTAGAGGTTGAAGAGGTTAACTATTTTTATTTCAAAAAACCTTCTTCATTTAAAGTCATATTTTTCAGATGGATATAGCATAGGTCATTATCACAATCAAAACCAAAAATAACTGATTCATTATTAACGTGAAGTACTACTGAATTCGATGAAAATAAAATAGTGGTATCTTTTTCCCCAACATGAATCTCAAAGTCAATTTTTTCTTCCGGCAGATGGTAATATCCTTCTTGGTATTTTTCTATATAAGTTTCAAATAAGGGAAAACCAATTTTTTCAATCGCCTCATTTTTTATTGTTGATATATCTTTCCGTTTAATATTAGAGACAGCAAAAAAAATTGTCAGATCATAAATGGCTCCCGTTGGATTGTACAAGGTAATTTCTGTTAAAGAACTTGCTTGCCCATAAGCATTCCAATAGCACACACCATCTGAAGGTTCTAGCTGCTTAAATAGCAATCTAATTTTAATGTAACAATCTGATTCATTGTAAATTTCTCTAGTAATAGGTGAAATATTTTTGAGTTTTAACATCTTATTTTGACTTTTATAATTTAAAAATTACCATCCATTTGGTTTAAAATTTGCATGATAAATACTTGGTAATAAACCGGCTTTTCGAGGCATGCCAAATCTAAATTCCCAGCAACCAACTCTAATCATTGTGTCATATAGTATACCTTTAGATACAGCTTGCTCCACAGCAATTTTAAAACTAGTAAGCAAGGCTTGGCTATTCATAGGAACAGAATGTGTAACTTCAAGATGTTTTACCGCATAGTCTGTCATGTGTTTAGTTGCATTGGGAGCAACCCAAAGTTTCTGATTTCCCAAAGTAAGCTCAAATGATTTAGGAATTTTTGTCCCCGGATACATAAGATCAGTAGGTTTAATAGTATCCCACACTGTTCCTATTCGGTTTTCAATAGATTCTTTTAAATATGAAGCTTTATTTGGATGCTCAAGTTGATTTAGTTTTGCAACCTTAAACAGCAAGCCTTCTGGCGTTGTTAAATAGTCCTGTGGACTAAACAACGGACTATTTTTAACAAAGCTAATACTTTTGTGCTTAATGGTATTACAAAATTTGCCCAATCCTCCAAGCAACTTCCCCTGAGCTCTATAACCCACCACAAAAGCGGTACCAGCCTTAATTGCATCTCTTACAGCAATTTCTTTTTTGTTGATAGCATCGATAATAGTATTCAAAGGCTCAGTATACTTATCCCACTTGTCTTGAGCTGTTTTAAAATCATGTATCGCTGTTGCTCCAATATCAGCAACATTATAAAGGACTTTGCATAATTGGAATGCAAGAACTTGCTTACCTGCAACGATAGATACTGTTGCTTCAATAGGATTGGTCAGAATATCATGTGCAGCAGAATATAATCCTAAAGCTGCACCTTCAGCAATTGCTTGGCCATAATCAAGCAACGTCCAACAAAAATCCGCAACAACCATCGCTTTATCTGGCATATCTGCGTGATTATAGTCAACAATAGATGCAGCCATATCAATAAGAGCTTCTTGATGATCATACAAAACGGAATGCGGAGGGAGATTATCTACATGGCTAAGGATATCTAATGATTCCTGATGAATAACCTGCTGCAATTGATTGCCATAACAATGAGTAAAAGAATCAGCCTTATGGCCATATCGAGATAGTAATTTTTTAATGTTATCATCGAGATTGTAGGATTTCTGTATTGGCTGAAGCCAAGAATTATTAGCAGCACTATTTCTATATATAACTGATCGCGCATTAATTGCTTTTGACAGATTTGGCGTATGCGATTGATAAACAGATTCTAATGTTTCATATTCTGCAAAATGTTCAGAAATAGTTGGATGAAAAGTTTTTTCTGCAGCATTAATCGGATTATAATATCCTTTGATCTGTGGTTCTTCTTTAATTGCGTCTAATGATCTATAAAGATCCCCAATCCGCTTTTGTAATTTTCTACAGTAAGTTCCATTCACTACACGACAAGCTTTTTGAATTACGCTAAGATTTTTTAATTCAACATACATTTCTCGTATTTTATTTTTATAACCTGAATATGTTTGTGCATGTTTTACAAATTCATCCGACATGTATAAACAAGATTGATTCAGAATTTCTGATTCTGTATATCCTCGTGTAGTAAAATGACTCTTAAAATCATGAGCTGTATAATTACTAAAAAGAGACTGGTTGGTGCAAAATATATTATGTTGATACCATTTCTTATCATGGGAAAAATCACTACTTGATCTATACTCTTTAACAGATTTATCATCTAACCGAGTATAATTTATTGCGAATCTTGCATAATGATGTTCTGCGAATATCGACACCCAAACAAAAGAAAAAAGAAAGAATTTAAAAAATCTCGACTGATAAGATCTCCCCATACATAACTCTCTTTTTCACAATAACAGGTAACTCAAAATATTTTAGCATGATAGTTCAAAATAACAGCTAAGATTATCTTACACAAAGACTATTTAAAGAAAAAAAAAGAACAGTTTAAAACTGCTCTTTATAAATCACCAAAATCTTTTTTTTGCGAATGCTCAGCCCGATTGGGATTTCAGATATTGTTCAAATTGCTTAGCACAATCCATATTTTTAAATACCGAACACATAACCAATTTCCATGGCCGATCTTTTTTAGTATAGATTGAACCACCAGAATTGTGCGTTTCTAGGCGTTCTTTTAAATTGGTAGTATAACCTATATATCGAGTATCAGGATGAGATATAGATTGTATTAAATAGACATAGTAAAACATGGTAATGAAAATTAAAAAGATAAGAGTGAGCATTTGATGGGATGGTCCGTCTACGTTCTCACAAAGTGTGAACTACTTCGGACAGTCTTCGCTTTCTGCTATCACAGTTTTTGTATTTGCTTAGATTTTCTTGCCGGCGGAGCCAGACGAAGCTGCGTTAGCAGCGAAGACTGGCATCCACTCAGAGATAGGCTCGTTAATAAAACAGCTCCGATAAAGTACTCACTAAGTACGATTCAGACGTTATTTGCAGAACTTAATAAGTAAATAACGAAAGTGCAAAATAGTTCTTTTTATTTGCCCAACAATGAATTAAAAGTTTTTGCTATTAATTCATTGTTGGGTTTTCTTCTTCTTCCCATGTATATATTTGAACCCATTCAACTTCTGGCATCAGAAAAATTTGTTCCGAGTAGCATAATTTACTCCATACAGCATTTTCTTCGTAATTAATTTTTTTTTGATGCCAAGATAAAAACATATTTTTAATGTAGTCAGTTACAGTAACAAATTGATTATTGAAAAGCTGATAAATAATTTCATTGGACTCTGGTTCTTTCCAATAAGGCTCATTTATCGTTAAGTTGACCTCTGCATAGGGAAAATATTTTTTTGTATAATTTTCTAATTTATAAAAAAGTTCCTGCGTATTTATAGTATTAAGAGCGATACATCGAATCATGAGACAAGATTGTAATTTCATTTATGAGTTACCCTTCCATCTAAACTAACATTAAGATGACTATTATCACGAGTCATCCATCCTACTTGTTGTATACCTTGTTTTGATAATTGAACATCCCACTCAAAAAGTTGACCTTTAGTTCTAGATTTTCCTTCGACCCAAAGATTTCCGAACCTATCTATAAATCCTATTCTATTACCAGGTAATTTTTCATACGGCAACCTATCAAATGAATGAAGCTTTTTAGGAGGAACGTAGCGTAATTTACCCTTTGTTGGTAAGCCTTCTTGTTTTATTAGCCGCTTTATACTTTTATGTTTAGCAACCTTCTTTTCAACATTTTTTTTTAAACTCGGTACTATAGATTGCTCTAGTTTACCACTCTGCCCAGTTGCTTTAAACAACAATCCTTCTGGTGTTGTTAAATATTCTTGCGAATTTAACAATGGATTATTTTTAATAAAATTAATACTTTTATGTTTAATCGTATCGCAAAACTTGCCCAACCCACCCAGCAACTTCCCTTGAGCTTTATAACCCACCACAAAAGCAGTGCCGCCCTTAATGGCATCTCTTACCGTTATTTCTTTTTTGTTGATAGCATCGATAATAGTATTCAAAGGCTCAGTATACTTATCCCACTTGTCTTGAGCTGTTTTAAAATCATGAATTGCTGTTGCTCCAATATCAGCAACATTATAAAGGACTTTGCATAATTGGAATGCAAGAACTTGTTTGCCTGCAACGGTAGATACTGTTGCTTCAATAGGATTGGTCAGAATATCATGCGCAGCAGAATATAATCCTAAAGCTGCACCTTCAGCAATTGCTTGGCCATAATCAAGCAATGTCCAACACAAATCAGCAACCTGCATTGCTTTATCTGACATATCCGCATGATTGTATTCAACAATAGATGAAGCCATATCAACTAATGCTTCTTGATGATCATACAAAATGAAATGTGAAGGCAGGTTATCTACCTGCTTAAGGATATCTAATGATTCTTGATGAATAGTCTGTTGCAATTGATTGCCATAACAGTAAGTAAAAGAATCAGCGTTATGGCCATATCGAGATAGTAATTTTTTAATGTTACCATTGAGATTGTAGGATTTCTGTACTGACTGAAGCCCGGAATGATTGGCAGCACTATTTCTATAGATAACTGATCGCGCATTAATTGCTTTTGCCAGATTTGGCGTATGCGATTGGTAAATAGGTGCTAATGCTTGATATTCTGCAAAACATTCAATTGGGTTAAAAGCCTTTTCTGGAATATCCGGCACATTATAATATCCCTTGATCTGCGGTTCTTCTTTGATTGTATCTAATGATTTATAAAGATTTCCAATACGCTTTTGCAATTTTCTACAATATGTCCCCTTCGCTACACGACAAGCTTTTTGAATTACGCTAAGATTTTTTAATTCTGCATACATTTCTCTTATTTTATTTTTATAATCAGAACATGTTTGAGCATATTTTACAAATTCCTCAGACATATAGAGACAAGGCTGATTAAGAATTTCTGATTCTATATATCCTCGTGCAGTAAAATAATCTCTAAAATCATGAACAGTATAGTTATCAAAACAAGGTTTATGATCAGAAAATCTACCATATCCAGCCGATTCTTTATGATGAGAAAAATCATTATTTGGTCTGTATGATTTTAAGCCCAACTTACGATTCTCTGCAGTGGGGCACCCATTATTCGATTGAGTAAAATTCACGGTGAATGTTGCGTGATGATATTCTGCAACTATGGATATCGGCAGCAAGATGAATAGCAATAAACCAAAAAATTGAGATAAATAGAATCTGTTCATACCTCGCTCCCCTTAAAAACAGAAAAACTTAAAAATTTTAGCATAGTTTTACCAGCAACGGCTATACCTTCTTCTCTTGAATTATCCTCATTATATGCTATTATTGCAACAATAGTCGTAATGAACTTATCCATTTTAAAGGAAAAATATGTACGCAATAGCAAGTATTGACTATGATTCAGAACCGATCATAGATATCATGGCGTACAATTTTTTCTTGAGTTGTTAGTCACATCAAATTCGATTCTCGCTCAATAAAATTCTACGCTATCACTGTATCCAACATTTTTTAGTTTTAATACGAAAGTATTATATGGTCCGACTTCGCCCAACGAAGGCTGTGAGAGTATTAACTTTCGACGAAAAAAAACGTGTTGCGGACTTCTTTATGCTGCTCGTTGAAGTAGATTTGGAAAAAGGTGTGACACGCAAACGTCGTACATCTACAAGCGCAAAAAAAAAAGAAAAAATCGAAATAACTCCGTTGTTCTTCATGTAAAAACTCCCGCTATGCAATAAACCGCGCAGCGGGACTTGTTTTTGTAAGCATTTATCCTTATCTTGATGATGATCGTATTAACTTCATCTGGGGATTAGCTGCATGATCGATACCATTATCTTAATGCTTACTGAGGATTTATTTCACATTACCAACCCAGATGCATTCACACCATCTGCACGCTTGATGAAAAATAATTTTATATCACGTGGTATTACTTCAAAACAAAACCCTACAAAAAAAGAGTTAGTATTAGGCCTTTATAAGCCTCGGCTTACCCTTTTTCCCTACTTCGCCAAGGCTTCGAAGGGCAAGCAGCAATCCCATTCCCCTGCATCAGCTAGCGCAAAAACAGTGCTTAAAATTGAATTATCACTGCCTAAGACTTTATTTGGTAATAACTTTGAAGAATTGACACAAAAACAATTTCCTGAACTTGTAGAAAAACTCTGCAATGTTTTACACAGCATGGGAATTGTAACGACAATCGATGCACTTAGCAATGCTGTCGTTTCAGGCATCCATTTTTCAAAAAACATTCCACTTACTGATGGATCAATTCCGTATCATTACATCAGCAAAATAAAAGAAGCAAATATCAAGCTCTCTCTTGATATTAATCAAACCGATTATCGCAACACAGGACATAGCTATAAATGGCACAGCAATAGTTATGAGCTGGTATTCTATGATAAAATTCGTGATCTTGAACAAGCAAAGAAAAGCGATAAACGTTCGATGGAAAAAGATAATACAATTCAGTTGAATTTGTATGAGTCTTTGCATAATAAAAAGATGTTTGAAGTATTGCGTATGGAAGCACGATTAAATAATAGGCGTAAAATCGAACAGATCTTAAAAAAGGTAGGAATCAAAGCTCAACTTACTTTTAAAGGCCTGTTTAAAACAAATATCGCGCGCAAAGTACTCTTGCATTATCTTGATGAAATTGAACGCGCCCGACCACCACTGCTGGATTTCAAGGCAGGCAATGCAAAATCGCTGCTTGTTGCCCTTATTTTTAATAATTCCACTCTTAGCCCTCGCCGCATTTTGCAGCTGTATGGGATGAAATTAGCGCTTGATCATATTGGCATGCGTGAACTACGCACAATGTTTGGAGCTTATAATAAACGCAGCTGGTATCGGTTAATGGCTGATATGAAGGATGTTAGTACTTCTTCGCATCCTATTCAGCCTAATTCCTTTAAGGTTATTAGGGATTGCTTGGAAGAATTTAAGATTATCACAAAAACAATATTGCATGAGAACTATTTTCGTTAAATGTTCATTTATCATATAATATATTAATAATATAAAACTAATTAGCACAAAGGTATTTTATGATGCATTTTTATAAAAAATACACGCTATTCTTTTCGCTGTTATTAAGCTCTTTTTTCATTACAGCGATGGAACAAACGCCAGAACAACTTTTACGAGTAATTCAACAAACTTCTGACATATCATACATGGACACATCTCTTTTAAAAAAAAGAAACGAAGACGGCGAAAATGTACTTCATTTAGCATGTAAGCAAGGCGATAATAATAGCATTAAGAAAATTTTCGACCAAAGAAACAATCATGACACACAACAACTCCTATTTAGTACCTGTGCCTATGGCTTTCTAGGAATTCACAAAGCAGCGGAAAATGGCCACGCTGCTGCCATTACAACATTAATAGAAATACATAGAAACACAGAAAATTCTGAGAACTTTATTTCACAGAGCAATAACGGTAGCGGCAGCACTCCTCTACATTTTGCAGCAATGAATGGTCATATACAAGCCATCAAAACATTAATTAATGCTTCCGATACTCATTACAAAAATTTAAAAAGATTTCTTTTTTTACAAAAACATAGCCGTTACACAGCTCTACATTTGGCAGCAGGAAATGGTCATGCTGAAGCAACTGAAATCCTTTTAACAGCTGCAAGTGATTCTGCGCAAGAACTTGCTTCCGTTTATGATTCTTTGGGCCAAACAGCAGTACACAAAGCTGTACAAACACCTTTTTCAAAAAAAAGTCATGCCAATGTCCTTAAAGTATTTATTCAAATGCTTGGTTATAACATATTGCATTTAAAGCAAAAGAACGGAGATACAGTATTTGATTATGCAGCAAGAGTTAATCATGCAAATATTAATGCTTTGTTAAATTCATTAAATCTAGAATGCTCACTCTGTTTAGACACAAAAAATTATGCTGAATTTTATGCCATGAACAATTGCAATCACCAATCAGGCTGCCAAGCAAGCTTTTGCAAAACTTGCTTGCTCGAACTCATCTCAACTCATTTGAATGAAGGAAGTACCCGAGAGTTAAAATGTCCTAATTTTAACTGTACAAAAAAAATAAATGCTTCTGACATATACAACATTACACAAAATTGTAAAAATCTGTATAATCGCTTTCTTGAATTTTCTTTTGATGAATTTAAGACAGACAATCAAAATTATATAAAATTTTGCCCAACACCAGATTGTAAATGCACCTATTCAATTGAAGAAGTTGCTGCTGCACAACAAATACATTGTCCTAGCTGCAACCATATATATTGTGCAACATGCCAATATGATCATCAAAACTTGTCGTGCGAAAATGCCGCTACATTAGATCATGATTGTATTTCATGCGCCACCAGACATGCTCGTAATACATCTTGCCAAGCTGCAGCAAGAGATCGATCCCAAACGGAATCAAGCTTACAAGAACTACAAAATATCAAAATAAAGCCCTGCCCCCATTGCAAAGTTTTCATTGAAAAAAATCAAGGATGTAATCATATTACTTGTAAAAAATGCTCTCATGAATTTTGTTGGACATGTCTCAGCGCATTCCGCACAACAAGATGTAATTCTAGTTGGTGTGATGTGCTTAAAGTGGAAACTGGAATTAACTTTTAAGACACAGCATTCGTAACACATCAGATAAAACATTTATAAAGCTATCAAATATATAATGGGATTGCATATTGCTTCAGACAATAGCAATCCCTCTTACTTCTGTTACACTATCCTCAACAAAAAACACCCATAAAACAGAAGGATTCATGGATGAAAGCGATTCTTATCGCCCGTGTCAGCACCCAAGAGCAACAAGAAGCCGGCAATTCATTGCCAGCACAAATCAGTCGCCTCGAACAATACTGCCGCAATAAAGGATTTACCGTATTGCGTACCTGCAGTTTTGATGAAAGTGCTTATACCAATAACCGCTCTGAATTTGATGCGATTATTGATTACGCCCTCAATCAGAAAGAAAAGGTCGTCATTTGCTGTGATAAAGTAGATAGATTATCGCGAAATACATTCGATAAGCGTATATCAATCCTGTATGAAAAAGCTCTGAGCGATCAGCTTGAGTTGCATTTCATTTCCGATGGGCAGATTATCAATAGCAACATTTCCGCAGTGGAGAAATTTCAATTCGGCATCAGCCTTGGATTAGCAAAATATTATTCCGATGCCATCAGCGATAACGTTAAACGTGCAATTGAACAAAAATTACGCAAAGGTGAATGGCCTGCAAAAGCACCTTATGGTTATAAAAATATTTCCTTAGGTGGTGATAAGACTACCATCATTGTAGATGAATTTGCAGCAGAAGTGGTGCGCAAAGCATTTGAATTATATGCAACCGGTGCTTTTTCTTTCAGCACCTTATGCAAGAAAATTAAAAATGACTATGGCGTTGAATGGGCAAACAGCAATGTAGATAAAATATTAAATTACACTTTTTATCACGGCATCATGAGCATCAATGGCAAAACCTATCCTCATAATTATCCACCCATCATTTCCCAAGCACTATTCCAGGAAGTACAAGAAATCAGAAAGAAACATGGCAAGAATGTTCAACGCTATAAAGGTAAAGAAGATGTCTTATATCGCGGTTTATTGCGATGCGGTGATTGTGGACTTGCAATAACACATGAACGACAAAAAGGACACGTCTATTATCATTGTACCCAAGCAAAAGGAAAACATGGGGCAACGTGGTTCCGTGAAGAAAAAATAACTGAAGAATTAGGCAATCTTTTTTTGAGCTTGCAGATGCCAAAAAATATCTTACAAGATATCATCGATGTTTTGGCCGAAACACATAAAAATAAAGTTGAATTTCATAAACAAGAAAATGAAAAACTCCTAAAAGAACAAAACACCACTACAGTGATGATGGATAATCTTTACATGGATAAATTGAAAGGGAGTATTACTGACGCTCAATATGACAAGTTTTTCACTAATCTAAAAGATAAAGCAACTGATACCGCTATTCGTTTGGAACAATTACAAGAAGCAGAAACTAATTATTATATTACCGCAGAGATGCTGCTGAAGCTGGCTGATAGAGCATATGATATTTTTATGAGTTCAGAAGTTGGGCAAAAAAGGCTTCTTATTAAAACCGTACTATCGAACTTACGCATAATTGGAGAAAAGCTGCATTGGGAGCTGCTTTCGCCATTTGATTTAATCGCCAATTCAGGTGATTGTATACAATGGCATCCCCAAGGGGATTTGAACCCCTGTTTTCGCCGTGAAAGGGCGATGTCCTAGACCAGGCTAGACGATGAGGACATAAATTTCAAGAATTGTAAAAGACACAGTAACCATCGCTAACGCGATAAGTATGGCGTGCCAGCCGTAGCTTTATGCGTAGGCTGGTGAGGCGCGTTGGACTCGAACCAACGACCCACAGCTTAAAAGGCTGTTGCTCTACCGACTGAGCTAGCGCCCCACTAATTTTTTATCTGTATTTCAATTTTTGCTGAATATGTCGATGCAAAAAAACAATCACAAGGACATAATTCAGTATTAAAAGTTATAGTTATAACGTTAATTTGTCAAGGAAAATTAATATTTTCGTTACATAAATATTTAAAAAAGAAGAATCTTAATACTAGTACAGTAAATTAATATTCCCACAATATCCATAATTGTCGCTAGGAATGGGCCCGCTGAAAATGCCGGATCTATCTTGAAACGCTTTAAAATGAATGGCATTGCACTACCAAGAGTAACGGACACTAATACAATTATTGCGAGCGTAAAACTTACTACAAGACTTTCCCATAATACGCCACTGGTTAAATACACACGTATAAATGCAGTTAATCCAAGAATAAAAGATAAACATGTTGCCATCATCAATTCACGCCGTAAAAACATTTTTACTGTTGTATGATCAAATTCACCAGAAGCCATACCGCAAATTGCAACAGCTGATGTTTGATTACTCGTATTACCTCCAACACTGGTAAGCATTGGAACAAAAAACAAAAGCATTTCGGTCAGCGTTGCTTCATACATACGCATGATAGTGGTTGAAACCGATCCAGCTAATAATAATATCACTAAAATATAACTACGCTCATACACAGATTGGAAAAAAGGAGTTTCAAAATAAGGACGTGTCAGCGGAGACATTGCTGCCATTTTTTGAACGTCTTCTGATGCTTCTTCAACCAAAACGTCCACCAACGTATCTCCTGAAATAACACCAAGAAAAATATTGTTGTTGCCGATAACAGGAACAGTTGTCACTCCATAGTGCACCATCTCTTTTGCTATAGTCTCACGGTCTTCATGGGCTTTGGCGATTAATTCATTTTTATGCATAAAAGAAGAAATGCGTGTACTTGGTTTATTAAAAAGAAGATCTTCTAAATAGACAAAACCAACAAGATGATGATCTTTATTCACCACAAAAATTAATTGATGCACATCTTTACTCGGTCGTAATCGCTGCATCAATTGAATACTCTTTTCAACCGTAAAATCCTCCATCAGGGTAAGCACATCAGTGTGCATGATACCTGCTGCTGATTCCGGTTCAAACGTAAGCATTTTAATAACTTTTTCACGCACACGCTTGTTCAATGATTCCAAGTACCTTTTAAGTTCTTCATCAGAAAAAATATCAAATAAATCAGTCAATTCATCAGTGGAAAGAGATTGAAAAGCTTCAGCTTGATCATGATCATCTAAAGAAGAAAGAACAACGACCTTTAATTTATCTGATAATTCATGGAAAAGATCCAATTGAACATGTTTAGGTAAAGCATTATACAAAAGTATAACATGCTCTTTTTTTAATGTTTTAAACAATTGTGCAATATCAACCGGATGAATCTTAAGCAATTCATGCCATAAGCTAATCCCTACCGGATCTTTTTGCGAAATTACTTCATCAATGTTATTTTGGATTTCAGAAAGCAAATCTTTTACATCCATGAGCTTTTCTCCCCATGTTTTTACCCATTATTCCGCTTTGATTTACATGGCATGCCTGGTAAAAACAACGGTCAATGGGAATAAAAAGTTATAAATTGACTATCAACTCTTTCAGTTTAGACGCTGTTGTAAAGAGATGCAACTAAAATTGCCATTTGACTTTAAGACTATTATGAATGACACTTAAAATAAAGACTTAATTCACTATTTTTTATCAATAGCAAAAAAAGAGATTCTGTATGATCAAGCAAGGCCATATTGCACCAACTACTACCTTTTCATTTACTATGCCAGAAAATAGTGCTCCGTGCCGTATTGATCGCTATATTGCTGATTTTTTTCCTGATTATTCACGTAGCTATTTTCAAAAAATCATTGCTGCCGGTGGCATATCAATAAACAATATTCCAACTAAAAAAGCAAGCAATCTTGTTTATGCAACAAACACCGTCACCATCATTTTTCCTTCCCAGCGCATTGTAGAATCTCATGATATCATCGATAGAACGATGGGAATACGCATTATCGCTGAAACTGATCATTTTATTGCTATCCATAAACCAGCTACCTTACTCGTACATGCCCCATCAAATGCAAGTAACGCTATTACGGTAGTTGATTGGATTCGTCATAATTATGGAGATATTACATCAGTAGGAACTGCCGATAGACCCGGCATCATTCATAGACTAGATAGAGAAACATCCGGCATTTTACTGATTACCAAGACAAATTACGCCCATAATATAATAGGATCGCTTTTTAGAGAAAGAAATATCAGCAAAACCTATAAAGCTATTGTTGCTGGGCATCCCCCAAAAGAAGGTACCATTACGCTTGCTATTGGCCGTAATCCTATCAATCGCCTTAAAATGGCACATTTTGATCCTGAACTCATTGATTCTACAGGGAAAATTGGCAACACCAAAGTGCGTCATGCAAAAACAGATTATAAAGTTCTTGAATATTTTGATGATGCAACATTAATAGAAGTAAAACCAACAACAGGTCGCACGCATCAAATTCGTGTTCATATGACTGCAATTGGTCATCCAATTATTGGAGATCAATTGTATGGAAAAAAATCTCCACTTATTGATCGTCAAGCTCTTCATGCACAAAGCTTATCTTTTATTTTTGATCAAAAAGAATATACATTCGTTGATGAATTACCTGATGATTTTCAACAACTTATCAATCAATTACGTAATAATTTCAGCACAAAAAAATAAAGCACATTTTCATTCTTTTTTGCTCTTGCATTTTTTTTTAATCCGCAGTAGCATTGAAGCGAGCTAAGAAGGAATTGTAGTAATGAAGCTTTTTAACCTCACAGCACATCACATTTCTATCTAAAATTTCCAACAAAAGAAGCGCTGTTGGACTATTTTTATTATTATTGCTTAGTTTTTGAAACTGGTGATGCTGGTTTGCATTCAACACAAAATTGTTTAAGATTTTGAAATGCTTGTCGATGGTCTTTTATCTCTTCTGGACATTCGAAAATAGTAATACTATCTACATTATCTCCACTTTGTGCTGAACGGGTAAGATTTGCTGATCCTGTTATAAGTCTATCATCGGTTATAATCCATTTGAGATGCATCAATGGTTCATAATTATTTTTTTTATAATTCGGTCTCAGTGAAGGTTCATAGCGAAGCACGGTAATGCCATGATTAATCAATTTTTGTGATTTACTATGATTGTTTTTCATGTTGCTACTATCCATAATGATGCACACCTTAACTCCTCGTTTATGCGCATCTATTAAATGATTTGCAATGCGATTATCAGTCAACGCAAAAGCTGCAACTTCAATAGTTCCTTGTGCTTCCTCAATTATTTTTAAAACTTTTGAAAGAAGATTGTCTTGTGGTCCAAAAAATGACTGTGAAAGCCGTTTTCGAGGCGGAATATTTTGTGTTTGGACTATAGGCGAGTGATGATAGCCACGAATAAAATGGGTTCTACCAAAAGAGCTCGCTCTATTCAATGTTGTCGTCATAGCTGCTGTATCAAAAGCAAAAAATAACAATAAAAGCAATTTTTTCATAAAAACCCCTGTTTGCTATTAAGATAAGAACTCATTGCAAGTATACATATATACTATAAACTAACAAAAGTTATTTACGACATTCATGCATATGGAAAATATATGAATTTATTAATAAAATTTTTTTTCTTTGTTCTCTGTTTAGAATCTTCACTGTTTTCTATGGAAACAGCTCTTGTTCCTACCAAAATAAATCCTCTTTCCGTTGAAAATCCAAAAGATCTTGTTTCAATATTTGACCATCAAAAAAAAATCTTAAAAGACCTGGTACAGATTTTACCAATGATAGGTGATGCATGTCCTGAAACAAGCATTCTAAGATTATATTTAGATCAAAAAACAAACCAACTAGAAAATATAATTAATGCTAATCGTTTCTATAAAAAAGAAATTGATACCCTACTACCAGAAACATTGAAAATACAAGCAAAAAAATGCAAGGAAAATTTACGTCAATCTGCTGTTATATTAGAAGACAGCAGAAAAATCCGGCTAGAACAAGAAGCAATAATTATGGAAGTTGAACTTTTACAAGAAAAAAATAAATACTCTTTTTCTTTTTGCCAAACACTTACACTGATTGCATTCAGCGTCAGTATTGGTGCATATTTTTTCTAAAACTTCCAGCGCATCTCAACTTCTCCCCCAAGATCCCGGCGTTCATCGCGAATAGCGCGAAATGTAATATCATCAGAAAAAAGATATTCTAATTCAAACTTGGTATCTTCGGTTAAGCTAAAGTTTTTCTGAATTACCGCGCGCCATCGATCATCAACGGTAATTTCCAATGCGCCACGCAAACCTCCTCTTCCTGTTTGATCAGTAAAGCTTGGTACCAAATTGATATTCAATGTTCCAAGCAATGGTTTAAAATATTTATCAAAGAAAGATACCTGATTATTACTAAAAATAAGATTTTTGAGATTTTGAACAATTAATGCTGGCATCATACTGTTTAAAGAATTTTCTTCTGAACCCACCAATAAAAGTCCCACTATTTGTTCTTCGGCCAGTGGCGGTGTTGCATCAAGAGCAATGTGATGCGTGAGCAAAGATCCTTCAATTTGAAGAGATACATCATATTTTTTTATTTTATTACGTGCAACAAATTCAATGGTAGGATCAAACAATTGTTCAGGCATAAAGGTAATGATACCTTTGGAAATATATAATGGTTTATACGGAAAATTGAGCATTCCTGAATGCAATACAACTGATCCGCTAATTGAAGGCTCATGCCGTTCTTTTTTTACTCGCACATTGAGATAAGCTTTTGTTTTAAAAAATCCCGTATCAACAACAATAGGGGACTTTGTTTCAAGAGTAAGATCACAATAAAGCGGAGTATCAGGCAAAGAAAATACTGAATGTGTATATGATAGTAACTGTTTTTGAATAACCTCAGAAAATAAATTTTCTTTTAACTGAGCCTTATCGATAATAATCGTTCCACTCACTTGAGCAGGTAACTGACTATTTTTTGCAAGTAAAAGATTTCCCGAAACAATGGCAAAAAGATCTTTTTTTATATTTAAAAGACATCGATCAAGTATAAATGGCGCGTGCATAAATAATAACGAACCTTTATCATCAAAATAGCTTGTTGCTCGCAAACAATTCATATTTCCCGTATGCAAAGAGAGATTAATATCATGAAAAATGACTGATTTTTGTCCAATATCACCAACACAATGAACAGTGAAGCCATCAATAAAATTATACGTTTGCGGCAATCGAATAGTAGCATCTTTTAAAGAAAAATCCATGATTACGTGCGGTAAAGATACCGATGCAATAACTTCCAAACTTCCTTCTCCCTGTACATCATAATGAGCAACATTATTAATCATTGAACGAATAAAAGGGAATGCTATCGATCCAACTAACTTTTTATCTTCACTTGCCTTCAATGCAATCAATTCTCTCTTGTCTTTATCTTTATATGAACAATGATGAATAGCACACTCAGGCAAAAATGCGCCTTCTATCCTAAATTCATCAGTATCAATTGAACCATGAGTTATGCATATTCCTTGTTGATAGGACAAAAGACCTTTCACGCAATGATGCGTTTGACTCAAAGAGTTAGTTGCAATTGCTTCATAATTTCCTTTTATTGTTCCCTGATTGAGTGTGAGATGTGTAAAAAAATTATTAGGCTTAATACGCCAATAATTGAAAGCTTTGGTAGATAAATCAGTACTATTTTTAAGAGATAATCCCCCTTGTTGTGTTGATGGATGCCAATAACCAGTTCCTTTGCACTCTTGATTATGATGACTAATTCCCACATGCATTTTCCAATTGTCATCACGACATTCAAAAATGATTTTTCCAACATCGCACACAACATACTGGTTAACGCTTACATCTTCAACAATTATATGCCCATCAGCTTTAAGTGATTCATCTCGTTTTATTGTTGTTGAAAAATGTGCTATACCGCCAATCATCTGATCAACCCAAGAATCTGCAAAACATTGCATTGCATATGATAAAGGAAAATGTCCATTTATACGCAATTCACGATTAGTAATAACAATAGGATCTATGATCAAAGAATTATAGGCATTACGCAGGGAAAATCTTCCTCGATCATTATTCCAAACTCCGGAAACATAACAACTTCCCTCATTTCCCATATGCGGTAACACACATGTTCCGGCTAATTGCATAGTACAATTAAATAAATCTCCAACATATTCAGTAATAAATGATACGTCCGCTGCCAATTTTTCAACATACATGCGTTTATTATGAGTAATGTTTCCATCGCCAATAGATACCGTTGTTTTAATCTGCTTGCCAATTCTTAATGAAGAGCTATTAAAATAAAGGGATATATCTGCGTCTATTTCTTTATTGCGTATATATAAAAAACCATTTTTAAAAACAATCGATTTTAATTCTGTAGTAAATGGCATAAATGATTGATCCATCATTGCCATGATATGTGGCTCAATAGAAAAATGAGAATCAGCAAAATGAGAGCTACTTTCAAATCCTTCAATAATCATGTGCTGATCAAGCACACCTTTAAACAATAATTGCAACCAAGAACAGTGAATTTCACATCTTTTACATCGCCACATCCATTGATCTCGATTAAGAGATTTTACCTCAACATCATGCATTGCAAAAGAAGGAGAAAAAAAACTCATCGATTGAATAGTACATGATACAGTACCACCAAGCGATTCTTGAGCAACTTTTTGCATGTACTGAATAATTTTTTTATGTGTCCATGCATCATATTGGGCGTAATAGAACGTTGCCAGAATACCAATGATGATTGATAAGGTTATTTTTTTGAACATAGCAATACAATTTATGTGTTTGTATCTTTTTATCCCCAGCTTCGTTTCTCTACGCCGGGGTCCCCGTGCAAAACGAAGTGGAGCATGGGGCTAAAGTAACTTCCACTTACCCTCGTAGCGATAAATGCGTAAATAAGAAAATTGAGAAACAGCATTACTCAATGCATACATATATTGTTTCTTCTTATCAACAACATACACGGTACCAGAAGAAATAATACCTGTTGGATAAAAATGTATTATATTACCGGGAAAAGTTATAGCTTTTTTAATTTTTTGCGAAGGTGAGCCAGGAGGCCCGAGAGCTTTTTCCATAAAACCAAACAAATATCGTTGCGGTAATGTTTCACATACATCACCACAACGATATTCATTTTTTTCAAGATCAAAAACTAATTTTTGCTCACAGTTTGTTGCAATTGCTTTTTGCCTTAAGTAGGAACAAACAGCTGCAAGCTTATCCATTTGTGAACGCGCAATGATTTCATCCAAAAAAGATAGTTGCATAATTGCCAATGTTGAAATCAAAGCAAACAAACAGATAACAACCATCGCTTCAATTAACGTAAAACCTTTTTTATTATGCACGTTTTATAACTTTGGCATTATATTATTTTTTCTCTGCTCGAGCATATTATTTGTTTGTCTAACCACCGTAATCACTCCACGTCGTTCAACTTTTTCATAATATCCGTTTGAACCCGCTGAAACTTCTTTAAGTGAAGCATTTATTTCCCATGTTGTTCTTTGTATTTCTAAGTGCCTGAGAGTAGCATGCAAAACTAATGGATCTTGCAACCATTCTTTATCGGTTTCAAAATATTTATCCATTCCGTAAGAAAAACCACTAATGCTCAACAATATGATCATGTAATATTTTTTTTGTGCAATCATCATCTTTTCTTTTTTTATAATTTGGGCCGTGGGATCTTAGACAATTTTACTTCACCAACAGATTCCGGTACTTGCAGTAAAATTTTTTTATCTTTTGCAGCTTCTGTTGCTTCTCTCGCTTTTTTTCTTGCCTTTAATTCTTCAGTCTTCAGTCTATAGAATTCAATTTTATAATGTTCCAACAAAGATTGTCTCTCTTGTTCTGGGTTACGCATCGCCAATGAAATAGTAGTAAAAACAATCGCCGAAAATAATACATAATATTTCATATAATTTTCTCTTTTAACTTTCATACTTTCTTATTCTTCAATTGTTTCTTGTTCAACAGTTGCTACCGCAAGAACTTCTTCTATGGTTGTTAAACCATCTTTAATTCTGCGCAAGCCATCTTTAATTAAAGGAATCATTCCATCTTTAATGGCTTGTTCACGAATAATACCAGTTTCAGAACGTTCCATAGTAAGTTTTGCAATTGCAGGTGTCATTTCCATAATTTCAAAAATCGCAACACGGCCACGATATCCTGTTTTATTGCATTCATCACATCCTACTGGCTCATAAAGTTTAGCTTCTTTTGCTTCTTTTGCAGATAATCCAATACGTTGAAGCAATTCTTTATTCGGATGATATTCTTTTTTACAATGAGGGCACAATTTACGTACTAATCGTTGCGCAACAACCATCACCACTGAAGATGCAATTAAAAATGGTTCAATACCCATATCAATTAATCGCGTGATTGATGCTGGCGCACTATTAGTATGCAATGTACTTAAAACAAGATGTCCTGTTAAAGCTGCTTGCACTGCAATTTGTGCTGTTTCTTGGTCACGTGTTTCCCCGATCATAACAATATCTGGATCTTGACGTAATATTGACCGCAATGCTGCAGCAAAAGTCAACCCAACTTTTTCTCTGACACCAACTTGTCCAACTCCCGCCATCTGATATTCAATAGGATCTTCTACCGTTACAATATTAACTTCAGGACGGTTCAATTGATTTAAAATTGAATATAATGTACTTGTTTTACCAGAACCAGTTGGACCTGTAACATAAATAATACCATTCGGACGATTAATATTGTTTTCAATAACTGCATAATCACGGTCACTAAAGCCAATATCTTTCAATCCCGTAAAGGTACGTGATTTATCAAGCAAACGCATCACCACACGCTCACCAAATGCAACAGGAAGCACTGAAACACGAATATCATACGGCTTATCACCAACTTTGATAGCAATTCTTCCATCTTGTGGAATGCGTTTTTCAGCAATATCTAAATGCGCCATAATTTTGATACGAGAAATAAGCGCACCTTGAATACGTTTAGGTGGATTCATCGCAGTATACATTACACCATCAATACGATAACGAACTCGTATTTCTTTTTCAAAAGGTTCAATATGAATATCAGAAGCATTTCGTTTGACCGCTTGAAAAAAAATATTATTAACTAATTTAATAATAGGCGCTTCTGTAGCCATGCCCAAAATATCTTTTTCTTCTATTTCTTCAAATGCTACTTCTTTGGGCGCTTCTTCTTCCTCTTCAAGTTCCTTCATCATTCGCTCGGTGCCTTCAAGGGGATAGTAACGGTTTATACCGTTAATAATAACTGAAAGGGGCGCAACAGCGTATCGTGTTCCACCGCCAAGCAACATATTTAGTTCATCAAGTGGTTGAAAATCAAAAGGATCTGCCGTCAAAATAATAATGTTGCCATCAACCATAATTGGCATAATTTCATTATCACGCAAAAACTTTAATGGTACTTTTGCCAAAAGATCAAGATCTGCTGTCTTATCTGTTACCGTATCAATATATTCTAATCCTGCATGCTTGGCATATGCTTTTGCGATATCTTCTTGTGTAGCAAATTTTTTTTCAATAAGACAATCAACAACTGCAGCACCAGTTTTTTCTGTTTCTTGCTGACAGGCAGTTAATTGTGCAGCAGTAACCAGACCAAGTTCTACGAGTAAGTCACCATTATTTTTTTTCATCAGAGTATCCTTTTAACCCTATTTCTTAACAATGTTTTCTCGTGTCAGTTTAGCGCTTCTTTACCGGTGTCCCCATGTTGAACGCAATGGGGTACAAAGAATCTTAAACTTCTATTTTATGATGATACCAGTATACTAGTTTTTATACTGGCGCGTAATAATAACTGTTGATCTTGTTTGCATGTATTACGCGTTAATCCTGAAACAGCAAATTTTTAAATATTTTAATGATAGGCATATTATCGTGATAAAAACAAGAAACCACGTTATTCTATCAACTTTTTTACTCATCACATTACTCATCAATACAAGCGTATGCCAAGACAATACAGCGATGAATAAAAATGTACAAAAACAAACAACAGCTCAACAATTTGATGTAGAACTTCCCTCAATAGAAAAACCTTCGCGTAAAAAACGCATGCGCAAATCAACTAAAAAAGAAGCAAAACAAAAAAAGGTACGAACATATCTTGATATGGAACACGAGCAACTAGTAAAAGCGAAAGATGCACAAAAAGCTCAAGGAAACACTACTGCCACTATAAAATATCTTGAGCAATTGCTGAAAATGACGACTGATATCACCCTGCTTGCAGAGTATTTCTTAGAGCTTGCCGATACATTCTTTGATGATAGGCAATTTGCAAAATCCGCGTTGTTATATAGCCAATATTGTGCACTATACCCAGGTAGTGAAAAGCAAGAATATGCTCTGTATAAGACAATTGCAAGCTCATTTGAATGCATATTAGCTATTGATAGAGATCAATCCAAAACAGAAGAAACACTCGCTTTAACTGAATTATTTTTAAAACAAGATCATTTTAAAGAATATCAGCAAGCGGTAAGCACCATACAGCAACAATGTTACCAACAATTAGCTGCAAGCGAATGTAACATTTGTGTTTTTTATTTACATAAAGGAAGTTTAAAAGCAGCTGAAAAACGCTTACATAAAATACGTTCCTTCTGGTTACCAAAACTACCCACGCTTGAACCAGATATTATTGCTTTAGAAACAGAACTTATTGAGCAGAAAAAAGCAGTAGAACTATTAAATGCTAAAAACATGGAACTCGCGCAAAATGCAAAAGCAAAGCATATGGCAAATCGGTTTTAGCTGATGCACATAAGGATCAAGTTGAATTACCGCATAGAAAAAGGTAAAGAAGGAGAGCTGCTTGTAGCACAACATCTTCAAAAAGAAGGCTACAAAATTATCAGTAAAAATTATCGCAAACGTTTTGGAGAAGTTGATCTGATTGCACGAAATAAAGATACTATTGCTTTTGTTGAAGTTAAATGGCGGCATAATCCCCTCATTGATTCAGCAGAACTGATAAGGCCTTCAAAACAAAAAAAAATCATAGCTATTGCCAAAGAATTTTTATCAAAGCATACTCATGAAGATTTTGTATGCCGTTTTGATGTAGCATTAGTAGAAGAAAATAATAATATTATAAATTTGCAGTATATATCCAATGCATTTACAACTTTCGACTGAATTTCTTAATCGTCTGATGACAGGCATTGCTCTTGGGATAGGTTTTTGGGGCGTATATTTTTATTTGCCTCCGTTCTTTTTTTCTCTTATCTTAGTTGTTATTTTTCTCCTCATTGTCGTGTATGAATGGACACGATTTTTTTCAATTGATACTCCTTTGTTTTGGCTTTTAATGCCTCCTTACCTTATTTTACCTTTCACAATGTTAATTAAACTTAATCATGATGTACTCTATCATGAATTACTTTTAATACTTTTTATCATCGTCTTTAGCTTTGATACCGGCAGTTATGTAACGGGAACCTTACTCGGAAAACATCATATTTGCCGTTCAGTTAGCCCTAAAAAGACATGGGAAGGAATGCTCGGTGGTTATATTTTCGCGTTCATTGGCTTTTTTCTTATCATTTTTGAATACGGATATAAGCTTTCATGGACATTCATTGGTATATTTACGCTCATTGTATGCATACTATCCCTTTTAGGAGATCTTTTTGAATCATGGCTCAAACGCCGCGCTCATCTGAAAGATTCTGGCACATTTTTACCTGGCCATGGCGGTTTTTTGGATAGATTTGATGGAATTCTTTTTGCCGTATTCTTCTTTTATATCTTAAGAAATTACCTCGTTACCCTTTTTGTTCCATAATTCAATTGCTTCATCTATTGAATAAAAACAGCGTCTTTTCTTATGCTTTTTATGAACATTCTTGATCATTTTTCTAAAAAAAGTGGTGTTTTATTGACAATTTGAACTCGTTTAATTTACTTTAAAGGTAGTACATATAAAAGTGCCTTGGCTACAAGCATGCAACCGAGGTAATTGATAAGTACAAAAAAAAGGAATATTAATAGTTCAAAAAAAGGAGATTTTCTATGAAGAAAATGTTAACAACGCTTACAGCAATTGCTTTGTCAATTGTTATGGTAAGCACTGTTGAAGCAAAAAGAGGACAAAAAGTACAAAGATCTCGTACAGCTAGCACAGCTGCTACAGCTGACAATATGGGTACCACTCAGGAAATACGAGAAAATACTAAAAGAGTAGAAGAAGTTGTTAAGCAAGTACAAGTAGATTCAACACCAGAAGCAAAACAAGAAGCTGCCGATGCAGTAGCAGAATTACTTGCGTCTCTTCACCAAAGAGATTGGTCTGGTGACTTACGTGGCTATACTGAAGAGCAAATAAAAACAGCTGGTGATAAACTAGAATTATTAAACAAAGAATTAGTGAACGTTGATGCAGAAATCAAGCAAAAACAAACATCTATAGATGCTCTCATGGATAAAGGTTATCTATGGAATTCTGTACAAAAAGACAAAAAAGAAGAACATGCAACACTTTCTGGTGACTTAAAAACTCTTAAAACTAGAAAAAGCAATATTGAGAAAGCAATCAAAAATCAAACTGTTATTGCTGGTAAATCATATGCAAGCGCAATTAAAGGCGCTGTTGGTGCAGTAACTATAGCAGCTGCAGCTGGTGTTGCTCTTGCAGTTGATGCTTACAAATTTGATGGTAAAGGTAGAGCATACCTCACAGAAAAAGGCGCTCAAGCATACGCAGGTGCTAAATCATACCTTCCAGCAGGCTTAAGAGGCACACCAGCAGAGCCAGCAGTGCAAGAAAATGTATATGGTAGAACAAAAAGATGGCTTGCTGAAAAAGCTGGTACTACTGCAGAAAAATTCCCAGCAGGACAAACTTACGATGTACCTAGAGTAAGAACACCAAGAGCTCCTATGACTATGGAAAGAGCTGCAGATTTATCTGATATGTAACATACATTACAACAAGCTTAAAAGTGGGCGGCATGTTATCATGCTGCCCTTTTTATTTTAACCCCATCCATATTCTTAAACAACCTCAATCATTGACAATTTGAAATTCTATTTGTTACTATTAATATAGCAGTATTAACTCAAATTATTACTGCATTAATACGATTAAAAAAGGAATTTCATGAAAAAGATCTTAACTCTATGTATAACAATCATATTTTCTTGCACCGTGATAAGTATCCTTGAAGCAAAAAAAGGAACGAGAGGAAGATCAATGTCTACTCCTGTAACATCAAGAGAAATACTACAAGCAACTAAAAAAGTAGAAGTTGCAAAAACTGAGGAAGAAAAAACAGAAGCAGCAAAAAAACTTATCGAAACAATAACTGATCCTGATAAAACATCTGATCAACAAGAACTGGATGCAAAAATCGTTGAACGAGATAAGTTACTAGAAAAAATTAATAAAAAAGAACAAGACATACATCATATAGATTATGGTTATTTTGGTTTTAGAACAACCGAAAAACAACAAGCTGATTATATAAAAGCTAATAGCGAATTAACAAAACTTAATGCAGATTTAGCAGTTATAAAAAACGAAATTGAAAAATTAGAACGCAAAACAGGAAAACCATATAGCATCCAGATGGAAAATGCCATTAAAATATTGGCTGGCTTAGGAATTACTGCTGTTATTGTTGGAGTTGGTATAAAATATTTCACAACAACAAATAGCAAAATTGATGGAACGCCTGCTCCCTCACCAAATGAAATACCTGTTCCCACATTAAATTGGTATGGAAAACTAAAAGAAAAACTTCGCAACTGGGCTTATCCATCAGAACAAACAAAACATCCTATGTCTTGGAAAGAGAAATTTGCAGATTATGCTAAAAAAATAACTCCCAAAAGAAGTGGTTCAAGCCAAGCACCAAAAACATCAACAACAAATCAACCCTCAGTACCTCAACCATTGTCAAAACCAACAGCCACACCAACGCCCACAACAGCTCCAGCACAATCATCGCCACCTGCACCAGCACCACAATCAACCACAGCAACTCCACCACAAAAAGGTTTTTTTGGATGGTTCACATCAACGCCAGCATCAACAGCTCAACCAGCATCTGCACCAATACCAACTCCAGCGCAATCATCGCCACCTGCAGCAACTCCACCACAAAAAGGTTTTTTTGGATGGTTCACATCAACGCCAGCATCAACAGCTCAACCAGCATCTGCACCAATACCAACTCCAGCGCAATCATCGCCACCTGCACCAACATCACAATCTACAGCAGCAACTCCACCACAAAAAGATGTTATAGACAGATTTAGAGATTGGTATTATTCAGCACCAGCGCCAACAACAACACCGCAATCAAAACCTGCATCAGTGCCAGTAGGAAAAGTACCAACACCAATGTCGACACCAACAACATATAAAGATACTTATTTACCTATCGATAGATATTTTCAACCAACGCCAGCATCAGCACCATAGCAAAATGTATAAAATAATTAGTGTGCTTTACCAAAAAAAATAAGGAATTTTAATGAAAAAAATAATAACCATCCTTGCAACAATAGCATTATCGTGCGCTATGGTAAACACCGTGCACGCAAAAAAAGGTACAAAAACCAGCTCAATACCTCAGCAACAAACACAAGCACAAAAATCCACTACCATGATTGATAAAAAAACAACCGCTGACACCAGAAAATTAAACGATACTATGAAAGCTCTAACAACAGCCAATACGCCAGAAAAAAAAGCTGTTGTAAAACAGAAAATTTCTGAGGCCGCAGCAGAATTACTTGAAGACCTTGAAGAAACTCATGAAGAACGCTCAACATTCAGTGAACTAATAACGGGATACTCAAAAGAACAAAAAGATAAGGCTAAAGCAAAATTGGCAGACCTTTATCCGATGAAAGTAAAATTAGACAAAAAAATTAAAGATTTAAATGATATATGGGCTGTTATTACCACAGAAGATGGCTCGCCAGTCAAGGGAAAAGAAGCCACATACGAAATTGCAAAACAAAAATTCTCTGAATGGATACCATTATCAGAAAAAATAGATAATATCATCTATAATCAAGAAATAATCGCAGGAATAAAGTGGAGTACTGCATTTAAATCTTTAATGTATGCTGCAGCTTTGGGTGCTGATTATCATCTTTTTGGTGGAACGGTAACCGGTATTTCAGCTGTTAAAGCGGGATTATCTTTAGCAGCTGCTTGGGGAACACTTAATGCATTACTTGAAACGCAAAATAAACTTAATCTCGCACAATTTGCTTATAATAGCGCAAAAGATTTCCTTAATTCATTACTCGCCGATCCTGATGCAACACCAGAGGAAATCGCAAAAGCAGAAAAAAATGTCGCTCAAAAACAAACTGAGCAAAAAAAACTTGAACAACAAGTAAAACAGCAACAACAAAAACAACCGGCGAAAGCATAGAAATAATCATAAAGAATATAAGAAATGAGAAAGGGATGGTGAGATTCACCATCCCTTTTTTTATTTATCAGATGTTTTACGCAAAACTCTTACGCTCATCAGCCGGCATTAATAACTTATCAATAATATCATTTGCATGATCAACCAAAATAATATCAATGCCTTCAGTCATGCCATCAAGTTCTGCTAAATTATGGCTATTTTTCCTTGGCAAAATCACATACGGAATATTATTCCGTTTTGCTGCCAATATTTTTTCCTTCACGCCACCAATTGGCATAACTTCACCACGCAAATTTAATTCTCCTGTCATTGCATAATCAGCATTGATAGGACGATTTGTTAATGTTGAAAGCATTGCCGTAAGCATTGCAAGCCCTGCTGAAGGTCCATCTTTTGGCACTGCTCCTGCAGGAAGATGAATATGCATATCGAATTCAGTAAACATTTTATTATCAATGCCAAAATCTTTTGCATGCGCACACGCATAACTGCGTGCCGCTTGCGCTGATTCTTTCATGACATCTCCCAGCTGACCGGTTAACAACAGCTTCCCCGTTCCCGGCATAAGCATCGCCTCTATTTGCAGAATTTCTCCGCCAACAGATGTCCATGCAAGACCATTTGATATACCAATTTGGTGATTTTTATTTGCACCATCATCAATAAATCTGCATGGTCCAAGATATTGTTCAAGATTTTGTACTAAAAATTCTGGAAGCTGTTTTGTTTCAACAAAATTACGCGCAGCCTTTGAGCATAGTTTACCAATCAATCTTTCTAATTGTCGCACTCCTGATTCTTTTGTGTAATCTGCAATAATTTTTTGAACAATAAGATCAGGGATAATAATATCGCTTGGATTAAGGCCAGCATTAACAATTGATTTTTTTACTAAGTGCTGACGCGCAATATTTGTTTTTTCTTCTAAGGTATAGCCACTTAATTCAATAATTTCCATACGATCACGTAATGGCTCAGAAATAATATCCGCATTGTTTGCTGTTGCTATGAACATAACTTCTGATAAATCGAATGGGATTCCTAGATAGTTATCATAAAATGTTTTGTTTTGTTGCGGATCAAGCACTTCAAGCATTGCTGCTGAAGGATCTCCTCTAAAATCTGCCCCTATTTTATCAAGCTCATCAATGACAATAAGTGGATTACGTGTACCTGTTTTTCGTAATGCTTGAATAAATCTTCCGGGCATAGCACCTACATAAGTTCTTCTGTGACCACGAATTTCTGCTTCATCTTTTACACCACCAAGAGAAATTCTGCCATACTCTCTGCCTAAGCTTCGCGCAATTGATTTTCCTAGTGATGTTTTACCCGTACCTGGCGGACCTACAAAACAAAGAATTGGTGCAAAACCATCTTTTTTTAAATTACGTACTGATATAAAATCAAGAATACGTTCTTTAATTTCTTTTAATCCAAAATGATCTTCATCAAGAATTTGTTTTGCATGAGCAATATCTAAATTATCTTCTGTTGAATTATTCCACGGCAATGCAAATACCCATTCCAAATGATTACGCGTTACCGTTGCCTCAAGCGAATCGGGGGCAGTACGCTCAAGACGATTAATATGACGATTAATTTCTTTTTTTATTTCATCAGATACACACAATACTTCTAGTTTTTCGCGCATATCTTCTATTTCTTCAAGATCATCTTCACCTAATTCTTGTTTTATCGCCTTTAATTGCTCGCGTAAATAAAACTCTTTTTGAGAGCGATTCATTGATTCTCGCGCATTGTTTCTGATTTTTTCCTGAATTTCTGCAACTTGTACTTCTTTACTTAAATAATCAGAAAGCATGATCAGAAAATCTTTTTGACTTTCTGTTTCAAGTAATTTTTGCGCATCATCAACAGTAAGATTTAAATGAGATAAAATAAAATCACCTATTTTTCCTGCATCGCTCATTTTTGACAAAATAATATGAAAATCAGGACTAAAGGTATATCCTGAGGTTGCCATTTGGTCTGCAATTTTTTTAATTTTTTGCACACATGCGGATAACTCATTAGCATTACTTTCTTCCACTTCAATCTTTTGGACTTTTGCTTGAAGAGCATTATCATTTGTCATAATGTCAAGCGCACGCGCTTTGCTTACCCCTTGAACCAGAATTTTAATCCCACCTTCAGGCATTTTGATAAGACGCATTACTGAAGCAACCGTTCCGACAGTATATAAATCATCAGTGCTAATTGATCCTTGTGGATCAACGCCGTTTTTTGCAGCAAGAAGGAAAACCATTTTTTTCTCTTCTATAGCACGATTAATTCCGCTTATTATTTTCTCATCAAGAACAAGCAATGGTACAATAATTTGCGGAAAAACAACAACATCCATAGTTGGTATAACTGGCAATATTTCTGGAGAAACATTCGCCTTTTTTTGACTGACAACACTTTTCATATCACTCCCCTACTTTTTATTTTGTGCTGTACATTACAAGTCTAGTTTATGAGATTACATCAAACTAACTCAATAATTGTAGCGGAGGAGTCAAAAAGTTCTTATCAAATAGACTTTGTGTAAAACACTATCATTTTTATGAAGTTTTTTGCTATGAAAAGCCAATTTATGGTTCTATAATAAAGAAGGTGAGGGATATCTCACAAGTCTCCTGATACGAAATTACATGAAAGACATATTATGCAAAATTCCACACTTGCAACGCAAGGCATATCTCAAAATTTTATACAAGGACAAGAAAGTATTATTGTTCTTGATAACATAGATGTCCTATTTACGCAAGAAAAAAGTTATGCTATTACGGGAATTTCTGGATCAGGCAAATCAACATTTATGCATATCTTAGCCGGTCTAGAGACACCAAGCTCTGGAACAGTTTTATTTAATCATAAAGTCCTCAACACCCTATCTCCATCTGCTCATTCACATTTTTTAAATACATCGATTGGATTGGTATTTCAATCTCCTCATTTGCTTGGCGAACTTTCAGTGCTCGAAAATGTAATTCTACCCGGACTTATCAACGGAAAAACAAAAGATGAATGCCAACTCAGAGCAGAAGGTTTACTTAAAAAAGTAGGTGTTTTTGAAAAAAAAGATTCCAAACCAGGCGAGCTTTCTGGTGGACAGCAGCAACGGGTTGCTATTGCGCGCGCTTTATTTAATCAACCAGCTTTTTTAATTGCTGATGAACCCACCGGCAATCTTGATCTTGCAACAGGAAAAGCAATTATTGATCTTCTCCTATCATGCCATGATGAATGGGGTATGGGAATTATTATCAGTAGCCATGATGATTATGTCACTGAAAGAATGGATGAAATATTTATTCTCAGCAAAGGAAAATTAACACAAAAGGTCACTCATGATCAACCACGATAAACATGAAAAATTATCATCAACCATAACATCGTCTCCAGAGCCTCAAAGTTCTCAGCGTCAGAAAACTTCATCTTCAACAAAAATTATTAAAAAAATAATTGAAGTCGGTGGATCAACCCTTGCAAGTAGATTGTTTGGCCTGATACGCGATGCACTTCTTGTTCGTTATTTGGGAGCAAGTAGTTTATCTGATGCTTTTGTAACGGCGTACAAAATACCAAATTCTTTGCGTAAAGCATTTGCAGAAGGAGCTCTTTCTGCAGCATTCATTCCCACTGCAACAGTAATAACACGCAACAACAATACACAAGCTATTGCAGGTCTTATGTCTCTCACGTTCCTCCTTTTTGAAGGAATGGTTCTTGCCCTATGCCTTTTAATTATGTTCTATGCACAGCCAATAATAGCATTTATTGCTCCTGGGTTTACTCCTGAGCAAATATATGCAGCAACCACAATGCTGCATATTCTTATGCCATTTATTTTATTTATCTCAAGCAGTTCTTTGCTTGGAGGTGCATTGCAATCAGTTGGTAAATTTTTTATTCCTGCAATTGCTCAAGTATTAACAAATATCATTGTTATCAGCGGTATAGCTTGTGCTCTGTGGTTTCATTTACCAATTACTGCGCTATGTTGGTTTATTATATTATCTGGATGTGCACACTTTGCATTACACGTCATTGCTTACTTAAAAGCTGGTTTTTCATTTGGAAAAATAAACCGTCAGGACTTGCATCTAGTAATGGGCATTATGGGTAAATTTTTATTATGTCTTCCTGGTATCAGTTTAATGGAAGTTGCTCTTTTTATTGATACAAGCTTTGCATCACTTTTGCCTGCAGGATCTATATCTCTTATTTCATATGCAAATCGATTTGTTGGAATACCACTGGGTGCTTTTGCAGTCGCTTTTTCTACAATTTTATTGCCACATTTTTCTCGTATCAATACATACTCTCCAAAACGCCTTCATTTTTATTTACTTGAAGCTACAAAATTTGTGTTTTGGGTTACTGTTCCCATCACAGCTCTTATGGCATTTTTTTCTCAGGAAATTTTCTCAACTATTTTCCTTTCGGAAAAATTTACTATGGTACATGTTCAACAAGCAAGCACAATATTGCTCGCATTGCTTCCCGGTTTATTTTTTTTATCGCTCAACAAAATATTATTGAGTATTTTTTATTCTATGCATGCTGCATGGATTACTGCTGTTGTTGCTTTAGCAACAACTACCATTAATGTGATGCTCAACATGCTTTTAATAAATCATTTTCAAGCAGCCGGCCTTGTTTTTGCAACAGCCGTATCTTCAATGATACAAACCATGTTTTTCTTACTAATTTTAAAAAACAAATATCATTTTCGCATGTATATAGGACGATTTATATCATTTGTTATAGCGTATTTAATACAGCTCAGCCTATGCGGATGTTTATTTTTAACCTTGTATCGTTTCTGTAATTATATGATTACTACATATATGCCCACAACAATTGCATTATTTTTCACCGCTAAAATTGGACTTTGGTTATGGGTGGGGCCACTTTCTATTGCATTGCTTGGCTTGCTTTATTACACGCGTAATTTTTTCAGAATACAGTTACATTTTTTTTCAACCTCACGTTAACATTTTTACGTGCGGAACCCTCTTTTAAAGAAAGAATCCTTATGAAACATGTATATTCAGCAGGTATTATTACCTATTTCATTAAAAATAATAAACCTCTCTATCTTTTATTACACCACACCGCTGGGCATTGGGATTTTCCCAAAGGTACCATGGAGCCTGGAGAAACCAGGCAACAAACAGCAATCAGAGAATTACATGAAGAAACAGGATTAACAGCAGATATTGATCCAGATTTTATGGCAACATCCAATTATTTTTATACTCATTATCAGCATGGTGTTGTACCTAAAACAGTGGATTATTTTGTGGGACAAACACCCAATCAAGATGTTATTCTTTCTCATGAACATACTGATTATGAATGGTTGCCTTATGATCAGGCACTTGAAAAAATAACTCATGATAGATCTAAAAAGATTTTAGAAGAGGCTAATGCATATATTGGAGCTCAATTAAAATTATAAACAGGTTCTTTTTTATGAAAAATACCAAAAATATTATTCTTTTTATCTGCATATTTTTTAATCCGATAATCTTTACGATAGATACTGCAATAACGCCCGAAAATACTATTATCTGTTCGGATATAGATGAGGTTTTAATCGAAAAATCTCCATGGACAATTTTAAATCTTTTGTATAGGGGTTTAATGTACGATCCTTTCAACATCGGAACATATATTAAAGCCATTTATCATGCCGAAAAAAAATACACCAAAAATGCTGAGGGCCAAAGAAATCCTCTTTATGATCAATATGGAAATGTAATTAATGGATTTACTTTTCATCTATTATTTCATGGAATGAATGATGAAAATTTAACATCTTATGTACAATTGGTCCTTGAATCTATAGAAAATTCTCGCCATTTTATTATGGGAACAAAAAAAATCTATGAATATCTTAAAAATAAAAAAGGATATACTATTGTATTTGCAACAAATAATGATCATGTTGCATATCAAATCAACTCAGATACATTAGGGGATGAATTCAATAGCCTTGCCACCTATGTCTTTGTCGCTCAACCAGGAAACAGCAACACATTCTTAGCTCAACTACAGGATTTTGGAAATCGACCAACAACTCCGGAGATCTATACAAAACTATTACATAAAGCACTTACCATACAACCAACTCAAAAAGTCATTCATATGCCAGGCAAAAAACCAGAGTATGAATATTACCATGCTATAGAACAACAGTTCGCCCCCGATAAGAATATTATTTTTATTGACGATCAACAGGAAAATGTTGATGGCTTTAATATATTACAAAAAAACAACACTGCAATACGCCATGGTATTCGATTCAAAAACCCCCAACAATTAGTTGAAGAATTCATTAAAATCGGTGTTTTATCAGAGATACATGATCAGGAATTAATTAAAGAAATTTATCAGCCAAGCATTATGGATCAAATACTAATAAACGCTCGAAACATGATTACTTTTATAACTTCTAAATTATTTAAAAACATCGAAAAACAAACATAAAGAACCCTCTAACCCCAACTTCCGCTTCGCTCCAAACCGGGGACCCCTTAGAGAACAGCCCGCCGTTTATTGCATGAAAAAACCCACCTTGAAAAAAGTGGGTTTAATTTTGGTTGCGGGGGCTGGATTCGAACCAGCGACCTTTGGGTTATGAGCCCAACGAGCTACCAAGCTGCTCTACCCCGCGGAATTTTATAGATTAGATCGATCTGAAAGATCTTTATTAGAATACGGCCCGTTTTGATATTTGTCAAATAAAACCTTTACCCTTTTTGACATTTTTCCATTAATCTTAAGCCTTTTTTATAAAAAAATGGCTTTCTCATAACAAAAATCACCATTCTTTTTTGTGCATCCCCTTATACAGACAAATAGCGATCCAAAAGCATTTTCGGTAAAGAGTCGCCCATAAATAGTTTCAGTTGTGAAATTTTTACATCAAAAACCATTGAGTTTAAATACAAATATTTCTTATGATATATATGTGGGAAAGAAGTAAATCTATTTAAATATCATTTTTATGGGAGTCGTTATGAAGAACAACTTGATGAAAGCTATTGTTGCACTGGTAACATTTGTCACTGTATCTGAAGTTCACGCATACAGATACACTTTTTCTAATCACACATCTAAAAAAATAGCTGCCGCTATTAGATTTAAAACATCTCGATGGAGAGAGTTTGTTGTAATGCCACCTAATACAGGAAGAACACTTGGACACGGAAACAACTATATTCCTGATGTACAAACAGAAATTCCATCAAGCCAAAGTGGTTTTATTCCTAGCGAATTCTTCTACTATATACCTAAACCAGGCGAAAAAATGACAACAGCAAACCAAGAAACTGTTGCATGGAAAGGTATTTCTATAACATGGATTCCTACAGAAAAATATGACGTTACTTTAGAATTGGTTGAAGCTTTAGGCGAAGCTACAGAAAAAGTTGGAAAAACTGCTGCATCAGCTGCAGCTGCTTACATGACAGCTGGCGCATCTGCAGGAGCTGAAGCTGCTGCGGAAATCGCTAAACAAGGTACACAAGGAGCAGAAGTTGCTAAAACTTTTGCCGAAGGAAATTATGACCTTGGTTCATTATTCAGCAAAATCGGTAAATCTGCAGCTCGTGAAATGATAGGAAACTATCACATTGATATTGTTGAAGATAAAAAAGGTAACATTAAATTCTTAGTACGATTGAAGTAAAAACTTAAAAATAAAGAAGAGCTTGCTTGTTCAAGCTCTTCTTTATGAGAAAACACATTATGATTAAAATAAGTAAAGTTAGTTCGATTGTTATAATCACCTTGCTCAGCTACCAGCTCAATGCTTATGAATTTAGCTTTTTTAATAAAACATCCCTTCCTATCGCAATTGCCATTCAATTTGCAAACAGCGAACAAGAACCCCTTTATAAACTTCTTATAAAACCCAACACTATGAAAAGTTTTGTTCCGGGAACCATAGATATTCCTGATATAAAATGGAGCTTTTGTTTGAAACAGATTTATTATGCAAAAAATCCAACCATGCAAGAGCGCGCACATCATTTTGCAAAAACAATTTGGAAAAAAGTACCCATTACCTGGACTAATGAACTATTAGCAACTGCACCAAAACCAAAACGCAAACTCCAACCCCAATCTAAAAAACAAACAATCGGAGATAAATACATTATTATTACTCAAAAACCAAAAATAAAAATTGATGATAAATCATTATGCAGAGATCGTCATTTTGAAATTACAGAAAATGAATATGGAGCTATTATTGTTACAGGCTCATTACGAGAACCAATCTAATCTATATTTTTTACCAATCCTTGAGCATCGATAAACAATGATTGCCCATATGAAACGTATACTATTTCTCGTTGCCATTGAATTGCTTTAAATCGAGCAAGCAATAATAAAAGTTTTTGCATATAGCTATCAGATAGCAATGTATCATTAACAATGGCAATAATTGGCATATAACCATAGCAATCATCAGGAAATTCATTAAAAAATAATTCGGAACAAATGTATGGAATAAATACATTATTATTTGATATGTGTAACGGCATCCTATTATTACCCGATCGCGTAATTGAAACACCATCCTTAACATAAATTTTTTTTATCAGTTCACAATCCATCCAGTCAGCTAGTCTTTCTGTTATCAGCACCGCATGTTTTTTATCGAAAAACGTCTGTAGCACTCCATTTTTTATCCAATATAGTGAATTATAATAATTATTATCTTCTTTTCGACAAGAACCAAAAATAAGATCTATTGGTTTTCCTATTGCTTGCTCGTTCCATAACTCAAATAGCCCTGTTCTTTTTTCAAAATCAAAGATATTTAAAGCCGATTCAGGCATAATAACAATGGTAGTATCTGGATATTGTGTAATAATTTTTTTTATATGATGAGCAACAATTTTCATAGCTATTATTGGATTATCAGTTGTAGAATGAATCATACAAGGTAAGCTTTTGATGTGGCAACGCCACAAAGATTCTTGTTTTTCTGTAAACCCTATAATAAAACACACCATCCACGGAATTAGTGTGCTCGTAAAAAACAAGAATATCCTCTTACTTTTATACCATAAAAATAAAGTAAAACTTGCTGGAACCAATATATATAAAATCGTCAAAAATGTTTTACCAATTATAGGTAACAATAATAACAATGATGGTTTTTCTGCTAACAATATAAGTGGATGCATTAATGGATATCCTTCTTGAATACCAAAAATCCAGATGCAATACCAATCAACCCATACAATAAAAAGAAATAGTGCTATAGTCCATAAAGTTAAACGGAGCAGTAATAATCGAACTGAAAAAAAAGATATAATCCGCGTAATACACCAAAATAATAATGCAGGAACTAATGCTTGATACAATACCATGCTCATTGCAAGCATAATACCAATCCACCATGAATCTCCTGCTAATTGTACAATAACAGTTATTCCTTTACTCAAATGTAATAAAAAAACAATTACCGCCCATGCATACCCTTGCGCAAATGAAAGATCCTGTAAACATGCCAAGTAAAGCAATGGGACAGGAGATATAAAAATAGACCACCAAAAAATATCACTCAATAAAAAAGGAAGTGTATATAGAAAAGCAGAAGAAATAATACACAATACATCTAATTTTTTCATCTCTGTTCAATAATAACAAATGCCGTTGCATATGTTGGGCAATGAGACAATGAAAGGTGAATCGTGATAGAATCTGTATCAATATCCCTAAGATTACGCACAATACAATACGGCCGCTGATCTCTTTTTTCTATTGTAGTATGAGCACATACTGTTAAAAAAGGAAATGTATTATTTGGATATGCATAGCAAAGCGCTTTATACAATGCCTCACGAGCTGCAAAACGTACCGCAAAGCGTTCTGCACTTTTATGAGGTTGTGAAAGACAATATTCTATTTCTTCGGGTGAAAAAATTCGTGCTAATTTTTTTGGTGAATATGTATGCCATAATGCAAAACGTTGTATGTCGACTGTATCGATGCCAATTCCGAGAATCATATGATTGTTTTTATCCTGTCTCTTTTTCCAAATATTGATCAAGTGAACGATACATGATTGCTTCTTGAATATGCGCAACATCTATTTCATTACTTGCAGCCAAATCAGCAATAGTACGAGCAACTTTTAAAACTTTGTGATATCCACGCATGCTCAAATTTAATTTATCAAAAGCTTTTCTGATAATAGTTTCTGCAGCAGGAGTTAAAGTGCAATGTTTTTCAACCTGATCTGATGTCATAAAATTATTATATACCTCAGCTGATCCAAATCTTTTTTCTTGCATATGTTGTGCTATTAATACTTTTTCATATAACTGAGCACTGCTTTGCGTTTCTACCGTTGTTTTTATTGAATCATATTCAATTGATTGTACCTGGACTTGTAAATCAATACGATCGAGCAACGGCCCTGATAATTTACTAATATATTTAACAATCTGTTGTCGCGAACAGGTACATTGACGCTTTTTGTCACCAAAAAAACCACATGGACACGGATTCAATGCAGCAACAAGCAAAAATGATGCTGGAAATGAAACGCTTTGTGCAACGCGAGAGATTGAAACTGTTTTACTTTCAAGTGGTTGCCGCAATGCTTCTAAAGTATCGCGTCTAAACTCGGTCAGCTCATCTAAAAATAAAATACCATGATGCGCTAAACTAATTTCTCCTGGCTGAGGATATGTTCCTCCACCAACAAGCCCTGCCTGGGAAATAGTATGATGAGGACTACGAAAAGCACGCTTGGTTAATAATGATTTATTCGAAAGTTTACCCGTAATAGAATAAATCTTACTTGTTTCTACTATTTGTCCAAATGTCATCGGAGGCATTATAGATTCAAGACGCTTTGCAAGCATTGTTTTACCTGAACCAGGAGAACCTATGAACAAAATATTATGTCTACCTGCTGCTGAAATCTGTAATGCTCGCTTTGCAGCGATTTGCCCTTTTACTTGAGCAAAATCAACTATATTTTCAGCTTGTTGTGCACAATGCTCATCAAACATGCACTGCGCAGGTTGAATAGATTGTTCACCGCGCAAATAAGCTATTAATTCAACAAGATGATCAACGCCTATAACTTCTAAATCTTTAATTAAAGCTGCTTCTTGCATATTATCTTTGGGAATAATAATACGGCGTTTGCCTAATTTTTTAGCGTCAAAAGCAATTGCAAGAGCACCTTTGATAAATCGGATACTACCATCAAGCGATAATTCTCCCAAAAACAATGTTTCTTCTAAAAAATCTTTAGGAATTTCTAACGATTGATTTGCAAGAAGAATCCCAATCGCAATAGGCAAATCAAACAACGTTCCTTCTTTTTTTAAATCAGCAGGAGCTAAATTTATCGTAATTTTTTTGGCAGGAAGACGAAAACCTGCATTTTTAAGAGAGGTTAAAATGCGCTTACTACTTTCTTTAATTGCAGTATCAGGCAATCCAACAATATAAAAATTAACCAATCCAAATGATATATCTGCTTCTACTTCCACTAAATGTGCATCAACACCAATTGTTGTTGCAGAAAATATTTTTGCATGCATTATGTAATTTCTTATATGTAACAATTTATAAAATAAAACAAACTTAATAATTAAAATATATAGCACAAATCTTGATAATTGGAAATAGAATATAAGACCATTTGTTTTCTGCACGCAGGCAAACTGCATTATTTGGGGTGGCAGTTTTTCAAAATCATCGTAAACTAAACAATGTGAATGAGCAACTTGAGCGCTTATCCTTCAACAAGTTCAGGATGAGCGCACCAAAAGATGGACTTGTGTAGGAAGCGTATGAATAAAAAAATAGGTACTTTTTTTGTAACTTTTTCATTATCACTTTGTCTTATTGGCGCAGATTTAATTGAAGGAGATAAAGACGCTCCAGAGGGACAAACCTTTTCTTTTAGTGTCAATAAAAATATTTTCAGCCAAAATGGCAGCTTTTATGAAGGAGCAAATGAAATTGTTCCCGACAACACCTTTTCGCTCTCACGACTTATTCGAGGAACTAAGGCATTTGTACCTCTGACACCAGAAACAGTAACCTTAAATGGTAATGATAATGCAGAAAATCCATTATTTGGCGCGAAAATTATTGCACTTGGTATGCTCGAAAAAGAAGTTGGTATTTTTATGGAAGATATGCCTGTTGTGGTCGAGAGTACTAAACCTGCTCGCGTATATCTTTTTGAAGATATTTTCCCGACAGGTAACATTTCTTTGCAGGTATCACAAGATGTTCATGATGCAGATGGCAATGTTTCAAGCGGCATTGTCGAATTAACAACTAATGGCATTGGTCACATATTTGCACCCGCAAAACCAAATATCGGTGAATTTGGAGATGTAAACAGTGGTGTTGCATTACTTGCACGAGGAACAGTAGATGTTGAGGAAGGAGAAAAAAAATCAACCTTTAGAGTTTTTACCGAAGTTAATGCAAACACCGGATCAGGTGCACAACCGAAAGCATTGCGCCTTGATCCAACGTCGCCTGCTATCATTATTAATAATCCCCTCTCTAATATCGTTAACAATCAAGTTGCAATGCATTGGGATCCTGGTCTTGAACGTCTTTTTATTGGATTACAAACAACGGCTGCAAATAGTGCAAATTCTGGCACACGAGGTGTTGCCGTTGTTAAATTTATAGAAAACGGAGCAATTGCATTAGAAACTATTGCACCTGATGATATATTTACCTCCGGAGATACAACACATATCCTCGGTGTGCGCGGAGCAAATCAACGCGTTTCCATTCATGAACTTAAAACAATGTATACCAGTACCGCTCTTAATTATTTAATTGTCGTTGGTAATGTTGGAAGCCCTGCTGCAACTCAACAATCTGTGTTTGCCTTACCATTGGTTAATGCTGGTAATAATATTGGTATGATTGCACAAAAAAATGCAGTACCTCAAAATGTTTTTAAAGATGCACCTGTTGCTCGATTGATAGGACGTATCATCAGCGAGCCAGCAACAACTTCTGATGAAATGATTCAGTCAACAGATAGCGCAGCACGCGTAGGCGGTGGTGATTTAGCTGCAGGTCCGATTGTTACTATTATCGTACGCGATGATACTGTTTTTGCATTGGTAGGAGAAGAAAACACACCGGGAATATATTCTTCTCAAGCAATTTTTGACGCTACAGGAAAAATTACTTCATGGACACAATGGCAACGCGCAGCAGGAACAACAGATCAGATATTTGGCGCTGCACTCAATGCATTTGAAGGCGTATTCATACTCGCTTCAGGAACTACTGCTGATACCGTTAATACGATAAAACGCACCGTATGGTCTGATGGTTCACCGGAAGGATTGCAACCGTTAACAACTATTTTGGATCAAACATTTTCACCTGATAAAGGCGGAATACAGGGATTGCAAACATTCTTACCAAATTCTCCTGGACTGCAAGATATTGCAGTGCTTGCGGCAGGTGGTATAGGCACCGTTCTTCTTGCACAAACAGGAGTTCTCAATGATGATGTTATTACTCCAACTGCTGGTCCCGATTTCAATGATAGCGTAACATTCACTGATGGGATAATTACTGATGATGTTGATGCAAAAACAGTTATTATTTCTGGAGGTGCACTCAATGCTGTTGGTCCTATCACCGCACTAGAATTTGCACGCAATGAAGATAATGGTTGGTTCTTTGTCGGCGGGTCAGATGGCTTAGTTGTATTAGCAAATGAGGATGGCTCTGGCTGGAATCCAACAACACGGTTAACTGAAAACTTCATAGGTCTTGAAGAAGGCATGTTATTCAAAAAAATTGGTGATTACAGATTTGTAAAAAAATTAATCTATGACGAAAATTTTTTATTCGTTATCACGCACAGCAAAATTGATCGTATTAATCTTGTAACTTCTGATTTTGCAACTAATACACTTGATGCAATAACTATTGCAACCATCGGTAATAATGGAGTCAGCACACGCGGTGGATTTTTAGATGGCATATTTTCACAAGCATTAGGTATCATCGCAACAACAAACGAATTATTGCGTGTTGGTGACGATAAAGATATTCGCACTATAACACAAGAATCTGATGCACAATGGACAAACGTTAAGATTGGCGAAAATGCTGGTGCTCCTACTGCATTGTATACCGTAACACAAACAAACCGCTTACAAGATATTACACGAAATCAAGGTGGACATTTTTATGTATTAACTGCCGATGTTGGCATTGATCAATCACGCATTAATCGATTTGCCGTACAACCTCTCAATAATACCGATGCAGTCAATTCAAAAACGGTACAAGCATTTGATGATCTTTTTGTAAAAAATATTCCTTCTTTTTTACTTTCATTTGGTGAATTTAGAAGTAATTTTTCAACTGATGGCGCACTTTATTTTGCAACACGAAACAAGAATGTAGTAGTTCCTCCTGTTGTTTTGATCACACCTGCAAATCTAGTACCTCGCGTGGGTGTTGGCAATGTAGGTGATCGTAGTACACAAGTAGTAATAGATATGCAACAAGGAACAGAAATAAATTATTTTGCACGCAGTGCTGCTTCAGGAAGTTGGATTGCTGCAGGTAATTTTAATACACAAGTGCTTGAATAGCCCACCCTCCATTTCATTTCGGTCGGGCGCCAAATTGAAGAGAATAAGAGAGTAGAATGGAAACAAAAATATGATAAATTTTAGAAATAAATAGGACTCCTGCAATGACGCGCAAAAAAAAGGTAACGTTTTTACTCATTTTTATAGTATTGGCTTACATAGGCAACTCGCTTAAGGCCATGAATATTGCCAACACTTTCTGGCCATACGAAGTACTTATTCGGCCAACATTTGATAATCAGCGAAGATGGCAAACAGCTTTTTATACTGAAGCTGGATTTCATAACGCAAAGGGATTTGATGATGATGGTAGTGTTGCAAATCCATTACGCATTTGGAATTGTCAGCAAAATGCACTTGCCATGTTAGAAGGCTTTCCTGAAGAAAGCGCAATTGGCCAATTACGTTCTGCACTACTTGATTCTGATAATGGTATTCGAGGAAGATTTAATGTTGATGGGGATTTACAACTGAATATTGGAGCAGCATTTGCAGCAAATCTTTATTTTGCAAATGATTGGCGCATTGGATTATATCTACCTATTTATAAAATGACACTCAACGATGTTAAGTTTATCGATCAAACCCCCAATGTTGATAATTTAGATAAATTAGTACACGAATTACTTACTGATAATTTAGCTGCAAATGTACAACAACTTGGTTGCCTTAATATTGGTTGTTGGGAACGCAGTGGCGTTGGTGACTTAACCATGCTTGTTGAATGGTTCCGCGATTTCAGGCAAAATAAACCATTTTTGAAAAACGTACGTGTTAATTGGCGTTGGGGAATTGGGTTTCCTACAGGATTACGTGAAAATGAAGATTTATTATTTGCCGTACCATTTGGATATGATGGGGCAGTATCAATGCCATTTGGCTTAGGTTTAGATCTAACACTGGGAACTAATTTTAAATGCGGCATTGATGTTCAGCTCACACAAATATTTGGCCACACACGCAAACGCAGAATTAAAACAGATGTACAACAAACAGAACTTCTGTTACTCGAAAAAACAGATGTGTTCAAAGATTCTGGTTTAGTACAACGTTTTGATTTATATGTTGAATTATATCGCTTTGCAAAAGGTCTTTCATTTAAAGTTGGATACCAATATCTTAAACAAGGCGATGGTGAATATTCATTAAAAACACAACAGTTTTCTACCAATATCGCCAATACTTCACGGCGTCTTGATAATTTCACCATGCATCACATTATCACAAAATTTACCTATGATTGTGGTTATCATTGGCCCAATGGTTGTGTAAGACCAGAAATTGGTTTATTTACGCGAAATCCAGTGAATGGTAAAAATGTTGCACTGATTCCAACTGTTGGTGCTGTCATATCTGTTGATTTTTGAACCCCATTTTCATTTCATTACAATGGGGACCCCAATAAAGAAATGGAAAAAGGGCCTGGAAAATTCCAAGCCCTTTTTCTTCTTATTAGCTACGTAATTTATCTACGCTCATGTTTTATAATTTCAAAAACATTAGAAGGTAAAGTATAAATCAAAGCCCTATCTTCGTTATATTTACCTTTTTTTGCTGCAGACTGTATTTCTTGATCTAGGAGATTCATTATAGATTTTAACTGATGACAGCCTGGCTCTTGTTTCTTATCATACGCGATAGCTTTTGCATCTACCGTTGCTCCTTGCGAATTAAAAACCCGATAAAAATTACGTCCTTTTTCAGGAGCCACAAGCACAATAAAATCTCTCGTCATATCATCGGCTGACATTTTTTCACATTCATCAACCAAGCGCTGAAATTTTTGTGCAAATTCGAAAGACACATCTTTTACATTATTTTCTGCTTTGAGAACATGCGGCAAAGTAACTATCATGGTAGTTATTAAAAATAATTTTCTTATATTTTTCACAAAAAACCCTCAAAAAGTAATGTTATAATCTCTATTAACTAAGTCGACCACTATCCAGCGCTTCACCAATTGTTCTCTCTCCCAACCAGACTCGTTGAGCCCAAATTCCTCTACCTTTATCATGCTCAACAGAATTAGCATATTCCGTACAAACCGAACAATTTAAGCTACGTAAAAAAGGAATAATGGTCTCCCCATCTATGGGTGTATTAATCGCTTCAACCAATTGATTAATTGTTGCATCACGATTACTGTTCAAAAACCCTGAACGTATTGCTTTCATTTCGCCTGGTGAGCGACATTGACATTGAGCTCCGGCAGTACGCATTTGGCGCGCAATCATCTTTACTCGATCAACTTTATTATCTTGGCTCAATGAAAAAAAGCCAAACTGGATAATAAACAATACCAGTGCTGCTAAACCAGTGATTACTATTGAATATTTCATAAATTTCCCCCTATTTGTTGCATTATGATAATAATATCATATAGAAATAAATAGATCAAAAGCCCTCTAAACAGCTCTCTGAGAGCATATTATTAAAAAGGATGTACTATGAGAATTCGTATTTTGAGCTTTTCACTATTGCTCCTGGCAACACAGGCTTATGCATCAAAGGATAATACCGTTATTGCAACCATTCCAACCGGCATTACCCCTGCGGGCATCGCAATTACCCCTAACAATCGTTATGCATATGTAGCCAATAACAATAATTATGGAATAGCTAATGGAGATTCCGTAAGCGTATTGGACCTCAAAAAAAATCTGCTGAAAGAAACGATTAATCATGAAAGTTTTAACCAACCGTATACAGTAACTATTAATAAATCTGGCACACGCGCATACATCACTAATAGCAATAGCACGACTATAAGCGTAATAAATACTGCTACCAATCATGTTATCGATACTATCGATGGATTTGATGGACCATCAGGAATGGTTATAACTCCTGATGGAGCGAGAGCATACGTAAATAATTATGGGGGACCTGAAGGTGTTGGCAGCGGCAATGGAACAACTGTCAGGATAGTTGATTTAAACACCAATACTATTATTGGGGACCCAATCGAAGTTGGAACAGCTCCTGCTGCATTAGCAATATCTCCGGATGGCAAATTCGTATACGTTATTAATTATGAAAATGGTGAACAATACACTGGATCAATGGATGTTATTGATACAACTCTCAATACAAGTATTGCAATAATTGCAGGGTTTTCTGGGCCATTTGGAATCGCGGTAACACCAAACGGAAAATATGCTTATATTACTAATTTTGGTAGCAACAATTTTGCACCATTTGGCACTACCGTGAGTGTTGTGAGCCTTAAGCCTGGCCATGTAGAAGCAATAAATACTATTGATGTGGCAATACAACCAGCAGGCATTGCTATTACTCCTGATGGTCGTTTTGCATATGTTACTAATTATAATACCTTATACGCAGGTGAAAATTTTACTGATTTAACAGCTGGTCAAGGAATAGTAAACATTATTGATATCAAAAAGAACAAAGTGGTTAAGCCAACAATAGCAGTTGATCAATCTCCTGCAAATATTGCAATAGCATCAAATGGAAAACACGCATATGTCACCAACTATACTTCTAACACCGTAAACGTAATTGATTTAAGATAATACAAAACTGCAACAGAAGAACTGTTATTTTATAAGTCCTTCTGTTGCAGTGTTTTTTACTACGCTATCTACACATTTAGTGTATCATTTTGCTGACAGCTTCTTCCAATTCTTGTCTACCGTTTTGCTCTAACCCTCTGAGCTTTAAACCTTCTTGCAGATCATTGATAAAGTCTTCAAGTACAATGCTTGCAAGATCACCTTCAGCTTTTTTTTCTCGCAAAATATCGGATACCGTTTTGCCATCCTGATCTCTTGAAGATAGCATTTCTTTCAGATTATTGTCGACAAATGCACTTATATTGTATTCCACTTCTGCAGCTTTTGTTAATAAGTACGCATTAAGAGCAAGCGATTTTGCTGAAGAATTTTTTCCTGTTTTTTCAATCATGCCCAGCTTATTCATCGATGGATGAGGATCTACAAAAATGTGTGTACCTATTCTCAATTTTGGATTATCGCAATAATAAGCCCAATCACGCAAGATATTTCCACTATCCTTTATAGTATCACCGCCATCTTTATCAATCGGAATAAACTGAATGAATACGTTTTCAGCAATTCGCATGATATTAAGATTTCGTGTTCTTCCTGGTAAATTTTCTGCACTCCCATGGATAGTAAGAATAGATATGATAGCGGATAACATTATTTTTTTTGTATGCTTCATTACGTTTTTCCTTGAGATGAATTATATTATTAATTTTCTTTATTCAACTTATTTGATAATTCTTTTTCTTCTGCTTCTTTTCTTTTACTTCTTCGTTCAGCTCTTCTTTTTTCTGCTGCTTCATATATCTCAATAGTTTGCTGCTTCTGTTGCAATTGAGTATTTAAAATTGCTTGAGTCATAATTATCTTTTTTTCAGCAAAAGCAAGTAGTTGCTGACAAGCCTGTGGATTATTATTGCGATAACATTCAATCTTCAATAAGTTATATAATTCTTCGCCTGAAAAATGATGTTCAGGCACTTCATCAAATTCAGTTATTTCAACAGGACAAACCATTAATGATGTATTGATATTGCCATCTTCACAAGCAACGCTCATACAATGAATAGCTGCAGCAGCAAATCCAAACAACAATTTTGTATTTTTCATATAAAACCCTTTGTAGATAAAAAATGTTTAATCACCTGGGGATCATACAATAATTACAAAAAATTGCAGCATTTTTTTATGCCCGAGCTTGTCCACGCAAACTTTCTTTGAGTGATGCAGCAAGAGATTTTTCTTTACTGACTTTTTCTTTTGTCGATTTTTTAGTTTTGGGTTGTTTGGTTGTTTTGCTTGATTTCAATGCTTTTTTAAGCTTTTCTACGAAAGTATCTCTATATTTACTCAGATCAAATTTTTTATGTGTTAGTTTATTAATTAACAATAAGGCTAAATCTAATTCTTCTTTGGTTGCTTTGATTTTCTTATTATGAGCTATTATATCGCGTATTTCGTATTCATAATGCAGTGTATTAAGAAGAAGAATATTTTTATAAAAACTAATGGCAACAACATATTCTTTTTCACGCATAATAAAGCGAGCAATGGCAACTTTATTTGATTTTTCAAGTGCTTGAGCAAATAAGTAAAATGCTTTATCTGTTTCTTTTGTGGGCGCCACGTAATAATGGTTTTCAATATAGAGCATATCTATTTCATCTTTATGAACAAACTCTGTAATGGTAATAGCATCTATTTTTGCTGGCTTTAATTTATTAATTGCTTCATTTGTCATAACAAAAAAAGAATTTTTATCACGCTTAAAGCCTTTAACGGTATTATCCCACGCAACTGCTTTTTTACAGTGTTCACACCATCGTACATTTTTTAAGGGCGTATGGCAGGTATTACACAATATACGAAACCCAAATTTATGTTCGGTAATTGCTGAATAAACATGCACTGGAATATTCAATAATCCAAATGTTAAAGACCCTGACCAAATAGCTTTCATAACGACCCTTTTATTTTAAGAATATAAAAACATATAGTAGAAGAACTATATTGAATTAAAAAAAAGGAATGCAATGTCTTTTTTAGATCTTCTTTCTCCACACGAAAAGAAATTACTTGATAAAAAAACGATGCCATCTTTTATTAAACCTATGCTTGCTACTTTAACCGAAGAACGTTTTTCAGACCCCGATTGGATATTCGAAAGAAAATTAGATGGTGAAAGATGTTTGCTTTTTAAAAAAGGTAAAAACATTATCTTAAAATCACGTAATGATAAAATACTCAATCAAAGTTATCCAGAAATCGTAACAGCATTGCAAAAACTTAATCTGCCTGATTGTATTTTAGATGGCGAAATAGTAGCATTCAACAAAAAAACAACCAGCTTTGCATTATTATCACAAAGATTTGGAACTACCACACTTAATCCTGCATTATTAAAAATGCGCATTTATTATTATGTTTTCGATATTCTTTATTGCGATGGTTACCTGATAACTCATCTACCATTACTTACTCGCAAAAAAATCTTAAAATCTATTTTGCCCAAAGATAAAACTATTTGTTACGTAACACACAAAAATGAAAAAGGAGAGTTATATTTCAAGCAAGCTTGCAAAGATAAATGGGAAGGTTTAATTGCAAAGAAATCCGATAGCACATACATCTCAAAACGATCTACAAATTGGCTTAAATTTAAGTGCAGCAATGAACAAGAACTGGTAATTGGTGGATATACCTCTCCCAGCGGATCTCGTCTTAATTTTGGCGCATTATTATTGGGATATTATGAAAACGGCAAACTGCATTATGCAGGGAAAGTTGGTACTGGATTTAATGAAGAAATTCTTCATGATTTAGGCACAAAACTAAAAAAACTAGAAATCACCAAAAACCCTTTTATTAATTTTGATGTTTCAATGAAAGATGTTCATTGGGTTAAACCAGTTTTAGTCTGTGAAGTTCAGTTTACGGAATGGACTTCAGGGAATAAATTGCGTCATCCTAGTTATTTGGGATTGAGACGAGATAAAAATGCTAAGGAAGTGAGAAAAGAGGCAGTATAGATTTTTTAATTCAATTCTTTGTTTACCATTTAGGTAATATATGTTATTGTCTTGCCCAGAAATTACACAACAGGAATGGTAATGAACATACTTAAATGGCTTAAACGAATAATAAATATATTTATACCCAATCTAATTTTTTCTATCGGCAAATTACTTGCTCAATATTTTAACATTTCTTTGATGGATTTAGTCATGTTTGTATGTTTTCTTGGTTTATGGGCTTTTTTACTGGACTGCTTTAATGCATGGCCCTCACATAGAACCGATACGTTTCTGCGTCTTTGGCATAAAATTTTTTATTTGATGCAATAAAATGAACTACCCTTTTTTATTTTGAGCATCAAATCAAAATATTTATTGTTTACCATAATGTTGTCTATTGCTTTAGATTATTAGAAAAATATTTTTTATAATCTCATCAAAAGATTTTTGACAATACGAGGCAAATCATTTTTGCAGGTATCACCCGTAATAAGACGATCTAATAAATCTTGTGGTTTTAGCCAATAATATTCAGTAAAATCATCGCGGTTATAATTTGGAACAGTATTAGTGCGTAACAAATAAACTTGCATAAATGCTGATGTATTATGCTGATGTGGATTTAAGGCACCAATATATTCATATGGTACAGAATCGGCGTCAATACGTAATTCTTCCATCAATTCACGCATAAAAGCCTGATGATAAGTCTCTCCTGCTTCCACATGGCCTCCCATGCTTGCATCAAGACACAATGGAAAGAGTCGCTTATTCTTAGAACGTCGAGGAATCCAAAGCTCACCATTATCATTTATCAGGAAAGCATTTACAACTCTAAAATTGGATAATCCTTGACGGTAAATTTCAGAACGTGTTTTTTGACCAATAACTTGACCATGTTCATCAATGATATCTAGTAGTTCATCTAGCATTCTTTTTTCCTGTGAGTAAGCCTTATTTTTATTTGCCTTCTGCAGCTATCATCAAAGCTACTTTGGCAATCTCTTCTTCTCTTTTTATATCCCACTCAGATGGGTGTAAAGAACTGAGAATAATCTTTATATCTCTGCGCATGGAATTACGAGTGTTTTGCTGATTCAGCAGATGTCGTGCCAAAGTTCTTTGAGCTAAAAGATAGTCTACAGGACTCAAGAATGGTTTTCTTTTTGATAAGCCCTGAGCAACTACAGCTCGAATTGTAGGATGTGCATTATTTAAACGTGTACAGGCTGGAGTAATTTCTTGGTTCTTCGACATACCAAATTGATCTTTTTCACATTGTTGAAACAACTGAGAATTTTGAGGGAGATAATGTTTGATATAGGGATATTTATTATCGCTGGAAACAATTGTTTGCACAGAATTTAAAGCTAAAATTAAAAACAATCGTTTCATTGATATATCCAGTTCAACTCTACAACTATATTTTTAATTGTTTTTGAACATACCGCTCTTCATATTTTTTCAATTCATCAAAAACCATTTTACACACAGGCTTTTGAGTTTCGCGGTAATTTCTTTCCGCAATTTGCACTAATGTTTCGCCATTTTCATTTTTTTTAAATGGATTGATTCCACTCTCATCGAGAGTTTTGGCAAAACGTTGCGCTGCCGCTTCAAGAGATTCAACTGAATCAACTTGCTTGAGAGCTGGGCATAGACAAACCATTGTCCAAATAAGATCTTCTTTATCAGAACTAATAATAGCATTTAAAAGAGATGTTTGAGCAATGAAAATGAACAATATTATTTTTATAAATTTCATGAGCATTCCAACGAATTTTTTTATTTAAAATTTACCCCTTAGATACATCCTATTTCGCTAAAAAGCTTCATAGGACATTCAGGGCGAACGAATTGAGAAATAAAGTATAAACTTTTAAAACAATGGCCGCGCCAGCCGTAGCTTTATGCGTAGGCTGGTGGAGGCGATGGGAATCGAACCCATGTCCGCACTGCAAATAACCCCAAGTACTACATGCTTATTCTTTGATTATACGTATATAACACCTCAAAGACACAGCATTGTTATATAAGACAGCTTATAATACTCATTAAGCTACTAAACCGTTCAACCTCGCTTAATGAATTCTATCTTGTATTATACGTGTTGGCTCAACTGATAGACACGTCAACCCAACAAGGCACGATTGCTTAGGCTAAGCCGAAAGCAGGTTGTGCAGAGAAACTATGAGTTTCTGCATTTATTGTTTTGATTAATTGTTTAACGAGCACTTAATCAACGCTCGACATGCACTCAAAGCGACCAACAACACGTCGAAGCCAGTACGCCCCCAAATTTTTTATACCCCATCCTCGTTATTCTCGTATGGGGACCCCAATAGGACAAGCCATAATTGAGATAAAATATGACCAAAATTTTTCAAAGAACTATTATATTAATTTTTTAATTTATCCATCAGGCTTTATTATCCAAATGGTAACAGGAAAGGCAAATCTTAGCAACCATTGGATTATTTTCGATCCAATGATCGTGCAGCACTCAATATATATTCATGTACATCTTTTGATACTTGTTTTCTTTCAAATGATGTCAATAATTTGTTTTTTAATATGATATCTATGTCGTTTTCCAATTGTCTATAAGTATCAAAATCTGAAAGATACTCTAACAAAAATTGTCTTTTCTCAAAAACAAGAGATTCTCCCTTTGTCGTAAAAGGTTGCTTGTCCATCCATTGCAAAAGAAAAGGAATCGTTTTATCAATTCTTTGACACTTTTCTGCGATCGTTTTATCGTAAGAAAAACGCCATGCCGCATCGTTTTCTTCACAGGCTTGCAAAATAGCTGCTTTTGGACACATTCTTTCGCTCAAATTCGGATATTGCTCTGAAGTAGCCCCTATATGTGCCATTGCACTCAAACCTAATATCAACAGTATTTTTGAATTCATAACTTATCCCCTAAAGTAAGTTAATTTACTATATTATTACTCATAATACATTATTCTAAATAAATTTCAAACTGAAACTATACCACTTAGGTGCCTGATAGCTTCATCAGCCCTTCATGCGAGAACCCAGAAAAAAAAGAATACGTGCTTTTTAAGGCACGTATTCTTTTTTTTACAGATCTATTGAACTGCAATTATTTATTTCTCAGTTCAGGATACATTTGATACATTGTTGTAATCATCTCTCGGCATTGAGCCTCGGTTCTGCCGTTTTCCATCCAATCTTTTATCAGGACAGCATCAGTCTTTGCACCATCCTCAATCGCTACAGTTTTATACTTAGCTGCAGCCTCTACTAAATTGAGTCTTGAATGCTTTAGCATTGCAGAATTTCGACTTCTAGCCCCACCTTCGAAAAAATCAAGCATACGATTAGCTCGAGCAGCAATAAATCGCCTGACTTCTTCTTCACGGGCTTCAGCACTTTCATAAGAAAATATGGTATTTATTGCTGTTCTCACTTGTTGTTCATCCATCATCTTTGATGATGATTCAGTTAAAAATTTATTTATTATTTCAACGTTAGGCTCTAAAGAAGCTGCATTAGCTTCAAGAGCTACATCACGGGCTTGCCTAATGATATCTAAATCAGCATCAAGACAATTACATGCCTTTTCAACATCACTTTTATTAAACCACAACCATGCACGTGGTTCTTGATGACATCTTTTAGTAACTTTTTCAGCTGGCACAAATCTTCTCAAATTCCAATCTATACCAAGTGATTCTTGTGCAGTACAACAAATTAATGCCACATACAGCAACTTTTTCATCGATCATCCCTAACTATGATAATTAATAATACTTTATCGAGCTTCTTTCATCGCTCGGTTTGTCTCGCGGTTAATATCACGCTCTTTGAGTTCTTTTTTCTTGCTCGGAGCTTTTTTATGTTTAGCAATACCTAGTTGCACCTTAATCTTACTTTTATCATTAAAATAAAACATAAGTGGAACAACAGTAATGCCCTTTTGGGCAATTTCACCAATGAGCTTTAAGATTTGACGTTTATGAAGCAACAAAATACGTGTACGTGATGCCGCTTCTTCATCTTTTTGATAAGCTTTTTCATACGGTGCAATTCGGCAGTTAACCAGCGTCATTTCTCCATGACGAATTGACGCAAATGAACCAATCATTGAAACATTGCCTGCGCGTAATGATTTAACTTCATCACCTGTCAGTACTATACCTGCTTCAATCTTCTCTAAAATATCATAATCATGAAATGCTTTTTTATTTTGTGATATTATTTTCATACTGTTCTTTAGTAGAATTTCTATGTAAAAATGATTTTTCCACCGATACATCCGAAGAAGCCTTGGCGAAGTCGCAAGCTTGAGCACAGAAGGAAGTGTTACACGAAGTTACATTGGAAGTATAGTCGAAATATTGTGTAAAAACCCGCTTCATAATAGGATACAGCATAACACTAGTTCCTATGGCTAGCAAATTTCCACCAATAAAAAATGCTGATAAAGAAAGGCCAGTAATACCTGTATGCTCCTTCAAAAAAGCATTACAGGATTCTACCCATATAGGATCCCACTGCAAATAATCAATATCAAGACAAGTAAATAACCATTTACCAAAAAGATGGTCAAGGGCATAGACGGGCATCATCGTCCACGGATTGTGTATCATCATAGAAACAGTAAAAAGCACGGGAATACTCAACGCAAACATCCATCCAAAGAAGAAAACCATTACCGTATGTAATCCAACAAGAGGTGAAATGCCAATATAAATACCCAAAGCACACGTAAAAGCTAATCTCTTAGGAGATTTTTCATACGCAACAATACGAGAGATGAATGAATGAATACGTTTAAAAATCATAAAAAACCTTTTATACCGAAGATGTATAGCAATTGAAATTAAAAAATCTTTAAGCTATCATAGTTTCATAACCCGCTGAATTTGGATTACATGTAACGATGTATACTAACAAATTACAAAAATAGGTGTACAAAATGAAAACAATAAAAATAACCTCTTATAGATCATTATCTCTTATTTTAGCTATTCTTTCAACAGCCTCCAGCTTGTTAGGGGTGCCCTCTCAGCTAGGATGCACCATTCAATATAGTAAAGAATCAACATTAGCACGCCTGAATGTTGTATATAGTGGAACCGAGGTTATTACGAGCTCTCATGAGGCTACTAGCCCCAAAATAACCTTTGAAATCCCCAAAAACAGCGATCAATGGCACTTTGATGTTCTTGTTACTGCAGCAAAAATTGAATATCAGCTCAAGCAGTTCCCTGATCAAGAAGAATTGCAAAATACTGTCGATTATCTCAAAATAAATCCAAAATCAGACTATAAATACTATTCACTCGATTTTGTTGATGGAGCATGGGAAATAAAAGAAGAAAAATTACCAGAAACAGGACAAATACCTGATCGAACGCTTATTATTGAGTGCTATCCTGAGTGGATTCAAGACTTAAAAGGTGGTTCTGCCGTAGAACTGCCAACATTGTATCTCAACAATACAATTAGTGAACTTGGCCTTACGCAAGAAGATTTTAAGGAAGCATTGGTAAAACTAGAACTAACTGCACTCGATTCTAAAATTATTCATTCGCCCGTGCGCCGTAAAACGCAAACTATCTCTGATAAAAAACGCATTCTTATTATGGATTTAATTACATAATATGAAAACACCTTTTATTACTCTTGGCATTGAAACATCATGCGATGAAACAGCTGCCGCAGTTTATCACAGCGAGCATGGTTTGCTTTCAAGCACATTATATTCTCAGATAGATTTACATAAACATTTTGGCGGTGTTGTTCCAGAACTTGCATCACGATCGCAATTGGAAAAAATTAATCCAATTGTCAGCCAAGCCCTTGAGCTTGCACGCATAACACTTGACGATGTAGATGTTATTGCCGCTACTCATAAGCCAGGTCTTCCCGGATCATTATTGGTGGGCGTGTGCTTTGCAAAATCACTTGCATGGGCAAAAAACAAAAAACTAATTGGCATTAATCACTTAGAAGGCCATGCGTTTTCAACGGGAATAGAACATAATGTTCCATTCCCTTATCTTTGTTTGACTGCATCAGGTGGGCATACATCATTGTATCTCATAAAAAATTTCGGAGATTATGAAGTTCTTGGTGAAACACAGGATGATGCAGCAGGTGAAGCCTTTGATAAAATTGCAAAATTAATGAATCTGCCTTATCCCGGTGGACCAGTTATTGAAAAACTTGCGCGAGATGTTAATTTCCAAGATTTTTATCATTATCCCCGATCAAAACATAAAACATTGGATTTTAGCTTTTCTGGACTTAAAACAGCTGTACTCTATGATTTAGTACGACGCGGTGGATATGATTTAGAAACAAAAACATTTTTGCGACCAGATGACATACAATTACAAAAGGAAGTTGCTAGTTCATTATTAGTATGTATGGCAGATATTTTTGAACAAAAAATAGTGCTCGCTCTACACAACTATCCTGATATTAAAGCCTTAGCTTTTGTTGGTGGTGTTGCTTGTAATAATTATATTGTTGGACGATTAAAATCATGCACAGAATCTCGTAATATTCCTTTTTTTCATCCGTCTCGTGCATTCTGTACTGATAATGCTGCAATGATTGCTTTTGTGGGTAATTATAAAGCACAACAAGGTAAATACTCAGATTTGACTTTGGATATATATTAAGTAGTAGCTATACAAAAAGGAGTATGATATGAAAAAAGATTATTGTTATCGAAACAACATATCACTACTCTTTTTATTATTCTTTAGCTATTGCACAGGCGAGGAAAACAATACCTCCCATTCATTCTTATTTCATGTTCAAACATATACAAAACAAAAGTATCATCAATGCTCTCAATTATTTAACCACATAAGAAAAATTGAGATGAGCAGAATAATTGCAAGCACTCAAAATTATAACGATATATTTTCAATGCGCTCACAATCTTTGCATTCTATGATCTGTTTTTTTTTCAAAAAAATATGGACATATATTATTCTCATTAAAAAAAATAAAATCGAAACCAGCAAAAATACCATTATACCAAAAGCCATAGATCCAGAAATAAAGGTACAAGATACAAAAACAAAAAACGGAGAACCTGAAGAACGTTATAAAATAAGATATATTAATAAGCAATCTTTCATAAAAACTCTACAAAAAAATGAAGAAAACTCAGAAGATTTATCTGATGAATCTTCAATTGATGAATCTTCTTATTCTGATGATTATCAATCTTATTCTGATGATGAAGAATCTTTCATGTGTTCACCAATTCCACAAAAAGCAACTCCGATCAATTTATCAATTATCCCGTATGTTCCTCATAATCAAAAACAACACATAACTATAACCGAAATATATAATGCCAGCCTGCAAAAAGTGCCCTTGCTTATTACAAAAGAAGCACGACGTCTTAATTATCCAAAGATCACAAAAAAACCTTATAGCAAACCATGCAAGCCCATTACCATAAAATATATTCCTCAACTTATTAATAAATCGCAAAAAGTTGAAAACAACTCGTTGCATCTTTTACAATAAATACAAATCTGAAAAATTGCAGCTATAAGGATTGTATTTATGAAAAAGTTAATTATATTATTCTGTTTTTCATTAGGAATAATGTCTTATCTTGTACCATCTGAGCAAAGTCAAAAACAAGGTATACTTAAGCAAACAATTGCTCCTTACATTGCTTCTATAAAAAAATTTTTTTATCCAACAGCACAACTAAAAGAACCCGTGGCATCTTCTGTAACAAAACCGAAGATCAGTACTTTTTTATCACCAAAATTAACAGAAATAGCAGAAAGACCTCCTATAGCTTTTTATAATGCAAGTGAAAAAAAACTTATACTTAAAAATGATATAAGCGGCCTTAACCAACCGGAAGATAAATTTGTTCCTCAAAAAGTATTTGATAAAACAACTGGTTATCAATTTAGTCCACATAAAAAGTATATCGTATTGCAACGATATACTTTTGGCAGTGTATTAAAAGGTATGGTTTTTGGCCCGGAACGCATAGGTACTTCACCTATTACGGATCTCTATGATATACATTCAAGAAATGTAGTAATATCTTTTAAAGGATCTCTTATTACTCAACAATTTAGTCCACAAGAAAAAACATTATTGTTGGCAAGCACTCAATTGAGCAGCGCTGTAGAATATCTTCAAGAAATATTTGGTTTTAAAAAACCAAGCGAAAAAGAAAGCGGTACAACCTCCGAAGGACTTCCATTACGAGAACAAAAAGGGACGCGCGAAATTTTAAGATATTATCTTTTTGATATTGCATCTGCAACGATGATAGCCGTATTTGAAAACATTCAAGACATTCATTTCACAAAAGAAGATGAACTTTCGGTAACCTACGATAGCGGAACAACAAAAACAGTATCTATAAAAAGAAATGTTCGTCTTTCACTATATCGCAAAATAATAAATATTATCAGCACACAACCAACAATTCAAATTGAAGAAAAGCAAACACAAGAAGGCAAACCTTTAATAACAGCAATGTATGATCATGCTTATAGCAAGATGAAAGTAATTATTACTGGTAAGCCAGCAACAGAGTTGGAAAAAATTAAAAACGTTATCTCATATCAATTCAGTCCAAAAAGAAAATTTTTAATCATTAATCATGAAGAAAAAAGTACCACACAAGAATGGTCAGGGGGATTGTTGGGTTCTTCTTCAATGCGAACCCTCGTAGTTGATACATCTTCTGGTGACATAAAAAAAGACTTGAACGAGATCATTACTTTTACATTTAATACAGAAGAATCTCGCTTGCTTTCATTACAAAGAACAACAAATAAATCTTATTATCAACTTATTGATACGTCATCTGGCAAAACTATTCTCACGTTATCTGATACAACACAAGCAGCATTTTTCAATACCTCAGGCAATGTTGTAGCGATAGATGAAAATAACGATAAAAGAGAGTACAATTCTCAAACAGGCATATCAATTGAACAAGAAAAAATAAACAAAGAAGCAGAAGCTCTGCAAAAAGCAGAAGCTCGCCAACAACAAATTAATAAAGAAGAACAAGAGTGGCAAAAAATTTATGAACCAGAAAGTGCTCAAACACAATCATGGATAGATTGGGGTAAATCTTTATTTTCAAAAGTAAAACAACAGTTAGAAGAAAAAAAAGCATTAGAACAGACTAAAGAAAGAGAACAAGAAAGATATAGAGAGTTGCCTGAAGCAATACAGAATGCTATCTCTTTAAGCCCTAAAGGTGAAGCTTCAGATGAAGAATTTTTTGATTTTCCAGATGTTGATGAAAATGATGATGAAAGTGAGTATAAAGAAATGGAAAAAGAACATTTAGTAGAACCAGCTGAATTACAAGAGCTTGATTGAAACCACAAATACTAAAAAAAGCGCCCCATTCATCATACAATAAAGAATGGGGCTTACTAATTATTCTCGTACTTCAGTAGTTCGTTTATTAATCGATTCAAAGAACTCTGCATTTGTTTTGGTTTTCTTCATTTTATCAATCAAGAATTCCATACCTTCTATAGTATTCATGCTAGAAAGCAACTTCTGCAAAATCCATACTTTATTAAGTTCTTCTTCAGAAAGAAGTAAATCATCACGACGTGTTCCTGAAACAAGAAGATCAAATGCTGGAAATATGCGGCGATGCGAAAGCTTACGCGTCATATTCATTTCCATATTACCCGTACCTTTGAATTCTTCAAAGATCACTTCATCCATTCGTGAACCAGTTTCAACTAACGCTGTTGCTAAGATAGTTAATGAACCAGCTTCTTCTGTTGCGCGTGCTGCACCAAAAAATCTTTTTGGCCGTTGTAATGCATGAGCATCAATACCACCTGTTAAAACTTTACCTGATGCAGGAGCAACAGTATTATATGCTCGTGCAAGACGAGTAATCGAATCAAGCAATACTACAACATCACGATTGCATTCAACTAAGCGCTTTGCTTTTTCTAGAACAATTTCTGCAACTTGAACATGGCGCTCAGCTGATTCATCAAATGTTGAACTAATAACTTCTGCCATTGTTCCTTTAAGTGTTCTGCGCATATCAGCAACCTCTTCAGGACGCTCATCAACGCATAATACTATCAAGTGCGCTTCTGGATGATTTTGAATAATTGCACGTGCAATTTCTTTAAGTAAAAGCGTTTTACCAACTTTAGGTGGTGCTACTATCAATCCACGTTGTCCTTTACCCACCGGAGTGAACAAATCTAAAATACGTGTTGAGAGAGCCATTGGATCAAATTCAAGGTTAAATTTTTCAGTAGGATGCTGAGGACTTAAACTATCAAAGTGTGATCGATCGATCATAGAAAGAGGTTCTGCATAATTTACTTGTGATACTTTCAGCAAAGCAAAATATTTTTCACCTTCTTTTGGTTTTCTGATTTCACCCTTGATAGTATCTCCCGTACGCAAACCAAATCTTCTGATTTGAGATGGAGAAACATAAATATCATCCGGGCCAGAAACATAATCATAAAGAGAAGAGCGTAAAAAACCAAATCCATCAGGTAATTTTTCAAGAACACCTTCAACTACCATCTCAAAGTTAGGATTTTCTTCTGCAAAACGAACTTTTTTAAGTAATTCATCTTTTTTGGTTATTGCAGCACCCATAATTCCATAGCGACGAGCATATTGAACTAATTCTGATAATGATAAATCTTCAAGCGGTCGCTTGATATATGCAGGTCTTTCAGAAACGGCATGTGGTTGATGATATGGTTGTTGATGCGCAGACATAGGACGATTATGTTCTTCTCGTGGCAACGCCGTATCTTTGCGTTCTTGTGGCATTGCATCTCGATCAATAGGAGAATATTGTTCACTTGCCACCGCTGGCTCTGCAGCTGGCTTACTGTTTTCTACTGGCGGCTGCTGCTGCGAAACATTTTTTTGAGAATTTCTTGGAGCACGTTGGCGTGTCGGTTGTGATGGAGACAGAGGCTGTACTACTTTTTGTGTTACTTCTTGATTTTCTTCGGTTGTCCCTACAGAATCAGTTGTTTTTACGTCGCGAGTTTTCATTCAGTCCTCCTATAAAAAGATACTATGACGTTTTTCGTCATGCATTATTCCTTGAATTTGTATAAAAAAGATTTAAAAAAATGACATTGCTAAGATTAGCGTATAAACATAAGCTGATCATTTTGATTATGAAGCACATATATGATATGGCGCTTTTTATAAATCAAAATGATCATATTTTCATGTAATCTTGTATAAGAATCCCAAAAGAACTTGTCAGCAATTTGGGATAATTTTGCTCTTATTGCTTTGGTTGCAATAACATCATAATAGGACTTGCAATATAAATTGAAGAATATGTTCCAAAAATTATTCCAATTAATAAAGCAAGTGAAAAATCTTGCAAAGCCTCTCCACCAAATATAAGCATTACCATAACTGGCAATCCTGTTGAAAGACTTAAAAGAACAGTTCTACGCAACGTATAATTAAGGCTCTCGTTCACGATTGTTTCTAGTGGTAGACCTTTGCTCTTTTTCATAAATTCACGTATTTGAGCAAAAATCACAATTGTATCATTGATTGAATACCCAAGAACAGCTAACACTGCTGCAATAAAATTAATTGATATTTCACGATCAAGAAATAAAAATATTGCCAACATAACAAGTGCATCATGAGCTAAAGCAAAAATCGCACCTGCTGCAAAAGCAAACGACCAGAAGCGCATTGCTATATAAAGCAACATACAAATTAATGCTATAATAACTGCATACGTGGATTTACCCCGTAAATCAGCTCCAACACCAGCCCCAACACTTTCCGTTTGTAAAACACGCACCGTGTTATCTGGCATTTGATCCTGAAGAGCAACTTTCATGCGCTCGCCAAGACCAACAGCATCACTTTCATATTCCTTAACACGCACAAGAACTTCATTATCACTAAATTCACGTGTGTTTGCGCTTGGCAATCCCGAATCAGCAATAATTTGCCTGACAGAGGCACTATCAACTGGTTGATCAAATCCAAATAAAACCTGAGTTCCACCCGTAAAATCAACACTATATGTGTATACTGAACCACGAGTCTGGTACCGATAAACTGCTGTCACGCCAAATGCAATAATTAAGCACAGCGATGACAAAGCTGTTGCAGTACGGTATTTCAAAAAATTAATCATCTGCATATTCGTTCTTTTCCGCAGTATATTTGTTTTAAACCTTTTTTATTCTACTTTTTTATAACTTATTAAAATATCTTTATCCATAGATAAAGTCTTTTTAATAAGGCAGCCTCATTCTTACTCAAAACATTACTACTTAGGGCTGATAACAGATACGTATTTACGACCTTTAGGACCAAAGTGATATTTAATCACGCCTGGAGCAGTCACAAATAAAGTATCATCACCGCCACGAAGAACTTGTTTGCCTGGATGAATATGTGTTCCACGCTGACGAACAATAATTTCGCCACCAAAAACTTTGTGACCATCAAATAATTTACAGCCTAGCCGCTTACTATGACTTTCTCTATTATTCTGGGTACTTCCACCCGATTTACTGGTTGCCATTGGATATGTCCTTCAAAAATGAAACTATTTATTTTTCTTGAATATCTACAGAAATGATATCATCTATGTAATTAAAATAATGGCCTAAAACAGATTAAAAGTCAAATTCTAAGCCCCAGCCTATGCTACGCCACGGCTGGGGACCCCCTATAAAGAAAAATAACTTGAAACGGAAAAACCCGTCTTTTGACTAAATAGCGTGGTTATGACACACTTAATTAATAAAAAATCATTGTATTACTACCTTTTCCAGGATTATTATGTTAAAAAATTTGTGTCTTTCTGTAGCCTTTATGGTATTACCATTCTCTACACTTATTCCTTCTGATCGCACAATCGTAATCCAAAGCTCTCTTGAGCATATCTCTCAGCAAATAAGTGCCATCATGCTGGAAGTAAAGGTAGGTCTTATTTTAAAAAACCGCACAGAAAAACATTTTCAAGAATTATTGCAAGATACCTATGAATCTACAAAGAACAGATGTTGGGTTGTACTTGCTACCATTCTGCTCAGTGATGAATTTAGTTCTACCATCGAACAAGTCACTACTGAACAAGCACGTCTAATCGTTGATGAAAACATCTCATTTGATGATATTATTATCGATCCAAGCGCATTCCCTCTTGAGCAAAAAATAAAAACTGAACTCTCAAATGCTTCATTTGATGAACAAACTGAACAGTTATTTAACATATTTTATGTTGCATATGCTATTACACGTGGGTCTCGACTGCTTATTGAGAAACTAGAGGTTAAAAAAAGCGAACTCGCCGCTGAACTTGAAAACATACAGCGGGAAAATCAAGCTGCGCTTGTTTAATATTATTCAACATTAATTGACTATTAGAATATAAATAATATATCCTGTCAGTAGAAAGACAATTTTATTGATAGGATATATTATGTTAAAAAAAAGTTACTTTTCTCTATTGATAATACTAACCACGGCATCAGCCTGGGGCATGTCCACATCTGAAAGCCAGATAGAGCATATAAACAATGAATTATCTGCGATTAAACGCGCATTGAATGTAGCAAAAATTCAAATCAAAAGAGCTCAAATAGCATCACCAAAGCTTTATGCATCAGTACAGCCTGTACTTGAACGAGCACTAGCTCGTAGCGAAGTACTTACCCAATTACAAACTACCGTCAATACTCACTTTGAAGCTATAGCGAATCGAAATATGTCATTCAATAGCCTTAAAACAACGTTCCATTTTTCAACCTTCTTCCCAAAAGTAACTATGAAAGATTATGGGAAAAATCTTTTCTCATCAATGGCGCAAAAGCAATATTGCTTACTTTTGGGACAGAAATTAACGCAAAAAAGAGATGAATTAAAAAATGAAACGGTAGTTCAAGAATGAAAAAAATATTATTAATAGCTCTCTTTTATTGTTTACCAGCGAGCGCAGTTATGAAACTTATAAGCCCAGCCTTTTCTCATAATGAATCAATTCCAACAGAATATAGTTGCGATGGTGCAAACATTTCTCCGGCACTCATGTGGTCAGATGCACCGGAAAATACACAAAGCTTTGCATTAATCGTTGATGATCCGGATGCGTCCAACTTCGCTAAAGCTACTTCGGACACGCCAGCAAAAGTATGGGTTCATTGGGTTGTATTTAATATTCCTTCAACCGTCGATCATATTGATAAAAATCAAGGTTCATCACGAGCAGAAGCACCATTCACCTATGGATCAACTGATTTTGGCACTCAAAAATGGGGTGGCCCGTGCCCACCACGTGGTACTCATCATTATCATTTTACTCTTTACGCATTAGACACTATGCTTGATGCACCTGCAGGAGCAACAAAAGAAGACATCTTGAAAGCTATGCATGGCCATATCTTGGAACAAACAACTCTCATTGGCACCTATCAGCGAAAAAATAACGATTAGATTCTATTAAACCTTTTCAATATTGACAATTTGCAATACATTGCTATACTTACTACTATAACATTAATGCTAAATCAGGGATTGTAAGTCATGAAAAATAATGTATTAGCGCTTTTTATCGCCATTTTTGCACCATTTATCAGTTTTTCTACAAATCCAGCTCAAGATTTTAATCAAGATACAGTAGAGGCTATGAAGAGTTTATTACTTGATATATCTCAAAATTCTAAATTGAGAGATTTTTGTAATAACCAAACAGGCAATAAACAATGTCGAGTAATCAATAATGCGATAAATCACACAGAGCAAATCAAAAAAATATATTATATGAAGCCGACTACAGGCTCACCATTCCTCTATTTTATTAAAAAATATTTACTATTTCATCAGATGGATCATTTAAAATCTCAATTATATAGCAATTCTCATTATGCATCGCTAGAAAGAAACTATCGTGAATTATGTTCCCAAATCAAAGAACAGAAAAAACAATCGTAAAAGGAAACCATTATGAAAAACTTATTACTAACTACTCTTTTAGCATCAGCAGCAATTACATCAACAACAGAAAAACCTACAAAACAAGAGATGCTCGCAAACTTACAAAACATAAAAATCGAACTACAAAATGAATTGACAGAAACAATAGCAGAAAGCAAACGCGATCCAAATAAAACGTATCTTGCCAATCTAGACATTCTATGGAACGAAATTTTAGCTCTTAAAGCAATTGCTCCATATTCTTTTGAGATCGATTATTTTATGAATATATTAGAGAATCAAAAAATAGAAACACTTGAACAATTGTGCAATTCAGGCTTTAATTATCCAGATTACAATGGCAACGAATGCCCGCAAGACAAATTATTAAGATCTGTTTTCCTTAAGCTTTACAACGATGAACAAACTGCTGAACTGGTAATGAATGATTTTCAAAATAAAGAATGCTGGGATATGGCAATCGTATTTAACAATCTATTACAAAGAATAGATGCTAAAATAAAAGAACTTGAAGCTCAAGTATAAAACAAAGTAAGTTAATAAAAAAAAGCCTCCACATGGAGGCTTTTTTATTTCGTAATCTATGCACAATCAAATCAATTGTACTCTTGTGTTTATTCACTAATACGTATACTGAACATATACAAAGTATGAAAAAAAAGTGAGTGCACACAAAATAAGTCCGTATCCATAATTATTTTATTCTTTTCTGAGATTTGCCTTCTCAATAGATTCTTTATTGACTTTTTCAGCTTCTGCCTTCACTTGTGCTTTTAAGTCTTCTATTTCTGCATCATTTTGTAATCTCTTTCCAATCAGATCCATTGTTCGTCATAACTTCAAGTGGTATATTCCAGGAGACGACAGACTCTAGAGCATTTTTAACTGCTATCTGAACTGCAATAGCATCAGAAACTGGCGCGGAAATAATAAGTTCATCGTGAATTTGTAACACTATAAAGCTAGCAGGAAATTGCTCACGCAAAACATTATTAACTGCTATCATGCCCAACTTCATAATCTCTGCTGCTGTTCCTTGTGCTACTGTATTAACTGCTATACGACATGCTTCTTCATACAGCGTTCTATTTTTTTCATAAATGGTAGGAATATAACGTCGACGGCCCCAATACGTTTCTACGTATCCATGTTCAGTTGTATATTCAATGATTGATTTCATCCATGATGCAACTTTTGGATATTGCTCAAAATACCGTTCGATATATTTTTTTGCATCTTTGAATGAAATATTCAAATCCTTTGATAATCCATAGGGCGTAAGACCATATAAAATACTAAAATTAATACGTTTTCCTAACTGACGCTGTTCATTCGTTACTATTGTTGTATCAAATAAACGCGCTGCTGTTTCTGTATGAATATCATGACCTTGTAAAAAGGCATTTATTAAATTTTCATCTTGTGATAAATATGCAAGCACCCGCAACTCGATCTGTGAATAATCTGCAGAGATAAATACTCTATCTTCACCTGCTTTAAAAGCTCCACGGACTTCAATACCATAACCTGCAGCATCAGCTGGAATATTTTGCAAATTAGGATTGGAACTTGCCAAACGCCCTGTTGCTGCCGTAGTTTGTCCAAAAGTAGTATGCACTTTATGTGTTTCTTTATTCACATATGTTGGTAAAGCTTCAATATACGTATTTTTTAATTTAGTTAATTCTCGATGTTTGATGATGAGTGCAGGGATAGGATGTAATACTGCCAATGTTTTGAGCACTTCATAGTCAGTTGAGAATTTACCGGTTTTACTCTTTTTTTGTGGCGGCAATTGCAACACATCAAAAAGTAAATGTTCAACTTGGCGCGGTGAATTTAAGTTAATTGTTTCTTTACCCACAACAGCTGCAATTTCTGCTTCAATAATTGCTAAATCTGCCGAGACTTTTTCATTTAATGAATTAAGTAATGGAACATCAAGATCCACACCCTTTTTCTCCATTTCATATAAAATTTGAATTAAAGGATGTTCTATATTTTTATATAACTCATATATCTTTTTTTCTTGCGCAAAAGCATCTTTGATAATATCGACTAAGCGAAGTGTTTGATATGAATCTGCAGCAGCATACAATGTTGCCAATTCAAGAGGCACGTATGAAAAATCTTTATATTTATGTGATTTAACAACATCTTCATACGTAAGCATTTCTTCATTGAAAAATGAATGCGATAATTTTTTTAAACTCGCGCTCTGCCATTCTTTAATAATTAAGTTCGCTCCAACCAGAGTATCAAGCTCAAGACCTTGTAATTCAATACCATGATGACTCAGAACTAACATGTCATATTTTGCGTTATGCAAATATTTTTTGATCTGAGCATTTTCCAAAATTGGTTTTAATGCAGCAATAATAGTTGAGCATGGCAATTGAATTTCACCTGTTTGATGCCCACAAGGAATATAATACGAATGCTCTTCATCGGTACAAAACGATAAACCAACAAGATCAACTTCCAAAGGTTGCAACCCTGTTGTTTCAGTATCAAGAGCGAAAGAACCTTTGGCTTGCAAATATTGGCATAATTCATTCAATTGTGCAATTGTTTGTACTGTTATAAAATTACGGTCTTTCCAATACTCAATTTTTTGCTGAACATTGTGAACACGATCTTGCTTTGTTTGGCCTGCAGTTGCTGTCAGTGATTTAAAATTAAGCTCTTCAAAAAGAGGCCGTGCATTATTCCAGTTGTGCGCATCAAAAAATAAATCTTCAGAACTCAATCCTAATGATTCATAATGTAATAAAAATAATTTATAACTCAAAAATGCATCTTCTTTATATGTTAACAACGCTGTTTTGACACCCGCTTTTTTAATTTCATGCAGTTGATGGTACATATCTTCCATTGAATCAAACTGATTTACCAATGCTTGCGCAGTTGTTTTGCCAACGCCACGCACTCCAGGAATATTATCAGAAGCATCTCCAAGCAATGCAAAATAAAATGGTAATTTTTCAACTACAAAACCCATTTTTTCTTCGATCGCCATACGATCGAAAAGCTGCTCTTTAAAAGCATCAAGCAAATAAACATGCTCTGCCAATGTTAATGCTTGTCCCATATCTTTATCAAGCGTTACAAAAACAACACCATGTTCCGGATTTTGTTCTACCCAATCTTTGGCTAAGGAATACATTAAATCATCTGCCTCAATGCCTGATTGCACCACTTGCTTCATACCAATCAAATCAGCAAACTCAACAATATATTCCTTCTGCTCAAATAAATCACTTGGCGGCGCTTGGCGCGTTGCTTTGTAATCAGCAAAAATTTCATGTCGTGTGGTTTTACCCTTGCTATCCCACACAAGCGCAATATATTCAGGCCCATACGCATCAATTAATTTTTTAATAGTCCGACAAAAACTAAAAACAGCCTGCACAGGCACACCAGAGGGAGCATGCAGCGGCTTAAGACCGTAATATGCACGATATAAAAATGAAGAACCATCGATAAGAAATAGCGTTTTTTTTGGATCTAATTTCATAACCAACCTATCTACATTATAGCCCCAATCTTTATTATATACCGGTTGGGGATCCCCTATTAAGAGAGTTTTAGATACTTTTTTTCGCTCTGGCATAGTGATTTTTGTTATACTATACAGAAAACAATTGAAAAACAGGCCAACAAAAAGAAAGCTGTATTTAATATTCATATTTTAAAAAGCTTAATACAAAGAGTACCTGGTTTTGATGGCCATTTCAATCTAAGTTCATAGACCAAAACAGTATAAATCTTGAATTGTATATATTTGCTATATTTTATATTATACACTAATATAAAAATAAATGATGATGATATTATCAGAAAGATCGTTGATCCAGCAAAAATCCTCAAACATTTTGTGCACAAAGAAACAAGAGCATGGATTTGTAATAGATGCCTGATTTTTGCAACGCCATTATTTCTATATCTATTATATAAAAAATTGATTGTATAAACATAAAAAACCGAGCTTGAAGCTCGGTCTTTTCATATCAAACTATTAAATTAAAGTATCTATCTTTTTACCGTAGATGCTTCTTTTACTTTCACAGAAAAACTATCTTTTTTACGTTGAATTGCCGCAACATATCGCATATCTTCCAATGTGTATTCAACTTTTTGTTTCTTTTTAAGCACAAAAGCATTTTGAAAACCATTCTTCAAAGCATCTTTATCTTCAGGACTCAACGGTATAACCTCTGTAATAATTTTTCCCGTAAACTCTTCCGGCTTTGCAAATAATTCCATCTGTTTTGCTTTATGCCCTACAATTTGTAATTCTTTATTAACTTTAAATTTTAAATATGCATCTCTTTTATCCATTGCCATAGCAGATTCATATGCACCAATAAAGCACAAAGCTGCCAACATCATATTCAGTTTCATTCACTCTCCTTTAATAAAAACAGGTATTTTTTATCTTTTATTTAGTATTAAAAACTGATTTCCCAATCATTTTTCATAGTTTGTATTTGGTTTATATGGGTATTAAATGGACTTTCTGCTCCTACAAAGCACAAACCTATCCCACCACCTACTACCATAGTAGCTCCCAAACCACCTGTAAGCGCACCTGCTGTTTTATTATCCTTGCTCGCGCGCGCTCCTGCCATCGCTAAAAGCCCACCAACTAATACCACATTTAGGAGCATTGATTTACGAGATGCTAATCCATCGCGTGTTAAAATAAGAGCTTTTTCTTTATTATCAAGCGCAATAGACGTATTTTCTTTGAATTCAACTAATTCTAGTTTTGTTCCAGAATCCTCACCTTTTTTTAAAATAATTCTTATCTGTTGCATACATTTTTTATTTTTGCGTTCTTCGCTTATTTCTTCACCATCTACCGGGTCAGTCAACATTTCTCTTTTAAATGCCATTGCAACATCTCGATCCGTTCCTGCTCGTTGTGCAACTTCATTTGTAGATATAGCAAGATAGTGCTCTATTCTATCATTCATACGATCTGTTGTAGGATGTCCATACCAAACACCAGAACCTATTACTTCTAGTGAAAAACAACTGATTGTCATCAATAAACTTATAGCGATTTGTCTTATATGTATCATTTTAAAGAGACCTTTACTGTAGTAATATTTTTAATAAATTATATGTCCTTTAATTGTAGCTTTATATAATTTTTTTTCCATATTATGCACCAATGAAGTTATTTTACAATGAGAAAACTTATTCGATTCGTTGATGCATTTAACGCATAGATGTGCCTGCTGGACATTCTGACACACTATGATAATCTCACATTCTTTTTTAATAAATTGCACTGATTCTAAATGAATGTTATCACCACATACATGAACAATTGTTGCAATATAATCATGAGGATTTTTTGCTTTATCAACATACCTATTTATTTTAGTTTCACGCATACGTAATGCATCATATTCTTTGCTAAAGATATCTTTATTTTTTGTAATTTCTGCATAATTTTTTGTTCTTTCACGCAATGCAACGCATTGTTTGTGCAATGAAACATAACACATTATCTTTGGTACAAAAAAATATGCTCCCATGCTTATTGCAGATACACTCAAAAAAAATGTTACCCAAAACCAGCAATTAATTTCGTACTGTTTTTGAGGCGATAAAGATGTGATAAAATTAATTTTTTTCATTCCGCACTTACCTTACCTTTCAGCACAAAATAACCCAACAGCTGGAGCAATAAATGGTTTTTCATCTTTTATATTAATCTCAAGAGGTATAGATATCATGCGTCTTAATCCATCAAGAGAAATAAGATCTTCAATAGCATTATTATGTCGCATCATATCTACAGCCAACTGACTTTTTCTGAATGCCGCACCAAAAATAGTCTTATATGCATAAAAAAGCGCCATCGTTTTGGTTGTCATTGTAATAACATTACATTGCATAGCAATAGCAAGCAATTGATATTGTAACACCAAAAATCTTGGCATTGTATAAACATAAAAAACATGCTGGTTCTGATCATTTGGGTACATATAACGATATTCCCACGCTGTATTACTGGATACTGGAATGCCAAAATCAGCACGATGAGGTGTTGCTGTTGGCATAGCAATAAATGCTTCTGCAATAGCTAGACCATCAAAACTGCACACAATAAAAGCATCGTAAAGATTATGCTTTTGCAAAAAAAAAGTAATATATTTTTTGATCATTGTTGGATTAAAAAGAATAAGATTGGCAAGTTCGAAATGAGAAAGTTGGTATCGTTGGTATGCGCATAATTGCAATGGAGCTGTTCCTGTTTTCGTTTTTTGTATCCAACTACACACAAGATTATCTGAAGAAAATGAGATCGTAACTATATTATGATCCAGCGTTGGTATCGGCCACATAATTGACCCTTCCAGTAACAAACCGATCTTTACCTTCTAAATCTTTATGCACAAGAACATCATTATAATGAGCAGCAAGCATTATGTCTCTCACCGCATCTCCTTGTGTATATCCAATTTCTATAACAATTTGAGGAATATTTTTTTGCTTCATTTCATTATTAGTTTGTATAAACAGAGGAGCTTGTGCAATGATTTTTTTAATGATAGCAAGACCATTATCAGGGGCAACTAATGCTGCGTGATCTTCCCAACACGTTACTGTTTCATCAAGTTGAGTAAATTCAGCCTCGGTAATATACGGCGGATTGGAAACAATTATATCGAATTTCATACCGTGTGGAATTGATTCAAAAAGATCGGATTTTATAGTCGTAACATTTCTGATTTTATTGTGTTCACTATTTTTTTCCGTTAATTCAAGCGCAGAATCGGCAATATCAGTAGCAACTATCGTTGCTTGCGGTAAATAATGTGCAAAGGTAAGCGCAACACATCCAGAACCAGTAGCAAGATCTAATATTTTTAATTTTTTATTATCAAGCAATAGCAAATGCTCAATAATATATAAAGACCACTCTTCTGTTTCTGGACGAGGAATAAGCGTAGGTGGTTCCACCAAAATTTCAAGATCTGCAAAAGGAACAAAGCCCAATACATATTGCAATGGCATTTTATCTTCGATCAAATATTTCATCCATTGATCAATTTTTTGTCGTTGTTCAGGAGTAAGCACAATTGATTCTTGTATGATAAGCTCTGTTTTGGTTTTTTCGCAGATTGCCTGCAAAATCCACCAGGCATATTGCTGGCAAAGTGTATTATCACCATAAAGTGGATAGAGTCTTGCCTGGATATCATTAATGTAATAGGTAACATCGTAAAGAATATTCATGCAAAGGAGTCTATCATATTTTTATAACGTCCGTGAAGAGGCAAAAATGCTATTGCTCGTTAAAACTATTTTCCCATTCAGTTTTCATTGTATGTATTCGAGCTTTATGAATATTTAGTTGCGCTGCTTCTTGTGAATTCTTATAGCAAGCAGCACTACCGGCAATTACTGCAAAACAACCGAGATATCCCACTCCTCTACCTTGCTCTTGATCAGCTACACTGATTACTGCAAGCGCAGCAAGTGCGCTAACAATAGTAACAGCTCCCATCACTATTTTATCAGAATCAGCTCGTGTGCATTCGGCATCAATTACTTTTTCTTTCTGATCAAAAGCAACAGATTTATCTTCTTTGAATTTGAGCAATTCTGATTTTTCTGGCGAACATTCGCCTTTTCTTAAAATAATTCTCATCTGTTGCATGCATTTTTTATTTTTATACTCTTCAGTAACTTCTTGTCCATCTATTGGATCAGTTAATATTTCTTCTTTAAACATCTTTGCAATATCTCTATCCGTTCCTGCTCGTGATACAACTTCTCGGGTAGGCATGTTAATATACTCTTCAATTTTATTATTCATACGATCTTTTATAAAAGATGCACCCTGAGGTTCAAAACTAATCAGATTTACCGAAAAAAAACTCATTACAAAGAAAAAACCAGCAACATGATACTTCGCATTTATCATTTCAATAATACCTTTGAATATATTGTTAAAAATGCATTTTTTAAAAAACAATTCCATTAATTTTTACAATAGAGTTTATCACAGTTTTGCAAGATCCACAAAGTGCCAAAGCTTAAAAAAACTATCTCTTTCTTTTTATTGTTTTTCAAATAGAATCTAATCTCTTGTTTGTTTATTGCTAATAAAGACATACTCATAATAAATAGAACCTAATTATCTATAAGGAGTTTTTTTATGAAAAAATATATTGTAATGACCTTGCTTCTTAATTTTCCTCTCATAAATGCCGAGATGAAAATCTACAGCTACAATATAACTCATGGTAAAAAAAACGATTGGAATAAGCGAAAACCTAATGTTCTTCAACTTATACAAGACCTTAATGCCGATATTTATTGCCTACAAGAAGTTATTGATGAAAATGATCAACTTAAATCAATCCAAGACATCTTACCTCAGTATAATTACGTGGGTGATAAAAGAAACAATCATATAAGTGGATTATCTATTTGGCTACGCCTTACTACGCTTGGTGCTCAAAATGAGCGTTGTCCTATTTTTTATAACAAAAACAAATTTGATTTGATTGATTCTCAAACATTTGGCATTAATCCAAACGGTTCTGGTTACCTACCAAGAACAGCAGTCAAAATTCATCTCAAAGAAAAATCAACCGGAAAAGAATTTTTTGTTTATAACACTCACCTTGATCATAAATACGAAAAGGTTCGAACTGAACAAGCACAAATGATTAGCGATGATATTAAGCAAAAATGTGCTGATAAGCCCGTAATTTTACTGGGAGATTTTAATACAACATTTGATAAAGATCTAAAAAAAATACTGACTGAAGACGGATTTACTCACGCTAAAACAATAGCGCAACAAGTAGAAGGTCCATCTGTAACGCATGAAAAAGGATCAACAAAAGCATTAATAGAATGTGATTTTATCTTCGTTAAACCACAAAGCAAATTCAGTATATCTCAATACAAAACGGTAGATAGCATACCTCTTACAAAAGATAGTAAAAAACCTGTAGCAAGTGATCATAATCCTGTTGGTATTACATGTTCGCTGAAAGAATAGGCAATATATGCAAAAAACCTCAATCTAGAAATTGAGGTTTTTTGTCATCCTAACAAATCTGTTACGTATTCTTCTGCGTTAAATATTTTGATCTGTTCCGCTTGTTCACCAAAGGTAAGAAACGCTACCGGAATATTCAATTCCTGTGCAATAGCAAACACAATACCACCTTTTCCTGTACCATCCATTTTGGTTAAAACAATACCCGTGACATCGGTTGCTTCTTTAAATAATTTTGCTTGCTCAAATGAATTTTGGCCAAGCATTGCATCAATAGTTAGCAACGTAACAACCGAACAATCAGAAAGTTGTTTTTCAACAGCGCGCTTTATCTTTGCAAGCTCATGCATTAAGTTTATTTTTGTCTGCAATCGCCCCGCAGTATCAATAATCAAAATATCATAGTGTTCTTTTTTAAATTTTTCACATCCTTGAAACACAAGCGATGCGGGATCTTGCCCTTCTTTACCGCATAGAATATCTGCCTGAGAGATACGAGCCCACTCTTTTAATTGTTCTGGAGCAGCAGCCCTAAAAGTATCAGCTGCAACAAGTAATACCTTTTTGCCTTGTTGAGTATACAGGTGAGCAAGTTTACCTATACTGGTTGTTTTTCCACTTCCATTAATGCCAACAAATAAAAATACTTTCTGCTCAGCAGAATCAATTAGTTGATTTTTAGTAAGAATATCTAAAAGAATTGTATGCATTGATGCTTTTAATTGCGCACCATCCATTACACCAGCATCAACCTGTTTTTTTAATTGAGCAATAATAGATTGTGTTGTTGTAACACCCACATCGCTAGAAATTAACAAAATCTCAAGCTCTTTAAGTGCTGCTGCATCTATTGTTGTTTTAGTGAAAAATGACCCTAATTTTGAAGTAACTGAACTGAATATTTTTTGTAATTTATTTTTGATGAAACTAAACATAACGCCCTTGAATTAGTAGATTATGATATTTATTCTATCAAAAAACAAAAAAATTGCTGTTTTTGGCTTTTAATCAGCAAAAAACAGCAATTTTTTTGTTTTTATTCTAAAGAGCTTTTTATAGCCCAAACATCTCTACTGCTTTGGGCCTTTTCTAATCTCTGAATTTTCGTAAGCAATATGATAATGTGTAGTGACAACAGTTTGACCCAATTCATTAATTCGCTCACTCACAACTATAGTAGAGTTCTGTTGCATCCAAACGTATCCCTCACTGTAGGGTACTTTAACCCATGTACCGTTTTCTATATCACTATAGGCGCTCATCTGGCGCTTTTCTCTTGGTTGCATTGATAAAGCAGTAGTAGAAATAGTCATTATTATTGCTAAAGCAGAAATTTTTGTTATCGACATATTCATATTGTCCCCCTAAGGATAAAATTATAATGATTTATAATAAAGATTAATTATTATAATAATTCAAAATGAAATAATTGCAAGCTTGAATTTGGAATTGGTATTAAAAACAGTTAAAAAATTATATGTATTTGATTTATTACCCGCTGTACCCAATACATATTAAAGGCAAGAACAAACCTGAGGTAGAATTGTTTATACTTGGTGTAAACATAATCAATTTCCTGAGATTTAGACATCCACAAATTAAACAAAGAATCTATAGAATAAGCAGCAACAAGATGCTCCAGAGTATCTGAAAGACGCTGTAACGCTTTTTTCTGCTGAGATGAAAGATTCTTGGCATCGATAGTTTGTAAAAAACAATACGTATTTAAAGCAACTATTTTTTTTTCAAAAATAAGTATCAAAAACATCTTGATTTGTTGAGGAGATATATCTTTTTCAATGTTGGGAATTTTTTGCACCTCAAGAAAAATATCTCCCATGTCTATTCCATAATAGCGCGATGTACTTTCATCAAAAAAACAGTTTTCGTGATGCCTATCCTTATTATTTAAAAATATATCAAGAGCAACAATATCACATAAATCATCATTGATTGCTAAGCTATTTAAATGTCTTTCGGATAATACTCCACCTTTTAAAACAATATCATGCTCTACCACTTCAAACCATTTTCCCAATTGTCGCCCGGGTACGCATTCATGCAATGTTGCCAACGATGTACCATTACTTATTTCAGCCAAAAGAGGTCCGGACATCATGATAGATGTCGTATGCACCGGAACACCAATGCTACCACCAATAAATGATCCTATGCTTTCACTAATCGCTTCTTCTTGTTGATTATCATCATAGCATTTAAGCACAAATTTTTTATGCGTATTATCTTCTAAAAAAACAATTCTTTTTTCAAATTCGCCACGATTTTCATATCCAATAATATGCCAAGGTTCTTGGCATACTATCGTCGAAAACGTACAGATTATAACAACTATCTCCAAAAAATAGTTTTTCATTATTCATCCATGCATCATATGCTCAACACGCTGTAAAAATAATTTAACACGACGATAATCATTACCGATAAGCAATGAATATGTTTGCATAAATACATTAATTTTTTCCAGAGTTAAAATATTCAGATCCTTGTGTTGCTTGAGCAAAGCTAATAATAATTCATCAACATTAAAAATATTCGATGAATGGGTAAAAAGAAGATGCAGATATCTGGTGCTTGCAAAAAAAATCTTACTTGTTGATTCATCAGGGTGAGTAATGAAAGAATGAATTTTAGGTGGCTCTGGAGCAATAAGATATGAAATAGATTTCTTTTCTTGGTATCCAATCGCAATACAAGAAAAAGTTGTTTTAAGAAATTCAAATATCTGTGGCTGCTCTTTTAAAAGCTCTTCTTCTGTTTTTTGATAGGGAAATGGGTACCGCACAGAATCCATGGACCCAGTTTGTACTTGATGCACAATCCCAAACAAAGTTCTTTTTTTGCTTTCTATTGCAACAAAAGAACCAAATTCTGGAAATGTATCCCATGACCAACTTTGGGCTACCCAACCTGTTAATGAACTTTCAATTACTTCTGCAAAAGGTCTCTCCTTTATCATTACCAACCTCACCTATATATAAAGACAACTGTTCTTCTTTTTTTTCATCATTTTTTAAAATCGTCTCTACAAAATGCACACGGTGAATAAATGAATAATGCTGTTCTTTGACCACTTTTTTGTGTTTAGGCGTACCATACCCTTTATTTTCTTTTAATCCATAGCCTGGAATTGCCACATCGTATAACTCCATCATGGCATCTCTGGTAACTTTAGCAATAATTGAAGCTGCCGCAATAGAATGAGATTTAGATTCTCCCTTAGGGAAATAATAAACGGGAATGTCATGAAAATGTGTATCAGAAAGATTTAATGGCATAGCATCAGTAATGATTACTGATGGTCGTGTATGCACGCCTTCAAGCACATGCAGTAACGCCTTTTTCATAGCAATCAAGGTTGCTCGCCAAATATTATGTTGATCAATTATTCGATGATGAACAACGCCAATACCATAATGACAATGCTTTTTGATCCATCTGGAGGCAGTATTGCGCTCTGATAATGTCATCACTTTTGAATCTTTGAGAATTCGATTAGCTTTATTAATAGGAAGAATAACCGCCGCCGCAACCACCGGACCAGCTAAGCAACCTCGCCCAACTTCATCAATACCTACTACCAGTGCATTGTTTTGCCATGCATCATACTCGAATGAATTTTTTTTAATATTGCCTGTTTGTCGCACTATGACCATTATTTTCATTTCCATTTGACAAAGTCGCCAAGATGAGTACAATTAGAAATAATACTGTCGTCTCAATTGTTACCATAAGTATAACCACATTGCAAGGAGATATAAAGATGATTTCAATATCTACTCAATTACGAGTAAAAGAACTTTTAAGAGAAAAAGGTTGGACAACTAAGATCCTCGCTGAAAAAACCGGGATGTCTGAAAGTTATCTTACCCATATTAAAAACGGTACACGCCGCTGGAATGAAGATTCATTAAGAAAATTATCTCAAGCGTTTGAAATTAGCCCAATTGATCTTTTTGCTGAACACCGTCAACGCACTGATGACATTGATAAAAATGTCAGCATGCCAGAACAATCAGACCTTGAATTACAAGTTAAAGTTGTTCCTGTTGTTGGAGAAGTTCCTTCAAATCCATCTCCTTATAATAACCAATTAATGCAAGTCACAACTGGCTACAAAGATATATTTGTTCCAGTATTTAATTCAGCTGATAATGCAATGTTTGCTCTTTGTGTTGAAAACAACGCAATGGCACCAACATTTATTAAAGGTGATTATTTGATCGTTTCTCCTGAAATATGGACACGCTCAGGTGATATTGCTGCTGTAGAATTTGGTAACGATACGCCAACTAAAGCAATTATGCAAGTTACTTACACTGAAGACTTTATTGTTCTTGAATCTGTTAACCACAAACAACCTCCTATAGCGCTTGTTCGCGGTAAAGATCATTTCAGAATAATTGGTCGTGTTATCCAACGCAGCCAAAAATTTGCATAAATAATTTACGACAGGCTTATTTAACCCATTTTCAGTATCCTTCAATGGGTACCCAACAAGAATAACATAAAGATTGGGCTAAAAAAGATTTAAAAAAATGAGCTTAGAAATAATCTAAGCTCATTTTTTTATCTTGACAGACTGAACACAATTGTTATTTTTGTAATATATAACGTTTTTTATACATACATATATTATTACTGTGGGAAAAGACTACATGGCTATTTCAAAAAAAATTCTTATCCTTGCCTTTCTAACAATATCTCCGTCCATTACTTATACTGAAGATCAAAATACACAACAACAAGAACCCAATAGTTTATATGAAAAATATGCCTCTACCGTAAAACCATTGTGTACTCCAGAAGGACTTATAGTAGTCGGTGCTACCTCTGCTTTGCTAGGAGCTCCAGTCTTAGTAGCTATAGGTACTGCCGTTATTGCTTATGAAAAACGTGATGATATTATTGCTGGTCTGGAACCATATTCAACTCCTGCAGCAGCTGGCTTGAAGCAATTTTCCAAAGATTTTAGAAAACATAATGAAAACAAACCTGTTATAGCTTCTCTTTATCAAGGGTCAGATTGGATAGTGGCTAACATAGAACAGCTTGCAAAAAATTTTGAAGAACACAAAAAGCAGCTGAAAGAAAAGCTCGAACAATCTGAAAAATAAGCCCTATCCAAAGCTATATTTATAATTGTTCCCCGGTTTTTATTTACAAAAACTTAGGGCTTAAATCTAGTATTTTACAGGGTTTCTGCTATTCTCATGTATAGAGGGTTTGGTAAACCAAGCTCAATAAAGCAATTTACTCCCAATGTTGTTCATCTTCACCGGGGTCCCCAATTGCAGGCTCTGCGAAATTGGGGTATTAGCTTTATAGTTATAATTTAACTTCCATTATTACAAAGGTTCACACATGTTGAGACAATACGAGGCATTATTGCTAACCGTGCCGGAAATTACCGGTGACGAAGCAAAACACCTTGAAACCCAGCTTGATAAAACTATCAAAGCAGGAACAGGTTCTATTATTTCTTTCGAACGTTGGGGAAAATATCGTTTAGCATACGAAATCAATAAAAATGATTACGGTGTTTTTTTCCTTGCACGCTTTGAACTTCCACAAGGCACAACAACCGTTAATGATTTAAAAACATTGCTTAAAGTTAAATTAAACAATGTTATTATGCGTGATATGATTTCTGTGCTTGATCCAAAAAATCCTCTTACATATCAACGACCTCGCTCTCTAGAAGAAGCTCCAGCACGCGAAACTGATAATTTTGCTAAAGATAACAAAATGCCAGGATTCTTTGCTGCTGATGATAGAGACGATATCGACGAAGACTAAATCATATTGAAATAATAAGGACTTAAATCATGACAAAAAAAATTAAATTAAAAATCAGCGCACGTTTGGTTAAAAAACGTTCACGCCGTGGCAATGGTAACCGTTCAAAAATGTGTCGTTTCTGTTCTGATAAAGAGCAAGTGTACGGAATAGATTACAAAAATGCTACCTTCCTGAAGGGCTTTTTGACTGAACGCGGTAAAATTTTACCTTCTCGAATTTCTGGTGCATGTGCACGCCACCAGCGTTCTATTTCTCAAGAAATCAGAAAGTCTCGTGTTATGGCATTATTACCATACTCAGGGCCAGCATTTTAGGCCATTCTCTTCGTTAACACTACGAGAATAGGCGTTAAAAAATGTAAAAGGGGTGATTTATACAAATCACCCCTTTTTTCATATAAAAAACTCTGATAATATCTACCTAATAGCATTTTTACGCTCATTCTGATGTGTCCGACGAAGCCTTGCGTGCCCTTTGTAGCCTTGGCGTAAGAGGAGCGAAGCCGGAACTTATTGAAGGATTAAGCGCATTTCACTTTTAGGGTAATTCATAAGAATCACCCTTTTTTTGTACCTTTATTCCTGTAAAATGGGTGCCCAATTTAGAGCAATGGCGATAATTGCGCTAAAAATCGCCCTTTTTTGCGTCAAAACACCCTGTTTATAGCCCATTTGACCAATTTAATTTCATTTGGTAACTTTATTAATAATATTATATTGTTTAATAATAAGAGGTTAATACAATGAAAGCTTCAAAAGTGTTACTATTTGCTATTTTTTTGTCGGCAGCAAGTTTGCTAGCATCAGATAGCAATCCTATTATCAATAAACTTAACGAAATCAATCCTGTTGCAAAAGATCCAGAGTTACCTTGGGGTATAATATTTACTGGTAGTGGAGTCTCTCTTTATTTAAAAGGTCGTAATGCTGCACAATACCATCCGCGCATAGCACGCTATTTCCTTAAGACTCCAGCTTCGATAGCTATCTTGGCAGGATCTTATTCCATTTTTAATGCTTTTGATAAAATTCATAATTTTACCAAAAAATAATAAGGAGTTTTTAATATGACTATTTCAAAAAAGCTGTTTTTAATTACAGCGCTGATTATTGGCTCACAAGCAAATATGAAGGCAAACGAGTATTATGATCATGAGCAAGCAAAGAAACAACGCGTTTTTAATTTCGCATTAAGCTTACGTCAGCAAAATAGTGCTGACGCTCAAATTGCTCAACAATGGTTAGAGAACCACTTATTCCGTTCGGGCATGTATCAATACTATATTTTTGATAAGATAATAATGATACTTGATGCCAAAATCACACTTGAAGAAAAAATACATTATATTTTAAAAGATAAAGAATCTACTGAAAAAGCAGAAGCCGAAAATAAAGCACAATCAGATAAGTACGATCAACGATACGCTCAACAACGAAAAGATGAAGCTCAACAAAAAGAAAATGAACTTAGTGAAGCAAAACGTGTCGTAGATAGACAATTTTGGTACAACGCAATAAGAGATGCTGGTGCTGCTGCAACTTTCTTAGCATTCGCATGTCTTATTTCGAAAGCAAAGTAAAATATAATAATGATATTAGGAGATTTAATGATGACTATTTCCAAAAAACTATCACTCATGATTACTTTAGTTTTTGGTGTACAGTTTGTTACTCAAGCTAATAATATCAATGAATTTGCTCATAAAACAACAATCGTCAATTTTACTCAAGGTTTGCATGGATGCAATATCGCTAAAGCTGATATTATTGCACAATGGCTTAATGCAAAGGTCATGAGTAATAATTATGTAAGCAACGATGAAATTACTATAGCGAACATCATAAACAATTCTGAATTAACAACTGAATCAAAAATAACCATTTTTTCTCAAACAATGGAAAAAGAAGCTATTGATAAAAAGAATGAAGCAATCGCCAGTATTGCAGGTAGTGCTTTGTTCATAACATTATTAACCGGAGGTTTAACTTTACTTTATAAAAACACTCATCGTGCACGAACAGTAACTAAATCAATCAGTTTATTTGGTCGAGAAATATTTAATCGAACAACATCTACCAGCATACAATTTTTTGCATAAGTTCACTTTAATATTACAATAACTATAAGGATTATTATGACTATTTTAAAAAAAATATTATTAGCTAGCATGTTAGCATCTATGGCAACTTTTATGAGCGCAGTTTCTATGGAAGGATTTGATCCAAGCTTACTTAATCCATTCCTAGTGCAGGCACAAAATGCCCTTGATAACACAGCCCAAGAATTGGAAAATAAGATTAATAAAGAAGGTGGCCTTTATTGGAAAGATAGCTATACAGATTTATTATATCCATTACAAAGAGCTGCTCTTAAAGCTATTGTAAAACAACTTAAATATGCAGCTGTAAGCTTAAAAGATGGTGATAAAACAACATATAGAACCGCCCGCCAACTTTATAAGGCATTTAAGCACACTGTTTATAAAAGCTGGAAAAAAACACGCTTTGTTCCTGCAAACATCAATGCAACGCAAATAGGCTATCCAAAACAAGCCCTATTAATACTTGAATAAGCACGTTAACTCCGCAAATATCTTATTAAAAGCCCTGAAACCCAGGGCTTTTTTTAATTATATCGATCCAATGGGCATATCGCCATATCGGTTTACAAACTGAATTTAAAGTGATAATCTTTAAATAGATAAATATATATCACCATTAAACGGAGATTTTTATGAATACTTCAAGAAAATTGTCACTCATGATCATTTTTGCTTTTGGAGCACAACTTGTTACTCAAGCTTATGATGTCGATAAACTCGCTGATAAGACAGAAAATATTGTAGAATTTTCTCAAAAAATACGCCAAATCAATAACTTTAAAATTAATAGCGTTGCACATGACGTTGCACAATGGCTTAATGAAAAAGTTATGAGCAAATATAACGTACAAGATAGTGAAATTATTACTATAACGAACATTATAAACAATTCTGAACTAACAACTGAATCCAAAATCACTATCTTTTATGAAACAATGCAAAAAGAAGCAACTGATAAAAAAAATGGAATAATTGAGGGTATTGCAGTTGGCACTTTGATTGCAGGAATAATTGCTGGAGCTCTCACTTTCATCTTTAAAATGAATCAATTAGCGCACCAACCAAGAACAATAGTCATAACAAAAAGCTTATTTGGCCGAACAACAAGTACAAGCACTTTCCATAGTGTATAACCCTAGCTCGAGAAACACAGCATTAAAAGGCTGAAATTCAGGGCTTTTTTTAGTTATATCGATCCAATCAATTGATTGCCATACCAATTTACAAACTGAATTTAAAATGATAAGCTATAATTAAGTAAATATATTGTTTAAAAACAGGAGTTTTTTATGAATATTTCAAGAAAATTGTTGATGACCGCTCTTTTTGGTTTCAGCATGCAAGCACAAGCATATGATGCAATTGCACTAAAAACAAAAGTCGGATCAATTTTAGATTTTGCAGCTGTTTGCAAAGAAAAAGATGCTGAAGCACAAAAAGTTGCTCAATGGCTAGAAGATAAAATTAATTCTACCTCTGACAACTATCCTACTCAAGACATAGAGATTATCACCATAGCAAGAACAATTACTGCTAACACACCTATGGATACAAAAATAGACGTTCTGAGCAAACAAATGGCAAAAGATCTCGCTGCTCAAGCACAAAGAGAAGCTTTTAAGTCTACAATGCGATTTGTTAACGCCGGTATAGCTCTTACTATTTGCGTTTGCCTTATTAAACCAATAAGCCATATGATCGAGTTTTACAATGATAGGTTAACCAACCATATTATAACTAAGACACCATGGTCAGATATCTTTAAAAACAAATTGTTTGCATAATACAAAAAAATGGAGATTTTTATGAATACGGTAAAAAATTTATTGATAGTAGCTCTTTTTGGTCTCGGTATGCAGCCTATAGCACAAGCATATAATGTCGCTCAGCTAGAAGCAGAAGTTACACAGGTTTTAGATTTTGCTGATCAGTGCGAACAAAATGGCCCTGAAGCAGAAAAAATTGCTCAATGGTTAAAAGATAAAATTACCTCTCGTCACAGCATCCATAGAGATAATGATATAAACATTATCACTACAGCAAGAATAATTAATGCCGACACAACTATAGATACAAAAATAGACTTTCTTAGCAAACAAATGATACAAGAGGCAGCTGATTTTGAAAAAGCAGTTGAGGAATGTGGAAAACAAGAAATTGCTGAGAACAATAGATCTGCTGCACTATTTATTGCTGGCGTTTGCTGCATTGGGATAATCGCGCGTATGGCCGAAAAACATCGCGATCCAGCTGTAATCAAACAAGTTCTAAATCGGACAACATGGTCAGAAATTTTTAAGACAAGATGGTTTGCCTAATAGAGCAAACCAATCATAAATATTCACATAAAAAAGCCCTGAAATTCAGGGCTTTTTTATGTGAATATCGATCCAATCAGCATATCACTAAGCCATTTTACAGATTGAATTTAAAATGATAATTTATAACTAAGTAAATGTATATTATTGTTAAATGGAGGTTTTTATGAATATTTCAAAAAAATTGTTGCTGACAGCTCTTTTTGGTCTCAGCATGCAACCTGTAGCACAAGCATACAATGGCGCTGTTTTGAAAACAGAAATCACACAGATCTTAGATTTTGCACAAAAATTAGGTACTGAAGCACAAAAAGTTGCTCAATGGTTAGAAAACAAAATTAATTCTATCAACAGCATTTATGATACTAATGATACAGTGATTATCACTATTGCAAGAATAATCAATTCCGATGCAACTATGGATGCAAAAATAGCTGCATTAACACAAAAAATGGTCGACGAATTAGCTGCTCAAGCAGAAGAAAAAGCTGCGGCTGAAAAACGTGACCAAGAATGGGCTGCAGAAAACAAAAATTATGAAAATAAATTAGCAGAAAATAAAAGAAAAGAGCAAAATATCTACGCATTCGTTGCAGGAATTGAAGTATCAGCAATCGCTGTATTGTTGTATAGAAAAGCAACTCAGTTGATAGCTCAACATGATGATGCTTTGCTCAACAAAGCTTCAGAAATGTTTAGAAAAAAATAGTTTTGCATAATAGAGTAGCTAACAGTTAAATATTCACACAAAAAAAGCCCTGAAACATCAGGGCTTTTTTAATAAAAAAATTTTTTATGCTATTCTGAGAATATGAAGATGTATAAATTGATCATAGCGTATGATGGATCTGATTACTCTGGCTGGCAAGCACAAAATCATAAACCTTCTATTGCCGCAGCTCTTAACCATGCTTTTAAAATCGTATTTAAGCATGAAATGAAAGTACTGGGTGCATCACGCACTGATGCAGGAGTTCATGCTTTAGGGCAAGTTGCACGAATACAAACCGATCTTGCAATATCTGCCGACAAACTCAAATGGGCTTGGAATAATGCTCTGCCGACAGATATTATTATTCGTTCTTTGGAAATAGCTGGGGATTCTTTCAACCCCTTTTGCAATGTTGAACAAAAAATATATCACTACCATTTTTTTACCGAGCGACCTTTGCCATTTACGCAACGCTATGGCTATTTTTATCCCTACAAATTAAATTTTGATATACTCAAACAAGCATTGAGCTTTTTTGTTGGAACGCATGATTTTGCATCTTTTAGAAGCAGTGAGGATACACGCGAAAACACTATTCGCACCATTGATAGTATTACACTTGAATATTTGTCACGGTATAAAGCGTATCGCATCACGGTGAAAGGGCAAAAATTTTTACGACATATGATTCGGCGTATTGTTGGCGCAAGTTTATTTCTTGCGACAAAAAACTCCGATCCATTAACATTGTTACGCAAAACAATGGATGCGTGTAATCCCGCACATACTTTGCCCAATGCACCAGCACAAGGATTGATGCTGTACAAAATTATATATAAATAACTTTATGCTATACATAAAATTAGCTTGAAACTCTTAAAGAACCTCTTATAACGGGGTCCCCATGAAAAATGAAATGTAATATGGGGTTAAAATAAGGAATCTAATGTTATCTCGTACAAAAAAAATAATTTTATTCTTAACTATTTTAATTGCTGCGTGCAGCGGCATTGCTGTATATCGTTATCATAATGCTCTGCCACAAGATAATATCTATGATTTTAATCCCTCTCGAGATACTGATGGAATAATGGATATTTTTAACAAAAATTGGTATTGGTTACTTGCAAGCACAGAATCATCTCCGTCTTTTATGATTAAACATCGCACGTATGATGCAAATCCTGCACATTTTGGATCACTTCATATTAAAGTATTACGTGAACAAGATAAAGTTGCTGGATTTGCTGCTTACTTTATGGAAAATCGCACACAAGGACGCCTTCTATTCTTAGCTGTTGATGAAGCATTTAGAGGCCGTGGATATGGCAAAATTTTAGCACTACGAGCTATGAAAGAATTATTTGCAATAGGAGCAACGCATATTGCACTGTGGACACGTGTTGCAAATCTTCCAGCACAAAAAATTTATAGAGAACTTGATTTTAAAGAAATGTTTGATGAAAATGGATATTTATTCTTTGAATATTGGCCATAATAAATAACATAAACATGAGAAATTATAAAATGAAAAAAACAACATTGATTTCGGCATTATTACCGATACTATTCACTACATCATTAATGTATGCTGCAGATGGCGGAAAACAAGCAAAAAAAAAGCAGCTCACATTCAACGGCTCTGGCTCTTTTTATGAAAAATATGATATAGACAAAGATATAGATGAAATAGAAATATCTACCGCACTAAGTGGTTCTGCTATGTGTGAAATTCGCATACCTTCATCAGTACAAAACATCAATATAAAAGGTCACTCATCAGGCAGCTTACGCCTTATATTCTACACAACCTATAAACCTACAATCAATACAGATCAATTTTCTTGTTCTGGTTCATCTCAAATTCAGGTCATGCATCCCATGCGTCAATATAGTTATCACGCTTTTGCTGCATCTACTCTCTTAGTTGGCGCATGGTGGTATTCCTCTCGAATTGACTAGAAACTGATATGCTTTACTTTTTATATTCATAAAAAATATAATGCCTTAAAAAGGAAGCTATGAAACAAACAAAAAATATCTTTTTACTGGTAATACTTGCTCTTACAAGTTCTGTATCTGCAAAAAGAGGACAAAAGTCAAAGCCAGCAATAATACCAAAAACAGAACAAACGCTAACGCAAAAGAAAAATATCGTATCAACGCCAAATGAAGATACGATAAAAATAAAATACGGCTTAGTTACTGCACAAAACAAACGCCCTTATCAAGAAGATCGATTTGCTCATGCATTAATCAAAAGTAGTAGGAACGAAGATATAGGGGAGTTTTTTGCCATTTATGATGGACATGGTGGAGATAAAACATCTTCTCATTTACAAAAAAATTTGCATGAATATTTCACTGAATACATACCTACTGCAACCAACATTCAAGCTGCATTCGACCTTGCATTTTTAAAAGCAGAAAACCATGCTTTAAAAAATTTTGATGATGGATCAACTGCTGTTGCGGCCTATATTGATAAAAACAATGTTTTGCATTTGGCATGGGTAGGTGATTCACGCGCAGTGCTTGAAAAAAATGGCACTGTCGCTTTTACAACAAAGGATCATAAACCTGATAGAAAAGATGAATTAAATAGAATTCGTCTTGCTGGTGGCAACATAGAAAAATATGGCGTGTGGCGCGTAAATGGATTGGCGATATCACGATCAATTGGAGATAGAACTCTTAAAGATAATGAACACAAAGATCAAATTATTGCTACCCCAGAATATGCTGAAATAACATTAACAAACGATAATCATTTTTTAATTATTGCTTCTGATGGATTATGGGATATAATGACAAGCATACAAGCAGTTAAATTTGTACAAGAAAAAATTAACAATTCAATTGATCTTGAAGCTATTGCACATGATTTACAAGATAAAGCAATCAATAAAGGTAGTGAGGATAATATAACTGTATGCATAGTTACATTCAATGATAGTAAAAAAACATCATCTTCTCGTTTTACAAGATTTTGGAATTGGATTTTTGAAAAATAGCCATATCACTTTAACCCCATTCTCATTCTTCGTATGGGGACCCCAATTAAGACTTTGCGAAATTGAGGACCAATGTTGAACTATTTAGCAATTTCATTCGGCACTGGCAATCCCATATTTTGCAAAATAAATGGTGCAATATCGGCCAAACCTTTCAATCCTAATGCATGACTTTCTATCCCCTTTTTTATCATTAAAAATGGGACTTGATTATTGGTGTGTGCAGTGCGCGGTTGACCAATTATTTCATCATACATATCTTCCGCTTTACCATGATCAGCCGTTATGTATAATGTACCATCTCTTTTTTCTACAATTTCGTCATATAGCGTGCCAAGTTGCTTATCAAGACATTCAACAGCTTGGATTGTTGCACCGAAATTGCCTGAATGACCAACCATATCAGCGTTGGCATAGTTAACAAGATAAAAGTCAGCAGTATTATTTTCAAGTGATTGCACTACTGCTTCAGTTATTTCTTGCGCTCGCATTTCTGGATGAGCAATATAATCTTTTGCTACAAGCGAATGAATCATTTTTCGTACCTCTGTTGCAACAGGTTCTTCATTCTCTCCTCGAAAAAAATAAGTTACGTGAGCATATTTTTCTGTTTCAGCAATAGTAAAAATAGTTTTATGATGTTCAGCCAAAACATCTTTGAGTGTGTTATGCACTTCTTTTTGCTCAAAAAAAACAGCCGTATTTAAATTGTCACCGTATGCAACAGGAGTTGCAAAAAAAGTAAGGTTTAATGGTTTTATAACGAAAGGAACTGCATCAGTATTAACAAAACAATGAGTTAATTCTCGTGCACGATCAGGACGAACATTACAAAATATAATACCGTCTCCATTATGTATAACAGCAGAATTATCGAGTTGTGTTGGTGGAATAAATTCATCAGTAATAGTGTGCGCATAATTACGTTCTAGAACTTTTTCCCAAGAATCATATAGTTCATTTTGTTGCTCAGTTAATACACGATAACTTTTTTCTACACGCTCCCAATTATTATCACGATCCATTGCATAAAATCTTCCTTGCAATGACCCAATGATTACTTGGCCATGATTATAATATTTTGCCATTTGTTCTAATCGATGAAGATAATCATATGCTGACTGAGGAGAAACATCTCTGCCATCCAAAATAGGATGCACAATAATTTTTTTTATTCCTGCTTTGACTGCTAATTCTATCACTGCATGTATCTGTTTTTCATGTGCATGCACACCTGCATCAGAAAGTAATCCAATAACGTGCAATTTTCCACCAACAGCTATTAGTTTTTCAAACTGTTTTTGCAACACTTTGTTCTGAGCAAAAGATTTATTGGCAATACTTTCTAACCATTTTTTCATTGGCTGATCAAGAATTCGACCTAAGCCAATAGTAAGATGTCCAACCTCTGAATTACCAATCATATTATCTGGTAAACCAACAGCTTCTCCAGATGCTGCTAAAATGGCATGAGAATCTTCAGACCACCATTTTTTAAAATGCGGCATATATGCATGGGCAATAGCATTATATTTTTTTTCTTTTCGATATCCAAAACCATCAAGAATAATAAGCGCCGTTGGTTTGACTGTTTTCATTATTACCCTTATTTATTCAAAAGTTGCTGAGCAATTTCGCTAGTGCGTTGCTGCTTTGCTTGAATAAATAAACGGAAATCATCTTGAAGCATCTCTGACATAATGTATACATGATATTTCAAACAATGTGCTGCCAATTCTACACCATCACCGCGTTCATTAAGCATTGCACATATTTTCTTAATATAATGTTCTCGCTTTTCGATAAATTCACGTAATCGCTGCACATCTCGTATAAAATTAAGCGCTACGATATCATCCTCAGAAATTTCTGCTTCCTTACGTCCTTCTGGTGTTTGCAAACGTGCACTGCCTTCTAGCGTTTTCATAATTTTTTTTATTTTGTACGCCAAAAGACATTTATTTAAATATTTTTCTGCCATCTGTTTTGCATCAGTAGAACTCCATCCTATTTTGGTAAGAATTTTTTTATCAAATAATTCATTATGTGATGAAGATAAACGCAATCCACTCATTGAATGTTGTAATAATTCAGGCAATTGATTTGGTAAAGAATCTTTCATCAATCGTTTACGGGCAGAATCAGCAGCTTGCGCTGATTCTGCTTCTTTTTGTGAAAGATATCCCATAAATAAAGATTTTAACGATTCATTCATTGCGGGAGAATGGTGATCGACACAATGACGAGCAAATTTACCTTCATCAGATTTACTCGCTATAATAAATCTATATGCTCGAGCAAGATAACTCGTTCTGTTTGCAATGGAAATTATATCTGTAACACGATCGTTAGGATTCTGCTGTGTTGAAACTCTTTTATACATCTCTAAAGTTTCTGTGAGCTCCACTCTTGCCTGAGAATCAGAGAGAGGCCACCCTAATTTTTTAAAGGCTTCTTCATCATAGACTGCATTTTTAAACGTATTTTTTGCTGACTCAAGCCCATTCGCAACACATGCGGTAAACGAACCAAACATAGAAAGTTGCAAAGAAAGTCCATTTTCAGCAGCAAATGACACATGCATAACTAATGAAAAAAATAAAACTTGCGCACCTTTGATCGTTCTACTCATATTTTTTCCTTTGAAAATACATATAAAATAATTTTGCCCAATCATAGCACAAAAAATAAGACCAGGAAATATTTTAGCCCAACCGAAGCAATAATAGTTCGATTGGGCCTTTAATTCATAACGGAATGTAAACTAATTTAAAAAATAACTTGCACTGAAATTTCATCTACGATAGGGGCAGAGCCAACTGAATACGTATATATTTTTTGCTGCTCTATACGATTGCGCTCTTGAAGTATTCTATTGCGTTCTCGTTCAAGACGAATTCTTTCTCGCTCAAGACGCGCTTGCTCTTCAAGAGCTTGAATACGCTGCAACTCTAAACGTTCTTTTTCGTATTCATATAGTTCTTGCTGATAACGAGGATCAGCTATAATAATATTTTTTATACCAACTAAATAGTTAATAAGGCCGTTTGCATAATTTCTGCCATATTCATAGCCATATTTAAGATAATATACATCAGATTGCAACTGAGAAATATTGCTTTCAAGGGAACTAACAAAATTCTTGAATGCATATCGACTATTATCACAACTCAATACATACTGCTTTAATTCTGCTGCAACTGAATATCGACCTGATTCTATAATAGTTAGTTCTTGAATATATTTATTACGAATATTTCCTACTGAATCATATAACGTAAAATATGTTTTATGACATTCTAAACAATCTGCAAAAAGTGAAACATCGGTCAACAATTGATTACCATTTTTCAGAAGACTGCGCATAGTAGCCAATCTTTTTTGGTCTTCATAATCAATATATTTACCTTCAAACGCATTAATACGTTTGCGCAAATCTTTTATACACGATTGCAGCGTGCTCTTTGCTGACCATACTTTTGAACGATAACTTGCTTGAGAACTATTACTATTCCAAACAAATGTTGCAAATTCATATAAAACATCTTCAGAAATATGTTGAATTGGTTTGTGAGGCGCATGAATACCAACTCCTGCACGTGGCCCAAAGTAATCTATTGTTTGTTGATAAGCAGAAGCAATAGTATGAAACTCATTTCCTACACGCCCGATAAGCTGGTCATCTGTTTCAGAACAACACCAATCAGCAATAGCTGCTATGCCCGCAGCACCAATAAGCGCCGCTCCCACCGCACAAGCTCCTGCAATAAATCCATCATGATTTCCACGAGCTTGAACATTTCCCATACTTAGTGATACCAATACAGGTATAAGTAGTAGAGAGCTTTTGTGTTTCTTCATAGTTTCCCTTAGTAATGTAGAGAGGTACCTATTTATCACTTAATGACAATAATACCATAGATCAAAAACACTGTAAAAGCCTCCTTTTTTTTGAAAAGACAAATAGAAATATCTTGCTTTAAGTTTCCTTTACAGAGCTATACATTAAAAATGAAAATATTTTAATAATGTAACTATAGTATAGGTGAGAATATCCTGAGATATCTTCTGCTGTTTTTTTAATTCATTGAATACAAAAAAAAGATATGCATAGTGTTTTTTTATCTCAAAAGGAACTAGCGATCTTATAGATTTATCACGAAATGCAATCATAATTTCCAGACCACTTGGAGCAACAGAAATATCACGCGTTCCGCTTTCTTTAAGCTCAAACGTATAAATAGGGTTTGCTAATTCTTGAAAAAAATCCCAATATCGTATAATTGATTTCTCCTCAGATGATCCGCTTATTGTTACTAGAATGTTTCCTTTAGGTAGAAATGCCATATGCCTAAAACATTCATTATTGGGCGACTGAATAAAATATTCATCGTCTTGCTTATCTTGTTTTACTTTATAAATAAAATCTTTGTGGCCACATGCTAAATAAGATTTATCAGGACTTAATTGATACATGAAAAATTTAGCGCCATCTTTGGGGACCATTATCGTTGCATATTTTTCTTTTAAATTATGTAATGAATATAAAGAAACATCTCCATCATAATCCTGCACATACATTCTTTGTTTTTTATTATCAATACCTAAAATACGGAAAAAAGAACTCGATACCTCAGAAAATTTATTGTCAGTATAATTAAACTTTATTGTAGAACCATTCGTATTACAATAAAAAGCATCTTGAGATGGATCCATCTTTAAAGAATTTATTTTTGCACAATCAAACCATTGATAATTGTCTGTTTTTCGATCATAAACCATCAGCTCGTGACCATTAGCAAGAACTACTTTCTTATTATCGCTTTGTATGATAGCATTACCAACTATTCGCATTCGAATATTTTCATTTTCGTAAGGTATATATTGCTTTTCCTTCGTTTTCAGATTTATCACACAAAATTCATGGACACTATTCAAAGCAACGATATGATCAGTAACATGATGTATGCAATAAGGATTTTCAAAAGATGTTATTTCTTGAATCCCATCTAATTTAAACTTTATATCATTTTGCATACCATTAATGTTGCATATGAAATAAAAAATATAAGTGACAATAAAAAACCTGATGTTGAATTGCATATTCTTCCTTCTGTATCATTATTTTGATTGTCCTATTGTACTAAAAATAACAAAAGAAAACTATGAAACTGATTATGAAGCTGTCTTGTATTGCAACATCTCTATGTCTCAATCTTTATTGCGCAGAACAAAAACCTCATATAAAAAAAAATTTACGAAAAAATAATTCTCAACAGGAACATTCATAAAACAAAACAAGCTATACATCCATTATTAGATTTGTGGAATGGGATCACTGCATAATGGCACTCTACTTGCAATGTCTTTATACTTTTTTGCATTGAGTTGCAATATGCTTTTGGTAGAAAAATATATGATACGAAATCGCTAAACATTATGCAAAATCGATCATAAGAGTGTCAAAAATTTGTTTTTGCCTATCATATTTCTTTATAATGACCACATACAAAGAAAGGTATGACAATGAAAGCGCAAAAAATTGTTTCACTCAACCCTAGCAATAATTATCAAGTCATTGGAGAAATTGATTCTTCAACTTATAGCGAAATCGATGCACAAGTTATCAATGCTCGCAAGGCACAAATAGCTTGGGCAGAGCTTTCTATTAATGAAAGAATTGTATATCTTGAAAAGCTTTATCACGCATTTATAGCGAAAAAAAATGATCTACGCTCCATCATAGCACAAGAAGTGGGCATGCCTTTATCAGTATGTAATCAGATAGATATTGATCCTGGATTGCTCTATATGCGGGGATATTTAGATTATGCACAGGAATGGCTAGCGCCTGAAATTACATATGAATCTGATACTGAAATTCATTATCTTTATTATGAACCTAAAGGAGTAGCAGGAATAAGTGTCCCTTGGAATTATCCCTTTTCTCTTTTTATTTGGGCAGTAATTCAAAATTTGGTTGTTGGAAATACTATTGTATTAAAACATTCAGAAGCATGTCCTTTTACGGGAAAACTTTTAGAAGAAATCATGCATTCCGTAAACTTACCAACAGGAGTTTTTAATGCAGTATACGGCAATGGTAATGATATTGGTGAATATTTAATGCAAAGCAATATCGATCTTATTTGGTTTACGGGTAGCACTCGAGTAGGAAATCATTTATACACAGTCGCTGCACAAAAATTAATTCCCACAATTTTAGAACTTGGTGGTTCATCAGCAGGAATTGTTTTTGAAGATGCTCATATTTCAATGGCAATTGAATCAATTTATTTTAATCGTTTTATTAATAGCGGACAAACATGTGATGGTCTTAAGCGCCTCTTGGTACATCAAACTATTTTCAATGAGGTAGTTCAAGAATTAAAAAACAAAGTACTCACTAAAAAAGTTGGCCCTGCACAAGATCCAGCAACAGATATCGGTCCACTTGTTGCAGAACGTCAAGTAATAAGTCTTGAAAACCAAGTTCTTGATGCAGTACAAAAAGGCGCTCATATTATTATCGGTGGAAAACGACCACAGAATCTGCAAGGTGCTTACTTTGAACCAACTATTCTCACCAATATAACGTTTGATATGAACGTATGGAAAGAAGAGGTATTTGGGCCAGTGCTTCCTATAATTCCATTTTCTAGCCAAGAAGAAGCAATCGCATTAGCAAATGATTCTATATATGGATTAAGTGCTTTTGTCTATACGCAAGATAAAGAACGTGCAGTACAAGTAAGCAGACATCTTCAAGCAGGCAACATTAGTATAAATCATGCAAATTATGTAATTCCGCAAGATCCGTTTGGTGGATATAAAAAATCAGGACTTGGACGAGAACATGGTAAAGCTGGGCTGCGTGAATTATGTTCACTTAAAGTAATAGCCTTAAAAAAATAGTCTTGTTGATAAAAGGATCATTAGTCATATTTGTCCTCAATTTGCTCTAGTGTAAAGTAAGATTTTATATTGTTATGCAACTTATTCTTAAAACAATCTGTATGACAAAAGAAAAATTGATCATGCTGTTGATCTTCCGATTTATCAATATTAACAGTAATATGAAGATCTGCTGGATACTTATCTAAAGCCATTATTGATTGGGAACAAAAACAACAAGAAAATCCTAAAGACTCATTGTTGATCGTTTCTTGTATCATAGACCATATTCTTTTTATGATTTTTTTTAATTTCACTTCTGATACCTATTTTTTTATATGGATAAACACCTATTCTAAAGAAATAAAAGAATCTAAATGAAAATGTATCTTAAAATCATCATTTAGCTGTTCTTTAAAACATTCCATATGACAATAAAAGGCTTGCCTTTCTTGTTTTTGTTTTGGTTTGTCAAAATTTATTAACATGTCTATTTCCATAGGATTGCCATTACAAGATACTATTACAACATCACAAAAACAACATACATATCTATCTTTTTTTTCTTTACCATCCATAATTTTTTCCCATCTGCTCAAGTTTTTTTTGCGTTGTATGTTTTAAAACAGTTACAACTTCTTCATTTTGTTTATTAAAAACAATCACATTAAATTTTTCTCCTATTTGTTTTATATAAGCAAATGCCCCATCTTTCTGAACTTTAACAAAAGTTGGAGTCTTCATCACTGCAAGAACTTCTTCTGGCGTGAAATCTCGTTCGATTAATCTTTCTATCCCGTGTTTGCTCGTTTTTATAACTGAAGTAAATTCCTTTATTTTTAGCCATTGTTTTAGATACTCATATTGATTAGGAGAATTAGACGAACGACACAATTTAGCAGTGCTTCTTAATAAATATCCTTCTGGCGTTGATAAATATTGCTGTATTGTAAAAGAAGAAATATTGGTTTGTGCAAACCGAATAGCACTTTGCTTAATCGTCCCAAAAAACTGACCTAGCCCGCCCAATAATTTGCTTTGTGCCTTATAGCCAACAACAAAAGCTGTTCCTGTTTTTAAGGCATCACGTATTGTTATTTCTTTTTTTTCGATAGCAGAAATCAGATTATTGATAGGCTCTATATAATAATCCCATTTTTCTTTTGCGCGATCATAATTATTTAATGCAGTTATTCCAATATCAGTCACGTTATAAAATACTTTGCACAACTGATACGCAAGAACCTGTTTGCCTGCAACAATGCACACAGTTGCTTCAATAGGATTAGCTATAAGGTCTTGCGCTGTTGTATATAAACCTGATGCTGCACCTTCTGCTATTGCCTGACCATAATCAAGCAAAGTCCAACAAAAATCTGCTACCACACTTGCTTTATCAACTAAACCTTCTTTGTTGTAGGCAGATAGTGCTGTAGTACAATTAACAATTGCATTCTGATGAACATATAACACTGAATACATCGGCAAAGACGCTACATATTCCAGAATCCCGATTGATTCATAATGAAGAGCATGCTGCAATTGGTTACCGTAGAAATTTGTAAATTCATCAAGGCCAATTTTGTTATCGCTAAGCAATTGCAACATATAATCACTACATCGATATGTTTTAGTTGAAACTTGAACTGATCCCTTTTTAATTTTGGTCTGAGCATCTATTCGTTTTTCAATTGCCTGCGCAAGTAATGGTGAAAATTGATCATACACTGGTTTTAACTCTTGATATTCTCTATCGCTCACATCGGATAGCAGATAGTGAGAATATATACTATATTGCTGCATTGTTTCGATTGCTTGTTTTTTTTCGCATTCTTTTTTGAGGCGAATTTCTTCATGCAATTGTCTTATGCGTCGTTTAAGTCCAGAAGAATAAGAACCTGTAAACCTATATAAAATCTTCTTGATGAACCCAAATTTTTTGAACTTATTGTACAATTTTTCTATGGTTTGCTCATATGCAGCATAGGTTTTTGCAAGTTTTACAAACTCGTCAGAAAGATATAATAATCCTTGATCAAGTATTTGTTGCTCAGAATAATTATGCGTTCTGAAATAATGCTGAAGTTGCGTAATCGTATAATTATGTAAGTTTTCGCCAAAATAAATGTTGTTGCGATGTTTATATGCTTGGCAAGAAGAACTAGGTTGTTGAAAAAAAGATTGTTCATTATATAAGCCTTGTATATAAATAATCGAATTTGGTGTTACGGTAGAACCAAATTCATTGGCTAGACACAACCCACTCATGTTTACAATAATTACCAAACTACGAATAATAAAATTTCTCACACACTCTCCGAATCATATAATTTTAAAAAAATATCATTGTTTCAAGTTACTGGATAGCAATCATTAAAAATCTTGTAAAAAAATATTTCCATACATATGATTTAGCTAAAAAATAGAAAAAGGAATAAAAGGAACAAAGATTGTGGCTCCTTTAAAAAACTTAATTCTTATGCTTATATTAGCAATATTATCCATGCTTTTAGCTGCTAGTGAGAACAATCAAAAAGATTTAATAAGAAAAAAAATATATGCTAAACAGTCATTTGCGCAAGCGGAGCTTAGGCAAATGGCGGGATTTGCACTCTTACTTAACCCACTCATAAGCGTCTGGGGAGCTATGCATTATTCAAATAGAATGCCTAACTTCCTGCAAAAACCTCCCTACCATGTAATACCTTCTAAAAAAATAGGTTTACGATACATGCTCACGGGAACTTTATTAGCTGCACCTGCTTGCATTATGATGGCAAAAATAGAGCAACAAGTAGAACAAGAAATGGTATCAAAAAATTAAACAAGCCAGAATAAGCACGTGGAGTTACTTGAAATATTCGTGCTACAACTTTGATACTGTTTCAAAAATTCAACAGAACCTAGACCACGTTTCTGATAAAAAAGAGTTTGGTCTTTTCTTGTTTTTTCTTTACCCTCATTGTTATATTCAGATTGAATATCAAAAAAACAAGGTAAAGGAAATGAAGAATAATCTTTTGATTGCTTTGCTTAGTATAAGTATATACGCATCGCCTACACAAATATGTGCTGCAGAACAACTGTATGCACTATGGGATACAATTACTGGTATACGTACTACTCTTTCTACATTGATGAAAAGCTATTATAATTACAAACAAAATGTGACAAATATTTCTGATCTTTTTGAAGACTTTTCGTGGCTATATAATTATAAGCGATACAAGAAAAACGCATCTCTGGATAAACAATTTAGCAAAGCTGCACAGGAATTGTATGATCGATACCTCACACCAATTCCTTATAAATCGAGTGCATCTATTAAATCATCAATAAATTTATTAAAGACAATAGTAACTGGATTACCTGAAGAAACTTTTAATATATATAAAACAGTATTAGGATCAAAAATAGCTCAAGCAGATACAAGAACAAAAATCGACTATTACATTAATCAAATAATTGAAAAATTAAAAAAAAAGAAGCCTAATGATTTCACTGACAGCTCTATACCAGCTTTCAAGCATGAATTTTTACGAATAATATATCATGAATTACTTTTATCAACTCAAAATATTTCTTTGATAACGGTTATTAAACCAATGCTCGAAGAACTAAAAGAGAAATCAGGACAATCTGCTCTTAATGAATCTCAACGTGAAAACTTACTAAGAATATCTTTTAATAAAATCCCTTCTGATAATTTTGTAAAGATATTTCCTAAAAAAGAAATACCTGATTCTTTTCTTAAAATGTTAGTAGAAGTAACAGAAGGATTAAATTCCGCAGATATAGAAAGCTTTATTTCAAATGCAAGTCAAATTGCAATGAACAAGAACTCAGAATTAGAAAATATAGATTGTGATTGTTTTGCTAGAGCTCTATGGGATATCAAACAGATAAAATATCGAAAACAACTACCACAATTACCAGAAAAAGAAAAAATTATAGATCCAATATTACCCAAAGAACAAAAAAAATTGCGAAAATATTTTCTAGACAACACAAACAATATGACTTTGACTGACATTCAAGAAATAATAGAAAAAGCTACTAAGTATGCCGCAGAAAAACCCAAAAAAACTCTTGAAGAGCGGCTAACAACAGTTGTTGAAGCACAAAATAAATTACTAAAAATTAAACAAATGCGCGACTTGATTCATCTATGTGAAAAAATATACAATCCAACAAAAATAGAAAAATGGAATTTTACTGAAAAAATTTCAGAGGAGTTAACTCGCGATCAAAGAACATTGCTATCTACTCTAGAACCAGAAATAATTTTTAAAAAATTTGAAAAAAGATATGTCACCGATAATTATTTAAATCAATATGAAAATCTCTCTAAAAATTAGTTTACCCGTACATAAAAATGCGGAGGAGTTTGATATAACTCCTCCTTAAACTTACTTCTGCTGCCGCATAAATGTCGGCACATCAAGATCTTTGGAATCTACTGCGCAACTAAATGTTGTATTTTTTTCCACAACATCATCATGCTTATTCGTTTCTTCCGGCTCAAACATGAATTCATCTTCTTGCGTTTCCATCATTAATGGCAGCGGTTCAATAACGGGTTCATGCTTTTCAATCGGCATTGCTTCAAAAATGATTTCTTCATGGTGTTGCACTATCACTTGTTCAGCAATCACAACTTCTTCTTTTGTCTGCTGCACAACTACAGGACGTTCAAAATCTGTTGCTATGATAGTAACAATAACTTCATCATGTAAATTCTCATCAATTACCGAACCAATAATAATATTTGCATCTTCATGAGCTTGTTCATAAACCACTGACGCAGCTTCGCTGATTTCATGTAATCCAAGACCTTTACCACCAGTAATATTGCATAACACACCATGCGCACCTTCAACACTCATATTTTCCAATAATGGTGATGATATTGCTTCTAGAGCTGCTTGTCGTGCTCTTCCTTTTCCTGATGCCTTACCTGTACCCATTACTGCAAGACCACGATCTTTCATAATTGTTCTGATATCAGCATAATCAACATTGATGTGTCCTGGACGAGTAATGATATCAGATAATCCACGCACTGATTGACTTAAAATACCTTCATTAATCATTGCAAATGCATCAATCATAGAAACATGCTGATCCACTACTTCAAGCAATTTTTGATTAGGTATAACAATCAATGTGTCAACATCTTGTTTGAGTTTTTGAATTGCATCATCTGCAACAGCTGCACGGCGTTTACCTTCAAACAAAAATGGACGAGTTACAATCGCAATTACCAACACACCTTTATCACGCAATGCACGCGCAACAACTGGTAATCCTCCTGAACCCGTTCCTCCTCCCATGCCACCAACGATAAAGACAATGTCTGCTCCACTAACAGCATCCATTACCTTATCCAGATCTTCTTCTGCTGCACGTTTTCCCATATCCGGATTTGCCCCCGCCCCTAACCCTTTAGTAGACTTAACACCAATTTGAATTTTATGTTGCGCTTTTGAAAATTCCAATGCTTGTGCATCAGTATTTGCAACAACAAAACCAATTCCCTGACATCCCGATTCTATAATGCTATTTACTGCATTTCCACCAGCACCGCCAACGCCAATGACCTTGATTGATACCATTGATCTTTGACGCTGTAACGCTTCTTGTTCAAACTCTATCATAGCGATCTCCTTTTTATACCCCAGCTATGTTAACACTCCGCTAGGAACTCCGCTTAAGATTTTCCGCTCATCCTGAGCTGATGCAAAGATATTGGGAACCCCTGTTTAAGATTTTAAAAAAATAAATTTTCTTAAAAAAAATCTGAGACCCAAGACTTCATTCGTTCAAGAACACGTCGCGTCAATGGTTCATCACTTAAATCTACTTTTATTTTTTTCTCATTACGCATAACGTACACAAGCAATCCATAGCCAGTTGCATATAAAGGACTCTGCAACGTTTCAACAAAATCAAATAACACTCGTGGAGTTCCAATACGCACCGGACAATCAAAAATTTCTTCTGCTAATTCACGAGCTCCCGTTAGCAAAGATCCTCCACCAGTCAACACGATTCCATTCGTCATAAATTTTTGTAATTGGTGAGTATGTATTTCATTGTTTATTAAACTAAATAATTCCCTCATGCGCGATTCTATAATCAGCACAAGATCTGAAAGTCTAATTACCTGCAAATCTTGTCCTTGCATCATTTCAACTTCAATTAATTCTTCGTTTTCAACAAGATTTGCTATTGCAAAACCATATCGCTTTTTTATACGCTCTGCTTCATTTTTAGTAATACGCAAACCAATTGCTATATCATTAGTTACATGATTACCTGCAACAGGAAGAACCATCGTGTGTCGTACTGCAGAGTTTTTATAAAATGCTACATCTGATGTTCCACCACCGATATCAATAATACCAACACTTAATTCTCGTTCATCTTCACTCAATACTGCGTCACCAGATGCAAGTTGTTCTAAAATAACATCATTAACACTTATGCCAGCACTCTGGCAGCAACTTACAAGATTTTGTACCGATGATACTGCTCCCATAATAATGTGTGCTTGCACTTCAAGACGAACTCCATGCATACCAATAGGATCTTGTACTTGATCTGTTCCATCAATAACAAAATATTGAGGCAACACATGTAGAATTTGACATCCTTCCGCAACAGCTATTGCTTTTGCTGCATCAAGAACACCATCAACATCAGCTTGTTTAATTTTTCCTTGTTTAATAGGCACTACACCGCTTGAATTAACAGAACTGATATGTGCACCAGAAATTCCAATATATGCTGATTCTACTGGCATACCTGCCATCATTTCTGCTTCTTTAACCGCATGAGTAATGGAATTAATAGTTTTTGCAATGTCTACAACAACGCCTTTACTCAGACCATGCGATGGAGATTTTCCTATACCAATAATTTCTATCTGATCGCCCATTTTGCGAGCAATAAGAACACAAATTTTTGTTGTTCCAATATCAATTGCAGTAATAACATTCTCTTTGATTAAACGCGCCATTATATCCCCCCAATTTGTTTTAGCCCCATTTACATACCCTACTTCGTCAAAACTACCAAGGACAAGTTAAACTCCTCAGTCCTAGGGCATTCTATGTTTTATAAGCAATTATATAATCTGCAAATCGTATATCTGCTATCCAATTAGTCTTTGCATTAAAATCTTTACGCTCAGCAAGTTTTTTTTTCACAAGCGCACATTGAGCAAGCAATGGTGATAATTTTTTTTGTGTAGCCGTAGCAATAATATTAAAAGTTTTTTCTTGTTTATTACGCATATAAAGACAATGTTCGTTAAGCAATTCAAGATCATATGTTTGGTTAAAGTCAGCAGGCAATTCAGATAATAATGAAGGAATCAATGGCACAATCTTTGAGAAACAATTTTCAGCGATAGTAACATGTGAAAGAGAATCAAGAAGAGGATAAGAAAAATAGTCTTTTGGAAAAAGCTGATTGTGTACTGTAAGTATCTGATCTTGATTAATGCAACACAGCGGCTTATCTGTATGCATCATAATATAGGTACCACATGGTCGATACGCCACATCAATCTTATCCAAAACAGCAAATTTTTTTTTTAATTGGGTAATAAATCCATGTGTTGAATAATTATCATTAAGCAACTGCGTTGCATACATAGTAACAGAAGAAAAATAATCATCAGATAGAACACCTGTTTGAATAAATCGATATGAATTCACCGAAAAGATAGGGGATGAATTTTGCTTACATACAAAAAACATTAATGCTGTGGTAGAAAAAATTAATAGACTTTTTTTCATTTCAACCCCAATATTGAACCCCATTGCTTATGTATTACTCTTTTGGAAATGAAATAGTCAATAATTTAAATTTTTAACCTTATGTATGTGAATTATATTTTATATTTCTTAAAGTGTAGACTTTAGTTCATATATTATTACAGAAAAGAGAAGCAGATTAACTGCCAATAGAGATGCCAGAATTGTATTACTATGCCTATTAACTGTAGCTGGCAATATGACTGTGATTTTTAGACTCGTGCTTGATAAGCCTTCATTAGAAGTTGATCCACCACAAAGCATAGGAAATTCTTGATCAAAATCTTTGGTTGGTTTGTTGTAGAATTCTGTTTTATCTTTTTTAACATCCTTATAAAAGGTAATCGGATAATTACCATGATAAAAAATCGCATGATCATTAACTATTTTCTGTATATGAAAGAAATACCCAGAATCAGCCCTCCATTCATAAATACCTAAACCATCTATTTTCGACAATTCAGAATTAATAACAGCTACTGGCTTACAACAATCTTCATAGGCAGCACTACGCATTAATTGGGTACAATCAAATAATACCATATGCTTTTTATTATTAATATATTGGCCTATTACATGCATTGTCATATTTTTCTTAGGCCTAAAAAACCTATCTTGTTTTCTTACTTGAGAAAATAAAGGTAATGACTTTGATTGGATTTGTTTTGAATTATCAGAATATATACAATGAGGACTGTCATAAATAAAGAGAGGTCCTTGTTTTACTGAAAGCCCATCTGAATGATATTGAATCTCTGTGGATTTCTTAACAATATCAGGAACATAGGAAACAAATGATAAGTGATTATTTTTTCGTAAATAAAAGATAGAGGAATTAATCCATTCCAAAAAACTCGGCAATCGAGCTGCACTATAACTAATATCATTATCGACACCACCACCCCACGAGGACCTAATACAGCTCTGATCATCTACTATATGCCTTTTATGAGGTTCATTTTGATCTTGATGGAAGAATCTCATATTGGCTCTTTCTCCAACAACTTTTGCTATATAAAAGAGCCTTGTTTCGTTTTTTGTTGCAGCATTAAGATAAAAACAAAAACCTGTTTTTTGTAATTGCTCACTCCAACCACAAGGAGATACTACTGCAATAGGTTCGCATAGACCATTTAAGATATTATCTTTTATAGCTGTGCGACAATCAAATAAACAAAAATATTTGCCCAATGCTATTGTTTGTATAGCAACTGGTATAGATTCTGAAGAAAACCAGCCAAAAGCTGGCTTTATGCCATAAGATACTGATAGGTTTCTCGCTACAGTATTTTTATCCCAATCATCAATTGCAATCTTTTGGTTGTGTATATTTTGACAATCAACAAACCTCAATACTCCACCCAATAGATGCACTTTTTCGCTATCAGGAAGCTGGAATGCTAATAAAGTTTGATCAACAAATGGCAAAAAGATTATTGATAAAACAATTATCTTAATCTTATGGACATTAATGTTGCACATACACCATTTCTCAAGATTTTTTGTTTGAGATTATAAATAATAAAATACCAGCTGCAACCGATGCATTATAGGAAATATCACTGGCTTTTTGTGGTAATGTTACATGAGTCCCGGACGATAAAATTGACTTTGAAATACCCATGCCTTCACCACCAATAACCATACATAAAGATTTTTTGTATTCGCAAGTAGCCGCATTTTCACCATCAAAAGTTGCAAGATAAATATTGTATCCCGCATTCTTCAATTCTGTGATTGCTGCTTGCGCTGATTGCGCTGCATATATTTCAAGATGTTCACTCAAACCTGCTGCTGATTTAATAGCAACTCCAGTTAATTGAGCACCTCCACGCTTAATAACAATAACACCGTCAACACCAGTGCAATATGCTGAACGCAAAATACCACCTAAATTACGCGGATCTTGGACTCCATCAATCATCGCCAAAAACTTATGTTTTTTAGGATCAAAAAACACTTTACGGAAAGGAAATGCTTGCGTCCATGCCACAACACCTTGGTGATCTGTTGTCCCAACCATGCGATCAAGCACTTCACGTGCAACGTATTGTATAGGAACAGGATATTTTGGCCATACTTTTTGAATATCTTCGAATGCTTGCGGAGTTGGCTTTGTAGTATAAAGAGAAATGAGTTTACGACGCTTTGCTTTTAAAAGCTCAACAACGGGATGAATACCAAAAATTAATTCGCCTTTGGTTTCTTTATCTTTTTTCTTAATCATTAAAAATCCTAAATATTGTAACCCAATCTCCCATTACCTCTATTGGGTCCTGAGTTGAAAAATTTAAAAAAGAGGCATTAAAAAATCTCAATAAATAGCAATAAAATATATTTTATTCACTCAATTAATAATACAAAAAATTATTCAATCTGGCAAACAAAGAGGCTGTTTTTATGGACTTTTTCATCTATTTTTTTTATCATGATGCCGTATTCATCACTGTTTTTACTATTTTGGAAAGTAATGACCCTACAAAAAGCCTTTATGCCATCCTACCCAAAAATACCTATTGTTGGCACAGAATTTCTCCCACAAACTTATCTAGAAATCAGCACGAGTGCGTTCAATCACAACATCACCTATTATAAAAATAAAATTGGCTTGCATAATAAGCTCGCCATCGTCATTAAAGGCAATGGATACGGACATGGGTTACAGCAAATAGCTAATCTTTGCGAAAAAAACGAATATGTTGACTGGATCTGCGTTGCACAGCTTTCTGAAGCTCTCGCACTGCAAAATATCACCAAACCTATTTTGGTCTTGGGATATAGTGATGTAAGCCCTGAATACGCAGTAGGCAAAAATATTCATTTTATGATGGATCATCTAGAATACGCACAGAATCTCAATAATATAGGCACAAAATATTCCTATCAATTTAATGTACACATAAAAATAGATACTGGATTATCGCGCATGGGAATTCTTGCAACAGATGCCTATGAGTTTATCTGCCAACTACAACAATTAAGCCATATTTCCATAAGCGGTATTTATAGTCATTTTTCAGCATCCGATAGCAACCCTATTTTTAGTTCTTACCAATTTGAACAATTTAATACTCTCATTGCTCAATTACATCAAAACAACATTTTTCCTACCCACATACACATGGGAAATTCAGCAAGCAATTCTACAATAGCGTACCCAGAACATTTTAACTTTTTCCGCGTAGGCATTGGTGCTTATGGTCTTGGATTAGACAAAGCAGATCTTAAGCCGGTTATGACATGGAAAACACATATTGCTCATATTAAAACAGTCCCAAAAGGATCGTATATTAGTTATACAGGTAGCTATCAAACAAAAAGAACAACACGTATTGCATTGCTTCCAATTGGGTATTATGACGGCTATAAATTGAATTTTTCTAATAAAACAACAGTTCACATTAATGGTTCCTATGCTCCTATTCTTGGCCGGATTGCTATGAACATGACCATCATTGATATTACTGATGTAACAGCACAGACCGGTGATGAAGTTATATTGCTTGGCGATGATGAAAAGATACATGCTCATAGACTGGCAACATTAGGTGAAATAAAAAATGTCAGAGAAATAATCACGGGAATTAACCCGCTTATTACACGGATAATAACCGATTAAGCAGTAATTATAACATTATTTTTGCAATACTCTTTTTTAATCCACAACAAGATCGCTATGTTAAATGCAAAATGAAATAAACAAAACATAGAGGTTTGTAATGTTAAAAAAATACAGTCTTATTCTAACCCTTATTTTGACGCTTGGTTTAACCGGATGCGATAAATCAAAAGCTTTAAAATCAACAAGTTGTCCATCACAAGTTCAATCTTCTGATACATTTTCATTAGCTGATTACCGTTGTTATTCAGCTTCAGTTTTGCCAACAATCACTGAGGATGGCGAACTTTACGCTATTTTATCTCGAGAAGCTTATGGTCGAAAACACAAATTTGGCAAATTGCATAAATATGACGATTTTAGTGGGGGCAGAGATGAAGGTGAAGAACATCCTATTGAAACAGCTGCGCATGAATTTTTTCAAGAAGCCATTCTCTCAGGAACTTTGGGATGGGATTTAGAACAAGCAACAGAATTTATTAAGGCAGAAAATGATAATACTTGGGCTGTTATTGCTTATTCAAGCGAAGCAAACCCTGATGTAAAACATCAACGAAAAGCTCGGAATGTTACGTATATCACCACTTTTGATACCTACAAAGATCGCTTTTTTGAGAATTTTCATAAAGCTCGTGCAAAAGAAATAGAGCGATATAAAAAAGAAGGCGTAAGCAAAGGACACTGGACAAACGCTGAAAAAGATAGACTCGCTAAAATTAAATGGCGGGATCTTAAATCAGCTGTTATAAATCAGCAAGATAGAAATGAAATTATTGAAGTAGAAGCATTAGTTATGAATCCAAAAACAAAACGATTTAAAAGACAAACAATTCAATTACGCCCTTTTTTTAGTATAAAATTACGCCCATATTTTCTTGACCAAGAATATAAAAAAGGCGAAAATGAAAAGATAAGATTGTATTGTGACTAAAAAACATAAAGAGATTTCATATGCTTCTTCTTGATGGCACACTAGGCGCCGATATAGTATCATTTTTAACTCGGCTTCAAGAAGACTCTCTTGCATGCACCATCATGATATATGGCGATTGGATTCAAAAACATGCTTCATGCAATGATCATCATCATGATCATCCCGATGGCATAATTTATGTCCGCGTTATGCCAGAAATTGCATACAATCGCCTTAAAAATAATACTTTAGGTGAAGCTTCTATCTCCTTAGATAGCATCAAAACCATATATGCTGAAAAAGAAAGCCTATTTATAGAAAATAGAAATAGCCCTGAAGCCGTTCAACATCTTCCAGTGCTTGTACTTAATGGAAATATAGATTTTCAGACTGACTTTGCTCAGTATTATAATCATCTGTTTTATATAAAAAGATTTATCAAGCAGATAGATGAAAGAAAACAAATAGCTCTTGGTATTTATAAAGAGAAATCAAATCACAAGCACTGTTGCTAAAGATTATTTCTTTTCAGCAACAATCTTTTTAATAAGCGCATCTAATTTCTTCTCGTAATCGTTAAGTTTTTCGGGTTTTGCCGTTGAATATCGAAACATTTTCACTCCAGATAATGGATTTAATATTACTTCGGGTGTTACTACCAAACGCGCTTGAAAATTATTAATACCCTCTATATCATCTGGTCTATTACGATAAAAATTAAGAAAATAATTGAGATTAAAATCTCCCGATATAATATGCTCTACTAAATTTTTAAATATAGGATTAGATTCTTGTTCTTTTTTAAATAATTGACTGTAGTAATCAAGCGCTGGAGCAGTCTTAGGAAATTTTTTACTCTTAACACTCTCTAACACTAAATCCATTGTTTTTTGGTGCGCAGGAATACCTCTAATCCACGCCAAATAACCAATAGCATCAACCTTATTTTTGGGAATAAATATCTGTAAAATGGTTTCTTCTTTAGTTTCATATAACTTAGTAAGAGCCATTAGTTCGTCAATATATTTATTCGTTAAGCCAAACGCTTTCATAATTTTCTCGTAGGTAGAACGATTGGGAATTTCATGACCTCGTGATTTTATAAAATACTGCCAAGTACATTCAGGTGCAGTTCCTACGTTACCAAAAAGAGCTAAATTAGCTGCAATAAGAAACAATCCCATTGTATGATCATTTATCAAGCCGCCTGATTTAAGCTGACTCACCAAAAAATTCTGTATTGATTGAGGGCCTTGAACATTTTCAAAGCGCAAAAATATAAAATCCTTGGCAGAAAGCGATGGATTAAAATGAAAATACAGACGTGTATACACATCCTGTGGAACTCGCCATATATTATCGATACCATGATAAAAAACATATTCTGATTCATACTCTTTTTCACGAGCAACAATTGAATCTATAAGCTTTTGATATGGTTTGACATTATAGGTTGCAGCAATTAATTTTTTTACTTCAGGTACAGACATATGCGCCTGCGATTGCGTAAAAAGATCTGTTGTCAGCTGAGCTGGAATAATCGATGTTGATCTGGTTGGTATAGAGCTTTGAGTATCCTGTTTTCGTTCTGATGATAAAGCATGAATTTGTTCAAGCGATAATTTTTTCGACGTGATAGTTTTTGATTGAGCAGGTACGATATCTTGAATAACTTGCTTTTGTTCTAATGGTAGATTATAGACCGGTTCAGACAATACCTTTTTTGCACCTTTTGTAATTATTGTGCCAACACCAGTTAACAATAACACGAGAGCTATATGCTGTATTTTTTTGTAAAAAGTATACACATTCATTTTCACTGCGTTTCTTTCACTTTATACAATAAAAAAGGATCTGATTTTTACATCAGATCCTCAAATCATTATTTTTTTGAAACAACCATTTTTTTTATGAGCGCATCAAAACGCTTTTTATACTCTTTCATTTTTCTATACGGTACCCCCGTATAACGATACATTTTTACTCCAGATGCTGAATTTAATAAAATATCGTCAGTGAAAATAAGTCGCGCTTGAACTTCATTCATATTAGGAACGCTTGCTGGATTACTACAACACTTGCTCAAATAATCATCAATACTATAAGCATCTTCTTCTACATCCTTTAACATATCTCTAAACAAAGGATCTTTTTCTTGTTTGTTTTTAAAATTATTCTTTAAGTCAGAAAGTATACGACCTATTCCTTTGCCTTTATTTTTAAATTTAACTTTTTTAACCCAATCAATTGAGCCTTGATGAGCAGGTATACCTTTTGTCCATGCCAAATAACCAATATCATCAATAAGATTTTTAGGAACAAATATTTGTAGTAAAGTCTGTTGTTTTGCTTCTAATAATTTTACCAACTTCATTAATTCATCAACGTATTGATATGATAATCCAAACTCATCCATTATTGATTCATACATTGCTCTATCTGGTTCGGCATGTGACAATTCTTTCATTACATATAGCCATGTACTTTCTTCGCTAACAGGAGTATTACCAAAAAGGAAAATATTCGTTGATAATAATAAGCCTTTTAATGCTCCTGTATCATCAACAAGTCCATAGTTTTTAAGAGATCCGGTCAAAAAATCTTTTGCTTTAATATTTTCCTTACCTCTTGTTCGTAAATAAATAAAATCAGCATCTCCTTGTTTTGCCATAGATGGATTAAAATGATTAAATAAGGCTGTGTAAGTATCTTGCCATACAGTCCAAGTATTGGTAACGCCATGGTATAATGCCCAATGGGTATCTCGTAATTCAGCTTCTGCTGCCATAACACGCGAAACAACATCCATGTGATTTACAATTGAAAAATTGCCATTATACGATTTAGTCACAAGATTTACCAACTCAGGTCGCATTAAGTATGCTTGAGTTTGAGTGTATTTCTCATGCGTTTTCACAAGAGGTACAGATTTAGCAGGTTGCACTTGAGCTTGTGCCTGTGGTTTACCAGCAGGTTTTACCTGAGGAGCTTGTGGCTTTGCTATTGGTGCATTTTGTGGATTTGCTGCAACTGCCTTTCCTCCTTTTGCTAATGCCATATGACAAGGCACTATAACCAAAGCCAATAAAAACAGCCACGTTCCATTCATTTTTAACATACGCATTATCATCTCCCCCCTTTATTTACTTATTTTTTTATTTATTTTTTTGCTGATGCAGCAGCGGCTTGGGCTGCTTCTTTTTCTAGTCTACGATAAGTTGCCTCATTTTTAGCTTGATCTGCAGCCTTTTGTTGTGCTGTTTTGCTTGCTTCTTGAGAAACAACTTTCTGTACTAAAGCATCAAGTTTTCTATTATAATCCTCTTGAATTTTTTTTGGTGTGGTAAAATAGGTAAAAACTTTAACGCCAGAAGAAGGATTTTGAAACATTGGATTTGTTACCAATAAACGCCCTTGTGTTTCATTAAGATTTTCTATTGAAAAAGGATCATTACGCATTCCTTCCATGAAACCACTCATACCAAACTCTCCATCAGCAGCAAGTTTGATTAATTCTTTGTAAACACTATTATCTTTATCTTTTTTAAATCGCTTCATTACACCTTGTACCGCAGGGACAGTATGTTTACCAATATGTGGCTTTTTTCCTATCACTCGTTCCATAAGATCTATTGATTTGGGATGTGCTGGAAAACCAAGAACCCATGCAATATAAGCAACTTCATCAACTTTATTTATTGGCACAAAAAACTGATATAATGTTTGTTCTTCAGAGGCATTATAAAGCATAGCCGCTAAGGATTTTGTTTCTTTTGCCAATAATTCTATGTCATATGTTACACCGAAAGCTTTTACAATTTCATAATATCTCTGAGGGGATGGATCTGTATGGCTTTTTGCTTCCATAAAATAATTCCATGTGCATTCACCTGGAAAGCCAACATTACCAAATAATGCAAGGTTAACTGACATTACCACTTCTTTGACTTCCTGGATGTTGTCATTAACACCTCCCCATTTTGCAATATTTTCATTTAAAAAATCTTGCGCCTTTATACTTTTGGCTCCGCCAAATCGCACAAAAGCAAAATCATTAAGTTGAGATCCCGGCTTTTTATAGTGAATATATAATTTTTTATATAAATCCTGTGGAACGCGCCATTCATTATTACTTGCATTATAAAAGGCATAATGCGTATTTTTTAATTCAACTTCCTTATTAATTACTGCAGAAATAATATTTAAATAAGGAGTAACCATCTGGTTTGGACTAAGTGAACGCTTTGATGGAACACCAGGAAGTCGAAGATTAATTTTTGACATTTCTTCTTTTACTTCATCAACTTGCAAATGCGCTTCTGTCTGAACATATTCATCAGTTAATATTCCAGCTGATTTAGTTGGAGCTTTTGCAAGTTCTCCTTGCAAAGCAGGTGAAGCACTTTTGGCTTCAATTTTGAAAGACGGCAATAATAAAAATACAAACAACCCGATATACAATCCTTGTAGAATAGTTCTTGTTACTTTTTGTATAACTCTTTCCCACATTTTTTTTTCTCTCTTAATAAGCATCGCGCATCCCCCTTTTTTTATATAAATATTATTCCACCACGTAATCTTTACTCTCTTGGTATAACAATTGTTAAAACTCCATCTGCTATTTCATACGTCATACCACTCTTATCAATATCATTTGGTAAAGAGATAAGCCGATCAAACGAACCATATTCTGTTTCTTTGTGATAATAATGCTCTTGTTTAATCACTTCTTTTTTTCTACGTTCGCCAAAAACATGCAGCTGTCCATCCTCTATTTCTACGCTAAGATCATTCTGTTTAATACCAGGAAGATCCATTTTAACAACAATATTGCCATTGCTTTCATACATATCCATTTTGAAATTATTCCCCACATTTTTTTGTATCACAGACATCGTACTACTCCCATCCATTGGCCTGCGTTTGAATCCAGGCATTATATTCGATACTGTTAACAATAATAAAAATCCGCTTTTACCTATCCGTGATATAGCCATGAAGCTCCTTACTTCTATAAATAAAATATTCCACTAGAATTATAATACACAAAGTATAAACAGGAATTCAATAAATTGAATTAAGACAAGGGGATATAACAAGATTTATCGAGATAATATAAGAAAAACAATCAAAATAGGAGAGCTCCATGAACAATGAAATGAAGCATGGGATTAAAAAAACAATTATTACAGGCAAAACATAATAAACATGGAGTTAAATAAAAATAATGTTCTGATTAAGATCATCAATAGTATTGAGTTGAAATACGTCAATTGCCCGATCAAGATCAAATTGCCCAATGGAAGTGCGTGAAAGTTGATATGTTGTAGCACAACTACCAGCTCTACTGGCAATATCATTGATAAGTGTGCGGATATAAGTACCATGAGAAACACGAACTTGAATAGTAAAAAAAGGAGCATCATACGATAAAAACTTTTTATCATATATTTGAATCGTTCTGCGCTTATTGCTTGCTATTTCTTCCAAATCTTGTTTATCCATTATTTTATTACGGGTCAGCGCATATAATGGTTTTCCTTGGTGCTTTAACGCAGAATAAAGAGGAGGAATTTGTTCATAAGAAGATCCAAAGCTTTCCAATGATTGTTTTATTTCTTCTTGCGATGGAATATAATCAGCAGTAGATACGATAGTTCCTGTACAATCAAGCGTATCAGTTAGTTCGCCGCATTTGCCAGTAGCAATATAGGTCTTTTCCATAACCATAAAGTTTGATATAAGCCGTGTTGCCTCACGACCTATGGCAACAATTAGCAAGCCTGATGCAAATGGATCCAATGTTCCTGCATGTCCAATTTTTATTTTGAGACGACCTGACCCTTGATAACTTTGGTATATAATTTTTTTTATACGACCAATACAACCGTAGGAACTAACACCTACTGGCTTATTAACAAGTAAAAATCCTGATTTAACGATAGCATCCATATAATATTATTTAATCTTATAAATACGGTGTTTGCCAACTTTGATAATAGAACCAGATTTGTAAGCAACAATAGCTTTAAAATCATTAATAATGTTATCATCAATATGCACAGATCCTGATTCAATTAATCGTTTAGCTTCAGAAGACGTTTTCACTGCATCTAAAATCTTGAGCAGTTCAACAATCCATAGTGGATTGGCTGTATTTTCTGGCAACTGCACATCTTGCGCCTGAGAATAATCACGCTGCTGAAATAATGCTTCAAATTGATTTCGTGCAGCTATTGCCTCATCAGCAGACCAAAAACGTGCTACAATAGCTTGAGCCATATCTTTTTTAATATTCATGGGATGTAGAGAGCCAGAGGCGATATCGTCTTGCATCTGTTTAACTTCTTGTGCAGTTTTATGAAGCAGCAGTTCAAAATAATGCCACATCAATTGATCTGACATAGACATTAATTTTCCAAAAGCTTGATGTGCTGGTTCGTTTAAACCAACATAATTACCTAAGGATTTTGACATTTTATGCACACCATCTAAACCAACAAGCAATGGCATAGTGATGGCAATTTGTCCCTTTTGGCCATATTGTTCTTGCAGAAAACGCCCCATTAAGAGATTGAATGTTTGATCAGTACCACCTAATTCAACATCAGCTTTCAGTACAACAGAATCATATGCCTGAAAAATAGGGTATAATAATTCATGCATACTGACTGATTCATTATTTTTGATACGTTTTTGAAAATCATCACGTTCAACAATACGAGCAAGAGTTACTTTAGCAAGTAAACCAACAAGATCAGCACTCGTTAACGTACTTAACCAATCTGCATTATATACGATAGTTATTGTTGATGAGTCTAAAATTCTGCCAACTTGATCAAAATAAGACTGTAAATTATGCTGAATTGCTTGCGCTGTTAGCGGTGGTCGAGTTTTATCTCGCCCTGTTGGATCACCAATTTGTGCGGTAAAATTACCGATTAAGAATATCACTTTGTGCCCAAGATCCTGGAACTGTTTTAATTTAGAGAAAACAACCGCATGCCCCAAATGTAAATCAGGCGCAGTAGGATCAGCCCCTAATTTTACCGTAAGTATTTTTTCATTTTTTATTGCAGTAACAAGTTCGTTTTCAGAATAGATGTTAACTGTTCCTGCAGATAGTTGTTCTATTATTTTTTCAATATTCATCATAATTTATCCAGCTATACCAATTACATGGGCAATAATAAGACCTAGATACGAAATCAAATGCACTGATAACAATCGCAACAATGGCGAAAAAAACAAAATAAGAATAATAGGTAAACCAATTGTTATGTATTGTGCATATTGCGCAACTTTATAAGAACGATCTGCCAAAACAAATAATAAACAATTACTGAAGTTAATAATAAAATGCAATACTCCAAGTACTACATTAAGATATACAAAAGCAAATATTATAAATCCAAGAGAAATAGCAAATGATGAAACCTGAGGATACATATTTGCAATAACCAAATGAGAGACATTATACGTCAATACCATATAACGCATTGCACCTATAATATTTGCATCAAAAATGCCCAGCAATAATATAATTCCACATAAGCTCAGCAAAAGATTCATAAAAGAATCAGAAAGATATGCTACTATTAGTTTCAGCGTGCGATATGGCTCAGAAATGAGTAACGGATTAATTGGAACCATACGTCCCCATCCAAAATAAAACATAAACAAGAAAAAAAGACCAATTGGATCAATATGATGCATAGGATTTAAAGTAAGGTATCCTAAGCGAACACCCGTATCATCACCCACTTCGTATGCTACCCATGCTCGAAATACATTTGAAATTGTAATCACCACAAGATAGGCAATAAAAAAAGTAATAATACCAATAAACATTTCGGCTGTATGTAGTGTAATCATATAGGGATAAACTCATAAAACAAATTTTTTATTTATGTTATGAGTTTATCCCTATTTATGAGCAGGGTCAAATTCAAGACCTAATGCTTGTTGCAAATGCTCTCATAGAAAAATGATAGATTGGCTAGCCGCTTATTCAAAAACATTGTATATTTAGATAGAAATTGACCTATTGAAACCGTATAACTTAGAGTCATCATGGAAAAAAGATACGACCATCAACAATGTGAAGCAATTGCCCAACAGCAATGGCAAAAAGAACAAACATATGCCATCGAAAATAACCCTGGCGCCTTATTCAGCATAGATACGCCTCCGCCTACTGTCTCGGGTACATTGCACATTGGTCATATTTTTTCATACACGCAAACTGATATCATTGCTCGCTATAAGCGCATGAATGGCTTTTCTGTTTTTTATCCTTTTGGCTTTGATGATAACGGTCTTCCAACTGAACGATATGTTGAAAAAAAGCGTAATGTTCGCGGACATGAAATGTCTCGCTCAGATTTTATAGCATTATGTATAGAGGAATCACATAATGCTGCCGATACATTTAAGACATTATGGCAAAAAATGGGTCTTTCTGCTGATTGGAACTATACTTATTCAACAATATCTGATCAAGCACGTAAAATTTCTCAAGAATCATTTATTGAACTCTATAAAAAACAATATATTTATCGCAAACAAGAACCAGCACTTTATTGCACCACCTGCCGCACTACCGTTGCTCAAGCAGAACTTGATGATCAAGAGCTTCCATCATCTTTTAACGATATTGTTTTTAAAGATTCCGATGGCAATGACCTTGTTATAGCAACAACACGTCCGGAACTATTACCTGCATGCGTTGCTGTTTTATATAATCCCAGCGATATGCGCTATGGCCATTTATATGGTAAAAAAGCGATTGTTCCTCTCTTTGGTCAATCAGTTCCACTCCTACAAGATGAACTTGTTGATCCTGAAAAGGGAAGTGGTCTAGTAATGGTGTGTACCTTCGGCGATAAAACAGATGTTATTTGGTATAAAAAACACAATCTAGCATACAGAAACGTTATCGGTTTAGATGGAAAATGTACCGAACTTGCAGGCTTTTTAAGTGGACTTAAAGTAGCTGATGCCCGCGCTACAGTAATTGAAAAATTACGCGAAAGCAATGTTCTTCTGGCTCAAAAAGCAATTTCGCACTCAGTTAACGTTCATGAACGCTGCAAAAAACCTATTGAATTTACCATATTGCCACAATGGTTTATTGAAATCTTGCCTTATAAACAAAATTTTTTAGATATGGCTGAGCAAATTAATTGGCATCCATCATTCATGAAATCTCGCTACACCGATTGGGTAGAAAATCTTGCATGGGATTGGGGAATCTCTCGCCAGCGTTTTTATGGAATTCCATTTCCTGCTTGGCACTGCCAGGATTGCAATGAAATATTATTAGCACAACCTGAGCAGCTACCTGTTGATCCTCAAGAGACGCCCTTTGATGGGCCATGCACAAAATGCGGCAGCACTAATATCAAACCTGATACTGATGTAATGGATACATGGAATACATCATCTTTAACTCCGTATATCTGTTACAACCTTCTCTCTCCGTCATCTTCTCTCTTTAATGGGGTCCCCATGGAGAACGATGTGATACATGGGGTTAGAATGGACATGCGCCCACAAGCACATGATATTATTCGTACATGGGCGTTTGATACCATTGTAAAAACATGGATGCATCATGGCATAGCACCATGGAAAGACATTGTCATATCAGGCCACGTACTGAGCGATAAAGGACAAGGAAAAATATCCAAAAAAGATGGCACCGCAATGGACCCTCTGCTCTTATTGGAAAAATATCCTGCTGATGCAATTAGATATTGGACAGCATCTGGTAAACTTGGTCAAGACATGATGTTCTCAGAAGAACAGTTACTGATTGGACAAAAATTAATTACTAAACTATGGAACGCATTCCGTTTTGCCGAACCACATTTAGTTAATTTTAATAAATCACTCCACACGCCTAGTGAAATCGGAGCTATAAATAAATGGTTGTTACACACTATCTCTGCATGTTTTACCAAATATCAGTATTATTTTGAGCAACAAGAATATGGCCTTGCACGTGATACCGTTGAACAATTTTTCTGGAATGATTTTTGCGATAACTACCTTGAATTAATTAAAAATCAATTATTTAATCTCGATCAATATGCAATGCATGAAGTTGAATCAACTCGCTGGACCCTTTACCATGCAGGATTACGCATATTGCAATTATACGCTCCCTACATACCACACATAACAGAAGCATTGTATCAAGAACTTTATAAAAATCATGAACAAATACCATCATTACATCAAACACGTTATCAAGAGATTCAAATTCCTTATATTTTTGAGAATGAGCGAGATGTAATGAATTCTGTTATTGCAATAGCAACACAGGTACGCAAACTTAAATCAGAACAACAGCTATCTTTAAAGACTCCTATTGCTACTATGCATATTTTTACTAGAAATAGCGCCATAAGTGATGCACTGGCTGAACATGATCAACTTATTCGCGGAGTTACTCAATCACTTGCTATTAACTACCACGAATATGAATCACAAAGCTCTCAGTTAGTTCAAGAAAATGAATTATGGAACGCACAAGTAATATTGGAATAGGATAAAAATAATTTATACAAACTTGATTTTTATTCAACTTTAATCATACTGAAATACAATATAAAGCGTATAAAATATACAAATAATCTTTGGTTTTTTTGGTTTATTGGATTTCCTAGTCGAAATAAAATAAAGACTGGGATTATAGGTAATTATAATGGTTAATATAAATAACGAAGAATGCATTACATCTCTTGATATGGAACAATTTCAAAACGATGCCCAAAAAATCCTTGCTTTAATGGGATATAAAGATTTTGATTTGGGTATCTTGTTAACTGATAATCAAGCAATTCAATGTTTTAACAGAGATTTTCGTAGCAAAGATGAACCAACTGATATTTTATCATTCCCGTTTCATCCGGACTTACAAGCCGGTCAAACAATTGTTGCAGAAACTGAAGACGATAAAAATGTTGGCGATTTAATTATCTCTCTTGAATACATTAAAGAGTTGTGTGAACAAGAAAATAAAACAATCAACGAACATTTACGCACACTTTTATGCCATGGCATTTGCCATCTTCTTGGTTATGATCATTATACGGAAAGTACCGATAAGATTATGAAAGAAAAAGAAGCATGGCTAGCAGCTCAATTGAATAAGTAATCATGAAAAAAATGTTTCTTATTGGTATAGCTCTTTATACTTTAATACATTCTGTTTCAATAGAAAGTGGTATTTTTTTCAGCTTTGATATTACGTATGAAAGCAACAATTGGAATGAGCTTGGTGAGCTAACAGTAAACAAATTTGAAATACTGCCTCCCCAAATTGACCTTAATAAAGATCTTCCGTTACAGGATATGGGATTATACGCAGTCGGTTTAGCAGGAAAAAATATAGCTTTACAAGTAGCTAAGGTGAGAAAAAAAGAGCCAGAAAAAATTGCCTTTTTAAAAGAGCAGAATGAAGAAAAAATCAAAGAAATGATAGCTGCCCAAGCAAGCCATGCAGAAACACAAAAAAAAATAGAGCAAGAAACAGTTCAACAAAAGAAGTTTGATGCAATGGCTGAAAACATCAGCCGTAACTCTAGAAATCTATTGTTAGAAATACGTAAAGAAAATCATAAGAAAGGCAATGAACAATGATCATATACAAACATGTGTTATTGTCATGCTTATGCATGCTTGCGGTTTCTAATATTTTATCCATGGATGAGTTTAGAAGAAAAATTGACGACCTAAAAGCTGGTCAAAATTTCAATATGGATGATCTGATAGAAGAAGGTCGAAAGTTGACACAAGGAAATAGGGCGAATTATAAAAAAGCAATGCTTTTCTTACATCCAGATAAAACTGGAAACAACGCAATTTTGAACGAATTATGTAAAAAATTAACTGATAATGACACAGGAAATAAACCACAAAACAGAACTAAAGAAGAAGATGAATTTACTAATCTTACTACCAAAACAGATCAATATAACAACACGTCACAATTTTTGAAGGAATATTCTCCTTTTGATGCAACATTCATAGGAACAGCTGAATATGCTCAACGAGAATTATTAAAAAAATTCATAAATAATATTATTGGAACTGCATTTACGTTACTTACAGATAGACTAATGCCAGAAGATGCAGTAAGTGGTGAAGTACAAAAAATAGCTAAATCTTTCAATAAAAAATTGGAAAAATGTAAAAAGGACCAGACTAATGCATATGAAGGCCTAAAAGTACATGCTGAATACCAAGTCTATCTGCAAGAACATACAACAAAAACTGATCAAAAAAGCCAACAAGAATTAGAAAAGCTACGAAAACTTCTTAATAAAGAAAAAAAATAAGATGAATAAGACATTGTTTTTATTATCCGCATTTATCGTTTTTTCAACAACATCTTTGCATTCAATGAATGCTCCAGAAAAGCCTGGAGATCAAGCTCAAGGACAACAAGAAGATGCTCAAGATAATGATCGAAGAGAGGGACCACCAGCTGCTCCACCAGCTGCACCAGAGAATCAAGGCCAGCGACCAGGAATATCAGCTGAAGAGCTTAATGCAGCACGAGAAAGATATTGGCAATCAAAGACACAGTACAATGCTGATTTAAAAAAGATACAAGAAGATAGTGCTACATTCACAGGCTATGCAACCAAAGCTGCTGCCGAACAAACCGTAGTTCTTGGCTTTAAGTATATCGATCGCGGAGTAGCATTTGGAGTTGATGAACTCAGAAAAAAATTAGGGCTTTTAACAGAAGAAGAAAAAGAAATTCAAAATATCAAATCAACGAGTCAGCAACTTCAAGATGAAAACAATAAAACAGTAAAACTAGCTAATGATTTCCAAGAAGCTTCTACAAAAACAAAAGATGCGGAACGAGCGTTTTTCGAAAGCCAAACACTTTTTCAAGATATTGCATCAGCGAAAGCTGCTTGTGAACTTATGCCAGGAGCATTCAGAAATCCTGCTTGTCAAAAAAAACTTCAGGAGCTTTTTGCCAGAGCCGGCATGCCATTAGATGATAATGAAAATAATTAATTAAACTAAAAAAGCTCAGTAAAACACTGAGCTTTTTTATATCTTCCAGAGATGCCTTTCATAGCTGCTTAGACAAATAAGAAAGCGCTTGACGCAATAATACATCAAACGTAATGTTATCCCCTTTTGCATTTTTCTTTACATATTCCATTGCTTTACCAATTTCTACTCTCGAATAATTAAGTGATTGCAGCGCTAAAGAAACGTCATTAAAATGTGCTAGATCTTTCATATCACTCATATCAACTGTTCCAGATTCAATAAAATGAGCCACTTTATGCTTTAATTGCACAATGATTTGTTCTGCCTTTTTTTTGCCAATCCCACTGACTTTACTCAGCGCTTGATCGTCTCCCGTAGAAATTGCCTGCAAAAAACTATTCGTTCCCAAATCTGCCAATATTGCCAAAGCTATTTTTGGCCCAATTCCAGAACAACTAATAATTATCTTAAATACCGATCTATCAAGTGGCGTGGCAAAACCAAACAAACTGGGACCATTTTCTGCATTCCAATGAAGATAATTATATATTTTCACTGAAGCATCTTTCGTAAAACTATGCACCTGTGGCACCTGCAGTGAAATCCCCATTATTCCAATATCGAGAACAATTTCTTGCTCTTGTACTTCTTTTATAATTCCAACAAAATAATCTATCATAAAACGCCTTTTTATTGACAAAAATTATACTCATGGTAACTTATCAATGTATTAACTCCATGCTCTATTATATTTCGCACGGGTATTCCCGTAAAGATTTAAGAAGCTTTTGAGTATAATATTGATTAAATAATATGCAGATCTTTAAGCGAGAATAGCTCAGTTGGTAGAGCGTTGCCTTGCCAAGGCAAAGGTCGCGGGTTCAAGTCCCGTTTCTCGCTCCAAAATTATTCCTTTTTTCCTCTTAAAATCCTCATAAATTAGCCATATTCTCAAAAAACGATATAATTAAAAAGAGAATCAGTTTTTTATCTTCACACAGGATATTTCATGAAATCTATCATTGAGCAAGCATCATCAATAATGAAAGCTATCGAAAAAGCATGGAATCAAGCAGAAAATCCAAAAGAGTTTTCAATAAAAATTTTTGAAAAAGAAGAAAAAAATTTTTTTGGTATGACAACCAAATCAGCAAAAATTGGCATTTTTTTTGGCGATAAGCCCATTATTCATGAAAAACCTGCTCAAAAACCACGCCAAGAAATAAAAGAATGCCGCCCTACACCTGCAAAACCAGTAGCAAATAAATCAGTAGAAAAAACAGAAGAGCATCGCAGCCCTGTATCTCAACCATCACAAAAACCATCTTCTGCTCCTACTGCTAAAGCTATGGATAATAAACCGGAAAATAAACAGGTTGCTCAACAACGCAAAACTCCAACCCCTCATTCTACTACTAACCAACAAACAAGATCGCATATAGCGCAAGAAAAAACACCATCTACTCATGCAGTTAGCACACAAGAAAAACCACGCCGCACTCCTACTGCATGGAATGATACTATGATTGCAAGTGCACATAATTGGCTTAAAAAAACTTTAGAATTACTGAATATGAACTCTATCCAATTCAATTCAGAAGTTGTTGGTAAAAATTTAAAAATTACGTTTAACATGCCGCTTGTTGCTGATGCAATGCATGAAAAACAATTATTTCGCAGTTTTGCACATTTGATTATTTCTTCATTGCGCAACCAATATAAGCAAGAGATTAAGGATCTCAAGGTTATTTTTTTAACTCCAACTCCCTAATCTATTGCGGTAAAATTCCGATAAAAACAATGTCTATGGCCACACACAATATCATTTCCGATCAACCTATCATTGCGCAATGCACTCCACAAGGAAGTGGTGCAATTGCATTATTGCGATTATCAGGCAATAATGCACAAACTGTTGCTGATGCAATCAGCGCTTTACCGCATAACAAAAAAATCAGCACTCAACAAACTCATACCATCCATTATGGTCATATTGTGGATGCTGATGGTAATCATATTGATCAAGTACTTTTTTTGGTAATGCATGCACCTCATACGTTTACTGGCGATGATACAGTAGAAATTACTTGCCATAATAATCCTTTTATTATTCAAAACATTCTTTCTACTGCAATTACAGCAGGGGCACGTCTCGCACAAGAAGGCGAATTTTCTCGCAGAGCAGTACAAAATAATAAAATAGATATCTTGCAAGCCGAAGCGATTAACGATCTTATACATGCAAATACACAGCTTGCCCTTAAACAATCTCTTTCTCAGCTGGAAGGTAGTTTTACTCAATGGATTACCTCCATTGAAAAACAACTCATTAAGGCTCTCGCTCTTTCTGATGCAAGTTTTGAATTTCTTGATGAAGAAAACATGGAATTTAATACACAAATCAAAGAAATCATCGAACATATTTTTACAACAACTACTCAACTCAAAAATACATTTAATCAGCAGCAACATATTAGAAATGGTATTCGTATAGCTATTATCGGGTCTGTTAACGCGGGTAAATCGTCGCTATTTAACGCCCTACTTAATGCACAACGCGCAATTGTTACCAACATTGCAGGCACCACGCGCGATGTTATTGAAGCTGGATTGTATAAAAATGGTAATTATTGGACATTGATTGATACTGCTGGTCTGCGTACAACAGATGATATTATCGAACAAATAGGCATAACAAAATCTCATGAGCAAGCATACAAAGCAGATATTATTTTATTAGTATTTGATGGATCACAAGAACTTTCACCAGCAGAACAAGCTGTTTATCAGGATCTTTTAAGCAAATATGGTGATAAGATTATTGTTGTTGCTAATAAGTTAGATTTAAAACAACACCATCATTCAATTTTCGAACACACAACAATCTATTCCGTCAGTAGCATCAATAAAACTGGCATAAATATCGTTGAAGATGCAATTCAACACAAAATTAACACATTATTTGCATCTATTGGGTCTCCTTTCTTACTTAACCAACGCCATTTTAATGCTCTTCTTGCACTTGAGCGTAACCTTACCATTATAAATTCCATGCTCACAGAAAATAATATCAGCTATGAAATCATTTCTTATCATTTACATGATGCACTAACCACACTTTCTGAGTTAACCGGAAAAACAATAAGCGAAGCTGGTATGGATGCTGTGTTTCGTGAATTTTGCGTAGGCAAATAGAAAAATAACTCTTGTATAAACTATTGCTATTTTCTGCTTATATTTTAGATAATAATGCTATCTGAGTTTTTTAAAATCAAAATAAGGAATAGTATCATGCTAAAAACTAAAAATGTAATATTTACATTAGCGTTCTTGTTGAATATCATCACCAACAATCCTATTCTGGCAAAAGGCGGACAGCGCAACAAAGCTCAAGCACAGCAACAACTATTGCAACAGCAACCTGTTCCTGCCAGACAAACTCCGCAAGCACAACAACGACCTCAACAAGCACCTCAACAGCAAGTTGCGCGAGGTCAACAACAACCTCAACTTCAACAACTTCCGCAAGCACACCAACAAACCCAAACACCATTGGAAATAATCAACTATCGCTTTGGAGCAGGATCAGTTCTTCCTTTTTTTACTGATAGCAATGGTATAAAATACTTGATTTTATCGCGAGAAAGTGAAAGAGGCAGATCAAAAGATAAAGGGACATATGATGATTTTGGGGGAAGCAGAGATTATGATTTTGGACCACTTAAAAATGAGCCTGAACCATACTATTTTGCAGCTGCACGTGAATTTTATGAAGAAGCTATTTTAAAAGACAGTTGTGGTCTTTCTTTATCAAATACAATCAAATTTATCGATGTAGCATCAAATAATACGCACCATGTCATAGCTTTTTCTAGCGGTATCATCTATATTACCGATTTTAGCCTTTATAAAGATGCATTATTCAAAAATTTCTATACTGCCTTAAGAAATACAAAAAATCGTCATTCAAGAGAAAAAGATCGCATTGCTCTGGTGAACTGGCAAACCATTGAAACACTCATCAACAATGATCCTATAAATAGTGGCAGAACAGTAACAGCACTTGTGCTATGCCCTCCACGTAGATCATTATGTAAAAACCCGCTTACGCTTTATGGCCAACAATGGTCTGAAGAAACAATCACATTACGACCTTGGTTAGTAAAAAAACTACGACCATTTTTTATGAATAAGCCATATCAGGAAGATGTAAATAACAAAATAAGACGTTACGATCAATTCACCAGAAAACCAGTAATTACACCGGCACCAATGCCAGCACCACAACGAATAACTCCATCACCAGCTCAAGCTCCAGTGGTTGTTAAACCAGCAGCTGTTGCGCCAGCAGTCAAAGCAACACCTGCGGCAAAAATTCCACAAAGAGCTGCTGTTCAACAGCCAAGATTACCGCAACGCAAATTGGCTCCGCAAAGACCATCATGGTGGGATAGATTTTGGGATTGGGTAGATAGCAAATAACATAAAAACATAGGCAAAATTATGCTAAAAATCAATTGTCGAGCAATGCTCTTAGGTTTTTTGCTATCATACTTTGCATCGAGCATTACTCACGCAAAAGAATATTTAACAGACTTTAATTTTACCAGTGCATCAGTGCTTCCGGTATTTACCTATAACAATACAAAATACCTTATTTTGGCTCGAGAAGCAGAAGGAAATTCTCGTGGAACATATGATGACTTTGGAGGAGGCAAAGAAAAAAATGAAACTCATCCTCTTATAACCGCTGCACGAGAATTTTTTGAAGAAGGAATTTTACCCATAACTACCGGGCTTACTATTGAACAAGTACAAAAATATATAGACATCAATAGCGCACATAACACTATCTATATTATTTGTTATTCCAGACATGAAAATAAAAAAAGTGCTACCTATATTGTCAGATTTGATCGTTACAAAGATGACTTATTATATAATTTTAATAATGCCTTAAAACAAGTTTCACAAGCTTCTTATAAAGAAAAAGATCGTATTGCCATTGTAAAGTGGAATATTGTCAAAAGAGCAATTGCACAGAATAAGGACGTCAAAAATATCGCTGTCAAAGCATGTGTGGTTCATCCCAAAATGGGCGTTCTAACCAAAAAATATATAAAACTGCGATCCTGTTTTGTAAAAAAATTACGATTCTTTTTCCTTAATAAACCTTATAAACGATTACATAAGAAAATAAGATTATATGATCAAGCGGAAATAAACACCTGTAAACCAATATTAAAAAATTACCCATGAAAAAGAAAATTATTATTTTAACAAGTTTTGGTGGCGGTGGACATTCTGCTGCAAGTGAAGCTATGAAAGACTATTTACATGCTGATTATGATGTTCAGCTCTGTCACGCTTTTACCGAAATACTTTTTTCTATTGATCCTTTCAAGTTTTTAACATTTGAAAACTACTCAAGCGAACAGATGTATAATGCTTTATTACCAGGAAAACATGTTCTGCTGCTGAAATGGATTTATGGCATTGGCACATGGTATCTCCAATCTCAAAAAGAAAAAATAATGGCATTATTACGGAATTACTTTACTACAACAAAACCAGATTTGATTATTTCAGTTATCCCCATCATTAACAATATGGTCCTTAATGTAGCACAGGAACTTAATATTCCATTTGTGCTCATGCCAACTGATTTGGATGTAACTCCTTATATTATAGGTATTGCTGATCTAGCCTATGAACAGTTTTACTTATGTTTGCCATTTAATGATCCTGATATCATGCAGCCAATACGCAACGCACACATACCAGATAGTCATATCCATATTCTCGGTTCACCATTACGAAGAGATTTCTTTCTTTTAAAAAACAAACACGATCTTCAACAGAAATACAGGATTAATGGTAACAAGCCCACCGTTATGCTGCTGATGGGATCGCTCGGTTCTGACGACATAAAGCAATACACAGCACAACTAACTACTCTACAACAATCATTTAATCTTATTGTTTGCGTTGGAAAAAATGAAAAAAGCAAAAAAGACCTTGCCCAGCTTTTTGTTCCAAACCACATAGATCTATTTATAATCGGCTTTACCAAAAATATTGCCGACTATATGCAATTATCTGATCTTTTGATCACAAAATCTGGAACGTTAAGCATCTGCGAAGCCTTATACATGAATCTTCCATTGTTTCTTGATGCTACCTCAACCCCTATTTCTTGGGAAGAATTTAACCATCATTTTATAAAAAAGCATCTTTTTGGTACATCCATAACAGAACACAATATGGTTGCTCCACTGATTGCACGTGTATTGGAAAACAAGGATAAACTGATAGCGTATAAAAATAAGATTGAAAAATTGGATAAAAAGGACTTTGCGCAGGAATTAAAGAAATTGGTCAAAGACATACTAAAAAACAGATAGCGCTCCACATACAAAGTACATGGAGCGCTATTCAGAAATCTTGTATAAACAATGTTATGTATAAATTACACGAACTTCAACACGGCGATTTGGCGCACGATCTTCACGAGATCCATTAACCACTTTACCATTCATAACAGTTGGGCATTCTTGGCCACGACCAACAACTTTAATCAAGCGTTGATCAACACCAGCTGCTACAAAAAGATCCGCTACATTTTTCGCACGTTTTTCTGATAATGCTAAGTTGTAGGAAGGAGTACCTTCTTGACACGCATGTCCTTCAATCACAATAGTTGGCTGTACATTACCAGCTTCAGCAACTAATTGTTTAACTTGCTCAATATCGTATGCGAGTGCTGTTTTTTGGTCAGCTCTAATACCATAGTGGTTGAATGAGAAGTATAGTTTTTTAAACTCATCATCTGTTTGTGAATCTATCCAATTAAATGCCATCTCTTCGGAATCTTCTTCATCGGCATCTTCTTCATCAGAATCTTCTTCAGCTATATAGCCTAGACCATCGCCATCCACATCTTCATCCACATTATCTTTAAGCGCCTTTAAAAGCTCTTCATAATCTTCATCGCTAAGATCGATATTAAAGTCTACTTCATCAAGAGAACCATCTTCGTCTCCATCTACATTTTCTTCTTCTACGGCCACATCCGTTTGCATGTATTTTTCAACGTTATTTCTACGAACTGGTTTATTTACTGATTCTTGGTTTTTACGGCAGCAACAGCCGGGCAATAGTGCAACAAGAGCTAAGACCAAAAGAGACGCTTTTTTCATTAGAACCATCCTTAAAAATATATATTTGACTTCAATTTACCCAATGTTGAACAGAATCTAACACATTTTTGACCATTTTTCTACCCAATATTGCACAATTAATCTATATTAAATATAAAGCATTATAACCTCTACTTAATTTAACTATGAAAAAAATTATTATAAATGATAATCCGTGGGAAATACGGATAGCAATCATTACAAACGGCAAATTACAAAACATCTATTTCTCTGCGCCCACACATGAAGTCCTTGAGCGTGCCTATTTCAAAGGAACGGTAACTAAGGTCTTGCCTGGCATTCAAACAGCCTTTATTGAGTTTGGCCAAGAAAAAGCTGGCTTTTTACATATTTCAGAAATCGATAGAGAATTGGCTATGCAAAAGATCAGCCAACAGCTTGAAGACGATGAAGATGAACCAAAAATAGAAAAAAAAGTCACCCAAAAGAGAGATATCAGCAAAATTCTCAAGGAAAATGAACCTATTTTAGTCCAGGTCAGCAAAGAGCCTATTTATGAAAAAGGCGCAAAACTGACAACATGCTTTACCCTGCCTGGCAGATTTATTGTTCTGATGCCTAATATTCCACGCATTGGAGTGTCTAAAAAAATCGAAGATCGTGAAGAACGAGCACGGCTCAAAACAATCATCAAAGACCATTTGCCAGAAGGCATGGGTGCTATTATCAGGACAACATCTGAAAACCGCTTGGAAAAAGATCTTTTGAAAGATCTGCAGTATTTAGTAACCGAATGGCATGGCATAGAAAAGAAGTTTGCAGCCGCAAAACCTTCTGAAAAAATTCATCAAGATTTACCATTGGTGCTGCAAATTGTACGCGACCACTTAGATAGCGATGTCGAAGCAATCATCACTGATTCAAAAGAAAGCCAATATGAGCTTTATAGCTTTGCCAAACAAATCGCCCCAGAATTTGCCCATGTTATTCAGGCATATGATGACACGGTAAACATTTTTTCGGCATATGGCATTGAAAAACAAATTGAACAAGCTCTCAAGAAAAAAGTTTCTCTGAAATCTGGCGGCTCAATTATTATTGAATCAACAGAAGCAATGACCGTGGTTGACGTCAATACAGGACGTTTTATTGGTAAAAGCAATCTTGAAGATACCATTCTAAAAACTAATCTTGAAGCAGCTGAAGAAGTGGTTCAACAGTTGAGATTACGTAATATTGGCGGACTTATTGTTATTGATTTTATTGATATGGCAATTGAAGCCAATCGCAAAAAAGTATTTAGTTTTTTTGAAAAAATATTAAAAGAACGGGACAAATTCCAATCAGTTGTTCTTAAAATATCAGAATTTGGTCTTGTGCAAATGACCCGCAAGCGCTCAGGAAAAACACTGATTCAACAACTAACCAATGATTGCCCAACCTGCCACGGATCAGGGTTTATTAAATCAGATCAAACAGAAAGTTATACTATATTGCGCTCAATTGGCAATGAGTTAAAAACTATAACCAGCAGCAGAATTGAGGTTCAAGTGCATCCTCATGTATTTAATTATATAACTTCGATTGAATACAATGCCATCTTAAAACTAGAAAACACTTTTAAATTAAAAATTACTCTATTGAGTAATAAAGATCTTGCTATTGATAAATACAAAATCGAAAAAAAACAGTAAACTGATCATAAAAATATATTTGGGAACCTCCTTATGGCAGAACACATCAGCTCTATACTTGATAAATACCCTGATTACGAAGCAACAATTGGTATGGAAGTTCACGTACAACTTACCACCAAAACCAAAATTTTTTGTTCTTGTCCCAACACCGTAGCACAAGATCCTAATTCAAATATATGTCCTATTTGTGCAGGATATCCTGGTGCAATGCCAATGCTCAATGAGAAAGTAGTTGATTATGCAATTTTGGCAGGATTGGGAACCAATTCAACCATCAATGAAAAATCAACTTTTGATCGCAAACATTATTTTTATCCTGATTTACCAAAAAATTTTCAGATTACTCAGCAAGCAGAGCCAATTTGTACAAATGGATACATAACTATCAGGCTTGATGATGGAAGCACAAAAAATATTAATTTAATTCGCATCCATATCGAAGAAGATGCAGGTAAAAATATTCATTCAAATCATAGCAATGAAAGTTTTGTTGATTTGAACCGAGCAGGAACACCGCTTCTTGAAATTGTAAGTCATCCTGATATTTCTACTTCTGATGAAGTTCGTAAATATCTCAAAGCCTTGCGCTCTATTGTGCAATATTTAGGCATTTGCACAGGTAACATGGAAGAAGGTTCATTCCGAGCTGATACCAATATTTCCGTTCGTAAAAAAGGCCAAAAAGAACTTGGAACTAAATGTGAACTTAAAAATATTAATTCGTTTAAATTTATTGTTGATGCTACTGAACATGAACTAGAACGCCAAATTTCTATTTTGGAAGCTGGCGGCAAAGTACGATCAGAAACTCGCTTATGGGATTCCAAAGAACGCACTACTATCATGATGCGATCTAAAGAGGAAACAGCAGATTATCGCTTTTTTCAAGAACCAGATTTACCAATCATCCATATTACGCAAGAACGTCTTGAGCAAGCAAAAAAATCTATGCCTGAACTTCCATTAGCTAAGTTTGAACGATTTACCACCCAACTAGGGTTAATGGATTATGAAGCAGACATTTTAATTGAAGATAATGAGCTTGCACATTATTTTGATGCAGCACGCAAACACACAACAAGCGCAAATCTTATTAATTGGATTCTGCGTGATTTAGTTGGATATCTTAAAGAAGAGAAAATTGAACTGGCACAATGCCCTATCTCTCCAGAACGCTTGGCACAATTAGTTGATCTTGTCGATCAAGGAGTTATCAATACCCCAACTGCAAAAGAAGTGCTACTACTCATTGCTTCTAGCAATCAAGATCCAATAGTTATTATCGAAGAAAAAGGATTAAAACAAATTGGATCAGTTGACGAACTAGATGCAATGGTGCAAGAAATTATACAAGCAAATCCTAAGCAAGTTGCCGAATATCGCTCTGGCAAAGAAAAATTATTTGGTTTTTTTGTGGGTCAGATGATGCAAAAAACCAAAGGAAAAGGAAATACTCAAGTCATTAATGATCTTATCAAAAAATATTTAAACTCATAAAAGTAATACTCTACTCCGTAGCTTGTAGGCTACGGAGTTTTTTTGTATAAACAATCTAAATGAAATAAATTTCATGAATAAAATAACTTTATTTATAGCCTTTATATCTATAACAATCTCCAGTAATATTAAATCTATGAAGCGTTTGCGCGATCTTAATATCAATACGCACACAAAAAAACACCGAATTTTAGTCAACATTGATCAACAACCTTTTCTTCCCAATGATATATTAAAAGATCAATTTATTAATTGGTTGAAAATTGGCAATGAACCAATAAAAAAAAAAGAAAAAGCTATCGGAGCGATGATATCTCTCAATAAAGATTGGCATCGTGCAATAACATTGCCCAAAAACACGGTTGCTTTTTTAAATGAATGGCTACCGGTGACAGAAGATATTTTGTATAGATCAATCGTATTAGATTCAATGAATCTTCCTTTTCTCAAAAGATATGTTTCGACTTCTATCTATCTTCACAAAAACATTCACACATTATCTATAAGCACTATTGCTGATCTTATAGAACATGGGGCGGATGTTAATTTTTATTCTCGCAGAGAAAAGTATCGTCCTATACTTTTATCAGCATTGCTTACTAAAAAAGCTGAAGCATATGAAAAAATAAATTTTTTACTTAAAAACGGTGCTCAATTAGATACAATCAAACAAGACAGAAGGCCTTTATTATTAGCAATAAAAGGCAAAGACATCAAAATGGTTAATATCCTTCTTGCCTATAATTCAGGTCCCACATATCTTGAAACTGCAGTGAATCTCCAATTTAAGGAAGCAATCAGTGCTATTCTACAAAGCGGCAAAGCAAGTCAATCTGAATTGGATCAAAGTTTCTCTAATGCAGTTCGTTCCCGCGATAAAGCTCTTGCAATACTTCTCATGAAAAAAGGAGCCCGCCAAGATATACTAAAAGAAGACAATAGACCCCTCGTATTATCAATAAAACGAAAAAACATCGAAATGATTCGTCTGCTTCTTTTCTACAATCCAGGAACTACTCATCTGGAGACTGCTGTAAAATTACAATATCAAGAAGCAATCGATGCTATTCTAGAAAGCGGCAAAGCAAGCCAATCTGAACTAGACCAAAGTCTACTAATTGCAGCCCAACAAGGAAATGAACAACTGATGCAATTGTTGATAGAGAATGGCGCAACTACCAAAAATTTCCCCAACTAAAAAACCTATGATAACAAAATTTAATTGTACTTATATTTTGATACTCGATAAGCTCATGAAAAAATAAACCTCTTTAATAAATAAAAATAATAATGAAGCTTTCAACATCTCTATTCATCTTTAGACGTGATTTACGTCTTATTGATAATATCGGCCTTAATAATGCTCTTAAACAATCAGAACAGGTTATTCCCTGTTTTATTTTTGATCCTCGCCAAATTGAGGATAATAATATGTATAAAAGTGATAATGCTATCCAATTTATGCTAGAATCTCTTGCTGATTTGGATAAAGAATTACAGAAGCATAAAACCCGCCTCTATCTTTTTTACGGTAAATCAGAAGAAATTGTTGAAAAATTGCTTTCATCACATACTATTGATGCTGTTTTTTTTAATCGAGATTACACGCCATTTAGCAAAAAACGTGATGCGGCAATTGCTCATATTTGCAAAACACAGAATATTGTATGTGAACAAAGTGCTGATGCCCTTCTTAATGAACCTGAAGCAATACTCAAAAAAGATGGTACCCATTATTCTATTTTTACCGCATTTTATAAAAAAGCGATACAATTGCCAGTTCTGCAACCACAAAAACTATACAAAGGTCATTGGTTTTCGGGAAATATAAAATACACCCTCAACACTACAGAATTTAAAAAAATATTACACACTTTTAATGACCAAATTGCTAGTCATGGGGGAACTCATTATGCACTCAAGTTACTGACACAATTGATCACACTAAAAAATTATAATCATGATCACAATTACCCAAGTATACAAACATCTCTGCTTTCTGCTCATCTTAAATTTGGCACTATTTCCATACGCCAAGCTTATGACGCTGTCATTGAAAAACTTAGCAAGAATCACCCATTAATACGACAATTTTATTGGCGTGATTTTTTCACTCATATTGCGTTTCATATGCCAAAAGTTTTTGGGCATGCGTACCAAAAAAAATATGATTCACTAACATGGAATAATGATAAAAAATTATTTACCTTGTGGTGCCAAGGCAAAACCGGTTTTCCTATAATTGATGCAGGCATGCGCCAACTCAATACCACTGGCTTTATGCACAATCGTGTACGCATGATTGTTGCATCTTTTTTAGTTAAAGATTTATATATTGATTGGCAATGGGGAGAAAAATATTTTGCACAAAAACTCATTGATTATGATCCAGCCCTTAATAATGGCAATTGGCAGTGGTGCGCTTCAACTGGTTGCGATGCACAGCCTTATTTTAGGATTTTTAACCCTTGGTTACAACAAAAAAAATATGATCCTGAATGCATCTACATAAAAAAATGGATTCCCGAACTGGAATCTTATGAAAACAAAACTATACACACATGGTTTAAAGAAAATAGTCCTGACATCAAAACCTATCCCCGCCCTATTGTTGAACACAGTAATAAATTTGCACAATTAATCAGACAAGAATTGAAGAAAAACTCTCACAAACAATAATAATTGAGGAGAATGAATGAAACATATTACCTATGCAACAATATTAAGTTTATTTGTAGCAACCAATTATATAACTACAGCACAAAAACCAAGCAATCCTACACCAGAACAAAAAAAGCAATGGGAAGATGATGCGAAAAAGTATGAACAAATGGTAAGAGCTTTAGGTGGAAAGCATCTTTCTTCACATGAAAAAAAAGAAGAAGGAAATCAAAACAGCAATACTCTCGTTACAGACACGTCATCAACTCGGACAGACATTCGAGCAAGATTATAAATAAAAAAGCAGAGAGGTAAAACCTCTCTGCAAAATTGTTATTATTTTCTTCCAAATAATGCTTTCAACCAATTTAACAACGTATTACTTTGTTGCGCATTGGCCATTTGTAGCTGAGCAAGAGCCATTTGTTCCTGTGCAATTGTCTGCTTTTCTTGGGTTAAACTTTCTTTATAAAGTGTCAATTGCGGTAAATAATTTTTATGTTCACGAATACGTTTAATTGCATCGGATATATTTTTAAAAATTTTATTTGCACGCGATAATGAAGCATCACATTCTTCCTGTAATAAAGCATCTTGGTGTATTTGAGCAGAGGCTTTATTAATAAGACTTAGTATATGATGAACAACAGGTACTAATGAAATAAGATGGTTATACGCACTGATCAGCGGTAAATCATTAGTTAAGTAAACATCTTGAACCGTATCAAAAAATAGGTTCTCATCTTCAAAGATTGTATTTGCTAATGTATGGCGCGCAACTTCTGCCAATAATATATTAGCTCGCTTAATTCTTCCTAAAGGCGTTAATCGATGAAAAAGATGGTATGCTGCTGCAGTTGTTATAATTGATGCTCCTACCATGGACAATGGTGGCATTTTATAAGGAAATCCTTTTCTGGTTACCATATAACTACTTCCAACACAAAAGGAAGCGACCAATGCTGTACCTATATTTGCCGTTGAATTTTGTATAGCATGGATAGGAAAACAATTGGCTAAAACAATCAATAAAGAAAATGTTTTTATATTTTTCAACATTTTTATCATCCTTAAAATTCTTTAGATAATTTAGTTTTTATGTAATCACGTAAAGATCATCAACTATTTTAATGAAGCCTTCATTCAGTAATTGCTCTATAATTTTTTGAACTCTATCAACATCTTTTGCAATATGCAAAGTTATATCCTGATAAGAAACAGAACCTTTCTTCACAATATATTTCAAAATCTTTGCCCGTATTTGCCTATCAGAACCCTCAAATTTTGATTGTTTTGTATAATGAGCACTTTTTCGGCTTGGATTTTTTTTATGAGATTTTAAAAATACACCATAATCCATCAGAGCATAATACCATTCTCGAGGATTATTCTGATCCAATGCTGCCGCAATCAATGGCAATAATTCCTTATCACTGACTACATCTTTATTTTTAAAAAAGCTATCAATAAATACGGCTCTAATATTTGTTTCTATAAATATCACCGGTTGATTGAAGGCAAATGCACAAATTGATCCCGCAGTATTTGGACCAATACCCGGCAATGTTTGTAATATTTTCGGATCTGAAGGTAAAATGCCGTTATATTCGTTCACTATTTTTTGCGCTAATTGATGTAAAAATCGTGCACGTCGATAATATCCTAGACCTTGCCATACAGAAAGCACATCTTGCAATGATGAATGGGCTAAAGTCTCAAAATTGGAAAATGCTCCAATAAATTCTTCATATTTTGCAATAACACGATGTGTCTGCGTTTGCTGCAACATAATTTCTGAAACAACAATGTAATAAGGATTATCAATATTGCGCCAGGCAAAATCTCTTTTATGCTGATAATAAAAATTCCAAATAAACTCTTTAAAAGTATCGATGATTATCCTTGATTTTGTTGCGAATCTATTGCGTTAAAACATATCCACACAGCAAAAATATAGAAAAATAAGCAATATTTGATTTTGTAAACAACCATTTAGCAAGTTTTAAACGGAAAATATTATTTAGAGCACTCGCTTGTGCAGATGTAGCTTTTGCTTTTTGCGCTTTAATATCAGCAGCTTGTTTTTCTAAACATACCCTTTTTTCTTCTAACTCCAAATTCTTACGCTGTAAGGCAAGCTCTTCAGATTTTTCTTTAAATTGTCGATAAAGCTCTAGCTGCTGTTTGTATTGTTCCATATTAGAAATTATCGAACGAGCTTCTCCAATATTACTCCAAATTGTTGCCGCTTTATTTTGTAAATAATCATATTCTTTCCATAAATTAGGTTCTTGTTTACTATTAATCAAATTTGGCACCGATTGAATGAGTTTTTGCGCCTTAAGCACATTAGGACTATAAGCATCAAGACTAAGCATAGCCGTTACAAAAGGATAGGGGTTTTTATCAGGAATACTTGGGTAAAGCCGAGTAATCCATCTTTCAAGCTGTTCGCTCGTTGTATCACTTTCTCTAAATTTTTCATATGTATCAAGAAAAGTTTCCGTTAATTCACTTTTTCCTTCGCCATTCAATAAATTTGCTGCGTCATACAATTTACCAGAAGGCCTAAAGGACGCTAAACAACAATGGCTAATAAGTGCCATAGTCATTGCTGCCGAGCCCAGAATATATGGATCAGTATCTTTGAACACACAACCCGTCCCAACTAACGTTAATATGGAAAGAGCATCAGCCTGACGTTCTGTCATCGCATTAACATGAATATGTATTGCTGAAATCAAGAATGTAATACTAACTAATTTTTTAATATTCATGGTTTACCACTTATGTTTTTCGCAATTTATTTATAAACTATTCTTTGATAGTATAACAAAAACGTTTTATTTTATAAGTAACTGACAAAAACATTAATTTATAGATAATAAAAAGAGACATGAAAAAATTCATGTCTCTTTTTTACTGCCATCTAATTATTTAAGAATAATTTTAGTTATTTGGTTCAAACTCAATCTGAATTCTTCTGTTTCCCAACATAGAATCTTTTAAAGATCGCACAATTGCTTGAGCTTTTCTGCTATCTTCTACTGTAAAGAATGAACGAGTATTTTGCATAGAAATACGGCTGACGCATGATCCATCAACTGATGCTGATGTTGCAATAAAATGAATTAAGCTTTCTTTATTCATGCGGTCAATTTTACCCACGTTGATAAATAATCGCGCTTCATCTCTGCCACCACCATTGCCATAACGGCTTCTTGATCCTGAAGAGAAACTATCCGCATTACTTCTGCGTCCTCTGCTATCGCGACTATCACGACCACTACGGCCATTACGATCACGTGATGAGGATTCATAAGAAGATGAAGATACATTCAAATTGTGTGATTGTTTGTAATGATGCAACATTTCACCACAATTGAGAGATAACATACGTTCAATAATTTCTTCTTTAGTCAATGCTGCCAATGATTCTTGTACTGCAGCAATATATGGTTTTACAATAGCATCAACAGGAGTTTCTATTAATTTTTGTGAAAAATAATCTAATTGCTTTTGACATAATTGGTCACCAGTCGGTACCTGAATAGGCTTAACGGTAATACCAAGTTGCTGTTCAATAAATTTAATTTTTCTTAATGATGTACCAATAATAATTGAAACACCAGATTTACCTGCACGAGCTGTACGACCACTTCGGTGAGTATAATTTTCAATGTCGTCAGGTAAGTTGCAATGCAATACGTGAGTAACACCATCAACATCGATACCACGAGCTGCAACGTCTGTTGCTATTAAAACTTGAATTTTTTTATCTCTAAATTTCTTCATCACTGCATCACGCTGTGGCTGAGATAAATCACCATGAAGAGCATCAGAGCTATATCCTGCATTGATAAGCTGTGCGCTCATTTCCTGCGTATCACGCTTTGTTCTGCAAAACACGATACCAAACATATCTGGATATAGATCAATAAAGCGTCTTACCGCGCTATATACATCAGCATTTCTCACAATACAATACTGATGTTCAATATTTGTTGCACCACTATTACGTGATCCAACAGTAATTTGTAGTGGATTGTGCATGTATGTATGCGCTATTTTTTCAATTTTAGGTTGCATAGTTGCAGAAAACAACCATACTTTTTTATCTTTTGGCGTAGATTTTAGAATCTCATCAATATCTTCTTGGAAACCCATATCCAACATTTGATCAGCTTCATCCAAAACCACACGACTAATACGATCTAAAGTTATAGTTCTTCGGTTGATATGATCAATTAATCTACCAGGAGTACCAACAATAATGTTCGCGCCACGTTTAATGTCACGTATTTGCATTCTTATATCAGCACCACCATAAACAGCAACCACATTAAAACCATCGATATATTTTGAATAAGCTGTCAGTTCTTTTGTTATTTGCAGACAAAGCTCGCGTGTTGGGCATATGACCAATCCCTGAGTTTCACCATCCATAACAGCTGAAATCAATGGCAACCCAAACGCAGCCGTTTTACCGGTACCCGTTTGTGCCAAACCTATAAGGTCCCTATCTCCTTGTAAAAGAAGAGGGATCGCTTTTTCCTGAATTGCTGTTGGTTGGGTAAAACCTAATTCAGAAACTGCCTTCACTATGCGTGAATCAACACCCAATGCTTGTATACTCATATACGTCTCACAAATAATAAAAAAAATAAATAAACTGCTATCAAAACACAACAATAGAAAGGTCTCTTTGTCGTTTATTGAATGATAGCAGTTTTTTTACAAACTGTCAAATATGCAATATAATTAGCCCTGCACGGAGCTGTTTAATAAATTGTCGCCAACTGAGCCTGTATTTTCATCAGCTGCAGCATATGCCAAAGATTCTCTTAAATCTTGTAATTTATCCATAATTTTGGCGTCTAATTCTAATGATTCTTTCAATGTGTTATAAGCTTTGAAAGCATCATAAATGCTAGCTACCGCATAAAAGCTGGTTACCGCTGAAGCTGCACTACGCACTAAGCTCCTAAATAAATCATCCATATTGCTGAGCATTGCATGGCTTACTAAGCTTGTATTTGAATAGCGAATCTTATTGCCAATCATATTTACAACCACAAGAACACCAGCGTTGCCCACTGTAGCAGCAACAGCGTAAAGCAATGCTTTATTTCTCGCTTTTGTAGCAGCAAGCAACTTTTTTTCAGTCATTTGCATATTCATGTGAACTACACCAATAAACATATTAATGTTTTCAGTGATCATGGGAACAGAGGCAAAATCTTGATCAAGTTCATCAAGAGCATAGAGAATATCTTTGTATTCTTGATTAAAACTTACTGCAGTACCATATACGCTGCAGATAACTAAACTTGCCAAAATCATCATGTTTTTGTTCATAAAGAATCCTCACTTATAGATTATTTTTAAATACCATTTTGAGATACAAAATTATATTTGAGCTCTTTAAGTTTTGCAATAATCAGCTTGTCGCGATTAATTTTTGTTTTCAACCTCATAAGATCTGCATCAAGCTTGCCATAATATCCGTACCTGGAACAAAAATTCTTAAGAAACCAAAGAGCTAAAGCTCCTGATAAATAAGGCGCAATAGGTTGCAGATCAGTCAATAATGCTTTCGTTGATGCAACTTCTATTTGATTAATCATTTCAGAAGGCATTGAAGCAACAAAAGCCATTGCTACTGAAAGAGTAGCTAACTTAGTTGTCCACACTGTCTTTAAGAAAGGAACAACACTTCGTCTAAAATAGCCCTTATTCTTATCTACTAAACGTTCTATATTCGCTTTATGCTCTTCCATAATATTGATATCACGATCTAATACGTCAATAAAATCGAAAACTTCTTCAGATAGCTGACATTCATTCAGTAGATTGTTTTCATATTTAAACTTTAAATCGCTGCGAATATCTCGACTTTGATATGAGAACAATAGCTGCGCTGGTGAAACAATCATTAAACTGAATACTATCATAATTTTCTTATTCATCGCATATTATCCTTAAATTGCATTGTTATATCTGTATTAATACACTATATCGTAATTTTCCGAAATATCAAAAACAATGCTTTTTTCTTAATAACACAACAAGTTTTATATCAATTAGTCAATTAAAAAATGGCTTTTACAATAACCTACAATACTTTTTGCTGACTTCGGCTCCAAAAAGAACTTCTTATTCTTTTTATTGGCGTCTCGTATCGCTGAAATGTAAGCAGTTCTCATAAAAGACGTAATATTGATCTATACTTTTTTGACCTCATTCAAAAAAAGAATTACTATTTTAAGTATGTACTGATCATTAGAATGAAAGATTTTCATGAAAAAAATGTCATTAACTATCATAGTTATCCTCATTGTCACCATTTCAACCATAATTTTGTACAAGGCTAAAAACAGGGTAACTCCTAGAACAGAATCAAACGCTGTCGTTGTTGGCACCAATAGTGAATTTCCACCATTCTCATTTAAAGAAGGTGATGATTTTACCGGTTTTGATATTGATGTTATACAAGAAGTATTGAGACGGCTAAAAAAAACAATCATTCTTAAAGATATGCCTTTTGACGCATTAATTCCTGAAATTCAAATTGGTAACATTCAGGTTATTGCCGGAGGAATAACCCCAACAGAAGAACGCGCTCAACGAGCTCTCTTTACTCGCCCTCATTTAACTGGCAATCCTCTGGTGATTATTAGCCTCAAAAATGGCGATGCGTTAACCACCCTTGCTGACCTAGAAGGAAAAACTGTTGCAGTAAATGAAGGTTATATTGCAGATTCATTTATGTCTGAACAACCTGGCATCACATTGTTACGACTTTCTTCCGCTTTAGTCAGCGATGGAATACTTGCTTTGCAAAGCAATAGAGCTGATGCATTTGTAGCAGCTTCGCATTCTATGATGCCTTATTTTAAAAAATATAATATTAATGATTTTTATGTAACACCTATTGCCAATACTGAAGAATCAAGCGCTTTTGCAATATCAAAACATTACCCTGATTTGCGCAGAGATATTCAAATTACTCTCAATGAAATGGAACAAGATGGTACCCTTGACGCATTAAAAACTAAATGGAACTTGTTATGATGATAGATTTTGATCTGATAGCACAATACTTTCCATTACTATTACAAGGATTGGTTGTTACATTACAAATTGCTGGTGCTGCATCATGCATTGGTTTAATTTTAGGAACTATTTTTGCTCTCATGCAAACAAGTCATCATAAAATATTACGCGCAATCGTAAGCACATATGTAATTATTATTCGCGGCACGCCAATGCTTATACAAATTTTATGCGCTTACTTTTTGCTTCCTCAGATAGGAATACATATTCCTGCATTGTGGACAGCAATTATCGCCATAGGACTAAATAGCGCTGCATATATTAGTCAGGTCCTGCGAACAGGAATAGCTGCCGTTGGAATCGGCCAAATTGAAGCCGCAAAAGTACTTGGTTTTTCAACACAAGATACTATTGCATATATTGTGCTACCACAAGCATTGCGCACAACATTGCCAGCATTGGGTAATGAGTTTGTAACACTCATTAAAGATTCTGCTCTTGCATCACTCATTGGTGTTGCAGAACTGACCAAACAAGCCAATTTTGTAAAAAGCAAAACATTTGATGCTATTACTGTCTATTTTGCAGTAGCACTTTTATATCTTATGCTAACATCTACTGTTTCGTTCCTTGTTGCACGTCTAGAGAAAAGGATGCACATTCATGCTCAAGATTAATCAACTTACTAAATCATTCGGTTCAAAAAAAATTCTGAACAATATCAATCTCACCGTAAAAAAAGGTGAAATTGCCGTATTTTTAGGATCTTCTGGAGTTGGCAAATCTACCTTACTACGTATTTTAAATAATTTAGAAACAGTCAACAGCGGAACTATATCATTAGATAATACAACACTAAATCTCGCGTATATTAATACAACACATACTGTTGGCATGGTGTTTCAACATTTTAATTTATTTGATCATCTGACAGTAGAGCAAAATATTACGCTACCTTTAGAAAAAGTTCTTAAAAAAAATCCTGTTGATGCAACAAAAATAGCACATCATTTATTACATCGTTATGGATTATTAGATAAAAATAATAAATACGCGTCTCAACTTTCCGGTGGGCAAAAGCAGCGCCTTGCAATTGCACGTGCGATCGCCATGGAACCACAAATAATTTGCCTTGATGAGCCAACTTCAGCATTAGATCCAGTGCTTACTTCATATGTTGCAAATAACATTCAACAACTTGCAACTGATGGATATATTGTTTTAGTTGCAACTCATGACACTGATTTGATTTCAAAACTTAACTGCACGATTTATTTAATGAGAGAAGGCAGCATTGTTGAAACCGCACAATCGCAAGACTTAAAAAATAATTCTCATAATTATCCTAAAATTACAAAATTTATAGCGGGACATGAATAAATAACTAAAAAATGTATTTATTTTACTACTAATGCAATAACTATTCTTTTTATTTTGTCCTGAACTTGCTTATCCTCAACCCAGCAGCTTTGATTGCCATGTAATGGCTTTACATTGATTTTAGAATAATATTCAATGAAATCTTCAGTTGGTTTATATGGATACAAATTAACTCCCCAAAGATTTTCTCGCAGCGATCCATTTTGGATCAGCAATTCTTGCCCTTCACTATGCATATTACAATTTATTGCCATAATATTATTTTCAGTATCAACTACAGCTTTAACCAAATTATAATTATTTTTTTCCGACATTTTTTTCAGTTCATCAAAAGTGATTTTATCATGAATGATATTCATCTTTTTTCTTTTATAAAAATAATTCTATTTTCTTACTCAGCATACATCCTATTATGCTGACCTTGACAAAGCAATAGGCGCTTGTTAGCATTAGGCGAACATTTAATAAAAGCATTAAAAACGTCCCTAACTGAACAATGCTTTTATGTATTGTTCACCCCCCTAACCCTTCAGCTTATTCAAAGTTGAAGGGCTTATTTTTTATAAGCCCAATTTACACTCATTACGATTTAAAGAAGCAAACTTTTTTTCACTGCAACAATCCCTACATCACAGCTCAGTTTAAAAGCATCATCATTCAAACGAGAAATTGCTGTAGATGAAAAATCAATCATTTTTTTTGAATCTTGAATCGTCTTAAAAAAAGAAATTATTTTTTCATATGATCCCGTTATTTCAAAATGCGCACTATATCTTGAAAACCATTGTTTATCCATTTCTTTACATGATCCATACGTATCAAGTATAAGACCTTTTTGTTGTATAGCATCTAATATATACAGCATGTGTTTGTTACAATAATCTTCTTTCTTATCCGTTTCTATTGCAGCATCATTAATATTTTTCTTACTTGTTGCAATTAGCGATGATACTTCATCACTCTGTTTTTTAAGTTGACTCATTTCTTGATATTGTGTTTGCAAACGAGCAATTTCTGCCTTATACAAAAGAATATGAGAATTTAATGGTATGTATATTCCATAAAAAGAAATTATTATTAATGCTAATAAAACAAAAAGCGTCGCACAATAGCGACGCTTAGCATTTGTATGCGCAATGTAACTGTAGATTGCATTGTTACGTGGTATAAAATACATTCTCTTCCTTCTTTTTACCCATTCGCGCAACTCTTCAATAAAAATTTATCTCACATCTTAATCCACTGCAAGGGATCAACAGGAGTATTATTAATACGCTGTTCCCAATGCAAATGATATCCAGTAGCAAAACCAGTTTTTCCGAGAGTACCTACAGGATTTCCTTGTGCAATCCTTTGCCCTACTTCAATATCCGCAAAATCATCTAAGTGATAAAAGAGTGACAAAATACCAAGGCCATGATCAATAATTACCGTATTACCACTCGGAGCAAATCTATCTTTCATAACAACAATACCATCTTGTGGTGCCCATACAACAGAGCGAGGCATATTAATTACATCAACCGCCTTATGCGCATAGCGCCCTTTGTGTTGCGTTGTACGAATAGTACCAAAATCGCAGGTAATACGTTGAATTTCTATAGGTGCACAGAAAGTCCCTCGCCATAATTTTTCTCGCGGTGATTCGAGCGAAAGGCGAGCAATTTCATCTTCCAAAGATTTACCATCTCGTCCTAATGCTTTTTCTTCTTGCACTTTATCAGCAGCAACGGTAATCACTTCTTTTTTAAAGGGAAACACAACAATTTGGAATTTGTTATCAAGATGCAGTGCATTACCGACTTTATCTTCTATATCAACAGAGAAAAGATATTCATTTGGCTGTTCTTCGCATTCGATTGGAATAAAGCATTCATATATTTTTGAACCTTTAGCTTCTGGGTAACATTCAAATGTACGTGATAATGTATTAATGTAGGCATGTTTTATTTCTTTGTTGGTTTGAAACTGAAGATGTAATGTTCTACCCTGGAAAACTTTATATGGTGTCCCTGTTTTGATAAAAACTGCTTGCAAAGGCATATTATCTACATAAAAATCACAGCATCGCTCAACTTTATTACGGTTAAATGTATTATCAGTAAATTCTGCTTTTAATACATGCTTTCCATTACTTAATGTTTTTGTTGGTACAATAAAGGAATGACCTTCATGATGGGCCTTAATTCTGACGTTATTAATCAAAGGTTGTCCATCAAGCCATAAAGAAACATCTCCCGTTTTATCTGCTTTCAAACAACAATGCACATCTCCTGAATAAAAACAATTTTCATTAATCCCTTGCACCATCATCAATGCAGTTGTTGTATCTAAAAAATAAATGTAAGTTTGCCAACCAATCCACGATAGAATTAACAACACAACGATTTTGGGAATATGCCTGAAAAGATTCATATCAATACCTTTATAATCAAAAAATAACCGATCTTTCATTATGAATACTCTAGTATAATTCGTTTTAGGCTGAACGTAAAAAAACTAATTCTATTAATTTTATTTCGTATTGAGTAAGCAACACTTTGCTGTATAATTAACTAAAACTTCCCTACATTAAGCTTTTTTATCAATTATACGGAGTATTTTCATGTTAAAAAAAATTATAATTATTCTTCTTTGTATTATCTCAAATAATAGTTTTTGTGAAACTCCTGACACAGAAAAAAAACAGCATTATATCGACCCCAAAATAACCGCAAAACAATTAGAATTGTTTGAAAGACAAGGTAAATATTTGGCAGAAAGGGGTGAAAATCTCTATTCGACTGAAAGAAAATTTATAACGGGGGTTGCTCTATCAACAATATGCGGCGCAATAGGCGGAATGACTTTTAGCATTGCATCTGAAAATAAGCAACCATACTATAATCCTGATGGTGCAATCGTCATGTATGCATTAACCTGCATAGTAATTACAGGTTTTGTAGTAGCAAAAGAGATAAGGCTATCGGATAATTTAAAATCCGAACAAATAAGCCTTACCAGCGCTATAAAGAACCTACAAGAATCTTCAAGTACTGGCAATAATCGTCCAAGCTATACTGTATCAGACGGTAGCACGTTTATTAGAGCAGATGGAGGCTCTTCTATTAGGTTTTAATCAATAAGCTTTGTCTTCAATAAAATATAAAATGAGCTCTATGATGTAAATTAAAGCTCATTTGGATGTTTTTCAATTAGTATTTTTATAATTCAATGCTATACTTAAAGTATGAAGCTAACCACTAAAAAACTAGAAAAATCAATCCCGAAGCTAACTGGCGTCTATCTTTTTAAAGATGCTCAGGGAGCTATTATATATATCGGTAAGGCAAAAAACCTTCATCACAGAGTAAGTTCCTATTTCCAAAAATGCCATACAGATTGGAAAATAAACCAGCTCATTAATGAATATGCCGATATAGACTATATTTTAACCCCCACTGAAACTGAAAGTCTGCTTTTAGAGGCTGAATTAGTACAAAAATATAAGCCACGATTTAATGTACTTCTTAAAGATGGTCAACCATTTTTGTATATCCTTTTTACTTCTCAGGAAATCCCTGCTATTGAACTTGTGCGAAACAAAAAGAAAAAAGGTATTTATTTTGGCCCTTTCATAGAAAAAGCTCCTACTCGCAAAACCTACCATTTTTTAAAGCGAACTTTCCACCTTAATTTATGTAACAAAAAGCTTGAAAATGGCTGCCTTGATTACCATATCGGCAATTGCGCAGGTAATTGCAAACCACATTTTGATACAGCTGATTACACGTTTCGAATCTCACTTGCACAGCAAGCATTAAAAAATAATCAAAAAGGTTTTATTGAACAAATAAAAGAACAAATGCAAAAATATATTTCAGCATTTGAGTTTGAAAAAGCACAACGATTAAATGATTATTTACAAAATGTTGATGCTATTTTTGCCGTACTTAATACTCATTTTAGCACAGAAAAATTTGCTACCGATATTTTTGTTGTAAGCACCCCAACACCTTATGCATCAACATCAGATGATTCTATTAATACTGAATTACAAAATTTTTTAGGATTTAAAACTCCTGTACGCACCGTTGACTGTTTTGACATTTCACATTTTCAAAGCAGTTATTTAGTAGGTTCTTGCGTGCGTTTTACTGATGGCAAACCAGAAAAACATATGTTCCGCCACTTTAAAATTAAAACATTAACAGAGCAAAATGATTACGCTGCACTGCAAGAAATTATAGCGCGTCGCTACAAAAATAAAGCCGATATTCCCGATTTAATTGTTATCGATGGAGGCAAGGGACAGTTGAGTGCAGCACAACATGTTTTACCCAATGCACCATTGGTGAGTTTGGCAAAACGAGAAGAAACTTTATACGGACCACAATTCAGTCAAGGAATTCGCCTTGATGTAAAAACGCCCGTAGGAAAATTATTTATAGCTTTACGCGATTATGCACATCATTTTGCTATTAGTTTTCACAGAAAAAAAAGAAAAGACGGTTGGTTACATTAATATATCAAACATCTTGTAATGATGTCGCTACTGTATTGTGTTCCAACATCCAACGATATCTCCAATATTCTACTCCCCAACCAGCAACTGTTATTCCTAAGCCAATACCTCCTAAAATTGTAAGTGTTTGGTTCAAAGCTGTTCCTGGATGAGAAGCCACTCCCCAAGCTATCAAACCTCCCAATCCAATTACCACTGCTCCGAATGCTGGAGGAACCATACAACGCAATAGCACGCATCCACCAGGAATATCGCAACAGTCCAGATATAATTCATCATTATTGGCAAATCTGTGTATCACCAGACCAGTTTGCATTTCTTTAGGAATAATCTTTTTTAACATATCACATTCTTCCAGATTAAAAGTGATCTTGTCACGATAACTTAATGCACACTCTCTCTCTTGGCACGAAAGTCTCCATAAGTCAATTGCCCATAATTCCGCATCTCCTATTTTTACAGGAGAAATGCTTTCTAAAAAATTAATCTCATCCTTCCAACACAACAATAGCTTTAATTTCATGATTTTTTGCTGTATTTCTTTAGGAAAACACAAAGATTGAGATTCTGCAGTAACTATCTTAGTTTTTGTATTTTTTTTAAAAGGTAATAACGATTGATACGAATTACTGTTTTGATAAGCAAGCAGTGGCAATATTTGATTATCAGCTGCATGCAAGCTAAAAAAAATAATAGTGCTCAATAAACAAAATAGCTGTGTACTCATTTTATATTTCATATTTTACTTCTTTTAAAAATACATTTTTTATTTCTAGCACCTAATAAAACTTCTTCTGGAAAACTCATTCTATAAATGAACCTTTTTAACATCTATAAAACAGTTTTTTAATCCCTCTGCCAAAAAAGCACATCCAGTTCCCGCAAAACAAATTTTTGCTGGAATGAGAAAAAGCATCGAAAGAGGATCCATTAATCTCAAGTAACAAACACCAACAAATCCTCCACCAGCACATATACAACTGACTATCTCAATTTTATTCAATAAATATACCAATCGAGATCGAGGAACAACATTTATGGTAAGACCTTTCTCCAATGGCATATTTTTTATTGCATCATATTCATCTTCAAATAATTCTTTAGGAAAAGAACAAAAAGATAACGAACCAATATTGGTAATTATATTTCTTTGAGAAAATGGCAAAAGATACATATCATGCAATGAGCATTTGTGGATTTTTTGATTGGTACATTGATTTACCACAGAACAAAAGTCCTGAATATTCTTATGGCCCAACACAATTGGATTTTGTGTTAAAATACATTTATCCAGTTCTTCTCTATCAATATATCTTTCAAAATTATTACCTTGATAAACCAAAAGAGTTAATATATTTTTAACAATTTTTCCCTGTAGGTCTAATGGAATAACCGCAAATGCTCCATGCTTACCAGAACACAGAAAAGATTCTTGAACAGCTATAACATTTCGCTTGCCATGTAAACGATCTGAAAGAGTCATACAGCATAATTTTTGCGTATGGCATATAACATAAGACATTAGCAACAATACTATTTTATATTTTTTTATTTTCATAATGCATCAAAACCCTTTTTGTATACATGTGCAATATTATTAAAAAATGATATATTTTCTATTAAATTCAGTATTAATCAAATTAAATCCACTAAGGAAAATAACTGTGTTCAATTTTTCTCACATAAAAAATAAACTACCATTATTTTTGCATCTTATTTTACTTTTTGCATGTAGTGGAAAAATCTACAGCAATCCATTTTCAACTGCATATCAAAGCATTAATAACGCAGCAAAGGAAAATCCTCTATTATCTGCCTGCGTATCTGGAATTCTTGTAACAATAATATCACATCAAATTGATATGTATTACGAAGATACTGAATTAAAAAATCTCACTAAACAAAAAAAAATAAAAGATCTTGAATTAAAAAATGATCCGAATTACGTTGCTCTTACTTTGTTTGAAAAAAAAACAGAAGTTCAACGCAATGCTAACGATGCTGAAGAACAACGACAACTTCTTGTACATCAGGAATTAAAATATCGTATGCATGTTGAAGACAAAATAAAAGAATTTGGACTATGTTCAAGAGACAGTTCTACTCAAGAAGACCGTGATAATTGTAAAATGATACATGACAATTATGTTAAACGATATAACGCTTATTTTTCTGCGCAATAATCTCAAAATTAAAAAAGCCTTCTCGTGAGAAGGCTTTTTTAACAATTTCAGCTATTTTATTCTAAATATTGTTTGCACATTTAAGTGCCAATTCACGTAGTGGAACATACACTAAAAGACCACGAGCATAAGCCCCAGAATCTTTTTGTTCTTTACCATGCTCATCAACCGGATCAGTAAGAAGACCACCTATTATTGGTAATTCTCGTACAATATTAGCTGCTGTGTCAGTAATAGCCAACAAAGAAACGGAGAATGCTGCTAACTTAGCCAAATTTTGCTTTGTATTTTTAGTATCACCCAATAATAAATCAGTGCCCACTAGTATCGCAGCAGCTCCAACAGCCTTAGTAGCACGCATTTTAAAATCTGGTGACTTTTTATTTTTTGCATAGTCTTGATTCATTTGTGTAGCTTTAGCTCCAGCTCCCGTTATTGTTCCAAGCCCAGCAATTACAACTGCAGCTTTTATCCCGTTTACACCGTCTGAAGATTTTTGTGAAGCATACACAACAGAATTATTCAATAGAGTAAAAATCATAAAACTTAATGCCATCAATTTTTTTTGCATATGAAATCCTTAAAAGATGTTAATTATATATCTTTGTATTTATAGACGATTATGTATTATGAGATCTTATCTTATTTTTCCCTTATTTTTATAATTAAAAAACTATTTTTTGCAACTACAAAGAGTATATTAAAAAACCAATATAAGTAAATTTCATTCCGCCTCATCGATAATATAAAACTATAATACTTACCAATTATTAGAACGAAAATTATGTAAAAAACAATCCTTATAAAAAAAATTGTATGCTACTATCACCATATAATCTTTTTATCGTTATCTAAAAATCAGGATTTAAAATGAAGCCACTTTATATCGCTAATTGGAAAATGAATATGAGCTTTGGCAACAGCGTAAATTTTTGTTTAAATAATTTAAAACAACTACAAATTCTCACTAATAATGCCGAAATTGTTTTATGTCCATCATTTATTGCACTTGCACCAATGATAGAAATATTAAAAAATAGCTCTATTAAAATCGGTGCACAAAATTGTTCGCACTATGAATCGGGATCTTATACCGGAGAAATATCTGCACAATCATTAGCAGAAATAGGTGTTACGTATTGCTTTGTGGGACACAGTGAACGGCGCATATATTTTGGCGAAACAACTGATGTAATTATTGAAAAAGCAAATCTATTGCTTCAGAATAATATTCAACCAATCATTTGTATTGGAGAAACTCAAGAACATTTTAAAACAAAAGCAACGCTCACCGTATTGAAAGAACAACTAAACCCAATTCTTGAAAATATATCTGCAACAAATATGCGTCTTATTATTGCATATGAGCCGATATGGTCAATTGGGAATGGCATTATCCCAGAAAACAGTTACCTTGAAGAAGTTTTTGCGTGGATTAGAAAAATCATTGGATCACATGCACCTGATTACACTCCACAATTATTGTATGGAGGAAGCGTTAATGAAAAAAATATTGCACAATTAAAAAAAATAGCTCGCATTGATGGCTTTTTAATTGGCAACGCGAGCACTCATTTTGAGCAATTTTTTTCAATTATTACTCACTACTAATTTCATTGTGATCAGCATATGCGTATTCTTGTCGTTCAGCATAATAGCGATGATATATACAACTGCTGCATTCTGCACATCCGGCTGCGCACATCGGAGGGACGCCAGCTATTGGAATAGCACAAAAACTCCATGGACAATTTGGGCCGAAAAACATAACCGTATAAAAAACACAACCTGCAAGACCCGATGCTATGCCTGTGAGTGCAGCAGCCTTTCCTGTATAATTATCATGACGGTCAACGGGGCCACTAACACAACAAGAATGATTTACGGTAAGAACTTTAACTTTCATATCTTTTCTTATCCAATCAGGCATAGTATTAATTGTTTTGACATCTTGAGGAGAAATCACCTGGCTATTGTAACCAAAGCACCGTGCAATAGTCCCTGGATGGGATATTCTATGAAGTTCTTCTTGTTGGTCATCAGATAATTTTAACAACCTTCTTTGGCTTATTGCCTTGTTGCCGATAACCAAGGGTGTCGGTAATTCTTTTGGTTGCTGAAGAACAGGCGTTAACACTTTATTATCTTCGCACGCAAGTAAGGCTTGAGTAATAGCCAACAATACCAAACTTATCATCACATTTTTTCTCATGACTTTCTCCTTTTTACCACAACTCTACTATCTCTTTGAGTAACTCCAAAAAACTATATAATTTTTATAAAAATAGACAAAATCTAAAAATACTACAAAAAAATTTAAACCTGCTATACTCAGATTTATGACACTTCAGATGAAAGGAAAATTATGTTATATGGATTTTTACTCACTCTTTACCTAATTAACTGCTTTTTACTCGTTCTTATTATTCTTATGCAAAAAGGCAAAGGCGGCCTTGGACTAGGTGGCCTGGGTGGCGGCGCTCAAATGATTTTTGGCGGTGGTGGCGGACAAGATCTTTTTCAAAAAATTACCTGGGTTCTTGGATCTATTTTTATGGTAGGCGCAATGATACTTTCTTTAATGAAATCAACAGAGCACAAAAAATTTAGATATATCAACACCAAAACTATGGCTCAACAAACACTCCCACAACCAGCTTCTGCGCCAATCACCAGTGATGAAGAATAAAAAAAGAGCATAAGCACGAGGTTCAATGTGTTTATTCAATTTGCTACTTTTTTGGGTGCTTTGGTTATTAATACATGTACAGCTTTAGGTAGTTTTACTCTTTTTTTTCTGGAAGCAGTTAAAACATTTTTCAGCACAAAACTCAAAGTTTCTAAAACATTTTTCCAAATGAATCGGATTGGTGTTGAATCTTTGAGTATTGTTGTTTTGACGGGATTATTTACGGGAATGGTTCTTGCATTACAAACCTATATTGGCTTTCAACGCGTTGGTGGAGAACAATTTATCGGTGCAATCGTCGCATTAGGATTAATCAGAGAATTGGGACCTGTGCTTACTGCATTAATGGTAACTGGTCGCGCTGGATCAGCTATTACGGCAGAAATTGGTACTATGATTATTACCGAGCAAGTTGATGCGCTGACGACCTTGCGTATCAATATTTTTCAGTATCTTGTTGTCCCTCGTATTCTTGCAAGCACCATAATTTTACCTTTTTTAACCTTATTTTCTATGTTTTTTGGTATCATTGGCGGTTACATTGTATGTGTTTACGTGCTTGAACTAAGTCCAGAAGATTATGAAAGCAGTATACGTAATTATGTTGAATTAACAGATATTTACGGTGGATTGAAAAAAGCTGCAATCTTTGGGCTTATTCTTTCATGGGTAGGAACATATAAAGGAATGTATACTCATGGTGGTGCGCGAGGTGTTGGTACTGCAACAACTCAATCGGTAGTTGCAAGTTCAATATTAATTTTGATCTCTAATTATTTCTTGACCAAATTACTTGAGCACTTGTAAAAAGAGTTATTATGAAAAAAGAAACTTCACATAAAACTAAAATTAAAATCATCGATCTGCAAAAAGAGTTTGATGGTCATTGGGTTACGCGTGGAGTTAATCTTGATATTCCTGAAGGGCTGATGACTATCATTATTGGTCGGTCTGGTGAAGGTAAATCTGTTTTACTTAAACAAGTTATTGGTCTTATTCAACCAACATCAGGCAGCATTATTATTGATGGAGCGGATATTACTCAGTTGCAAGGCAAAGATCTTGATGATTGTTTCAGTAAGTTTGGATATGTTTTCCAGTTTGCGGCACTTCTTGATTCATTAAATATTTATGAAAATATTGGCATCACACTTATTGAACAAGGCAAATCAGAAAAAGAGATTTTGCCTATTGTTAAAGAAAAATTGGCGCTGGTACAATTATCAGAAGAAAACTTATACAAATACCCTTCTGAATTATCAGGTGGTATGAGAAAACGAGTAGGATTGGCACGCACACTTGTCACCAATCCAGAAATTATTTTATATGATGAGCCAACCACAGGTCTTGATCCAATCACGTCTCACGTGATTCATGAACTTATGTTTGATATGCAAAAAAAACTCAAATTAACGTCTGTCGTTATTTCACATGATGTAGAGACATTTAAGTACGCTGATAAAGTTGCTTTGCTTCACGAAGGCAAAATTCAATATTTTGGTGATGCTCAAACAATATGGGAATCTGATAATCCTTACATTCATCAATTTATTCGTGGTGATTTGAAGGGACCAATTTCTCAAGAAATTCCGCACTTTAAAGATAAGGCATAGAACTATTTTTCTAAAAAAACAGGATGAAGCATGCGCTATACTTTTGCTCAGTTTTGGTCAATTGATTATTACGTTATCATTTTTCTATTAATATACTCAGCTTCTCTTATTTCCATGGATGCGCCAACAACAAAAAACAAAATAAATCTTCAACTAGATGACGGATCAACCTATTCAATTGAAAAATGGAAAGTAAAAAAAGAATCAAACACATTATGTGAATGCTATTATTCTCAGAATAAAAAAAATCCTATTATCATTCCCAACATTACAACAGAAGAAATAACTCTTTTTGATACATCGCTCAATAAAAATATCGGTCATCAACAATCAAAATCTTTTTCAAAATATTTTAAAAAACTTACCCCTGATAAACAACGCGTACTCACTATCGCTGCAGGTGCACAATTGAGTGATGGTACAAAAAAATTACATGCTTTACGCTTAACAGCGCAGCTTGCTGTTCAATGGCTCGATCACCCTGTTGTCTTAAACCGTATTATTAAAAAATATTGCCCTAAACAATTCAATCAACTTTTTGTGCATCTTAAATCTTGTATGATTATCGATAATATAACCAATCAATCAATCATACAAGCACCAGCGTATTCTTACAATCAAGACGATTGTTTGAGAAAAATTTCTCAAAGAGGCAGCCCTATCGATATGCCTAAGGTTAAAGATCTTAATATACATAATTTTAATGGACAACCGAGTCTCGTTTTAGTAAAAAATAGTGAACAAGAAGAACTACCTTTAATACTTCTTTCTCCAAAAACAAATCACTTTATTGTTGAAAAAAAAGATAATGAATTTGGTATAATTCAGGGAACTTTGGAAATTCCAGCTATTACCCATGGCTCACTCATTAATAGGGCTTCATTGAGCCCTGATGGCAAATGGCTTGTTACTAGCTCTTATGCTATGATAGGACAGCAAAACAGCAAATTTATGCTCACCTGTTTGGATGATTCTGATAATGACTATTTATCAGATACAATCATTGTTCCAGCTTGTAACTTTAATACAGCACCTTGTTTTAATAATGCATCAACAATTCTTGCATCAGGAAAACCAGGAGAAGTAGAATTATTTTCTCTTCAAAAGAAAAAAGTAGTCAATACTTTAAAGTTGCCTAGTGGAGAATCTGCTCTTTCTCAATCATGGCCATTAGAACTAACCTTTAATTATAATGATACAAGACTTATTGGTTGCCTTGCACATCGGAAATTTGAAGGTCACATATTTATGATATGGGACACGAGCAATCTAAATAATATTAAAGAATTACAATCAATTAAAATTCCTACAAAACGTTCTGCTGAAGCAACTATTACCTTTAACTACCCTCAACAAAATATTGTTGCTATTTCAACACAATACGCAACATTCTTTTTTGATCTTCTTTCAGGGGCTTTTTTAAGCAAAACGGCAACACAAGAGGGAAAAGAAGACGAAAATATCTATGCAGCTGCATGCTCAATTCCACATTCGCCGATTGCCTGCATAGCAACAAACAATGGCTGTGCCTCTAGTTGCGTTAAATTATATAATCACACAACTGGCAACTGCGTCGGCACCATTGATTTTGCAGAACCATCTATTAGGGGGGTAGGAATGACAAACAACGGAAGATCTTTAATAACAACGTTTGATAAATACAAATCAATAACAACAGAACTGATTACGGATACAGAAAATATCCCTCTTGTTGATTTGTCAAAAAACATGAATTTTGTTGATTTCTATGCATTAATACAATTATTCAGAGCAAAAAAAGAAAATACTTCTGTGCTTAATCATATATCTCAGCCATTATATGAATATATACGAGACTTTTTTGTTGAAAACCAATCATTCAAAGATATTATTACTAAATACCTCTGCTAAGTTAATAGGCCCTTGATGTTTCAAGGGCCTTGCTTAGCAGATTTATCTAATCAGCACCATGTTCACGCAAAAACCGAATAAATTCTTCATCTTCAAATTTAACTGCTTTCTTCAAAGGAGTTTCTTCATTTAGCTGATATACTATATTGTTTGGATGTTGACCTTCACTAATCATTTTTTTAATAACTTCTTTTCGTTGAGGATAAAGCAACTTTCCGTAGGCATGATTTAATTTTTCTTGATCAGTCACTAGATCTCCGGCATTTAATACCAACTCACCAACTTGTTTTGTAAATTTTTGCGCAATTTCTGATCTACCACAGGCTTGATCAACAAGACAGTCACTACACCCTTTTTCATGCTGTCGTATTTCTGCTACATGAGCTATTCTCAAATTTTCTATTTTTACTTTTATCGATTCATGCATCGCAATTAAAGATTCATTACCAATAAAAATTATCCAAAGCCCTAGTACCACATACAAATTATTACGCATTATTTTCCCATTCTTTCTGAGAATCCTTGTATAACATACTCAGCTGAATACCACGATCATTTTTAGTTTTTATTATTCAAATCTTCTTTCATGTAAATCATGTTCGTTTGAACAACAAGAACCGTTTTTTGCTCTTAGCAAAAATCTCTTTAGAAGAAAAAGCCCCCCACAAGTAGGCCAGAATCCCATAGGCAACCACCACACCCATGATGATAATGTTGTCGAACAAAAAGAAATTGCACAACCATTAGCAACACCAAGCACAGGATATAACAAACAAAATCCAGCCGTACAAGCAGGAATGCATTGACAACATACAGCCGAATAATCATCAGTATGAACAATAAGATTTTTTTTGATATGCGCTGGCTGATCTTCTAGAAGTTTTATATCGGGAGCCATTTTTCCACAACAATATTGGGGTAAACAATACACAGTTTTTGTGCAACAATCATTTGGTGCTTCAATAACATTATTATCAAAGCCGGTTAAGCATGTATAAAGATAGTGAGGATTTCCTACAACAAAAAGTTTTTCCTGTTGTTTTTTTGTTAAGACAATTATATCTTTCCATTCAAATATTTTATTACCAATTTTTATTGGACAAATATTTTGAACCTTAGATACAAAATGCAATAACTCCAGAGGTTTTAACTTGGCGCAACTCAGAGAAGTGTTTGAAAAATACAGCTGTATAAATTTGGTTGCAATACGGTTTTGAACATCAGGGATAAGTTCTTGTGCAGTTATTTTCAAAAAAATTTTCAGATCCTCTGCTTTCGAATAATTATTACTCCTATTTGAAAGTGAGTTGTAATTCGGATATTTACTTTTTGCATTTAAACTATCTTTTTCAGATTTTTTTGTCTCATCACAAATTTCCATGCTTTGTGCCTGAAAAATAGTAGATAGAAGCGCAAATACGGGTATTATCAATTGTTTCATAACATCCCTTTAAAGTGCTATTCTTTCTGAAAATCTTTATAGAGCATGCTCGGCTGGATACCGCGATTGTTTTGATATTTATTGCTCGAATACTTTGCATAATCACCCTCAATGGTGTGATAAAAGATTTGGCATATTTCTACACCAGGATAGATGCGAACTGGTTGAACACAGAAGATCTCAAGGGTCCAATATCCGCGAAAACCAACATCACCAAAGCCTGCTGTTACATGGATAAACAATCCTAAACGGCCAATTGATGAACGCCCTTCAATCATAGGAACAAGAGTATCAGTTTTTGTATACTCAACCGTTCTTCCCAGATATAATTTACCAGCTTCAAGAAGCATCCCTTCTTCTGGAATAACTAATGTTTGAATTTGATGTTCTTTTTTCATATCAAGATGAGGTTCATCATAGACAACCAATTCATTATGCAAGCACAGGTTATAGCTATTAGGACCTAATTGAGATGGATTAAATGGCTCTATAAAAAGCTCTTTACCTAATCGACGTCTAATTTCATTTCCAGAAAGAATCATAATGCTCCTTATTGAACTCATTGCAAGATAATGTTAACGTATACTATAAAGTACCAGGATTATTTTTTAAAAAAAGATATTCATATGATGAATAATATAATGCCGACACAGACTGATATTGATCAAATAAAACTAGAAAGCAATCGATTTAACGATTTACCTACAGAAATAAGCAAAGTAATTGTTGGTCAAAATCATATTATTGAATTAATTGTTAATGCAATTTTATGTAAAGGCCATATTTTGCTTGAAGGCGTTCCGGGTGTGGCAAAAACTACGATGATCAAAGCCGTGGCAGCCGCTCTTGGTCTTACCTTTAACCGCATACAATTTACACCAGACTTACTACCATCTGATTTGATTGGCACCTTAATTTTTAATCCAAAAACTCAAGATTTTGAAACAAAAAAAGGACCTATTTTTGCCAACCTCATTCTTGCTGATGAAATTAATCGTGCTCCGGCAAAAGTCCAGGCTGCTCTTTTGGAAGCTATGCAAGAGCAACAAGTAACTATTGGATCACATACCTATAAACTTGACGCTCCATTTTTAGTTTTTGCAACACAAAATCCTGTTGAACAAGAAGGAACATATCGTTTGCCAGAAGCACAACTTGATCGCTTTTTGTTCAAAATACACGTTGATTATCCTACTATTTTTGAAGAACGTGAAATTTTGCATCGCTCGCTCAATACCAATACAATCAACCAAGTTTTAACACAAAGCGATATACTAGAATCACAAAAGCTTGCACAATGCATTTACGTTGATGAAAAAATAATTAATTATATCGTTTCAATTATTTTTGCAACACGAAAGCCTGCTGATTATAAATTAAACGAGCTTACACCGTATATTAAATATGGCGTTTCTCCAAGAGCAACTTTGGCGCTCTATCATGCAGCAAAAACACATGCTTTTTTGGCAAAACGGCATTATGTGATTCCTGATGATGTTAAAGCAATATGTTTGCCTGCATTGCAACATCGTTTACACTTAACATATGAAGCAGAAGCAGATAATGTTTCAGCAGAAGCAATCATAAAGAAAATAATGAGCACAATCCCTACACCGTAATGAAATTATTACTCTTTTCTAAAAAAACAGATCTGCTTGTATACTTGACAAGGGTAAGTTAAGAGCGTTATTGTGAAAAAAGTAAAAAAATAATGCAAGGAATTCCTAATGAAACAACCATTTTGGATTATAAATCTTGGACTACTTTCTTTAGTCCTTGTCATCTTTGCATTTATTTATGTGTCATCTGTTAAAATTTCTCGACCAAAATCAGAAGATCTTGAGGCAGAAGAAGTTGCTCCACGCAAAGAACAAAAAGTTGCTATCAATATCAAAAAAATTTATGAAGATGATCTTTTTGGCACTTATGTAAAAGAAATTCCACAGGTAAAACAATCTGAAACAGTTATTCCTTTTCCTGCTCCTCCAGCTCAACAAAAAATAATAATACCTGCTATTGCCGAACCAGAATTTCTTGATCCACTTCAAATAACACTGAAAGGTATTATTGTTGTAAGCTCTAATGATTCAAAAAATAGGGCAATGATTCAAGATAATAAAACAACACAAGAAGGTACCTATAAAGTTGGTGATCTTATTCAAGATTCACAACTTATACGAATATTTAAAAATAAAGTTATCTTCTTGCGTTTAAATGGACAACAAGAAGTGCTTTATTTACGAGAACAAGATGCAAAAACTGATCCAGTCTATAATATTGCACATGAATGGGATACTGTTGTTAAAAAAACAGGAAATAGTACTTATCTCATTAATCCTGAATCATTTATAGAACAAGTCAAAAGTTTGACTGAGTGCATTGAGCTTTTGAATGCAACAACAGCATATCAACAAGGAAAAAGTGTAGGATTGCGTATAGGCCTTATGAATAAATCTCCATTTGGCGGCTTAATAGGATTGCAAAATGGTGATATAATACTTTCTATAAATGGTATTCCGGCACAAACAACAGAAGAGCGGCTTGCAATCTATAAAAACATTACTTCACTCAAAATTGGCAACACAATAACCATAAAATTAATGCGTAAAAATAGAGATATTACCCTCGTTTATACCTTAGAAGACTTTACTACAAAGGAAGAAGAGTCTCTCAATAATACTGAAAAACAGGAAACAGCTTTTCTTTTACACAAAAAAAATGAGACTATAAAACAACAACAATATGCTTTTGCTCCTACCGTTGATAAAATGAAAAAAGCAGATCACCAATTAATGTTTCAAAAAGGTGCTCGGGCAACCCACAGTAGCAGTTGAATTGAGTAAAAAAATATGAATAAATATAAAGTTCATCTCTCTCTTGTTTTTATTCTTGCCACTGTTATGAGCATAACAGAAACAGGAAGTCGAAAACGCTACCGCAAAAAAAAAGCAGCAAATAAAAGCGTTAATACTCACATGAATATTGAGGCTTATACCAGCCCAATAGCTACAGCTCCAACCGCAGGCAGGGCAAGCACTTCTTTCACCACAAAAAAACCAACCAACGATAAGGCACCGAAATCTGCTGAGACATCTCAAATGAACAATGGATTAGATCAGCGACCAATACAACAATACACTGATCCTTTTGTAGATCCTAAAAAACCTGCTGCCATTGATAAAGCAACACAACCTGTTGAAATGCCTCTTGCTATACAAGACGAAGAAGATGAAGAAGTTAGTATAGAACTTAATTTTGAAAATGCTGATCTTCAAAACTTTGTGAAACAAATTGAAGATATTTTTGAAATTACCTTCATAAGTGATGATGCAATATCTCCACTACCTCAGGGTAAAAAATCAATAAAAAATAATAAAATATCATTCAAAACAAATAATCCTCTTTCTAAAAAAGAAACGTGGAATTTATTTGTCACATTTATTGATATAGCTGGCTTTGCAATCACCCCTCAAGCAGATCCGAAAATTTTTAGAATTACCACAATAGAATCAGCACGAAAAGCTCCATTGCCAACGTTTATTGGTGTCGATTATAAATTATTGCCTGATAACGATGAATTAATTCGCTATGTTTATTTCTTAGAAAATGCATCAGTTGATACTATTATGGAAATCGTCGGGCCTCTGCGAAGCAGTAGTTCACAAGGTCTTATTGCACTCAGAGAACACAAAGGATTTATACTGACTGATAAAGCCTACAATATCAAAATGTTGATGGCTATCGTTAAAGAACTTGATAAAGTCAGTATTCCAGAATCTATGTCTGTGCTTAAACTCCGCAATGCTGATGCAGATACCGTAAAAAATTTGTATCAAGAATTGCTGCCTAAAGAAGATACATCATCACGTTTTTTCACTAAAAAACAACCGACTTCTCTTTTCTTTCCAGAAAATACACGCATTATTTCTGATCCGCGAACAAATACGCTCATCTTACTCGGACCAAAAAACGCAATTAAAAAAATTGAAGATTTTATCGTAAAATATGTTGATATTGAACTTGATCAAGCCTATTCACCACTTTACACATATCAACTGAAATATGCTGATGCTAAAACCATTGCTCAACTTATGACAGATGTTACGTCATTTGGTGCGGGAACAAAAGAACGAGAATTTGGTGGTGTACGTGGTACTGATCAATACATGAGGCCAATGGTATTTATTGCCGAACCAGAAACTAATCGCATCATTATTAAAGGCCATTATGATGACTATCTAAAAGCAGAAAAAATTATTAGACAGCTTGATGCAAAACAACCACAAGCAGCTATTGAAGTTCTTATTGCATCAGTAGACCTTACTGATACAAAAAGTCTTGGTGCACAAATACGAACTAAAGAACCTGGTCCGAATGGTATTCTTGGCAATAATATTAAATTCCAAACATCAGGAATGTATGGTACTTCAACTATCGTAACTAATCCTGATGCAACAACAGGAGCGCAACGGCTTCTTGGTAATCTCATTAATCTTGTGCAAGGATCAGTACCAGGAACATCGTTCTTAACTCTTGGCAGAGATGCATTTGGCGTATGGGGAGCTTTTCAAGCACTTCAATCAATTACTGATACAGAAGTGGTAGCAAATCCGTTTATACTTGCAACCAATAATTCCAAAGCAACCGTTTCTATTGGTGAACAACGCCGTATCGTATCAGAAGAAGTTATTACCGGAGCATCAAGCAGCGCAAGCACATCAAACACCGTAAATGCTTTTGATGCAGATAACGCATTGCTTGAAGTTACTATCACACCACAAATTAATTCTGATGGCATGATTGGCCTAACCATTCGCATTCTGATTAATGAATTTGCTGATCCAAACGATCCGACCAGTGCAACACAAAACACCAGAGAAATTGTTACTCATGCCATTGTGGCGAACAAAGAAGTTCTTGCTCTTGGTGGTTTAATTAGAAACAATATACAAAATATAGAAACAAAAGTTCCTGTATTAGGAGACATTCCTATTATTGGTTGGTTTTTTAAAAACAAACGTAAAATAAATATTAAACAAAGTCTTTTGGTACTTATTTCTACACGCATTATTGAATCAAATGCGGGAGAAGATATGAAATCATTCACGCGTGAACACATTGAGGATTATCAAGCTACGATTAATTATATGGATACTACAGCCGTCAATCGTGATCCTATTCATCGTCTCTTCTTCCAGGATAAAGCTGACAGAGCTAAAAAATCAGTTGAAGGCCTTATTTTTGAACGGCAAGCAAAAAAAGAACAAGCTGTGATAATTCAACAAGAAGAAAGCATTGCGCCAAATGAACCTGCTGTTGATGTACCAGAAAAAATAGTGAGCACAGCTCATCAGAATCTTATAGAAACTATGCATAATAAGAAACGGACACAATTATCTCTTGCTCAATTTTTGCCTGATAAGGAGGTACAAGTATGAGCACATTCATTAAAGACGTATTGTTGCCAGAAAAAATAAAATCCTATTATCTTTTTACCAAAATAGTTGTTGCTGTTGAGATTAATAAAACAAAAATTATTGCTACAAAAACACGCATTACCGGAACAACCAGCACTATTGAACTTATTGTTGAAGAAAAGATATCAGAAGAGGTATCAGAAGAAGATATTGATCCAACATCACCTGCTTTAAAAGCCATTTTTGCCAAAATAGGTTCGTATGATGAAATTCATACCGTACTGGCAAGTTCTGTTGTTGTATTTAAAGAACTAAAACTTCCTTTTACTTCTCGAGATAAAATAAGCATGGTAATAGGGTTTGAAATAGAACCTCTTTTACCTTTTTCTTTGCGTGATGCAGCAATAGATTTTATTATAACCAGGCAAATTCCTGAAGAAAAAAGTTCTGAAATTTTAGTAACTGCTGTTCAAAAACAACATATTATTCAACACATAGCACTTTTTGAAGCAATAGGCATACGACCAGAAGTTATTACTATCGATATGATATCCATCTATGGATTATATAAATCCATTAGTGCATATAAAAACTTAGAAGGTGGAACCGCTTTAATTAATATAACCGGTCATTCAACTGCTATTGCGTTTATGGTTGATGGACAATTAAAAACAGTACGTACATTACCAAAAGGTATTAGCGCTCTCACCAAACAAATTGCTCAAGAACTTAATAAGAGTCTTCAAGAAACAGTAGACTACTTATTACGATTTGGGCTTGAGCAAACTGAAAATGCTGAACATTCATCAACAATACAAAAAAATACTTCCGAATGGTGGGATGGAGTTAGCTTTACCTTAAATTCTTTCAATGCACAATTATTAAATCGCCGACCTATAACAAAGATTATTTTCCTTGGTAGTGGCTCCATTATTAAAGGCTTGGTACCTTTTATTGCACAAAAAACAGGATTAAGTTGCGAACTCTTTACTGCTGAAGAAACAATACAAGATCCACCATCTACGATAAAAAATGGCAATCTTATTACTCCCTTTAACGCCATTAGCGTAAGCGCCACATTGCCTCTTGCCATAACCGTTGATTACAATCTTGCACAGAAAGAATTTATAACACAAAGCGATTCATTGCTTCTTAAGCAATTAATTGTTCTTATTGTTCTGACCATAACTATATTTGCCACTCTGATCACACACTATTATGTTCAAACAAGCAAATTAAAAGAAGTTGCGCATATTTCTGAAAAACAAGCACTTGATGCTCTTACTGCAACTTTCAATACTTTAGAAAATCCAAAAACATTAGATGATGATGTTATTGAGGATGCAAATCAAGAAATGGAAGAATTACAAAAAAGATGGTTTGCTTTCTCTCATCAATCTCGCGCATCATTTTTGCAATATTTGCTCGAATTATCCTCAAAGATTGATAGAAAAAAAATTGATCTCAAGGTTGAACAAATCAATATAGCTGACGGAATTTTAACACTAAAAGCTGAAGTGCGAGATAGTGAAGCACTCAAGGAATTTGAACGCGAACTAGAACAATCAAAGATACTTCGACCAATTGAATCACCGGAAATGCCACAATTTACTATGAAACTAACCTTAGTTGGTAATGAGGAGCCTTCATGAAGTTCCTAGAACCAATAAAAATATTTATCAATAAAATCGATCTAAGAACCTTTTATATTTATATGATAGGGTATGCATCATCCTGCCTATTACTTTGTATCCTTATAATCATTTATTATTACAGCTCAATGAGTGGATTACAAAAAAAAATAAAATCATTAGAAGGATATCGCGAAGAAGTCCGGGAAATTTTTGATCGCTACGCGATAGTCAAACAACAGCAAATTGTTGTAGAAGAAATTCTCGCAAAAGATCCCAATTTTAAAATTGCAGGATATTTTAAAAAACTGCTAGAAGACTTGCACATGACAGATAAAAAAGTAAGCGAAGAAATAAGCACAACTGATCTTGAAGAAAATTATCGAAAAAGTGAACTTACCACAAAATTTGAAGGCATGACTATGCAGGATTTAACTATACTTTTGGAAAAGTTAGAACAAAATCCACGTGTTGCAACCAACCGCCTTGATATTGTTGCGCCAAAAAATAGACCTAAGACAATTGATGTTACCTTAACTATTTCGACATTGTTACCAAAAATAGAAACTACCCCAGCTAAGGAATAGGATAGATGAAAATACATACAATCATCAATCTGCTCTCAAAATATTTCATTGCGCTTGCTTTGAATATATTCATCTGTATTTCACCTGTTTATTGTCAAAATATAGATGAAACAGACGACATCACAACAGAAACAGATGAACAAGAACGCGCAGATATCGTGTTTAAATATGATAATGAAGACCTTGGCAACATCGTTAATACTTTAGCAGCATTAAAAAATTTTAATGTCATCTTTCCTCCAGGAGAAACTCTTAATACAAAAGTAACACTCCATATTGATGATAAAATGACACTTTCTCAAGCATGGAATATTCTTGAAACATTACTTGATGTTGCAGGATTTTTTGTTGTTCAGCAAGGTTCGCTCATTAGAATCGTCAAAAGTGGAAAAGAAATTTCACGAGAACCAATGACAACATATATCGGTGTTCATCCTGATGATTTACCAAATACTGATCAACCAATTCGCTATCTTTACTATCTTGCCAACATTAAAGTTTCTGATCAGCAAGATAATGAATTAAATGGTATTTTAAAAGATATTTTACCTGAAAATGCTCTCATTAAAGGCGATCCAGTTACCAATGGACTTTTATTAATTGCAAAAGCAAATGATATTCGTGGTGCAATGAAAATTATCATAGAACTTGATCATCTCGATTTTCAGGAAAAAGTAGATATCATATCATTGCATCATACTTCTGCAAGTATTGTTGCAGAATTAATCAACCAACAGCTCATTAAACCAGAAAATAATAATCCTTATCGCCTTGATACTAAAAAAGCCAAAGAAATTCCTTATTTTTCTGGATTCACCAAAATAATTCCTGAAACACGTTTAAATAAATTAATTATTCTTGGCCGTCCTCAAGCAGTTGAACGTTTAAAAGATTTTATTAAAAAATATATAGATGTTGCACCAGATACTGGTAAATCAATTCTGCACGTATATCATTTGCAATATCTTAATGCACGTGATCTTGCTCCGGTATTAACAAGGATAGTAGAAGACAGAGGAGAATCAGGTGGTCCAAGTCAAGCAAGTGCTGGTGAGCGCAAAGGCGGCGGCACAGAACGCTTTTTTGATAAAGTAATTATTCATACTGATAGTCCACTCAATCAAGAAGTAGATAATGCTAACACTCCTGTCAAAGAACAACGCCCTACTTTTTATGGTGGTAACAATTTAGTTATTGCTGCTCGTAATGATGATTGGAAACAAATAAAAAAATTAATTGAGGAACTAGATACTCCCCAAAAACAAGTTCTTATTGAAGTACTCATAGCAGATTTAACGGTAGACGATGTAAGACTTTTAGGTGCCATGACACGTATGCCTGATAAAGTACCTCTTCCTGATGATATAGAATTTCAATCGGCAATGCTTGAACAAGTACTTCCGAGTGAATTGCCTCCGGTGCCAACTACCACCATTGAATCCGATCTTTTAAGCAATGGCTATAATGCTGATGGAACACTTGCAAATCCTTCTCCTGGTACAAATAACATTGCAACATTATTAAATCCTTCCATTGATTTTGGAACTACTATGCTTTCACTAAATGATAATAATGGCAGCACGTGGAGTATTTGGGAATTACAACAACTATTTACCAATTCCAAAATACTTTCTCATCCACACGTTATTGCACGAAATAATAAAGAAGCAATTGTTTCTATAGGTCAAACACGTTGGCTTACTGATAGAGTAAAAGATATAGCCGGTAACTATTATGGTGGTGCAACAACCATTAAACATAAACCTATTGCAGCTAACCTTGTCGTGAAAATAACGCCACGCATTAGCTCTGCAAATACCGTTAATCTTCAAATTCTTATTGATATCAACGAATGGCAAGATGGCCCTGGTAACGTTAAAAACGTACGTACCCTTGAGACCAATGCAAACATAAAAAGTGGCGGTATATTTGCTCTTGGTGGTTTAATTAGAACCACTACAACTGACTCTATGGCTGAAGTTCCTGTCTTAGGAAAAATTCCTATAATTGGTTGGTTCTTTAAAAGAAAAAGAAAAGACATAATAAAAAATAATCTTACTGTTTTCATATCTCCAACCATAGTTGAGCCTCGTCTGCGACAAGGAATAAACGAATATACGCAAGATTATATTGACGTAGCAAAAGATTATGCACGAGGAGATTTATTTGATTCACTTAAAGACCCAATTACTCGTTGGTTCTTTAAAGCAGAAGTTGATATAGCAACTGCTCTTGACGATTTTGCATCTCAAGATGAAAGTCTTACAGCGCGCAAAAACACCGTTAAGGATAAAGAACTTAAAAAGAACATCAATCCTGATCTGCAAGATATTGATAGCACCACGGCATTAACACGAAAAACAGGTCTTACTATCTCCTATAATGATGCAAATCAAACTATAAATACCGAACAATTACCTGATTTAAAATGTATAGTTGGAGATGATCCTAATCCATTCTTGAGAACATAAAGAAGCCAACCCCCAGAAACACTGGGGTTTTTTTTAGCCCATTTCTCCGAAAAATGGGTACCCCGGTTATCTAAAATTCAGTAAGTTTCGATATAATCAACCAAAAACCATTGCAATTTGAATTTTTTATTGGTTAATATTATCAATAGAAGCCATGTATATTATATTAATTATTTTAATGTAGAGAAAATATTATGAAAACAATGAAGCTTGCCATATTTGCTATCGTTGCAACCGTTATAAACTTACAAGCAATTGATTTTAAACTAAAAAACGTATCGCGATCTCATGAAATTTCAGCTTTACTTACTGATCCAATAGATAGTAGTTATTCCAATTATATAGATACAATTGATACTGGTGATGAATATTCAGGATCAATACCATTTAATAGACCTTTTTATGTATCCATATTTGCTAATTTAAATCCAGCAGGTCGTATGTATAAGATCAACGTAACCCCAAAAACTCAAACAGTGTTCTTAGAATGGGATCAGGATACTAAAAGATTACGTCCTCAAAAACCTGCAAAAAAAGGTTTAAAAGGCTTTTTCTCAAAGGATGGTAATATTAAAGAATCAGAAATCATAAAAATGCGATAAGACTAAAAATAATATTGTCATAAAAACTCCCGTTTATTATTGATAAACGGGAGTTTTGACTTATTGTGACGTTAAATCTTGCTCAATTTCAAGTAACCGATTATATTTTGCCATACGTTCACCGTTATGGCATCCGCCAGCCTTAATATGTTCTGCACTAACACCAACAGCAAGGTCGGCTATAAATGAATCATTTGTTTCCCCTGAGCGATGGGAAACAACTACATCCCAATTATTATCTTTACACAACACAGCAGCCTGAAGTGCTTCTGTTACCGTGCCAATCTGATTTGGTTTAATAAGCGCGCTTGTTGCACAATCATTTTCTATGCCTTTCCAAATTCGTTGTGAATCTGTCACAAATAAATCATCACCAATAAGCTTGATTTGATCGCCTATCGCAGATTTCATAGCATGCCAGCCGTTCCAATCAGTTTGATCTAATCCATCTTCTATCGAATAAATGGGATAATTTGAAATAAGAGAATGATATTTTCCTATTAATTGTTGTGATGAAAGCTGATCACCAAACCAATTGTATAATCCTGTTTCGTGATTAAATAAATGTGATGCTGCAACATCAAGCGAAATCATAACATTATCCCCTCTGCCTGATATATGAATTGCTTCCATCAACAAATCAAATGCTTCTCGTTCATTTTTAAAAGATGGAACAAAGCACCCTTCATAACCCATTGCTGTTATTTTCCCCCCATTTTTTAATAGTTTTCTAAGCGTATGGAAAATAGTAACTCCTGTTTCCATAGATTCATGAAAGGAAAATTCTTTTGTAGGAACAATTAAAATTTCTTGTATCGGAAAATGATTATCCGCATGCAAACCACCGCCAAGAATATTAAACATAGGACACGGTAAAGAAACGGATGAATACTGCACAAGATGCGCAATCAATTCATACAACTCAAGATGTTCTGCATAAGCCTGTGCTTTGCATACAGCCATACTCACAGCAAGCATTGCATTTGAACCAAGATGAGATTTATTTTTTGTTTGATCCAATTCTAATAATTCAAGATCAAACGCAATTACATCAGGATCTCTATCAAGCAAAGTCGGCGCTATAATATCTTCAATAATATCAACCGCTTTTTGTACCCCTAACCCCATTAATCGATCACCGCCATCACGTAGTTCAGCAGCTTCATACATACCACGAGAAATGCCTGATGGCACGGATGAAGTAAACATCGTACCGTCATTTAAAATAAGATCACATTCAATAGTTGGAGTGCCTCGTGAATCAAAAATTTCGCGAGCATGAATATCTTGTATTTTCATTACTTAACCTTTTCATTTTTTTATCATTATACACAAAAAAAAATCTCCTTTAAAAACAAAAACTTTGTTTTTAAAGGAGAAGCAAATCACCTGTCTCAAAAACAATATGACTGTGCTTATATTACTTGGCAATATTAAATAAAATTTCTAAATCGACAATTCCTGGTACATGATCTGATGGAAATTCGTCCCGAACTTCTTTGCCATCAGGTCCCATTAGTAGTTCTGCTTGGGTAGTTGCATCTTCTTTATCTTTGCCATTATATTTTTTCATATTTACATATGATTTTGATCCAAATGCAACATTGGATAAATTTTTCAAAAAAATATGATCTAATTGACCAGATAATGTACCAGTCGGACACTGAAATCTATCCGATGAATAGCCAATAAAGGTACCTGAAATGGCTATTCCATTTTTGGTTTTTAAATCATTCAATAATTCGCTATAACCAGCATCTTTCAGTATAGCCAATTCTATTGCTCCGCCGCGCTCAGGCTCTGGAAAACTGTTAAAATCTCCTGTAAGAATAACAACTCCTTTACTGCCCTGTGTACGCCTATCAATTTCATTCACCAGAACAATATTTGTTTTCATTTTTTCTTGATGCTTTAAGCCATTATGTACATTAGCAACATGAACAGGTCTGGTATAATCAGGAAACGAAACATCAAAGTTTCCTTTTTTTTGCTTAATAATAGGATACAATGAAACCATTAATGCAGCATTTCCCCATCCATTTCCCCATGAATCAGAACACTTATCAGGAGTTTCTGATAGCCACCAACGATGAACATTGTCTGACATTAATTTATTACTGTTATATGCTATTACATTAATATAAGAACCTGGAGAAGGATTATGCTTAACGCTTTCTATTCTATATCCATGATCAGCTAGACCAAGCCATAAATCTTTCAGTGTTGATTTTTCATTATCATCTCTCAGTTCTTGAAACCCAACAATATCTGGTTTTTCATCTAAAATTAATCTAATAATCCTATCTTTTCTTGCATCCCACGTCAGATGAGCTGTTTCTGCTTTATCGGCCATGCCCCAAAAATTACAGGTATTATACGTCATTATTCTGAGCTTAAGAGATTCTTCTGGCTTGATTACCGAATCCATGGAGGATAAATGCGACGAAACTAAAAATGCTGCCATCAACACACATCGAACAAACATACCGACTCCTTTGTTGTAATATTTATTAAAATGATGCGATGATAACATTTTTTATTGAACATGACAAAAAACACTCAATTTTCATTGAGTGTTTTTTTATTTTTTTTGCTTACTATTTTTTAGTAGGCAACAGCTGCAATCCATAATCTCTTAATTTCTTATCCTCAACAGGTGTTGGACATTCCATCATAGGATCAAATCCACTAGCAGTTTTTGGAAATGCTATCACTTCGCGAATAGATAACGAATTAGTCAGTAACATAATAAAACGATCAAGACCGAGAGCAATACCACCATGAGGAGGAAAACCAAGCTCTTGTGCTTCAAGCAAGAAGCCAAATTTTGATTCAACTTCTTCTGCGCTTAAACCAAGAAGATTAAATACTTTTTCTTGTATTTTGCGATCATGAATACGTATTGATCCACCGCCAAGCTCAATACCATTAAGCACAACATCATATGCACGAGCTGTTATTACTCCAAGATCTTTATCTTCCCATCCAGCACTCGGTGCTGTAAATGGATGATGTTTTGCATTCCAAGATTTATCTTTTTTATCATATTCAAGCAATGGAAAATCAGTAACCCAAGAAAAATTCAATTCATCTTGTGGAATAATAGCAAGTTCTTTTGCAAGTTCTTGTCGTAATCTTCCTAAAATTTCCCATGCTACTTCATATTCACCAGCAACAATAAATAAAACACTTCCATTAACTATGCCTTCACATACCTGTGCTGCTCGCATAAAAAAGTCTTTTGGTAAAAACTTAGAAACCGGCGAACTTATATTTTCAGGACTTTCCAGATCAATCCACAGCAAACCTTTTGCACCTAATTTTTGTGCTTTATCTACCCAACGATTAAGCTCAGAGTGAGTAAACGTATGCCCTGAAACAGCAATACCACCAATTTTTTCACCACGATTAATGACATCACGTAAAAATTTAAGTTCAGTATCAGCAAATACTTGCGTAAGATCATTAATTTTTAATCCATAGCGCAAATCTGGTTTATCAGAGCCATATGATGAAAATGCTTCATCATAGGTTAAACGCTTAAATGGTATTGATAATTCTTTTTTAAGTACTGTTTCAAAAACATATTTCAGTAAGCGTTCAATCAAATTTTGTATATCACTTTCCTGAACAAATGACATTTCAATATCAAGCTGAGTAAATTCTGGCTGACGATCTGCGCGCAAATCTTCATCTCTAAAGCAACGCGCAACTTGAAAATACCGCTCCATGCCACCGCACATTAAAATCTGTTTATAAAGCTGTGGTGACTGTGGTAGCGCATAAAAAGATCCTTGGTGCAATCGAGAAGGCACCAAAAATTCACGCGCTCCTTCAGGCGTATTTTTCGTTAAAATAGGTGTTTCAATTTCATAAAAGGTTTCTTTGTTTAAAAATTCACGCATTGCATAGATAATTTTATGACGTAACGCAAAATTTTTGTGCATTTCAGCTCTGCGCAAATCAAGATAGCGATATTTTAAGCGAAGCTCTTCATCAATGACGTCAGCATTTTCGATTGAAAAAGGTAGCATTTTTGCACTGTTTAAAATGGTAATTTCGCTTACAAGCAGCTCCCATTTACCTGTTGCCAATTCTTTATTTATGGTCTCAGGAGCACGTTCAACCACAGTGCCCACAACGTGAATAACATATTCTGAGCGTAATGTATGAGCTTGTTCATGTACTTGAGCAGAAAGCTCTGTATTAAATACAAGCTGCATCAAGCCGGTACGATCACGTAAATCAACAAAAATAAGCCCACCATGATCGCGTCGACGATGAACCCATCCAGAAAGAGAAACGCTCTTGTTTAAAAAATGCTCATTAACTAAACCACACCCAGTAGTACGTCCAGACACTTGCATACCAAATTCCTTACAGCTAAATTTCTATTACATAAAGCCAATCTATATTTTAATTGTACCATAAGAAACAACAAAAAGTAGGGGCTCCTTAGGCTTTTTGTATATCCAGTCATCACCTTGATTATTTGATACTATTTGCAAAATTTATCAAAAAGACTACCTTAACATAATGCATCCATATTTATATTAAGAATAAACGGAAATTACCCATGAATTACTCATCGCATGTATACGCAATAGTAACTAGTACTCTTATTTTTATTGCCCATTTTCAATCATCTGCAATGGTTGTCTCCGCATCGTGCTTAAAAAGATGCCTTGGACAAAACAAAATTACCGGACTTATTTTGATTGGTCATAGACATGCATGGGAGCCAAATCAACTCGTAAATAAAGGACACATGGAAGATATGCACAAGCTCCTGAGTATAACCTCAAATAGCAAGTATACCGTTCCCTTTTTGGTTGAAATAAGTGAGGCGCACAAAGATAAAACACGCCAAGCAAACACGCTCGATTCTCCTGAAAATGTAGCTATCAAAATAGCTCTTAACAATAACATGCACTATAATGCTATTAATTTTGTTCCATTTGATCATAGACCAGATATTGATTTTATGGTACGAGATATGATTTATCATTTCTATGAAATTTTTATAGAAATTAAACGAGGTCGTAAACATTCTGATTTTTTTTATACCATAACAACTAAGAATTTTTTAAAACATCTTGATAAGCGATATGAAGAAAATAGTAGTCTTATCCAAAGGTTACCTCTTACTAAAGAACGACAAGACCATTATTTATCTTTAAATAAACATAATCACCAAGAATGTTACGATAAACTTTTTCCACTACTAGAAAAATATAATATTCGTCAAGAACAACACATACTTCTCCTCATTCAGGAGCTCAATACAACTGAAGTAACAGATTTATATCATTCTTTAGCAGAAGAAAATTGTTTCTCGATTGATATAAATATTATGCAAAAATCACTCTCTTTTTCGGAAAGTTATCCTTTATCCATTATTAGTAGCGGAGCGTATCACAGCAGCAATATAGAGAAATGGCTGCTATCAAATTCTATAGGGTTTGAAAAAGATACTGCAAGTTCACTCTCTTTGCCAGGTTTTAAAGCTGATAGTTTATCTACTATTTCTTTTCCTACCAATGCTCCAGCGCAATTTATGAATAAAAACATGGAATCATTTATTTATAAATATTTGAATGAGTAAGTAAAGCAAAGTAGAAGTCTTCAAAAATTAAAATGAAACATATACCTTTACTTTCCATATTTTGTGATTCTGTATTGCATAGTCTCAAAAAGGGCTTTTTGCATTTCCTGCGGAAAGGTCAACCACACATCAATACATTCGTGTTGATAATCAAGCTCACACTTGTGCGCAACATCCTTAAAAAGTATTTCCAACACCGTAGATATATCACCTACAACTATATTTTTGTTAGGCTTTTCAAGCTGTAACCATTTCAATAGCGCATGTTTTAATAGCAATTGTTCTATTGTTATATTTTTGTGCCATTCAAATATCCGTACCTTAGTATCATAAGATCCTGTTGCTAAAGATGTACTACCATGATTCCAGCTCACTGATTTAACGCCAAACCTATGATAAAAATAAGCTAATCGCTTTTTACTTTTGACATTAAATATTTGCACTTCACTATCACCTGACGCCGTTGCCACACAGGTACTATTATTATTCCAACTTATTGATCCAACAGAGGTCTCATGATTGAAACACGCCAATTCTTCTCTTTCTTTAATATCAAATATTCGTGCTGTATGATCACCTAATCCAATTGCTAAGCAAGTATCATCATGGTTCCAACTTACTGAGTTAACGTAATTATTAAGATTAAAACACACTAAACCTTTTTTTGTTTTAATATCAAATATTCGCATCTTATGATCAAACGAGCCCGTTACTAAACAAGCACCATCATTACTCCAATCTACTGAAAGAACATAATCAGGATGACCAAAACAGGCTAATTCTTTTTTTCTTTTAACATCAAATATTTGTACTTTACCGCTATGTGATCCCGTTACTAAGCAAGTATCATCATGGTTCCAACTTACTGATGTAACGATACTATCATGATTAAAGCATGCTAACTCTTTTTTTGTTTCAATATCGAATATTTTCGCCTTATGGCCAGATGATGCAATTGCTAAACAAGTGTCATTATGATTCCATTTTACGGCATGAGTAGGCGTTCCTGTATCAAATATTTCTTTGCAATACCACCATTGATTATCACCTAATATTGTGGAAACAATTTTTGGCTCCAAATCTTTCGTTAATCCAAATCCAACTCCTCGATACAATTGGCAAAGCTCACTATTTCCTTTATGCCACCATAGTATTTGTAACTGATTTTCAGGCAAAGATGGATTATCCATAGCAACAACTGCTATATGCAATACCAAGCCTACCAGCATGCTCAATTTTTTACTTTTCATGTCTTCTTTCATCGGTATAAAGTTGTAAAAAAAAGAGTGGCGATATTTTTAGCGCCACTCTTTTTTTGAATATTCGTTTCACAAATTATTTTTAGAATGTATAAATCAATCCCAAGTTAAACGTGTATGCCACGTTATTACCAAGGCCTGCGATACGATCTTGAATTGCTGTAGGATTTTCATTGTTAGCAAAATTTCTTTCTTCTTCTGTTAACACTGGCTCACCCATACGATCTTTGTAATGAGAACCAGGGAAGAACATTGAAGAAACCCAATATAATTTAAGATCTTTGAGCAAGCTCCAATTAATAAACAATCCTGTTTCAACACCAAGGAATGTTCGAGCATTGCCTATTGGATGTTCTTGCCATAATGCTAATACGTTAGGATTAATTTCAAATGATTTTTTCCACTCAGCTGGCTTCCATTTCAATGAAGTACCACAGAATACCAAGTTGGTAAATCCAGAAATTGCTTGTGCTTTCGTGCTCGGCGCTTGAACATCGCTTGCTGCAGGCGTTGAAAGTAATCGTTTCAATTTTCCAGCTCCGCCAAGCAAGAATACGCTTCGCACACGTTTACCTGAATACACTTCTTGTAAACCAATAAATCCATCATATGTACCATCTTTTGTTTCAAAATTAGGATTATCATCACCAGAAGTAACACCAGCTGCTATAGCAACTTGTAGATCTTTCTTTTTGCCAAACGCATATGAAGCATCTGTTACAAACATCCAACCTTCATATTTGTTCGTATATGGGTTACCAAAACGTGCAGGTTTATTAGTAAGAGTTATCTCCGATCCTGGAACATTAGTTAAATAACCTAGAGAAGTTACTTTACCAATTCCTTTACCATTTTGCGATTCATCTCTATATGTTGTATCTATAATTTTTTGTGCATCACTTTTGACCACAAATGGCGCGGATTCAGTAACAGTATCTCCCGCTAAATTTTCATAAGTTGCAGTTACTTGATCATTAACAAGCACAACAACGCCACCTCTGTTGTCTTCTCTGATAATATTTCTATCCCAGCCTTTTACTCGCTGTTGACCAAAGTTTACCGCATAATCAAAACCAAATTCAAAGCGATTTCCATAGAACTCACTTGCCAAACCCGCAGTTCCTAATTTACTTGAAGCATCAGCAGGAAATTCAATTTTTTGCTCAGGATCATTATTATATAAACCATACGGTTCAAGCGTTAATTTACCAAGCCAATCATTATCAAAAGCTGTCCAGTTCAGACGACCTGCAACAATATAATTTACTTTGCCAAATCCACGCTGAGGATTAGTAATACCACCAAATTCTTGCGCAAGAACCGTTTTTTCTGTATCAGCCAAGCTTCCACTGTTATTTTGTAAAATCGCGGTATATAAATCGTATGATAAAACTTTGCGGAAAATATCTCCTGAAAATTTTACACCGAATGCATATTGATCGATAGCACTATCAGCCCAGAATCCAAGCGTTTCAGCTCCAACTGCATAAGCATCACCAAGTGCAATACCACGTCCAAGTTGGAATGGAAAGGCTCCAAGCGTAAATGTATGTATATTTTCAAATGGCAAGTTAGCTGCTTGATTAAGATTAAACTGTAACCATATTTGTCTAATCCAAAATATATGACGAGGGAATCCGTGTTTATGAGTTCCTCTAATAGCATTAAGTACTTTTATATCACCGAATGTTGTACTTGCTATGCTTTCAGGATTACCCCACACGCCTTTATTACGAACCTGAAAAAGAAACTCTAATACCTTATCTCCGTATGTTTTTTCTCCATACTGAACATCAGCAGTTAAATCAAAGGTCTGACGAGAAAAATACACTTTATCGAAATCATTATCGTTATTAAGCCAGTTAATATTTTTGCCATAAAATGTTTCTGGTTTAAATACTCCAGAAAAGCCCAATCTAACATCATTATATGTGGTAACTAACTCAGCGTTTAAAAAGTTAGTAAAAAAAAGCTGTATTATAGCAATTACTAACACGTGTTGCTTAATGCGCATGTCTTCCTTTATTTCCTGGTGTAATAAAAACAGATAGAATGTAAAAAAATCGATATAATGGAGCTACAATAGATTACTCTCATAATAAATCGTACTTGATTAGACTAATTTGTCAATCAAAAAACCCTAGTTGCAAAAGGATTTTCATGAAAAAACAACATGCTCTTTTATTTGGTGCCCATATGTCCATAGCGGGAGAAATACAGCGATCCATAGAGAGAGGTGAATCAATTGGATGCACTGCAATACAAATATTTACAAAAAGTAACCGTCAATGGCAGGCAAAACCACTTGAAAAAGAAGCTATAGATATGTTCAAGCAAACGTGGAGCAATTCCTCAATACAATCAATTATTGTTCATGCATCATACCTTCTTAATATTGGTTCACCAAGCCATGAGGCCGAAAAAAAGTCTTTTGAGGCTCTTGAAGTAGAATTTAAACGATGTGCTGATCTTGGCATACCTTACCTTGTTCTTCATCCCGGCTCATATACAAGTGGAGATGAACAATCCTGCATTGAAAAAATTAGTAAAAATATAGACTTATTGCTTGAAAAAGTTCATCATGGCACCATTTTATTAGAAACAATGGCAGGTCAAGGGAGTCAAATCGGCTATACATTTGAACAACTTGCTCAGATCATCGATCTTTCTCATCATAAAAAAAGAATTGGTGTTTGCTTTGATACATGCCATGCATTTGCCGCCGGCTATGACTTTAGAACAGAAAAAACTTACAACCATATGTGGGAACAATTCGATAAAATAATTGGAATCAATAAAATTAAGGCTATTCATCTCAATGATTCTCTTAAAGATCTTGGATCACGAGTTGATCGCCACGCAGACATAGGAACAGGAAAAATAGGATTGAAAGCTTTTGAGCTTCTTTTTAATGATCCACGCTTTTTTGATGTTCCAAAAATTCTTGAAACTCCCAAAACAGAACTTTCCGATGATAGAAAAAATATGGATACTCTAGAAGGCTTAATTAACAAAAAAACCCGAAGTAAACTCGGGATGGATTAACTGAGCAAAAAATTTTGTCTTTCTTGACGAGGTCCCCAATTGAAGCTCTTACGTAAATTGGGGTCAGGGTAATGAGATAATAGACTATATCTTTAAATGAGCTAAGAAGAAATTGTAGTATAATAACCTAAAAACATAATCCATTATCTCGTCACTAAAAACAGTGCTTTTTCAACCATTCCCTTTAACTAACCACTAATAAAAGGAAATCTAATATTAAAGCATTAACAATTTTAAACATGCACAATCGAAAAACAATTTTTTTTTAAAATTTTTTGTGCAACAACAAAAAAAAGTCCATAAGAAAACACTGTTTTTGCATAATCAGTGTTGTTTTATTTCAAAAACAGCGAAAAGCAACAAAAAATATTTTTATAACTATCAGATCTCTTATAGATCAACTTTTTCTTATAAAATGACTGTCTTGAGTACACTGTCGGTTGACAGTACCGATATTTGCCACAACTTCCATGAACTTATTAAATAGCGGATGCACATTAATTGGTGATGATTGAAACTCAGGATGAAACTGAGAACCAATCATAAACGGATGATCTTTAACTTCTGTGATCTCAACTAAATCCATATCAGTGTGGATTCCGGAGAAAACAAATCCTGCTTTTTCAAAGCTTTCTTTGTATTTTTTATTAACTTCATATCTATGTCTGTGTCTTTCTTTTACTTCATTGGTTTTATATGCATCATAAGCAAGGGTATTTTTGTCAATTGTGCAAACATAAGAACCTAATCTCATATTTGCCCCCTTAGTTTTTATATGCTGCTGCTCATCCATTAAACAAATTACCGGATCAGCTGTTGTGGCATCAAATTCAGTACTATTAGCTTTGTTTAAATGTAACAAGGAACGAGCACCTTCTATAATCATAATCTGCATACCAAGACAAAGACCGAGATACGGAACTTTATTTTCTCGAGCCCATTTACAAGCTAAAATTTTTCCTTCAACCCCACGTGAGTCAAATCCACCAGGTACAACAATCCCATCAACAGTTTTTAAATCTTTCCATGAACTACTGGAATCTTGGTTATTGAATTCTTTTTCTAAACGCTCTGCCTCAATAGTAACTATTTTAACGTGATAATTCAGATTATACGCAGAGGATTTAATCGCTTCAATAACGCTAATATAAGGATCATTGCTGCCAACATATTTTGCAACTAACCCAATAGATAGAGTTTTTCTGCTTTTCGCTATATTTTCTATAAAATTACGCCATGCCGAAATATTTGATTGCTTAATAGAAGCAACATTAAAAAACTTTTGAATTTCTTCGGATACTCCTTGTGCTTGCAGATCAAGAAATATTTTATACACAGGGTCAACAGTCAATACCTGAAAAATATATTCTTTTTTTACTTCACACATATGGGAAAGCTTATCAATTGAATGATCATCAATTGCAGTATCTGCACGTAAAAACAAAAAATCAGGAACTAATCCTGCTCTACGCAACGCCATAACACTATGTTGTGTTGGCTTTGTTTTTACTTCATTAGCCCACGCAAGAAAAGGAACTAAACTTAAGTGGGCATGCATAATATGTTTTGTCCCCAAATCCATTTTAAGCTGACGAATTGCTTCTAAAAATACTTCTCCTTCTATATCTCCTGCTGTACCACCTATTTCAAGCAATACAAATTCAACATTATGCTTTACTGCAAATTGTAAAAGACGCTTTTTTGCAATATCAACCACATGCGGAACTAATTGAATGCATTTGCCTAAAAAACGACCATCCCGCTCTTCTTGTAAAACTTCTTTATAAATTTGACCCGATGTAACCGAAGAATCTCTTGTTAAATTAAGACCAACTAATCGTTCATAATGACCAAGATCTAAATCAGTTTCCGCACCATCTGCTGTAACAAAAACTTCTCCATGAACAAGAGGCGACATTGTACCAGGATCAACATTTAAATAAGGATCCCATTTAAGAATGGAAACTGAATATCCCGCTCCTTTGAGTAAAACACCAAGAGAAGATATAAGAATTCCCTTGCCAATAGATGAACAAACTCCACCCGTAACAACAACAAATTTTACTGATGAATTACGAACTTGTTCTAATAATACAGAAAGCTCTGAAGCTGACTTCATAGTACACTCCCACCCTAACTTTTTTATAAATTTACTACTAAAAAAACGCCGCGAATAAAGCGGCGTCATTTACATTTTATCACAAAAAATCAAATCATCTTATTTTTTTTGAACATCAATAAAACATTCTACACGATCATCTTCTGCCCAATCAGAAAAACCATCTACCATGAAGGCACACTCAAAACCAGCAAAAACTTCTTTAACTGATTTTTTATCTCGTTGCAAACTGGTAAACTTACCTTCACCAACTTTAGTTTTTCCACGCCAGATAACCGCATAACCATCGCGAGTAAAGCGCCCATCACGCATAATAGCTCCGGCAACAATACCCACTTTTTTTATGTCGAACACACGCAATACAACGGCTTCACCAATTTTGGTACGAACCATCTCGATATCTTTTGCTGCATCTGCAATGCTTTCTAATTCTTCAAGCAATTTATAAATGATGCCAAAGTATAGTATTGATACTTTTCTACGATCAGCTAGAGATAATGCATTTGATTCAGTTTTTACATTAAAACAAATAATGCGTGCACCAGTATTAAATGCAAATTCAATATCACCCTCGTTAACATCGCCAACTTCTTGACGCAAAATATTAAAGCCTTTTTGTTGTTTTTTAGAGAGAGAGTCTATGCCTTCAACAACAGCTTCAAGCGATGAGTGATTGTCTGTTTTAACTAAAATATTAATGCCGTTTTCATATATAAAGCGCTTACCAGCAAGAGAATTTTTACCGTCTGCCGATGATTTTGCTTTTAAATATTCATTTTTAGATACGACTCTAAAAAAGTCTCCTGCTTCAGGACGGCCATCAAAGCCTGCTGCTTGAACTGGCAATGCAGGATGAGCTTCTTTTATACGTTTACCGTATGAGTCAAATAGTGAACTAATGTGACCAGAAGTATTACCACAAAGGACATAGTCACCAATTTTTAAAATTCCATTTTGAGCTATTAATGTTACAACCCAACCTCGTCCTTTTTCTGAACTTGATTCTAAAATATAACCATCTGCTGGAACATTGCTTTCTGCTCGTAGTTCCATCATCTCAGCTTGCAGAGAGACCATCTCGAGCAATTTATCAACACCCATTCCTGTTTTTGCAGAAATCGGAACACAGATAATATCTCCACCCCAATCTTCAACAGTAACACCGTATTGATTCAACTGACGCTTAATAACATCTAGTCGACTCGAGTCTACTTTGTCAATTTTATTAACAGCAACAACTATAGGAACTTTCATAGAAAGAGCATATTTTATTGCTTCAACCGTTTGTGGCATAACACCATCATCAGCAGCAACAATAAGAATAACAATGTCAGCAACTTTTATTCCACGCTGCCTAATTTTAACGAATGCTTCATGCCCAGGAGTATCAAGAAATACAATGTTTCCATGAGGAGTTGTTGCTTCATATGCACCTAGATGTTGTGTTATTCCGCCTTTTTCTTTAAACGCAACACGAGTTTTTCTAATGTAATCAAGAAGCGTTGTTTTACCATGATCAACATGTCCAACAACAACAACAACAGGAGGTCTTTTTTCTAATACAGCACCAGCCGTAGTTTTTTTAACAATATCACTAGATTCTTGTTTGATAGCATTTTTTACTACTGTTATTTCATAATGCTGAGCAAGACGTTGAACTATATCTTCTGAAAGAATTTGATTTTTTGTTGCAACGATACCCCATCTCAAAAGAGTGATAATAATATCAGTGACGGGTTTTTTTATTTTTTCCGCAAGCTCTGAAAGTCCCATTTGATGGACAACAAGCTCTGTTACAACAGGAGCAGCAACAGAAGCTTCTTTTTTTATAATAGTAACAGGAGTTTGCTGCTGTTTAATCTCTTTTGACGGTCGTTGTGATGATTTTGTCTTTGTGTGTGATGATACTTGAGTCACTTTATCTTCAATCGGATTAGCGGGTTTTAATTCTTTTAATGGTTCAATATTTTGAGCGCTTACATTAACTGATGATGACGGCTTATTAAGAAAATCAAGAGCTTTTTCATCTAAAACAGACATGTGACTTTTAACATCAAAGCCATTTTTCTGTAATTTTTCTATGATATCTTTGCTCGAAATATTATTTAGTTGGGCAAACTCATATATTCGCATAATCAAAAACTAATCATCTTTTTTTAAAACTTAATCATCAATTAACACTATCATCAATCTCTTCGCTTTGTTGTTGTTGCCCTTCTTCTTCACGAACAAGCTGAATATTTACGCCAGTAATCTGAGCTGCAAGAGATATATTTTGGCCACCTTTACCAATAGCAAAAGATCGCTGATCTTCATTAAGCCATACTCGAGCTGAACTATTATCAGCATTCAATTCTACTCGATCGATAACAGCTGGTTTCAGGGAGTTTTTTACAAAAAGAGGCAATGATTCACTCCACAAGAACACGTCTATCGTTTCGCCACTTAATTCTTTGAGTATTGGTTTTATTCTACTGCCGCCAACACCAACACATGTTCCAACAGGATCAATATTTTTATCGTGAGAGAAAACGGCAACTTTTGATTTATATCCTGGAGCGCGCACAACTTTTTTAACTTCAACGAGCTTTTCAAAGACCTCAGGGATCTCTAATTCAAACAAAGCCTGTAAAAATTCTGGTGAAGCACGGTCGAGAATAAGCTGATTATCGCCTTGTGGCTCAAGGAGCACGTCTTTGAGCAATGCTCGAATAGTGTAGCCAATCGCAAATTTTTCACCGGGAATAGAAAGAGAATACGGTAAAAATGCATACACATCGGATAGCTTGACGGAAACACCACCACGTTCAGCTTTATGAACGGTTCCAATAACGATTTTACCTTGTTTGTTTTTGAACAAATCATACACAATGCGAGCTTCGATATGCTTAATTTTGCTTGCAATGATTTGGCGCGCCCTCAATACTTCAACGCGGCCGATTTGTCCTTCGAATGGAAGCCATAGATGCTCATCTAAAGCAATATTTTTGTCTATATTGCGAGCTTTTTTTAAAGAAACCTCAGTATATTCATCATCAACGGAAGGAACTACTTTTTTTTCAACGAGTACAGCAAGGTCCCCTGTAGCAGAATCTTCTTCTACTTTCAGTACAAGTTCTGGGTATTTTCGTTGATATGCGGCAAGCATACCTTCGCAAACAATCGCTCCCAGAGCGTCTCTGTCTAATCCACGTTCTTCAACTAATTCGTCTATTACGTCTGCGAGTTTCACAAGCTTCCTCAAAATGATGATGAATTTTATAACAGCAAAAAGAGATTGTTTTTGACTAGAGTCTTACGGCAGCAAAAAAAAGAATGCTGTGCACGAATTATCGAGTCTTATTCTCAAAGCTTATTACAATTATTTTTTTCTGGCAATAAAAAACAGTAAATCCATTGTTTCTTGACTTAGGTGATACAAAAAAAAGAGTTTTTTGAAAAAAACATACTGCCTATTATTATCTCTTAATATATATATTTATATATCTTAAGATAATAGGCGAAGGGGTAAGTGGTGCATAACTTGCCCTTTTTTCTTCGAATATATCGATCTGATCGTTATAATTTTTTTTAAACAGGTGGTGCATAAGTGGTTGATAAGTGGTTGATAACTCTGAAAACATTGACTGAGTCGCTCTAATCTCGCTATGTTGCATGAATATCTTCATCAGGTCGATATAATTTTTTTCAAAAAAATGTGAGCTAAAAAAGTTATGCACCACTTATCAACCACTTATGCACCACTTATCAACCACTTATGCACCACCTTTAACTGTGTAATTTCTTTGTTTTTTGATGTGATAAGTGATGCAGTTTGTGTTTTTACTTACTTTGCGCAAGCAACCAAGCTTGCTCTAGGTCCCTAAACCACGCCTCAAATTTCGTTGGATTTCGCAAAACATAAGCGGGATGATACGCAGGTATGAGAGTGATGCCATTAAAAGAAAGTAGCTTTCCATGCATTGCTTCCATTTTTACTGGTGTTTCAAGTAAGCATTCAAGAGCTGTTGCTCCAAGGGTGCAAATAACTTTTGGTTGAATAATTTCTATTTCCTTAAGAAGCAATAACTGTTTGTATGTTTTGCTTTCTTGGGGTGTTGGCTTACGATTTTGTGGTGGACGACATTTTACACTGTTGGTTATGAATATATCTTTTCTATCTATATCAAGGCACGTTAGTGCTTTGGTAAGAAGCATGCCTGATTTTCCGACAAATGGTAACCCTTGTTCATCTTCAAGTCTTCCGGGTGCTTCGCCAATCAGCATTAATTCTGCATTGGGATTGCCTTGGCCGCATACAACATTATGCTTTGTAGGTATTAAAAGAGGGCATGTCAGACATTCTTTATACGGTTCATAGAGCTTTTGTAATGCTGTTGCCTTTGATTGTTTTTGATTCATAATATTCCGGTTTTGTGAATTGTATGTTGTTTTTTGTAGTTTACCAGAAAATATGTTTGATGAGTAAAAGGAGTTTGCGGTCATAAACTCCTTTTACCCATGTATGTTACTGCTTAGCCAAAAATGTAGCGAGACAGTAATGTTCCCCACGCATTAGATCTTAAAAACATTGCTTCGTTATACGAGCTATGAATTCCCCGTTCAGGAAAATATATAGCTATTCCGCGAGCATTTTTGAGATTTTTTCCCACCGTGTTTGCTAGTACCAACTGTTCAATCAGGCGCGCTCCTTCTTCTATTCGTGCTGTTAATGTATTTTTTGCTGCTATGGTTTTTTTGTTATCAGTGTTAAGTTTCTTAATATTGATAAGAAGGTTTTTGTAAAAATGATGCAAGTCGATATAAGTTGGCTCATCAAAATGAGTGCACAGCATTTTGTTTTTGCTTTCTTTAATTATCGGATACATGGTGACTCTTTGTGTATCGAGCATTTCAATCAATAATTTTGCGACAATATCAACGTTCCTTTCTAAAGCTTCAATAGAATCAAGATTTATTGCTGATAATGTATAGTCATTTGTTATTGATTGATATGTTCTATCATAAGCATTAACAATCTGGCATGCAAAGGCGGTTGTGCTGAGTGCTTCTTTGATAAATGGTAATAGTACTTCATCATATTTCCATCCCATACCCAATTCAACTTCTTCCGATCCTACCATTACATGGGCGTATCTTTTTATAAAACTGCTCACTTCGAGCATTGACATTAAACACGCATCAAATCCAATAATGCCGAATTTTTTTCCACCAAGACATTTTTGGCATATTGTATCAAGTGCTGTTTCTAGTTTTCTGTTGGATAGGTAATTTCCTGTTGTGTCATCCCAGCAGACGCCGCGTTGTTTTGGTTCCAATGAATCAAGTATTTCCATAAATCCAACAGATCTATCCAATTCAAGACGATGTGTAGATGGGTTAAATACAAAAAGATCCATTGGATTGATGATTTTGCCATGAGGAGGTTCAAGGATTCCTGTTCCATGATTCCATAAAATAAGATCATATTCGCTGGCATCATAATTTTTTATAGCCCACTCACAAAAAGAAATGAGTGTAGAAGGGTTTCCGCTATCCATTTGCTGAGTCAGAGGGTTGTATGGATCGATGTGTAATACTTGATCTTTTTCAATCAGATATCGACGAGTAATTTTTTTATTTCCTGATATGCGAATATCAAGATGAACAACGATAGTTATATTTTGGTTAGATCCAATATTTGCCATTTGTTGAATATTGCGAGCAGCAAAGGGGCGTAAATCGTTATCTGCTGCCATATAAATCATGATGGTTCGTTTGTTTAATATTCTTGCTTTATGCTTTTTTTTGTTCGATTTTTTTTTTGCTACATGAAGTTTGTATGTTTTAACAGAGCTCGTTTTGCAAATTTCTTGGCAAAAATCGCAAAAACATTTTTGATAAACTGATTCATCTTTAATTGAATGGGCAAAATTGTTTGTTTCTGTGTAAATTATGCCATTAGTGCAACAAAAAAATATCAAAAAGCATCGCATTGTCTGCTTACTTATTTGTGTTATTTTTTTTAACAACATCATAGTCTCCCCTTTTTTATTGGTAGCGCATTAATGTTTTTAGCCTAAGAGATTTAAGTTAAAATAATCAATAAAAATTGGCCCGATGCTCTATTATAGCTATATAGTATTATTTTTATGTAGCGGGGTTACTTGATTAAACCATGCAAGTGCAAATGTAAGAGCAAAGCTCAATTGAAAATCAAGAAAAAATAAATAAAGAGGGCAATAGAGTAAAAATATGAAACAAACAAGAATGAGATAATGCAACACATTAAAAGGAGTTTTGTTGAATAAGCATATTTTGCTGAAGATAAATAATGCAAATGATCGGGTAAACGGGGCAGATGTCCACGTGAAAACAAAGTATATGCAACTAAGCAGCAGCATGATGATTTGTTTTATTAAAAAAGGTAGCGGTATTAGGCAAAAAACTGCTTGCCATATAAAAATAAACAAAACAAGATGCAAGCCAGATCTGGCAAGAAAATGTGAAATCCCCCATGTTTTAAATTGATCATTGGTTTTTTCAAGTTCGTTTTTTATATATGCTCGGTTTCCCAAAAAAAGAGAAGAGAAAAACCTAAAACCATCAGGAGAAAGTTTTTCTTCTAATCCAAGCAAAAGTTGTTTTTTTTGATTCCAAAGCCAATGCCGCAGCGACCATGTTGGATGATGGTCAATGCGATAATTGATGTTGTTGTCAAAAGATGTTGCAATAATCTGTTCTTTGATTTGATACCGCTTAAAATCATCACTAGATGGCTTTTTGCATAGTGCATCAAAAAAAGTAACGGTATCGCCCACAGCAATGTCATTGTTGCATTTTATGTAAAACAACATAAGTTTGTTGCTTTTTTGTGTATCATTTTCTGTTGCAATTTCATCAATAGCAATAGTAATGGCGGTTGTTTTCTGATGATTGAGTGTTGTTTCATTTTTATCGATTATTGTTCCGGTCACGGTACATTTTTTGTTATCAATCTTGGTGTAAAATGTATCATAATCAGACAATTCTTTGTGATGTAGCCATGCACCACATAATATAAAAAAAGAACATAAAATAAGTTGTTTTGGTAGTAAAATATTTTTGTTATGTGCATATAAAGATCCACAAAACAAAAATAAAAAAATGATCAAAAAAAGGATGAATGATGTATAGAAGATGATGCCGAGAATAAAGCAAATAGTGAGAATGAGCAACGGTGGAAAATTGATTAAGTGAAAATTTTTTGCAAAAAAAGATATCATAATGTTTTGATTATGACATCTTTTATCATCAAGTCAATTCTAACGAAGATTTATAGGCTGTTTTTTATTTTGAAGAATGGTTTTCATTTTAAGACGATCTTGTCTTGGATATTTAGATAGTTCGCGCTCAAGGATCAAGGAGGATATATTATCAGTTAAAATTTCCAGTTCCTCTGGTTTTGCTATTGCTACAAAATTACGAATTGATTGTAATTGTTGGGATCGAAAATTGTTTTCGTTGTGCGCTTCGCTTGCCAAAGTTTTTATTGAAAAAAACAAACTAAAACATAAAGCTTTTTTCATGTTTCTCCTATTTATTGGTACTTATAATTGTGCTGCTATCGCGGATAAGATATCATTTTGATAAGAAAATATAAAGAGCTCTCTTTTCAGTATTATTCTTTAGCGCTATGCTGTCTTATAAAAAGTATTATAAATGAGTAGAGGTGATGTATGCGTTGTTATCTTGTTAAATTGTGCCTACTTGGGTATTCTGTTGTTCTTATGAGTTTGCTCCTATCTCATATTTTTATAGAGGGAAAATATACTCAGCAAATTGAACCTGCAAAATTAAAAAAATCAGAGGATTTAATGTCAGATGAAAAAAACATGATGCAATCAGATAGTAAATCTGTTCATCAACACGTGATAAAAAGAGTTTTAGATAATGGACTTACCGTTCTTATTCGCGAATCACATGAAATACCAAAAGTATCATTTCAGATTTGGTACAATGTAGGATCAAAAGATGAATTGATTGGCGAAAAAGGTATAGCCCATCTTATTGAACACATGATTTTTAAAGGTACTGATACACTATCTGAATCTGATATTAATGTGCTTGTTCATAAATTTTCCGGTACCTGTAATGCATTTACTTCTTATGATTACACCGGATATTATTTTAATTTCCCTACTCATCATTGGCGCGAATCGTTTCCTGTTGTTGCTGATTGTATGATCAACTGCTTATTTAATGATGATATGCTTAATTCAGAAATGAAAGCCGTAATACAAGAACTGAAATTATATAAAGATCAATATGAACGCTCTTTATTAGAAGAATTAATTGGAATGATTTTTGCAGATCATCCCTATCATTATCCAATTATTGGTTATAAACAAGATTTGTGGAGTGTAAAAGGTAAAGATTTATTAGCCTTTTACAAAAAACATTACCAACCAAATAATGCTACACTCGTGATTGTTGGTGATGTTAATCCTGATGAAGTTGTTGCTCTTGCTAATGAATATTTTGGTTCAATACCAAAAGATGACAACTATAAGAAAAAAGAGAATTTCTTCCATCGTGATATTGCATCAAAATCATTAACAATATACCGAGAAGTAGCTCAGCCAACGCTTGCATATGCATTTGTTATACCAGGAGCTATAGATAAAAAAGATACAGCAATAGATATTTTTGAATGGATTCTTGGCAATGGCAATAGTTCACGCTTGTATAAAAAATTAGTTAATGATACTCAGCTTGCAACAAGTGTTTCAGTAGGTTCTTGGGGATTATTTGATTATGGTTTTCTATATATCTTAGTTGAACCAAAAGATATAGATGATGCAGCAGAAATTGAACGTCTTATTGCTGCAGAACTGCAAGACATTGCTAATAATGGTGTTACCGATGAAGAATTTGAGAGAGGCTTTAAAAAAACGCAAATGGCGTTTTATAGTCTTCTTGAAGTAATTGAAGATCAAGGTTACGCGATTGGCCATGCATATTTGGCAACTGGTGATGAGAATTATATTTTTACCTGCCTTGAACAATCTCCAGAGATATTAAAACAACACATACATGATATTGTTGGCACTTATTTGCGTCCATCAATTATGCATAAAGGTTTTGTATTACCTTTGCCAGAAAGTGAAAAAAAATATTTAGCTCTTTTGCAGGAAGAATCAGATACTGAAGATGAAAAAATTCTGAGTGCGCGAGTGCGTACAACATCAGTAGAGCCGGCAGTGTATGCAAAAACGAGAGAAGTGCAACAACCAGCACATTTTGATTTTCCTAAACCGGAAGTGTGCACCTTATCAAATGGCTTGAAGGTTTTATATCATGATAATGATATGACTCCTAAAATTAATATTATTCTTGAGTTTAAAACTCGATCTCATTGTGATCCTATTGAGCAGCAAGGTTTGTATACATTTGTTACTGATATGATGACTGAAGGAACAACGAACTATACACAAGAAGAACTTGCTGATGCTATTGAATCTCGTGGTATGTCAGTAAATGTATATCCTGGTGGTATTTCGATGAAGATGCTTTCCAGTGATTTTGAGTTTGGACTTGGCTTATTAAAAGAAATTCTTACTCAAGCAACATTTCCTGAAGATGAAATAGAAAAAGTGCGAAGTCAGCTATTGACTAATATTAAACAATATTGGGATGAACCTCGCTCATTTGTTAGTCAATTGGTACGTGCGGAAATTTATAAAGATCATCCTTATAGCAAACAAAGCATAGGAACAGAAGAATCAATTACCGCAATTTCTCGTGAAGATTTAATTAATTTTTATCAATCTTCTATTTCTCCTTCTGGTGCGCGCATGGCAATTGTAGGTGATTTACCTGAAGGTAATATTCAAGAGATGGTAGAAAAAGCATTGGGAGATTGGCACAAGCGAGACGTTCCTGATTTTGTATGCCCACCTCTTGTTGAAGCTGAAACAAAAGAGATAAATTATCCTATTAATAGGGACCAAGTTGTTCTTTGTTTTGCACAATTATCTATTGATCGTAAGCATCCTGATTTTGATAAATATTTATTATTCGATCAAATTTTTGGTGGCGGTGTATTAAATTCCATGGCATCACGATTGTTTGATCTGCGTGAACAAACGGGATTGTTTTACACAATTCGTGGATCTCTCATTGCAGGAACTGATGAACAGCCAGGAATGTTCCAGATTCGTACTATTGTTTCAGTAGATAGGCTAGCCGAAGCTGAAAAAGCAATCAAAAATACGGTTGATACAGTGGTTGACACATTAACTGAAGAAGATCTGGAAGAAGCCAAACGAGCAATTACTAATACGCTTGTTGATAATTTTGCATCTAATAGTGATATAGCAAGTACCTTCTTATATCTGGATCGGTTTAAACTTCCTGCTGATTATTTTGATAATCGTGCTCAAGAGATTTCAAAAATTACTCTTGAAGATATGAAGAAAGTGGTAAAAAGCTTACTGTGTTCTGACAAACTTATAACAGTTCGTGCAGGAAGAGTATAATCTATTTTGAAAGTTGATAATGAAATGGGATTGAAAATGAGTTCAATCCCATTTCATATTTTTTTGCTAATGACTAACAATTAAAAAATTTACTTTCAAGCAACGCGACTATGCTCGCAAAAATCGTGATTATCTGGTTTTGGCATGGAACTTGACAACATTCATCCGAAGATTCTCGAGGTCCTGTAACAATTATTGTTTTTTTATATATGGCATTGGATTCTGTGTCTTTGTTTTCTTGTTTCTTGAAAATAAGAGCGTTTTTATCATTAATAACAACCAACAAATTTCCCATAGAACCAAAGCAATTCATTGGTGATGAATTGTTGTTTCCTGCGATCGACATTACTTCCTGTTTTGTTTCTATATCAAACAGTTTTATAGGTTGCGATGCTACTGCTAAGTATTTACCGCTCAGACACGCTTGAGTGCTATGTTCAGTATTGGCAAAAGAGGTAATAGTTGTAAGATTTTCAGGATTAGTTATATCCAATACGTCTATTGTATCTTGACCAGTTACAACCAATCGATTGCCATTGCTTTCATCAAAACGTATTGAATGTAATTCTTGGGTATATCCTTTTATCGGGAATCGATGCCATTTTTCTGTATTCCATACGCGCACTGCTGGATCTGGATAGGTTATTGAAGCAACAATATTTTTATCGGAATGAAGACAGAAATCCTTAATCTTACAAGGATGATAATATTCAATAGTGATTTTTCCAAGTCCAATATCATATAATCGTAACCAGTATCCCTCATTTTTAGATGGAGTGGGTTCCGATGTTATGCCAGCAAGTTCCCGTTGTGGCCCATATTTTTGTATAACGCAGCGATGAGGTGTAACTGGTAAATAAGACATAAATGCATGATGATCGATTGTTCTTTGTTTATATGGCCAATAAATAACATCGTTTGTGCTAGTACCCTCTACTGTGCATTTATTGTTAATGATACGAAATTTTTCTGAAGGATTAAGACATACGATTTGTTGTTTTGTTGTGAAAAATGACAGAGGTTTTTGCAATGAAATATCAGTTACGGTTACTCCATGATCGGTAGATGTAATAAGTGATGTTCCCTGGAAATTGAAATAAGCTGATTTAATGGCCTCATCTTGTTTAATTTCTGCAATTAATTCCCAAGGATGTGTATTGTTTATGGGATTTGTCTCTGCAGTAAAAACAATAGATGGAAATGAATACAATAAAAAAACAACCAATGCATGCTTCATGTAAGCTATCCTTTTTTTGATGTTAAAATAATACTTAACAGGGTATCTTAATTTATTTGATAATAATAGATACGCTACATTGTTGGTAGACTGTAATAGCTAAATATATTTTTAATAAAACAAGGATGTGTGATGAATGTCAGATTATTATTTTTGATTTTTGTGATTAATTATTCCAGCAGTATGGATTTACCGAATAGTCAGCAGATTGTTTTTTTAAATGGCACAACAACATCAGGAAAATCATCTATCGCTACAGAGCTGAAAAAATTATTAGAAGCACAATCTTTGTCTGTTGAAGTTTTATCAATAGATAGTTTTATCGTGCCAAAAATATTGTCTACGCTTGTTATGGAGCGTATAAATCCATGGAATATGTTTCTTCCCAATGAAAACTTACTCAATAGTTCACAGGTGAAGCAGATGAAAGATGAAGCTCAAATAGGTTTGTGTGCTGCAGCAACTATAGCTTACAAACAAAATAAGATTGTGATCATTGATGCTCCAATATATGAGCCTAAACAAATAAGTTTTTATGAAAAAATTTTCGAAAATTTTAATGTAACATCCGCACTTGTGTATTGCCCGATGGCAACTCTCGTAGAAAGAATCATCGATCGCAATGAAAAATCTTCAATACTTGGGCAGCGCTCTATTATGCAAGCGTTGCATCAATTTAGTTGCTTCTATGAAAATCGGACTGAGAATGCCATTGATCAATTATCTTACAGCGAGTGCAATGATATTTGTGATAAGGCAATAATAAAGCATGATGCAGCACAGCAAAGTATATTAGGGTTTTTAAAGTGTGTGCAGAACGCTATTTGTCCATTTTCGTCGAGTGAAGTCAAAAATATGATACTTAAGCAAATGCCATTGGATCAAAGCAATGTAATAGCAATCAGTCCGAAAAAAAATTATGATTGTATTGTTAATACGGAACAACATGATTCTGCAACATGTGCTAAAATGATTTTCGATATGTTTTTCAGAAGTAAAAAATAAGGATTTTTTATGAATCACTATAAATTGTTATTTTTATTTACGATATTAAGCATTACAGCAATCAAGCAGTCTTGTGCCATGGATATATTGGCATCGCAAGAGATTGGAATAGTTCCTATTAATGATGGTCTGCTTACAGAGATAGATGGAGTTGTAGCTATTACTGATACTAGTTTTCTTAAAGGTAGGCGCATCGAAAACCTAAGATTAATGCAAAATACGTTAGTAAAACTTATGGAATATGAAAATAAAATAAGTTCACATTCTAAAGGTCCTGGTGAGGTAGAGTTATTTTGCCCGGTGGTATTTAAAAAAAATGCAGATTCGCTGCAAAATTTAGGACAATTTAATAAGAAAAAACATCAAGAGCTTATAGAAGCTATTAGAGCAAATAGAGCTTTGTATTACCGATATGGACAAGGAGCATTACTATATTCTGTTAATGCTCAACCCGAACCAGAAATATGTCAGTATCTTAATGATGCAATTGAACAAGCAGGAAAAAAAGAAATCATATTGAATGCACGATTATAGACTTACTAAAGTGTTTTTAACTGCTCAGCAGACATTTCTAGATTTTTTTGTTCGTTATCATTAAGTGGGATTGGAATTATTTTTTCAATCCCACTTTCACCTACAACAACAGGCATGCTGAATACTACATCATAATTTTTTATATACGTTGAAAGTGGCATAATTAATTTTTGATCAAACACAATAGCGTTGCATATTCTTGCAACACAGCTTGCAATGCCAAAATGAGTAGATCCTTTGCATGCGATGATATCGTATGCGATATTTTTAACTTTTTGTGCAATAGCTTCAAGGTTTTCTTCATGCATATCAGGAAATTGGGCAAGGGGAGTTCCTGCAATTTCAGCGGATGACCATGCAACACATTGTGAATCACCATGTTCACCAATAATATATGCATGAATAGATTCGCGAGCGATGTTGAATTTGTCTGCGATGCTACCGTGCAAACGCAAAGTATCTAAAAAAGTTCCCGTACCAAATACTTGGTGTACAGGTAAACCTGAAATTGATTGTGCCAATGCAGTTAGTGGATCAACGGGGTTGGTGACCATGATAATGACTGCGGCGGGATTTATTGGTTTGATTGTCGTGAAAATATCAGCAACTATTTTTTTATTGGAAGAGAGCAATTCACGGCGTGTTTCGCCAGGTTTTTGTGCCCTGCCTGCCGCTATAATAATAATATCAGCTTGCGCAGCATCTGCGGCGCTACCAGAACGTATTTTTGATGAACCATCAAATGTTAAAGCATCAGAAAGATCAAGGATTTCTCCATGGCAACGCGGTTCATCAATATCGACTAAAATAATTTCAGCAGCGATACTTTTAAGTATTAAGGCATATGCGGTTGTTGATCCAACAGATCCGGCTCCAATTATGGCTATTTTTGAATGCTTCATATATTCCCCAAGGTTTTTGAGTTCATTTTAAGCTGAAAGTACCACGTAAAGCAAAAAAAGAACAATTCAAGAAAAACATAATATTTGTCAAGATGTAAATATATTGGTACTCTATATTTAATATATTGTATATTTTTAACCCTTTTACTCATTTTTCCATATCTTAATTATGGGAAAAGACTTATAGGATGAGCCAAAATGGCAAAAGAACTCGTAAGACCGGAACAATTCTGTACGGTTAAAATGAAATCTGGTATTGAGACAATAGCCCTGCAACTTGACGATGAGCTCCTGAGAGAGCTTGATGCGCTTTATAAAGGTGCTGTTGAAACTTTCCAATTAGGTAAACTTATCAAAGGTACCGTTGTTGCAGTAGAAGATAACGGTGTTCTTGTTGATATTAAATACAAATCTCGTGGACTTGTTCCTCGCTATGAATTTGGCGAACATGAATTGAAAAAGATTCATGCTGGTGATGAGATTGAAGTAATTCTTGATCAACTTGAAGATACTGATGGCAGAATCGTATTATCATACGAAAAAGCTAAAGAAATGCGCGCGTGGGATGCTGTTACCAAGCTCTTTGAGAAGGGCGAGCCTGCTGAAGGCGTGGTTACTCACAAAGTTAAAGGTGGCTTGAACGTTGATATTGGTATTCCTGCATTCTTACCAGGATCTCAAATTGATCTTCAACGTGTGACTGATTTTGATCAATATGTTGGTCAAACAATCAAAGCATGTATCCTTAAATTGAATAAAAAACGTGGAAATGTGATTATTTCTCGTCGTAAATACCTGCATGATCAACGTTCAGAAGATCGTAAAAAAATCTTAGAAACATTGACTGAAGGCCAAATTATCCAAGGTGTTGTTAAGAATATTACCAACTATGGTGTATTTATAGACATAGGCGGCGTTGACGGACTATTGCATATTACTGATATGACATGGGGTCGCGTTGCTCATCCAAGCGAAATGGTACGTATTGGTGATAATATTGCCGTTAAAGTACTCAGCTTTGATAAGAACAATGAGAAAATATCTCTTGGTCTTAAACAACTACAAACCAATCCTTGGGATCAAATTAGTCCAAGTATTGCTGTTGGCAACAAGATCAAAGGTAAAATATCAAGTATTACCGATTATGGTCTCTTTATAGAAGTTGCTCCAGAAGTTGAAGGACTTGTGCATATTTCTGAAATTTCATGGACCGATCGCATTACTGATCTTAACCGTCTGTATAAAGTTGGTGAAGAAATTGAAGTTCTTGTTGTTTCATTGGATAAAGAAAACCGTCGTATGTCATTAAGCGTTAAGCAACTTGGCAAAAACCCTTGGGAAACAGTAAACGAACAATTCAAGCCTGGACAAACAATTAAAGGCAAGATCAGCAACATTACTGATTTTGGTATTTTTGTTCAATTATTGCCAGGTATTGATGGGCTTGTACATATTTCTGATCTTTCTTGGACAGAACATATTGATCATCCATCAGATCGTTACAAGTTGAACCAAGAAGTTGAAGCTGTTGTTCTTGTTATTGATAAAGATAACAAAAAGATTTCTCTTGGCATTAAGCAATTAACGCAAGATCCATGGGAAAAAGTTGCAGAACAATATCCGGTAGGTTCTATTGTTGAAGGTGAAATTAGCAAAATTACCAACTTTGGTGCTTTTGTAAGATTGCCAAACAATATTGAAGGACTTATGCATAATACAGTTCTTTCACAAGAACAAAATAAAAAAGCTGAAGAATTCTTCACGGTAGGTCAAAAAACGCAATTCCGTATTGTTAATATCAATAAGGAAGAACGCAAATTGGCTTTAAGTACGCTTCTTGAAGAAAAGAAACAAGAACCGAAAAAAGTTGAACCGAAAAAGACTGAACCTAAAAAAGAATCTTTTGCAAAAACTGCAGAAGAAAAGCAAGCTCAACCTAAACAGCAACCTAAGGCTGCTGCAAAGAAAGAGAAAAAAGAAGAAGCTCCACAAAAAGTGCGTGGTTCTTTACAAATTGCTCTTGAGTCTGCAATGCAAAAATCTGACAAAAACAAATCTGACGATACGGAATAATATGGAATTAACCAAATTAACATTCGCAATGATTAAGCCTGATGCTGTTGCAGCAAAAAACAGTGGCAAAATCATTGATATGATCGAACATAATAATTTTGAAATAGTTCGCTTACAAAAAGTGATCGTTTCTCAAGAATTATCAGAAGAATTTTATGCTGAACACAAAGAAAAACCTTTCTTTGGTGAATTAGTTGAATTCGTTGTTTCAGGCCCGGTAATTATTATGGCATTGCATAAAGAAAATGCTATTAGTTCTTGGCGTGATTTAATCGGCGCAACTGATCCAGCAAAAGCTGATGAAGGTACTATTCGTAAGTTGTATGGTACAAATATTGGCAACAATGCTGTTCATGGATCTGCTGATTCAGAATCTGCAATGCGCGAACTTTCATTATTCTTCCCTGATTTGTTTGGTTACGGATCTGAAGAAGAAGGTGAATGTTCTGAAGATGAATGTTCAGATGAAGATGACTGTTGTATGAATGACGAATAAGTCATAAATATTTCGGTTACGCTACTGAAAATATAGTGTAGATATAAAAAAAGTCCCTGGATTTTCTGGGGACTTTTTTTGTAGTTTTTCTGCTTATTTTCACAATAATTTGACGTCATAAATAATAGTAATCTATTATGGGAATAAGGTATTTATTTTCAGAATAATGAGATGATGTTTATGCGATTTTTTTCCACATTAGTATGTGCTCTTTTGCTCAGTGTATCTGTTTTCTTGCAGGCGCAGTCTGTATTCATTATCATTCATGGAACATGGGGAGCAGATGCTGCATGGTATGTGCCAAAAGGTGATTTTTTTGATGCTCTCGAGCAAACCGTGTCTAAAAAAAACAGTTCTGTCTTTTCATTTCGCTGGAGCGGTGGAGCTGGTCATGAAGCGCGTGTTACAGCAGCTCATAGTCTTGTAAAATTGATTAGAACATATCATCCTTCTGTCGCCATTTATGTTATCGCTCATAGCCATGGCGGCAATGTTGCTGCTCTTGCATCTCATATGTTAGAAGAAGAAGGCAATAAACATCGTATTCGTGCCTTGTTTACCTTAGGCACACCTATCATGAATAACTATCTTCCTAATATGAATATTATTTACTATGTATATAATTTGTTTTCTTTTGAGGATCTTATACAAACTGTTTTAGGCATTTCTGGGCGTGAATATCCTCAACATAAACGAATAGCAAATTTGCGCGTATTTATTAATGGAAAAGAGCCTAATCATTCAGGATTACACCATGCATTAGTTGGTAAATGGTTACCATATCTGCATCAGCATTTTAAAAAGCATTTATCTGATCATGGTATTGTAGGATATATATCGGAGCCAAGCATTGTTTATTTTGCCAATGACAAAGCTCCCGAATATGTTTTTGATGTTGATAGAGCTGATTTATTAGAAAGAGATCGTCAGCTTTCTGTATTGATATTAGATTCTTTACGCAATTCGTTAGACAATGAAGCTACACAGTCATCTGATTGTGTTGGTGTTTCACAAGAATTAGAATAAAGAAATTTAATTTTCAACAGTTTCTTTACGGAATTCTTTAGAGACAGAATCTAATATCCCATTAACGAATCTGTATGCATCTTCTTCTGCAAAGCATTTTGCAAGTTCAATTGCTTCATTAATAATAATACGCGAATCTGTTTCGGTATTTTTAAATTCCCAAACCGCGAATAATAAAATAAGTTTTGTGCATACGCTAATACGCTCAGAGCGCCAATTTGCAAGGTAGGGCTCATATGTTTTTTCAAGATCTTGCCGGCTATCCACAATGTTTTTAACGGTGGTTGCAAGTTCACCGTGTAAGGGAACATTTAATTCAAATCCACGATTAAAACTATCAATGATAGATTCTACCGATTCTTCATAATTAAAGGCATCTGCGGCATATAAGAAATGAAAAATAAGAGAACGGACATCCCGTCTTGATAAATCATCATATGATTTAGGAGCGGTCTGCTCGTTCTCTTCTAAAATAACTTCTTCTGAAGATGAAATGAGTGAACACATAATTAAAATCCCCTGTTTTAATCCCTTTACCCCATAATCGCTACGCTTTTTATGGGGACCCCTTTAGGACGTTTGGTAAGCGAGTTATTTTTTAACTCGTTCCATGTATGTTTTATCGCGAGTATCTATCTTAATCATGTCGCCTTCATTAATAAATAAAGGAACTTGAATAACAAGGCCAGATTCAAGTGTTGCAGGTTTTGTTGCGCCACCTTGAGCAGTATCGCCGCGAACACCAGGCATTGTTTCTTTAACCATTATTTCCATAAACATTGGAGGTGTTACGGTTATTGGCTTGCCTTCAAAATTAAGAACGGTGTATATTTCTTGTTCTTTAAGAAAATCGAGAACTTCTTCAATTTGTTCTTTATTGAATGAAACTTGATCAAAGGTATTTTGGTCCATAAAATGGTACAAACCGCCGTCTGAATAAAGATATTGCATATCGTTATATTCAAGATCAGGTTGTTCAAATTTTTCACCGGAACGGAAGGTATCTTCCCAAATAAGTCCGGTAATCATGTTTCTCATCTTTGTTTTAACAAAAGCGCCACCTTTTCCTGGTTTTACGTGATGATAGTCTAAAATCATGTATGGGGCGTTGTTATACAATATTTTCATGCCTTTTTTAAAATCGGTCGTAGCAATCACTATATTTCCTTCAGGTTGACGCAGTTAGTTTAACCCTATGCTCACTTGTTCGCATGGGGACCCCTTTATTGAAGAGAGGTCTCTTTTTTAAGTATAAAAAAAGGCTTTAAAAAAGGCAAATAGCAATGTCAAGAGGTTAATTGAAAAAAATTGAGAAGGTTTTAATAACTATTTGCTGCAATAAGGCTCTGGTGCTACTCTAAAAGCCTAACCTTTTAATAAAAATGAGTATGCTTATGAATACTTCTCCTTTGCATGATAGCATCAACCATGAAATGGATTTTGCCATGAACAAAAATATGATCGATCCAGAAATTTTTCATATAATCATCCGTGAACAACAGCGCCAAGAAAATACTATTAACCTGATTGCTTCAGAAAATTATGTTTCAGAGGCTGTGATGGCGGCAACCGGTTCAGTATTGACCAATAAGTATGCTGAAGGGTATCCTGGCAAGCGTTACTATCCAGGATGCGAATTGGTTGATGAAGCAGAAGTTTTGGCTATAGATCGTTGTAAAAAATTATTTGGTGCTAGCCATGCAAACGTGCAACCGCATTCTGGCTCCCAGGCAAATATGGCAGTTTATTTTTCTATGCTGCAAGCAGGCGATACTATTTTAGGTATGAGCTTGGCTTCTGGCGGACATTTAACCCATGGTCATGGTGTTAATTTTTCTGGTACTTTGTTTAATAGCATTCAATATACGGTAAATCGCGATACAGAATGTCTTGATTATAGCGAAATTGAGCAGTTGGCTCATCAACATAAGCCAAAATTAATTGTGTGTGGGGCTTCTGCATATTCGCGTACCATTGATTTTCAACGATTATCTTCTATTGCAAAAAGCGTTAATGCGCTTTTACTTGCTGATATTGCTCATATTGCCGGATTGGTTGCAGTTGGATTGCATCCTAACCCCATTGATTGTGCTGATTTTGTAACGAGCACAACGCATAAAACATTGCGTGGGCCTCGTGGTGGATTAATTATGAGCTCATCTGAGCATGCGATAAAAATTGATCGTGCAATTATGCCGGGCATGCAAGGTGGGCCATTAATGAATACAATTGCGGCCAAAGCAGTTGCGTTCCATGAAGCATTGCAACCGGAGTTTTATGATTACCAGCAGCAGATTATTAAAAATGCGCAAACATTGGCGCGTGAATTGAGTTCCTTCGGCTATCGCATTGTTGCTGGTGGCACGGATAATCATTTATTTATTGTTGATCTTACCTCGAAAAATATTACTGGATTGCAAGCAGATAATGCTCTTGAAAAAGCAGGTATTAATGTAACTCGTAGTTGTATCCCATTCGATGCTCAAAAGCCGTGGATCACCAGCGGTATTCGTATTGGATCTCCTGCAGTTACCACACGCGGCATGAAAGAAAATGAAATGATAGCAATTGCTCATTTTATTGATGATGTTATTTCTCACCATGATAGTGATGCGGTGCTGAGTGCGATAAAAGTTAAAGTGCGTAATATGTGTGCTGAGTTTCCAATAAATGTATAACTTTTATCTATTCTAATTATAGGGATTGTAATGGGATATAATGGCAAAAATCTTTTGTTAATGTGTTTATTGATTTTGAATACATTTATTCGTTGCATGGAAGTTGAAGAAGTTATGGAAATTGACAAAAATGTTTCCATGTCTTCAGAAGATGTAGTTTTAAATTTAGTTTGTGATTATTATTTGGGACATGATGAACTCTGTTTATTTGCCCTAACCAGTAAAACGAACAAACAGCGCATACTTGCAGCAGCTCCAAAAAGAAAAAAATTATTATCGCAACAATTAGCTAATGATAGGATAGGCATTAAATGGCATCCATATGGTGGTCAATGTTGTTATGCTTATAAAAGATTTGGTATTTATAATTTAGGTATGGCATGCCATACCTTAAGAAATTGTCAGCATATAAGCACAAAAAAAGAATCTTTTGAAGATTTTATATCGTCATTACCCCATCAACCAGCACCTTTTTTAAATGAAGATGGTATATTTTCTTTTTATGGATATGGAAAGAAACCTATACAAGGTACAATGCAAAGTTTATGTACTATAGTACGATATGATCTTAATGGATCTTCTTAGCGAAGTGTTGTGACAAATAAAGAAGGTTTAAATATAAATCCTTATATATTTCTGGAATATCCTGTTTTGTTGAAAGCTGTTTTAAATTCCACAAAAATTACCAAAGAAATGTTTAGTACACGTCCGAGTGCTTTCGTATCATGTCTGCTTGAAGATATTTTAGACTTTTCATTGGATGATGTTACTTTACCAGATAATTATATGGAAACAACAATTATTTCTGCTGCTCCGCTCCCGAGAAATGTAAAAGATGCTCTTGAAAAAAGATATAAAGAATGTGTTGAGCAGAAGGCTTTAAAGTAATACTGTTTATACTCGATATCAAAAAAAGCCCCGAAAAATTCGGGGCTTTCGTATTTTTATGATAAATTATGCTGCTTCCAGACATCGAATAGAGCCCCAAACATGCGTAATCCGCCCCGTAAAGTTAATTTGCTATCAGCCTGATCGTGCCATACGGTTGGTATTTCTTTAATGATAAAACCATTTTTTTTGCAAAGATATAATAGTTCAACATCAAATGCCCATTGTGCTACGGTTAACTGTGGTGTTATGCGCTCTATAACAGCTCTTTTGAGTACTTTTGCACCACATTGGTAGTCATAATATGATAAACCAAAAAGTAACCATACATATGGTTCGTAGATAATACGGCTTCCCCATCGTTTATACGCAGGCCGTTCAGGAGTAATGTGTGCACCAGGCATATAGCGGCTTGCAATGACTCCATCGACATCATTAATATTTATTGTCAGGTCATAAAATGCTTGTGGCTCAGTTGCCATATCTGCATCCACAAACCCAATCAAATCATTTTCTCTGGTGAGAGCATCTGCAAAGCCTGCTTTTATGGCAAGACCTTTTCCTGCTTGCAATAGATTGATAACAACTATGTTTGATGCAAGCTCATTACGCACTCGTTCAACAACACCAAGAGTGTTATCTTTGCAGCCATTGAGCACAATAACCAGCTCAAAAGAAAGATTGGTTGATTGTTGTTTATCTGAAAAAAATTGATGGTAAGCGCGTATTGTTTTTTCAATACGTCCTTCTTCATTATAGGCAGGTATTATAATGCTTAGTTTCATGAATATATAGTTTATAAATGATACATATTTTTTAATCAGTATAAATTTTTTATTGATGTAAGAAAATAGATCTTATAAAAGAGTGCAAGAGCAATGGATATCATTGTTCTGTTTTTTTCGATCTTGATAATGAGTTGATGTTTTTTGATGGGTAATAAAAGGAAGAAGCGGAGTGTTTTCGTTTGGTCGACATGTATTTGAAGAATCAGTGTTTTTTTTAACGGTTTTGCTCAAGAGAAGCTCTATTGTTTTTTGGTCTTGCGAAGTAAATTTGCTTCTCATTAAATAATATTGTTCGATATGAGATCGATTATTTTCTTGAGAATTACTTTCTTTATCAGAAGTCATGATATTGTGAAAAAAAAATGACAGTGCAAAAAATAAATATAATTTAAGCATAAATGATCCTTGCGGTAATTGAATAAATTTGATGAAATGTTTAATTATAAGCGATTATAGAATAGATCTTTCTTTTAGGCAATTATAGTAAATGTTCTAGGATATAGTGTATGTTGATATTTAATTCCCATAAAACCATAGAAATTTTGAAACAATTTTTGCCCGATAATCCAGTTATTCTAGAAGTTGGTGCGTTTAATGGTAGTGATACTAAAAGAATGGCTGCTCAATGGCCACAATGTATTATCCATGCTTTTGAGCCGTTGCCAGAAATTTATGAGAGATTAGAAAAAAGCACTGCTCACTTACCACAAGTGCACCGTTATCCTATTGCGCTGAGCAATAATAATGGAACGGCTCTTTTTTATGTTTCTGAAAAACCAGACCGTCCTGGTGTGGCTTCTCAAGCAGGATCTCTTTGCGCTCCAAAGGAACGTTTAAAAACATCTCCCATAATATTTCCTCGCACCGTGATGGTGCAAACCATGACGTTAGAAAAATGGGCAAAAGAAAATGCACTACAATCAATAGATTTGCTTTGGCTTGATACACAAGGTCATGAGCTTGAAATTTTGCAATCTGCGGGAAATATACTACAAAATATAAAAGTTATTCTTGCTGAAGTATCTTTTATTGAAAGTTATCAAGGCCAACCGCTATATCAAGATGTGGTGAAATGGATGGAAGATCATGGCTTTAAATATGTAGGGAGAGATTTTGAAGATACCAGCAAATCTTTTTTTGGTAACGCATTATTTGTAAAAAACATATCTTGATTTTCTGTTTGAATATTTTTTATGCTAATCGTATAATAAATCTCTGATAATTAAAAAAATCTAATCGAGGGAAAAGTATGATTGGCCTCAGGTTTAAAAAACTTTGTTTGTCTTTACTTTGTCTGCTTGGTTTATTCATTTCTTATGATGTAATAGGAATGGACGATAAAGATATTCCTGAATATCTAAAATCTCAACAATCTGAAGAAGTTGCTGCTTTTATCCAAGCTCTTAATAAACAGATAAAACCGCAATGTAATGCTGATGAAATATTAGTCTATTCAATTGATCCCAATGAATTTATATCTGAGGGAGTTTGTTTTTCACAAGATATATTTAACTTGAGTAGAACTCTAAAAGAAATGAAAGATGATATTCATCTTGAAGAATTGAAAGAAGCTAAGGAAGTTAAGATTCATCAATCTAATAGTGCAATTAAAGCTGCTCATACTATTTTAATAGCATATTTTAATGGTAAAGATGAATTATCAAAGAAGAAAAACATTGAAAATCTCATAAAAAAATACTCGTTTGACCAGCTTATTGATGGTGCTAATTGTATTGAGTTCTTGGGTTGTGATTTGATTATTAGAGATATCATTTGTGATGAAATAAAACAAAGAATACGTCAAGATGGTTCGATTATAAAAAATAAGAAATTCGCAGAATTAAATTCTGATTTACAAAAATTATTAATGGTTGAGTCAATCAAAAAATGGTTAAAAAAACTTATCATTGAAAAATATGCGCAACAAAGAAAAAAAACATTAATAACACAGGCATTAGCAGACCATTTAAGGTGCTTTATGGGTCTGGCATTTAGCTCTGATGATAGGCATATTTTTTTTGGAGATATGCCTTCGCCCGGAGATGTTACTACATGCGACTTAAAAGGAGACATATTGAGTACATTTCATGCTGATTCGCGTATCTATTCATTGGTATTGAGTCCTAATGGTAAATACGTTGCTTATGCAGGTATGAGGCAGAATCTACATATTCGAGAAATAGCTTCTGGAAAAATAACTGAGCTTGTGGGGCTTTTTCGGTACCCTTCATGTATTGCATTTAGTCCGAATGGTACAAAAATTGTAGCTGGATCTGGTAGTAGGGGTCAAAATAATCTTGTTTTGTGGGATATAGAAAATATAGAAGCAGTAACATCTACTGTTTTGGACAAAATCTCAAAAAGTGGTGCATTTTCTGTGGCGTTTAATCATGATGGGACTCAAATCGTTGTAGAGGGCTGGGGAAATATAACAATTGGTGATGTATCTACCAATAGTGTTATTGCTCAGGACAATCAGACTTTTCAGAATGCTTATGGCGAAGTAAGGTTTAATTCAGATGGGACTCAAATTATTTGTAGTGGTCAGATCGGAGATAACAAAGTGCTTGCTTTGTGTAATATTGTTGATGATGAAAAGAATAAAATAAACTGTAAAAAGATGAGAAAGCAGGCTATTAACGAGTATGGAGAGATTTATTATAGTCCTATATTGAGAAGAATGACTCATGAAAGACATGAGATACTCTTGAATCCAAAAAATAAAAGAGAAATGATCTCCATAAATTACAAAGATGGAAATAATTCTATTTTGCTATGGGATATAGGCAATTATGATGAGATAACATACTATGTCATTCCAGGATCTGATGATGCGTATTATTCTTCAGCTGCATTGAGTCATGATGGCATGAAGTTAATAACAGGGAGTATTCGAGCAGGTTTTCTGGGTAAAGAATATGCTCATTTAACGCTATGGACCTTGCTAACTAAAGAAGAAAATGAAATGTTGGAAAAAATAAAAGATTATGATTCAGTTTTGATCAGATCTCTCTACCAACTATGTTTGGCAGAGAATCCCATAAAAAATGAAGATTTAGTTTATCTACCAAATAATATGAAGAAATTATTATCCGATCTATTGTGGCCATCTGATCCAATACGTCCAGATGATGATATATCAGGTCGGGTGGATCCAGAATTATTATACGCACCATTAGATTTATTGCCAAATACTTATTCATTAATATTGCCTGATTTTATCAATCGTTGGATAGCTAAAACTAAAGCGTGGCTGAACAAAAAGCCACAATGATAGATTTCGTCTGGTTAAAAAAGTGTGGTTAATTTTTGAAAAACGAGGAATGACTGAGTCTATTTTCGCTATAAAATCGATTAGTTGATTTTCTGTTTGAATATTTTTTATGCTAATCGTATAATAAATCTCTGATAATTAAAAAAATCTAATCGAGGGAAAAGTATGATTGACCTCAGGTTTAAAAAACTTCGTTTGTCTTTACTTTGTCTGCTTGGTTTATTCATTTCTTATGATGTGGTGGCAATGGATGATAAAGATATTCCTGAATATCTAAAATCTCAACAATCTGAAGAAGTTGCTGCTTTTATCCAAGCTCTTAATAAACAGATAAAACCGCAATGTAATGCTGATGAAATATTAGTCTATTCAATTGATCCCAATGAATTTATATCTGAGGGAGTTTGTTTTTCACAAGATATATTTAACTTGAGTAGAACTTTAAAAGAAATGAAAGATGATATTCATCTTGAAGAATTGAAAGAAACTAAGGAAGTTAAGATTTATCAATCTAATAGTGCAATTAAAGCTGCTCATACTATTTTAATAGAATATTTTAATGGTAAAGATAAATTATCAAAAAAGAAAAACATTAAAAATGTTATAAAAAAATACTCGTTTGACCAGCTTATTGATGGTGCTAATTGTATTGAGTTTTTAAATTGTGATTTGATTATTAGAGATATCATTTGTGATGAAATAAAACAAAGAATACGTCGAGATGGTTCGATCATAAAAAACAAGAATTTTGCGGAATTAAATTCTGATTTACAAAAATTATTAATGGTTGAGCCAATCAAACAATGGTTAAAAAAACTGATTATTCAAAAATATGCTCAACAAAGAAAGAAGATAATAGTATCAAATCCTGGTAATGATTATAGAGCTTGTGTAGGCGGAGCTTTTAATACAGATAATTCTCGATTTTTTTTTGGAAATATTCCTTCAGAAGGAGATATTGCATCGTATGATTTAACTGGTAATATTCAATGGAAAGTTTCTACCCCCTCTCATGTCAATATTTTGTTATTGAGTCTGAATGATAAATATTGTATTTATACAAATGCTCGTGAGAATAATGTGAATGTTCGAGAAATAGCTTCTGGTAAGATAACAGAGCTTGTTGGGTGTTCCAATTCGCCTAAATCTATAGCTGTTAGTCCTGATGGTACAAAAATTATTGCTGCTGTTGGTCGTTCATCAGATCTTATTTTGTGGAATATAGAAAACCTAAGTAATGTTACTTCTATAGTTTTGAGTGGAGGTCAGGGGGTTGTTCATTCGGTAGCATTTAGTAGCAATGGAGAAAAATTTATTTCGTCAGATTCAAAGGGTATCATAAAAATATGGGATGTGCGTACAGGAAGTCTTATCAGAACAATTGATTCAGAATCTAAAAATGTACTTAGCAGTGAAGTAAGGTTTAATGTGGAAGGGACTCAGGTTATTTATAGTAGTCGCGATCGAGACAAAAAAAGGCTCATACTTTTTGATATTGTTAATAAAAATGCTCCAGGTAAAGAAATTATGGAACAATCTCTTAAAATTATAAGGGAGGTTGTTGATCAACGTAATATATTATTAAGTTCAAACGATAAAGAAATGATTGTTCTCAACTGTTATGAAGAAGATAATAATATTTCATTATGGGATTTCAGTGATGATGCTAAAATAACTCATTATGGTCTTGCTGGATCTGACGACGCTTTTTATTCAGCAGCAGCACTGAGCCATGATGATACAAAATTGATAACAGCAAATACTTCTGGAGTTCAATTATCCTATAATATAACATTATATACGTTATTGACCGAGGAAGAAAAAATACTCTTGGATAATGTGAAAAATTATAATCCAGCTTGGTTGAGATTACTCTACCAACTTTGTTTAGCAGAAAAACCTCTAAAAAATGACGATTTAATCCTTCTGCCAAATAATATGAAAAAATTATTATCTGGTTTATTATGGCCATCGGATCCAATACGTCTAGATGATGATCTATCAGAGCGAACAGATCCAGATTCATTATATGCACCATTGGATTTATTACCAAATACTTCTTCAATAATATTGCCTGATTTTATCAATCGTTGGATAGCTAAAATTAAAAGCTTTTGGATAAAAAAATCACAATAATAAATCTTGTTGGCTTATATTTGGTTAAAAAGCACTGTTACTCTTTGGCAAACCAAGGAATAAACGTGTTTGTTTTTGCTTTATATTTTTGATATTCAGGATTATCTTTCATTGCATTTTCAAGTAAAGGAACACCTGTTACAAATCTTAATAAAAAAGTTATGGTGATAGGAGTAATACACGCAGTCCAGCCATATGGTACTGAAAGTGCAAGAACATAAATTCCTATCCACATCAGGCTTTCTCCAAAATAATTTGGGTGACGAGAATAATGCCATAAACCTGATTGAAGAATTTTACCTTTATTGAGTGGATTGCGTATAAAATTAAATAATTGTTGATCGCTAACAGCTTCCCAATAGTATCCACATACCCACATTGCAAGTCCAAGCATATCAAACATAGAAAAAGGATGAGGATTATTGTAAAAATTAATTAATACAATTGGGTAACTCATAATGGCAATCATGATAATCTGACCAAATATCCATACGATGTTTATAATAAGTCCTTTAATTCCTTGTTTTTTCCAGGTAACAAATCGTGGATCATTGCCGGTATACCGTATGTATATGTATGCGATAAGACGGATTGCCCATGCTCCAATAAAAGCAGTAACGAGTATTTGTTGCAATAAAAAACTACTCATGCGAAAAAAAGTATATAAAGAAACCAGTAAAACTCCTCCACCCCAGGTGAAATTTCCAATGCTAGTGTCTTTTTTATAACACGTCAATGTAACCATTCCTATAAGATACATAAGCAATATGGTCGCCAACTCTATCATATAATAAGGCATATGCATTCCTTTTGATTAAAATATGATCTAACTCTATATTCTTTTTGTTTAAGAAATCAAGTACCTTTTCAGCTGTTTTTTACTATAAAAACGATTTATTGATTTTCTTTTTGAATATATCTTATGATAAATACTTGATAGGATTTTGATAATTAAATGAGTTTAATTGAGGAATCGTATGAATTATTTCAGCAATAAAAAGTTCTATTTACTGTGTTTAATTGTGTTATGTGTTTCCTGTGATGTCGCAGGAATGGAAAATAAAGATGATGAAGTTTTGCCTCAATCTCTTCTTCCTGAGTATCTACGATTGAGGCAAATGAAAGAGATAGCATCTTTTGTTGAAAGACTTAATAAAGAAGCATCGTCCGTTGAAACGGTTGATAAACAAGTGCAGCCAGAATTTAAAAACAATGAAATTTTTGTGTATTCAAGTGATCCCAATGAGCTCTCATCTGAGGGAGTTTATTTTTCGCAGCGTGTACTTGAGGTGAGTGATACTTTAAAAGACATGATAGAAGGTCCTGATTCATCGGAAAAGATTGAAATTCCGCTTTCTTATTCTAATAGAGTGATTAAAGATATTTATGCTATTTTTACGCAATATCTTGAGGGTCAAGATACATTGTCACAAAAAAATAACATAACAAGCATCATAGAAAAATATTCGTTAGGTCGACTTATTGATGCTATTGATTGTATTAAATTCTTAAGCTGTGGTCGAACTATTGAAGAAGCAATGTATGCTGAAATAAAAAAAAGAGTATACGAAAATAATAACATCATCAGAGATGATAAATTTGCAGAGCTGAACGTTGATGTACAAAAATTATTAGTGGTTGGACCAATTAAGCAATGGTTAAAAGACCTGATTATTCAAAAGTATGCGCAAAAAAGAAAAAAAATAATAGTCTCAGAAAAAATGCAGAAAAACAATGAATATTTTACCTGCGCAATGTTTAGTGCAGATGATTCTAAGATTATCTTTGGACATAAATTCACTCCTAGAAATGTTCGCGAATATCTTACTATATGTGATTTAACAGGTAAAAAATTATTTTCTTTTGAGGGAGCTGAATCTGTTGTGTCGGTAACTATTCCTTCTGATGACCAATCTCTTATTTACCTGAATTCTGTTGGTGAATTGAAAATAATGATTGGAAGCCAAGGCTATTTATCCAAAAAAGATGATTTGAAAGTAAAGAAACTTGAAGGTGCAATAGTTCGGTCTGTGGTAGTTAGTCCAGATGGTACCAAAATATTAGTCAGTTCCTTTGCTAAAGGAGACAATATTACTATGACCGAGATACATACTGATAGACGTGAAGGAACAATCAAAAAATTTATAGGAAATTATAAGGGACTTGTTAATTGCATGGCATTTAATGCTGATTCGACGGAGGTTGTTTCAGGAGGAATGGGTGATGAGAAAAATGTGAAAATATGGGATGTATCTACTTTGCAGGCAATAGGCCTTACTGCTCAGCCGAATGTGTATGAAGTAAAATTTAGTCCAGATACAACAAAAATTGTCTCACATGGCGATGATGGAGAAAGAGGAACTAATCCGCTGTCTGAGCGGAGTCTTATTTTGTGGGATATTGATGACAGGAATAACATAACTCATAAAAACCTCATAAAGCAGCAAGAAAATTTCTGGAGATTGCCTAAGATTTTCCAATTAGAACTTGGATATAATAGTAATGCTATAGCTTTCAGTCCTGATAGCAGTACAATGGTTTCTATAAACTATGAAAATAATGGTAATCGGATTCTATTTTGGAATATAAGTGATTATGATCATATAACACATTATACAATTCCAGAATCTAAAGATTTTTACTATACTTCAGTGGCTTGGAGCCATGACGGCAAGAAATTGGTTACAACGAGTATTCCTGACAGATCATGGCTGGCTGATTCGAGATGCAATTTAACCTTATGGACTTTATTAACTGATGAAGAAGATCAAATCTTGAAACAGATAAATAATTACGATTGGAATTTACTAATGCCTCTCTATCAAATGTGTTTGGGAGCAAATCCTATAGGAAATCAAAATTTAGACTTCTTTCCAGAAAGTATCAAAAAATTATTGTCTGATCTATTGTGGTCATCTTCATTACCATCAGAATCGCTTGCTTATGAGTCATTGCCATCAACGTTACCCCCTACACCATCTTTGGGTGAATATCCATCATTATCAGAACCATTAGATATACTACCAGCTTCTGATTCGGTGATATTGCCAGATTTTATCAATCGCTGGATAGCAACAGCTAAAGCGTGGTTAGGTAAAAAGCCACAATGATATTTATGCAATAATGATCTTTTGTGTTTTCCATTTTTCACTGCTACTTTGTCGCGTTTTTATCTTAATGGTATCAATTACTTTTTTCCCGTTAATTTCTTTAACACTTTCGGGAAAAATCACTACTTTGTTATTGCCAAGTCTTTGCACAAAACGTGAATAATGTGATCCAGGACGAATGAGACAATCAAAATCCATCATAGAAAAAAAGTCTTCCAAAACATTATCTTTGTGACTATTGCCTTCTATTCTGCAATCAAAAGTAATGCGGGGATTATTAAGAGCATTTTTAAATTTTTTCATTAATTTTTTTGGTTTTGCATGATCGGTAAAAATATAAACATAAATGTTGCCTTCAGGAAACATTTCAGTGATTCGTTGTATTTGATCAATAAAAAATTCTTCGGGGACAAAGCGTAATGGGCAACGTTCTTTTTCTTGCGCAGTATCTGCCGCAAAGCTTCCACCATTGCGTACGTGTGCGGCAACAGAAATACAATCTTCAGGGATAATAACTTTTTCAAGCTCGTTGATCGGAGCAATATTTTTTTTTATTTCTTCTAAAAAGTTCTGATCAGACCAATCAATAGTAATCTCTGTTTTCCAGCGAGAGATATAAAGAGTATTGTTATTTTTTGAAAGGATGTAGGGAGGCTTTTTAATTAATTGTACGGTGGCATAAAATTGCTTGTGTTGTTCTTGCGTATACATTTTTTCATTATGATGAATCATTAATTCATCGGAATAAGGGAAAGGCATATAAAGCAATGGAACATCAAATAATAGAGAAAGCAATTTTGCTTTGCAATACGAAACCAAATTATCACCAAATCGCCCTCCGTTTAATTTATAGGTGATAGCACTGGGTCCAATTTTTTGGTTTGCTCGATTGCTAAAATCTTCAACAATCTCGTCGCCAGTATTAATTGATTCGTTATGATGTGTAGGATTCTCTTGAGCGGAAACATTTGTATCGCCAACTTCTTGCATAACATCGCTAATAGTATCGATATTTTCGCTATAATAGGCAGGAGTTTCCTCAGCGTAGATGTTAATAAAAACACAGCTAAATAATACCATATTGATTAATAATGTTCTCAATAGGATTTTTTTTGAGTATTCAGAATTATCTAAAGTCTTTAATTTTATTCTCCCGCTCGCCCTGAACTTGTTGAAGGGTATCTTCGAGCGCTCGTAAGGATACCCTTCAACAAGTTCAGGGCGAGCGCAGCAAGGAATGAGCTGAAATAAGAAATGAGCTAATTTTTTGATAACTTCTAATAAAAAAATATGTTTCATGACCACCCTTTTTTTGAAATCTTTTTTTTCGTACGCTTAATGCTAAAGTAATAAGCATGATAAAAAAACACAATCATAAAAAAAAAGGAAATTGTTATGAAAAGAATGTATATATTCTTGCTATGCCTTATTGTAATGCAAGCCACCGAAAATTATGCTCGTGATCGTATCAAGCTTTATGCACTATACACTCCTTCTCACGAGATTTTAAAAAATTCATATTTTTTGCCTTCATTACAAGATGATTTTGAGATTATTTTTAGATTTGCTGAACAAACGTGCCCATCTGCGCAATTTATGAGTCAGGGATGGACAGATACAACAATACGTAAAGTTGATCTTATCATCGATGCGATCAAAGAAAATTGGGATTCATGGTTTATCTTTTCAGATGTAGATATTCAATTTTTCGCTCCGATTGAAGATATTATAACTAAGCTTATGCAGGACAAAGATATTGTAATGCAAAGAAATAATCCAGCAGGAGATCTTTGTACAGGTTTTTTTGCATGCAGAGGCAATGAAAAAACATTGCGTCTATGGACTGATGTGAAGAAGCTTATGCAAAAAGATAAAATTAATAGCGATCAAAATTCTTTTAATCGTTGTATTAAGAAAAACAGTAAAAAAAATCCTTATGATGTGACATGGGAGTATTTACCCAATATTTTTTTTGGTGGTGGAACATTAACAGGAAAAACAGGATACCTGTGGCTGCCGGGAAGAAGTTTACCAGTACCCACAGGCATTGTTATGCATCATGCTAATTGGACCAAAGGTATCAAAAACAAAATTGCCCAATTAGAGTATGTTCGTAAAAGAGTGCGCAAGCAAAACAAAACGGTTCAACTAGCAACGCTAATGGTTGGATCATATGGGAATAATCCTACGCAAGTTGCAGGTGTTAATGAATGAATTTCTTTTAAAAAATTATATGCATTGCTGAAGTCTAATTTTTTAATTTCATGGTAAAAAAAGGTTTTTCGGCATAAGAAAGCATCATCAAGCGTGGTGCCTTTCCATTTGCTTGAGCCATTATTAATTTTCCATGCGCACACATTGTCTGTGAGTGGAATAAATTTTGGTACTCCTTCATGCGTTGCGTATCGATTGAAATAAAATCGATACGCAAATGTTTTTTCAAGCCAAAAAATAGAATGTGAAAAATCTATATTTTTTATGATGGAAGATCTATCTGTTACAAACAATATGTGTTCATTTTTTGCTATACTTAGGCAATCCAAAAGTCTACTTTTTAAGCCCTTGTTGCCATTCAAATCGCAAGGAACAAAAATAACATGAGGAAAACGTTTTTTAATAAAACGACATATTTTTTTGTTATCTATTGTATTTTGAAAGAAGAGATAGATATTTCCCAGATTAGTTGTTTTTTGTCCAATCATCTGCAAAATACTTTCTATATTAGTGAGATTATTTCTGCACAGCATAAACACGTCAGCAGATGCTTTTGCGAAATGATCGAGTCTATACTTTTTTGGTTGAAACAACACAGAATAACTATTTTTTTTTCTAATTTCACGCGCAGAGGCTGTTTGGATTCTGCGATCAACTTTAAAACCAACTATTTCTGAATATAGATTTCTTATATAAAGAATATCAGGAATAAATTTAATATGAGTATGTGCCATTTCTACCATAGGGAAATACATGGCAACATCGTTACTTGCTGGGTAAAAGTCTCCTTCAAAAGAATCAATTTTATCAGCAATGAGATCTTCAAGTTTTACCATCTTAAAAAGCCATGCACGAAACGATCGAGGATGCATATAAATAAAACTATAGTAACGATATGCTTGTTTTCGCTGAACATGTTTGGGTACTGGTCTGCAATAGCCCATTTCTTTATGGCCCCATGCAATTGCTTGAGATGCAGGAACATTACGATATTGTCCATAGGTAAACCAGACATCTTCATCGCTATAGATGCTATTGATATATGAAAAAACATCAGAACCATTTATTGAATCATCTCCATCAACCATAAACACTATTTCATCATCATGACAATCATAAAGAACACGATAAAGATTAAATAATTTACGTTGGCGCTTACTATTTTTAATAAATGTTACGCGATCAGAAAGATCATAATCATCAATAAATTTTTGAATAACTTCAACGTTGTTATCGGTAGAGCAATCATCAACAATGATTACTCTAAAATTAGAATAATTTTGTGTAAAAATAGATTTAAGCGTATTTTCTGACCATTGACCATTATTATAAGAACATACAACTACAACAATGGGACGCTCATTTGCTATGACAGCAGGTTGAAATTCGCCATTAATGAGATGCCCCATAGCGAAAAAAAATAGCAGTATTGTAGTTATATATTTCATTATAATTTCCTTTTCTTTGTAATGATATTGTTAGATAAATTACAAAAAAACAGAAACAAATTCTACAAAAAACTTTTACTATATATGTGCTCAATAAATGCAACATATCGATAAAAAGGTTGCTGATAACAAGAAACAATTTATACACTACAATTCAAGGTAGATAGTAGTGAAGATTATAAAAAAGGAGTCTTGTATGTTTTCATCAGTTGCTCGCAAACATTTCTTTATTGGATTATTATTGTTGCCGCCATTATTTATTAATGCACAAAGCGATAAAATAATTACGGTAATAGGAACAGGCTATGTAGGGCTTGTTTCTGGAGCATGTCTTGCGGAGATTGGCAATTCAGTTATTTGTGCCGATATTGATACAAAAAAAATAGAAATGTTGCACAACGGAATTATGCCGATTTATGAAATAGGTTTGCAAGAACTGGTTGCGCGCAATGTTGATGCAGAACGGCTTATGTTTACTGATAATGTTGTAGATGCAATCATCATGGGAGATATTATTTTTATTGCTGTTGGAACACCTATGGGCGATGATGGCAGTGCTGATTTATCATACATTGATGGAGTTATCAGAACAATCGCTGAAAATATTACTTCATATAAAATTATCGTAACTAAAAGTACTGTTCCAATAGGTACAGGTAAAAAAATACGAGCACAATTAGAGGATAAATATGGTATAGATCCTCATTTATTTAGTATTGTTTCTAATCCTGAATTTTTGCGTGAAGGCCTTGCGGTTAATGATTTTCTGTATCCCGATAGACTTGTTATTGGAACAGATTCTGATAGTGCGTTAATTGCATTATGTGAAGTATATGAAACACTCATTACTGGCGGTACACCACATGTACTTACTGATGTTCAAACAGCAGAAATGATTAAATATGCATCTAACGCATTTTTGTCGGTAAAAATAAGTTACATTAATGAAATTGCTAACCTTTGCGACGCTACTGATGCAGATGTCAAAACGGTTGCATATGCAATGGGGTTAGATCATAGAATTAGCCCTGCGTTTCTTAATCCAGGTCCTGGTTTTGGAGGATCTTGCTTTCCAAAAGATTCTCAAGCAATAGTTCATATTGCTCGTCAACATAAATTACCCTTTCATACCGTTCAAGCAGCGCTTGATGTCAATGCAACGCAACAAGGAAAACCTGTTGAAAAATTGCAAACACTCATGCTTAAAGAACTGGGCGAAAATATAGCGGGTAAAACAGTAGCTGTTTTGGGGCTTGCATTTAAAGCAAATACTGATGATGTTCGCTATTCTCCTTCAATTAAAACAATTGAGCTTTTATTACAACAAGGTGCTATTGTTAAAGCATATGACCCAATTGCTATTGATAATATGTGCAAAATTTTTCCTGATTTATTGTATTGCCACTCACCATATGAAGCAACGGTAGATGCTGACGCAGTGATTATCATGACTGATTGGGATCAGATTAAACAGATAGATTTTAGACGTCTTAAAAAAAATATGAAGAATGCAATTATTGTTGATGCGCGTAATATTGTTAATCCTGAAATGCTTAAACAGCTTGGGTTTGCTTGTGATGCAATAGGTCAATCATATTTGTGTAAAAAGCGTAATGAATACTTACGTAAACTGGTTCCTATTTATCTTCGCAAGCGTACGCCATCAAGTAGATTTTCATTGAAAAAAGAAAGTTAATTTCACGTAAACATGTAAAGCAAAGAGTGTTTAAGTAAAAAGGTTATGAATGTTAGTCAACACGTTCATAACCTTTTTTTATATTATATTTTTGGAGATTATTTTAATCATTCCAACTTTGAGCTGATAATGCATTATCTATGTTTCTAGAAAGCATAGGGCGATAATTTTGTGGCATCCAACTTTTTGCCCACCAATGCACCGCAAAGGAGCCTTGCTCTATCCATGTGCATCTATTGTCATTTGTTTCTCTGCAGCCAAGTGGATAAAAATAGAATGCGGGAAACGCGATATCTTTATTGCCATCTTTTCCAGCTATTGCATAAAATGATTTGGTGAAATGTACAGGTCCCGTTTTTTTCGGAGCTCCTTTGTGATGCCAATCATCTTTAATTGTTACAATACAATGTTCTAAAATAGGATGTCCAGGCCGTGAACCAACGAGAGCTGCCCCAAGTTGTATAAATGCGGTATCAAGTGGTTGAAGAGCGGTATAGAAATCATACGTATAGTGTAATTCATCAAGAGCTCGTAAACATTCATAATCGGTATCAATATAAACTCCTCCGAAATGATAGAGAAGTTCCCAGCGTAAAATATCCGATTTTACGCCATAATTATCAGTTGCATCATAAAATTCTTGGTTGTGCAATTGTAGTTGTGCAACATCTTCATCTGTCCATAATTTGTATACCCACCCACGATCTAAGTGATAGTCAATCCATGATTGTTGCAGAGCTTTAAATTCTTCTGGAAAAGGGCTTCCAAGCCAAATTTGATGAATTATTTTAGGTATTTTTAATTCTGTTCCTATTTCTTGATGGATCTGTATTTCAAAAAGATCTTTGAAAAAATCGTATAAGCGATAACTGTCTGTTTGAAAAATATGGGCTGTTAGTTGATAAACATCGGGGAAAACATTTTTTTTCATTGCTGTGTCAAAATCTACATATGGTCCGATAGCTTTTGGTGAAATTTCTGCATGATAGGTGAGAGAAACTATAGATAGGGCTAATAAAAATACTGGTATCATTGCAACTCCTTTTTTTATAATTGAATGCTATAGACCAATAGCATAGCAAAAAAAGAGAAAAAGCTATGTTTTTAATGAGTCGACGTTTTATAGTAAAAAAATATACAAAAAAAGGAAGATATAATGATAAAACGAGTAATGCTTAGTACATGCTTATCTATTGTTAGTATTATTCAAACAATGGATATTGTGGAAGGCGTTGATAAAAAAAGAAAGAAAGATCCGAATCTTAGTCTTTCTTGCGCGATAGTTAATAATCCTTACGATATAAAAAGCATAAAAGAACTGCTTTCTTTGGGAGCTGATCCTAATTATGTATCACCTATGTACAAAACAACGCCGCTTATGAAAGCTGTGCGAATGAGCAATCCTGTGTTAGCAACATTGTTTTTGCAATGGGGTGCAAACGTTAATATGACTGATTTAGATGGTAGACCTGTCCGTGATTTTAATATTATTTATCATAAACATACTATAATTCCTTTGGTTAATTGTATTGTTCGTTATATATCCAAAGTAGCAAGTTATGATAATCCGCCGCTCGACTATAAAAGTTATGCGTATTTTTATTATCCATCAAGAATGCTTCGTAATGGGTTACTTATAGATAAAATGCTGGAAAATCGCGGGGCCTTAACTACTGTTAAACCCGAAGAACATCCACTGCTTGGCATACTGCAAGATAAAGACACTAAAAGAATAGTCCGTTATGCTCTTCGTGGTGATAGATACCAAAAGATTAAATCTCGTGTTCCGAGCTTAATCTATGAGGCTTTAAGAAAAAGCCAGGTTATGACCTAATTCTTCTTTTTTTCCCGCTTTCCTGCGACCCTTTTAACTTATTCTAATTTATGGAATACTAAGAGATGTAATAAAATACGGGGGCAATAGGGTTATAATCAGGATAAAAAGATGAATTCACGAGAAATTAGAAATAAATTTATACAATTTTTTGTTAGAAATGGCCATGAATCAGTTGCAAGTTCTTCACTAATTCCTGCTCAAGATCCTACAATTCTTTTTGCCAACGCTGGCATGAATCAATTTAAGGATCTTTTTTTAGGGCTTGAAAAACGAAGCTATAACCGAGCTGTTAGTATCCAAAAATGTGTTCGTGCTGGTGGCAAACATAATGATTTGGATAATGTTGGGTTCACCAAGCGACATCTTACCTTTTTTGAAATGATGGGCAATTTTTCTTTTGGTGATTACTTTAAAAAAGATGCAATACGCTATGCATGGGATTTTTTAACAAAAGAAGTAAATCTTAATCCTGAAACTTTATACATTTCTATCTTTGAAACTGATGATGAAGCCTTTCAAATATGGAATACCGATATACAAGTTCCTGCTCAACGCATTTATCGCCTTGGAGCAAAAGATAACTTTTGGCAGATGGGTGATGTTGGTCCTTGTGGTCCTTGTACAGAAATTTATGTAGATCGTGGCGCGCAATACGGTCATGCTGATATAGCAGAATGTGGTCCCGGATGTGACTGTGATCGATTTTTAGAAGTATGGAACCTTGTATTTATGCAATTTGATCGTCAACTTGATGGCACATTTAAACCTCTTAAGCAAACTGGTGTTGATACTGGTATGGGCTTAGAAAGAATTTGTAGTGTTGTGCAGGGTCAAGATTCAGTTTATAACACCGATATTTTTGCTTCTATTTTATCAAAAATAGAAGAACTTACTGGCGTAGTTTATAAAGATCAGCAGGGCGAACATAAAGCAGCATTTCATGTCATAGCTGATCATATTCGTTCTTCAACAATGATTATTGCAGATGGTTGTGCACCAACTAATGATGGTCGCGGATATGTGCTTCGTAAAATTATTCGTCGAGCAGCTTTATTTGTACAAAAGCTAACCGATAAAAATATTTTTCCAGAATTATCCCGTGTTGTTGTGCAAGAGTTTGGAGATATTTATCCTGAGCTACGTACCAATCAAGAACTGATTTACACTATCTTAAAAAGTGAGATTGAAAAATTCTCAGCAAATCTTATTCGCGGCAATATTGTTTTAGAAAAATATCTTGAAGAATCAAAAGATAATAAAATTATTACGGGTGAACAAACATTCAAGTTATATGATACGTATGGTTTTCCGATAGAACTGATTGGTGCTGTTGCTCGTCATAAAGGCTATTCCGTTGATATGGATGGCTTTGATGTAGAGATGGTTAAACAGCAAAATCAATCAGGTAAAAAAGTTATTGATGAACTTGCGCAATTAGAAGTTAATATAGCATCAGAATTTACGGGATACAAAGAATTAGAAACAACATCAACTATTGCAGCGCTTGTTGCTGATAATCAATTAGTTGAAACAGTATTTCCTGGGCAAACTGCATATGTAATTGCACAACAATCACCATTCTTTATCGTTGGTGGTGGCCAAGTTCCTGATCAAGGTTGGTTGACGTTTAATGGTGTGGAAACACCAATAACAGAAGTGCGATTTATTGGAAACGCGATTGCTGCAAAAATTGTGGCTCCTACTTCTCTTTCTGTTGGAGATACAGTTATTTCTCGTGTGGATAAAACATGGCGTACTAATGCGATGAAAAATCACACAGGAACACATTTATTGCAAGCGGCATTGATTGAGCTCTTTGGTAAGCAAATCCAGCAATCTGGTTCTCTTGTTCATCCTGATTATTTACGTTTTGATTTTACCTATCATCAACAACTTTCAGCTGAAGATATTAAACGAGTTGAAGATTTAGTTAATGAAAAAATACGTCAAAATATTCCCGTTGTTATTGAATATTGCAGTTTAAAAGAAGCACAACAAAAAGGTGCATTAGCCTTTTTTGGTGAAAAATACAAACCAGAAAATGTCCGTATGGTGCAAGTTGATGACTTTTCTGTTGAATTATGTGGTGGTACGCATGTGCATGCAACTGGTGATATTGGTACATTTAAAATCACCGAAAGTGTTGCACTTTCAGCAGGGCATCGTCGTATCTTTGCAGTAACAGGGCCGCGTGCAATTGATTTATTCCAAGAAGCTTTTAATGCAGTAAAATCATTAAGCCAAGATTATAAAGTTAAGCGTGAAGATGTTCTTGAAGCTATTGTTAAACAGAAAGAACAATTAAAAAGTTTGCAGCAAGAAGTTAAACAATTAAAACAACAATCACTGAGTGCGCAAATTCCGCATATGCTTCAACAGATTGAACTGATCAATAATATTCCATTTTTATGTGTGTATAATACAGGAATGGCTGCAGAAGACATGCGTATGCTTGTAGCTCAGTTTGATCAAAAACAACCAGGATTATATTTTATTTATAATCATGGCACAACTCATGAGCCTGTATCGTTTTATACAGCAATTTCTTCTCAGTTTGCGCATGCAGTTGATATGAAACAATTTGCTTCATGGTTGCAAACACAAGGCCTTCGTGGCGGTGGTTCAAAAAATAGTATTCAAGGTGGAGGAGAGAAATTTAATCCACAACTTGGTGATATGATTAAAGAGTGGCTGAAGAATAATAAATAGGGAAATTAATAATGAAAAAAGCACTAATGCTTATGATGTGTGTTAGTTCCAGTTATGCAATGAATCAAAATTCATTCGAAAATAGCTGGAAAGCAAAAAATAATGTTACTACCTTTGAAAATAGGCAACAAGTAATTTCTGCTGAGCAGCAGAATTTGTTGCTTATGATAGGTCATTTTGCTAGATGCCATACAAATTATCCTTATGAGGATAAAGCAAAAGCATTTCGTACTGGCCGATATTGCAATAATATCCCAAAACACCAAAAAGTTCCTAAGCAAACACATAAACCTGGCACAGGAAGATAAGTTATTATAAAGGGTTCGCACCGAACCCTTTTTTTATACTGCTTTTTCAATCATTTCAATAGCTTGATCAATAATTGGTTGAATAATCTCATTCTTAGAAAAATTACTTAATACATAATCTGGTACATCTTCCTTATTTTCTGGACGACCAATACCAAAACGTAAACGATGAAATTCTGCTCCACAAGCCTCTATAATTGAGCGTAATCCATTATGTCCACGGTGACTTCCGCCTGTTTTGATTGCAAGGCTTGCAAATGGTTTTTCTAATTCATCATGAACCACCAAAATGTTTTCTGCTTTTATTCCTTGTTTTGCTAATGAAGGAATGATTTTACCAGAACTATTCATAAATGTTTGTGGTTTGATGAGTATTATTTTTTGTCCATTAATGATACATTCTGCTACTTCTTGGTCTGTTTTTTTTTGCCATCCGCTATTATATTTTTCTGCCAGAGCATCAAGAACAAGAAAACCGATATTGTGTCTGTTATGATGATATTTGGCGCCTGGATTGCCCAGGCCGATTATTGCTTTTATTGAATATTTCATATCTTTATTTTGTTATATCCTTAAGCCAAAAAGCGTATGGATGTTTTTCGGGTTTTATGGTCCCATCAACTTGATATGTTGGACAGGTATCATATCCTATGATGGATGATTTAGTGTATCCAAGATTATGCCACAATGGTACTAGTGATTTATGATCTTTTGGTTTTAGTGGATGATTGTGGTGATGCTCTGTAAGAAAACAGAATGATTGATAGCCTAGTTTTTGACCATGTGCTTCGAGAGTTGCAAATAATTGAGGAGCTAACTTGTTGCCTCTATGTTCTGGCATAATAATGATGTCGGTAAAATAATAATATTTTTCTGGATCTAATCCTTCTTTTTTAAATTCTTGGATGATATCATTTTCAAATTCTTCAACATGTGCATATAAAGAAAAGTCTATACCTCGCAAAAAACCAATAGGAACATCATTATGATACGCAACAGCTAGAGCTGGAGAATAGGAGGTAAATTTTTCGGCTTCTTTTAATTCATCTTTTTTATTCATAGCGTAGAGATAGGGATATTTTTGAAATGTGTTGAAGCGCAGTTGTGCTATAAATGGGGTAAGTGGCTCGATCTCTTCTTTTGTAAGAAGTTTAATCGTATAAGGATTATCACTGGAAATAATGGTAATAAAAGTGAAGAAGGTGAAAGTTAAGAGTATTTTTTTCATAAAAAATCCTTATCAATAAAAAGGCGGCTGGAAAATAACCAGCCGCTCAATTTACATTATCATGATATGTCTGTTATGCACCAGCTTTAGCTGATTTTGGAGCAGTTTTATTGTCCGCAACTTTCAAAGCAGTTTCAGCTTGTTTATTTTGTGCAAGTTTGATTTCGTAGTTTTTATCTACTTCTTTAATTGCTTTAGTGGTGTAATCAAATTTTTCTGAAACATAAATTGCTCGGCCGGTCATTTTGTCAAAGACAACATCTAAGTTTTCATTTTTAGCAAGTTTTGCTACACCAGCCTCTAATCCTTGCGCTAATAATTCAGTTGCTGCTTGCATATCAAGCTTTAATTCTTCTTCTTTTTCAGCTACAAGTGTTTTGATTTCACGTTCTAGTTTCATCAATTTTTTTTCTTCTTTTTCACGTGCTGCATCAGACATCATAGTTGCTTTTGCCATGTAGTCTGTTTTCGCTTTTTCAAATTTCTTTGATTCTTCTTGGATGTCTTGCGTTGCTAGATCACGTTTATGTTCAATTTCTTGACGAGCGTGTTGGCCTTCTTGGCATTCACCCATGATAGTGAATGATTCAACAAAAGCAATCGTTGCATCAATAGTGATATTTCTATCTCCCATAACATCAGCAGCAGAAAGATTTTTTGCAGTAACAGGTGCTGTTTTTACAAGTGATGTATCTTTTTTTACAACAGTTGCTCCTTTATCTTCTGCATGAGTAAAAGAAGTAGCTATTAAAGTTACACACAAAGTTGTTGCAGTAATCATACGATTGTTCATCAAAATTCCTTTTCACATTTTTTCTTTATGACTTTTGCTCTACTTTACTATTTTTGGTTGTATGCGTCAAACTACGTACAATATATTTTCTGATTTCTTCTATAACAATAATTGGTGCGGTAATGGCAACAATAACAATCCAATCTTGTGCAGAAAGTGGAACAGTTTTAAAAATATGGCGCATAAAAGGAATGTATACAATTGCTGATTGCAGAAAAAGCACGAGCGCCATTACCGCAATAAGCCAAAGATTAGAAAATAATCCCAAGTCATATAATGAACGTGTTTCAGATCTACAGTTCCATGCATTAAACCATTGATACATTGCCATGGTGATAAGCGTCATGGTGCGAGCGTACACAAGATCTGTTTGATAATAGCACAGAAAGATACACAATGAACCAATGCCCATAGGAATTGCCATAAACAACATTTTAAGCAATAAGGTTCCATCAATTAATCGTTGTTTTTTTGCAAGCCACGATTGATGTAATAAATGTGGTTCTTTTGGCTCCATTGAAAGACCAACATCTAAAAAACCATCAGTGACTAAATTGAGCCATAAAATTTGTACCGCAGTTATGGGCAGTGGCATATCTGTTTTTGTAATAAGACTTGCAAGTAGGGCAAAAAACACAATTAAAATTTCTCCCATGTTGGTAGAAAAAAAATAAAGTACAATTCGTTTGAGTGTGTAAAAAATGTGACGTCCTTGTTCGATTGCATCAATAATAGTTACAAAAGAATCATTGAGAAGCACCAAATCAGAAGCTTGTTTGGCAACTTCTGTGGAACTTCCCATAGCTATGCCAAGATCTGCTGTTACCAACGAAGGTGCATCATTAATGCCATCTCCGGTCATTGCAACAATTTTTCCTGATCGTTGTAATAGTTGTACAATACGCATTTTATGTTGTGCCGATACACGAGAAAATACCGTTATATGAGTAATGCGTTTGAGTAAATCGGCATCAGAAATAGTGTCTATTTCTGAACCATCAATCGTATCATCGCCAGAGCGAAAAATACCAACTGTTTTTGCTACATTCAATGCGGTTACGTGATGATCACCTGTTGCCATGATAATCGATAAACCAGCATTACGTGCATCTTGTATAACAGTTTTTACTTCTTTTCTGATGGAATCTTCAATTCCCGCAAATCCTAACAGTTGAATATCTGTATCAAGAACTGCTCGATATTCTTCAATAGTAGTAAAATGATCGCATGCATGTAATGGTAATTGTTTCATGCCAAAAGCAACCGTGCGCAAACCTTCTTCTAATAAATTGTTTAATGGAAGATCTATGTTGGTTTTATCATAATCGGATCGTTTTATAATTGCTTCTGGTGATCCAATGATAAAGGCGATACATTTATTATTTTTTTTATAAAAGCCTGCATGATAGCGCATAACAGAATCAAAAGGAATTTCGTATAATTTTGTATAGTGTGCAACTTCTTGGGGAATAATAGTTCCCATTTTTTGTGAAAAAATAGCTAAAGCTGCTTCAGTTGGATCTCCCTTAATATTGAAAATATTAAGTTTTGGTACATGAATGATTTCGGCATTATTCAATAATGATGCCGCAATTCCCATTTTTACGAGATTACTATCAGATGCAAATTCTTGAATAGGTAGATCATCTTTATATAAAGTTCCCTGAATATCATAACCTTGTCCGGTAACAGTGCAGATACCTTCTGCAGTACATACGCGAGAAACAATCATTTCGTTTCGTGTTAATGTTCCTGTTTTATCAATAACAATAACATTGGTACGTCCTAATGCTTCAACGGCTTGCATATTTCGTACTAACACAAAATGTTTTGCCATTTGCAATGCACCAGCAACAAGAATAAGAGTAAGCACAACAGGAAGCCCTTCAGGTACAACACAAATAAAAAGAGCAGTGAGCATCACAAGCAATTCTTTGATTGGTTTACCGGTAAAAATACCGATACCAAACAAAAAGAGACACGTAATTAAAATAAAAATTAAAATCCAATGCGAAAGACGTTCAAGTTCTTTGCGCAAGGGAATATCGGTATCTATTTCTTCCGTGATAACCTGTATTTTTCCAATTTCAGTATCAGTTCCAATTCCGGTAACAATTGCTTTGCCTGATCCTGTTAAAATATAGGTACCTTTAAAGAGCATGTTTTTTTGATCGCCCAAAGGTAGTTCGCGCGGTAATGTATCAGCAATCTTTTCTGTTGCATGTGCTTCACCTGTCAATACAGCTTCATCTACACGCATATTATTTGATACAATGATGCGTGCATCAGCAGGGACGCGTTGGCCTTCTTGCAAAAAAATAATATCGCCAACAACAAGTTCTCTGTCTTCAACAACTGTTTTTTTGCCATTGCGCAGCACGACAGATTCTGCTTTGATATACTGCTTAAGACTTTCAACAATATTTTTGGTGCGTGTTTCTTGTACGGTGCCAAGAATAGCGTTAAAAAAAAGAACGCCGCTGATAATAAAAGCATCTAGTTTATCTTCTCCAAAGATAAAAATAATGAGTGCAGCAAAAAAAAGAATGTATACAAGTGGATTTTGAAACTGACTTATGAAAATAGAAAAAACATTTTTTTGTTTTACTGTTTTTAACGTGTTATATCCGTGAGTTTTTTGTCTGCGTGCAACCTCTTGGTGCGATAAGCCTTGTTCACTATCAACGGCGAGTGTTTGGGCAATAATTTCACTATCTGTTTGATATGCTTTTATCATTTTCTCTCCCATGAGTTAATACTACTTTTTGAAGTCATACTTTTTAAGAAGAGTTTTATCAAGTTTTTCGCGTTTTGTAATAATCTCTTGAGCTGTGAGCAACCCTGTTTGCGTCCCAAGATGTTGAATAACTGATGCACTATTAATGATTCCCGCACGCAGTGCATCATCAATTGACGCATTATTATTTAATTCTGCAACAAAACACGAACCAAATGCATCGCCTGCACCTATACTGCTGACAATATCTATTTTAATGCTTGGGTGAAAATAAATGGTATGCGTATCTGATGCATAAACACCTTCTGCTCCATTGGTCACTACAATTATGTGAGGTCCATGTCCATGCACTGTTGTAAAAAATTGTTCTAAGGTAAACATTGTTGTGGTTGATCCCAGAGGTTTTTTAAGTAATTCAGGCAACATTGCATCTGGTGATTCTTTAATTTCCAGCGGTGGCAATTGTACTACCAATGAAGTCATTAATAATTCAGCTTCATAACTATTTAAAATTAAGATATCAATGTTTTCTAATGCTTCTTTGAGATATTCAGCTCCTGCATGTAATTGACTCGTTCCAGGATTTATTGCTACGCGTTTATTGTGTTCTTTTGCAAGCTTTGCAATAGGAATTAATAATGGCGCAGCAGGGCCGCTCAGTGAGGTGATATATAATTGGTCCGCTTGCATAATAGCAGATGTTGGAATATCTTTTTCTGACATTGTTATATTTGCCCCACGATACACTAAAACTGCGCTATTACCTTGCGGCCCAGGAACGATAAAAGAATTGCCTGTTGGGGCATTTTCTGCGGTGATAATATGATGAGTTGCAACGTTTTCGGTACTGAGTGATTGTATTATAAAATTACCTGCCTGATCATGACCTATTTTACAAAAAATTGAAACATCAAATCCAAAGCGAGCAAAGGATACGGCACTATTGCATGCTCCACCACCACAATAATAGGTGAGCTGTTTTATTTCTATTTTTCTGCCGGCGCGCATGCACACATATGATAAATCTTCTTCCTTGGTATGCAAATGCAATGTTTCAACACCTTCATATTCGGTAAAAACATCTTGCATGGCGCTGCCGATAGTTATTATTTTTTTCATTAAATTCCTTATTTCAATAGAAATGTTGTGATATTATGGAGTATCTTTCGATACTCAATAGTAGTCTAGGATTATCATGAAACGATATAATTTTTGTCTATTTTTTGCGTTACTGTGGTCTAATGTAATAATTTTTGGTGGACATGATTCAAGTTTAAATGAGTATACGGTAAAGATAATTGATAGAAATGATATAGCTAAATATTGGTTAATTAAACAGTTGTGTGGAAAAAATAATAAAAATAACAGTGATAAGATTAATTTTTTTTTAATAGCTTTAAAAAAACCAACTATAATGCTACAAAAAGAATTTTTCAAAACAAAAACAATTGGATGCCGATTGAGCGAGAATGATTGCATATATTATCATTTTCGTTTAGGTAATAGTTCTCATGAGCGAGAAAAAATTTTACCATTCTATCCTCTTTTTCATCCTCGAGAAAATGATGAAATTTTTCCATGTTTAATTGAAATGCGCAGACAAGCTTCTTTTGTTTATTTATCAAAAGAATTTTCAAAATTATCGATTGATCTGGATGATTTTGATTGATTTGGATAGTAAAAAAGCTCCGTTTTTAGCGGAGCTTCTTTTGTTATTCAATATGTTTAAATCGTGGCACGTGCATTCCTTCAAATTCCACTGTTTCTAAAAACATGTCTAATGGGCGATGCCAGATTGTGCTCACTTCATTTTTATAGAGCGCTTCATACACAACATACCGTTGTAAAGTTTCGGTACAACATGAAACAGCGATTATACGATAATCTTTATTTTTATAATGGCGCCATATTTGGCCAGGTTGAATGTGATTGATTGGTGATTGCATAGGATTTTCTGAAATGTTAGTTATTTCTTTAAATATTTTACCAGATCAACTTGAGCAACAGATTCTTCAGTTCCAGTCACCATATTTTTGACCATAACGGTGCGATTTTGTTGCTCTGTTTCGCCTAAGATTAATGCATATGCTGCACCAAAACTGCTTGCTTTACGCATCATACTTTTCATAGAACCTTCCAGAATAATATCGGTACAAATGTTGTGAGCTCGTAATTCATCTGCAAGGAGTAATGCAAGTGTATGCTGTGAAGATTTCATAGGAATAATCATGTGAAGTGCTGGTGCATGCGCAATATGCAATTGATCACGCAATGGTTCAAGCAAAAGCATAAGGCGTTCTATACCAAGACCTGCTCCAATTGCAGGTTGATCTTGTTTATTTCCAAGTTCTTTAACTAATTGATTATAGCGTCCTCCACCGCAAAAAGTATCTTGAGCGCCAAGATCTTTGCTCACAAATTCAAATACTGTTTTGTTGTAATAATCAAGACCACGTACTAATGTTGGCTTGTATGCATAAGAAACAGATAAAAGCGATAACTGATTTTGTAAATCTTGCCACTCTTGTGAGCATTGCGCACACAAATTATCAGCAATGTGCGGAGCTGTTTTATAAAGTTCTTGGCACTGTGGATTTTTGCAATCGAAAATACGCATGATATTGTGTTCTTTGCGTTCTCTGCACTGAGCACAGATATTTTCAACGATACCAGGTTTGTCTAAAAATTTTTTTAACGTAACAAGAAATTTTTCACGATCATCTGAACAACCGAGGAAATTAAGCACCAGTGCATAGTTATGTAATTTTAAATTTTCGTGAAAAAAACGATCAAGCATGGTGATAAATTGCACATCTTCTGCAACAGATCCTGAACCAATAATTTCCATGGTAACTTGATGAAATTGACGGAATCTTCCTTTTTGGGGACGTTCGTACCGAAACATTGGACCCCATGCAAAAACTTTCCACGGTATAGTTTGAATATGATGCTCATTAAATGCGCGTACAGTTGGTGCGGTTCCTTCTGGACGTAAACAAATTCTACCTTCACTGCTTTCTTGCCGTGATTCTATCAAAAACATTTCTTTTGATACTACATCAGTATGTGTTCCCAATGATCGTACAAATAGATCAACTGATTCTAATATAGGTGTTTGAATCTCTGTGAAGTGATAGAAAGTGAGATGTTTTTTGATTGAATCGATAATAAAGTTGAAGAGGGTGCAATCGATAAAATCTTGTGTTCCTTTGACGCGTGGAATCATTAGGCAATCCTGTATTTAAGAGTGGATTTTTATTATTAAGAGTGTAAACGATTTTTGATTTTAAGGACAGATAAGATTATAATCCCCAATCTTATTCGGCCATCAGCACAAAAACTTTGTTTTTGTGGGGTGCCCAACTATATTTGGCATTAATCTTCTACCCCCAGCTTAAACCGCCGGGGACCCCATAGCAACAGCGTTGCTATTGACTTACCGCTTCCATCCATGTTACACAATACAACAAGAGTAAAAAACCGAATAGGTGAATTAAACACAAAAAAGGAGAAGAATGAAACATCGCAATATATTGCCTCTACTGCTTATAAGTTTCATGGGAGCACATCTGTATGGTAATTGCAACGTTACTGATAGTTCTTTGTTAGAGGCAACAGGTAAATCAGTATTGGCAATACATCCACTTTTTGTATCACAAACGCCTGAGCTTGTTTCAGGATGCCGCTCTGATCGTAATCTTCTTCCGGAGGATGGGCATGGAGGAGTATTTCAAGCAGTTCTTCTTGGTAGTCGTACAACTAATGGAGATGATTTAGCACGTTATTTCTTCTTTGATGGCCAAGAAAAACTCAGCGTTGCTGAAGTTGGACCCGTTGAAGGGCAAGCAGGATTTGGTAAGCAAAATCTTTTAGCACAAGATTTTAATATTTTTACGATTAATAAAGACTTTCAAAGTAATATTACTATTTCACCACAACAAAGCATTATTGGTTTAGGTCTTCATGGAAGATATAGTTTTTGGAAAAACCATAATATTGGAAGAGGTTTCTGGTTAAGTGCTTCTACTTCAATTCAGCATGTTAAAAATGATATGAATTTTTGTGAGTTTATTGTAAACAACGGTGGCGGAGCGGATGAAGCAGCAAATGATGTAGTTGTTGCTAATATGACAGAAGCATTTGCGCAATCAGATTGGAAGTATGGTAAAATATGTGCAAATTCATCTATGAAAAAAACAGGATTGGCTGATATTGAATTTAAAGTAGGCTATGAATGGTTGCAGCATGAGCCAGCGCATATGGAATCCTATTTAGGTCTTGTTATTCCAACGGGTAACAGAAATGAAGGCGAATATGTTTTTGAGCCAATTGTAGGACGAGGTAAATACTTTGGTATTATGTTTGGTAGCTGTTTAGGTCTAGAGATTTGGAATAGTGACGATGGTGATAAAAACATCCGATATGAATTAGCTAATCATACTGAAATTTTATTTAAAAAAGATCAAGTGCGTTCTTTTGATTTAAAAAATAGACCATGGAGCCGTTACTTACCCGTTTACGCAAGCCAAGAAGAAGCAGCAGAAGCATTTGCATTGCCAGCAACTGATCCTCATCGTGCCAACATGTCAACGCCTGGTATAAATGTATTTACGCAAGAAGTAAAAGTAACTCCTGGTTTGACGCATGATATCAATACGGCATTTGTATTTACATGCAGAAGGTTTCAGGCAGAAGTTGGGTATAACTTCCTTGCAAAACGGGCTGAAAAAGTTGAGCTTGAATGTCAATGGAAACCAGTTGTAGCATTAAAACATTTCTTAGGTGCGGGCCAAACAAACCCAATTCGTACGATCAATGGTAATCCATACTATGAGCAAGTTGTAAGCAGTATTGATTTACCAGCTACCACTCCTCCGGCACCAGGTGTACTTTTAATTCCGATTTCATCAGCACGATATGAAACAGCTCTTGTTCAAGTAACAGATCTTGATCTTAATACCGCTGCAACACCTGCAATATTAAGCAACACGTTGTATGGTACATTAGGATTCCATCTTTATGAAAGAGAATATCCATTATTTGGTAATGTAGGTGGTTCATTTACCTTCTCAAAAAATAATGATGCTGTTCCACGCAGATGGGTGATTTGGGCAAAAATGGGAGTATCGTTTTAATTCGATATATTTATAAAATAAAAACACTTGGTAATCTTGAATATACATTTCAAGATTACCAAGTGCTTTTATTTATTACCAATATTCTAGCAACTGAAAAGATCTGAGTAGCTATATACTATTGATTATTGTGCTGGTACTTGTTCAAGTAAATCATTCCAATGGTTGTTGATATGCTCTTTCAGGCTTGCTGTTTGCTCAGCGGTGTATCTTTTGTTAAGTTGTGTTTCAATAGCATCTAATAACATTTGTGATACTTGATCAGGAGCTGCTTTTCTTAATTCGGGCATTTTGGCTACAAGAAGTTTTGCCACGTGAAAAAATGATGTTTTTGTACCTTCATGATAAGCTAAAAATGCCTTTTTCCCATGCTTGAGTATTATATCGTTAGCAGCTATTTGTTCTGGAGATAGTTCTAGATTTACCGGAAACCACTTATTCTTTAAATCACTTATCATTGCATTTGTTTGGGTTATTAAATGTGAATTTTCCTCATCATCTCCAGATAATGGCATATGAAGATTTCGGGCTGCTTGCAATAAAGCTTCTACTGCTATCAAATCAGTAGGTTTAATGCGTTGCGTTTTGCCAAGAAAATCTGGAGTAAATTCACCATCTTTGAATATATTTCCTGAAGGTGCTTTTCTTATGTATTGCAAGAGGGACGTATATGTTTCTTGTGCTTGCTGTTGTCGACCAGGAGCTGGTTTTTGTTGTTCTTGTCTTGGTCTTGCAGGTCTAGGCTCTGGTTTGTTTGCAGCAGCTTTTCCACCTTTTGATTCTATAGTAGTAATTGGCATAAAAATTATGAGATATAAAATACTTTTGAGTTTCATAGGAATTCCTCTTTAGATAAAAGATATAAAATCAATCAGAGTAAGCTTGTTGCAATACTCTGATTGTAAAAGACCTCAAAAAATAATTATTAATAATAAGAGCAAGAAACTTATATGTTTTCTATTGTTGGCTAATAATAAAATCCCAATTTTTTTCGATGGTATTTAGAATAGACTCTTTTTTTTCACGAGGTAAGTCTTTTCCAAACTCAGCCTCAATCTCATATACTAATATCTCGAATGTACTACGCTCTGTAATTTCTGGATGTTTGTTTACTAGGTCTATTGCTGCACCGATAATGCCTCCCTCTTGGTAAATATTATTAGGAGTATATAATATCTTGTTTAGGTCTTCTTTTCTCTTTTTTACTATTTCACGAGCAGTTATGCTTATCGGGTCTTCATGTACTGGTTTAGGTTGCGGAGCTTTAGGCTGATTCCCTTTTGCGGGTTGTTGTTGCTGTGGTGATTTAGGTTGTTGTTGCTGTGGTGATTTAGGTTGTTGCTGCTGTGGTGATTTAGGTTGCTGTGCTGCAGGAACACCAAACCAACCATTCATTAAATCACTAATTCTTTTATTTGATTGTGTTATTAAATGTGCATTGTCCTGATCATTTGCTGATAGCGGCATATGAAGATTTCGCGCTGCTTGCAATAAACTTGCTACTGCTGTTGGGTCGTTAATGCCTTGTATTTTGTTGTTAAGAAAATCTGGAGTAAAATCACCATCTTTAAATATCATCTGTGGTGATGCATTTCTAATGTAGGACAATAAAGAAGTATATGTTTCTTGAGCCTGTGGTTGTTGATTCTTTTGGGGGGCTGGTTTTTGTTGTGGTTGTTTTGGCGCTGGTTGTTGTTGTACTGGAGCTGGTTTATTTGCAGCAGCTTTTCCACTTTTTGATTCTATGGTAATAACTGGCATGAAGATTATGAGATATAAAATATTTTTGATTTTCATGGAATTTCCTTTTTATATACAAAAGATATAAAATCAGTCAGAGTAAGCTGGTTGCAATACTCTGACTGTAAAAGATCTTGAGAAAACAATTATTAATGATAAAAAAGCAATAACTTATATGTTACCGTATTATATTAGTCCAGTTGTCTCTGATGGTTGCATAAGCTTGCTGTTTTTTTTGATTATCCATTACTCCAAACTTCGTCTCGATTGAATCAATTAACAAATCGAATGTATGCTGGTATCCTTTTGTTTTAAGACCCGGATATTTTTCAATTAAACTTATTGCTACATTCTTCATCTGGTCAGCATTATACATAGATTTATACAGAATCTTGTCTATCTCTTGGCTTCTTAGGGCTACTATTTCGTTGGCTACTATTCGCTCTTGTTGCTCAAGTCCTTCTTTTCGTATCTGAGTTAATTGAGCCCAATACAAGCCGATAACATGTATTACGTCTGTTGCTTGATCAACAGTGTATTTTGTATTTTGATTATAGGTTATTGCATCTAATATAATGCTTACTATTTCATTTTGATGGTCAATAGTGATAGAAGGATATGTGGATATTAGCTTTCGTGCTATTCCAAATATAATGTCTGCTGCTTCCTGTGACTTCAAGTTTGCAAGACCTTTACTATATCTGTGAACTAAGTCATTGGCCTCTTGTTGTTCAGGTGTAAATTGTTGCTGAGGATTAGGCCCTGGTTGATTTGGAGCTGGTTCTGGAGCTGGTTGATTTTGATTATTTATCATGCCAGCAAAATCATTCAGTGAGCTAAATATATTTCCTATAAGCAATGGATCAGTGTCCATATTTCCAGAAAAAGGTGCATGAAGATCTAAGCCGGCTTCAAAAAGAGCTATTTTTGCTTCATTTGAGATATCAAATGAGTTTATGTATTGCATAAAGCTATTTTCTACCATTCCTTGTTTATTGAATATTTTTGGTGGATTTTTTCTTATTTGTGTAAGGATAGAAGTATAAGTCCCCTTTTTTGCTGGAACTTGTTGCTTTGTTGGTGCTGGTTTGTTTCCTGGGGCTGGTTTATTTGGAGCAGCTTTTCCACCTTTAGCATCAATATTGCTATGTAATAGAATTATGATATATATGCTGTTTTTTATTAATTTCATTATAAATTTTTCCTCTTTTTATAAGGCTAAAAATGTTTATCGATTTTTGTGGGCTTGCAATATCTCTTTAATCTGTTGATTAATGCTGGAAAGCTTTTTTAAATTATCTGCATCATTATTAGATAATGGAAGATGTTTGTCTCGTGCCATTAGCAAGAAAAATCCTGGAAGATCATCAGGATAATTGCCAAGTTGAGCGAGATTGTTCATTATTTTTTCATCAAGGAAATTCTGAGTAAATTTACCGTTACTTATTACATTGGTTGCTTGTAGTATTTCATCTTTGATTGATTTGTAAGTTACTTTTTTTGCTGCAGGTTGCTGAGCACCGGGTTGTTTTCCTGGTACAGGTTGTTGTTGAGCAGGAGTTTTTTTACCACCTTTAGCATCAAGGGCATTCATGGTAAAAAGAGCTGCGATAAGCAGCATATTTTTTGAAATGTTCATAAAAAATCCTTTTTTTTAGAGATATGGTAATTTATTACTGTCTCTATTTTCACATATTTAATTTTGTAATAGCAACGATTTAGGTTGTTCATACTTCATTATTATTATGTATGAGGTCTATTATTTTATTAGCTGCCAAAAAAATGTTTAAAATAGTTACCAATAGCTTTGCCAAGATCAGTAATAATAGTGGTGATTTTTGTAGCAGTTTTTTGAATAAATGACCATGTTGAGCTGCTTGCTTCTTTTGTTGTTTTTGTTTTTGATTGTGCAGCTATAGTAGTTGTTTTTTTTGTTTCATGGGCTTTTTTTAGATGTTGTAAGCCTCGTAAATAATTTTTAAATGATGGTCGTACTGTTTCACGAGAAGCAATTTTATTTTGTGATTTTTTTATTTGAGCTTCAAGTATAGCAATATCGGCCATTTGTTTTTTGCTACGTCTATTTTTTGTAACTTCTATTGGTTGAGGTTTTTTTTCTACCGGTTCTGGTGATGGTTTTTGAGTATATGTTTTAGGAGTAGACCGCCGTGAAGAAGAGCTTCTGTCTGTAGGAGCTTTAGTTGTTGATGTAGGCTGCTGTGTTGCACGTGGAAGATTCGGTATAAATGGTCGATATGGTTCACTTTTTGGATATCCAAACAAGGTTATTTGTGATCCAGAATATGTACCAGTTTGAGCTGGTGTTTCTTGAGCAGCTGATGCTGCTTTTTTTGGTTCAGTTGCCGGAGCTGTTTGAGGTCGCTTTCTTCTATAGGCTGTTGATTGAGAAGGAATCTCTTTCTCAGCTTTATTTGATGGTGTTAATGGTGTTTCTTCTGCAGGTTCTGCGATTGGTTCTTCAATTTCGGTTGATAATTCTGGTGGTAAAATTTCAACATTATTTTTTGGAATTTCGGGTTTGGGTTCTTGTTCCTCTGGCAAATCTGTTGATGTTGTGATTGGAATAGGTATTATTCTTTTTATTTTTCCTTCTTCCTTTTGTGCTTCTTTTGCAGGTTCAAGAGCCAAAGGTAATTCGGGCTCTTCCGCTTGAGAAGATCTTTGTGGTTCTTCTTTTTCCGTAAGTGGTTTTTTTGGTTCAGGTTGAATGTCTTGTGCAAGGTTTTTATCTGCAAGTTTTTGAGCGTCTTGCTGGGCCTGAGTTAAATTTTGCAAAGCTTTTTGTTGCTCTTGCTCACGCAAAGATTTTTCAGCAGCAATATTTTCTTGTTCGCGCAAAGCTCGTTCCATCGTAAGCTTTTCTTGCAAAGCTTGCTCTTCTTTAGTAGTCGATTCAATATCTTCTTGAGGCATTTTTTGTGGTTCTTCTTGCGCGATTGGTTTTTTTGGTTCAGGTTGAATGTCTTGTGCGGGTTTTTTACCTGCTGATTGTTGAGTTTCTTGTTGAGCTTGAGTTAATAGTTCAGCTTTTTCAGCAGCCTTTTGTGCAGCAATTTCTAAATCTCTGAGAGTTGCAGCTTCTTCAGCAGCTTCTTTTGCTTTGCTTGCAGCTTCAGCTTCTTTGAGAGCTTGTTCTTTCAAAGATTCAATTGCTTTTTCTTTTTCTATAGCAGTTTGTTCTTGAGCAAGATTTTTTTGTTCTGTAGCTTTTTCAGCAGCAATCTTTTCTTGTTCACGGACAGCTTGTTCTCTAGTGAACTTATCTTGCAGAGTTTTTTCTTGTTCGGTAGTTATTTCAGTATCTTCTTGAGGCATTTTTTGTGGTGATTTTTGTTCTACGATTGGTTTTTTTGGTTCAGGTTGAATATCTTGTGCGGGTTTTTTGTCTGCCAATTGTTGAGCTTCTTGCTGAGCTTGAGTTAATAGTTCAGTTTTTTCAGCAGCTCTTTGTTCAGCAATTTTCAGATCATTGAGAGTTAAAGCTTCTTCAGCAGCTTCTTTTGCTTTGCTTGCAGCTTCAGCTTCTTTGAGAGCTTGTTCTTTCAAAGCTTCAATTGCTTTTTCTTTTTCTCTTAGAGCCTGTTCTTGAGCAAGATCTTTTTGTTCCGAAAATTTTTCGGCAGCTTCCAGCGCTTGATCTCGTAAAGCTTGTTCGGTTTTTTGAGCAGTTTCTATTTCTCCGGCAATTGCAGCTTCTTCAGCATCTTGTTTTGCCTTACTTGCCTTTTCAGCATCTTCTAGGGCTTTAGCTCGTAATTTTTCCGCATTTTCTTCAGCAAGCCGTTTTTTTTCTGCATTTTCTTCAGTTTCTTTATTTGTTTTTTCTTGTAATTCAGCAGCGGCTTTAGCTTGTGCTTCAGCTTCTGCTTGAGCTAATTTATCAGCAGCTATTTTTTCTTCAGCTAATTTTTTTGTTTCTGCTAACATCTTTGCACCATGAGTATCATCAACTTGTTTTATAGTATTTCCTAATTTTCCAAATAGGGATTCTGGTGAAGATTCACCTATAGAAAGAGGCACAAAAGTATGGGTAAAAGCTCGTTCAATAAGAATGATAGATTGATCAAGTAATTTTATAAAGGAAAGAAAAGGCTTGTTGTCTAATTTAATCGATTTTGTCGTTAAAGTAGGAGCAGAGTTTAAGGTTTTTGTAAAGAACCGAGAAAGAAGCAAACGAGTTTTTGGTGCTTTTGAACTAATAAGTATTATATTATATCCATCTTTTTGCGCCGCATGTACTTCTTGATTAAAAATTTTTTGTACTTCTTCTATTGGTTTTTTTTCAGTGAGTGCAGCAGCAATGCGAGACCCAGGTTTTTGATTTTTTTTGAGATTTTCGAGTTTATCAAGAGTTGCAAGATCAATAATTTGTTGTGATTGGCCCTGAGGTTGAATATTTTTTATAGTCTCTAAACGTGAGCGAGAAGGTTTATTGCCAGATGGTACTCGTTGGCCGATCATTTCAGGTAAATCAACTACCTGGGGTTTTCCTATGGGGTTTAATGGTTGTATATCTACCTTTTCGCCAATAGGCACACTTATAGGGCGTTGTGGTAGGTACTCTACTTGTATAGCTCGGGTTGGACGTTGCTGAGAGAGAGATGGTTTGGGGGCTTTCGTGGATGGAAGTCTTATAAGCTTTGGTACCATGCTATATGAAGGAGTAAAAAATATAATCAAAAAAATATTTAAAATAAGGGTAATTATGTTTTTTACCATAACAGTATCTACTTTTTTTTATATCTGTAACTTCATATTATTAAATACATCTAAAGGATACACTTTTCTTATTGACACATTCAATGGATTGAAGGTAATTACAAAAATATCCTTTTATTTAGATAAAATTATGTTTAAAAAAGTCTTCAGTATTGCTATTTGCATTTTTGAAAATGTAATTTAAGAAGAGATAAGACAAAAGATGGGATAATAAAAAAGGGTGTTCATGATAAAATATAAACACGCAATGATGGTGATTCTACTGATGACTATTATGCAGACAATGAACATACATGCCTGTTTGACAACTTTTATCAATGATAAAGCTGGTAGAGTAATAATTTATAATAAAATAGATAAAACTCTTATTCCTATACATAAAAACGAAAAACGTAGATTTGGCAATCAACATCAAAAAGCACATTTTGCTATTTATGAGCAACAGTCAAATCAACGTGTTTTGAGTCGAGCATATACTTGTAAACAAATTGGGTGTGATGATAAGGGCAATATCCAATTAAAGTTTTCTGATATAGAAAAAGGTAACTATGACACGCAATTATTTACCATCACCCAAAGTAGGCCATATTCTCCTATGGTAGAAGAATTGCCAATCGTACAGAAAAAAAATAGTGACTAAATTATTGTTCTGTTCCGGAAAAATTGAGACGTTCCATTTCTTCATCGCGTTGTTCTTCAAGTTCTTCTGTATTAATCTGGGTAAGATTAGCATGGAAAATATGATGAACAATATCAAAGCGAATATGAGACATCATTTCACGGAACATATCAAAAGCTTCTCGTTTGTATTCAATAAGCGGATTTTTTTGTCCCCAGCCGCGCAAACCAATTCCTTCTTTCAGATGATCAAGATTAAGCATATGCTGACGCCATGCTTTATCAATTGTCTCTAAAACAAGCCATTTTTCGGCAGCTTTCATGATAGCTTCATTGTGCTGTTTGCGATATAATTCATAGCGCTCAAGCAAGAAAATAATGAGATCTTTTTCAAATAATTCAACGTTTGCTGTGCTTAAAGCTGCATTTTCAAATTCTTTCGCTTTAAGACCTGTTATGTATTCTAAAGCTTCATATATTTTGGCAACTTGATCGTTTGTTATATTTCTTGTTGGTGCATTATACGCAATTAGATCTTGAATAATGGTAGTAATAAAATCTCGGATCAATTCATAAATACGATTTTCACCTTCAAGAGCATCAAGACGATGATCATAAATAACAATACGTTGCTGATTTAAAACATCATCATATTCCAGCAAATGCTTACGATTATCAAAGTTGTGTTTTTCAACACGTTCTTGTGCTCGTTCAATAGTTTTTGAGACAAGACGTGATTCTATAATTTCGTCTTCTTGCATACCAAAGAAAACCATTTTATTTTTTAACGATTCTCCCGCAAAAATACGTACTAAATCATCTTCTAATGAAATATAAAAACGAGATTCGCCAGGGTCTCCTTGACGACCAGATCGTCCACGTAACTGATTATCAATTCTTCTGCTTTCGTGGCGTTCTGTTCCTAAGATATATAAACCTCCTGCTGCAATTGATTCTGGTGTCAGTTTAATATCAGTACCACGACCAGCCATATTTGTTGCGATGGTAATTCGTCCAGATTCACCTGCATGAGCAACAATTTCAGCTTCTCGTTCATGTTGTTTTGCGTTAAGGACATCATGTTTAATGCCATGTGCAGTTAAAATGGTACTCAATAATTCTGATGTTTCAATTGCAATAGTACCGATAAGAACGGGTTGACCTTTTGCATATCGTTCTCTGATATCTTCTACAATGGCTTTATATTTTGCGTTTTTAGTTAAAAAGATAAGATCTGGCATATCTTTTCTAATCATTGTGCGATTTGGTGGGATAGAGATTACATCAAGTTTATAAATATTATGAAACTCTTCGCTTTCAGTTGCTGCAGTACCGGTCATACCTGCGAGTTTTTTATAAAGTCTGAAGAAATTTTGGAGTGTAATGCTGGCAAGCGTTTGGCTTTCGCGTTCAATTTCAACGTTTTCTTTTGCCTCAAGCGCCTGATGTAATCCATCACTATAACGGCGTCCCGGTAAAATTCTTCCGGTAAATTCATCAACAATTAATACCTGATTATTTGCTACCACATAATCAACATCGCGTTTGAAAAGAGCGTGTGCGCGCAATGCTTGATTAATGTGATGCAATAATTTCATGTGTTCGATAAGATATAAGTTAGAAATATTAAATGCATGTTCAATTTTATCAACACCAGATTCAGTTAAAAGCACGGTGCGAGCTTTTTCATCAACTTCATAATCCGTTATTTTTTCTAAATGAGATACAACACGATCAGCATCGCGATAAAGGTTTCCTACTTCTTCAGCAGAACCAGAAATAATAAGAGGAGTTCTTGCTTCATCGATTAAAATGGAATCGACCTCATCAACAATTGCAAATGCAAGGGCACGTTGCACAAGATCACTTTTGCGAAATTTCATATTGTCGCGTAAGTAATCAAAACCAAGCTCATTGTTTGTTGCATACAAAATATCAGCAGCATAAGCTTTTTGACGTTCTTCATCGCTCATTGCATTCTGCAAACACGCAACTTCAAGACCAAGAAATTTATAAATAGGACTCATCCATTCAGAATCGCGACGCGCAAGATAATCGTTTACGGTAACTAAGTGTGCACCTTTTCCGGTTAAGGCATTTAAATAGAGAGGTAATGTTGCGGTGAGTGTTTTACCTTCACCCGTTTTCATTTCAGAAATTTTACCTTGATGGAGTACAATCCCACCCATGAGCTGGACATCGAAATGCCGTTGCCCGAGGGTTCGAAATCCTGCCTCGCGAACAACAGCAAACGCTTCAGGTAAAATATCATCAAGTGATTTTCCTGCAGCTAACTGCGATTTAAATTCAACAGTTTTCTGCGCAAGTTGTTCATCAGATAAAAGCTTGATTGATGGTTCTAATGCATTAATTTTTTCAACAATAGGAAGTAATTTTTTTATTTGACGTTCATTATTAGTGCCAACGATTTTTGCAATTATCCGTGAGATCATTATTGAGCCCCATTTTATTAGGTTTTTTTACCGTATATTTGCAAGAGTATCAAAAAAAAGAGGGTTGCTCAATATGTCTCGGGCAAGCAAAAAAGCTTTTTGCAAAAAAAAGAGCTTTTTTTAATTTTTTAGGTACTTTATTAAGATATTATAGTTATAAAAAAGGATCATTTTTTATGAAAAAAATAGTACTTATTGCTATCATCATTTTAATAAGTAGTAAAAGTTATGCTTTTGAAGATCTTAAATCAGTTTCTCGTATGCCTAAATTAGAGAATAATACTACTTTTCTTGATGCTGACTCATTAGAAAATGGATATGATAATCAGCATGATTATGCTATGGATAAAGATATGCAGGATATTGAAGAGTATGACAAAAATGTTAGCGATAACGTAATTCCGCCAAAAATAAGCAAAGCTGAAGCATTATGTAAAGAAATGTTAGGTGTTTTATTGATTCGCTATATTAACATGCGCGAAAACATGAAAACTTATTTTAGAAGCGCTAAAACTGCCCTTATGCAATGGTACCACCGTATAATATAATCTTTTGCTTTTTGCTATGGAAAAACACGAATTTGCTTTATTTGTAGAAACATTATCTTCACTTATTCAAGAAAAAAAAACTGGTAGTATGGTAACATTTTCCGATGAAAAATTGTTGCATAGAATAGTGAATGTTTTACGGCTAAGAACAGATGATAGATGTATTTTTTTTGATCGTCAGATACACATAGAGGCTAAAATCATCAGTTTTATTGGTAAAAAACAATTTTCTGTGGAAATAGTGTCATATCAAAAAAATATGGCATTGCAGCCATCGGTAACCTTTTTATTGCCGTTGCTTAAGCGAGATGATTACGAAGCAGCTTTATATGCACTTACGGAAGTTGGAGTTAATACAATTCAATTAATATTTACGCAAAAAACAGCTCATCAATGGGCAAGCAAGGATCGTGAGCGTGCTGAACGAATACTTATTGCTGCAGCAGAGCAATCTAAAAATTTTTCGTATCCACTATTACAAGAACCCATATCTCTTGATGCTGCGTTTAATCAGCATGCTGCCGATTGTATAAAGTTATTTTTTGATCCAGCCGGAAAAAAATTATATGATGTGATGACACTTATACAGGCGGAAAAAACTCGCAAGATACTGCTTTTGGTTGGACCAGAAGGAGATTTAAGTTTAGAAGAAAAAGAATTGGTACGTAAAAAAGCATTTATTTTTTGTGCTCTTACGCCTACTGTTATACGAGCTTTTCAAGCAGCATCTCTTGGTGCTGGTGTTATTCGCTCTATACTTTAGTTTTTGTTTATCTTTTGAGTTCGTATACTTTATTTCCCTGTTTAATTACTCTACGTGCAGGTCCTCGTGTCAAACGGCGTGGAACATGGGGGGTAATAATTATGACCAAATAAAAAGTTGTTTTATTTTTTCAAATAGTACTTACAAATTTTGTTGATTTTTTATGTTTTTGATTATTACACTATTGTTATAGAAGGTGTAAAAGGCGTTTTTTGTTGAGGATGGGGGAGTATGTAATGGAAGGCAGGCAAGAAGGAGTTCTCCGGTTATTTATTATTATGTCTTTTTTTTGCATTAGTATATTTTTTTTAAATAATAATAAGAAAAATTTGGTAACTTCAACACATATTGATATATGTGATACTAAATCAGATGCTACGATTAATTTTTCTATCGAACATGTGTATCAAGAAATGAATTCATTATTTTTGACGCATGATGTTGATCTTATTATTAAAGTAATCAGTCAATTTAAGTGTAGCTGTGCACGACTTGTGGTAGAAAAAATAATTAAAGATGAAACAATTTGTTTATCTTTAGAAGAAAAACTAAATATTATTTATGGAATGATGCATGCGTATAGTAAAAAAAACATGTATTATGAATGGTTGGATTTGTTGTTAGAGTATCCTTGTTTTGATATGGAAACACCTGTCTTATTGTCTCTTGCTCGCAATAAGTATGCCGAGGATATAGGGTTATTTATTGCGTGGGGCAAAGATCGCCAAAAGACTCGCGCAAAAAGCGGACTTTTAGCAAATTATGCTGAACAAGCATTTAAAAGAGCAGTAGAAGACAATGATTATGCTGCTGTAGAAACATTGTTTAGTAAAAAAGTTCGTATTGCTCAGCAAAAAGCATCGGAATTACTGTGGTATATTATTGAACATAAAAAAAATAGTGCATTAATATCATTATTTGTTCATCATGCTCAAGCTGATGTTAATTGCTTAGAAAATGGCAAAACCTTGCTTATCATGGCTGTTGAAAAAAATAATATAGATGGTGTTCGTGTGCTTTTGGATGAGGGAGCTGTGGTAGACCGTGTTATTGATAACGAAGTTGGCACTGCGCTGACTATTGCTATGAAATATAATTATCATAATCTTGAGCAGTTGTTGCGAGAATATGGAGCGTAAAAAAGCCCAATTTTTCAAACTTGCGGAAGACTAAATTTTCCTTGTCTTAGTTTATTTCTCGCTGCGCTCGCCCTGAACTTGTTGAAGGGTATCTTTCGAGCGCTTTTTTATGCGCTTAATTCTTTTCACCCCAATTACACTTCGTTTCATTGGGGACCCCATGTGTAACAGAGTGAAGCATGGGGCTAAGCTAATGAGCGCGGTGGGTCATTTTAAAGATTCATGCTTAAATATAAATATTCAGGCCGAACGGAGTAAGAAAGTAAATTTTTAACCCGTTCGGCCTGAATGTTTTACGAAATGTTTGAGATAGTAAAATCTATCGAAGGACGAAAATCAAAAACTATTCCATCTTTTTTGATTGTTCTGATTGTTTCATATATTCAGCAAATCTATCACATATCTGCTTATCTCGCGTTCCACCAATAAATACATTTTGTTCTGGACACCATACACCACCATTGCCTTCAGTTAATATCCAAAATCCACTCATGCTGTTAATTAATTTGTTCCGTGCAGATTCATCAGCATAGGTGCCTACCACTTCAAACGAGTCAGAAAAATGTAATTTATGCCACGCTTGCTGGTGAAATATAACTAGCCCAACATTGCCAAACTCAGGATTATCTTTTGCGTGTTCCCTAATTCTTTTATAACAAGGTTTGCCTGATTGATCTGTACCGAAAAATATACGCTTGCGATAAAAATTTCGAGCAGAAGCAGGGTTCACATAATGATAAATGGTATCAGGAGTTGTAGGTGTTTTATTAACATCCCATGGTAAACCCTCTCTTGAACTCCTAAATATGACAGGGACAATAGGTCTATTACTGCGTTCTGCCCGTTCTTTTTCTTCAAGATCTTGTTGATTTAAGTTTGTTTCTTGAGCTATTGTTATGCTTGCAAAAGTTATTGCTGTCAATGCTGCTAAAATGGCGTTGTATATCTTCATAAAAGCGCTCCTTTAGGCTATGCTTTTTCATTCTCTATTAGCATATATTAATTGTTATTTTTTATCAAAAGGCTGTTGAAAGTTACGTTCTACAGGATGTTTTTTCAAGTGCAGAGGCAAAAGATATCCATCTAATGGTTGTTTGTTGATATACTTTTCATATCCAAGGCGTCCAATAGTTTCAACCGAACAGGTTTTATTATCGATAATATTAAGGGATGGTGCAGCGAATTGTTCTACGATTTCCTGTTTTAATATATCGGTATTTTTATATCCGGTGGATATAATTTTGTTGCCATGAGCAGTTAAATAATAACTTTCATTATTGAAGGCATTCAGTAAAACAACGGTGTTTTCATATACAGGATCATAATATTCCAAAAAAGTGGCTTCAAGACCATCAATACTTATTAAAGGCATGTTGGTTGCTAAATGCAAGCCATTCACTGATGCAATAATTGATCTGAGGGTAGAAAAGGGACCTGGTCCGCAATTAACTACGCAAAAAGAAAGCTCAGCAAAAGTTATATTATTTTTGCTGAGTAATTGCTCTAAATGTGGAATAAATAATTTACTCGTGTGGCGTTTATCATCTGAAATTGTATCCATAATATTATTATCGATACACAGTGCTATCTCAAATGTGTCTTGTGTGTGTTGTATTGCTAAGTATGAATGCATTTTGCCCCATCATTTTGCCCCATACTTTATCGACATCTCGTATGGGGACTCCATTCAAGAATAGCGCAAAAGGTTACAAATGTTAATTTCGATTTTTACTTTTCTGTTGTTGGTAAAAAAGACTAAATGAATCGTATTCTATAGTCTTTTCTTTTTTCAATACTATTTTACCACAATTTAAGCATTTCCACCCCTCAAAATTGAGAGGATGATCAAAAAATGTTTGAAGAACTAATAAACCATCACATTTTTGACACTTCATAAACTACTCCTTTTTTTAAACCCAATCGAGCTTTACTCTGATTGGAGACCCTTTAAAAAACCGAGAATTTGGGAATCGAAGTTGTTTTCCTTTTATATGTCAACCTAAAATATAAAGGTGTATGTTGTCAATCAACATTATAGCCTGTAATTAAACAGCGTCGTTTTCTGAATCAGAGTCATCATTATTGTCAAAATAATCTGTAGATGGATTTAAAAATCGTTTGTGTTCAAGATAAGTACTTAAAAAAATTGCGGCAGCAACGGCATGGGAGCGTAATTTATCTTCTTTTGTTTTGGCTGGTTTTATCTGAGATGCTTGTTTACTTGTTAGTCTTTCATCCCACATTTTCCATTCAATGTTTGGAAAGTGATTTTGCAAATCATGTGTCATAGCAATAACTTTTTTTGTTTGATCACTTTCAGTACCGCGTAGCGTGGTTGGCAATCCAACAACAATGGTGGAAATGCGTTCTTGAGCAATTACTTTTTCTAAGCATGCATATAATTCATTGGTTTTAAAAGTATCATAAGGGCGGGGTAGTATTCCTAATGGATCAGAGATAGCAACTCCTGTCCAACGATCACCGATATCAAGAGCAAGAATTTTCATGGTAACTCCACATAATAGCCCCATGCTCAATGCTTTACACACGGGGACCTCATAAAAGACTTTGCAGCCAATATTTTTTTTAGCTAATATTCGTGCGAACGTTAACGAAGTTTGCTAAAGAGACTTTTGGTGCTAATTGGGTGCTGTATAAATATAAAAAATAAGTATACTAATTATGTTGATGTTTTAAAATTATTTTTTTTACGCGAGGAGCGCTTATGGATTTTGTACTATTAATAAATCAACTGGCTGATGTTGTATGTGGATGGCCACTACTTATTTATGTTGGTGTTATCAGCATTATTTATACAGTTGCTTTACGTGGTATGCAATTTACGTATCTTACAACAGCACTTAAAACTGCTCTTTTCCCTTCTCAAAAAGGATCGCAACAAGCAGAAGGAATGTCTCCCTTTCATGCTTTTATGAATACGATTAATTCAAATTTAGGTAATGGTGTTATTGCTGGCGTTGCAACGGCTATCTATTCAGGTGGTCCAGGTGCAGCATTTTGGTTTGTTGTATTTGGATTGATTTTAATGACCGTACGTTTTGGCGAGGTATATATTAGTTCACTTTTTGCAGCGCAAACAACAGAAAAAGGCTCTCTTGGTGGACCAATGCTTTACCTTAAACGTGTTCCTGGCGGATCTTACCTTCCTTGGTTATATGCATTTTTCTGTGTTATTTATGGTTTAATTGGTGGAAATGTTATCCAATCAAATTCTATGGCAGTTAGTTTGGCTGCAACATGGGGAATTGCACCAATTATCAGCGGTCTTGGTCTTTTATTATTTGTTTTATACATACTTTTTGGTGGCGCAGATAGAATTGCCAAAATTTCATTAAGTATTGTTCCGGTTAAAGTAGTGGTATTTATGGCTTCTTCTTTGACTGTTCTTTTTGTTCACTATCAATCTATCATTCCTGCGTTGTCTCTTATGATAAAAAGTGGATTGGGGTTACAGTCTTTTGCCGGAGGAGTAATTGGTTTTTCTTTCCAACAAATGATTGCTGCGGGAATGTCTCGCTCTATTTTTGCAACTGAATCAGGTCTTGGTTCTGCAGCCATTATGTTTGGTTCCACTGGAAACAATGATGTGGTTCAAAACGGTTTCATGGGAATGATTAGTACATTTATTAGTACCTTTATTGGACTCATCGTTGCACTATGTATTGTTGCTTCTGGTGTATGGGATAGTGGTCTTAACAGTACAGCGCTTACTATTGCTGCATTTGAAACAGTTTTTGGAATATATGGTGGATGGATTGTAAGTTTCCTTGCCGTAAGTTTTGGATTTGGTGTTATGGTTTCTTACGCGTATGTAGTTAAATCTGCATGGATGTTTTTAACAAACAATCGCTTTGGCATGGCATTCAATATTACGTACAGTTTGTGCGCTTTATTGGGAGCGGTCGCTGCAGTTGATTTTGTGTGGGATTTAGCAGGCATTATTATTGCAATGATGTTATACATCAACATGTATGGCTTATTACTATTATTGCCAAAAATAAAAGAGAATGTATTTGGGTTACTGAGAAATTATAAGGCGTAGTTATTTTATGGATTCATTATTATCCATGCCTAAAATATTTCCGGTAACATGTCATACAGATTTTGTTGGTCAAAACTCTATCTTTGTGGCTATCCAGGGATATGCCGATAATGGCATTAATTATATTAAATCCGCAATTGAAAAAGGTGCACGTACAATAGTCGTGCACCAAACTGTTTTATTACCTGATGATTTATGCAGCATCATACAAGAATGTAATGTTACTGTACAGCGTGTTGATAATACCAGAAAAGCTCTTGCGCAATTGAGTGCACAAGCAGCAGGATTTCCTGCACGCCAACTCAAAATTATTGGTATTACCGGCACCAAAGGCAAAACAACAACATCTTTTTTGCTTGAACATATTCTCCGATGTACTGGATATAAAACAGCGTTGATTAGTTCTGCGCAAAATAAAATGAATGGTACGGTATTTCCTGCATCATTAACAACGCCACAACCAGATTATTTACAACAATTTCTCAAATTGTGTGTTGATCAAGGGGTGGAATATGTAATCATGGAAGTTGCTGCACAAGCATTAACGCTGCATCGAGTTGAAGGAATCACTTTTTGTGGTATTATTTTTACTAATTTTTCTCATGAACATTTAGAATTTTATCCTGATTTGGATAATTATTTCCGAGCTAAATGCTTAATTTTTAATCAAGCTACTGATGATGCACCTATTTTGATTAATAATGATAATGAATATTGCATGTCTTTATTGGAACAACATTCGCATATGATGAGCTTTGGGTTTAATAGCACAGAGAATATATATCATGGAAAATTATTAACTGATGCTATTGCTTCAATCAAATTGCAATTACGAGAATATCATTTTGCATGTCATTCTCTTTTTGGTACCTATAATGGATATAACGTTTTAGCTGCAGCGAGTATGGCACTGGCATTGCGCATTAGTCCTGATGACATCAGTAGAGCATTTGAAACATTTGCAGGTGTGCCGGGAAGATTACAAGAACATGTTTTACCAAATGGTGCGCGCTGTTTTATTGATTATGCACATAATCCTGAATCATTTCATGCAGTTTTATCCACATTACGTGCGCTTACTTCACAATTAATTGTTGTTTTTGGTGCTGGTGGTGGCAGAGATAAATCAAAGCGACCTATGATGGGTTGTATTGCAGCAGAAATTGCCGATATTGTAATGATAACGTCTGATAATCCACGATTAGAAGATGCCGCAACGATAGCCAATGATATTATTGGTGATATTCCACAATCATTAACACATAAAATTATTCAAGAGCTTGATCGTAAAAAGGCTATTGAATATGCGTATCAGTTATCTGATCAGGACTCTATAATTGCATTACTTGGCAAAGGGCCTGATGAGTATCAAATCATTGGAACAACAAAACATTATTTTAGTGAACGTAGTATTGTAGAGCAATTATAAAATGTACTTCAAAATGCTATCCACATATTGTTAAAAAACCTACCATTCAACCTCACAACAATCTTTTTGGACCACAAAAAATAAGACATTTACCATAAATAAATATATCAATTTTTTGAAACATACTATAAAAAAAGCACCCTGTAGACAAATTGTACAGGGTGCTTTTTTATGTTTTTTATTTTTCATTTAAAACTTTTTTTCTATAAGTTCTTGTACGGTACCTGTTTTTATTCTAGGATCATTTTGCCAGTTTTTGACGCAGTCTGGAACAGTTTTTTATAACATCCACAGATACTCCGAAACGGATTGCTTCTTTTTTAACAAAACTATCTAATTTTGAAGGAATAGCTTGTATCTTTTCAGTTGTTTCTTTTAGGTTTGTTTTATCTAAATCACTACAATTTTCATCTAAATAAGTAAATATCTCATCCAAATAAGCGTATAAGTTCCGACAATAAAAAAATAAGAAATAATAAAAAGATTTTTATTGTATATCATGGTTTTTCTTGGAGCCACAACGGTGTTTTAGATCTAACGCCTCAAAAAAATGTTCAAACAGTGCATTATAATATCTTTTGATATCAGATGTTGTTGTTCAAGCTTTTTTAACCAGATAAAAAGTTTTTCATATTCTTGTACAACAAAAGGAACATATGTTTTTATAATACTTTTATACCCTGCAATAACAACCTCTAGACCATTCTTGGAAAAAGAAAAATCATCTTCACTGTTAATTTTTAGATAAGGCATCACATGAACACATTTTCTTTCTTTTAAGTCCCAGAAGTATAGCGATCGGCCTATTGAACTTTCAGAAGGTCCAGAGTATTGAGCAGTAAAAATAGCCAACAAGCCATTTGGGTGAAATTTTATATTCAGAAAACGCTCATTTTTTGCAAGTATCGTTAACTCATTAGATTTTTTATTGAGATGTATTGCGGAAATCCCATAGGCGTCTCCTGTAACTATATAAGATCCATCAGGACTATAGTTGCAAAAAAGTACAATTTTGTGAGTGTGTCCAATAGCCTCTATTGTATTTAAATTTTCTAATGGACAGAAAGAAAGCATTCTATCGCTGGCTAAACACATAATCTCCTTGTTTGGATGAATGCTCATGCGTGTCCAAGTTTCTTGAGGTAGATCGAAAGATTCTGATTCTTTTGTTACATAATTGTATTTTGTAACAAAGCCATTAATTGAAGACAATACAAAAAGTATGCTCTTGCGGGGATGGATAGTTGTAGCTGTAATAAATTGATTTAAAAATTGTTCTTCAAGCTGTTGTTTCTTTGTCTCCAGATCATATATAAGAATCTTATTGCGTGAAGCAGCTATAATCTTATTATCATGTGTATGAAATATTGAGTGACTTAAGAGCTCTTCATCAACAATCTTAATGCTATGGATTTTTTGTACTGGGTTTAATTGTAAAATGTGCAATTGATTATTATTGGTTATGGCAATAATATTGTTGGTAATATGTGTTACATGCTTTGTATTAGCATCAGCATCAATTTTTTCTATCTTATATAAATGAGCTAAGCCTTTATTTTCAGCTCCATAAGATATGATTCCGATAATAAAAAAATAAAAAATAATAAAAAAATTTTTATTGTATAGCATTGTTTTTTTGTATAAACGCGAGTCGTACTTATTCATACGACTCGCGTTTACCTATTATTATTTCTGATTTAAAACTTTTTCTATCAAGTCTTTATTGTATGCATCTTGCATGCATGTTGGACATTTATGAGGATTGCTTTGAAGGCAATCACCTAGACACTCCTTGCAAATGCGAGCGCTCCCGATTTTGCAATTATTGCATGGCATAGGAGTAACAGATTGTTTTTCTGTGCAGATGCAACATTGATCTATTTCTTTTTGTGTGAATTTACCAATGGTGTTCCAGCAGGTAGGGCATTGTCCTTTATTGTGTTGTTTTAAACAATCATTGCATAAGTTTGCTGTTTTTTTTCTGCATTTACCATTATTGCATGGCAGAGGCTTAGCTGATGCTTTTTTTCCACATGATGAACATAAAATTTCAACTGTTATGTTTTCCATTGGCGGTGCACTTGGTTGTAGATTCTGTGGTATATGCTGGCCTTCCAAGGCATTACTATGTTGTTGTTGACGTGCACGTTCTTTATCGGCAGCAATTGCAGCGGTAACTTCTTTTTGTTTACGTACCATGTCTGCTTGCCATGCATCTTGTGCGGCTTTTTCCTTATTGCGGCGATCTATTTCATCTTGTTGTGCTTTGAGAGCAGCTTGTTTAGCTTTTTCTTCCGCTTCTTGTTTTTGCTTAAATTCTAATTCACGTGCTTTTTGTGCTTCTAAGGCAGTCTTTTTTTCTTGAGCTTCTCGTAACTCACGATCACGGCGATTTTGTTCTTCGATACGTGCAAGGCGAGCTTGTTCTTCTGCAAGTTGTTTTTGTTTAAATTCTAACTCGCGTGCTCTTTGTGCTTGCAAAGCCTCTCTTTCAAGTTTTTCTTTTAGTTCACGTTCACGGCGCTTTTGGTCTTCAATGCGTTGAAGGCGAGCTTCTTCTTCAGCGCGTTCTCTTTCTCGTGCAATACGTTTAAGTTCTTTTTCAGCTTCTCTTTGCGCGGCTTCTTGTTGCAAGACGGTATTTAATCGTTGCGTCACAACATTTTTGTACTGTAGTTCCTTATTTTTACGTTCAAGATAGTAGTTATGTACTTCAATTATTTCAGTTTCAGTCATGTGATATAATTGATGATCAGTATAATGGTTTACTAGACCTGGATTGTATTCTCTTGAGCTCATAATATTTTTCAGTACCAATGTAGCAACTGTTGCGCGATTGTCACTGATTATGGAATCAATTTCATGATACATGTTGCCTATTTTTCTGCGACGATTTTTTCGATCCGTGATTTCACTTTCTAAGAAATGACGCATATCAGGATGAGAAAAATGAATTGCTATATTGATTGCTCGTTCAATGTCTTTATTTATAAAATCTTTTTCCCGTAATGCTTTTTTTGCACAAGAAAGAGCATTCATTTTAGCCGCTAAAAGTAATGGAGTATGTTCACTTTTATTTTCAATATTAAGAAGCTGTGGATCTCTTGTAATTATATAATCAAGAGCTTTAACAGCGTTTTTCTCAATAGCGGAATGAGCAATAGTATTTCCTTGAGGAGTTATATAATTCCAACCTGCGCCGTGTTGTTCTAATAATTTTATTCCTGCAACATTATTAGATTGTGCTGCGCAATGCAATGGTGTTAATTTGGCGCTATTGAGGATGTTGATATCTGGTTTATTGGGTTGATTCAAGAGATCTGACAATATAGTAGTATCTGATAGTTGTGCAGCAACATGAAGAATGCTTTCACCTTCTTTATTTTTAGTAAGAAGAGATGCGCCAGCTTTGAGCAACGCTTTCGTGGTATTTTGGTAACCATTTTCTACGGCAATAAACAGAGGAATAGACCCATTGTTGCTCGTAATATTTACTGGTGCATTATATTGTTGTGTTAATAATGTAACAAGTTCGGCTCTGCCATTTTTTACTGCTACTAATAGTGGAGTTTCGCCAAATTTATTTTTAGTGTTTACTGAAGCTCCCGCTTGCAATAATATTTTTGTGGAGGTTTCATAACCTTTTGCTATGGCAACAAACAGAGGATTTTCGCCATTATTATTGGTGCTGTTTATTGATGCGCCATATTGTTGTATCAATGCTTGAGAAATGGCATAGCGACCATTTTTTACTGCTACAAATAAAGGAGTTTCACCGTGTTTGTTTTTAATTTCGAGCAATGTTTTATCACGGCTAAGAACAAGTTTTGTAATATCCTCGTTACCAAGAGCGGCTGCTTTGTGAAGTACGTTTTCTTGATCATAATCAGTAAGACGCAGATTAACACCAAGGTCGTACAATTTTTTTGAACCAGTATAATCTTGTGCTATGGTTGTTCGCATAAAGGCAGTCTGCCCTTTTTTATCGCGAATATTAATATTGATACCGGGTTTTTTAGCAAGATATTCTACAAGATCTATATGCTTTTTATCAACGGCAATTAAGAATATATCTTCTCCCGCATTATTGCATTGCTGTATATCGGCTGTATGTGCTAATAAAAGATCCATTTCCTTTTTACGGTTATACATTGCAGTATAATGCAATGGTGTATTACCTTCTTTATCAGTCACATTATGAGAAATTTTATGTTCTAAAAGAAAGTTGAGGATATCATATTTACCATCACGAGCGGCATGATGCATTGGTCTTTGACCATCTTTATCTGGTTCATTAAGGTTAATATTCTTTTTAATTAATGTGTTTAAAACAGGAATATTGCTTGCATCTAAAGCAATTGTTGTAATTGTTTTACCTTCAGCATCTTTTTCGTGAACTAAAGATTGCTCATCTAATAAACGTTCTACTATGTGTGGTTTATTTTGTTTAATTGCAACATGTAAAACGGTATTACCTTTAACTTTTTTGTTGAGACAATTATGATGTTTCAAAAGAGGAATCAATGTCGGATTATCTTGTGCAAGTATCATGAATGAAGGAACATATTCTTGATTATTGCAGATATTTGTATCGACATTTTTTTGTAATAAGCATTCTGTTGCTTTTTCTTGACCCGCTTCAATAGAACAATGCAATGGTGTATTGCCATCATTATTTTTTCCATTTTTGTTGGGTAATTTTGCTGGTGTTTGCACCCATGAACACAGATAATTCCAATCCCATTCTAAAAATTTTTGTTCTGTGGTAAGCATATCAACTATTTCTGTATGTCCTTTTTGTGCTGCAATATGAAGAGCGGTATTTCCATTTTCATCTTTTGCGCTACAATCTTGCCATTCTTCAAGACGTTCTTTTATTGCTTGTGCGTTACCGCTACGTGCTTCTTGAAATATTGAGGTTGGGACTTGTTCTGCTAAAGCTGCAGTAGCATGGCATAATAGTGTTATCAGAAGCAGATGATTAATTTTTTGCATAAAAGCCTTTTGCATAGTGATGATTATTTTGAATATTGGTAGGTAGTATAGTGTAATTTGTTATTTTTTAAAAATAATAGGTTAAGAATTGCATATAATAAGGGAAATGCTTATGAATGCGAATTTATTAAAAAGTCCAAAATTATCTAATGTCTTTATTTTTATTTTTGTGTCTGTCCTGATGCTTCGATTGAATTCAGTGAGCAATATTATGTTCAGACTCTCTGCGCTCGCCCTGATGCTTCGACTATGCTCAGCAGTCAACACTGCGTTCAGGGCGAGCGGACAAGGAATAAATTTAGATAAGAAGAGAGTTATTTTTAGAGCAAACTTTCAGTTACTGCACACATATACCATATTTTTCATTTTCTTTAACGCACATGCTGCATTCAAACTGGGTGTTGAAAATATTCCAACATCATTAATACAAACAATATGTACTGATGCAAAAAAAGAATCGTGTGTTATTGGATTAATTACTAATCAAACGGGTGTTGATCAAAAAGGAAAACGTACTGTTGATATTCTTGCGCATGAAGGCATTGCAGTAAAATATATTTTTGTACCAGAGCATGGTTTGAATGGTACTCTTGCTGAACGTGATGTTCATGATTCTGTTGATAAAAAAACAAAAATTCCTGTTTTGAGTTTGTATGGTAATGGTTCAGGTAAAATGATTTCAGCTGAACATATGAATGAACTTGATTGCTTGATATTTGATATTCAAGATTCTGGTATGCGCCATTATACCTATATTTCTACCTTGCTTAATACCATGAAAATTGCTGCAGAATATAAAAAACAATATATAGTGTTGGATCGCCCCAATCCTTTAGGTTCTTTGATGCAAGGACCATTGGTGCAGCCAGATTTAATATCATTCATTTCCATTGCATCTATTCCATTGCGGCATGGCATGACGATTGGCGAATTAGCTACTTATTTTAATAAAAATATCATTGATAAACCTCTTTCTTTATCTATTATACCAATGCAAGAATATGATCGCAGTAAAGGATTTATGGGTACATTTATTCATCAATTATCTCCTAATTTGCAATCATTACAATCATGTTATGGATATAGTTTTCTGGGTCTTTTAGGTGAAGTGGAACCTTTTGATGTAGGTGTTGGCACTAATATGGCATTTAGATGTATTGCATTACCAAAGCACATGAATATATCGCAAGATGTATGGAGACGATTACAAAAGGTGTTTAGTTCATTTGGGGTAAAAAGTTTTTTGTATCATCACACAAATCCAAAAAATAATCGCAAGAGCAAAGGATTACGTTTGGAGTTTTCTGATATCAGTCAATTACGTTCTTTTGAATTATTCATTGCGATATTAGAATTTTTTAAAAAAGAAGAAATACCATTTTCTTTTTCTGCAGCATTTAATAAAGCAATGGGAACAGCTGAGGTACAGAAATTGTTTAATGGAGTAATTGCTAAAGAAGAACTATTTAATAAGATTGAGCAAGATCTAAAAAAGTTTTTAGATCTTACTCAATCTTGTTTTTTATATCAGCCGATTCCTAGTGCATGATTGAGATTGAATTGCCATTGTGCCAAGCCTACGACAATGAGTCCAATAAAAGCATACATAGTGTATCGCGAGGTTAGAATACCCATGATTTTTTCATTCGTTGTATCTTTGCAAGCAGTGGGCAATTGCTCAAGAAGGTCTTTGAGGTCGGGAGTATCTATATTTATGGCAGAAAGATATTTTTCATATAAAGATAATCTTTGTGCTTCAGATTTACTATTGAATTCTCCGCTGCGTATTTTTATCATCTGTAATAATCTGTTGAGGAATGCAAAGAGTATATTGGTATAAGATGTTTTTAATGAATTGTTAGTTGTTATATTGTTTATTGCTTTGTATTGTTGAAAATAATCAACGATATCTTTAGGTTCAAGATTATGTGATGATATCTGTTTTTTTAGTTCTTCAAAATACTTATGGCATATCTCTATTACTTGTGCGTGCTGTGGAGCATCTCTGAGTAAAGATATCAAGTTTTTTATGTTTATTTGTAAGTCAGCTATTTTTCGTGGTATAAGATTTTCAGATTGATATGGTTTTAATTTGCTTAAAATCTCTTGTTGTCTGATGGCTGCTGCAAGAGCATATTTTTTCTGAGCTTCTTCATCATCATGCTTTCTTTTTTCTTCTCGTATACGAGCTTTTTGTTTTTCTTTTTGTTCTTTATCTTCTAAAGCGGCTAATGCTCGTTGATAGTGCAAATCAAATGTACATGCTCCATCATAAAAATAGTATTTTACAAGGTCATGAGTATTTGAGTCTACGTACATATCACTATTGCTTTTTATATTTTCGATAAGAACATTGGTGCAATTTTCAGCTATTAGGTTGCAATGTTCTATAATTTTATTAATGGTAACAATATTTGTACCATATGCGTTTCTACACCATGTTACTTTTTTTATAATATCAAAAAGGTCCTTAAATACAGTGTTTTCATCAACGATAGAATGTACATTCTCCAAGAGTGCAAGCTGTTTGCATAATGTTGTACAAAGTTCACTATAGGCATGGGATTTCGGCGAAATAGCGTTTTCATTGTTGCCTTCATAGGGAAACATTTCTATCAGTTGAAAAAGAGTAATATTAAAAATTTCTGCATATTGGTTTTTGGAAAAAAAAACATTAAAATTTTCAGTGTTTTCCTCTAATACATGTGGAAATGGCATAGGAAAATCTGGAATAATTTCACAAATTTTCAGACATGCTCTGTAAAAATCAGCCCATTGAGTTATCATGGATGGAATTTCCAAGGGGTAGAGCATTAAAGAATGATGAGCAAGATTTTTTTTTAATAAAAAAGATTCCTGTGCTAGATCTTTAATTTTTTGTTTTTGCTCTTGATCTGTATCTTCAATGATGTCAGCTAAAGCAATTATGAGCCCAACAGTTCTTAATGCATCAATAGTAATATATTTTTTTTGATCTCTTAATGCCGATAAAGGGCTTTTTGCTTTAATAACAAGCTCGTCTGTTATTTTATTAAAAAATTTGGAATGTATTTCCTTTAGAATTTCTGCCTTTTCAGGTGATGGTGATATTTTTTGTAATTTTTCGAGTTGTTCTCTGTAATCGCACAATAATTCATCAGTAGGTTTTTTATTAAAAGCTTCAGCTGCTTTTTTTATACTGTTTTTTATAAAGTGTTTTTGTATTGCTAATTTTGTTTTTTCTAATTCTACTTTGTATCGTTCATTTTTTCTTTCATCACTTAAAATGGGATTGATGCTTGTGTATTCTGTTTGAATAGATAGATACTCCTCTAGTATTTCTTTTTGTTTTCGTAACCATTGAATTGAAGGTTGTTTACTATTTTCTTTACGTGTATTGAAATCTAATCGTTGTTCACTTAATTGTGTCATAAGATCAAGTTCATCAGGTACGAAAACTAATAATCTAGGATCAGAAGTTCCAATTAATTGTTTTGCATAAGCAACGTTTTCAGTTTTTGCTGTTTGAGAGATGTCTAAGCTTGAGCTCTTTTTACCAAGAGCATTTTTTTCTTCTGATATCAAATTATTGTGTTTTACAATAATTAATCGAAAATTTCTCAGATATTGTTTTGCGAGAGTATATGTTTGGTCATCTTTTTGTTTAATTTTTATAATACTTATTTTTTGCAATAACAGTTTGTTGGTGGGATTTAAATCACACAGGCTGGCAGATACAATTGGTGCATGTGCCTCTAAAGAAGGCATTTCTTTTGCAAGCATTGATTGTAATGTATAAAGAGGGTTTTGCTCATCAGCTGCCCAATTTTTTAAATCTGCTTGATTAGCATTAATGCATGTGTGGGTTAAATTCAAGATTTTTGAAACAAAATCTTTTGATGTATCCATACTTTGACACGTAGAAAATAATGTTGCTATGATAATCAAAAAAACATATTTCATGGGGATTTTGCTTTAGAAAATTATTATATTGACTTATTATCATGATAGATTTTTTTTTTATGATATGTCAAAAACTTGATTAATAACCAACTTTCTATTGGATTTAAGTCAAATGAATCCATAATGATTTGATAACATTGTGCAAAATTTAAGAGTTTTTTTAAATTTTGCACAATGTTGTTTTTTATATCAGCCTATACCAATCGTTTAGGGTTTTGGTTTTTAGGTTATTCTGGTTGAGGATAAAGTTTATCTATTTTTTCCCATTGATAAGGTCTTACCCACTCATAAGGCTCTGATTTTTGTTGATCTCCGAAGAACCATCTATAAGCATTAGTTGATATATACTTCCAGGTAGAATCCAACATAGATTTCCATGATGACTGGTTGGTTGGTAATTCTGGTGTATTAGATGTTTCTGGTTGAGGATAAAGTTTATCTATTTTTTCCCATTCATAAGGTTTTGGTTGTTCATTTGTTTCAACCGCAGGTTGAGCTGGGCGACGTTCCGATTTTCCCCACCATTCAGGTTTTCCTTCAGAAATATCGAATATTTTTTCTGCGTCAGATTCAGTTGGCTCTGATTTTTGTTCTGTTCCAGGTTCAGCTTGTTCTATTTCTCTACTCAATTCGTGTTTTGGTTCTGGCTTAGGTTCAGTTGGTATTTGTGGAACATTAGGCTTAATAATAGCTTTTTGTTCAGCTTGAGGTTCCCCTTCGGGTGATTCATTTGCTGGCACAGCAACCATTGATTTTGTAGGCTTTGTAGGTTCTTGTTGTGCTGCAACCATTTCCTCAAAATCACTCCAATTAACATTTGGGAGTTCTTCTTCAATCGATGGATTTTCTTCGGAACTACTAGAAGTTGTAATCTCTGGGTTAGTTGGTTCTTCTTTTTTCGGTTCTTCTGGTGTTACAGGTGTAATGATACGAACATTTAATCGTTTTGTACTTTCATCCAAGATGTCTTTTGAAATTTTTTCTAGCTTTTCTTTTATAGAAGAATCATTAATATTTCGATTTAATAATTCTATTTTATCTAAATAATCTTCCATCTCACTATCACCAATTCTAGAGATTGGTAATGTTCCTGAAAGTATTGGTTCCATTGTTGGTAAGATAGTAAGGCATTTTATAGCTTGAGCAATAAATTGATCTTGTTGTTGCTTAAAGTTTTGTTGATGAGATGATACATTATAATCTTTTGCAATGTTATCAATAATTTCTTGAACAGCAGCAGATTTTAGTTTTGGATAAAAATTTCCTTGTTTATTCACAAGAAGAAGACATGTGTGTCTTTTTTCTATATCTAATATCCGCTCAGAAGAAATAATATCTTTAATTAAGTTCGCATACGGATTACTAGGAGTATCGAATATACAAGCAATGATTTTTAAAATAGTCTCTTTTTCCAATTCAATCATAGCAACATTTTTTTCTTCTAATTGATAGCTGTATAATTGATCGAGATAAGGCGGAATTAATTGAGCAGCATTCTTTCGAATGGTATCTTGCGTGGGAGACAATGTTTTAGATAAAGATTGAGCATAAGCTTTTATTGTTTCTCTTTTAAAGTCATCAGCTGTATTTAATTCCTCAAATTTAGTTTTTGAAACAAAAAGTTTTTTATTGTAAGATTCAATCGCTTCTCTAAACAGCTTTGCGTTATTGAGCAGTACTGCCTGATTAATCTGATCAAAAATATCCATAATCCATGGTTTTTGCATTGAAGGATATTTAAATTTGTATATCTGGTTCATTGCAATTTCGAGTGTATCTCTATTCTTTTTAATATTTTCTTTAGTTTTTTCTCTAAGTCTTGGTCGAAGATCTACGTATTCTTCTAGTGTTGCAATATGTTGTTTTAATAAATTTATATATTTTTCACCAACTTTTAGAGAGAAAATTCTTTCAGTTATAGGTCTTTTAAAATCTTCTTGTATGGGAATAGCAATTTCTTTGAGAGCTTCATGCTCTTGCTTTAATCTTGCTACAACAGTTCTTCTATCTTTTCTTATACGTTTTTTTTCTAAATTTTCTACAGCTGCATTTATTCTAAGAGCGCTTGTCCCAAGATCCTGTAAAGAGTCTTTGTTTTTTATGTTATCGATTGTTATTTGTTGTATTGCTTTTACTTCAGTTATAAGCAGTTCTATATCTAACTTTTGTCCTGGAACAAAAGCATTGATTTTTCGCCGTATGTCTTGTAAATCAATTAAACGTTTTGAATTAACAGGGATGTTTTCTATATTGGTAATTTGTTGAACCATACGAAAAATAAAATCGTGGACCTGTTGTTTTATTTTCTGGATATTTCCAAGTTGATGCTTTATTTCATCAACATTTTCAATCTTAGATATCTTAAGTAACCATTCTAAATTGTTAATAATGTTGCTAGCGGTAATATTGAGTTCTTCAAGGAGCTCATTTTCTGATGGTTCATAAAACATTGATTCTTCTAGTTGGTTGAGTGATGATCCTTGAGATCTATCTTGATCTTGAAAACCAGAAGACTGCAAGGCAAAAGTTGTTGCTTGAGGGTTTTTGATATTTTCATAAGCTTGTTGTAAAGCTTTTTCTATTCTAACCCAATTGGACATTTGTATTTTTGAAGGTGCTGATTTAGGGATTGTTGTTTTTAAAGAGCGAGACCTGATTAAATCAAGTTCTTTATACAAATGTTCTATTTGTTGCAACTTTTCTTTTTTAGTTAGAACTGTGTTTTTTTGAATGTTTTCAAGCTCATTTTCAATGTCAGAAATTTTTGTATCAAAATTTGACGTTTCATTTTTTTTGATTTGCGGTGCTCGTGCTAGTTGTGAGGGTTGCTTCAATTGAGGAGCTTGTTTCTGGTGGTATGGTTGCAAAATCTTTTGCATATTGTCGGGTGAAATCGATTGATTTCCTGCTATTTCATTTAAAGCATTGAGAATAAGATCGTGATTCGTACTTTTAGGATGAAAATACAAAAGTTGTAGTGCATTTAGGGCGTTTTGTTTTGATGTATTATTATCCTTAGCATGTGTTGTATAGTAAGGAATAGCGTTGATTAATGCTTTAAGATCATTCTGGAAATAACGAGAGTCTTGATTTATAATGGCCTTATCTACATCATCATTTGGTTTATTAGCAGCTTTAGAAAGAACTTGAGGGGATTCTAATGATCCAAGCAAGGAAGATCGATCCATGCTCCATGCTATGGAGAAATTGATTAAAAGCCCCATTAAAAAGATACATAATCTATTAAAATGTTTCATAATAAGCTCTTTTTTGTTATAAAGTATCAATTTTTATACGACCTATTTCTATTATAGAAGATTTTTGTGGATAAAGTTAATAAGTTTTAAAAAAAAATTATAAATTTATTTCAATAAGATTACTTATAAGGTATTTAAAAAGATAAAATTATTCTTTTTAAGTAAGAAATTAACGATTAGACCTTTTTAAAAAAATGTTTTTTGGAATCATTTTCTTGTTTGTATTTATAACGGGTCTCTTTTTTTTGAATAAAAATGATGAGTTCTTTCTGTGTAGTCGATGAAATGGAAATATAACATCACAACAATGTTTTTATTCTAAATGTATTAATTTTAATTCGAAGGTTGAAAAAAATTTAAGAATATATTTTCAATAAAAAGTTATAAAAACTATTTGATTATAAGGGGCTTAGTCATTATCCTAGAATGATACCACATATGATCTTTTTTCATATAGCAACTATTTAAAAAAAATAAGAATATTTTTTCATTATTTTGTTGGGTAACTTTGATGGAATATGCTATTGAAGATACCGATAATGTATTTATTGTGAATGAACATAACCAAACCTTAAAAGATTAGAGGATGCCAATGGAACATAATCGAGCCTCAGCCGCACCATTTTTACAGAATGACGTAGCTGAAAAAACAGGAAAAAATGTCTATATGTTTTCTGTTGTAAAGCCTGATGGAATTCGGGAAGTAGTGAGCGAGAAACGATTGCAACGGGCAATTGGCTGGGCTTGTATGGGATACGAATCTGTTGTTGATTCGGAATTGCTTTTAAGTGAAACGTTGAAAAATATTTTTGATGGTATTACCCCAAGCGGTATTGCTGATGCATTAATATTAGCAACTATTAGTTTTATTGAACGAGATCCTGCATATAGTAAAGTTGCTGTCCGTTTACAACTTAAAAAATTATTTAAAAAAGTAACCCATAATTCTATTACCTGCAGTGACCATGAACAACTATATCGGCAATCATTTATTACTGGTATTGCTACGGGAATCAATCTTGAGTTGCTTGATAAGCGTTTAGCAGATTTTGATTTAGAGTATCTTGCTGCACAGTTAGTGATTGAAAGAGATAGTCTTTTTGATTATATGGGTGTTAGTACCTTATATAAGCGATATTTCCTGAAATATGAAATGCGCCACATTGAGCTTGCGCAAGCATTTTGGATGCGTATTGCAATGGGACTTTCATATAATGAACCGGATAAAAATAAAGCAGCAGTTGATTTTTATCATGCAATGTCGTCGCTGCATTATGTACCAAGTACCCCAACGTTATTGCATAGTGGACTTTTGCGACCACAATTAAGTTCATGTTTTCTTTCAACAGTTGAAGATGATTTAATTAATATTTTCAAAAGTTATTCAGATTCAGCTCAGCTTGCAAAATGGTCTGGAGGAGTTGCTGTTGATTGGAGTAATATTCGTGCTTGTGGCGCAATGATTGATTCGATCAAAACAGAAAGCCAAGGTGTATTACCATTTTTGAAAATTAATAACGATGTTGTTGCGGCGATCAATCGTAGTGGTAAACGCCGTAGTGCTGCGGTTGTGTATCTTGAAACATGGCATTTGGAAATAGAAGATTTTATTGATTTGCGTAAAAATACTGGTGATGAACGTCGCCGTACGCATGATATTAATACTGCGCATTGGATTCCTGATTTATTCATGAAACGTGTTATTGCAGATGAGCAATGGACACTCTTTTCTCCAGCAGAAACACCTGATCTGCATCATCTTTATGGTAAAGCTTTTGAAAAGCGCTATGTGGAATATGAAGAAATGGTGAAATTGAACGCTATCAAGATGCATAAAACGCTTTCAGCGCGTGAATTATGGCGTAAAATGTTAAGTAGATTGTTTGAAACAGGTCATCCTTGGATTACGTTCAAAGATCCGTGTAATATTCGTTCTCCTCAAGATCATGTTGGTGTTGTGCATAGTTCTAATTTGTGTACAGAAATCACGTTGAACACTTGTGCAGAAGAAATAGCCGTTTGTAATCTTGGTTCTATTAATTTGGCATATCATGTTAAAGACGGAAAACTTGATGAAGAAAAATTAAGCAAAACAATCGCTCTTGCCGTACGTATGTTGGATAACGTTATTGATATTAACTATTATCCAGTTAAAGAAGCTCAAACATCAAACATGCGTCATCGTCCTGTTGGTCTTGGTATAATGGGTTTTCAAGATTTATTGTATCAAGTTGGTCTTAATTTTTCATCACAAGAAACAATTGAATATGCTGATGAGGTAATGGAATTTGTGGCATATCATGCCATTTTAACATCATCACAACTTGCACAAGAGCGCGGTGCTTATCAATCGTATAAGGGCTCCAAATGGGATCGTAACATTTTCCCACAAGATACCATTGATTTACTTGAAGAAGAACGTGGTATGGAAATTTGTGTAAAACGTAATGGTAAACGTGATTGGTCTCCAGTCCGTGAGCATGTGCAAGCATATGGTATGCGCAATTCAAATGTTATGGCAATTGCACCAACAGCAACAATTGCAAATATTTCAGGTGTTTATCCTTCAATTGAGCCAATTTACAAAAATATGTATGTTAAAACAAACATGAGTGGTGAATTTACGGTTGTTAATACCTATTTGGTAGATGATTTAAAGGCTCGTGGATTGTGGGATCAGGATATGCTTGAGCTGTTGAAATATTATGATGGTAATCTACAAATGATTGATATTATTCCGCAAGAATTAAAAGATAAATATCAAGAAGCATTTGAAATTGATCCATTGCATCTTATTTCTATTACTGCAGCTCGTGGAAAATGGCTTGACCAAAGCATATCGCACAATGTATTTATGCGTGGTGTTTCTGGTAAAAAGCTTAATGATATTTATATTGCAGCATGGAATGCCGGGCTTAAAACAACGTATTACTTACGAACGTTGGGCGCGAGTCAAATTGAAAAAGCAAGCCTTGATGCTAATAAGTTTGGATTTACGCAAAAACGTGTGTATAAATCGATAGAAAACGGCGCTTTTGAAAATATGGTTGCCAAAAAAGATACTGATTCTGTTGATACTATTACATCAGATGAAGATATTGTGGTGGGTAAAGCGTGTAGTATTTCAGATGATCCTGCGTGTGATGTGTGTCAGTAAAGCATATTTCTTTGATAATACTGCAAAATATGCAATTTTGATCAATATATTTTACTAAAAAGGTTAATCATGAATAAAAATGGAATCATTAATAATTCGACTGTTGATCCAAACAAAATTTTACCTATGCGTTATCCATGGGCGCGCCAACATTATAAAGATGGCGTTGCAAATAATTGGACACCTGAAGAAGTTTCTATGCAGCTTGATATTGAGCAGTGGAAATCTTCATCTATTTTATCGGCTAATGAGCGGCGTTTGATTTTATGGAATCTTGGTTTTTTTTCAACAGCAGAATCGTTAACAGCAAATAATTTAGTATTAACGGTCTATAAATACGTAACAAATCCTGAATGTCGTCAATATTTGTTGCGTCAAGCATATGAAGAAGCTGTTCATACAGATACCTTTATTTATTGTTGTGATTCATTAGGGTTAAATCCTGATGAAATTTATAATATGTATGAGGTTATTCCTTCCATTAAAGAAAAAGATGATTTTGTGGTTAATTTAACAAAATCAATTATGGATCCAAATTTTAAAACAGATACCATTGAAAACATTCAACGATTTGTTCACGATTTGGTTGGCTTTTATGTAATTATGGAAGGTATTTTCTTTTATGCAGGTTTTGCAATGATGCTTGCTTTAAAGCGCCAAAATAAAATGGTTGGTATTGGTGAGCAATTTGAATACATCATGCGCGATGAAAGTCTGCATCTTGCATTTGGTTGTGATTTAATCAATATGATCAAAGCAGAAAATCCTGAAATTTGGACTGAAAGTTTTCAGAGAGAGATTACTGAATTAGTTAAACAGGCGGTAATTTTAGAGAAACAATACGCGCTTGATGCATGTCCGCAAGGGATGCTTGGTATTAATGCACAACAATTTGCTGAATATGTTGAACATATTGCTGATCGGCGTTTGGAACGTATTGATTTAGCGAAAATATATGGAACCAAAAATCCGTTCCCGTGGATGTCTCAATCAACTGATTTAAGCAAAGAGAAAAACTTTTTTGAATCCAGAGTTACGGAATATCAAACAGCTGGTTCATTGGAGTGGTAAATTTTTTATTATAGTATGCACTGCATCAATGAGAAGAAGGAAAATTTTCCTTCTTCTTTTTTTTTGGAGAGACAATGAGGTAGAATAGTGCCAGTTTCTTAAAAAGGGGGAAAATCACTATGTCAAAAAAAATATTGTTTTTTGTACTCTGCTATTCTTTGAGCTTACAAGCATCGCAATCTCAAGTTAAACAGCCCATAAATAATCTTGCGCAACTTGAACAAGCTATGCAACAAATAAAAAGCAAAACACATGTTATCAAAAGACCTGAAGTTCCTTATGTATCAAATCATCGGATAGTTTCATTCAGTGAAGATTCTGATCAATGCAGAAATCCACAAGAAAAAAAATAAGAAAATTAATGGGCAATTGTTGGTAAGAGGTAGTAATGAAGAAAATAATCTTTATGATGAGTCTATTTTTTTGTGCTTTTTTAGATGGTGCAGAGAGAATAAAGGTTTCTCTCAAAAGAAAAAAGGATTCTTCAAAAAATGATAATACAACCAAACCAAAAAATTTAACTGGTAGTGATGGAGCTGCATCGTCACCAAAAAGAACAGTAGGAAGTTTTGATGAATTGGAGAAAGAACTACAAAAAGCAAAAAATGAAAAGAAGCAATTAGCTGAAAATAAGTAAAGTTATCTGTACGCATGGGGGTGTGTTATGGAAAGAAAAAAAAATATCTTTGTCGTGTGTGCTCTATCTTTTGCTTTCATGACATGCTGTATGGATGATCCTGTTTTTAAAAAAAATCCATCCAAAAATCCAGAAAACCCTCAGACTGTTATTCAAATAACTGATGAAACGAGTGGGAAAATAAACAAAAACCAACCAATGTCTTCTCCGATTCTTACCAAAGATCCAGAAAATTCTCAGACTGTTATTCAAATAACTGACGAAGTGAGTGAGAAAAATAAAAAAAAATCACCAGTTCCTGCTATTATACTTGCGTCTCAAAATTCTTCATCGCGTAATTTGATGAAAACAAGAATAACAAGTGTTAAGGAATTGGAAAAGGCACTCGTAGTAACTCAACGCACGCATCGGGATCGTTCTGCTGAAAGTACACCTAAACCTGTTCGTAAACCTGTTGCTCCATTGAATCGCTCTGCCGGCAGTGCATCTAAGCCTGTTCGTAAACGTTCTGCTTCATTAAGTAATGAAGATGCTCCTTCTTTGCGTCGTCAGAAAAAATCATTTTTACCACAATCATTGGTGCAGCTAACGGGTAAGGCTCTGGATGATAGCTATGAGAAAGAATACACAGAAAAAGAAGTGTGGGCATTCATCCAATCATGTAATCCTGTATTGCATGAATTTGCTCAAAAACATAAGTTAGGACTGGATGATGTGGGGGTTTTTGCTGAATGTCTGCAACAGTTAGATATTAATCCCAAGCTGATTACTGAACATATGCATGTGAATAATCAGCAAGGAGACAAAAACATAATACGCCAGCTGATGGATCGTTTTTTCGGAGATCCCTATGAGCAGCATGTGAATAATTTAAATGAGCAATATGCAAAAATGCAACGAAACAATCCTGAAGCTTATAAAGCATTACTTCTTGAGCTTATGAAAAAAACGATAGACCAGGCTGATGGTCAGATAAATAATCGTTCAATGATTGCTGATACTCATACGGCATTACAAAGCCAAGCAATTGCTGAAAATAAACAGCAAGAGAGAATAAATGCTACCATTGGTTCTATAGTTGCTGTGTTAGGTTTAGCATCGGGCTGGGCAACGAGTATCTGGCAATTTAGTACTCCTTGCACTAATCATACTTCTTAATTTACTTGTTATAAACAGAAGAAACTAAGTTTTGAAGCTTTGTTTCTGTCAGTGGGCCACCATCATAACGTCCAATTTCTTTACCGTCACGCAAGAAGATAAGCGTTGGAATGCTGGTGATATTATATGATTTTGCTAAATCGCGAAAGTTATCACGATTGATTTTAATAAACGTGAATTGCGGCATAAGTGCTGCAACAGCATCAATGAGTGGTGACATGCGTTTGCAAGGGTTGCACCAATCTGCATAAAAATCCAAAATAACATCACCTGTTGTAATGAAAGCATTAAGGGATTTAGTTTGCTGGTGAAGATATATTAGATTCTGAGAGGTTGTTTTTTGAGAGCAGAGGGATATGAGGGCGGTAGATATTATTATTGCAGATAGTGTAGATAAAAGATTTTTTTTCATTGGGATACCTTTTTTGTGGTTAGATTGTCTTATTTTTAATTGTAATTAGTGGGTTATTGGTTGTCAAATGGGGGTGCAACGATTTAAATTGAATGAGAAAAAAGATTAATGCCCAATATAGTTAGGCACCCGCACAAAAATTATATTTTTGTGGAATTTCGTGGTGGGGCCCTGGTCCGGCCCCCCACACCCCCAGACCCCAACGTTCCCTTGGATCCCTGATGAAAAATAAACTTGGGCTTTCACCTGCTGCGCAAAGCTACGCAGTCTCAAACCCTTCATACAGTATTTTTCAGTGGTATAAAGTCTTTATTTTATCCAACTTTGTCCTCTTATAATTCTACTCAATTACGACCCTACTTTCGCGGGCACACGCTCAGTAAAACAACCCTACAATTAGTTTTATCTCTATCGCCGGTAAGGCGAGCTTCATCCTACTCTCCTTCAAAACATCTAGAATCAAGCAAAGCTTGAATTTTATTGGTGAAAAGTCCCATGAGGCTATGCTGCCAAGAGGGCGCAGCCCGATGAGGGTTTGAAGCTGCGTAGTCCTCGCAGCAGATGAGAGCCCGAGTTCATGCCGAAAGAGTTCAACCAGGATGGTTGTGTCTGGGGTTGTAGGGGTTCGGACAAGGAACCCCTACGTAAATTCCACAAAAATTCAATTTTTGTGCGGGAGCCCAATAAGATTGGGCATTAATCTTAATCTTTCCCCTTATTCCCTATATCCCTTCATTTCAAACAATTGTATACTAAAAAATAATAATTCTTTTAAAATACAGGCAAAAAAGCAATGGATATTTCTGATAAATCACCATTAATAAATCACCTCTTGCAGTACATTACTGAAAATAAGACTCAAAAAATGCACGAAGTGCTACAAAACCGTACACGATATATAACCGTAGTCCTTGAAGATCTTTTTCAATCACATAATGCCAGTGCAGCATTACGTACGTGTGATATTTTTGGGGTACAAGATGTAAACGTAGTGCAAGCGCAATATCAATTTAAAGCAGTTGATACCATTTCTATGGGAGCATCAAAATGGGTTGATGTGAGATCACATTCCTCAATTACCGATTCTATTGCTGCCTTAAAAAAGGAAGGCTATCGCATTGTTGCAACAACGCCGCATTTACAATCATATTCATTGCCTGATTTGCCTCTTGACCAAAAAACGGCACTTCTTTTTGGCAGTGAACAAACGGGATTATCTCAAGAAGCTCTTGCGCAAGCAGATATGTTTGTAAAAATACCAATGTTTGGTTTTGTAGAAAGTTTTAATGTGTCGGTAAGTGTTGCTTTATGCTTATATGATGTTATTAATCGATTACACAAATCAGAATATAACTGGCAATTATCGCATGAAGAAAAACAAGATATTTTATTAAGATGGATTAAAAAGGTATCAAAAACAGCGGAATTGGTAGAGAAAGAATTAGAAGAAAAAAATAGAAACATATAAAACGGATCAAAAAAGAGGAGCTTAAAAAAAGCTCCTTTTAATTTTTTAATACAAAAGTATTAGTTACTTTCGAAAAAATCTTCGTTGTTAGCATCAACATCATCTTGGGAGTTGTTATACATTTTGTTCAATTTGTATAGTGTGTATGCTGTTGCAGCTAGAACAGTTGCACGACCTACATATTGATTACCAATAACAGATGCGACTTTACCGCCTTTAAGGTATTCAATTGCTGCAATTTTGCCAAGAGTATTTTTAGCAACATAATCAGGTGCAGTAGCAAATGCAAATGCAAAAGGAGCGATCATAAGATTACCGATTTTTGATAGCATGCCAGGTTTATTATCTGTAGATGTAGTAGTTGTAGATGGATTAGTATCTTCTGCTAGCATCATTGAAAAAGGAGCTACGAATAAAAGTCCAGCGAGCAACATATTGCGTGAGTTCATATGAATCCTTCGATAATAAATTGATTTGTAAAACACTATCTTAATGCTTATAAATAAAGCATTTTCTCTTAAATCTTATAGGTAAAACTTTGTTATGTCAATATAGGTGAAAGAGCGAAAAACCAATCTGGTAAGGTGTTTTTGAGGCAATAAATCGCGATAGAAAAAAGAAGAGATTTTAAAATTTTATTGTTAAATCTTTAAAAAAAGCTGGCCTGCCATACGTAGCTCCACAGGAGCGTAATAATTTGGTCAATAATTTGAACGAACAGTGCAAATAATTATGTTTTTTCAGTTGATCCATTAAACGTTACAACGGGAGTTCGTCCGGTCATTAGGTGTAATAAAGCAATGCCATAATCCGAGGCAGAAGATGGATTCTGACCAGTTAGCAGCTTTTTGTCGAGGATAACGTTGTCGGTATTAGCCTTTGCGCCTATAAAGATGGCACCGGCTTCTTCGAGAACTGTCTGAGGGTAATTGGATATTACGATAGGTTTGGTGAGTCGTTTCTCCATCATTGCGTCTTCTTCTCTTGTGTAGCCGGTTACTCTGCGACCTCGAATTCGATCAGGATTGTTTGCAAGAGCAATAGAGCCGTGGCATATGGCGCCAATCACCTTGTCATTCTCCCAAAAATGTTCAAGCGTTTTCCCGACTTGCTCATTTGGATAAAGATCAAAGGCCGCACCCAAACCACCTGCTATATGAATTCCGTCATAGTCATCCAAATCCATGTCTTTAAGTTTTAGTGTATTCATGAGTTTCTGAACGAGAGTTTTATCCGAAAAAAAGCCTTTGGAAACTAAATCATTAGGCTCTACAGATTCCTTAGCATAAGGATCACTCCATGGATTAACATAAATATTTCCCCCCTCAAGGGTGGTAAAATCAACCTCAATTCCACGCTCCATAAGGTGCCAGAACGGGTGGGTAATTTCTGATAACCATGCTTGCTTATCGGAGCCTGTAATAATAAATAATACTTTCATGATTATTTTCCTTTTTTTTATACATTAATGAATGAGAAGAATATAAAAAAAAGCCCTGCGGACGTGCAAGAATTTTTTTGCGAAGTACAATACAAATCATTTTTTCCAATATATGTTACAAACACCATAAAGTATAAAAGAATATGTGCTATATAGATTATCTAAAATTATATATAAGAACGTGTACGCCAATATTTTTAGTGGTAATTATTATTCATGGTATTATGGGTTTCTTGGGATTAATGAATCCAGTCTATATATTACCTGGAACAATTATTGGAAACTTTATAATGCCTATGTTCCTTCTAACTTTTTGGTTATGGCAAAAACAATGTGATTTGTTATAAAAAAACGAAATAGAAATGATGATATTAATATGCTTGGCCTCACGCCAGGTTATTCAATATATAGCGTCTGATTATACACCAGTAGTTATTACCTGGGATCATATAATTAGGTTTACCGTAATGTCTTTGTGGTATATTTTTCTAACGCCATTATATATAGAACGGTTTAAACAATCAGCATTCTATAACCCATGGATGGGTTTTGAAAGCATTAAAAAGGATCTGCATAAAAAGTGATTTCAGATATATTCGACGGCTATTTACTGGTCTCTTCATTTACAAATGGTGGAATCTATTAAATAAAAAATAGCTATTATTAAACAAATATCCCCCGAGTTTACAAGGGGGATATTTTTGATTTTGTTCACAGGCCCTAAGCAAATGCAAAAGAACAGTTTAAGACTGTTCTTTTGAAATCACCAAAATCTTTTTTTTGCGAATGCACGTCCGGATTGTGATTTTAAATATAGCTCAAATTCTTTAGCACAATCCATGCTTTTAAATACCGAACACATGACCAATTTCCATGGTCGATCTTTTTTGGATCTTATTTTTTAGTAAAATTGGTCTTGACAGAGGAATTCACTTTAGGGGAGGCGTACTACTAGTATTAAAATAATAATCCGTCAAGAAGTTTGTTAATTCCATCATTTCTTGTTGATATTCTTTGAGTTTATCTTTTATTTCTTGCTCACTTCTAGTGATTTGCCAATCTCCTCCCGCACTATACATTCTCTGAAAAGTAGTGTTTAGCGTATGAATAATAATCATTCGGTCTGGGGTAGCTGGTCGATTCTTATAAAAAGTATCAATTAAGCGATTTAAAGGTACAAGCTGTGATAGAGCTGTTTTTGCTATTAGGTCATTTAAACGATGCATTTCTTGGTATAAGGTGGTTAAATCTTGCGAGTTTCCTTCACCTAAGGATAAGTCAGGATGTTTTTTTTGAATTACAGATTCTTCTTCTGCTAGACGTTGGAAAATCGAGCTGAGTTTTGAGTTTAATTCCATTACTTCTTGGTTTTCAGTGTCAAAATCAACCCAGGGATAAGCTAAACCGTGATCAAGGTGCCCTTCGCACGATGCACTTGTTGTAAAGCCAAGAAGATTCAAAACAATTACAGTCTTTTTAATGTTAGAGTCTATTTTTAGACCCAGTGCATCGGTTATATAATCAACTTTGTTTGCCATTTTCTCCCAATCTTTTTCTTTTTCAGAATTAGTCTTAGAAGGTATTGCTATATTTGATTCAAAATTTTTTGAAAGACAGCCCACAAGGCCTAAGCCTAATACAACAAATAAGCATATATGCAATAGACATTTGTTAGGTTTCAACTTTAGTTTCATATTTTTTCCAGTTACACATAGTAATAATAATTTCTGAGAATAGAAAAGCATAGCAAGAACTACAAAATCAAGTTTAGATTTTATATATCTATTTATCGATGAAAGCGGTTATTATTGCATGTGTAAGCACAGAAGAACAGAAAGAAGCAGGCTTATCATTGCCAGCACAGGTTATACGGTTAGAAAACTACTGTCAGAATAAAGGTTTTCCCATGATTAAAAGCTTTAGCTTTGATGAAAGTGCTTATAAAGATGACCGTTCAGAATTTGATACCATTCGCGATAAGATCGGTGAATTGAATACTCAGTTGAGTAAATTACAAGAAGCTGAAGATAACTACTATATCACAGCAAAATATATACTGGATCTATCAACCCGGGCCTACGAATTATTTAAAAGTTCTGAAGTTGAAAAAAAACAACTTATTAAGTTGATACTATCGAACTTGCGCTTAAGTGGCAAAAACCTGCTATTTGATGCGGAAAAACCTTTTGATTTGATACTGAATTTTTCCGATCATCAAGTTTGGTATGCCCGGTAGGATTCGAACCTACGACCTACGGATTAGAAATCCGTTGCTCTATCCAACTGAGCTACGGGCACACAAATTTCAAAATTTATCTAGCTGTTGCCTTTTTTTCTTTATGGGGTCCCCGGCGTAGAGAAAAGAAGCTGGGGTTTAAAGCTGGGGTAAAGGCACATATGACATTATTATACAACAAATTTTAAAAAAATATGAGAACTAAATTTGTATTGGTATAAAAAGTTTACTAAATTCTGCAGCAATAGCGATAATTTGCTTTTGTATGTCTGAAGAAATATCTTCTGTTTCAGCAATAGTGTTATACACATTTGGGTGTACTGATTTAAGATAGCTTACATATTGCAAAACAAATGGATTAACTTGTGTAAGTACCATGCTATCAAGAAAACCTTCTTTTAAAAGTAATAACATGAGTGCTTGATCAACAAAAGAATATGTTACATATTGTGGCTGTTTAAGCAATTCAACTGCACGTTTTCCCCGTTCCAATTGACGATGAGATACTTCATCAAGTTCTGCGCCAAATTGTGCAAAAGCCAGAAGTTCTTGATACTGTGCTAATTCCAAGCGTAATGCGCGTGTCATTTTTTTTACTGCTTTTGTTTGCGCAGCACCACCAACACGTGATACAGAAAGTTCAGCATTTACTGCAGGACGAATTCCTTGATTAAATAATTTTGTATCTAAAAAGATTTGTCCATCAGTGATAGAAATAAGATTAGTTGGAATGTACGCAGTAATATCATCTCCTTGGATTTGTACAATAGGAAGAGCGGTAATGGAACCGCCTTTTGCCAATTTTCCCGCACGTTCAAGTAATCGTGAATGAAGATAAAAAACGTCGCCAGGATATGCTTCTCTTCCTGGTGATCTGCGAACAAGCAATGACATTTCTCGAAACGCAATTGCATGATTACTTAAATCATCATACACAACAAGAACATCTTTTCCTTGATCGCGAAAATATTCTGCAATAGTACAGCCAACATATGGTGCAAGGTACTGACTGAGTACGGCATCGCCTGAATCAGCACTGACAACAACCGAATATTCAAGGGCGCCATTTTTTTCGAGCAACGAAACAAGACGAGCTAAGTTTGCTTGGCGCTGACCAATGGAAACATAGACACATAAAACATTTTTACCTTTTTGATGTAAAATCGCATCAATTGCCAGTGAAGATTTGCCGGTATTTCTATTGCCTACAATGAGTTCGCGCTGTCCTTTTCCGATAGGAACTAATATATCAACGGCCAAAATGCCAGTTTCAAGAGATTCATTAACGGGAGAGCGTTCCATAATGCCAGGTATATCTGTTTCTATAGGACGATATTCTGCGACATCTAAATCGCCAACTCCATCGCGTGGTTGGCCTTCAGCGCTAATAATTCGACCAATAAGGCCCATGCCAACAGGTGTTTTAAATACAGAATGTGTTCTTTTTGCTGTTTCAAGCTCTGCAACAGGGATAGTTCTATCAATTAAAAAAATAGCAACAGAGTTTTCTTCTAATTGAAACACAATACCGCTATTGCCACCTTCAAAATTAATTAATTCACCCAGCATCGCGTTTGATAAACCATATACGGTACAAATATTATCGCCTACACGGATAACAGTACCAATTTCTTCTAATTGTTCTTCTGGTAAATCACGGAGTGAACGTTCAAAGAGAGATATAAGATCTGTATTTTTCATAATTATGAGCCTTTTATCGTTTCAATGCTTGTAAAGCATTAATATGCTTGCGTATCGAATATTCCCATAGATATTCATTGCTTTGTAATCGTAGACCTGCAATGAGTGATGTATCTATAGACGGTGTACCTATAATTTTTTTATTAACTAAACGACCAAGGAATTGTTTAATTGATTCAATCTGTTGGTCGTTGATTTCTTGAGTGGTTATAATAGAAAATTCAGTGCTGTTTATCTGTTGCTTGTATAATCGAGTAATCCACAAAAAAACAGTTGGGATATAAAAAGCACGATTATGCTCAATAAGCAGTAAGATAATTGTTGCAAGGCTATCGGATAATGAAAAATAATCAATTAAATCCGCAACCATAGATTTTCTTCTTTCTTGATCAAATTGTGGAAGCTGTAAAAAGAAGAGTGTGCGTTTGTGCGTTTGCAAAAATTCATATGCAGCTTCTATTTTTTTTACATCGCTAAATGTAAATGTTTTAGGAAATATGGCTAAAAATGCCTGAGCATATTTTTTTGCAACATCTTTATTAACCGCAGTGTTATTCATGATATTTTCTCATTCATAAAGCGTATAATTGCATCAAGATAATCATTTCCTTTTTTTGAGTGTGAAAAATCATGAGAGATAGTTTTTTTTAAATCATCTGCTACCGCATCGATAACGTGATTTTGCACACGTTGATTCTCTTGTTTGCATGCAACTTCAGTTCTACGTTTTTTTGCGATAAGCAACAAAGTGCTTAGTTCTTTTTCATGTACTTCTTTTTCAAGATTGACTTTCCGCTTCCACTCATCGATTTTAGATTTAAGATCTTGGCATTGAATAGATTCTGATTGTACTTGCTCATCAAGATTACGCAATTGATTTTCAAGGGTTATCTTTTGGCGGAGCAACGATGCATGATCAGCATCTTTTTGTTCTATAGCAAAAAGTAGGTCAGCTTTGACATATTTTTTAAAGAGAAAATATACCAAGCCTATGATTGCAAAAAAATTGATTAACTTAAAGATAACCGCAACAATGTTTTGATTAATAAACATGCTTTATTTTTTCCTCTAAAGCGCTTTTTGCTTGAGAAATTGTATCTAGGATAGAATCAGCAGATACTGTTTTTACCATTTCAATACCTTGATCTATTTCATCAAGAGAAGATTTTTGTTGAAGAATTGGCGGTTGATGTGTAGTAAAGTATTCTTGGCAGATATGCCACTGACGTTGCCGTTCTTTTTCCTGGATTTCAAGACTTTTTTTCTGCTGATTAATAATGTTATGCAGAGCGTTTTCTTGATTTTTTTCATGATCAATAATTGCAATAATAGGTTTAAAAAGAAGAAGACGTAACATCCAATATACGATAAAAAAATTGAATGCTTGAACCAAGATTGTTGCATTTATATTCATGGATTTTTATCCGATTTGCGATCCAAGATATACTAACCATCCAGAAATAAGGAAGCAATATATTGCCGAAGATTCTACAACACCAAGAGCGACCATCATAGTTGTGCGCAGTTTGTCAGCAGATTCTGGATATTTTCCAAGATTTTCACAAGCTTTCATTCCGATGATTCCTTGACCAATTGCTGGCCCAAGACTGCCGAAGCCCATAGTAATTGCCGCTCCAATATATGCGGCTGCTTTTGCATAAAAAATGCCGTCCATGGTTATCCTTTATTGTAATAGCTCCAACCTCTATTATATTCTGAAATACTCTTTTTCTAGTGTAACTCAGTTTTTTATTTTTTCACAAGTGGAATGTTGGTAAAAAGGCATATTTTTGACCAAAATGATTGAATTGGATACGTAGTTTTTGAGGTAGCCCTTTGGGTACAGTATCATTTTTGCAGAATTTTTGTAATAATTGACTAATGACCATTGATATAATGACTTCAACCCATTCTCTATTTTCACCTCTTGTTTTACTTCGTTTCACCGGGGGATACCGATGAAGCGATAGCGAAAGTGGAGATAAAATGGGGACCCTGCATCAAGAAATGTGCGATTGTTTTATTGGGCCTTTGTAACGACTTATGCTATATATTATTTTTTTAATCTGAAACTTAACCAAAGAAAATATAAATTATGATGCCGTATCTATTGAAATTAGTATTATCGAGCCTATTATTGAGTGGAATCTGTTCTTATATAAAGCCGGAAGATCTTTCTGAGACATATAAACAGCCTACAGAAACTAAAGATTTTGATTTTGATAGTGTCTCTTTTGATGAAGAAGATGATTATGAGTTTATGAATGAATATCTTGATACAACAGGGATGGATCATATATCTCGTGCGGTTAATCCGGTTGAAATTATGGTTATTCTGAATGCATTAGGCGTGCCTGCAGTTTTACAAGAACCTCTTTTTTTACATACTAATATTCTTAATAAAAGAAGTTTACTTGATCAACCTATATTTGAACCAGATCGTCCAGAGTTTCCTGGTAAGTGGGTTGTGGGTCTCAATGCATTTGCACGTAAGACTACCCGATCAAATTTCACCAGAGGTAGTGATAAATTAGAATCATGGCTTGCTCTTTCTCAAAATTCATTAATTGCTCGGCTTGAACAAGCTATTGAGAATGCAAATATGCTTTCTCTGGGAATTGATCTTGATATTGATAAAATATTTGGACTTTTCAGGAATATGACGGTTGAAGAACGCCAGGTTGGGTTTATGATTCATGGCATGAAGCGATGGAATAATGTCACGCTACGCATTATGGCTCCTTTGTATTATTTAGAGAGTAACTTTTCTTTAACAAAAAAAGAACAAGATGCGGTTGCCAGAGAGCTTGGAGCTATGGAACCTGAAGAAGAAAAAAGATTTAGAAAAGCTCATTTTATTAGTGATAAAATAGGTTTGGGAGATACACGTATCGAAATTGATGGCACGGTATTAAATCGTCCATCATACAAATTACGCGTTGGAGGTCTTGCAACTATTCCAACAGCTTTTAGATGGGGAGCAGGATTTTTAGGTTCGTCTTTTGCCAAGCCGTCAACATTACCAACATTTGAGTTGGAACCTATTTTTGATGCTTTATCAAATCCGAGTGAAGATTCTGAGCAAGCAGCAAAGCTGTTGTTGCAAAATTTTCTTTTAGATGCACTTGATAGAGTTGCTGCGGATTTGATTGATGTGCCTCTTGGAAATAATGGTCATTTGGGCTTGGGTGTATATATGCGTGGAAAAGCCCCTTTGAGTACTATTATGAATACATGGTTTGCACAGCGATTAAAGTTTGCTAATCGAATTTCATTAGAAATGTTTGTTCCTGCGCGAGAAAAACGATTTTATATAAATAGAGTTAATGAAGCTGCTTTTGCCGAACACAATTTTAAAGATCTTGATATGGCTGCTGAAAACTTACAATTTTTAAAGGAACAAGCTATCTCAAGACTTTTTTTACGTGCATTTGATACAAAAATTGTTCCTGGTGTTATTTTTCGTTGGACAAGTGGCATGTATTATAAAGGGGATATTTTTGGATTTAATTTAGGAACAGATTTTTGGCTACAAAATAAGGCACATCTTTCTTCAATAAATGCCTCACCGAAAACCTTGGCTGAAATTGATGTTTTCAAAGCTAAACAACCAGTTGCACAGCAAAGTAAAATCTTTGGAGCTTTCTTATTTAAAATTAAATCAGATAAATGTACATACTTTTTTTCAATAAATGCTGATGCATCACTTAATACAAAAGGTTTAGGACAAGATTACTCCCTTGCTCTTAATTTTGAATCAAGCTTTTAAAATAGCGATGTAATATGATATATCATAAGTGTAATGGAATGAAGCATGAGCAAAGGTAAATTATTAAGTCTACTTTTATAAGGGGAGAATCAATTGAAGAGAGTAATATTTTTCTTGCCACTCATGATGAATATACTTATGTACGGTGAACACAGAGTAAAGCTTGAATCTTCTGTTATTAAAATAGCAGATGGTACTTTTATTAATGCCGACAAAATAGAATATATAAGAAAGTATCGCAGAAAACTCCTAGATTTTATTTTAGGAGAATTGCAGCCGAATAGTCAGCGTAAAGGCAGATATAATCTCGGTGGTAAATTTTATAGCGTGGAAGATCTTGCTCGTATTGAAAAAGAAATAAGTAATTCAGTGGATAAAAAAGATATTGCTATTCGTTCAGCACTTGAAGAATTATTAACGCATGCAAAAGCAGATTTTATTGTGCAGTCGGGTGAATTTATAGAAAGTGGTCGTGGGGCAAAAAATATCATGATAGTTCTTATTCAAGAAGATTGTCAAAAGCGTAATCGCTCTGAAAGTTTTTTGCTTGAATGGGCAAAAACTAAAGAAGGTCAAGAATCAACCGCATTTGAACGTCAAATCAAAAGCTTTGATGATTATTATCATTTTCTTATTGATTTGGTGAACTTTCTTCTTGATCTTATTCATAGTTGCCCAAAAGCAGAAGCACAATTTAAAGATCGTGTTGAAAAGTGGAGCGCGGTAAAAGAAATATTACCGATCGTTCTTAAAAAAGCGCATGTAAAGGGTGATCATATTAATGAAATTGAATTTCTCAAATACCTTAAAGAGCGATATCTTGATTCAATAAATCTTAGTGAAATTACGCCACAAATTATAGTTCCTTTATTAACAGAGTATATAAAACACACCCATGCTTGAAACAGAAATTATTCACGGTATTGTTGATCGTGTTATTTATCAAAACCAAGAAAATGGTTTTGCCGTTTTTGTCATACAACTTACTGCACACAATAGTGTTACCGTAAAAGGACATGTTCCGACGATTACTGCAGGAGAACAAGTAGTAGTGCGCGGTGTTTGGAATATGCATCAAAAATTTGGAAAACAATTTGATGCTCAATCATGTGAAAAACAAGCGCCAACATCTATTCTTGGGCTCAAAAAGTATTTAGGATCAGGTCTTATTAAAGGAATTGGACCAGTTTATGGAGATAAACTGGTTGCTGCTTTTGGTGAAAAAGTTCTTGAAGTTATTGATAAAGAACCGCAACGATTGTTATCTGTTCCAGGTATTGGTGCAAAACGTGTTGAAAAGATTATTGTTGCATGGAAAGATCAAAAAGAGATTTCCAATATTATGGTGTTTTTGCAAAATAAAGGCATTTCAGCAACATATGCCGTAAAAATTTATAAACATTATAAAAATAACGCGATAGCACTTATTGAAGAAAATCCTTATCGTCTTGCACAAGATATTTGGGGTATTGGTTTTAAAACAGCTGATCAGATAGCGCAAAAAAGTGGCATTGCTCTTGATTGTAAACGCCGTATTATTGCGGCTATTTTGCATGTTGTTCAGACAACATCGTCTGATGGTAATTTATATATTGAGCTCGATGCTCTTAAAAAAGAAACTGCTGAACTGCTTGAGTTTGAATTAGAAGAAATTCAACATACTATTAAATGTTCACTGCATGATTTATATAATGCTGATAAAATAAAATTACTTACCCATAATGATATTCATTATATTACCTTGCCATCATTTTATTTTGCGGAAAAAGGTATTGCTCATAAAATTGATAAGTTAATGACTTTTGCGCACCACACTTTTGATCTATCTAAAATAGAAAACATGTTACAAGAAAATCCATCAACCAATGCATTAAAGCTCAATGAGCAACAACGCTCAGGAGTTCTTGCATGTTTACAGCACAAAGTTACTATCATTACCGGTGGTCCTGGCACAGGTAAGACAACATTAATTAAGCAATTGCTTACTATTTTAGATGTGCACAGAGTTCAATACAGTTTGGCTGCGCCTACAGGGCGTGCTGCCAAGCGTATCACGGAAGGAACAGCAAGGCCTGCATCAACGCTCCATAGATTGCTTGATTTTGATGTGAGTACCATGAGCTTTAAGCATAATGAAAGTAATGCGTTAAAGACTGATTTTTTAATTGTTGATGAAGCTTCAATGATTGATGTATTTCTTGCACATGCTTTAATTAAAGCATTACCATATTCAGCGCATCTTGTGCTTATTGGAGACGTTGATCAATTACCTTCAGTAGGTCCGGGTAATTTTTTGAAAGATATGATCGCAAGTAAAAAGGTTACAACCATTCATTTGCAGCATATTTTTAGACAAGCACAAGATAGTTTAATTGTTATTAATGCGCATAAAATAAATAACGGTGAGTTTCCTACAACTGAGCATGAAAATGCACGTAAAGATTTTATTTTTATTAAAGAAGATAATCCCGAAAATATTTCACAACATCTGACAACAATATATTCAAAGGCATTGCGCCATTATGGCATACATAAAGATGATGCAATAGTTTTAGCGCCAATGCATCGTGGTGTTGCAGGAACACAAAAATTAAATCACGATTTACAACAGATGCTTAATGGCAATAATGGTGGTCCGATGATTACTTACGCTGGTGCGCAGTTTCAGATTGGTGATCGCGTGATGCAGTTGCGCAATAATTATGATAAACATGTCTTTAATGGTGATATTGGTATTATTGAAACTATTAATGCTGAAGATAGAATAATGCAGGTGAACTTTCTTGGTGTCTTGGTTGAATATGAAGCATCGGATATGTCAGAGCTTGTGCATGCGTATGCAATATCTATTCATAAAAGCCAAGGATCAGAATTCTCGGCAGTTATTATTCCTCTTTTTATGCAACATTTTATGATGTTACAACGTAATTTAATTTATACCGCAGTTACTCGTGCTAAAAAATTATGTATTATTATTGGGCAATCGCGAGCAGTTGCAATGGCAGTAAAAAATAACACAAGTGTTGAACGGACTACTTTTTTAAAAGAGTTTCTCACTAGTGATTTAAGTTGTAGATAGGCTATGCTCTAATGCTATTCCCATGAATTTTGATCAGCTCTGCCAAATTCATCTCGTTTACCCCTTTTTCTAGGAAATATTCTTTTGCTTTATTTTTTTTCTTTTCGATTATTTTTTGGACAAATTTATCACGTTTATCCGAAGGACAAGGAATTTCATCTATGCGATAGAGACCAGTGAGGTCACCTGAGTACCAGTAACCAGTTCCTCCAGGCGAGCGTTTCAGAGGTGGCCATATTTTTGGATCGTTGGTAAAGCATCCGTCTAATAGTTCATCCAATGAATAATGTTGTTTATACGGGGTACTAGAGATGTGGTTGCGTATTTCTTTTGGAAGAATTTGTAATGTTTGGTTAGTCAACCAAAATTTTTCAATCCACATTTGATAATTAAAAGAAGAATGTTTTAGAAAAGTATGTGCAACAAAGTCCTTTGCTAATTTTATTGATATGGGGTTTTCAATGGTATGAAAATGTTCTTTTTTTATAACTTGTTCAAAGCAAGATATTGTTTTGGTGACTATTTGGGCCGTGTCTAAAAAAGGATGTACGAGGGTATGGTGTTTAATAAGTAATTGTATTATGGCATCTTGTTTTTTATAGCATGCAATATAGAATGGATTTGTTTGATGTTGTATACGAGGATAACCTCCCAGAGAGCCCGATGGTTCATAATCTCCTTGCTGGTCTCTATCATCTGGATCTAGGTTTATCTTTGTAAGCAAATATTTGACCATCTGAATGTCATGCCACGAGCAGGCCTCTCTTAATATGCTGAACTCATAAGAACGCCTAACGCGAGGATTTATTCCTGCGACAAATAAAGAGTCTATGATATTGCACATATCTTGCCATTTAATATCAAATTTGTCGGTATTTTTGATATTGTGTTCAAAGTGCCTTTTGTACATTATTGTAATAAATCCATTAAAGTTTCGTTGAGTATTTTCATAATCAAAAAACAATAAAATTTTTAGTAAAATATGCAAAAAAATAGGATGTTTTTTTATGAAAGCATATGTTGCTACTGGATTAAAATTTTCAGCAGAAAAATTAAATATGCAACCCTTATCTAAATAATCATTTGGATAGAACTTGGGAAAAAAAGCAATTTTTGTAGAAAAGATGTTTTTTGCAAGATAACTGTTTATAGCTCGTAAACTTTTTTGCCGAGCGATGCGATAAGCCCACCGCGTTGTGTAGTAAGTAATTGTGCAAGCAATTCCACATATAGCTAGTGTGGTGATATAAGATTCACTATGGTTTGCTTGGCTGCCAGTATCTTCCATTGAGTTGGTATCATTATTGAAAAATAAAAGCATAATGGAAAGCAGATAGAATCTAAGTCGCATACATTTATCTATTTTTTTGCCTAAGCAGCTTTTTTTAAAGATACTATATTGTATATAGATTATAGCAGATTAAATTTTTTAATAGTTTTATGCATATGAGAAAATATTTGCTTTTATTGTGTGTAATATTCGTGTTGTATGTTTTACCAATACATGAAAAACGGTATATCCAATATACGGTGATTTTAGATCCTGCAGGTGATGCAAAACGTACTGGTAGGCGTATTGGAGATAGTTTTGAGCGTGGGTTAACATTACAATGTGCTGAAAAAATAAAAATGATGATTGAAGAGCGCGCGCCATATATTAAAGTAATTATTACGCGATTACCCGGTGACATTGTATATGATTTGCAAAATGCATCTTTGGCTAATCGGATAAATACTAATCTTTTTATCAATCTCAATTTTTACTATACACAAGAAACAAAACCAATAGTGCGATTATATCAATTTTCTTATGGCAATGATTTTGCAATGCATCAGCAAGGATTGGTTTGTAATACGTATGATGAAGCATATAAAATTAACAAACAATCAACAGATCATATATGTCAGTTGTTTTACAAAACAATGTCTCAACAACCGTATCAATCAGTTTGCACTGTTCTTGGACCATATAGTTTACCGATTAAGCCTTTAATTGGTATTATTGCGCCAAGTATAGCAATAGAAGCAGGATTGAAAGATAAAGAAGCATGGCGTGGATATTGTGAGCCGGTGGTAGCAGCTATTCTTGAGGTTTTTAATGAACTTGTATAATGCATATGATTCGCTCAAAAATTATATCATTCTGAGTGGGGTTTCATTTTGTATGGCTCTTATTTTTTTTGCTTTTTATAATCAATGGGTAGTGGTATATATTCCAAGATCGTGTGATAACAACATACAATCAATTCGGATTCAAAAAAAACAGATACAACATCATTACTTTCATGGCGATAAGTGGAAGAGCGAAAAACAAGAATTGCTATGGCATACGAGCAACGAAAAAAACATTTTTCACCTTGTTAATACATGGCTTGCGTTGCTTGATGAGGAGCATGTTATTTCAAAAAAAACAACGGTCCAATCAGTTCTTATTGATGTATCAGGATGTATATATCTTTCTTTTGATCATGCTATATTTGGTAAAGAAGATACGATTTTCAATAAATGGATGTTGATTGAAGGATTGCTTAAAACAATAATAACAAGTGGGATTGTATGCTCACGAATACAATTTTTAGTACAACATGAACCATTACATGATGCTCATCTTGATTTTTCTCAACCATGGCCGCTTCATGGGTTTATGAAATAAATAGATACGCAGGTGATTTTTTGTTGTTAAAAAAAAAGGGATAATAGGGTGTTTAGAAGTATATTGTTTATAACGATTCTCATGGTAAATACAGTAATATATACGCGAGAATCTGATGAAGAAGTAAAGCAAGTTAAAGTGGGTAATTTTGCAGTTGATGGGACTATGCAACCAGGGCCTTTGCTGGGATTTGGTCAAAATATTATTGATCCACATAATTTATTATTGGAGCTTGCAGCCGGTTGGTTGACTGGTCCGCATAAACGGTTCAATGAAGTAGTGCCATATTTTGTCTATGGATTTCCAAAAGATTTTTCATTATTAGTAGCATTTCCTGTGTTGCATCTTAAAGAGGATGGATATCGATCATCAGGAGCTGGAGATATTGCAGTACAGTTCGAACACGCCTTTTATGCACATCATACGCCAACCTTTACTAATCAATTTACTTTTGTTACTTCAATGTATTTTCCTTCCGGAAGAAGCGATAAAAATCCATCAACAGGATTTGGTTCACCAAGCTTTTTTTTGGGAGTAACCGCTGAACATTTAGCAACGGAATGGTATTATTATACCTCATATGGAGCTCTGCTAACAACGCAGCATGATCATAGCAAAGCTGGAAATCAATTCTCCTATCAAGCCGGTATTGGTAAAAATATTGCGTATCGGCCAGAAAAATGGATTCTCACTTTGATGGTAGAAATGAATGGTTTATATGAACAACAAGAGAAAGTTGATTGTATTAAGGATGAAAATTCTGGATTTAATAGAGTGCTCATTGGCCCAACTCTGTGGTTTTCCACCCAAAGATTTTTTATTGAAGCGGGAGGCTATTTTGTGGCAGTAGAACATCTGTTTGGAAAACAGCCAAAATCTTCTGCCTTTTTTTTGATTGATATGGGATTTAGATTTGGATCTTGACTCATAATGATATAACCATATATGGTGATGAATATGTTTATTTTAAAAAAAAGGAAGAGTATGTTTTTGGATCGTTTACCAACTCCATTGCAAGGTCTTTTATATATGCTTGCTGGGTTAATTATTGTTTTATATGCATTAGGTTTGGTGCAAAAAGGTATTAGTTTTGCAATTATCATGGCAGGATTATTCTTGATGACGCTTGGGTATGGCAAAAGTGGTCTTGGTGATAAAGTATCGGCGCTGATGCATCGCCACAAAAGATAGTTGCAAAGATATAGTAATTAAAAACCCCTTGAGATAATTTCTTAAGGGGTTTTTTGTGTGAATTATTATTCATTCATCGGTTTATTTAATGGACCATTCATTCCAGTATTTCCTTTATTGTCATTATTGTCAGGTCTTTTAGTTTCATGATAATAATGACCATGTTCATCAACTTTATACATTGGAATTGCAAATTCAATATTATGCTCTTTAAATGCTTTTGCAATAAGTAAGCGAATATCACTGCTAATATCCCACATTTCAAGTGTATAAGCTGAGCTGATAAAGCAACGCACCATAAATTCATATCCAAATTCACCAAAATTCATTAAGCGAACAATAGAACGTGGGTTTCTGAGGACATTATGATGTTCTTCTACTGCTGCGTGCAAAATAGCTTTTATTTGAGAAGGGTCTTCTTTAAAATACACAAATAATGAAATATCATTTATTGCAATGAAGTTACGAACATAGTTCCAATTTTCAATTGATTTACTGACTACATATGAATTAGGGACTATAATTGTTGTACTATTTTTTCGACGTAACACTACAGATCGTGGCGTAATTTTACGAACAACACCAAGCGTTTCTGTATCAATTTGGACATAATCACCAATCTTAATAGGTCGTTGCACTAAGATAATAAAGTATGAAACAAAATCGCTGAGAGGATCTTTGAGATAAAAACCAATACTTAATGCTAAGCCCATAAACATACTGCCAATCAGAGATCCAAGGCCGACACTGTTGAACGCAAAGAATGTTGCAATAATAATCACAACGTATTGAATAATGCTGGTGACGGTGTGTTGTACGCCGGATTCAACGAGCAATAGATCAAAAATTCTTTCTAAAACATATTGTTTTAATGCGTAGGCAACAGCAAAACCACCGAGAATAAAGGCAATAATTTTAAGGAGAGATAATGTTGTAATAGGGTGGGTGGTAGATTCAAGCAAAAGTGGTACTTGTAACCATTGTCTAAAATCAGTAATAGCAACATCAAATCCCCAGATTTTTGCAGCAACGATAAATCCAATAAATCCGAGAATAACAAATGAAGCTATGATAAAAAGACCAAAACATGTTTTTGCATATGAAAAACGTTCTTTAACAATTGCATCTTCTTGAGTAAAAAATAAAAGTGAGCTTGCTGTTTTTACAAAGGTATGCAAGAGCGAAAGCACTTTAATAAGAATGAGCATGTAAATTGAGCCGGAAAGTAAATAAAGAACTAATCGGCCAAATCCAACATAAGGATTACTCATGATGATAATGGCAACAACGAAAAATAAAATAAGATAATAGTAATCATCAATGCGTGAGTGAATCCATCGCCAAAAATCAGAATAATTGGGAATAATTCCCATGATTTGTTCTTTAGTGATAAGTAAAATAAGCGATATTTGAAGTACAATAAAATTTACCGCAAGCAGGATATTAGATAATTCGGAGCGTAAGTAAATGGAAGAAAGCATGAACGCTTGACGGAAGAAAAAAATAACAATGGTGATGTAAATAAACGTTGAAAATACCAATTCGAATCTGCGTTGAAAATCCTCAGACAATAATACATGTTTATATTGGCTATTCATCTGAAGTAATAATTTCATAAATCTGTGTGAGAGGTATAAAAGATAAGGTATAGAACACAGATAAAATAAAATTGAGAAATATACATCGGGAATCATAGCACAAAATGCCCATAAGACTAACCACGTAAAGATACTATGGCTAAATATGCATATGAAAGTGATAAATGTTCCCAAAATAAAGGCTATCATGCTGACAAAGAGACCATAATCACCGCATTGTATGAGTAAAAAATTAATGATGTTGATTCGATATTTGCCAATAAAATAGAATCCACTGATAAGTGCGCATAAGGTGAGAATTAATAATAAAACATCGAATGGCCGAGAGAATCCTTCTTTAAGATGAATGATAAATATTTTGCTGTTGAATTTTGCTACATAAATGCGAATGTCATTAAAAAAAGCTTTGGTATCAGCGATGATATTTTTAACACCGTCCAGAGTGATAGCATATGCGGGACGATACCATATGGTGCTTGCTTGCAGCTCTGTACTAATAAAATCTATCAGGCGAACCGTACTATTAATTTCTCCAATAATACCGGAGTATGTGCTTGTTAATTTTCCAAGTACATCGATTTCTTTTTTAAGGGCTCTATCTGCACGTAAAATATAGGTAGTGAACTGACTATATTCTTTATTTTTATTTTTGAAAATGAGATCTACTTGTTTTTCTGCTTCTTCATGGAAAGTATTTACGCGATCAAGTATTTTTTTTATATGATTTAATAAATTTGCAACAGCGTTTATTTTCGTTTGATACAGTTTGCTGTTTTCTTCAGCATCCTTCTTTTTTAATTCGTATTCAGCGCGTTCTTTTGATATTTCTTCTTCTGTTAAAAATCCTCGTGTAGAAACTTTGTGATATGTTTTTTTTGCTTCTGTACGCATTTTTTTATAGTTAAACTTTTCTTGTTCAAGTGCAATATGCGCATCAAGCAAATCTTTTTCTTTGTTATATAAAAGCATTTCAGTGTTTAAAGCACCAATATGAGCTACAGCAACATACGAATCAGATGTTTGTTTTGGTTTTTTTGTCCACTCATCAACTTCACTGCCCAAAGGAATTGAAAGTTCTTTACTCAGATCATTTAATTCTTTATCTTTGATTTTTTGCGCAGAAGTAATGCGTTGACGTTCATGACCGAGAGTATCTTTATGAGAAAAATAGTTTTTTTGTTCTTTCGCCAAATCTTCTTCAGCAAGTGTTATATCAGCTTCACTGACATGGATTGCTGATTTAACAATACGCAGCTGTTTTTTAAAAAGATCCAAGTATGATTTTGCTATAAATAATCGGAATTCAATTGCTTTAGTTTGGTAGATAATTTCCTTAAAGCGCTCATCGATCAATTGTTTTTTATATTTATACAAATGATCTTCTAGTATGATGGTTTTTTTTTCATGTTCAGATTGATTACCAAGGATAGTATGCGTGGCTATTGCATCGGCAAAGGCTTTAATATCTTGTTGTCTTTTATCATGCTCTTCTTGCAAATTGGTAATATTTCGTTTTCTGCTTTCTTTTTCAACGCGAAGGCTTTTTTCTTGATCGGTGAGTTGAGAAACGCGTTGTTCATAATCTAAAATATTATCATGAAGATATTGAAGATCATCAAAAGAGTAATATAAACGTTCGTTGAGCTTATTTTTCTTTTTAAATGCTTCAAACTGCGGATCTTCAACAAATGATTGTAATTGATTAATAACATCAGAGATAAGTGATGCATTATCATCACGCACTCGCTGTGTGTCTTTGAGAACTTGCTCTGATTCTTTAAGAATAGCTTGCTGCTTGATTAAAAAATCATCATCAGGATTTTTTTGTAATTCGTTTTCTGCTTTAAGATTGAGGGTTATCACTCTTGCAAGTTGGCGATTAATTTTTTCGGTGAATATTTTATGGGAAGCAGCACGGTCTGCTTGTTCTTTAAGAAATTCGGCTAATATTTTTTGTTTTTCTTCCACAACGCCGATAAAAAACTTTTGATTAGGTTCTGGTTTTATAAAGTTTGTAAAAAAGTCACCAGCAAAGAGAGAACTATTAATTAAAATAATTACTATAAGAGAAATCTTTGATACTATTTTCATAATGCCCTGTTTCTTGCTAAAAAATGAACTGTCTTAAATTCCTTAACATATGGATGCTGCCAAACGCAACACCATAACCATCTATCCAATTCTTTTTCATGAGATAATGCAATTGTTATTGTGTTGAGTTGTTCTATGTCAGTAATTGCTAGATGAGCTATATAGTCTGTCCTTGTTGTATTGATTTCTGGCACGCTTCCCATGCTGGTGAGCAATTTGAGCAAAAATATTTTTTTTGATTGTGCTGTTGTGGCTATCTGTTCATTTGAATATAAAAATGAAAGTAAATTAAAGACTTCAGGTGAATAAAGCTCCATGCTGGTAAAGTAATAAATTAATTCAAGAACATGATGAAAAAATAGCATGTCGGTTTGAGCAAGAGCCATGGGAATATATATAAGTGTAGCATTACTAATAAAATGCATGAAGCCTTGTTTTTTTATATTGTACGTAATAAGAGCGCCAACAGATAAAGAATGTGTTGGGCTTACGCATTCAATTTTTCCCTGAATTTTATCCAAAATTATTATTTTATGTGGAGATAGTTCATTTTTTTTTAAAATAATGCCAACAGAATCCAAAAACATATGTAGTGCTCCTTGTATACATATAATCTATAGCACAAGAAATGATAGTGCTAGTCCTGAATGTTAAAAAATAGGAATATCTTTTTTTGAACCACATAAATGTGCTAATCTGAATTTGCGCACAAAATATTGGTTGTTTTTTTTCTTATTAGAATATTAAGGGGTTGGTATGAAAAAAATATTTAAGTCTTATCTTATCTTCTTATCAGTTATGTCCCTCTCTGCTTATAACGTAAAACCACCACGTCTGACGGTTATTATTGTTATTGATCAATTTGCACATTCTTATATTGATAAATTGTATCCTCATTTAAAGCATGGTATTAAATATCTGATTGATCATGGCGTTTATTTCACTAATGCTCATTACGAGAGTGGGCAACCTGGCACAGCTGCTGGACATACAAGTTTGAATACAGGAACTTATGCAGGATTACATGGTATTCCGAGTAATAATTTTTATGAACATGGAAAAAAAATATGCTGCGATGATGATGATTCTGGTAATGCTGCAGTAATTTCTCCTGATGGAGTATATGATTATGGTAAATCAGCGCATCGATTAATGGTTGATGGGTTATCTGATCAATGTGTATTACAAACTGAACCCCGAAGTACCTTTACTGCCTATAGTATTTCAGGGAAAAGTCGTTCAGCAATTGCTACAGCAGGTAGATTAGGAAAACCATTATGGCTGGATTGTCATAATGGTGGTTTTACTTCGAGTAAGGCATATTTTGATACATTGCCTGAGTGGGTAAAGAAATTTAACAAAAATAATCCTGTTAATAGGCTAGGTTCCATTGAGTGGAATCCAATGTATCCAAAAAGTCCGTATGCATATAAATTTTTTAATATTAATAACTACGAATATACTCGTGCACAAACGATGCTAGGACAATCTCTTGCAGTGCCAGATGAATCGAATCCTAAAAATGAGTATCATCTTTTTGAAAAAACTCCCCAAGCAAATCAGTATATCCTTGATTGCTCTCTTGCATGTATTAAAGAGCACGTAAGTAGAAAGCATAAAGATCGTTTATTATTATGGGTATGCTTAAGCCCACTTGATAAAGTTGCGCATCAATATGGCCCCAATAGTATGGAAGCAATTGATATGATTTATCATCTTGATAAACAAATACAGCGCTTTATGCGTAAAACATTACGCATAATTGGTAAACATGAACTGTTGTTTGCATTAACAGCAGATCATGGGGTGATGCCAATTCCTGAGCTTTTAGAAAGCCAAGGTTTGAATTTAGCACACAGAATTGATCGTGTTGAATTTGTTAAGGGTATTAATGATGCTCTGCAGAAAAAGCATTCATTAAACGATTTTATTATTAGCTATAAAGGCCAGGAATTAGTGTGTGATTCAGCAGCAATGGATGAATTAGATACTGATAAGCGAACGGCAATATTAAATGATATAAAATTAATGATATTGGCAACGCCAGGAATTAAAAATGCATGGGTTGTTGATGACTTATTAACACTACCTACACAGCCGCACACATTTGAAGATAATATAAAAAAACAAGTATTTAAGGGAAGAAGTGGCTCAATAGTGGTGCAACCATATCCTTATACAATAATCACTCATTGGAAACAAGGCGCTGCGCATAAAACTCCGTATAATTATGATACGCATGTACCACTCATTATTTTTCATCCGGGAAAATTTGAGAAACGCTATGTGCGTCAACGAGTTTCTCCGTTGCAATTACCAAATACATTAGCAGAAGTGCTTAATGTGCCAAAACCATCGGCTTCAACCTGTGAAATATTGCCAGAGTTATTTGATGCTGATTATAAGTAAGTAAAAAACAGGGGACTTTTGAGTCCCCTGTTTTTTTACTTATTAAGAATGTATTTTTCCATCAATGGATCGATAGAAAAGAATGCAATCCATGATGCTATCCATGCCATATCAGATGTTACATTTGGCTTGTTTTCTATAGAATAATCTTTAAAGCTTTCGTTTAATCCAGTAACAAGTCTGTTTCGCAAATTGTATTCTGCGGAAAGAATAGTAATGAATGTTATGAGAAAAGCATTAGGCGAATCGGTTTTTTTGATAAACATATTGTAAGCCTTACAAGAAGCACATACAGAAAGAATACTGGTAAAAGAACCAATCAATGCACCAGAGACTAATGATGTTGCATAGGCTTTATGCAACTTTGACCACTCTGATTTTTTAGAAAGATCTGTATGGGTGTCTATTGTTTTTATATCAAAATTGATAAAAGCTGAACCGAAAATTATCAGTGAAAGAACTGTATTTCTTATATTCATAAAAATATTCCTTATTTTTTGATATTTAATTTTTCAATAAACCAGGAGACCAATTCTTTGCCTTTCAAATCAGCTTTTTCAAGAGCTTTTTTATAGCATATTTTGCTGATTTCTATAAAAAGTTTATTTCTAGGCGATTTTATCGATAAATCGTATAATTTGGGTTTTTGAGCAATAGGCGTTGCAAAAATGCCTGTTGATGCTATACATGCAATGAATAAAATACTTCTATTAAACATAATAGCCCCCCCTTGAGCTTATTATAGATACTATTTTTGATTTCTCTATAATTCTATCTGAAATACAGATGGTTGTCAAAGAGGGCCATTGTAACGATATTTTTGACTATTTTAAATCCCATTTTTTCAAAAAATACTTGGTTTTATGGGGAAGTTAGACTTTTTGTCTTTCTGGCAGCAGAATATGAAATATGTTCATAATGTTTTCTGATACATAATTATAGCGTTGTAGTGCAACAATCATTAAGCCAGTTATGGTAATTACTGTAATGATTGGTACGAAATAGGATTTTTCGGTCTGCTGTTTTATTTCTGTTTTTTTGCTTTTGATCTCTGTGGTCCCTATGGTATTTACTATTTCAAAACAAATTTTTTTGTTAGTAATGCTGTTGGATAGAATCATGAAATAGGGCTTTTGTTGCTTTCTATATTCATGAATGAGTTGCAATAATGATGATACATCGGTAATGTTTTTATCTTTACTTATCCATTTTGTTTTTGCTTTGCGATTGCTCCAATGAGATAAATCTGTGTACTTAATTCCAATCCAATTCTTATCTTGTTCTATATTGAGTATGGCAGATTCATGAAAAATAATGTTGGCAAGCTCTTGTTGAGATGGTTTTTGTGCTAAGATTTCAATGTTATTTTTATAGGGCTTGGTTTCAATGTTGACTTCATGAATCATATAAAGAGTTTTATTGTCATCGAACGCCCTAAAATCTGGATGCTGGTAGCGCTTTTTTGCCATTAATTCTGCTTGAGAGGGTGTTAGAAATATAGGAACAAGCAGTGGCAGGATCCCTCTGTAAGGCATTTCTATACGAATTCCACATTTGAATTCGACTGAAGAAGTTATTTGAATAAAAAAGTCAGATTCTTTGTTTTGTGTTTGCTGGCTATTTTTTTTTAAAGTTCCTTTATAATAGGGCTTTTTAGGTAAAATATCATTGGGGCTTGTGGGAGTATTTGCAGGTATTTCACTAATATTGAATGGCTTATATGCATTGCTGTGGCGAGAAAGTTTATATACATTATTCCAAGATATTTGAGACAAAGGTTCGTCCATAGCGATAGATTGGGGCTGCGCACCAAAACTTGCTATTGATGCACTGAGGAGTATAAGCAAATTACTTACTGTCAATTTGTTCATTGAAGCTTTCTAAAATAATATATTTTTTATATTTAGTTTACTGTTTAACTATATTGTTATTATGCTACAAAAGCAAAAAAAGATCCTGCATAAAAACAGGATCTTTTTTTGCTTTTGTAGCATAATGTAGAATTGTGCTGGAATTTGGCTATTTTAATCCCATTTCTTCAAAAAATGCCTGGGAATTAGGCTCTCTACCTAAGAAATTATACAACAATTCATTAGGATCTTGAGCGCCACCTTTGCTCAGAATTTCTTTAATATATTTTTGACCAATTTCAGGATTTAAAAGACCATGTTTTTTGATGGTTGCAAAAATATCGAGTGCAAATACTAATGACCATAAGTAACTATAATACTTAGCTCCATAACCACCAGTTAAGTGACCAAAAGAGGCATAAAAATGATTGTCTTTGCAAAATGCGCTCGGCTTCATGATCTGTTCATGTAATTGTTCCATAATAGCATGAGGGTTTTTATCTTTTTCGCTATCAAAATAGGAAAGAGATAGACTTGCAAGATATGTTTGACGGGTAACAAAATAACCGCTGGTTAGATTTTTAAGTTTAATAATAGTATCAATGATATCATCAGGTAATTGTTGTCCTGTGAGATAATGACCACTTACTTTTTTGAGCATATCTTTATCTATAAGCCATTCTTCTAGCATTTGTGATGGTAGCTCAACAAAATCTGTTTTTGTATGAGTTCCTGATAAAGACGCTATTTCTGTTGCTCCTAAAACGGCATGCAATGCATGACCAAACTCATGGAAGAATGTTTCAACCTCAGATCGTTTAAGTAACGATGGCTGTGTTGCGGTTGATTTAGTAAAATTGGCAATAACAATTGAAACATCAGGAATGCGAGAACCATCGGGTTTATAAGTGCTTGGAATAATAGTTGTATGTGCAGCATGGTTGTATTTGTTTGGACGCGGATAAAGATCAAGTAAAAGTGTACCGAGTAGCTGATCGCGTTCCTTATTCAGTACACGAACAACGGTTACATCTTCATGCCATAAGCCAGTAGCCTGTTCTTCTTGAAATTCTATACTGAAAAACTGACGATAAATATCAAGCAATTCATCAACTGTTTTTTGCATAGGAAAATATTCAGCTATTTTTTGTTCATCAAGATTAAAATTTGTTTTTTTATACATATTCTGAAGATAGGCAATATCCCATGGCTGGATTTTGCCATCAGCAGTAAGTTGCACAGATGTAGGTAGTGATTGTGTTAATAGAGCAAATTCTTGTTCTGTTTTTATCGTGGCGCGTTGCATTAAATCATTAATAAAAGCTTGTACTCGTTCAGGCGTTGCAGCCATTTGGCCATCAATTTCGCAATGAGCATAATCGATATATCCCAAAAGACGTGCAAGTTCATCACGTTTGCTGATAAATTTTTTGAGTATCTCATCATTTATTGGATATGCTCGATTACTAAATGCTAAGTATAATTTTTTCCGCGTTTCTGCTACTGAGCAATTTTCCATGACCCTAAAATAGGTAGGATAATCGATGCCCAGAATATAAAGTCCATCTTCTGTTTGTTTAAGAGTTGCAATAAAATCATCACCCAAATCTCTAAGCTCATCACGTTTTACGGTAATTGATTTATTATCTTGTGCAATATTGCGTTCAAAATCTGCTGAAAGTGCGGCCAATTCTTTGCGCAATACATTAACTTGAGCTAATGTTTCATCGGGTAATGATAAGCCTTCTCGTTTAAATGAGTCAATCGTATCATTAATGAAATAGCGTTGTTGAGCAGAAAGACCTTCGTTTTCACGTTGCTGTGATGCATAGGCCATAAATGCATTATAAAGAGCTTTATTGCTTACTACATGATCAACCCAAAATGCTTGGATGGTGATATACGCATCGTGTGCAGCATTGCGAATGTTTTCATCGGGGTGAAGTATTTCAAGAGATGAGTACAGGTTTTGTGCAATCGCCAAATTAGAAAGAGATACAACTTCATCTAATGGGCGTGCAGTGTTAGCATAGGTGCGTTCTTGATCAGAAAGAGCGATTATGGTATCAATAATATCTTTTGCTTGCGTCATATAAAGAGGTGTTTTTGTGGTGATATCATCAGTAGTGATGGCAAAAAGAGAAATGATATCTTGTGTATTAAATGCTTTATTAATCATTTTTATATCCTGTGTTTTTGAACAATAGCTGAGCGTTACCAAAAATATAATGGCTAGACTGCACAGCAGCAACTTAGAGACTTGTTTACTCATCACATTTCCTATTTATGAGCTCCATTATATATTTCATTCTATACTGATCTTAATCTTGACATACTTTCAGGTCTTTGAAAAGCGCAAGGAGCTTGCCAATATTATGACAAGCTCCTTCTCTTGATAAAATGATAAAAAACTTAATCTTGTGTGACTACCAATTCATTATATTCTCTTTCATGAATGCATGTATAAAGATCAAGAAAATCTTTCTGCGTTTCTGATAGTTGCTTCTTTGAATATTGCAAAGCATCTCCCGCTCTTAATAATTCTTTTTTAAGTTCTTGAGCTTGTGAGCAGTCTTGTGCATTGCCATGGCCAAGAAGCTCACCAAAGTAAGAATTATTGTATGCATGACATCGATTCATTGCTTTGCTGTATTCAGCATATTTTGCATCAAATTGTTTTTGACGAACTTCTTTTTTTTGATAAGCTTGGCTTGGCTCAACTTCTTTTAATTTTTCCGCATACATTGCACGTAAAACTTCTAATGGTATTCCTGCCATGCATTCTTTTTGTCGTTCGATTTCATCGGAATATAGTAGAGAAGTGGCGCTTGCCAAGGTTAAAGTAAAAATAAGTGAAGATATGGATATATTTTTCATAGATTATAATCTTTTATTTTGGTTTTCATTTGATTCACTCTTTCAATACTTAATAACTTTTGTCTATTCATAAATATTTTTTGTTTTTATTGTGCCAAAGAATTGCATTTTTTGCCAATAAAAAAAGGCTTATGAATTTTTTTCATAAACCCTTTTTTGTGGACTTAGATTTTAGTTTTAAGAAACTTATAATTTATTATATCTTCTCTGTTTAATGCAATAGCCAACGTTTGCGGATTCTTGTCTCATTGACTTGAGAAATTGTTCTTGTGCATAGGAATAATCATCTTTTGCAAGCTTATAATCATTCAAAGCTTTGTCGTATTCTTCAGACAGTTCTTTGCTTTTTATACAATCTTCTTGTTCGTTCCATCGACCGAATGAACATCGATAAATGAAGCATTTATTTCTAGCATGCACAAGTTCCTGATCTATACGATCTAATCTTTTCTCGGCTGCAACTAAATTTTTGTTAGCAGCGGTTGTTTTTGGATCTGTATGTTCATGACTTTTTATATTTGCTACTATTTTTTTTATTTCTTCGTAGTGTTCTTGTAATTCTTGTAGGGAGAATTGAGGCATACATTCTTTTTCGAATGCACTACTCAGGATTAATGATGATGAAAATACTGAAATTAAAGAAAAAATAAGAAATAATTGCTTTGTTTTCATAGAAATATCCCGCAAAATGAGATTTAATACTACATTTTCTAGCTTACAGTATTAATTCCTATCTGTCAATCGCGATCGCTTGATGCCTTCAGGCCCTGCCATTCAGATCTCAAGGCAATTGCCGTTTCAAAATCAAGCCGTTCAGCAGCTTGTTGCATTTGTTCTTCCAAAGCTATAATGCGCTCAGCGATGGAACCAACTACTATTTTAGCCAGGGCTTCTTGTTTTTTTTGTTTTTTAGATTTTGATGCTTGTGCAATCAATTCTTGAATATTGACGATGCTTTTGATCACATCGCGCTTTACTGTTTGTGGTATAATACCGTGTTTTTTGTTGTAGTCTTGCTGTAATGTTCTTCTACGGTTGGTTTCATTAATTGCCGATTTCATCGATCCTGTAACTTTATCTGCATATAAGACAACTTTTGAATCAGTATTACGAGCCGCGCGGCCAATAATCTGAATGAGGGAACGCTTATCGCGCAAAAAGCTTTCTAAATCCGCATCCATGATTGCAACAAGGGCAACTTCAGGAAGATCAATTCCTTCACGCAATAGATTAACTCCCACAAGGCAATCAAAAGTACCAAGTCGTAGTTTTTGCAATAATTCCGTCCGTTGTGGTGTTTTTAGATCACTATGCAAATAACAAACCTTTATCTGTTGCTCTTCTAAATAACGTGCCAATTCTTCTGCAAGCTTTTTGGTCATAACCATTACCAATGAGCGGTATCCTGCAGCAGTTGTTTTCTGAATAGAATCAATAAGATGAGTAATTTGTCCCGAGCGGCCATGAATTTCAATAATAGGATCTGTAAGACCTGTTGGTCGGATTATTTGTTCTACAAACTGATCAGAATGTTGTAATTCATAATCACCAGGAGTTGCGGAAACAAAAATGACGTTTTTAAAGTATTTTTCAATTTCTTCAAATTGTAATGGCCGATTATCTTTGGCGCTTGGTAATCGAAAACCAAAATCAACCAATGATTTTTTACGTGCTTGATCGCCTGCATACATGCCGCGTAATTGCGAAATAGCCATATGCGATTCATCAATGACCAGTAAAAAATCATCAGGGAAAAAGTCAAAAAGCGAATAAGGATGACCATCCTTTTTGCGACCATCAAAGTGTACAGAATAGTTTTCAATACCAGAACAATATCCTGTTTGTTCGATCATTTCAAGATCATGAGAAACGCGTTGCTTGATGCGTTCGTGATAAATAGGATTTGCAACCTGTGGTAGCCAATCATCAAGCTCTGTTTGAATGCTTTCGAGCGCACTTTGTTTTCTTTCTTCTGTTGTTACAAAGTGTTTTGCAGGAAAAATAATGGTGTTATCAAGTTCGCGCATGACGGTATTATTCTGCTTGCTAACCCATAGCAAATTTTCAATTTCATCGCCAAATAGCTCGATACGAAGTTTATCCTTTTGATAGGGTAAATGTACGTCTATTGTATTTCCAAACACTGAAAACCTGCCTGATGCGGCCTCAATATCATTACGGGTGTATTGAATAAATATAAGTTGCCGCAATAATTCTGCACGAGTTATTTTTTGACCTACTGAAAGAGACAATGCTAGATCTCGATAATCGTTAGGGTTGCCAAGGGAATAAATACAGGAAACAGAAGCTATAACAATAGTATCTTTACGATTAATAAGCGATGCTGTTGCTTCAAGGCGTAATCGCTCAATTTCGCTATTTACCTTTGTTTCTTTAGGAATATAAATATCTTGTGCAGGCATATATGATTCAGGCTGATAATAATCATAATAACTGACGAAATAACAAACCTTATTTTCAGGAAAGAATTGTGAAAATTCTTCATAAAGCTGAGCAGCAAGGGTTTTATTGGGAGCTAAAATCAAAACAGGCTTATCTTGCTGAGCGATAACATTGGCGATGGTATAGGTTTTTCCTGAGCCAGTAACGCCTAAAAGAGTTGAGATACCAGGACGACCTTCCAGGAGCTGTTTAATGGCTTCCGGCTGGCTGCCTGCTGGTGGAAATGGTGTATGAAGTTTAAATAAAGACACAAAACCCCCATAAAGTTATTCTTTTTACGTAATATATCAAATTTTATGACTGTTTGCTATTTATTTCTTTGGGTTTGCATAGAAATAAATAATAAAATGGTCTTTTTTTTATTGTTTTTGAGGTAAATGATTTCTTTTTGATGTTTTTTTTTAAAAATATAGTATGCTATTCAATAGTAGTTCATTGTTTGTTCTACTCTATTTATCATTTATTTATCGTATATATTTTCGGGGGGGTTATATTATGTTGGTTGGAACTATAAAAAAACATACAGCTTTGTGTGCTTTGATGATGATAGCAACGGTTTCTTGTGTGCTTGGCAGTGAGAAAACGCAGGTAGCAACAAGATCAAAGAGCGATAAAGAGTCTAGAGTCATTATATTGAAAGATGCTCGCAAACAAGAAAAAGAAGACAAAGATCATCCTATTGCCCAATCGCTGGATCATCTGCAAAGAATAGTCGAAGAAGAACAACGTGTCCGTTTTAATTCACAAGCAAGAGAGACAGAAAAGCCAAAGAGTGTTTCTCGTGCTAATCAGGATGTTGTAGTATTTCAACGCCATGAAGAAGCTCAGCAATACTTTGCGGATGGGCAAAAAAAACGTAAAGAAGATAAAGAGCAACGAGATATACAAGCAGAAAAAGATTTAAAGAAACAACTCAGAAAAAATCAATTGAATGCAAAAAGGGCGGCAGAACAAGAAGTATACAATGAACAAACAAATCAGCAATTAGCGGCAAAAGATGCTTTTATAAAGAATGCAGAAGACTGTTTTCTTGAAGAAGAAGTGGTTGTTGTGCCAAAATTATCAAAAGCATTTCCAAAAGAAAAAACTATAAGAAGAAAAAAAGAAACATCAAAACAACCAGTTCTAGCAGATGTTCCTGCTTATACTCCTGCAGATCAAAATATTGTTACTCCTGTTAAGACTTCGCGTCCTAAGACTGCACATTTATATTCTGCGAATAAACCAGCAATAACGCGTGAAGCTCATAAACAGAATCCTAAGCGTATGACCGAGAGATCACAAAATATGCAATTGAATGCCACCAAAAAAAATTCTGGTGGAACTTATGATGGAACAGCTAAAAATATTGTAGATTCTTTTGCTAAAAAACCTAATAGCTAACTATTTGGAACACGTATGAATAACATTAAATACAGTATCATATTCTTATTATTTGCTATGCCTTGTGTATCATTAACAATGAAGAATCCAAGACAAGGACGATCGCTAGATAATACTCGCAGATCATTACTTGCAGATTCGGTATCAAAACCTGTTTTTTCAGAGGGTAAAAAAGGTTCATTGCTTACTTTAATGTCACAATTGCCTCCAATGCCGAAGGAACAAGAAAAAAGAGAAAAAAAGGCAAATGATAAACTTTCTAGAGCTCCTTCTTTGTCAAAGCCTACCTATTTTGTTCAACAAGAAGCTCCACGTATGGTATGCCCATTATTAGCGCCACTATCAGAAGAATCAGAAACAGGCAAGCCTGGCAAGCTCCTGGGTTCAGTATCAAAAGCACCGGTAAAAACAATACCTATAAGACAACAGTCAAAAACGCTAACAACAAAGAGAAATGTTGATGTTTCAAAGCAATTGGATGCAAAAACACGGATTTTTTACTCAAAATTTTTTCAGTTTTGTGAGCAACAAGATTTAGAAATAGCATTTGAAAAAGGTATTGCAAAGGATGATGTGCAAGGTACTATTAATTTGTTATATAATGATCAATTAAGAAGAAATTATCCTCTGGCTAGAGGATTATATGCCGTGATGATGAATCAAAAAAGTACACTTCATATATCTTCTGCTGATGCTGCTGTTATGTCTTTTTCTTCTATTTGTCGCATGGCAAGATCTGTGGCGACTTTTGGTCAAAATGAGCAATTTTTAGCTAATTATGATAAGTTGCTAAGAAGGGCTCTAGAATCCAAAATTCATAAATGATTGTCATATTTTAATTGTATTATAGAGCATGAGCAGTTTTTGTATGATTATTGATGAATGATAATTATGCGCAGTTGCTTGAGCTCCTGAAACAAGATAATCATAGAATTTTTTATCAGCTGAGATCTTTAAAATGATCTCAGCTGTTTCTTTTGCATTAGTAGTAATAAAACCATTTACTCTATTAATAATAATATCTCGCTGTCCTGGCCCATCTAATGCTATAACAGGTATTCCTTGTGACATACTTTCTGCAAGAACGATTGCTTGCGTATCTGTTTGCGAAGGAAAAATAAAAAGATGCGATACTCGATATATGCTGAGCAAATCAGTTTCTGATGGTTTGTGAATAAATTGTATGCGTTCTTTGCTTATGCATAATGTATCAAAAGCTAGTGTTTGTAATCTTTCATACTCAGAGCCATAGCCGACAATGGTGAGCCTGAAATGCAGCGGTAGTAATTGTAAAACATTAAAAACAAAAGGAATGTTTTTTTCCGGTGTACAACGAGTAACAAGTAGTAATTCAAAATACTGATCATTGTTTTTTTTTAAAACATTGTGTGTATTGTAGGTAAAAATGTTGCGCAAAGGGCTTGGAATCACCGTTATAGGTGTTGTGATGTTTTGTAATAACAGGTAATTTTTAATACTTGTACTTGGTGCAATAATAGCATCAACTTGATTACAAAATATTTGTATGGATCGATGCATAAGCGGTTGAATGATGATTTTTGGTAGCGGTACATAATGTACATAATGTTCGTAAAGAGTGTGATACGTAAAAATGCACTTAATATTATATTTTTTTGCAGCACGAAGTGCACTAGTTCCTAATAAAAAAGGATGATGAATATGTATAATATCTGGTTTATATTTTTCGATAAGATCCATAATGGCATGAGTTGGTCTCCATGGAATTGCCATATAATTCTTTTTAAACATAAATCTTATGGGGCACGGTATTCTGATAACGTAAGCTGGATCATTATGTGTTTTTAAAAAAGTAAGCGTAATAATAAAAACATCATGTCCTTCGGCTTGAAGTGCTTGTGTAATTGCAGTAATTGATTGTACAACGCCACCTGCATAAGGAGTATAATTATTGGTTACAAAGAAAATTCGCATGTTTATCCTATTCTCAGCTTAGCTGCTCTTAGCCGGGGTTCCCATGCGAAGAATGAGTATGGGGTATGAATTCGCATAATATATCTTAAGGAAATGTGCTGATGTTTAATTTTTTCCAATCAGCTAAAAATTGTGCCATACCAGCATCAGTTAATTGATGTATGAGTGATTGTTCAAATACGGTGGTGGGTACTGTTGCGATATCAGCGCCAGCCATAATAACTTTTTCAAGATGCTGTGTATCGCGTATTGATGCAGCGAGTAATTGAGTCTCAAATCCATACCAATCAAGCATATGCCGTAGTTGTCGAATCAATTCAATACCATCGGCCCCATTATCATCAAGTCTGCCTATAAAAGGAGAAATATAATCAACTCCTAGTTTTGACATCATAAGACCTTGTGTAAGAGAAAACACCAACGTAATATTAAGTATAATTCCTTCTTCAACAAGTTTTTTAATAACGGAATAATAGCGTGGATGACAGGGAATTTTTACGGCAATATTATCTGATAATGATGCGATACGGCGAGCTTGTATGTATACATCTTCTGGTTTTGTTTCTACAACTTCAACACTGATGATACCTAGTGGCAGCATGTCGCATATGGCAAGAATCTGATCGGTTGGATTTTTACTTTCTTTACTCAAGTGCGTTGGATTAGTAGTAACCCCATCGATAAGACCAGAGTGAGCCCATTGTGTAATGAACTCAGTATTTGCGGTATCTAAAAAAATTTTCATAATTACAATATACTCCATGTCGCAAGCAATATATTTATAATATACAGTGATGTGCAGATTAAACACAAAGATTGAATTTTAAAATATAAGATGTATGCATATATGATTGTTATGAGCAATCCTACGCTGGTGATAATCATTACGAGCTCAGGTTGATTGAGCGGTATTGCGATAATAATAATGAGATAATATAAAGCTGCCGCTAAGCTATTGGAAATACCAAGCATTTTATTATATTGGCTGAGCATTGGACGTGTGCATGAAATTTTATCAGAGATATCACACACTGCTTTGTATTGCATGTCTTGTTGTAATTTACGTTCTACCATTATACCATAAAGAGAAATAACAAGACCAATCATTGCAAGAATCAATATTATCATGACAATTCCTTTTTTATGTTCGTATCATTTTTTCTAATTTTTTTTGAGCACTTTTCAAGGAAACAGCATGTTTTTGCATATCATGCCAAATATCACCAACTTTGGTGATATGTTTTATAGCATTTTTAATAGTGTATTTTTGAGAGATCATATCTTTTTTTAGTAATTCTTTCCATGTTATGGGCATTGCAACAGGGGCATTTTCACGTGCACGGACGGCATATGGAGCAACTGCGGTAGCACTATATCCATTGCGTAACCAATCAAGAAATACGCGTTTACCTCGTTTTGCTTTTCGCATTTCAGTTGTTATTAATTTTGGAAATTGTTGCGTCAATAATAGTGCAATATCGTGTGCAAAATCACGAATTTCATCAAAGGTATGAATGCGTTTTAAAGGAACAACAATATGAGCTCCACGTGATCCAGTCAACAGATAAAATGATGGTAATTCAAGGATATCAAGACGCTCTTTAAGTTTTTTAGCAACATCTTGAACGGCAGAAAATGGTAGTTTATCTGCAGGATCAAGATCAAAAATCATGCGATCTGGTTTATTGAGCTTATCTATTTTACTTAACCATAGATGTGGAGTAATGCAATTTTGATTTGCCAAATAAATAAGAGTTGCCTCTTTATCAATAACCACATAATTGACAGTATCGCCATTTTCTTTGGTGATAGATTTTCGGGTAATCCATTGAGGAAAATAATCACTGGCATCTTTTTGGAAAAATCCTTCATCTACAATTCCATTAGGGAATCGTTGCATAGAAATAGGACGTTTATCAAGATATGGCATCATAATGGGAGCAATTTTACGATAATAATCGATGAGATCTTTTTTAGTTAAACCTGATTTTCCAAATACAATTCTTTCAGGATGCGTTATTTCTATTGTATAACGGCCAGATTGAATGTTCATTTTTTTAATTTTTTTTTGGAATGTTCTATATTTTCTATTGTTTTTCCTGATAAAACTGATTCTTGTTCTGTGTTTACTGGATTACGGCGTGCATTTGCATATTCATCGCGCATTTTAATAAGTAACCATTTTTTTTCCTGCGCAGCGGTGCGAATAAGAGCGTATCCTCCTTGCAGTTTTTTACCATGGAGATTAACTTCAATTTGTCCTTTTTTATAGGACTTTTCGATAGGGATAATGTTACCATCTTTTTCTTTTATGTTATCAAAAGTGCCGGTATCCCACACGATAACAGGGCCAGCTCCATAATGGCCTTCAGGAATTACTCCTTCGAACGTTGCATATTCCATGGGATGATCTTCTGTTTCTACGGCAAGGCGTTTAATAGCTGGGTTAGTTGAAGGGCCTTTAGGAACTGCCCATGATTTAAGTACCCCATTAATTTCTAAGCGAACATCATAATGTAAATGGCTTGCATCATGTTTTTGAACAACAAAAATGGGCTTATCATGGGGATTGCCCGCCGTTGTATCCGATGTAGCTTTAGCGGAGTTAGGTTCGCCAGACGTATCAAGATTTCGTTTTGATTTATATTTACGTAATGGATCGTTCGGCATGATTATATATCCTAAACAAACAATAAAAATGAATGCAGCAATTATTTTCTTAATCATAATGTAAGCAAATCTCTTTTTTGTTTTTTATGAGTATGGATAATTATGTTCAGTTATTTCAAGGAATTATAGTTGGTGTCGCCATATTCATTTATTATTGAGGGGCCAGCATAAGCTGGTGATACCCAAACTATTGGGATCTGTGTCTGATTTATCCATAATTTTCTTTTTAACTTATTTTTAGTATCAATACTATAGTTTTGATAATAGTTTTCATTATTTGCATGTTTTTGTGCCATTACCGTTTCGATATTTAATCCGCATGTATAAGGTGATGGTAACATTGAAATGGGTTTGTTTTGTGTTTGCTTTAAATAATAGAGCAGCAGCAAATGTAATATTTTTTCTTGACTGTTTAAGGTGTTCATCAAATAAATTCTTGGGTTTTTTGTATACTGTTGATGCAATGCACAATATCTCTCATATGCAGTTTCTACGGCGAGCATATTATTATCGTTCATGCTCCATATGCTTACGCCGTGTTGTATCAAGTTTTCAACAATCATGAAAAATAAATCATTTGCTGAAATAGATTGGTTGTTGGTTTTTATCATGCTTTCTATATCTGCTGTTGCAAGCAAGTGAAGTTGAGTATTTTCATGAGCATCTCGTGCATATATAATTTTTTTTATTATAGCTGAATCAAGGTTGTGGTTATCAAGCACATTTTTATAAAAAGCAATGGTTATTCCGTTATTGTCTTGAATTGTTGGGTTAGCTCCATGTTCTACCAGTAATCGAGTAATATCATTATGCCCCTTACGGACAGCAAAATGCAGAGCAAAATCTCCATTCATATCTTGTAGGTCGAGGCCAATGTTTTTTATTTTTAATATCTTTTTTACTATCTTTTTATATCCATGAAAGGCTGCTTCCATTAAAACTGTTTTTCCTGCAAAGTTTTGGTGATTGATTATGAGGTCATTCTGAAAATATGGCTGAATAGAAAGATACAGAGAGGTTTTCTTTTTTTGTCTTTGGGTAGCTGATAATAGTAAAGTATTTCCATTTTTAGTTACACAGCTGATATCTGCGCCTTGTGAAAGTGCAGCTTTCAAGGAGTTAACTGAATCATTTGTTATAGCATTAAGAGCAGCTTTTGTTGCTGGAGATGATTTCTTTTTTGCTTGCAATATATCCATGCTGCTGATGACGTTGCTGATAAAAAGTAATAAAAAAAATAATTTTGTTTTTATGTGCTTCATGTGATATTCATCCTTTCTATAAAATGAATACTGCAATTATTTTTTTTAATCATAATGTACGCAAGCTTTTGTTATTTCAAGGAATTATAATTGGTATCACCATATTCATCTATTATTGTAGGTGCAATGTAAACATGTGATATCCAAACAGGGGGGATGTTTATCTGATGAGCCCAGAGTTGCTGTTTTAGTTTATCTTTATATTCAATAGTATAATCTTTGTAATAGCATTCATTCTGATTGTATTTTTGTGCTATTACTGTTTCGATATTCAATCCGTGTGTATGTGATGGTGTTGAAATAAGAATTGGTTTGCCTGATGTTTCCTTTAAATAATAGAGTAATAAAATATGTAATATTTTTTCTTGATTGTCTAAACGTTTTTTTAAATAAGATCTTTTTGTTAAGGCGAATTGTTGATGTAATTCATTATATTTTTGAAATGCAGTTTCTACAGGAAGCATATTATAGTTATTTATTTCCCATATACTTGTTCCATGTTTTATTAAATTTTCAAGAATATTAGAAAATAAAGAATCAATGGTTTTTTTTGAGGTGTTTGCCATTTTCCCTATATCTGCCGCTACGAGCAGGTGAAGTTGAGAGTTTCCATTAATATCTTTAGCTTTAATGATTTTTGTTCTTATTGAAGAATCAATTGTTGAATTACTAAGAATATTCCGAGAAAAAGCAGTAGTTGCTCCGTGTTCATTTTGAATTGTTGGATTAGCATTATATTCCATAAGTAATTTGGTAATATCGCTTTTTTCTCGTGTGATCGCAGTGAATAATGCATCATAGCCATGGACATCTTGCAGATCAAGATTAATATTTTTTATTTTTAACAGATTTTCTACCAATGTTTTATAGCCCTGATAAGCTGCGCATATTAAAACAGTTTCGCCAAAAATATTTTGTTCATTGATTACGGTATTATTTTGAAAATGTGGTTGAATAACAAGATAGAGAGCCGTTTTTTCTTTGCCCTTTCTTGTTGCTAATAATAATAAATTATTGTTACGTTTACTTATATGACTAATATCTGCACCCATTGCAAGTGCTGCTGCTAAGTCTTTAGGTGAATCATTTTCTATTGCATCAATAGCTTTTTGTGTTGATACCGATGGTGTTTTATCTACCTTGATTATATCCATACTTATGATGGTATTACCGATAAAAAATAAGGTGAAAAACATTTTTGTTTTTATGTGCTTCATATAATCCTTCATTTTTGTTGAGTGTGATGTATCCAAACTGTTGGAATATTTGTTTGATCAGCGCATAGTTCTTGTCTTATTTTATCTTTAGTATCAATGGTATAGTAGTGATAATAAGATTTATTGCCGATGTATTTTTGTGCCATTGCTGTTTCTATATTCAATTGCTGTACATAGGGAGAATAAGAAATAAAAGGATCATTTTGTCTGTGCTGGAAATAACACAGTAACAAAATATGTAATATTTCTTCCTGAGTATTCAGTTTTTTTGAGCAAAACGATTTTTTTGTTTTGTGCTTATAATATAATTTCCAATATTTCTCGTATGCCGTTTCTACGGGGTTCAGGCAACAATTGTTTAAACTTAAGAAATTGAGGTTATATCTTATGAAGTTATTAAGAATATGACACAACCAGTCACAAAGAGTAGTGTCTGATTCTTCTGTCATTTTTCTTATATTAGCCATTGTAAGTAAGTGAAATTGTGTATTTCCACAGGTATCTTTTGCCAGTATAATTTTTTCTGCAATTAGTGGATCAAGATGGCGATTATTAAGAGCACCATAAAAAGCAACGGTTGCTCCGTGCTCGTTTTGCATTGTTGGATTAGCTCCCTTTTCTATAAATAGTCGAATAATATCATTGTCTGAATGATAAACAGCCCAATGTAAAGCTGATTTGCGACGATAATCTTGTATGTTAAGGTTAACATCTTTTATTTTTAATATATTTGAGATTGTTGTTTTGTAATTGAGTAATGATGAGCATATTAAAGCAGTTTCTCCGAAAATATTTTGATCATCCATTACTACATTATTTTGAAAATATGGGTGAGAAGAAAGATAATTAGCTGCGTGCTCTTTTCCTTCTTTTATTGCTAATAATAGTAAGTTGTTTCCATAGTCATCCTTATAACTCATATCTGCATTAAACATAGATGCAATATGTAATTCAATGGGAGAATCCTTTTTTATTGCTTCAAGGGCATAATTAGTTGGCGATGGATTTTTTCTTATCATGCCTAGGGTGACATTGCTCAGAAATAGTAATGCGATAAACATTTTTATTTTTATATGCTTCATATAATATTTATCCTTTAAGTAGTATTTTCGGAAATATTTACATTAAATAGAGGATATGTAAAGAAAAAGCAAAGGCATTTGATCATTATTTTTGCCGTTGATAAAAATCTTCTACAGATCTGAATAACAATGGAAAATAACATAAATTATTGGATAAATTTGCTTTGAATTCTTTTAGTCTTTGTGTAGGATGGGACATAATGTCATCATTTATATTTTTTTTACATATTTTGGCAAAGATGGTTTCGATATTGAGTTTATAATAAAAAATAAGAATAAGAGGAAACACATCTTTTATTGCAATTATATCCAACATCTGCCTAAATAAGGCACATGGTAGACGATCAGATGATACGCGCAAAAAGCTTTGCTTCATTATGGATGAGACAAATGATATGTTATATTGTGTGTTTATCTTATCGAAAACTGTTTCTCCTTTCTTGTTTCGAGCATATATATCAAGATGATTAACAAAAAGAAAATTCAGCAAATCATCATAATCGTAAGAATCATAGAGAATATTCTTAATTTCAGTCAGCATATGAAATGATGTATTCTGCTGTTTATCTCTTGCATGAATCATATAATCTAAAGTTGTTTTTTTAAGATTACTCTGAATATTGTTTTTATAGATGATAACAAGAGGTATAAAACCTTTTTTGTTTCCTATCAATGGCTTTGCTTTTTTTTCAATCAAATAATCGATGACCTCAATATGTTTATGTGCGCTGGCAAAATGTAAAGGGGTGTTTTTAAGATAATCTTGTTGGTTAAGAGCGCCATAGTTGCATAAAATTTTAACACATTTAAGATTTCCATATTCAGCTGCATAATGCAGGGCTATTCGATCGAATTGATTTTTAAATAATGGTTTGCATTTTTTTTCTTTAAGTAACAATTTTAGAATTTTACTATGTCCTTTTTCGCTTGCAATCATGAGGGGAGTAAGGCCATCTTGGTTGGAGCTATTAGTATGTCGTGATGGCAGTATTTTTTCTAATATTGTCGGTTTATTAGCGCGTATTGCAAAATCAAAGATTCTTTGATCTTTGGGATATGCGGACATAAGTTCTTTAAAGTGTTTGTCAAAAAAAAGAGAAAGAATACCGTCGTATTTATGGTAAAAAGCGATATCAATGACTGAATGTCCATTTTTGTTGCGAAGTTGTAGGTTAATACAATGTTTGCTTGATAACATCGCTTGTATAATAGAAGCAGCATTCATGTAACACGCGACATGTACTGGAGTATCTCCATAGGTGTCTTGAGTATTAAGTAATGGATTATCGGTGGTTAAAATAAGATTAACCCAATCAAGAGATGCTTTTTTACAAACATAATGAAGTATTGTATCGCCTTTTTGGTTAGGTATGGTTATATCTATTTTTCTATCTAATAGGGCTTTTGCTATCAATCGATTATGGGCTGATATACTATCAAAAGCGGTGAATAGACAAATACAACCATCATGGTCAGTAATGTTGATATTTGTTGTTGGATGATTAAGCAATAAATTGACGATAACAGGATTACCTGATAAGACTCCATAATGGAGAGGTGGCATACTGCCAGTAGGATGACTGTTGACATTCATGGCATTTGCGCCGAGTAATAATTCTATGATTGGTATACTTTTTTTATATAGAGCAAGTTGTAGAAAATTTTGTTTAAAGGGATTGTCTGTTTCAGGTACGTAGTTGACATTCGCCCCTTGCTTAATATATTTTTTTACTTTTTTGGTATTATTATCCTTAATTGCACAATAACATTTTTCTGTAGCTTGTGCATTTTTGTTATGGCGAATAAAATACATTGCTGATGATGAGGCTGTATGTGCTATAATCGCGATAAAAAAAAAGAAAGTTATTGTTTTCATAATCGACTATAGCCCCATGCTCCATACTTCTATACTCATTCCTTCGCCACCCTCCGGAATCGGTGCCTATACCCCGTCCTCATTCTTCGTACGGGGACCCCAATGAAGACTCGGCGAAATTGGGGATAAAAATGAAATGAAGATTGGGCTATTGAGGTCCCCGTAAAAGATTTTGAAATTAACTGCGAACATAAACGAAGTTTGTTATACAAAAAATAAGGGTTATTATTTATGCTTATTTCGTTGCAAAGCCTAGAATGAAATACATGTAGATGTAAAGTAAAAGTAAAATTAGTTTTAATAATTACGCTAAGCACTTCATTAATTTTGATAATGCATAGGATCCAAAGAATCCTGTTATTAAACCTATTATAAAAAGATTAAAGAAAGATTTTTTTGTCATGATTTTAGTAGGAATACTAAGTTTTTGAGTTCTTCGTTGAGGTAATATAGGTTTTTGTTGTGTTTCATTTTCACCATATGTTTTTTTATCTGGTTCTACTGATGTTTCGTATATTTTAATTTCTGCACTTTCATTAATTTTAAACTCACAGGTACCCTTTTCAGTTGTAATCCTGACAAAATAATGATCTTTTTGATCATAGTCGGATACATGATTTGGTTTGATGGAAGATGACATGCGTGGCAAAAGAAAGGGAAGATAAAGAGCCGAAACTTCTAGATAATATTTTTGATGATGTATAGATTTGAGGGTAAGAAGTATATCCTTGCAAACAGAATTGGTATTATTTTGGCCAAAAGGCTTTTTTACGGCAGATATATTTTCAAGAGTGTAGAAGATGTGCTGAGGGTTTTCTAAATACGAACTGACAGACTTTACAGATACAATACTTGATAATCCCATATAAACTCCTGTTTTTGAACTATCAGCTAAAATAATGTCTGAATAGCCATCTTTTAAAATATGAGAGAATATATTTTTTAACGTAGGATTTATGTATGTATTCCTGAGAGATACGATGTAGTGAGTATATGGAGCGCTGATATCATATATATTTTTGCATTTTTGTACTGTGCTTTCAATTGTCATTGTTATTCGGAACTGATCTTGGTACATATTGCGATCATCTAATTCAATTTCAATTTCTTTGATCACGGCGCGTTGTTGTAATTGTTGAAGTATGCCATATTTTAGATCCAAGAGAGGTTCCATTATTTCAATATCCAAATTGTTCGTTATGATAGCAAGCGTATCATCAGGATGCCAATACAAAAGACTATCTTTTTTTAATATAAATGTAGGTTGTTTGTGCTGTTGAAGCATTTGTCTATATGAAACTTTATTATCTGCTCCAAATAGTGTTGGCATTAAGCTGAATAAACAATTGAGTGAAAAAACAATCTTAATTGTTTTCATTTGTTAATCCTGCAAAATAGTGGAATTTATCTCCATCTCCAATTATATAACGTACTTGAGGAAAAACAAAAAAAGGTTATATGCAGATAGAGAGAAAAAAATGTTGTTATGAGAGATCGTCAAATATAAGACTAAACCTTGCAACAAATGTTTCAAATGACTTAGACTGACTACCAAAAAAGGAATCAAAAAATGGAACGTAAAAATTTTTCTTTATATACCTCATTATCAATTGAAGATGCATTAAAGGAATTGAAAACTATACACAAGGGTCTTACTCAGGATGAAGTTGCTGATCGTCTGAAGAAATATGGCTTAAATGAAATAAAAGAAACAGAAATTACATGGCTTGATGTTCTTAAGGCCCAGCTTTTAAGTCCTTTTATGTGTATTTTTTTTGTGATAGGTCTTGCATATTTGTTCACAGGAAAAATTGCTGAATGTATCATCATTTTTGTCATTATTGCAGTGAATGTAGGAATTGGTTTTTACCAAGAATATCGTAGCAATACTGCAATGCAGGCTCTTAAAAAATGTCTTATGTCTCAAGTTACGGTACGCCGCAATAGCTCAGAAATAAATATTGATATTAATCAATTAGTGCCGGGAGATATTATAATACTTTCAGCAGGAGATGTTATTCCTGCTGATTGTCGTTTTATTGAAGTGGATAATCTCACCATTGATGAATCGAGTTTAACGGGTGAATCTATTGCTGTTATTAAACATGCTGAACCATTGCAAGAAGCAATAACCGATATGTATAAAGCTGAAAATATTGGTTTTACGGGAACCGTGGTAACACATGGTAAAGGTGTCGGTGTTGTTATTGCAACTGGTTCTCAAAGTGCGCTTGGCACACTTGCAGCATTGACGGCGCAGGTGATTACTAAAAGTAGTCTTGAAAAAGGTTCTGTTTCTATTGCCAAATTTACGATATATCTTATTTTTTTTAGTTTACTGCTCACTGCTTTAGTGCACATTGTAAAGCATGGTGGTGAACTTAATTTTGTTGATTTCTTCCTTTTTGCTGCAGCGCTTACCATTACGGCAATACCAGAAGGTTTGCCGATGGTTATTACCTTTTGTTTATCGCAGGGTGCATCATCCCTGAAAAAAAATAATGTTATCGTAAAACGGTTATCTGCAATTGGTGATCTGGGATCTATAGAAGTTTTTTGTACTGATAAAACAGGAACGCTCACCGAAAATGCATTAACTGTCGATGCTATTTATGCTAAAAATCCTGATGAGATAATTATGTATGCGGTACTTTCTTGTCCGCCTCAAACTGCAACAAAAGAAAGTGCTACGAAAGGTTTTGAGTTAGCGTTACAAAAAAAATTAACTCAGGAATATGCTGAACATGGCAAGAAACATACATTGGTAAAAGATATTCCTTTTACGCCACAAAAACGCCAAAGCATGGCGCTTGTGCAGAAAGAAGGAGTGCATACGCTTATTATAAAAGGATCTCCGGAAGTAGTTATAGAAAAATGTTCTTTTTTAAATCAAGAAGAAAAAAATATTATAGCTTCATGGATTGAAACAGAAGAATCAAAAGGAAATCGTATTTTGGCAGTAGCAACTAAAAATATATCTGATTATGGTAATGGAGCTTACGACATTACTGCTGACGATCATGATTATGAGACAATTGGCTTAATTGCGTTTCAAGATCCGCTCAAAAGCACTGCATTAACAACGGTACAAAAAGCAAAATCGCTTGGAATTGATATAAAAATATTAAGTGGCGATAGCAAACACGTTTGCTTTACTATTGCCCAACAACTTGGCCTTGAAGAAGATATTAACAATGTTGTATTAGGATCTGATTTTGAAAAAGCTACGGAAGAAGAAAAAATATTTTTAGCTCATAACCGATCAATTTTTGCTCGAGTAAATCCAGAACAAAAATATGAAATTATTAAACATTTAAAAGATAAATATTCTGTTGGCTACATGGGCGATGGTATTAATGATGCGCCAGCACTGAAAATGGCGCATGTTAGTTTTGCGGTGAATGATGCTGCTTCAGTTGCACGTGAAGCAGCTGAAATTATTTTGCTACGTAAAAGCTTAAGTTCAGTAATTTTAGGAATTGAGCAGGGAAGACGTACTATTGTTAATACACTGAAGTACACGAAAATGACTAATGCACCTAGTTTTGGTCATTTTTATGCGTTAGCAGTAGCCTCGCTTTTAGTGAATTATCCACCAATGCTTCCTATGCAATTATTATTTTTAAATTTGCTGACTGATTTGCCTATGATTGCTATCTCTACCGATAATGTTAGTGAGCAAGAAGTACAAAAACCGGTCACGTATGATATGACTGATGCTGCGATTTTAATTGTGCTTTTTGGGACTATTATGTTTATTGCCGATATTACGATCTTTTTGGTGTTTCGATCCCATTTTCCTGAAACATTACAGACAAGTTGGTTTATCACTAGTACTATTTCAGAAGTTATTTTTATTTTCTTGTTTCGTGCGCCAATGTTATTTTTCAGAGCTCATCGACCATCACGGTTATTGATGGGGCTTTCTTTGTTTGTTGTTTTAACCGCTCTTATTTTACCTTTTACAACTATTGGACATACAATCTTTTTATTCTCATCTCCGCGTTTAGAACACGCGCCATGGTTAATCGGTGTGATTATGTTTAACATGATAATTGCTGAAACGGTGAAACTCACGTACTACTCTTTTAAGAATAAATATCATGAATAAAGATTTTCTTTTTTATAGTAATTTGAGCGTAGAAAAGGTTTTTGATGATTTGCAGACAACGTCTTGCGGGCTGACTGAACAAGAAGCAAAAAAGCGTTTCATTACGTATGGTCCTAATAGATTACAACGCACGAATGTAACCGCGTTGACTATCTTTTTCAATCAGGTTAAAAATCCTTTTATTTTTATGTTTGTATGTGTTGCGATACTTTACTTTTTTACACAGCAATACACCGAATCTATTATTATTATCATGATTATGATAATCAATACTGCAATTGGTTTTTACCAAGAATATCATAGCAATAAAGCAATGGAATTGTTGCAGGCTTATCTTGAAGCATCTATTTTAGTACGTCGAAATGGAACTGATCAAAAAGTTGAGGTAAGTACTATTGTTCCTGGGGATATTATTGTGCTGAAGGCAGGTGATATTGTCCCTGCTGATTGTCGTATTATTGATAGTAATAACCTTATGATTGATGAAGCAAGTTTGAGCGGTGAATCTATTCCTATCCACAAAATGCATGAATTACCTCAAGAAACAATAACAGAATTGTGGAAAACAACGACATCTGCTTTTGCTGGTACTGTTGTAACGGATGGGTCTGGAATTGGCGTAGTTTTTGCAACAGGAGTTCATTCACAATTAGGTTCTATTTCTGCATTGGCTACGCATACCATTATTAAAAGTAATCTTGCGCAAAATAGTATGCAACTTGCTCGTTTTGTTTTGATATTAATTCTTATAAGCCTTGCTGTTATTATTTTTATTAATCTGTTTATTAAAACAGACCATATTTCTTTTATTAATATACTATTTTTTGCTGCAGCGCTTTCTATTACTGCTATTCCTTCGGCATTGCCCATAGTTATTACTTTTTGTTTGACTCGTGGTGCTATGGCACTCCATAAGCATAAAATAATTGTAAAAAGATTATCTGCTATAGAAGATTTGGGTGGAATCAATGTTTTTTGTGCTGATAAAACCGGGACATTAACAGAAAATAACTTAAAAGTGAAAGACGTATATAATTCCGATAATTATGACAGTCTTATTTTTGCAGCTCTTTCTGCTGATACTACTATAACATCCAATAGCTTTGATGCCGCTATTGTACAAAAATTAACTCCCGAACAATCGAAAGAAATTGCGCAATATACGGTGATTAAGACATTACCTTTCACTTATGAGCGTCATCGTACTATTACATTTGCTCAAAAAAATAATACTCATTTTTTTATTACCAAGGGTTCTTTTGAATATGTTGTGGAACATTGTGTTCCATTGCAATCAGATGAACTGGAAAAGCTTAAAGCATGGATGAGTGATAATGAAACGAAAAGCAATCGTGTTATTGCAGTTGCAATAAAAGAAGTCCCAGAAAAAAAGGTAAAAACAGAATTTATTAATGATGACGATATAAAATACGATTCAATAGGATTAATTGCATTTGTTGATCCTCTTAATAGTACGGCTTTGACTGCAATAAAAAAGGCACAAGCATTGGATGTTCAAATTAAGATTCTGAGTGGAGATAGTCGAGATGTCTGTTTTTTTATAGCGCAACAACTGGGATTAGAAAATAATCATGATAATGTGGTGCTTGGATCTGATTTTGAAAAAGCAAATGAACAAGAAAAAACAGAGCTGGTGAATGGACGTACTATTTTTGCTCGAGTTAATCCTCAACAAAAATATGAGATCATTTCGCTTTTGCAACGTACCTATTCTGTGGGATATATTGGAGATGGTATTAATGATGCGCCTGCGCTTAAAATTGCTCAAGTTGGTATTGCGGTAAAAGATGCAGCTCGTGTAGCACAAGAAGCGGCAGAAATTATATTATTACAAAAAAGCTTATTGAATATAATGTTAGGAGTGGAAGAAGGAAGAAAAATAATTATCAATACACTAAAATATATTAAAGTTACTATTGCCTGCAATGTAGGTCATTTTTATTCTTTAGCGCTTTCTTCTTTATGGCTCAATTATTTGCCTATGTTGCCTTTGCAATTATTATTTTTAGATCTGATAACTGATTTTCCATTGATTGGTATATCATCTGATAGTGTAACTTACCAAGAGTTAAAAAGACCATTGCGTTATTCATTAAAAGATATAGGTCTTGTAGTACTTCTTTTTGGTGTGGTTATTTCATTTTTTGATTTTATTATTTTTATGTTTTTCAAATCCGATCCAGCAACATTGCAAACAAGTTGGTTTATTGCAGCTGCTTTGGGTCAGTTAGTTTTTATTTTTTCATTACGAACCACTTTGCCATTCTGCAAAGCTCATCGCCCCTCGATGTTACTTTTGAGTTTATGTAGTATGGCAGCAGGTATTATCATTGTGTTACCGTTTACTATGTTAGGTCAAAACATATTTCTTTTTAAACACCCAACGGCATACACTATGTTTATGATCTTATCCATTACGACTGTTTATTTTGTAGCAACAGAGATTGTTAAATTATTGTATTATCGTTGCTTATTTGGCAAAAGAAGCTACTCTGATACAAAAAAATAGTAGAACAATTTCGCTTCTTTTTTTAATGGAATTTTCCGATGAAATATATATTAGGCTTGAAGAAGATTACCGCTGTGTGTATGGTTTTTTTTGTACAATTAAAGGGTAGTCAAATCGTTCAATTTAAAAATTATCCAATCATTGAATTGTCTATTAAGGTTGATTCAACTCAGGTCATTGACTTACACAATGTACCAGAAGATGATTCAAAAAAAGGCTTATCATTTGGCATGAATGCGTATGAATCAGAGAAATATTTTCGTGTACTATCTGCAGAATATGAGCAGAATGCTGATGAAACACAATCGTATATAAAGATACAAAATTGGATAAAAAAAGCTCCTGCTCTGATACAATTGCAAAAAAGCTCAGAAAAAATATTATTCCCAAAGTATATTTCTGAAAGATTTATAAACAAAGTAAGAGCTCATCAATTATTGAGTTATCCAATGGATATTGAGTATAAAAAAGTCATTGAAGGAATGGAGCAAGCGATTACTCAAAAAATTATTGTTATCTATAAAATAATAGGAAACATTGAAAATACGCAAAATACTGGTGGCGAGGTTCCTTACATATCACATAATGAAGAAAAAAAATTACCGGTTTACCATGATTATATAATCGATTTGATACAGCTATTATCATTCATATTTAATTATTGAGACATTTCAATAGTAGCTTGTGATGAAATTTGTTTTTCGGTATTTGTTCCTCTATGTTCTTCAAAACCAAAATTGATGATAGTTTCAATTAATTCCATTGGTTTCAGTCCAATTTCTGCTGCTTGATGAAATAAACAAGTTGCAGGAGTTAATCCCGGCAATGTATTTATTTCTAAAATTACCACACGTTCTTTGCCGGTGGGGCTTATTGCTGCATTTTGGTAGAAGCAATCAATACGCGCGTATCCCTTGCAACCAACTGTTGTATAAACTTTTTCGATTACACCTTGTACAAAACGTAATGTTTCTTGTGGCAATGGTGCTGGTGTTTGATTTTCGCCGGCACCAGGCAAAAATTTTTCTTCAATCGAAAGTATTGCATGAGCACTAATTGCTTGGCTTGGCGGTAGTACGTGTATTGTACTATTGCCAATTACACCAACAGTTAATTCCATTCCCGTAATATATTCTTCTATAAGTACGGAATCTTTTTTTTGCATTATTGCATCGATAGATGCAATAAGTTCATCATCATTGGCTACTTTTTGCACCATTACGCTGCAACCATCATCATGTGGTTTGACAATAAGAGGGTATGATAATTCAGCAACATAATTGAAAACCTTAGCAGAGTTGACCCATTCATCTTTTTTCACGAACACACTTTGTGGTACATCAAAGCCATTCATTGCAAGAAATTCATTGGTTTTATATTTATTCATGCATAATGCGCTGGTAAGCACGGATGAACCATTGTAGGGTAATCCGAGTATTTCTAAAGTACCTTGTACTGATCCATTTTCACCTTCGCCACCATGCAGTGCATTAAAGACAAAATCTGCTATATGTGGTACATCAGACCATTTTATTTTTTGAGATTCTTGTAATAAATCGACAATTTCTTTTGTTGAATTTCGCACAAGTTGTGATTGTGTGAGCTTATATAATTCTAGTGTACTGGTTACAAATAAAGGAATGGCATCATATTTTTGTGGAGATAATTTATAAAATACATTGCGGCCTGAATCAAGGGAAGTTTCTTTTTCATGTGATGCACCACCGAGCAAAACAGCGATGCGAGTCTTATGAGTATTCATGAGTGAATTATCCATTGTATCTTGATCATCACTAACAGTATCCATACTATATCGCTTAAGTTCGCCTTCAATTATAAAATTAATAAGCTGTGATGGACTCATATTAATTTCTGCTGCTTGATTAAAAATATAGCTTGAAGGTGCCATGCCAGAAAGTGTGTTGGGATCAATAATAATTATTCTGCCATCTTTTGTTACAAATCCATCGATTCGTCCCATAGTGGTAAATCCTAAAACATTCATTACTTTGATGCATGTTTGTTGAATACGCTCAGTTATTTCAGGTGAGCAGTGTGCAGGCGTGCGCTTAATACCACGTCCAGGCATATATTTTTGTTCATAATCAAAAAAACCAACTTCAGCATCGGCAATACTTTCTGTTGGTGGTAAAGCAAAAAATTCACCTGTATTATGATCGGTTAAAATAATACAAGTAAATTCCATGCCAATAATTTTTTCTTCGACAACTACTCGTTTTTTTTTATGTGGTTCAATGTAGCAGGCTTTTTTTAATGCATCTTCTAATGTATTTTTATCTGCGATAGAAATGCCTAAACTTGAACCTTCATTATAAGGTTTTACAATATATTCTGTGCTGGCAATAGTTTTTAGCTGCGTAAAAATATGATCTTTATGTTTTTCGAAATTATCAATTGCATCTGGCTCAACAACAATATATTCAGGAACTTCAATACCGGCATTACGCAATACTATTTTATGCATATGTTTATCGCCACGCAGTGCACTTGCTAAAATATCAGATCCTATATAGGGGATATCGAGTATTTCAAGAAATCCTTGTAAGCAGCCATCTTCTGCATATCGGCCATGTTGCGCAATATAAATAAGATCAATATGTTTTTTTAAATCATCCCATGCAATTTCTTGAGCTTCACTTGCAAGTCTGTGTTCAAAATCAGTGGTTTTACCTCGATGTAAAAAGTGCCATGGTAAAATATAAATGTGTGCACTTTTTTGAAATAAGGGGACTGCAACATATCGTGTAGTATCTAAGTGATCACAAATGGTTCTGCCTGAATTGAAAGAAACTTCTTTTTCAAGTGATTTGCCGCCCATAAGAACACCGATGCGTAATTTTTGCATATGTTAACCTTGTATTATAGCTCTATTAGCCCCATGCTGAATGCTTATATACCCATTCCTCTTACCCCATCCTCATTCTTCATATGGGGACCCCAATGAAGACTCGTCGAAATTGGGGATAGAAGCTGGGCTATTGAGGATCCCCATAAAAGAATTTGAAATCAATGTTTTGGAATAATATTTGTAGGAGCTTTAACTAAGTTTGCTTTATCATATCACTTACAAAGCCCCATTCGTATATGCAGAATGGGGCTTTGAATATAAAGAGTAATCAAACAGAAGGTTAAAATCAATCTGAAAAATAGCGACTTGCTGCATATAACAGTAATGCAGGAATCAGAAAATGCATTGTCACTGAAAAATAAGATCGTTTGTTGATATAATTCATTAATTGAGTGTAATATGCATATTTTGCTATAATACCAAATTTATTTGGTGTATAGATTCGATGAAAATATATCATGTAATTGGAAAAATCGTTTCTTATTTCACCCAGCATATGAATTTCATTACCTGTTATTATTGGATGGACAGGATATTCGATTGCTCTCATACAAGTGGTATCAATAGTTAATAGATTTTGAATATTATCAGGGCTATGTACTGCAATTACCTCTTTAATAATTTCATCTTCCTCAAGATCAGAAACATTTTTGTTGCATAGTGCTGTGTGTGATACGAATAAACCATTTGGCAATAATACCGCTTTTTTTGGACATAATTCAGGAAAAGAAAGGAGCGTTTCTTTTCCTGTCATCTTAGGCAAAGTGTTTTCAGCTTGATTACATTCTTCAAATGATAAAAGTACATGTTTGTTGTTACAACGATTACTATTTTTTGTAGTGGGAAGTATTTGATGGCAATCACATAATGCAGATGCAAAAAGCGTATTATTTTGGAAATTCATACAATTAATTTTTAGAGCTGCATCAAGTGAATGCGTAATAGTGTGTTTATTAAGATTTGCTATATTGGCAGTGAAAATTTTACCATGATCTAAACCCATGCACAGTATATTTTTTTCTTGGTTTACCGCATAAGAAAAAAAAGGAGATGTGTGGTCAAATGTTTTGAAGCTGCTTTCCTGAATAACGTTATTAACTTTTTGCCAGGTTGAAATGTGCCCTTTTTTTGAAATCACAATAAGATGAGATAGACTACTTTCAATTGTGGCAATACTATCTTCTACACCAAGTTGAGGAGAAAGTTCTAAAACTTTACTAAGCTTACGAGGTTGACGTGGGTAAGCGAAAAAATTATTGATGAAATAAATCAATCTACTACCATTATCTTGTGCAATATAGATTTTTTTACCATGCCCTATTGCCATTGTTTTATCATTGAGAAGATGAATGCATGATACGGGAGTTCGGTTATCGATGTTTTTAAACGTATAGCCATCTTGAGTACTTGTTGAAAGATTGATTATAGAGAGAGGATTTTTATCCAAACTTTTCGAAAGACCCTTAGAGAATTCTCCTGCAAAGCAGGTAGCAATTTTTGAATTGTAAGGCCTGCTGAAGATAAATGTGCCATTGCTTGTTATTCCGTTTGTGCCACTTTCTCGACTAAAATATGTTCTTGGTTGAGATAAAACCTTTTCTTTATGGTTAGTACAATAGTGAGTCATACCAGAAAGTGGTAGAAAATTGTTGAAATTAAAAATAAAACAAAGAAGCAATAATTTTTTATTCATGTGAGTTTTTTATATTTAAAATCTTGTTGTATATACTTGTTTGTTTTTATAAATTACTCAATTAGAATATCATAATTGCCATATTAATCAATGTGTGACATGTTCTCAAAAAATTTTTCTCTCAATAATTCTTCTTTATTTTCAGCAAAAGAAATATAGCCATAGATAATGCGATTATCGATATATTGTGGAATATTGTGCTTGCGTGCACAATCGCTAAAAATCACGTATTCATAACGCGCAGATTCATCGTCGTAACATACGGTGTTTAATACTTCATGTCTGATAAAATACGTGCAATGTACAACTGCTACATCAATGATACCTTTAATGCTTTGATCAAGAATTTGGTAATAGGGTACAGATGGGGTGTAATAACCATTTTCATCAACAATATCGTGATAATTTGAGTAATATTTCTGTGAATAGCAACGCAGCATAGGAGCTACGATTGGTAGATTTATTTTCATCATACTTTCAAGTGTTTCAGGAATAATAAAATTATCACAATCTGCTACAAAGTAATGAGAATTGTTTTCGTATGCCCAATCAACTGATGCTTGTCTAATAGCACCTAAAACTTGAAATCGTGTGTAATTCCATTCGTGTTGGCCAAAATTTTGTACTGGAACATCAACATCTGAATCATCAAAATAGATTTTTGCATAGCGATGACCAACCTTATCAATCCAATTGCCAAGCAGCTGTTTTGTATTGTCATTATTATTATTAGTTCGAATATAAAGATATGTTTTTTCGGCCGGCCATGTTTGATTTTCAATACATTGTAAATAGAGTGGCAGGGTATGTTCTTTATCTTTGGCAAGTATTGCGATGGTAACAAAATCAGTAGAATATGCATAAATACTGCAAATGCATAGCGATAGCAAAAATATTTGTAATGATAGCTGTTTCATTATTTTCCATTGCGCGATTATTGTTTAATTTTTACCGTAGTATAATGTCCAAAATTTTATTTTGTCAAAATCATCAGATAGAGACTATCTAATATTGATTTTTTATTTTGTTAGCAAATATGGTATGCCGATGTTATGCTTTTATGAATTTAAAATCATTTATTAGAGGTTGTTTGTGGGAAAAAATAATGTTGTGGGAAATTTGGTTTGGATTGATCTTGAAATGACCGGATTGAATATCGCTCAAGATGTTATTTTGGAAATTGCATGCGTGATTACGGATGGTAATCTTAATGTGCTCGAAGAAGGCCCATCATTTATTATCCACCAACCAGAAGAAAAACTTGCTGGTATGGGAAAGTGGTGCCAAGATCATCATGGTAAAACGGGATTAACTGATGCGGTACGCACTTCAACTATATCGCTAGAACAGGCATACGAAGAAACATTAGCATTTATTAAAAAACATTGTCCTATCCATACAGGAGTTCTTGCCGGAAATTCTGTCTGGCAGGATCGAGTTTTTTTAGATAAATATATGCCACAAATTCCACACTATCTTCACTATCGTATTGTTGATGTTTCGACTATTAAAGAATTAGCAAAACGATGGTATCCACAAAGTCCCAATATTGAATATAAAAAAAATGATCAGCATCGCGCATTGAGCGATGTCTATGAATCTATTGCGGAATTAAAGCATTATAGGAAGGAATTTTTTGTTGTGGATACTCTTTAAGTATTGTTTCTGGGGCTACCCATGTTGGCATTGAATAATTATTTAAAGAGCTTGGGGTTTTCCAATAATTGAGATAAATATAAAGCCATGCAGCAAGAGCTGCTGTTGGTAATGCAACCGAAACGAAAGATTGTAGCCAAGAAGAGCTAGGTTTTGTTTTCTCAGGGCCTGTCTGATAACCTATTACATGATATATTTTGAGCTCGGGATTTTTGATATATAAATAAAGAGATTTATTTTCATTAAAAATATTTTTCATTGAAGAGATGTTGTTTTCAATATTTTTTCTCTGAATATTTTCTAAAGTAAAATCTCCCTCATCAGATCCAGGTTTTCCCAGTGCCAAACGATTGGTGTTGGAGAAATATTTTACAACGATCTTATCTGTTATCTGCTTAAGCTGGTCTCTTAACGCATTCTTTATTGACACATTTTCTATTCCTGCATTTTCTTGATCGAGATTGAGTATTAAGTATGTTTCGGTAACAGTATATTTTTGATTGAGATCGCCTGCTGGGTCTTTTTTAGTTTGTATCATGGCACCGAATCCCAGTGAAATGCTTAATAATCCGCATAATATACTCACGATAATTGCATTCTTCATTGCTATCTCCAAGTTATATTATCAATTAATTTTTAACTCCTGGTTCTATTTCTGGAATTGAGAGACTATCCAAAGAAGAGCTTGGATTGCTCCAGTAATAATCGAAATAAGCATAAAGGCTTGCAAGAAGTATGGCGGTTAATGCAAGTCCTGCAAAAGAAGGTAGCCAAGGATGGCTAGGTCTGATAATATTTCCTTTTTCATCTATAATCCTTTATATCCAATGTGTTAGAATATAATCTTTATTACAATTATGAATGATTTGGTCTTTTTTTACAATGGCTTGAGGAAATTTATTTTGTAAAAAAATAATAAGTAAAAAGTCTCATGAGGCCATGTTGCCAAGAGGGCGTAGCCCGATGAGGGTTTGAAGCTGCGTAGTCTGCGTAGCAGGTGAGAGCCCGAGTTCATGCCGAAAGAGGTCAAGCAGGATGGTTGTGTCTGGGGTTCTAGGCGTTTGGACAAGAAACCCCTAGGAAAATTTCACAAAAAATATAATTTTTGTGCGGGCCCCCAACGGTCTAAGTTGGGGATTAAATCTTTTATGCAAGTGGATTAGGCGTAAAATAAATTGAACTACTATACTTTTTCTTCTCTATCTTCTGACACAACTCTATAATCTCAGCAAAATCTCCCCCTTTAATATAAATTTTGCGGCTATGAATTGATTTTATTTTAGAAACAGGGGGTTTTGCTGGCCCGAGCACTATTACTGATAATCTGTTTTTTTCAACATGATCTTGTAAGCAATTAATGACATGATATGCTTCTTGTTCCAATTTTTTTTCATTAATATGTTTCAGTTCTAATTCAGCAAAGCGTGATGCAGGAGGATATTGTAATGCTGTGCGTGTTTGCATTTCTTCAGCATAAAATTTTAAATAATCAATCTCATTTAAATGCTGAAATAAGGGATGTTCTGCCATTGCTTGAATAATAACTGCGCCATGAGTATGATTTCTGCCAGCACGGCCTGCAACTTGAATTAATTGTTGTAGCGCAGTTTCAGCTGCATTATACACAGGAAATCCTAAATGCAAATCGGCCCATAAAACTCCCACGAGCGTAACGTTGGGAAAATGAAAACCTTTAGTAATTGTTTGCGTGCCAACCAGAATATCGATGCTTCCATTCATCATATCAGCAATCGTTTGTTGCCATACCTTTTTTTTAGTGGTTGTATCCATATCTGCACGTGCAATTTTTGCCTGTGGAAACATTTTTTCTAAAATAGTTACTACCTTTTGCGTGCCAATACCTTTTTTTAAAAAATCATCAGCATGTCCTTTGCATGCAGGGCATGCATGGGGTAATGCCAATGAATAGGTACAATAATGGCATACTAAGCGATTATCTTCATGTAATGTGAGGCTTACTGAACATGTTGTACATGAAAAAATAAACGTACAATTTTTGCATTGTACAAAAAAGCTAAAACCGCGACGATTAATAAAAACAATTGTTTGTTCGCGTTTTTCTAGACGTTGTTTAATGGCTGCTTCTAATTCTTTGCTAATCCAAAATTGTTTTCTGTTTTTATTTTCTGTTAAAGAAACAGTTTGAACTGTGGGTAATGTTCCTGAAAATCTTTTCTTGAGTTGAAAAAACGCCCAGTTTTTTGTTTTTACATTATGGAGCGAACTTATTGATGGTGTTGCAGAGCCAAGTAAAATAGGAATGTTACTGCATTGAGCACGAATAAGAGCCGCTTGCATGCTGTTTATTTTGGGATGTTTTTTTTCTTGGTATCCAATCTCGTGTTCTTCATCAATAACAATAATACTAAGATTAGGAATGGGTAATAAGACTGGTAAATGCACGCCAATTAAAATAATGGGTGTTTTATTATGTAACAGATTCCATACTTCTTTTTTTTCTTGAGGAGATTTACCTGAATGAAAACCATAAATTGGTGCGTGAGGTAATTCAGCTTTCAGGCGATTTTCAAAAGCAATGGCAAGCGTTACTTCTGGTAGAAGCAACAAACTTGATTGATTATTGTTGAGTGCATGTAAAAAAAGATTTTTGTATACTTCTGTTTTTCCTGACCCAGTAACTCCATGCAAAAGCGTTGGTAGATATTTTTTGCCGATATGAGGAATAATAAAATCACACACTTTTTGTTGTTCAGCAGTCAGAGTTACGCGATCAAGATGAATGACGGTTTTTTCTTGCTCTGTGATAAGTGGTTCTTGTTGTTTATCAATCAGAAAATGGTGAATTCGTTTGATGAAATGCAATGGCTCAATCTGATAATAATTGCCAAGATGTTTAAGAAATTTTTGATAATGAGTATCATCAGGTAATTGTTCGATTCCCTGAATGTTTTTTAGTTCAAATGTAAGGCTTGCTGGTTTAGTTGTATATTCATCAATTACCAATGCAGGTATAATTCGATTACGCACAGGAACTTGAACAACAAGGCCTGTAAGCGGTTGCGTATATTCTGCTGGTACGGCATACCATAAAGGCTCGGGTAATCCATTTAAAAGTCTGACTCTGATAAACATGTATTATAACACCATTATTATAACCCCATGCTCATTTTATTTCGCACGAGGACCCCAATAGAACAAAGTGAAATTGGGGCGTAAATGGGGACCCCGTTAAAGAAGCAGCCATAAGGTTAGTGATTCTCATGTATTCAGTATACAAAAAGATGGTTATTTTGTAAGAATAACCAAGTATACTTATATGATAAAGACTGGAGAATAATCAAATGTATCATAGGTTTTTACTTCTTATGAGTATGCCATAATATCCAAAAACATGCGGCAAAAGATGCTAATCCTAGAGTAGTCCATATACGAACTCGTTTTATAAATGATCCAAACTCAGCATCAAGAGCATTATACCTATTTTCAAGTTCAGTTATTTTTTTTGCTGCGGAGTTTTTCTCAGTTGCTGTATCATTGGTGAGTTTGTTTAGGTCTTTTTTTACAGTCAGAAGCTCTGTTACTTGCTTTTCTAGTTTTTTTAAATTTTCTAAGTCTTCTTGAAATTGAGTTAATGTTTTTTCAAGAGTAATTTCTTCTTCTTCATCTGCAAGAACTTTGCGTTTAGGAGATCGAGGAGTGCTTACAATGTGATCAACTGTAATTTTTTCAGCCTGTTTTTCTGCTAATTGTTGCTGTTGTAGTTCTAGTTTGACTATGCGTCCCATCATTAATTCAGTAGCAGGAGATTTGTTCACATCATCTAATAATTTTTTTGACTCTTCTATAAGTTGTTGAGATGATTTATATTCTACTTCTGCTTCTTGAACTTCAAGGATAGTATTTGTGGAATTCATTGTTTCTAAGCGGGAATTAAATGCTGAGCAATTAATTTCGGTTGTTTCTACACGCTTTTTAAGTTGTTGAATAAGTTCCGCATGAGATGAAATATCTTTTTTTATGTAACCAATATCTTGTCTGGTTGATGTATTGAATGCTAAAAGTTGCTTTTTTTCTTCGTGAAATAGTAAAATTCTGTTCAATACATCAAGATGATCTTTTTTGGTTTGTTCGTATAATGACTGAACCTCACGAAACTTTGTTTTTATACCATCTAGCTCTTTTTGCAATGATTCATTTATTATGCTATCTGCAAGATCGCTTACATCTCTAAAGCTTCCCAAGGGATCTTGATCTTCAGATGAAGAATCAGGCGTTTTTGCTTTTGGCGTTGATGGAGGTGTTTTTGGTGATCTTACAAGAAATTCATCGTTTGAAAAGGATTTTTTTCTTTTGCCTGGTTCAGATGAGGGATTGTTTTTTTGTTGTTCTGTATAAACAATTTCTATTTGTGGTGCTTGAGCATCCATTGCCTCTCCTTTTTAAGAGCAATCGAATTTTTATTAATTTAGTTTTTATTGCCAATCTTATTTCTTCAATTGGTTAATTTATTCCTGCTTGATGACGATATGCAGTGGTTTCTGCTTCAATCAGGGTGCGTTGCATATACGCTAACTTTGATTCGAGTATATCATCTTGTTCTGCAAGTGCAAAAAGAACAATATCGTTTGATTTAAGATCGTTTCTAATTGCTGCAAAAAAGGACGAAGGCATATCTGTTGCCGTGATATCAATAAAATAGCAATAGCGATTCAACAATGTTGCATGTAAATCTTCCAGATCATTGGTGTCATCAAGAATGTTGTATTCAAGAAGATGAGCAAGTTGTTCGGCAATTCGTTTGGTGGTAAGCCATGTAGCTTCATGAGTAGCAGGATCCCAAATTAATTTGCTTAATGCAATTTCACAGAAACGAATAAAAATTTGTCGTAGTTGTTCTTGTGTCATTTCTTCTTGAGCAATGGTAACAATATTTGAACTGATGGTGCGTAAAAACTCATTTGGGTCTTGTCTAAATGATTCATAATTTGTACTGAATTGAGAATAAAGCATATTGTTTACGGTTGCTTTAAATCGATCAACAAATGTTGCATCATACAGTGCAGAATTGGTGATATAGGTACGAGATGCTGGTAGTGAAAAATAAGGCATAAGGTGTTGAGGTAATTCTTCAAGCAGTTCAGAAAATGCATGAGCACTGACACAATGAGAACGCTTGAGTATAGTGCTGAAAGATTGTAATACTGAACGAGCATAAAGAGGTGATTGATTTTGTGTATTACCAAAGCTCAATAGTTGGACAATGTGAGAAAGATCGTATGGTAAAATATCTTTTGCATAGCGAGGATGTTTTAATTCATGTTGAATTGCTGCAATATGATTACTTTGGTTTTGTATATCAGCATCTTTTCCTTGAAAAGGATGAGCATTTATACTATGAATGAAAAGAGTGTATACTGATAACAGTGTAATAAATCTATAAATCATGATTTAACTCCGTATAAAAATGGTAGATCAAACCTGTTCGATTGTTTATTTTATCACAAAGCTAAATAATTGATCAAATCAAAAGATAGAGTTTTTTAAGGATTTTTTATGGCATTATACTCGTATGAAGGCTTTTCAAAAGATGGTAAAAAAGTGCACGGCATTATTGATGCGCCATCAGCCGATGCTTTAAAAGAGCTTTTGGCTCGTCAAGGTTTGTTTCCAACTAAAATTGAATTATCTGGCGGTACTTCAACGGCTGGTTTTTTTGCACGATTGTTTGAAAAAAAACCGACAGCTAAAGATAAAATTCTTTTCACTAAACAATTTGCTATTTTACTTAAATCGGGTGTCCCTATTTTGCAAGCAATTGAATTGCTGATTGAGCAGTTTGAAGGTGGAATGAAAAATATGCTTGTACGCATCAAGGATGATGTAAAAGAAGGTATTTCTCTCGCAGATGCTCTCGCAAAATATCCCAAGGTATTTGAAAATATTTATATTCAATTGGTGCGAGCAGGTGAAGCAACGGGTAAATTAGACACTATTCTTGAACGGCTTACGATGTTTCTGGAACGTCGAGAAGCAATTTCCAAAAAGGTAAAAGGCGCATTGCAACAACCACTGATACAATTGGTTGTTGCAATTGTTGTTATAGTGGTCTTGATTGTAAAAGTGGTGCCAAATATGGCGAAAAATTTTGCATCACAAAAAAAAGAATTACCGGGTCCGACAGCATTTGTTATGGCACTTTCTGATTTTATGGTGGATCATTTTATTGCAATGATTGGAGTGCTCATTGCTCTTGTAAGCTTATTTAAAGTTTGGAAATCAAGTGCTGTTGGTGGACGACAATATGATCAATTAAAATTGCGTATACCTATCATTAAAAATCTTTCTAAAATGAATGCGGTAGTGCAGTTTAGCTATACATTGGGATTATTATTAGAAGGTGGTGTTAACATTGCCGATGCGCTTGATATCGTAGTAAGTGTTATTGATAATAAAGTACTTGCGCAAGCCTTGCGTACTGCGCGTGATAATATTGTTAAGGAAGGTAAAATTGCAGAATATTTGCAACAAACAAACATGTTTCCTCCGATTGCAATTTATCTGATTAAAACGGGTGAACAAACAGGTCAATTAGATGCTATGCTTTTGACTGTTGCCGATACGTATGAAAAAGATTATGTTGAGTTGGTTGATACATTAACTGGGCTTATTTCGCCACTGATGTTAGTGGTTATGGCGGTGATTGTTGGATTCATTGTGCTTGCAATTGCATTGCCAATGATGGGACAACTTGAAAATATTGGATGATAATTATTAACAAAGGAGTTTTTATGGCAACTGTGTCATACGCTGATAATAATGTGCATCGGTATGCACGTGCTGGATTTTCTTTAATGGAAATTATGATTGCAGTGATGATTTTGGGTCTTGTTGCGGGATTGGTTGGTCCTAAAGTTTTTCAAATGCTTGATAATGCAAAAAAAACAACGGCTCGGACTGAAATGAAGAGTTTTAAAGATGCTATTATGATGTATAAAACACATACTGGTGTTCTTCCTCAAAAACTAATGGATCTAGGTAAGCGACCAAAAGATGAACGTGCTTCCAAAAAATGGCAAGGGCCATATGTTGAAATAGAAGAAGCACCAGAAGATCCGTGGAGCAATAAGTATTCTTATAAAGTGAATCCAGAAGGATCCAAGAGACCATATGAGTTGTTATCCTACGGTCCAAATGGTAAAGGTTCTCCAAAAGAGGAATGGATAAGCGTTTGGGATGAATAAATATAGTGGTTTTTCTTTGTTAGAATTGCTGATAGTGATTATGATTATTGGTATTTTAGGTACTATGATAGTACCCAATTTTCAACGATCAACGCCGCGCTATGAACGGGAATCGTTTATAGCGCGATTCAATAGTCTGGTTCAATTTGGTTGGCAACAAGGATTGCTTACTCATAAAACACATCGTGTTACCGTTGATGTTGGCAAAAAAGAAATTTCGTTAACCGTTGAATCCAATGAAAAAGATAAATCGGGAGAAGGTCTATTTAAGCCATTAGTTAATCCTGTTCAAGATGCATCATTTATTATTCCTGATCAGATTGTTATCAAACAATTTTTTATTGAAGGATTTGATATGATGGCAAAGTTTGCGCAAAGCAAAACGGCATCTGTTTGGTTTTATATTATCCCTGATGGCATGGTGCAGAATGTGGTTATTAATTTTAATGATACAAAAGACCTTTTGAATGATCATGTTCGTCCTATAGGACTAGTACTTAACCCTTTTAGTGCGCAGTTTAAAGCATATGATACATTCCAAAAACCATAAAGTTGGCTTTACTTTAATTGAAGTTATGTTATCAGTGCTGATCGCTGCATTGCTTCTTTCTCCCATTTCTCTTATGTATACCATGATAATGCAACGAGTAAGCAGTTCATCTCGTTCATATAATTTGATTATACTGTGTAAAAATTTTTTACAAGAAGCGCATCAAAAACAAGAGCCACAAGCACAAAGTTTTTCGCTTGAAAAAAAAGAGGTTGCTTTTGATACAACGCTTACCTATTCTCTTGAAAAAGGTGTCGATCAAAAATCAACATTGAAATCGTTGGAAGGGCTTCATAGAGAAGTTGTTACGATTTCATGGATGGAAGATCGGCAGAAAAAAGAAGAACAATTAGTGGCTTTTGTGTATAAAAAACCAGAGCAGAAAAAATTATGACAAAAATAAAAAAAAACAGTTTGTCTGGTTTCATGTTGATTGAACTTATCGTTGCTACGTTAATAGCATCAATGGTAAGTACTGTTCTTTTAACTGCATTGTATCAAGGAAATAAGGTTCAGGCTTTTGTGGATGATCTTATTAGTACATCAGAACGTATTGCTATTGTTGCCAATCAATTAGAAAAAGATTTAGCAGGTTCATTTGTTCCTGTACAAGCTGAAGAAGGTGATATAGAAGAAGCTCTTTCTGCTGGTGAGAAACCTGATACATCCCAAGCTGCGCAAGGTGGCCAAAAAGAAGGCCAAAAAAAACAAGCAAAGCCAATAGAAAAAATATTTTATAGCACCAATAAAAATGGCATGCTTGATACACTTTCATTCGTGACCAATAATCCATTGGTTGTTTTTGTTGGTAAAGATGTTGGTACGGTAAAACCAAAAGTTGTTCGCGTGCAATATACCGTAAAACCAGAACAAGGTATAAAAGATTCTTATGCACTGTTTCGCCAAGAAGGTAATGAACTTGATCTGGCTGATTATAAAAATGTTCGGCCATATGAAATTATTGGTGGTATAAAAAAAATAACGGTGAGTTTTACGGCACGTCTTGAAAAAAAAGAAGAGAAAAAAGCTGAACAAAAATCGCACGACAAGCAAAAAATATCATATGAATATAAAGTTCAGCCAGAATGGATAAGCGAACAAAAAAAGGATAAGAATAAACAAGCTGATCAAAAACAAGAACCAGAATTTCCGCGAATTCCTTATGCGGTTGAATTTAAAATAACGTTATGGGATAAACTGCATACAAAAGATGAAGAATTTACTATTGTCTGTGAGATTCCTGTTGATTCTTTACATGCGCAACAAGAAAACGAACAACAACCACAACAAGAAAAAAAGGTTGAGCCAAAATCGGAAAAGCCTGAAAATAAACCAAACAAACCAGGGCAGATGGTTGCTCGCAATGGTAATGTAGGTAATCCAATGGTAACAAAGGAAACGGTTGTTATTGAAACACTCACCAACACATTGGGCAGTTTAACAAAGCTTTTAAAAAGTATGTGATTATGATTTATGAAATTAAATAAGTTTCTTAAGGGGCATAAGCCTAAAAAAGCCAACCCCGGCTACATAATGATTTTTACATTTCTTGCCATTGGAGCAGCAATGGTAGTTGCTACCTATGTGGGACATCGTGGATCATATTATATGCCATTTTCACATATGATTATTGAACGTGAAAAAGCAAAAACGTTAGCGCTCAGCGGTGTTCAAGTGGCAATTGCGCAATTAGCGCAATCACCTACGAAACAAGAAAAAGAGCAGCCAAAAGAAGAAGAGAAATCAGGTGGCAAAACCTCGTCAAAAAATAATCCGGAAAAAGAATTTTTATCACGCATATTACCAAGTCTCAATCGTTGGCAAGATTTTGATTTATCAGAAAATGTAGACGGTATTGATGGGAAAATAAGCATATGTTTGATGTGTGAAGAGGGAAAAATTAATTTAAATCGTATTATTGATTTTAAGAAAAATGCATTTTACGGAACTGAAAAATCAGGCTGGAAAGCTATAATGCAGGAACTATGTAAATCAATTGAGCGCATTACCAAAACATCAGATTTGTTTCCTGCATTTGAAAAAATAATAAAAGAAATGCAATATCCTTTTAATGATGCAACAGAATTAATAGTAAGAAAGGAATTTAATTCTTTCAAAGATATATTGTTTTATCAACCTCCAACAATAAAAAAACAAGATACTATTTATTTAACAGATATTTTTACGGTATGGTCGAGTTCTGATAAAATTGAGCCATGGCTTTTTTCAGATTCAATAAATGGATTATTAGGATTGCCACGAGTAGAAGTTGATGATATAAAAAAAAGAAAAGAGCAAACTGAAGGTTGGCTCAAGAATTTTAAAGAACGATCAAATTGGCAACAGGATTGGCAAACAATTTTGATGCCAATATATGGGAAAGAGTTGCGGACTTTGCCTAAAAATATAGACTCAATGCTGAGTACAACATTTGCACCAAAATATTTTTCTGTACGTGTACAAGCTACCGTTGGCAACATGACACAAAATGTATACGCGATTTTGGAGAGAAATAAGAGTGTACAAGGTGATAATATTGAATATGATGTTATAATAAAAAAATTATACTGGCTTTAAACAGTTTCTCATTCTATTACGGGATCCCCGTGTGGAATGAAATGAAACATGGGGAATATTAGTTTGCAAGGTAAAATAGAGACGCGTGTTGGAATCTTTGTTTTAATAGCACTTGCCGTTTTTGGTTATATGGGCTTTAAAATTGGAGCATTTCGTTTTGATCGCGCACAATATACAAAATACGTATTATATTTCCATGATATTTCAGGATTATCGCGTAAAGCTGCGGTAAAAATTGCTGGAGTAAAAGTTGGTTGGGTAGAAGAAATAACGCTTCTTTCTAGTTCCGATTCAAAAACTGAAGCAAAAGCGGAAGCCATAGCAATGGTTTCAGCTGAATATCCTTTATATCAAAATGCATGTGCTATTGTTCGTCAAGATGGTCTTTTAGGGCCAAAATACATAGATTTAGTTCCGGGTGATTCATTATTGCGTACGCTCAGTGAAGGTGAAGCTCTGCAAAAATCAACAATGGATCCTGTTGATCTTGATGATTTATTGCGTGAATTTAGAGAAATTGCTGGAAATGTACGTGAAGTAAGTGAATCGGTTAAAGAAGCATTAGCAGGACCGCAAGGAGTTGACCAGCTCAAATCATTTATCACTAATCTTGATAATGCCGCAGAAAAATTTTCTACCGTAACAAATGTTATTGAGCGTTCGTTTGTTCGTAATGAAGAAAATATTGATGCATTTTTAGAAATTGGTACAAATGTACGTATGCTCGCTGATCGTTTAGAAAATAATGTGTTTCCTTCGTTTCAAGAAAGTATCGAAAAAATATCAAATGTCTTTGATCGTGATTTTGGACGCATAGCAGGAAGAGTTGAAGTAACAACTGACGCACTTGAAGAAGCGGCTGCACAAGCACGTGATGGATTGCGTAGTGTTAGTTCTGTTGCAGAAAAAATTGATGAAGGAAAAGGTCTACTGGGTAAACTCGTTAATGAAGATGAAACCTATAGAGATCTTAAAGTTGCCGTATCGGGCTTTAAAAATTATGTAAGCAAACTTGATCGTTTGCAAATTTTATTTGATACGCATTTTGAAACGATGCACCGTCCGGCGGAAAATTATCGCTATGAAGATTCAAAAGGATATTTTGATATTCGAGTTCACCCGAATGAAGAACATTTTTATTTAATACAAATAACCAGTTCTGAAAAAGGTTTTGCATATCGTAGAGATAAAGAATATGTCTATACCAATGATAATCTTGATTTCATTGATCCAGCAAAACAATTTAATCCACCAGCAGCTGCAGATGCTCGGCCACAATTATTATCGGATAATTTTTATGAAAATACATTAGTATCAGAAGAAAAATTAAAACCAGTTTATCGTCAGCAAAAATTATGGTTTGATCGCAATGGCATACGTATTGGGTTGCAATTTGGTAAAATATTTGGAGATGTTGCATTACGTATTGGATTAATGGATGGGTTTGCAGGTCTTGGCGCTGATTATGAGTTTCCATTCAAAAATGATAAATTCCGTTGGGTAACAACGTTTGAAGGATTTGATTTCCGTGGCTTTAATCGCAGAGGACCAACTAAATTCCATCAAGATAAACGTCCACACCTTAAGTGGCTTAATAGAATGTATGTAATGCGCAATATTTATTTCACCTTCGGTGCGGATGATTTTGTGAGTAAACAGAATGCTAATATATTTGTCGGACTTGGCATGCGATTTGGTGATGAAGACGTGAAATATGTTCTTGGTAGTTTATCGGGTGCAAGTGGTTTGATGAAAACATAAAAATGATTGCTATATAAATAATCAAAGGGGGGAAAAATGTTTTTAAGAAATAGAGTTAAAATATTAACGATAGTTAGCTGTTGTGTAAGTTTTTTGTTGAATGCGAGTGAAGATGCTAGCAAACCTTTTTCCGTTAAATTTAACAAAGATGTCTCTGCGAATTATTATGGTAAACGCACAATATCTGTACCGAAGCTTCAGGTTATGTATCCAATCTTTGTATATGATTCCTGTCGAGAAAAAACTGCCTTGCTTAACTATGGCAAGCCTGTACGCAATATGCGTTTGGACGAAAAAGAAGTTTTGCATATTGATTTATCTGATGGCAGCAAACATACGCATTCTTTAAAAGATTAATAAATCTTACTTCCACCAACTACGTGCCCAATCAGCCCATGTTTGTGATTTTCGTATTTCTGGTTCTTGTATGGGCTTTGCTGGTTGCTTAAGTGGTTGTGATTTTACAGGAGCTGTTTTTGATAACGTTGTTACCATAGCAGGTTGTTCAAACGGTTGTGGTTTTAATGCTAAAGTAGCTTTTGGCAATGGAGTTGGCTTAAGGTATGTATTTACTATGCTAAGAATATCAGCTGGAAGGCTTGCTAGTTGTTGCTTATCAGAGAGAGAAATAAGAGTGTTACTGATCTTTGCCATATACAACTGATACAATAAATGTGCTTGATCGATATTCAGATTGTTTTCTATTTTTTCTAAAGTATTGCGTTCGTCCTTACTTAATGATGTCCAGAGAATAAAGTTGCGATTATTTGTATCATCAGGACTTATTATATTAATAAAATTTGAATCCTCTTCTAATAAATCATGTTCTGCAATAAATGTGTGTATTTTTTTTCCTGTGTCAGTATTCCATAACATTGTAGTGCATTTTTCTTCACCTATTGCCGGGCTAGAATGAGATTTAATGCGTTTTCCATCGGAACTAAAGTTAACATCAGGAAGGTTGTTACTATGATTGAGTGCGTGTAATTGCTTTCCGGTAAGAGCATCCCATAAAATTATATTTTTATCACCAAGACCTGTTGAAATAATCATTCGGCTATCAGGACTAAATTGTGTAGAGGTAACTTCAGTTTGCTTACTATCAATAGTATGAGTTACGGTTTTTGTTGCAACATCCCATATAGAAATAGTGTCAGTAGTTTCGGATAGAGAAACCGTAGCCATTTTTGTTCCATCATGATTGATCGCAAATGCATTTGGAACAATATTATTAAATTGTGTTATTTGTTCTCCGGTATTTCCATTCCAGATAAAAATTGTTTGAGCTGTAAAATCACGTGCAATTATTTTCGTTCCATCTCCGCTATAGTTCGCATCATAAATTATTTCAGTAGGCCCATCCAATTTTTTGATTTTTTGACCTGTGTTAATATCATAAAGAATAAGGTCTGATTCTGATCTTGCTAATAAGGTATTGCCATTAGGATTAGGTTGGACATCTGGATAGTTATTTGCTACTTCATGAGTTGCAATTATATTGCCTGTTTCACTATCAGCAATTATGATATATCCTTTTTCTTCTTGTTCAGGATTTGTAACAGTAACTTCATGTCCAACTGGAATCACTATTCTTTTTCCATCGCTACTAAATTCTATGAAAAAGATGGTGGTATCGGGTAAATTATCAAAGATCTTAATTTGTCTGCCTGTTTTTGCATCCCATAAGATAAGAATTTCTTTTGTTTCAGTTGTTGGTTGTTCATTCTTATTAAATAATTCTTGCATTTCAAAATTCTTTGATACAATTGCTGCAATTCTACTTCCGTCGTTATTGATTTGTACGCCATCTATCTCGCCTTCTGAAATAGTAAAAGTTTGCAATTGTTGACCTGCTGGTATGTTCCAGGTAATAATATTATTATGTTCTCCTTCTGCACTTGTTACTGCAACGGTGCTATCTTTACTAAATTCCACGTTGACGAGTTTTCCTTCATGGCCAATGAGAGGCGCTTGATGAAGTCTATTTTTTTTCACGATTTCGCTTTTTAAGTAATCAGCCACAGGAGATACAATTTGTGGAACCATTAAATATTTTTGCATATCATTAGGTAAAAAATAAGAAGCTAAAAATGCAGAAAGCGTAGTTGCTTTGATTGTGCCTGCCAGAGTAATAAGATTACGCAATTGTCCTGGGCCAACATTTTTATCGGTAAGACTTTTTACATATTCTGGTTTTAGACTTTCATAATATTGATCAAATTGACCAGATGATATTTTATCTAGAGCAGTTGAAAGTAATTCTAAATCAGATCTGGTTAGCATGGATACGTTAGTCGGGTTAGTTTGGCTGTTTTTGCCATCTTGATCTTTTACTAATGATGAAAGTTCCGTCATTTCATTTATTTTCCATTGAGCTATTGCAATGACATTATTATCATTTGTACGTATCCATATAGGATTTTGTACGGCGGAAGCTGCAGCAGTTGCTTTTGCCTTATTAAATACAGCCCGTTTGGCGATAAGTGCGCGCTTTTGCTCAGGAGTTAACATTTGCGATGCTCGAGACATAGGCATGATTTGTACCGAAAAAGCCGTGCATATAGCTATGATTATAGCTTTAATAGCGGTTTTTTTACTTATTTTCATCATAAAACCTTATAATTTTTAATGAGAGTTAGTTTCTCATGCTCATTATATAAAAAATTACATCTGAAAATAAATAAATTTTATAAAAATGACTAATAATAAGGGTTTATGTACTCATGATATCATTAAGCAAGGCAACTAAGCGATTGATCTGAATGAGGTGATATTCAAGGTATTTTTTAATCTTTTCCTGCTCTCGTGAGGTATAAACATAGTCAGCTTTATCTGCAATTTCCATCCATTGCGTGAATATGGTTTCAGGGCTATTGCGATGAACAAGTATTTCTAAGGTATGTTTAACACGTTTGAGTGCTTTAATTTCTTGGGAATATAAAGGTCGTTTTTTGAATTTCTTTATAAAATCATAAGCGCGCGTAGCAAGTGTATCAAAATCATATTCATTGCTGGTCATTACTAATGCATAGGCTGATTTAAATCCATGATCCATATCGATAGCATAAAATTCATCGGTTGTTTCATCAAAAAAAAAGTTGCGATTATTGCGGTCAGTGTTATCAATAAATAAATCAAACGCAACAATATCACATAATTGTTTGTAATGGATGATGCTATTCAAATGCTTTTCTTTACATAATCCATGTTTTATATAAATATCATCATTCATGTATTTAATATCTTTAATTTGTTTGCCAGGCACGCGTGAATGTAAGGTGGTTATACCTGTATGTGCTGGTGATATCGGTTTTATATCATTAAATAATTGATTGAATTGGTCATCAGGTGAAAATATTTCTACTTCATTAATGTTGAGACCGATAGATTTTCCTATCTGTGCGCCAAGTGTATCATGAATTGCACGCCTTGGGCCTCGGGGATGATATTTTAAAACAAATTCCTTATGTGCGGCATCTTGCAGGAAAAAGGTGGTTTTATCCGCTTTGCCTGTTATGGTAAAAGGAAGGGTGAATGATAATTGTAGTGGAGTGGTATATAAAAAAAGAGATATGTTGGTGAGTAAAAATAATGAAATTTTTTTGGTATGTTTCATACAAAACCCTTTTTGTTTTTATTAGCATACAGGCTCATAAATGAACAATAAAAAACGCAGATCTTGAAATATATCAAGAAGTCTGCGTTTTTTATTGAATTTATTTAATTGTTTATATGTTTTTGTTAATTTTCAGGAGATTTAGGAAAACAAATTTGATTCTTGTATTCGGTTTTTACTTGTTCTGCTAATGCATTAAGCTTGAGGCCTTCTTCGCTTTCAAAATAAGCTTTTTGTAATTCGCTATATTGTGATAATAATTGTGCATGTTTTTCGCTAAATTCGGTAGCTAACTGATTATATAATAAGCATTGAGGTGTGCCGAAATGGCGAGTGCGCTCGCAATTATCGTAAAAATCCGTAACGCTTAATTTATTTAATATTACATTACGTAAAGGCAATGCTCCTGACCAAACATGTTGTAATGCTTGTGCACGAGATATAATCTGCTTATGATAATTTTTTAATGTGTGCCCTGTTGAGTTATATTCGCGATAAGAAGGAGAATTTTCAGCAATTTCGCGTGCTGCTTCATATTGTTTAACTAATTCTGGATGTGTTGCTCTAAAATGAGGAATTTTGCTGATAATATCTGTAATAGATTCATGAAATGGGTGAGTGGTAGGTAGCAATATATTTGCACTGAACGTCAGCAAAAGTATCAACTGTTTTTGTATAATATTCATATAATATCCTTTTTGTAGAAGGTTTTTGATTATTTATAATCTTATCAAATATCGACAATTTGTCAATTTAGTAAAAATCTTGCAAATCCGCTAATCTGATTGATAATTTACATAAATATAATAAAAAGCATGTCTGGATCGATATTTCATATCATTCAAAAAAGTAAAAAAAAGGATTTATTTATGCAACTTTTACCGCAAGATCAAGTATTTTGGTACCTTAACACCACAAAAGCCCAACCGCTTACTCATGATATTTCTACAGATGTTCTGGTGATTGGCGGAGGAATGGCAGGAATTACTACTGCTCAGGCATTTCATGAAAAAGGTCGCAAAGTTGTATTGATTGAAAAAAATTGCTGTGGAGCCGGTGCTTCAGGTAAAAGTTCTGGTTTTATAACTCCTGATTCAGAATTGTCGTTATTTGAATTGCAAAATATGTTTGGCAATGATGCGGGAAAAAAATTATGGGAGTTGATAAGTTCTGGTGTTAATACGATAGAAAGTAACATTAAAAAATATAATCTCGATTGTGATTATCAACTGCAAGATACGCTTATTTTAGCAACTACTACTCGCGCATTTAAAAATGATATACAAAAAGAATACCACAACCGTCAGCAATCAGGATACACCAGTACTTTGTATACGCAAGATGCGCTAAGTTCTGTTATTGGTTCTGAAAATTATATGGGTGGCATAGCATACGGAAATACTTTTGGTATCAGAGCGTATAATTATTGTCTTGAAATGAAACAAGTTTTACAAAAAGAAGGTATGCAGATTTATGAGGAAACACCAGCAACACATATTGCGGAAAAAAAAGTAACTACGCCGTATGCAACAATTAAAGCAGATCATATTGTTGTGTGTACTGATCGTTTTGAGCCAGCACTATCACAAAGTTTGTGGGATAAAATATATCATGTACAAACATTTTTGATGGTATCCACACCACTTTCAGATGCACAAGTTAAAAGCATTTTTCCTACCAAATCATTTATGGTCTGGGATACTGATATGATTTATAACTATTATCGCTTAACCGGTGATAAGAGATTAATGCTTGGTGGATCTGATTTGTTTTATACCTATATGAATGAATCGCACAATAATGCGCGAGTGGCAAAAAAATTAATTGCATATGCTCATAAACATTTTCCATCAGCCAATCTTGAATTTGAATATATTTGGCCAGGTATTGTGGGAATTAGTAAAGATGTTTTTCCCGTTGCAGGTTTTGATGAAAAAATGCCATCTGTTTATTATATTGCAGGTGCATGTGGGTTGCCGGTGGCAGCAGCATTAGGCACGCATTGCGCTGATCGTATTATAAATAATAATACTGAATTTGATGCATATCTTTCACCGTATAGATCATTTAAGCTTGGATCAGTTACGCAAAGAATTTTGGGAACGAAACTAACTTTCGCTTTATCAAACTTTTTAGCTGTTGGGAGTTTGTGATTAAATAATTATTTTATCCATTCAATTTTTCCGTATTAGTTAAATTATAATCAGCAAGCCATGATAAAAAGATATGTTTGATAAATAATGCTCGTTCAAGCATTTTTGTAGCTCTATTAAGTTTATGATCATTGGTGGGAAATAATGGCATGAGGCATAATTGTTTTATCGTTTTTGTAGTTGCTATGTAACGCTTGATAGTATTTATTTCCCAATCAATATCTTTGATAAAGGTAATAAGTGGATATGCAAGATCTGTTGGATTATCTTTATTATAGTGGTATTGTCCAATTGCAAGCAGAAGCTCTTTTGCAAGTTCTTTTTGAGGAATTGCGCACAAATCTTCAAATGTAGATTGTCTTTTCCATTGAGCCCAAAACATATTGTTATTTAATTGATGGTAATCGTTAATCAATAATAGACTTGCAGTGCTGTATGATCCTAACACAGTGCCCCCGGCAATTTTATAACGATTTTGCCATAATAATTCTTTAATAACTTTTTTTAGGAGTTCATAATTATCTTTTGTTATTGTTTCTCGTGCCATGTTTGAAAAAAAAACATAAATATCTCCTACCTTTATGCCGATTGCATTGATGATAGAATTAGTGTGGGTGACAAATTTTGGTTTGATTTCTGTATTAAATACTGGTGATGCATTTACTGTGTTGCCATTATTATAAGGGGCTATTCTGTCTATTGTCAGGTCATTAGCGCGTACATATAATGGAGGTAACAGTAATAGTGATAAAAAAAATGGACGAATTTTAAAATTACACATGAGAGGTTCCTTTTTTAATGAAAGCTGATATAAGATACTAATAATTTTTATTGTTTGACAAGTATGTGTAGCCACGTTATGTGATACTTCATGTGGGGACGGCGGATTGATAGGTTTTTTATTTTTTAAAAAAATTGGAAATATAATGATAACAGAATGTGTAACATTTTTTGTAGATGAACTATTGTGGATGATGGCATGGGGATGGTACCAACTTACCTTGGGACTTATTTTTACCTGGTTCATGTTTATTTTAATGGCGCGTATGCGTCTTTTATCTGCACTTTTTCTAACAATAGGATCATATGCATTTGCTATTATTACTTATTTTATTTTTGTTTCGTGTCTTTTGATTAATTTTTTTCATTGGAAATTTATAGGTGGTGGCGTGCCAAATGTTTATAATCCTCTTGATGCATCATTAATCTTGGGTGGTATTTTATCGCTATTACAAGGCTTATTTTACTGTATTATTAATTATTGGCGCCCTTTTTTTGTGGCACATTTTTTTATACTTTCCCTAGCCAGTAATTTATTGGCTGCCTTGTGCGCCTCATTTTTTATAAGGCTAAGTTTTTAAGTAAATTTCTTGTTTCTTTTTTATATTTTTCCACTTCTGGTTGATCAAAAGGATTAACATCAAGCAAAAATCCTACGTACATTATTTCAATCATTTTAATTTGCATACATTCGCCGATATAGAAAGCAGATTTTTCAGGCAAAATAAATGATACAAATGGGCGCTTGTCTTTCAGGTATGCTTGTTTTGTTCCTTGTAAAATGGCATCCATGATAGTGGAAAGTGATTTTCCTTGGATATGTTCTACCAGAGATTCGTATTCATGGTATTCTGGCAATAAAAGATTTGTTTTTGACTGAGCAATAGTTAAAAATGTAGTAAATCTATTATCGGGACCGGCTAAATAAAGTTGTGCAACAGAGTGCAAATCAGTGCTACCGATAGAAATAGTTGGTAATAATCCAATATTAATTTTGTTATTCTTGTTATCGAAAGCCTTACCAAGGCTCTCTGCTGATAGTTGCCGATACCATGCGCCTAAACTTTCAAGAGCAACTGAAAATAAAAAGGTGTCATGAATAATACGAGTTTTATTGTAGTGGGCAGCAATAATAATGGCGCTCAGTGCAGCGTAGTTTTCATACATCGTCTTTTGTGTGCAAAGCTCAAAACCAATTCGTGCTCCCTGAAGAAGCTGCTTGCAATCAATGTCTAAAAAGCAAAGTGGAAATAATCCTACTGCAGAAAATACTGAATATCTGCCGCCGACATGTAATGGAATTTCTAGAACAGAAAATTCCTCTTGTTGGCAAAGCTTATAAAGAGCTGATCCGCCGTCGGTTGTAGCAACAACAAAGTCTTGGTAATTATATGGGCGATGACTTTTGAGTATTTCAAGAAATATCTCAAGGTTAGCGATGGTTTCCGTTGTTGTTCCTGATTTACTAATCACGTTGATTATGATGTTGTGACCAGTTGCTAGCTGATGTTCAACTAATTGCGCGATATCAGAAATATTATCAGTATCAACAGTATCTGCAAAATAAACCTTGGTTGCATGATGCTCGTTGTAAAACTTTCCCCTCAATGCTTCAAGCACTGCTATTGTTCCAAGATTTGATCCGCCGATTCCAATTACTACCAATGTGGTTGGGTGAAGTGATTTTTTTTCTTTAACGGTTGCCATTATGGTTTTTAATAATGCTTCATCAAAAGGAAGATGAGTTGACCCATAGTCTGTTGTGTAATTGGAGCTAGAGGCAGTAATACGGTCAATTTCTGGTAGAAGCTCATTGAATGTAAGGCTCAACTCCGATTCGTTGATTTGGCAGGTGTTTTGGTAGTCGAAGGTTAGAGAGTTCATTTTTTCCTTTTTTTCAACCCCATTTTCCATTGTATATCGAATGGGGATCCCGTAGTAATAGGATTTTTATTGCTAATCATTTCCTTGCGCTCAAGCTTATCTTATTTCAGTTTCAAGCACAATTTTAACAGATATCTCCATTTAATGGGGGCTTTTGCGCTTGCCAGCCACCTGATGTATTATAAATAACAAATATTGTAAATTATAGTTTTACTTAGAATTCAATAAGTAATTTTTAGGGGGTTGCTGTGAAAATAAATAAAGTCAGTATGGGGCTCTTTTTAGCCGGGTTGGTGATATTGCCGGGATGTGTTCGTGTACCAACGTATAGATCAAAGCCATTGCATATATTTAAAAATAATTGTGCTTATACAAGTACACACAAAGGAATTACTGTTTCTGCTAAACGATTAAATCGTGCTGAAGCGAGCTATATATTTGATGATCGTATTAAAAACTTATCTGATACGCAGATCATTTATCTTACGGTTTATAATATAAATTCGCGTGATTATATCATTTCCCCTGAAGATATTAATATCCCATATCTTTCGTACACAGATCTTGTTAAAAAAACTAAAAAAACAAGTAGTTTTGGTCGTTTAACAGGAGCTGTTGGTGCAAAAGCCGTATCTTTTACTTCGGCTGCAACAATTAACATGCTTTTTACTGCTCCAGCTGTTTCGGTTATGACAGGTGTTATAGTTTTACCATTAGCAACAGTCGCGGCATGTGTTGGTGTTGCTTCATATATAACGTCTCTTGCGTTCTTAGGCGGTGGTATTAAATCTATTGTTATGAACCGTCGTATACATCATGATCTTCAAGCTAAAATAATTGATAGAAACATAGTTGTTGAATCTGGAGAGAAATACGAAGGTCTTATTTTTGTAAAGTCTTCTGATTATCGATCCGATTTTACCGTTACTCTGTATGAAAAAGATAATTTAGCAAACAAGATTACTTTTGATGCGAATCTTGATAGATCGTGATGCTATAAAAAATAATTCTTGTTATTAAAACCCCCTTTTTGATAATATTCAAATTGGATATATTATTAAAAAGGGGGTTTTATCATGAAAAGATTTATTGTAATGGCTAGTGTGTTCTGTTGCTTATTTGGTGCGCAGGAAAGTTATGGTTCGCACAGAACAAAGTTACCGCAGGAAGAGCGTGGGTATCGTAAAAAAGCTTTGCGTGAAGATTTTGACAAACTCATGCAAGCGATAGCATCTAGTATCGACGTTTATGATATATTAGTGAGTACTTCTGCTCCTGAGGGTGATATTCAAAAATTAATTGATGGCTTTAAAACTAACATATGGCCATTAATTTTATCAGAACTTGAACCGAGCGAAATGAGCAAGAAAAAAGGATGGTTAGTGCTTGTCCAGCACGTGAGAAACTATGATAAAAGAGAAGCCAGTCGTGATGATGAATGGTATTTGAGTCGTCTGATGAGTTTAACTAAAGGTATTGCGCGTAATGCTACAAATGATAGATTTCTTAAGGGATTGCGTGAAGCTCAATAATTATACCCCATGCTCAGTGCTTTTCGCATGGGTAACCCCATAAAAGATTTAAATGATTTTTGCTAATATTACAAAAAAAGACAAAAAAGGTCTTGCTCTATATGCAGGATCTTTTTTTATGGCTCTTTCTTTACAAAGAAACGTACATGGTTTAGGTTAAATATATCAGAGTTTAACATTATTTTATGCACAAGGTGCAGTGCACATGAACCAATTTCAAAATAAAGAAAAATCTACTTCATTATACAATACAAAAAGTGGCTATGTCCTTGGCATAACAGGAACAATTGTTGATGTCCAATTTCCTCATGAATCTACGCCACACATTCTTAATGAACTTCATATTCTTTTTCCGCAAAATGACACGAATGAACCCCAAAAAAAGGCAAGCATAGAAGTTGCTCAGCAATTGGGTGATGGTGTTGTTCGGTGTATTGCTATAGAAAATATTTTTAACATTACTCGAGGTCTTGAGGTTATTGATACAGGAGCTCCTATTTCAGTACCTGTAGGACCAAATGTTTTGGGTAGGGTTTTTAATGTTTTGGGTAATCCAATTGATGGCAAGGCAGCGGTTCAAACAGAAGAAAAATGGCCAATTTTTAAAGCAGCTCCATCTTTTATCAGCTTAAAGGTAAAAACCGAAATTCAAGAAACAGGAATCAAGGTTATTGATATCATGTGTCCTTACATTAAAGGTTCAAAAATTGGACTTTTTGGAGGAGCTGGTGTTGGTAAAACGGTTCTTGTGCAAGAATTAATTCGTAATATTGCAACAGAGCATGGTGGTGTTTCTGTATTTACTGGAATTGGTGAACGTACACGTGAAGGTAACGAGTTGTGGCTTGAAATGCAACGTACCGGTGTTTTGGAAAAAACGGCACTTATTTTTGGTCAAATGGGCGAAATGCCAGGTGCACGTTTGCGTGTAGGTCTTACTGGTCTTACCATGGCAGAATATTTTAGAGATACAGAAAAAAAAGATGTATTGTTGTTTATTGATAATATCTTTAGATTTGTTCAAGCAGGTTCAGAAGTTTCTGCATTATTGGGTAGAATGCCTTCTGCTGTTGGGTATCAACCAACACTTGCTTCAGAAATGGGCGCATTTCAGGAACGCATAACAAGTACGGTAGATGGTTCAATTACCTCTATTCAGGCTGTTTATGTTCCTGCTGATGATATTACCGATCCTGCCCCAGCAACAACATTTATTCATTTAGATGCAAGTACTGTGTTATCTCGTAAATTGGTAGAGCTTGGTATTTATCCTGCAGTTGATCCATTAGTTTCCAATTCAAAAGGTTTGCAAGAAGCTATTATTGGAGAGCGTCATTACCGAGTTGCGCGTACCATTCAAAATGTTTTGCAAAGATATAAAGAACTGCAAGATGTAATTGCTATCTTGGGTATGGAGGAATTAGCAGAAGAAGATAAAGTTGTGGTGAAACGTGCAAAGCGTATACAAAAATTCTTAACACAACCGCTATTTACTGCTGAATTTGCAACGGGTATGGCTGGACGATATGTACCTCGTGAGAAAGCAATTGATGATTTTGAAAAAATTTTAACGGGTGAGTATGATCATTTGCCAGAAGAAGCATTTTATATGGTTGGCACACTCGAAGAAGTGTTACAAAAATCTGAAAAATTACTGCAAATGGAGTAATGGTTCATGAAGCTTACCATAGTTAGTCCGCAACATGAGCATGAATATACAGTGCGGTGGATTGAAGCACAAACTCCAATGGGTGCCCTTATTATACAACCCGATCATGCGCCTATTATTATGTCTCTTTCTGCTGGTAGTGATTTTTCATTTGTGCTAGAATCTACCGATGAAAAAAGAGTTATTCATCTTGAGCGTCCAGGTTTTTTGGAAATAACGCGAAAAGGCGCAATGGCATTAATTGGGCAGGATGAAAAATAATAAGCTGGTTTAATTGCTTGTTTGTTGATGGAGCCTCATACGTGAATATTTTGAATTTGGTTTTATTCTATTGGGGTCCCCAGCAAAGAGCAACGAAGCTGGGGTAAAAACATGGGGCTAAAGCGCATTCTTGGTCACATAGTATCCGGTTCACTTACCGAAGGTCTTGTTATCCGTATTTCTCCTGATATTGCATTGGAAGAAATAAAAACGGGAAAATTTGTTTCGATTGTGGGTAAGACACATACATTTTTTTCTCTCATTACAGATCTTGCGCTTGAAGTTACTCATCCTGATATTTTATTGTTTCCTCCTACTCCGGAGGAAACTTTGCTTACTGCATTGTTGAAACAAAAAGATATCTATGCAACAGCAGTTCTTAAACCAATGCTGATGCTTACCAAAGATAATAAGCCATCTCCGGTCAAAACGATTCCCGCTCATTTTACGTATGTATACGATGCAGATAAAAAAGATGTAGCATTAATTTTTGGTGATGAAATTCATCCAAGTAAAAAATATTTTAGTATTGGATGTCCTCTTGATATGAATACTCCTGTGTGTATTGATTTGGAAAGATTAACCGAGCGAAGTAATGGTATTTTTGGTAAAACAGGAACAGGAAAAACATTTATCACCCGTCTTGTTCTTGCAGGACTTATCAAAAATGATAAAGCAATTAATTTAATTTTTGATATGCACAGTGAATACGGTTTGCAAGCACGTAAAGAATCAGAACATCAATCATTTGTTAAAGGGCTTAAAACATTATTTCCTCATCGAGTTGCTATATTTTCTTTAGATCCTGATTCTACGCGTAGGCGAGGTGGATCGCCTGATGTAGAGATTGTTCTTGCATATAATTCCATTCAAGTAGAAGATTTACTTTCACTACAAGATGAATTGAATTTACATTCAACGGCGATCGAAGCTGCCTATTTAATTGTTGCCCAATACAAGCAGGATTGGTTGTATGTGCTATTAAATCAGGGTGAGAATTTAAAAGAATTTGCCCAATCAATTGGAGCACATCCAGAATCAATTGCTGCCTTATATAGAAAATTAAAGCGCATTGAGCGTTTACCGTTTTTTAAACCATTGCACCAAGGTGCACATGTACCTGTCATTGATCAAATGATGGAATTTATTGATAAAGGAATCAGCGTTATTGTTGAATTTGGTAATTATACTTCTACCTTTGTTTATCTGCTTATTGCCAATATTATTTCACGTCGTATTCATACAGAATATGTTGCTAAAACTGAAAAGTTTTTGGGATCACAACGCAAAGAAGATGAACCAAAAAAATTATTGATTACTATCGAAGAAGCGCATAAATTCTTAAATCCACAAGCTGCACGCCAAACGATTTTTGGCGTTATTGCACGAGAAATGCGTAAATATTATGTTTCATTGCTTGTGGTAGATCAGCGACCTTCAGGGATTGATCAAGAAATAATTTCTCAAATTGGTACCAAGATTGTTGCGCAATTAAATGATGAAAAAGATATTCAGGCAGTGCTAACTGGTGTAAATGGCGCAACAGCATTGCGGTCAATTTTAGCTTCATTGGATACAAAAAAACAGGCATTATTATTGGGACATGCAGTAACAATGCCGGTCGTTGTTCAAACGCGTGAATATGATGAAAAATTTTATGCATGTATGGCAGATGAAGTTACTGCGCAGCAGATTGATCAGTTAGTGAATGAGCTGTTTTAGAAACTTAGCCCTTATTTTTGTAGCCTTGAATTTCATTATACATTGTTTTGAGCCACCCTTTAGCAAGAAAAGGAAAAGTAACACTTTGTTCTAATTCAAAACAGTTTACAAGGATTTTATTTTTAGAATCTTTTTCATCTTGGCATATTATTGTTTCATAAGGATTTGCTCCATATTGCATTAATAAACCAGCAAGCTTTTGATTACCTGTTAGGCCAGCTTGCATTAATGGTGTTATTTCCTTTTGTTTCATATTAATTGTGATGTCAGGGTCTAAATTATTTTCAAGCAATAATGTGATAATGCAAAATAAATCACTCTTTTCTTGTGGATTATTTCCGCAAAAATAGCGTCGAAAGGCTAATCGTAAAGGGTTTTCGCAACGATTAGAGCGAAGATTTATTTTTGCATTAATTAACATTGTTATTTTATTGATATCAATAAATTCAATTGCTCGAAGCAATAATGTTTGTTGTTCAGGTTCAACGAGTGGAAAAGAAGTTGTAGCATTGAGATACCAACCATCTTTTAAGTCATCAGGACAGAAATTGAGAGTATATTTTGGTGGTTTACCGAAAAGATTTTCTATTTTATCAATGATAATTTTATGACAGAATAATTTTGCGATTGTTAAATCATCTTTGTTCTTGTGTAAGCCTGTTTTTCTAATAATTTCTTTAGCAGTATTTTCAGCCATATAATGGAGATGTAAAAATTTGCTGCAGCATGCCAAGTTTTTCACATGATGTTTTATTTTTTTAGGACTCCATTTATTAATAATGCACAGTTGTTCAGTTATGGATGAAAATACTTCTGTATTGCTTAATAGGCTCTGCATTCCATTAATCCTTGCCTCAAAGATAAAAAGCATGATAATGAGTATTTGTCTCTTCATTTTTTATGTATTTTTTTACTGCCTTGTTTTGTTTCTTTCGTTAAAAATTATATGAAAATTTTCCAATTCTTGTCTATAGTTCTTGGATTGGGTATGCGTTATAACTAATTTTCTGTGCAGCTCTAAAAGATCTTTTTGTTCAGAGAGAGGTAATGATTGAAAATAAGACCATTCAATAGTTAAAGGATTATCGAACTCAATTTTATCAGTCACAATAGGGTTAGTAATATTATTGTTGTCTTTTTTTAAAACATCTTTTGCCTGCATGAGATAGGATGTCAAATTATATTCGGCATAATATTTTTCCATTGCTTGAAGAGCTTGGGCAAATTGAGTGCAATCTGAGGTGAAATTTTCATTACACCCATCTACAATAGCTGAGCGAAAATCATTTGAAATAAGATGTTTTTTGAGTGTTTGTTTATTTCTATTTTCTTCAGCGTAATAATATTCTTTTGCCTGATCAAAGACTATTTTTGCAACTATGCTACTTCCTGCAGATAAAGCCAGAGAGAGTGGATCTATTGCTTTGATATGAGAGTTGAGAGATATAATGACTAATGCTACAAGTATTTGTTTATTTTTCATGAATAGAACTTCTTTAAAGTGTAGTAAGTTTTGTTAACGTTTGTACAAATATTGTCTTACACGTTCCGATTTTCTTTATTACCCATTACTTTTACCCCGTCCTTCATTCTTTGTACGGGGACCCCAATGAAGAGAAGCGGAATTGGGGATAGATACTGGGCTATCGATGACCACAGCGTAGAGAAACGGAGCTGGGGATAAAAAAAGGGCGTGCCATGATAAACACGCCTTCTTTTTTTTTATCTTACAACAAAATTAATCAAACGATCTTTTACAAAAACTACTTTGATTATTTCTTTGCCTTCAAGCCATTGTGCAATAGCTTGTTGTGCTAATGGTTCAACAACATCTTGATCAGCTTTACGTTTAACGGTAACGCTACTACGATGTTTGCCATTCACCTGAATAATTATTTCTACGTGATCTTCATACGTATATTCTGGATTTGCATACGACCAAGAACAATCTTGCAATTGTTTGCTAAACAACTGCTCAAGCAGTTCACTTGCCATGTGCGGAGCCATAACAGAAAGTACGATAATTATTTTTTCTGCAGAATCTTTGCTCAATTTCATTGAAGCGGCAGTTGCATCATTGATCCATTCCATAAATGCAGAAAGCGCTGTATTTGGCTTAAATAAATCAATGCGTTCTTGAAAATCTTGCAGCAATTTATGGGTACGGCGTGTAACAGAAATATCTTCTTGTTCGCCTTGCGGCAATATTGTGGCCGGTTTTGTTAAGTAATCATACACGCGGTTTGCAAAGCGTTTAACACCTTCAATACCACTATCTTGCCATTCACAATCAAGTTCTGGTGGCCCCATGAAAAGAATATACATGCGCAATACATCAGAACCATATTTTGCAACCATATCATCAGGGCTAACAACATTACCTTTTGATTTAGACATTTTTTCAACAAGGCCTGATTTTTCTGAATATTTTAATACCATTCCTTGATTAAAAAGATGATTAAATGGTTCATCAAATGGTAAATGTCCCAAATCATATAATACTTTTACCCAAAAACGTGCATAGAGTAAATGTAAAATTGCATGCTCAACTCCACCAACATATAAATCTACTGGCATCCAATAATTCATATCAGCAGGATCCCAAGGTTTATCTTTTAAATGTGGATTTGGATAGCGCAGGAAATACCAACATGATCCAGCCCATTGAGGCATGGTATTAGTTTCTCGCTCTGCTGGTCCATTGCATTGTGGGCATGCAACATGCACCCATTCATGAATTGCCGCAAGTGGCGATTCACCGGTGCCTGTTGGTTCGTATTGTTCAATTTCTGGTAGTGTCACCGGTAATTGATCTTCCGGAACAGGAACAATACCACATTTTTTGCAATGAATTAATGGTATTGGTTCGCCCCAATAACGTTGGCGAGAAAATACCCAATCGCGTAATTTATAATTGGTTGTGCGACGTGCGAGATTATTTCTTTCGCAGTATTCAACAATATCACCACGTACATCACCAGCTTTTTTGCCTGCTAATATTGATGGTTCTGCTAAGATACCCTTCTTCATATCGGTATAACAAATATCAAAATTTTCTACTTGTTTACGTAGAGCTGGATCTTCAGGAAATAAAACAGCTTTCAGCTTAATACCGTATTTTTTTGCAAATGCAAAATCGCGTTCATCATGTGCAGAACATTTAATGATACCAGTTCCATAATCGGCAAGTGCAAAGCTTGCAACCCAGATTGGCAATTCACCATTGCCAACAGGATCTATCGTATAACAACCGGTAAAGATGCCTTTGGGTTCATGCCCTGCGGCCCCTTTATCTCGCAAACGCTCATGTACGAGTTCTTGAGCATAGGCCAAAATTTCTTCACGATTTGATACCTTTTCAACAAGATATGGTAAAAGCTCATGATCAGGGGCAATAACTAAAAAGGTATCGGCGCAGAATGCTTCAAAGTGAGCTGAAAATGTTTCAAGTACTAGATGAGAATCTTTTACTGGAGAAGAAAAGATTAAACCTTCACTTTTTCCAATCCAATTGCGTTGCATCAATTTAACTTTTTCTGGCCACTCAAGTTTATCGAGGCCATTTAAAAGTTTCTCAGCATACGCGGTAATTTTTAAAATCCACTGTCTGATGGTTCGTTGAACAACTTCTGATCCACAGCGTTCACATTTGCCATCAACAACCTCTTCATTTGCAAGACCTGTGAGACATGAAGGACACCAATTGATTGGGGCCATATCTTCATACGCAAGACCTGCTTTAAACATTTGTAAAAAAATCCACTGAGTCCATTTATAATAGTTAGGATCTGTTGTATCAAGTTCCTTATCCCAATTATATAAAGCACCAATTTCATGAAGTTGTTTTTTAAAATTGGCAATGTTGGTAGCGGTTCCAACTTTTGGATGAATACCTTTTTTTATGGCATCATTTTCTGCTGGAAGACCAAAAGCATCCCATCCCATAGGATGCAGGATATCATAACCTTCAAGCCATTTGATGCGTGTATAAACATCTGAAAGAACATACCCTCGCCAGTGACCCACATGTAATCCACTTCCTGATGGATAAGGAAACATATCAAGGCAGTAGAATTTTTTAACCTCATGATCCATTTTATTACTCATGAGGACCCTGGCTGAAGAATCATGCCAACTTTTACGCCATTTTTTTTCAACTGATACAAAATCGTAACTCATTGCAATTCCTTAATTCGAGTAAAATGTTTATATTTTACAGTATAAACATTTTATTTTATATGTGCATTATCTATTCAGTTATTCAGTTTTCTTCAAATATTTTTCTGCCATTGCAATACGGTCGGCAGGAAAAGAATGCGGATCTTTTCCATAGAAAAATGTTTTTCTTATTTCTGTTTCATCATGTGCTATATCTTTGTAATCAGGATGTTGTAACATTTCTTCTTCATTTTTTTTGATGATTTTTATAAATGCAGCAATTTCCTCTTGAGTTGCATGTTCAAGTGCAAATTGGTCGGCATTTTTTTCTAAGTATCTATAATAAGTTTTTTCACTGATATCCCAAACAATTATTTTTATCCATAAAGCTATTATTGCTGCAGCTGATTTGGTATATGCATTGATTTTTGTTGGAGATTTTCTTGAAGGAAATATTTTATCAAAGCAGTAATATATTCCCGAAAATCCTGTCTGAATAGTTGTTGGTATTACAAAAGAAGCCTTTATTTTTTTCCAAGAATCATTACTTTTTATATGTCCAAATTCATGCTTTATAAGTACAGATTCAGTTGCAAGCTCTTCATGATCTCTATCTGTGTTTATTGGTTTTTTGACGAAGTTATTTATTTTCTCTACTGTTTCATAGTCTGCTGCTATTATATGATCCTTTATAGTATAAAAACCGGAAGGATGTCCATCGGACTTATTGAAACGTACATATTCTGTCGGCAATTTTATATCTACATTATGCTTGATTTTTTCAATCCAGCTTATTGCTGGTTGAGGCCATCGATATTCAGTTATTGTTCCGGTGAGGTCTTGTTTATAATCGCGATACTTTTTAGCGCTAATAATTGCTCCTGAAGTGGGTAAAATTGCAGCTTTGATAATGTTGCTTTTATTCATAGAAAATGAATTTTTTGTTATTCCCATAATAATTATAAAAATAGGAATTATCATTTGTTTTATATTCATGAAAAAATCTTCAGCCGAACTGATCATGGCCCAAATATATCCAATATTTGAAGCCCATGTGTTTTTTGATGACATGGAAAATCCTTATAGGTAAAAATAAACATAGTTATAACTAATAGCTATGCAAAAACATATAAATTCAATAAAAAATAGGGATAAAAAAGAGTGATTAATAGGCGTTTATGCCAGAATTTTATAGACTGCCGAGCAGCAGGTATAAGAGAGTAATAGATAAAGACAATAAAAGAATAGGAGAAACAAGAGAAAAGAACATAGCAACGGGATATTGATGTTGAAATGCAAAAGCATCCACGGAAACAGCTGAAGTAAACATACGAAATCCTCAAAAGGACAATATGATAATAATATTATTACTAATAATACATAAAAAAGGGTGAAAAACAAGTCTAGCATTGCAAACTTTTCAGAAAAGTCACTATTTCTTGAAAAACTTGATGTTGGCAATAAAAAATAGTATAAAATCAGTTGTTGTAGAGGGTATATCACATATTTAATTTTACATTAAGGAATTTTCTATGATGAAAAATATGATTTTGATGCCAATCGCTACACTTCTTTTAAATATATTTCTTATGGCAGGTTCTGGCGGAGATCCTGCTATGTTCAATGCTCCAAACACAAAAAGATTAAGCCGAGAGCAACAGCGCGTTATTATTGAAGAGCAGCACACGATATTCAAGCCCCTAACAGATGCTCCTCGTTCTCAAAGACGAAGCCGAAAAGATAGAGAAACTGTTATTGCCATACAAAATAAAATGCTTAAAACTTTCAAGCATAGTTCACGGTCACCATCACCCTTTAGAAAAAGATAATTGAGATAAAAAATAGGCTCAATTGATCAACATTCCCTGGTTTTATCTATAAGCTATTCTTTATAATAGTAGAAACATTTTTTATAATCCCATGCTCAATGCTTTGCGCATGGGGTTGAGATGATACTTGTGCCAACATTAACTAAGTTTGCTATAAAGGGTTAGCTTATGGATAAAACAATAAGAATGCTTATGGTGTTGTTGTGCTTTAGTATTCTTTCTTTATCGTCTATGGATTTTCCGGAGGTGCCGTTGATTGAAGATAAGTCTCCATTTACTGACGAAGATACTTATAAACTCTTAAAAAGCTTTCGTTCTAGTCAAGAAACACTATTAAGACCAATCAAGTCTATAAAAAATTGTCGGGAGCTTTCTCAACGAATTGATGAATTTGTAAAACAAGATTCTTCATTCTATTCCATTGAAAAATTACAGCAAGAAGAGCCTATTGCTGCTTATAAACAATCAATAAAAGCTCTCAATAAATTATATCCCTTAATTCCTGATAAAATTAAACAGTTAGATCAGCCTCAAATATTTGCGGCTTTAACAAAAAGGAATGCTCTTTTTAAGTTTTTAATTGATCGCTGTATGTATCAAAAGGCTATGGATCTGGAGAATGTTAACGGAAAAACTCTCGATACAGTTCTATCAGCAGAACATTCATTTGAAGATTTAGTACCGAGCATAAAAAAATATATTTTAAAAAAAGTGAGTGATGATTTTTATAAGATAAACGGAAAAACATATTATCATGTATTGAAAGAACATACGGATGTTGTTCGTTTTGCTTTATCCTATACAGTTAAGCATAATGCAAAAAATGTAAAACATCTTCTTGTAACCGTATCAGATGATAAAACAATACGGTTATGGAATTGGAAAACGGGAAAATATGATCATACATATGTTTATGATGGAATTGTAACGGATATAGATCATTCTGCTGATGGAAAATGGCTTGCGATTGCTAACGGTAGCAATGATATAATTCTTCTTAATTCTCAAACATATATCACTAAAATTTTACCACATGAAAAACCGGTTTGTTTTGTTTCCTGGAATCATTTACTTGATGAAATCGATCACGTACCTTTTTTAATGACTACCTGTTCAAGTAAAAATAATAGAGCATATCTGTGGGATATTACAGAGCTTTCATCTATCATGATAGCTTATTTTCCCTTACCGCAAACACATTCAAAAAGATTAAGTAGTCGGGCATTGCAGGTAGATATAAAAAGTAATGAAGTTCATTGTCCTTACACAAGTAACTATTTAACATTGTGCTTTAAAGCGATTAATAATGCTCTTACTCATGAAGATATAAAAGAAATATCCCTTTCAAATCGTGTTCAAAATTTACCTAAAATTACTCAACCGCTTTTTAACGAAGCTATTAAACAAAAATTGGCTATATTGATGTCTGAGCAGATTCTTTAACTTCAGTCAGCATTGCAAATACAATGTAACCAAATGCAATGGCAATATCACGCAAAATAATATCGTAAAGGCCACCAATCATGAATAGATTAATAATAACAATCCCAATCCACGCAGCAACAAGATAGGCACCAAAACGAGGATATTTAGTCAGAATCAGCAATCCTGCTGCAATTTCGATAATACCAACAAGAGGAACAAGAGTTGTAATGGGAACAATGGATGCTGCAAAAGGACTGACATACATATTCCAATCAACAATGAAAAAGGAAAATTTATCAAGGCCGATGAGCACAGGAACAAGGCCGTAGACATATTTTGAAATGGTCCAAATGGAATTGAATTTGGTATCATTAATGATCATAAGAGACTCCTTTTTTTATAGTTCAATGTGTATTGGGTATTGATATGAGAATGAGATTATATTTTGTATACATAGCATATTGCATTGTGAATGTGTATAAAAAAATGGACAAAAAATAACCCCCAGTATTGTGGAGGTTATTTTTTAATTTGATTTTGTATAAAAGTTATTTATTTAGTGCCTTATGCACTGCATTCATTGAATCTGAATATGAATAAGAATTATTCTTTGATCTAACAATATTAGCTACAGCGTTTGCTATGCTTTCTTGTTGTTCTGCTGTTAATGTGTTCCAATATAGTTTTTCAAAATTTGGACAATTTTCTTTTGCCTTTTTTAAATCTTGCTCAACAGGTTTTTTGCAAATAGGATTTTCGATGTTGGCAAGTTGCTTAGTTAAAACATAAATGTTATCTTTTTCGGCTTGGAATTGTTTAGCTTTAAGTAAATATTCACCGATAAGAATACATTCTGGCATAAAGTTCTCTTCGCATGAATAAGTAAGGAAGCGACACTCTCTACGACCTAGCTCAGAATTTAATATTGATAATGTTTTTTTTGTATCATTATTACTTTGAGTATCTGCCAACATTACACTAGAAGTAAAAACACTCAAGAAAGCCAGCAACAATTTTCTGTTAGTCATTATGCAGTCCCTTTGGTATAAAATTAATAAACATATTTACATTAATTATTATATTGCAAAATGAATATAAGTCAATAATGCAAAAACCCTCTACAAATAGAGGGTTTTTTATACCAAAAGAGTTTTTTTATTCTTGGTTTTGTTGCGCAGAAACAGAATTAATTATCTGAGACAGGTTTGGCAATTCTGCAGGTAAGATATTATCCAGCTTTGGTTTGTGGTAGGTAGCGGCAACATAATTTTCAATTTTTGATTTTTCTTCTTCAAGAAATCCGGGCACGCCAGTTTTTTCTAATCTTTCTGTTACATCATCTAACATTGCTTTGAGCTTAGGACAAGCTTTTGCCATTTTTGGACACATCTGTGCAGCAGGATTGTTTTCGCATTGGTCAACTAATTTTGTTAGTTCTTCAAAATGGTTTATTTGTGGAGTTTCAGTGGCAAAATTTATGCTTGAAAATGCAGTTGCTAGAGTTGCTGTAAGTAACGTTTTCTTCATGAACATCCTTTTGGGTGAAATGGTACATCAAATCAACGCTGATAGTATGGCTCAAAAAAAGTATAAGTCAATTGGTTGCTAATCTGGGTGTCTGATTTATACTGAAAGCATAAAAAATAAAGAAAATTATTTTAAGCCATGCCATGGCTGCATTAGAAAAAGGAAGATAATTTATGACACAAATGAATACACAACAACCCACTGCGCACATCCAGGATGAACTTATTCTTGTTATGTCTAGGCAATATTTTTTTGATGATGTACAGGCATGGCACGGATTAAAAGAAGTCAATTTTGATCATTATGTCAGCATAATTAATGATAAAAAAGAATTTTTACCGCGTTCAATGATGGAAGTTGATCCTCGATATAAACAAATTATTCCCTATCTTGTTTTTACTCATGATGATAAATATTTTTTGATGCAACGAAAATCAGATGCCTCAGAAGCTCGTTTGCGCAATAAATTAACACTTGGTATTGGTGGTCATATTCGGCAAGAAGATATGGTAGAGGATTCGCTTTTTGCATGGGCATTGCGTGAATTTCATGAAGAAGTTGATTATGCAGGGAAAGTGAATGTAAAACCTCTGGGCATTTTGAATGATGATTCCAACGATGTTGGCAAGGTGCATATTGGATTTGTATTTTTGCTTGAAGGTGATAGTGCTGATATTGCAATAAAATCAGAATTAAAAAGTGGTACATTAGTTTCGCTTGCAGATTGTATCGCACAACGTGAATGCATGGAATCTTGGAGCCAATTTGTCGTAGATTTTTTACATCATAAACAACAAGAATAATAATATACATAACATCGAGGAATAGGGCATGGAAAAATTAGGGACAGATTTTAGCAATTTACTTAAAGCACAATCAGTTTTTGAGCGATTTCGCCAGGATATGATAACTGATAGAGATAAGGCTGGGGCTGTGCAGGCTTTTAAGGTTTGTTATGAATTATCATGGAAAACAATGAAGCACATTTTAACTGCTCAAGGTGTAGAATCAACCGCGCCTAGAGATGTGTTTCGAAAAGCTGCTCTTGCGCGATTGATTGATAACCCAGAAGAGTGGTTTGCTTTTATAGAAAAACGACATCTAACATCGTATACATATGAACAAGAAAATGTAGATGTAATTGTTTCCGGATTTGATTCATTTTCTAGAGAGCTTAATGCATTAATAGAACGTATAAGATTTTTGGCATAAGGATTTTACATGTCAGATGTAACAACAACAATAGAATCTTTAAAAAAGGATGTTAAAAAGTTTATTGAAGATCGTGAATGGCAACAATTTCACAGTCCGAAAAATTTGAGTATGGCATTAGTTTCAGAAAGCACAGAACTCATGGATCTTTTTTTATGGTGCGAGAGTGCAGCTTCATATGATGAATTAGAAAAACGTAGACAAGATGTTGAAGATGAAGTAGCAGATATTGCATTTGCGCTTTTGTGTTTTTGTAATCAAAATAAGATTGATTTGAGCAAGGCTCTTGCGCATAAACAAATTGAAAAAGCACGTAAATACCCTATTGAAAAAAGTAAGGGTAAGTGGACAAAATATACTGAGTTATAAGAAAACCATTATATATTTACTCAGATTGAGGCATTAAGCTTTGCAACAGCAGAGCTACTCCCATTGTTATAAATCCCGAGATCAGAGAAGCTCCTATGTTGAGCTTAGCTGGATAAAGTCCTTGGCTGAAAAGAGCAGAGTATGATGTACTCGCATCCATTTCAGCCATATTTATTTTGTTTGACTTTAAAATAGTTTCTGTTGCAAGATCTATTTTTTGTTGTGGAGTAAATTGAGCGAATTGTGCTCCACTAAAAAGACCTTTTTGAATTTCATCTTTTGCATATTCCTGAGCAGCTTTTTTAGCGAGTGTATATTGGCGAGCTTCAAGAAAACCAGCAAGAACCACTTTGGTTGCGGCAGCAATTCCTGCTCCAATTGCAGTATTAAGACTACTCAAAATTATTGGAGTGAAGCCCAAATACATACGCGTAAATATTCCTGGTTGAGGAACAAAAGCCTTGATTTGTTTTGCATTGGAAATAATTTCTGGTTCTGATTGTTCTTCTTCTGATGGTTTTTCTATTTTACGTGGTTTTTGAACAATAGGTTGTGGTGTTTTTGCACTAACTGCAGCAACTTGTGCTCGGCCGCCTTTAGGAGTTAGATATGTTGGTACCATAAGGCTATAAAGAATAATAAATGCTGCCAGAGCTTCTTTATAGTTTTTCTTCATGGTAATACCTTTTTTACTTCTTGTTTTTTACAAATTCAACTTGAATATATCATAATAAAAAAGGTCAAATCAAGATTTTTAACCCCATGTTTCGATTTTCTACACACGCCGACCCCTCGTTCTTTAATTCTATCTTGTTCTATAAGTCTTTCTATTCAGCATGTTTTATCAAATTGGACTGTAAAAGCATCTTTTTTCTTGTTTAAGATTCATATATTGTGATATATTCAAATTGAATTAATGTATTTTTGGGTTAAAAAAGGCCAAAAAATGAAAAAAAAGATTTTTTCTCTTTTGATCGCAATAACTATTATTATTCCTACAACAGGATTTGCGGGTGAAAAACCAAAACCAAGTTGGTGGAATATCTTTTTGAATAAGATGGTTGAATATGCACAATTATCAGATCTTTATGAAATTTACCGTGCAAAAATTCTTCCAGGGATTTCAGAAGAACTTTCTAGGTTATATGTTTATCTCAAAAGCAAGCCTCGTTTTGCTACTTATCTTGGAGAAGAAACGCCATTGTCTTTAGATGCTGAGTTTAGTCAAGCTGCGACGGAATTACGCGAGCGTTTTCAAACTGAGCCGAAACTTCGCTTTACTAAGTCCATTAAATCGGCAATAGATTTACTTCAAACGCTAGTAACTGGTGAACCTGAAGAAACATTTAATAGATATAAAAAAGATTTCAAGGTAAAAGAAGATGCGAGTATCGAAGACAAAATTGACTATTATCTTGAACGAGTACTTATAAAAATTGGACTTTTTCAAGATGCAGAAAAAATAGACGTCAAGCGATCTTTTTTGGGCCTGATTCGTGATGAATTGCGATTAGGAGAAAAAACTGCTCCATTGATAAAAGCTGTGAGTGATATGCACGATAATTTAGAACAGCAATGGCAAGATTTACGTGGAAAAAAAGCTGTTGAAAAAGGAGAAAAAACGGTAACCTTTGCCGATTATATTGGTGTGCCTGAAGAAGCACGTAAGTTTGTTGCGCAGATTAAAGAACTAGCATCATATAGAGAGTTTGGAGTTGAGCTACCAAGCGGAATACTGTTTACGGGAGATCCTGGTACTGGTAAAACCTATTTAGCTGCAGCAATTGCAGGGGAATTAGATTGCCCATTCTTTGCTTATAATGCTCAAGATTTTAGGGTAACTCAATATGTTGGTACAGGTAAAAAAGCGGTAAATGATGCATTTGAAAAAGCAAGGCAGGCAGCAAGAAAGATAAACGGAAAAATAGCAATAATCTTTATTGATGAGCTTCAGGGTCTTGGTTCACGCAGTAGCGGTGGTTCAGGAGAAATGACAATGATTAATACAGAATCGATAGATGCTTTGTTGAGTCAAATGGATGGACTTGAGCAGAAAGATGTTAAGGTTATTGTGATAGGAGCAGCAAATTATCCTGATCGCATTGATCCTGCATTATTACGTCCAGGACGTATCGATAGAACTATACTTGTTCAATATCCAGATAAAGATTCACGTAAACAATTATTAAAGTATTACTATAAAAAAAGTGTTGTTAATCCAAATGTTCAAGGATCAGCATTTATTGATATATTGGCAGATGCAACCGAAGAATTGAGTCCTGCCGATATTAAAAGATTGATTTCTGATGCTGCTGTTTTAGCGATTAATCAAAACAAATTTAAGACAGGTATCGATCGTGATTGTTTGGTAAGGGCTATGTGGAATATGAAACAAGAAAATTATAAAAAACAATTGCCGGTTAGACCGGATAAAGAACATCTTATAAAGCAATTGTTGGAAGAACTTCGTCTACAAATTTCTCCCCAAGATCTTTTAGCGCGAATGCAGAATATGACGTTACTTGATATTAAAAAATTATTTGAAATGGCTTCGAGAAAAGCCCAAGAATCACGAAGTAAGTCGTTGAAAGAATGGTTGTGGATTGCAATTGAGGCACAAAATCGATTAATAAAGATAAATGAAAATCTAGCGCTTATTCATTTATGTGCCAAAATATATGATCCAATAAAAAAAGATGGCATTGATTATCCAGAAAAAATGTCAGATCTTAATGAATTACAAAAAAGCGATGTGCAAGGAATGCGATCAGAAGATATTTTTGAAGAATTTGCAAAATCATATCAATGGTATGAAGATAATGTTATTGGAGGAAAACCAGTAGACCGATCATATAAACGGTATGAAGAAGAAATTCTTGGAAAGTAAAAGAAGGCCCCCGCGTAAAACCGGGGGTTATGATTTTTACTTGGTTTCTGGCAGGTATTTTTTCCTATCCTCTAAAGCTTCATTTATTTTACCTTTTTCATAAGGTGTTAATTCTTGATAAGGATTTGATGCTTTAATACTATTGAGCGAATGCATGTCATTTGCCTTCGGTACTGATTGATTACAAAGATACATTTCATGGCAGTTGCTTTTTATAACTAACAGTTTTTTGTCTGAAAATAAGTGATGGTATCGGCTGCCACAATAATTTTTTTTCTGTACTATGCGTTTTTCTATTGTAAAAAAGTCCCAGAGAAGAGGTGCGCTTCCTAAATCTTGATAATCTTTTTTATTAATCTTCAACATGGTTGTATATGTTTTATCAGATGTTTTTTGATGATTAGCGCAAAGAACATTTTCATGAGAATCTGTATACATGATGTGAAAAGGAATAGCGTCGCAGAGAATAGAATGAAGTATATTTCTTGATGGAATATCCCATATTTTTATGCGAGATTCCTCACTATCATGCAATATTCCTGCTAGTTGGTCGCCATTGCTATTAAAACATATTTTTGAAACGCATTTCTCTTCTTCAAATGTATGGAGCGGAGTTACTGTTTTAAGATCCCATAGACATAAAGTATAGGGTCTTTTATCTCCAGAGCTAATAATAGTCCTATCTGTAGCAGGACATATATCAAAATCAATGATATCAGCTCCAACGGGTAAATACATCTGATATTCATAAGTCGTATTTTTTTTTGCTAATTCTATAATAAAGCTTATAATCGCTTGATCTACAAACTTGGTATCATAGCCTATAAGTAATTGCGTAAATATTTCAGGTGAATCAATGGTATTGATAGTTTCAGGAGAAACAGTGCTAAAATTATCTGAGATCTTTGAAGAAAAGAAACTAATTGCTTCTGCAAAAACAGTGTTTTTTTTATGAAGTTTATCAAGAAGTTTTTTCGTTAAAATAATAGAGGGATAACATTTTCTTGGAATTGAGCAAACAGCAGCGTATAAGCTTCTGAGATAATGTGGTCGAGGCGTCATGCTTATAAGAAAATGTGGTCTTGAAGAATGTTCTTCATTTATTGCTTTATCCATTACAGCAACAATTTCATCTAATCCTTTATCTGATTGAGTGCGTGTTATAATATTCATTGCAACAAGGGAATAATTACCTATTATGCACATAAGCAGAACTGTTGAAATACGCTTCATTTTTTTCCTTATTTTTTTATGAGTTGTTTTTGCAATATATCTTGCTCATATTCGGTTAAATCTTTTTTATAAATAGGCATAGTCATCATTTTGGAAAGAGCATCTTTGTTTTTTGAATTTTGTAAAGCGAGTTGACATAGTCCTAAATCAGGTGAATTTCGCAAGATTGTCCAATTGTGTTCATCATCCTCTGAACCATGCTTTTCAGGCCAGTGTATGGTTATTATGGAATCAATAATTCCCAAAAAGCTGGCATTAGAATTTTCTGCTATTTTGAATAGCGATAACGTGTTTGCGCCTTTTTTTTCAATAGCTAAAAGAGTTTCGCTTTTATCAGGAAAAAAATGTAAGCGTGCAATCTTTTCTCTATAGATTACTTCATGAAGTGGTTGGGGCGGCATAGAAGAAATATCCCATACGGTAATATGAGTATCAAGTGGATTTATTTCGCAGGCTGATGTTGTGGCAAGTCGGCAGCCAGTATCATTGAATGTTACAGTCCCGTTATATGCTTTTTTTGGAAATATATGAAGAAGTTTGCCATTACTTAAACTCCATAAACGAAATGTTGTATCTTTGCTTGCGCTTGCTGCAAGGCCTGTATGTTCATTAATTGCAGTTGATTGAATAGTATCGGTATGACCTTTAAAAGTAATCTCATAGCGGTATGGAATATTTTTATATGCTGCCTCTATGAGAAATTTTTTGAGAGAAGGCCAGAGCACATTGAGCTCACTCATGAGCTGAAGTTTTTCATAGTCTCTGACGGTTTCAATGGTATCACAGGTGACCATTTCTATATTTTTTTTGGCAAGCTCATAAAAATAATTCATAGTTTTCATAAAGCGGATATTTTCTTTACAAAGTTCTCTGATAAAGTGTGCATCGATATCGTTTTTCTGGAAAGACTCAACGATCTGTAAAATAGAAATTCTTTTTCTTGTTGATGGTGTTTTGCGAGCAGATTGGAACATTTTTTCTTTATGCTTATTATCAATTGCTGTGTTTACCAATAAAACTTTTTCTTCAAAAGTAAGTTCAACATAATTGAGAGGAATTATTTGATCAGGATCATCCATTGAAAAGCAATCGTATGACCTTATAATAGTGATACATAAGAGAAATATTATTTTTTTCATAAAAAACTCCCGTTTTTGATATATCACTATAAGGTATAAAAATGGATAAGGCAAAAAAGAGTAATGTATGGAGTAATATTTATTTAGCTTTGTTCTTGATTTTTTGTTTTTGAATTTATTACAATTATGATATATTGAGATGGCGATATATTTTATTTAAAAGGATGATCAGATGAATTATGCAAAAGCGATACTATCGTTTCTTTTAATGACAATTGTTTTAAATACAGCACCAATGACTGAGCCAAATACTGTTCGTGTGTGGGGTTCAGAGGGAGAAAATCAAACAATTTCTGTTCCAATAGATATACTTAAAAAAAGCCCTATTATTGCATCAATGATAGAAGATGTGGGAGCAGACCAAGCTATTCCTTTGACTTCTCCTATAAAGGTTATTCAGGATGTTGTACAGGCCCTCGAAAACCCTTCTATTTTTAGGCAACAAGTAAATGATTACTCTTCTGATGATATTATTGAAAGACTTTCTTTTTTGCATAAATACGATATCAATGGTGATGTTTTCAAGTTGTTGCAAGATGAAATTAGACACAGAGGTGTTGGAATAAGAGGTCTCGTGAATAACGATTTAAAAAAAATATTATTTACTGATCCTGCAATAGCACAATTAAAAGATATTATGATACAAAAACAATCTACTACTGATGAGAGCCAATTTATAAAATTGGCTACACCTCCCAAGAATGGTGGTATTAATTCATTTGTTTTTACTCCGAATGGAAAGAGAATGTTTACGGGAGTGCAACGTGGTTTTGGAGAGCCTACAAATAATATGATTAATGTCTGGTCTTTTGGTGATGATGGTAAAATAGAACGTCTAGACAGCAATATCCTGACTCCTTTATTAATACAATCTGTTAGCTGTTTGGCGATAAATAATAATGGCTCAATCATGGTTGCTCAGACGCAAGAAACCAAGGGTGTTTATAATGTATTAATTTGGCAGCTTGATAAGAATGGAAACATCACTGCAGATGCTAAGAAACTTAATCATAATCAAGATAATAATAATTATATTGAACGTATAGTTTTTCATCCGAATGGTAACATGATCACTGCCCAAAAGAACTTACTTTATTTATGGACTTACAATGGTAATGGAGGCTTTAGCGAGCAACCGCAAATTCTCGATGCATTTGATAAAATACTTGATATGAAAATTGATTCTAATGGCAAAGCAATGCTGACAGCAGGTGATCGGAGGTATAATAGTGACAGTTCACTTTTTTTATGGACTTTCAATGATGATGGAACCATTAATCCAAAGCCTCAATCACTTATTCCTAATGATTTCGATAGCTATGCAAATATAGAGTTCAATAAAGATGGGACAATGGTGATTGCAAGCATTATTAATCTTGGTATTAAGAAATTCAGTTTAAAAAATTTGCAAATTATTGAGGGCAAGCTGATAGTGAAAAAGACAGATGGCAGACCTGTTATGACAGTGAGCGATGATTTCAAAAAAATTGCAATAATAAAATCTCAGGGAAAAGGTAGTTCAATCGGTATTTATGATACTAATGGAAGTCCTATTATAGAACTTTTTGTTCCAACAATGGTAAGGTATGTGAAATTTACTCCTGATGGTGAAAATCTGATTTTGAGTTCAAGAGATGGACTTTTTGTACGACCTTTATTGAAACAATTCCAAAAAAATCTATTGGCTGATTTATCAAAAACATTAACAGCTGATCAAGCACAACTAATAATAAAATTATCGCGGGTTGTTGCTGCTAATGGACAAGAACTATTATCTGATGCTGAAAGGAAGATTTATAGTGAGCTATCGCCTCCAGTTCAAGCCTTATTTCAAGATAATATTCGCTCAGTACAAGAGTAAAAAAGCAACATAAGAACAAAAAGAGAGGCTTCAGTTTTTTTGAAAGCCTCTCTTTTTGTTCTTAGAAATGAGTTTGTATACCCACTCTACTTTTAATACATTCCGCCCATGCCGCCGCCCATATTAGGCATTGCAGGAGTTTCTTTTTTATCTTCAGCAACATCACAGATTGATGCTTCTGTTGTCAGCAATAATCCTGCGATTGATGCAGCATATTGAATTGCTGAACGGGTTACTTTAGCAGGATCAATAATACCGCATTTCACCATATCCACGTATTCACCTTTTTTAGCATCAAAACCAATATTGCCAGATTCAGATTTTACTTTATTGACAACAACAGATGCTTCATATCCAGCATTAGATGAAATAATGCGCAGAGGTTCTTCCAGTGCACGGCGAACAATTTGTAATCCAAGGCGTTGATCGCCTTCGAGTTCAAGAGTATCAACAGCTTTTTGTGCACGAATCAATGCAACACCACCACCAGCAACAATGCCTTCTTCAACTGCAGCGCGAGTTGCATGCAGCGCATCTTCAATACGATCTTTTTTTTCTTTCATTTCAGTTTCTGTTGCGGCACCAACTTTGATAACGGCAACACCGCCAGCAAGTTTTGCTAAACGTTCTTGCATTTTTTCTTTGTCATAATCAGATGCGCTGTTTTCAATTTGCATTCTGATGTGTGCTACACGGCCTTTGATGTTTTCGCTATTTCCTTGGCCTTCAATGATTGTGCAATCATCTTTGGTTAAAACAACTCGTTTTGCCGTGCCAAGATCAGTCAATTGGATATTTTCTAATTTTAACCCAATATCTTCTGAGATAAGTTTTCCACCGGTTAAAATTGCAATGTCTTCAACCATGGCTTTACGACGATCACCAAAACCAGGAGCTTTAACTGCTGCAATATTAAGTACGCCACGCAATCTATTAACAACCAGTGTTGCAAGTGCTTCGCCTTCAACATCTTCTGCAATAATCAAAAGTGAACGACCAGTTTTTGCAACTTGCTCTAAAATAGCAAGAATGCTTTTCATGCTGGTGATCTTTTTTTCTACAATCAATAAAAATGGATTTTCTAATATTGCTTCCATTTTTTCTTGGTTAGTTACAAAGTAAGGAGAAAGATATCCGCGATCAAATTGCATGCCTTCTACTACATCCAATTCATCTTTCATGCCGCGAGCTTCTTCAACAGTGATAACACCATCGCGACCAACACGTTCCATTGCTTGGGCAATTAAATCACCAATTGTTTCATCTGAGTTTGCAGAAATGGTAGCAATTTGCTGAATTTCTTTTTTATCAGAAACAGCAGCTGCATTTTTTTTAATTGTTTCTACAACCAGTTCAACTGCTTTATCAATACCGCGCTTAAGTTCCATTGGATTTGCGCCCGCAGTAACAAACTTATTACCTTCTCTAAAAATTGCTTGAGCAAGTACTGTTGCTGTTGTAGTTCCATCACCGGCAATATCTGCTGTTTTGCTTGCAACTTCACGCACCATTTGTGCGCCCATATTTTCTAACTTGTCTTCAAGAGTAATTTCTTTTGCTACCGTTACACCATCTTTGGTTATGACAGGTGCACCATATGAGCGTTCAAGCACAACATTGCGCCCTAAGGGCCCAAGGGTGACTTTAACGGCATCGGCTAACGTATCAACACCTTTACGAATTTTTTCGCGTGCTTCGCTGCCAAAAACGATTCTTTTTGATGACATGGTTTTTACTCCTTATTCTTCAATAATACCTAATATATCACTTTCGCGAACGATGATATGGTTGTCGCCGGCATCAGTGCCTGTATATTTACCAAAATATACAGTATCATTAACCGATACAGTAAGGGGGGTTAATACGCCATCGTGCATGCGGCCTTGACCTACAGCAATAACAGTACCAGTTTGTGTTTTTTCTTGTGCAGCATCAGGAATGATAATGCCGAAAGCGGTTTTTGCTTCACTTTCGATACGTTTCACGAGGATATAATCACCCAGTGGACGAAATTTTTTGAACATATTCTTCTCCTTAAAAAATGATTCATTATCATGTTTTTCTATCTTTTTTAATTATAGATAAAAAACAGCAAAATTCAAATTATTTTTTTATATTAAAAGACTCATATTTTCTGTATGTTTGTCATAGGTTTTTTATTAAAAAACTCTTATTTATAAGTGTTTTTCGATTGCATAAAAAAAGTTTATTTTTAAAAACAAATCTTAGTTTGTTGACTCAAATTATTGAATGTTGAATTATCAAGTTTCAATAGGTTTGTGAGTTTGCTATAGTGAGAAAAAAATAGTTTTTAAAAGGATTTTTTTATGAATATTTATCCTTCTCTTATGATTGTTCCTCAAGCAGACTTGCAAAAAGAAGTAGATGCACTTGCTCCTTATTGTGCAGGATTTCACCTTGATATTATGGACGATATTTTTGTACCGAATATGTTTTGGTATGATGCGCAGCAGGTTAATAAAATAGTTAAAGATGTGCAACATCGAGTGTGGATTCACTTAATGGTAGAAAATCCATTATCATTTTATGATCAACTTTTTCTTCCTGCTGAATCTCTTGTGTCTTTTCACATAGAATCAAGTGTTGATATTTTTGGTTTTATAAAAATAATAAAAGAAAAAAATGACAAGGCTAGCATCGCAATTCGCCCAAAAACGCCCATCTGCGAGGTTATTCCATTTTTGAATATTATAGATCAAATTTTAATTATGTCGGTTGATCCTGGCTTTTCTGGGCAGCCTTTTTTAGAAGATACTTTTGATAAAATTTCAGAACTAGTTCGATATCGCCAAGATCATGCGATGCATTTTGCCATAGGAGTTGATGGAGGAATTAATAAAAATAATATTGGTCGCCTTGCGCAGCTTGGAGTTGATGATTGTGCAATTGCTTCTGGGATATTTAATGAAAAAGATCATTTGTTGGCGCTGGAAGATTTGCAAAAAATAGTCAAATTACGCTGATATTGTTTATGTGCAATTTGCATATTTGCTATTATAGCATCAAGTAAAATTTTTGGGATTATGGGGGGGGTGGCAAGTGAATAAAAAAATAATTTTTTGCATAGCGATTTTTGTAGTTCAGATAAGTGGGATGATGTCTCCTCCAAAGTTGCCTTATGGAGTTGCTCAAAGAATGAAACAAAAATCATGGCTTGAGGCTAAAAAAATAGGTGCGCAGCGGGAGCAAGAAGAAATACGACGAAAGAAAATTATTTCAATTAATGATGATCTTGTGAAAAAGAACGACTATAACAAGGTTTATCTTTATGATTATTCCTTCAATTTATTATCAGAGTGGGAAAAAGATTTATGGATGAGAAGTAAAACTCTTACGGGTATGATGTTTCCTGCAGAGGAAGAAATCAGCAAGAAAAAAATAGAAGAAACTGTTTTTAGTAAGGCAATAAATATTGAGTTTTCTCAAGAAGTTATAAATAAGCTTATTGATATTCTCAAGAAATGCCCATCTTCTAAGAAAACAGAAGAGTGTAGTGATCAAAAGATATATCAAGATCATCTTGATATTGAAGTATTGGTTTCCCTATTACAATGTGCTAATTATCTTGGCATTGATCAAGCAATCATAAATTCCCTGATCAAAAAAATTCGAGAAACAACCGATTTGCGATTTGATAAAAAAATAGAGCTTACATATAGCCAGGTAAGAGCATTAAGAGAGATTTCCCCTGAGGTCTTGAAAGAGATAATGCGTTTTAAATGGGGTTTGTTTTTAGAAAAAATCAAAGTAGATATAATAAAAAAATATTTTGATAAAGAAAAAACAACATATACATATGAGACTGATCAATTTTATGATAGCACCGATAGAATGTTATTTAGTCCTGATAAAAAGTTTGTATATATTAATTATATATTTAAAGATACGACGGGACTTCTATCTCCGAACAATATGTTTTTGATATTGGACATTGAAAATAAAAAGTTTCGACAAATTTCACAACAGGAATACGGAGAAGAAACGGTTTTTTTCGAAGGAGTTTGGGTCGAAAAAAATAAAATTCTTTATGCTTATTCAAAAGAAAATCAAAAATTAGAACTCATTTTCTATGATTGCCAATTGCAAACAATAATAAAGAAAGAATTATCTTTACCTGAAAATCAAGAACTATCAAGATTTTATATTCATAGTGCTTTTGCTTCTCATAGCAAAATATCATTTTTTTATTCAACAGGAGACTTTAGTCAAATCTATCAAAGCTGTGGAATTGGTGTGTTTAATTATGAAACGCAAGAAGTTATCTATTATAACCTTGACAAGATTCCTTTGAAAGAACACTTTACTGGCTATGGTCCTAGAATATTGTTTCAGTCTGAGCAATCAATTATTTTTACTTATCCTCTTGGAATCAAAGAAAATTTATATGAATTTTTGTATAACAATCGAAACCTAATTTTACATAAAGAACTTGGTGATGATGATACATTAGAGGATTTTACTGAGCATGGAAGAAAAGTAGTCATTAACTCTGGTAACAAAGTGATGATATATTATTTGGATACTAAGGTAGAAATTGAGCTGTCAGATGCTAATTTTTGGACACATTCAACGGTGTTTGATATGAGTGGTAGGCTGTTGGTAGGGATTGCGCCGCGTGCAATTTATTTTTTTTCTCCGGGTGTAATTTATTTTTTTTCTAGTGTAACGGGAGAAGAGATAGGTTCATTTATGAATAATCGTAGGGATGTAATGTGTGCAGCATTTTCTGATGAAAACACCCTTGCTATATGTCAAAAAGATAGCGGAAATCATAGATTGGATCTGATGTATGGAAAACTCATACCAGATAAATATGCGAGTGTTTTTAGAGGATTAAAAACATCAACTTTTTCATTTACAGAGGCATCTTTTCTTTTGTCATTATTAGAAAGATCATCAGATAAAAAAGGACCAATAAAATTAACTGATCAAGAAAAAAAAATATTGGAGCTGCTAGATTCTCGAGTTTTTGGGCTTCAAGAAATGATGATTGATATAGGCTATGTTGCATCTTTTGATTCTCCAATTGCGGGATCTGAAAATAAACCTACTAATGGTGGAAATTCTGTTGCATCTCAAATTCCATCATCAGCACAAAGTAGTTGGTGGTGGCAGAAGTTGCAAAATGCAGGAGTTGCAGCGAGAGATTTATGGAATTATATAATGCGATTACCTGATTCAGGTGAAATACGCTAGTTTTTAGGAGACAAAATGAATTTTAAAAGAAAATATTTAAAAATTAATGCACTCACGATAATGCTTAGTCTCTTGAGTTTTGTTTTTCAGATAAATGCGATGCGTCCAACAAAAGTTCCTTATGCAATTACCGAAAGAATGAAAAAATCATCCATATCACCATCGACGCTTAAAATGGTTAGCGAGCGAGAGCATCCTAGACAAAAGCAACTTAGACAAGAACAAGAAAACAAAGAACAACTTGAGTTAGAAGAGGAGCGATTCAGAGTTAAGAAAGAACAAGGGGAAAGAGAACAATTAAATCGACTCAGTCAAGGATTGGAGGGCGATTTTAATAATGTTTATCTGTATGATAAATCAGGGCAACTTTTACAGGTTTGGCAAAAGGATATCTGGCGTAAAAGTAAGTTTTTGAAAAATCTAATATTTATTGGTGAAGAAAAAACAGAAGAAGAAGTTTCAAAAAATGATTTTCTAAGTAAGCCACTCATTGTTGATTTCTCGAAAAATGTTGTAATCATGTTTCATGATCTTCTAGAAAAATGTCCGTCATCTGAGAAAAGAGAAGAGTGTGAGGATGTAATAAAAAAAGATGTTCAATCGTTTGATTTTAATACATCAGCTTCACTTTTGAGCTTTGCCAGTTTTCTTGATGTTAATAAAGGAATTATTAATCCTTTTATTGAAAAAATTCAGAAAAAAACAAATGCTTTTTTTGACGGCGATCAACAACTCACCGATAACAATATGCAACTATTGAGATCTATGGATCGGAATTTATTGAATGAGATAATAGGGACAAAATGGAATGTATTTTTAGAAAAAATGAAACTATTTCTTATAAAAAACAAAAAAATAGATAGTGTGCCAAAGCTTTATTTATATGGGAGTGGAAGTTCTGGAGTTGAAGTTAAAAGTGCAGCGTTTAGTCCTGATGATAATCGAATCCTTATTGCAACTGATCAATATAATGAATCCACTCCTCTTGATAAAGAATGGATTTATGTACTGAAAAGGGATGGAAGTTTTTATCAAAAATTAGAAGATAAGATCTATGAAACCGCTATAATATGGATTAATAAAGATAAATTTGCTTGCATAGATAACCGACTCTCTATGTTCAAGGTTTTTGACTGTGCAATAGAAAAAGTAATAACGATACCTTTGCCTAATAATTCTATAAAATATTTATACCATGATATGACATTAGATAATAAAAGAGTATTATTTTATTATAAAGATCATCAAAATAAGTTTGTTATAGGAATATATGATGACCAAAAACCGGAAACAATAGATTATAAGCTATTTGATTTGCCGAATTTTCTCATAAGTAGACTTTTCAGTTTGGGTAGAGATGAAATTTTCTTTATGGGTCGTTTTAATGACCAATCAGAGAATAAAATATACAAGTTAAAAAGTGGCAGTAATAAACTAATAGAGATAGCAGAGTTATTTGATGAAGAAACCTTTCCTGATGAAATGGTAACAAGTTGGAGTCCTGGATCAAAGAAATTTTCAGCCGTCGTTTTGAAATTGCGTTTGGGTCCTCGAATGGGTGACAAAGAACGTGTGGTAGATCATATTGTAATCTATTCTTTTGAAACGAAACAAAAGATTAAGTGCGTATGTGATGAAAAAATTGTGTACACATTAAAATTCAGTTCAGATGGAAAAATGCTTATAGCAGGTTGTAAAAATAAATTACTTATTTTTTCTGCTATAACAGGAGAAAAAATAGGTGAATTCACCCATAAAGATGGGCAGGCATTTGAAAAAAATTTTTCGGTAGCATTGAGTTCAGATGAGAATACGCTTGTAGTAGGTTCTGAAGTTATTTCAGGTTTTCTATCATCAAGTCCTAACTTGCTGATTTGGAAGTTTATGACTGATAGCTATGTATCAGCATTTAAATCTTTAGAGTATAAAATTCTATCATTTGACCAAGTAAATTTTTTTGTTTCATTATTTAATAATTTGCAAAGTGGGCAAAAGCCAGGAAAATTAACCGATGCCCAAGTAAGAATATTTCATACATTTGATGATGATGTTCAAAAAATGCTTACTGATATAAAATGTGTGGCTTCTGGACAGATTGGGATACATCCAAATGATTTATGGGCATCTGAGGTGTTACAGTCACAAAAATCAAATTGGTGGGCATCAGAATCACAAGGCAGTGGATGGTTGCAGAAATTACAAAATGCTGGAATAATGGCAAGGGATTTTTGGAATTATATAATGCGATTGCCTGATTTAGGTGAAATACGCTAGAGCAATTTTTATTGGCGCTTGCTGCATAAGTATGATAATGTTGAAATATATAACCCCATACTCATGTTTTGTATGGGGGCCCCATGATAATGGGTTGTTTTTGGGTTATTTTAATCAAAGTTCTCTCTAAAAAAAGGATGCGTATGAAAAAAATGATAGTAGTGATAGTAGCAATTATAGTTATTGGGTTTGCTGGCTTTATGTTAATGAGAAATCGTTTTGATATGAAAATGTTTTCTTCTTCTTTTGCAACCCAATCGGATTTGATGATAGTTAATGATTCGGATGATGATATTAGTGTTGAATACAACAGTGGCGATAAAAAAATTGCAAAAGTTATTAAGCCAAATGAAAAAGCAACTGATGGAAAAGGATTCATACGTATTTTTATAGCAAAAAAACCAGGGTCATATGAACTGACGTATCCATTCCCGCGTCCATCAGGTTCTTCTCAGCAAATATCTTTATCACAAATAATTGCAGCAGCGCAGCAAAAAAATCTTGGTGATGCTGTTTATACTGAAAAAGGTATGCTCGGAGATATTAAAGTTTATTACGAAGAAGTACGTGAGCTTGATGCAACGTATTAATAAAATTTGAATTATTTTAACAAAAAAAGAAGCTTTAAAAAGGCTTCTTTTTTTGTTACAGTTACACCTATATTATGAAACATAAAAATAAAGCAATACTATTACTTTTGTTGTTTTTTTCTCATCAGACAATGAGGCCTGCAGAAAATAAAGCGGTTGTTATCATGTCTGGAGTCTTGTGCTTTGCTATTGAGGTTGCAACTCTTGGAATGGTAGTTTCATTATTGCGAGCATTTTTTTTTGAAAAGATGTGTCAATATAATTGTCATCGTTTTGTAAGAATTGCTAATCCACATAATTTACCGTTTGGCGATATAAAATTTGTCGATGATAATAAGGCTTTTCGAATTGCATGTTTATCCAAATCAAAAGAAACTATTGTGGAGCTTTTTAACTATACAACAGTTGATGTGTATGAAACTTTGAGGTGGGTAATTGAAGATAATAAAAATAAAGAAATTACTCAATTGTTTATAGAACTCATAAACAGAAATTATCGTCCTATTAGATGTTCCTTGGAATGGGCGGTCAAGAATAATGCAATTAATGTTATGAAAGAGTTATTGCGTGATCCTTGTGTTTCTCATGATGACCTGAATTTTCCGATACATCAGTATCCAGGAGGTAATGACAACATAAGTTATTCCTTGATAAGTTGGGCAGCCCGGTATGGTTATCGGGAGATAGTGGAATTATTATTGAATGATAAAAGAGTTGATCCTAATCGGGTATGGTGTTGTACAAATCCATTGTTGGAAGCGGTTCATTGTTGCCAGTCAGAGGTTCTGGCCCTTTTACTTAAAAATCCTCGAGTTAATAAAAAGGGAGAATGGTTTGCCTTGCACTCGGCAATTTCACAGGGTTGGTTGGATGGGATTAAGCAAATTATTCCTTTCATGGAAGTAGTTAAAGAAAAAAATAATGTATTTTTTAAATCTATTTCCGAAACGAAGATTAAAAATCAGACCGAATTTGCGCGTACTTTAAGACATCGTTATAAAATAAATTCATTGGCTAATTTTTATATGGTGACGCGAGGTGATTTTAACAAGCGCAATATGCAAGGTTTAAGGCCATTGGATATAACTCATCAATGGTATCTATCGAAAGTCATTAAGCACAATCAAAACAAAGATAAAAAAATATGTAAGGGCAAAAAAAGTGTTTATTTTCAATTATTACAAGTAACGCCAGCACTACCACCTGAATCTTTGCAAAGTGCTTTGGTGAAACATATGCCGTTAGATCTATCTAAAAAAATTATACGAGTATATCTTGGTTTATGTTTTCCTGAAGATCCAAGACAAGAAATAGATTTTGAACACATGCTTAATAAAAAACAAATAACATCATAATAAGCCATGAAAAATAAAATTAAATCATTATTTTTAGCATTATTGCTTTTTACTCATCAGACAACTCAACCTAGAATAGGTGAAAAAGAAGTTGTGGGATTATTTGCGGTAGTAGCAGGTCTTTACAGTATTGTATTATTACGAACTCTTTTTTTCTCCCGTTTCTGTAAGTATAATTGCCATCGTTTTGTAAGGTTTACTAATCCAGATAATTTTTTTTGGAAGCGCTTTGATTTGGTATGGGAGAATAATAAAGGCTTTGAGCAAGCCTGTTTAGCCAATTCAAAAGAAACAATTGCTGAACTTATTAAATATCCTACGTTTGATATACAGGAAAATCTGATGTGGGTAGTAAAAAATAACCTGGTAGAAGTAGCTCAACTTCTATTGGCTCGCTCTGATGTTGATCTCAATAAAGAACATTATGGTCAAACCTTTATAAGCACAGCGGTAAAAAATGGTCATACAGCAATAGTGGAGTTGCTATTGAATGATGAGAGAATTGAGCCTAATACATCAAAAGTTTTCGAAAATCCATTGTATTGTGCAATTCAAAAACAACAGTTAGATGTTCTGCAAATATTGCTTAAAAATCCTAAGGTTAATAAAAATATAGTAATTTTTAACCAAAATATGTTGTACACAGCAATTGAAAAAGATTGGCTAGAAGGAGTTAAGCTTATAATTCCTTATGTTGATATACAAGAGAAGTATCTTGTGCATACAGCTTTACATTATGCAGCACAAAAAAATGCTGCAAAAGTTTTTGCTTTTTTGTTATCAATTCCTGAGTTAGATATAAAAGCAACAAATTGTTATGGTACTTGCTTAGATATAGCGGTAATTCAAGGTTGTCATGAAATTGTTCAATTATTACGTGATCGTAAAAAATTTACTGAACTGCAAGTTCGTCAATCTTTGATTGAAAATATAAGAAAAAGTAAAACTATTTCCGTAATAAAAAATATTCCTGCCATACAAGGAGTTAATGAAAGAGAGAATTGTTTTTTCACTTGTCTTGATGAAAGTTTTTTTGATAAAGACTTTGAAAATGAATCTTTAGGTGATTTTTATATTACAACACAAGGTAATCTAAATAAGCGTAATGCACAAATGCTACGACCATTGGATATTACCTATCAATGGTATATATCTAAGGGTATGAATAAAAGTAATGATGAAAATCAAGAAACAGGTAAAGCAAGAAAAAATGTTTATTTTGATCTATTAGAATTAACGCCTTCATGGTCACGTGCAACCTTGCAGGATCATTTTAAACAGTGGTTGCCAACAGATGTAAATCAGAAGATTATGGCAGTATATGTTGGTTTACAGTTTCCGGAGGTACCGCAAAAAAAGATCTTCGAAATAATTTATCCTCAGCAGAATACTAATAGAAGACTAATATTGTCGTAATAAGCCATGAAACCAGTTGAAATGGCCAAAATAATAATTTAAGCATATGAAAAGCTTTTTCTTGATATCTTATTTTATGTTGAGAAAAATGATTTAAAATGGTGTGTAGTACCAATAAGATAATCGTGATATAGGTATAAAAAAAAGCATATTCAATATACAGTGTTGAGCCTGATGGTAATTGTTCTCGTAATGATCGTTGCAAAATGATTAATGAAAAGAAAAGACCTGTATACGTTCCGAGCATAGAAAATGGATCCGTCTTTCTGCCTGAAATAAGTAGTGTGCAAAAGAGAGTAAAGAGAATCACCAGCAATGGTAATATATAGATTACAAAAGGATTAAGTAAATTACGACTTAATATGACATTATAAATCAGCTGGAAGTGATCAGTTACTTTACCGTATTCTTTGAATCCAAAATTTGCTTTGGGATCAAAAAACTTGTATTCAAAAAATGTTTCTTCCACATTAAAGCCTGAAATGGCAAAGTCTTTATCAAGTCCTGGCATTGTTTCAGGACTTATTTTTTTGTATCCCGCAAGATCTGGAGTAAGAATAATATTTTTTTCGATATCGCGATGCTCAAAAATAATGCGTAATTGTGGCTGATCAAAAGGATAATGAACATTGTGAGGATCTTGTGACAATACTCCTTGAACGGTCCATGTTTCTGTTTCCCAACTGCCAGTGTTTGAAGTGATAGGTTTACCAATTGCCATGCGCGTTGATTGTAAGATATCTATTCCTCGAGTAATATCTTTATTTTCAAGTGTGTTATATTTACTCCAAAGGTAGCCGGATATTTCCATATGATCAGGATCAGGAATATTAATTGAATAAAGCAATAATCCACAGGGAACAGTAATTGGTTTTGGTTCATGTTTGCGATCTGCTTCTTCATTAAGATCATTTAAAAATTTATCAAGACTTGATTGGTCAGTGATAATAACAATTGAATCATTGCTTATGGTGTGTGTAATAGTGATGGCATACCATGCAGCTATAATGCCCAATAACAATAGTATGTTTATCATAGCAGTGTAAAATATTTCTGAAATAATACGATGAGTATAGAATAATAATGATATAAAGCTTATTGCCGTGAGAATGAACCACAATAATATCCAAAAATAATAATGGCGAATTTTTTGTGGAGAAAGACCGACTTCATTTTCAGAAAATATTGTTCCAATAATCCAATTATTGGTTGGAATAGGTTGAGTTGCAACCCAATGGATTCCATTTGAACTGGATGATGTGTATGAAGATAATAAAGGTTTTCCATCTAATGATTTTTCCGCGATACTTGCCAGTACTTCATTTCCTTGTGATTGAGCAAATTGTAATAAGGTCATTTCATTGGTAACTAATGTTGAAATAGGGTGGTATATAAAAGTACCATCTTCTGCGGTAATAATTGAGTATCCTGTTTGTCCAATATTATGTAATTCTGTGGTAGAAACAATAGTTTTCAATGAAAAGGTAATAGCAATAACAGCACTTGCTTTTTTATTTGTGTTGGTAGCAATGCAAGCATAGGTAGCTGTTTGGGTTTCAGAAGGCGTATTGACAATCCAACTACTGTTTTTTTTAAGAGCTTGTGTATACCAATGTGTTTGAGTAATGGCCTTTTCAACAACAGTATCAGATGAAGTAGTTTGTACTTGTGTTATTTTTTGATCATCGGAGATAAGTGCTATGGTTATATCGGTGATAATATTGTTTTCAGCTAAATCGCGCTCAATTCGAGTGGTAATATCATCTTTTTTGAGATAATTTGTTTCCAAATCTTTAGCGATCGATTGTCCGATAAAAGCAATTTTTTCTAATATTTTGGTAATGTTTTCGCTGTTTTTTTCATTGTTTTCTTGCGCTTGTTTTTGTGTTTTTTCGATCGCAAATGATTTTTGTCGTGAACACTGAATAATATTTTTTATCGTGAATCCAAAAAAAATGATGCTTATAATAAAAAGTGGATTTTTAGCTAATGATGGTATGCTTTTGAGTGATGCATTCAGCCTAATTAATATATAATGTATGCGATGGCGGAATATATATGCATTTATTGTCATGCTCAGTACAAACAAAACAAGAAATAATAAAAACAACGTATAAGGCAGATATATCGATTGAATTATTTCATTGATATCAATTTTAACGATCATTCCCCAATCAAGCCGTGGAATGAATTTCCAAGATCCTACTACTTTTTTTCCACGATAATCTACCGCGGTCCCAGAGCCTTCTTGGCCGAGAATACTTGCTTGAATTGAAAGCGGAGGATAGGTAAATAACGCTCTTTTTTTAAATGCTATATCAGGATCATTACGAGTTGGGAAAAGGAAAATGGCATATTCGCCTTCTTTTTTTCCGAGAGCTACTTCGCCTGTTTTTCCCAAGCCTATGTATTGATTTGTTATGAGATATATTTTTTCCGCCTCAAGTTGATACGAGAGTGTACCAATATATTTTTTATCTTTAAGAATGGGGATGGTAATAAAAAGCGCTGGTTCTTGGAGCAATTCATTAAAATTAAAGTTAGAAAAATCATTGGTGAGTGTCATTGTAGCTCGCTCATATGATTTTGCTAGTGAAGATGGTTCTTCTGTCAAAACTGTTCCAACGAGGTCTTTTTTTGTGGTAGAAAAAATTATTTTCTTATCTTTATCGATCAGGAATATATTTCTAAATTCCATGGTTTCTTTATGGGAAATAATTAATGCAGCAACGTTATCTGCACGACTGTTATGTAATGCATCAATAACTATTTGTTCTTGTGATAATTGAATAGCATATTTTTCTTGTTCATCAAGAAAAGTATTTATTTCTTGAAGACGATTATTGGCAATAGTGGAAAGATGTTTTTTATAGAAAGGAATAATAGAATAAGAAGCATACAAATACCATCCACATATGGCACACGTAATTATAAATAGTATGAATGATAATGGTGCTGTTAATCGTTTTATCATTGTGTACTCTCAAATTTTCTTATTTTCGTTGCAATACTATCCCATTCTTCAATGGATCGTGTTGGTGGATATGCCATAGGCTCAATTGATTTTTGAGAACTCCATAAGATGCTAAATTGTTTATCAGACCTAATTTTTCCAACACGTGCAAAGCTCCAGGTATGCAATGATTTTCTCGAAATATGAATAATGCCTTGAGGCGAATTAAATGCTTGATTGCCTAAAGCAGGACGTATTAAATCTGTGCTAACAGATCCCGCTTTTTCAGCAGCTTGTTTCCATAGGTAGATACTAAAATATGCAGCATCCATAGCATCACTAATTGTTTCATTTTCACCATACATGCTTTTTATTTTTTTGATGAAAATTTTATTTTCTCGATTATCAATACTTTCAAAATAACTCCATACCGCATAATCTCCTGTCATGGTAGTAATATTAAAAATTTGCAGTTCTGGTTCTGAGATACTGAAAGACATAGTAGGAATTTTTTCTGGCGTTATACCATGTTCGCGCAAAGCATTGAAAAAGAGAAGATTATTCTCTCCTTCAATATTATTTAAAATAACATCAGGTTGAGCAGCAATGATTTTTTGTATGATTGGTTCAATATTTTTATTGTGAAGAGCAAGATATTCAATGCCAACAATTTCCCCATCATGAGCATAAACGGTGTCTTTGATAATTTCGTGCAAGATATTATCTGATCCTACCAGGAAAAATTTTTTACCCAGATGTTGGATGCACCAGGTAACGCCGGGAATAATCTGTTGGTTGGGTGTTGTTCCAATATATACAACATTGTTGGAAGCTTCTAGTCCTTCAAATTGGATAGGGTAAAAAAGAAGAGAATTATGTTTTTCAACAACATTCTTGACCATAATTCTGCTGGCAGAAGTCCAACAGCCAAAAATAGCGGCAACGCCCTGTTTGGTAATCAATTCTTCTGCTTGTAAGGCGAATATATTTTCATCAGATTTTCCATCAACAAGAATGGCTTCAATTTTTTTACCGAGAATTCCTCCGGCATCATTAATTTCTTTAACGGCAAGAAGAGCGGCATTTGCAACTGGCTTTTCACTAATTGCAAGTTCGCCTGAAAGGGAATGAAGAATTCCTATTTTAATTGTTGATTGTTTGCTACGAAAAGGGTTTATGTGCCATATGATAATACATAAACAGCACACAACAAGAAGAGTGAGAAAGAGAAGCCATTTCTTTGTCTTTTTTATCATATACATTTTTACATTTTATAATGTGCTATGCATAGAGTAAAAAGAGCTTATGGCCTAAGTCAAGAAAAAAAAGAGACCGATGTATGATTGTCATACACCGGTCTCTTTACAAACAGTTTCTAAATTAGTAACGGAAATTTCTTCCACCATCACGGTTGTTACTGTAACCACCTTCACGACGAGGCGCACGGTTGTTTGAACCAGTTGTTTCGCGTGGACGAGATTCATTTACGACCATTTTACGGCCTTGAAATTCTTTGCCATTAAGTTCAGCGATAGCTTTTTGAGCTTCCGCATCGTTTGTCATTTCAACAAAACCAAAACCACGGGATGAACCAGTGAATTTGTCAGTAACGATTTTAGCAGTTGTTACTTCTCCATAAACTTCGAAAAGTTCTTTGATTGAAGCTTCTGTTGCTGAGTAGGAAAGATTTCCGAGATAAATATTCATATAAAAATCACTCTAGTAAAAATAAAACAATTAACGATAGTATTTATTGGCCAAATAAATATTTATTACTATTACAGTGTACCAAAACAAAATATGCTCGGCAAGCTTTTGTTTATAAAAAGGGAATCCTATCGTAATAGAATTCCCTTCTGTTTTTCAAATTAAATACAAATAGTCTTAGTAGCGAGAATTTCTTCCACCATCACGACCACCATTGTATCCACCATCACGACGAGGCGCGCGGTTGTTTGGACCAGTTGTTTCGCGTGGACGAGATTCGTTAACAACTATTTTACGTCCTTCAAAATCTTTACCATTAAGTTCATCGATAGCTTTTTGAGCTTCGTCAGCATTTGGCATTTCGATAAAACCAAAACCACGGGATGAACCAGTGAATTTGTCAGTAACGATTTTAGCAGTTGTTACTTGTCCGTAACCTTCAAAAAGGTCTCTTAAAGAATTTTCTGTAGCTGAGTAAGGAAGATTTCCAACATAAATGTTCATAAACATCACTTTAATAAAAAATAAAACAAATAACTCACATTGTTTACTGGCCAAATAAACAATTAAACATCAATAGCTTAACAGAATAAAAAATCATTCGCAAGGAAGTTATATGTTTTAAAAAGTAGCCCCCAATTTTACCCATATTTTCCACAGTTGTAACAAAGAATTGTGAAAAGGAACATCAACTGACCAGCCAAATCCTAGAACAGTATCATGGGTAATTCCTCTATTGATCCATCCAATACTGCCGAATGCTCGTTGGGTAAATCCACCATAGCTCTCACCAGATTGAGGGTCGAGATCACATGTTTGTATTGGTACAAATTCAAGATCATCAGGAGCTTTAAAGGCAATGGTACTTCGGCTGGCTGTCTTTCCTGGCGCACTACCGGCAATACCAAAAGCAATAGGTTGATCGGTTAACACAGGAGTTTGAGGTGTTTGAGTTGGTGTATCAGTAGTGATGCCAAAAATACGCGTAGGCGATGGTTGCTTTAAATTTGTTCTTTCATTAGGATGTCCCCAAATACCATATCCAATTTCAGCTTCTAACCATGCAGAATGCAATCTCCATCCCAGAGCAAAATCAGTAACATTAAATGGTTTTGCCGTGATGCGTTGTGTCATGTAATTAACACCCGGTTGATTAACATTTTGCTGAGTACCCACAACGTTCATTAAAAGAAATCGACTCCACGGTTTATTGAAAAGATCATACGTTCTATATTGTTTATTTCTGATCAAAATAACCGATTCAAGATCAATAAATCCGCACCATGCAAAACGGGTTGTATCTCTGTTGAGAGGTGCTTGAATTTGTATTCCTGCTCCAATTCCCAAATGATGATTGTTACCATTAACTGGCTGAAACATTGTTTCACCATTTTGTTTATTGCCAGTAGGAATAGCAAGAACACTATAATAATTAAGCTGAAAAAAATCTTCTGATGTGTAATATGTTCCCACTTTTATGGTCAGTTCAGAAACGCCGACTTTTTTCTTTTGACAATTCTCTATACGACTAAATTGCCATGAAGGTTGATTAAAAGCCTGGATAATGCTTTGAGGGAATGTGGTGTTTGGATTGCTTACATTGCATTCTGTCAGATGTATATTATTTTTTACTACGCTTACTGGCATAAGTATTTTAATATACATATCACGCAAGAATCGCACATCAGCAAAACCTACAAAGTCTTGATTGTATTCAAGTAAACAACCTTCTTGTTTTTGTTTTGGATTTACTGATAAAAATCCACGAAAATTACTGGGTAAATTAACCCACTCAGCACGAATATCTCTTATTTCTAAATCATCTTTATTGGCATCGCCTGAAACAAGTAATTCAGTTTTACCATTCATTAAAAAATAGCGTGTATTTTTTTCTAATGATATAGAGTGTTGAACAAAAGGGATAACTTGTAGGCCACATTTTACGGTACCCTGTTTGTTAAATTCAACATCATGCCATAGTGCTTGTTCCATGACAACATCATAAAATGCTGGTTTGGTGTACATAAAAGAGCGAGAAAAAACCTCGCGTTTGGCGTATATGTTAGAGATTATGCATAAAATAGACAAAAGCGCGAGATGTTTTTTCATTCACGATATCCTTTTTTGTTCTTATCTTAAGACAGGATTACCATAAATTCAAGATCATTTTTATCCTTTTATTTCATGTATAGTATCAATATCTAAAGTAATCCCATGAGCTCATTCTGAACTTGTTGAAGAATTAAGCGCGTAAAGAGCGCTCGAAAGAAACCTTTCAACAAGTTCAAGGCGAGCGCAAAGAGTATAAAACATCGGTTTGATCAAACCAAGCTCGCTATAATTGGTTAAGGTGAGCAATAGCAACTTTAAGATCAACATTGTCATAAATAATTGCAGAAATTGCTTGAGTAAGAATAATGCTTTCAGCAAGAGATCGTTGAAAAATATTTCTTCCTGCTGCTATACCAGCTACATCAGCATGGTGAATGTTTTCATAAAGCTGAGATAATAAATCTTGTGCATTAATCATTTCTCCGCCTGAATAAATTATTTTTGTATTCCCTGCAGCAGCAGATGCAATTTTAAGAGCTTGTGTACTAGAAACCATGTTTGTTGCATCAGGCATTTTTATTTTCACAAAATCAGCACCGAGTGAAAGTGCAATACCAGCAGCTCCTGCAATTAATTGGGGATTGTTTTCCTGACATATTGCTTTGCCGCGCGGATACATCCAGACAATAGTAACCAATCCTGCTTTATGCGCTTGTGTTATTGCTTGAGCTGCTTGAAAAAGATGCTCTGATTCATATTCGCTACCAAGATAAACGGTGATGCCAATGCCATTAATCATGAGTTTGTTTTCTTCTTTAAAAGAAATGACATCGTCAACTGTCCACAACAGCAAGCTTTTGGGATCTTGTTGCTCACAAGAAACTAAATGTGTTCTGCCATTAAGTTTGGCGATATAGTTAACGTTTGGATATTGTTTTGCATATCGAGCTAATAATCCTAAATGTGTTGCCATTGCTCCAATAGTTCCTTGTGATGCAATGCGAAAGAGATGTTCTGGATGCAGCGCTTGTGAATTAATTGTTGCTCCATAAAAATCATTATTAAGATGTTCTATTTTATGATCACATGAGAACAAAAAAAGATGATTGGTGTTTCGGGTAATTGCATGATAATTTTTGATAAAAATATCACGTTTTTTTTCTGGAACATCTGCAGGAACAAATGCATGATTTTCATTATGCATAGCTTTCTCCTTTTATAGTTCAACCTATTGGGTACCCGTCACGAAACAAGTTGAGTGATGGGTTATCTAAATTATTTTTTCATGAATAAGCATACGCTCTGCAATAGATTCAAATAAAGGAACGGCAACAGTTGATGCGAAAACATTTTTTTTATCAACTTCTTTAACAAAGGTAATAATAACTCGTTGATAATCATTTTTTTCAACAATACCTGCACAGGTATATAGATTTTTTTCGGTATTGTATTGACCATCAATCAACATGTTTGCTGTTCCCGTTTTGCTCATGATCCGATACCCTTTGATGCGTGCTCTACGAGCTGTTCCATATTGGGTGGTTTTTTCTAATATTTCTTTTATGGTGTTGCGCGCGGCATCGGAGAATAATTTTTCTTTCCGTTCGTCCTCAGCTTGTTGAAGGAAACAAACGTCTGGGTTGTTATCCTTAATTAATGTTGGTACCACTTTATAACCTGTTGCAATGATAGACATAGCGCATGCAAGTTGTAAAATGGTTGTTGAAATTTCATAACCATAAGAAAGAGAAATAATAGATTGTTTTGACCATTTTTCAGGGGGATTAACAAATCCCACATTTTCTCCAGGAAATTTAATTCCTGTTTTGCACCCAAATCCTAATTGTTTGTAGTAATCATAGAGTCGTGTGCCTAATCGTTTTGCAACAATTGCAATACCAATATTGTTCGATAATGCAATCACATCAGTAAATGGAATAATGCCATGTGCTTGTACGGTATTAATAATGCGACCATCGATATGTGTGGTAAGTGTATTTTGACAATCAATTAATTCATCTGATGTTACGACCCCTTCTTCTAGCGCAGCAAGAGCTGCATATACCTTCATAACAGAGCCAAGTTCATAAGCATTAGTGATGATACGATTTTTGAAATTTTCAGGATTCGATGTGCTTGCGTTATTGGGATCAAAATAAGGATATGAAACCATAGCAAGAATCTCACCATTTTGAGGATTCATGATGAGCACTGCAGCTTCTTGAGCCCTTAATGTATCAATGGTTTTTTGAATAGCAGTTTGCACTAAAAACTGTAAATCAGCATCTATAGTTAAATGAAGAGGGTTACTTGTGTTGCCTTGAATGGTTGTTTCTTTTTTAAAATAATAATATCCCGAACGAGCATCTTTTTCTAAATGACAGGTGGTTTTATTTCCTGCAAGTGTGTGATTATAGAGCAATTCCAGACCCAATAATCCTTTATTATCGATATTAGTTAAGCCGATAATTTGGCTTGCGCATGCAAGTGGATAATATCTTCCCGGTTCAGTGAGAATGAAAATATCAGGATTATCTGCTGCTTTAATTGTTTCAATTTCTTGCGCAGAAAGTCTGCGTTTAACAAACATAAAATGTTTATCTTTGTTCTGTTTAAAACGTTGAGCTGCATGAGGAAAATGTATGTTCAGAAAATCTAAAGTTTTATCTTTATCTGTTAACTGATTTGGTAAAAGAAATGCTGCAATATAATCTTTATTCATTGCAAAATAATGGCAGCCAGTTCTATCAAAAATTGGTCCTCGAGCAGGTGTTTGAGTAATAGTTACATGATACTGTTGCTGTGCAAGTTTTTTATAAAAAGCATGATGTTTAATCTGAATCACGTATAAATTAATGCCAACAATGCCATAGCATATAATAAAGAAGAAAAAAATGATGGTAGAACGAAACTTAAAGCTTTGTATCATACATCCAACTTTTTTACTTGATTAAGCGCATAAGGATGCATATTCAATTTTGTTTGCGCATATTTTTTAATATTTTCACGATCTTTTAATGCATATAATTCTTGAGTTAAGGCTTGCTTTTTTTCTGTCAGCGCAACAAGTTTTTTTTCATATTGTTGTTGACTATAACTATTTTTTATAAACAATGTGTGCTTATGTATTTGTAGCACAATAAGAATAATGTGAGCGGTGATAAAGGTCGTAATAAAATAATTTTTTTTCATGTAACCTCACAGACTTAATGTTTGCATCAGTTTAGTTACATTACAAAGCAATAAGCAATGTTATACCATAAAAAAAGTCCCCATGTAGCTTTTTGCTAACACAGGGATTTTATAGAAACTTTATAGTTCTGATTATAATTTAATGAAAGGAGTCTCAGATTGTTTTTTGATTAAATCCAATATCTCATTATTAGCTGCTTTAACCTCGGATGCATTGCAAGAAAGGGTATAACCACTATAACCACCTCGAAGGAATATGGACTGGTTGAGATTTACTGTGGTGTATTTTTCTGGTTCTTTAGAAAGAGTTTCTTGAATGATAGTATCTGATTTTTCATAATATGAAGAGCTATCAACGATATCTTTTACCGCTTTTGAGCTGTAACCTTTCAATATTGTAGGAACATATTTATGATTTAAATATCCAAAATAGATAGTACCTATTACTGGTGTGTTAATTAGGTCTTTATGATTATGAATGATTGAGCCGAGCTCTTTGCTTGCTTTTTCTGCATTATTAATATTTTCTTGATGGGGAAGTAAAAATACGTTTTTAGCTTGTTTAAATCTTTCTTTTTCAGTATTGCAATTGAAACGAAATTTTGAATTTTGGCATTCAGCAAATGCTTTTTTTGCAGCATTCAATTCTTGTGTAATAGTGTTTGTATCAGCAGTTATTGCACTAGTGCATAACAGTGAAAATAGTGATATATGTTTGATATTCATGAAATATTCCTATGTAAAACTTTATTCTAAGCTATTATCAACCATAATATAACAAATAGAAAATAAGTCAAATAATTTAAGAATGGGTTTTGCAGTTCTAGCAAAAGAAGCAAGCTGGTAAGGCTTGCTTTCATGGAATAAGCAGTTTTATGAGTGATAACTTAAGGAGTTTTTGTTTACATAGCTACGGCAAGGTTATTCTTGTTACCAATCATATGACATGCCAAAATGTACTTCTGATGCAGATTCTCCTCTATTAGGGAACAATCTATTTTTACGAGGATCTATTTTAAAGCCCCAGTCAATATTCACCGGCATTGGTTGTAATACTCTTATACCAATACCAATTGAGTGACGATAATCAAAATTATTTCCTGAGACAAAAGGTTTATCCGCGCAGGTAACATATGGGTTGTCAAAACCAGTACCGCCATCATAAAATACGACAGCTTTCATATTCATATCTGCGGTAATTGGTGCAATAAGTTCTGCGTTCCAGAAGAAGGCTTTTGATCCACCAATAGTGTCGCCTAAAAATTCTGGACCAATTTGTCCGAATAAAAAGCCACGAACGCTTGATTGTCCACCAATGTGGAATAAATCACCAAAAGGAACAATTCTATTTTTAAATGGCGATGAAACACCAAAATAAGCGTGTAGTTTTAATACAAGGTCATATTCAGCGATAAGTGGCGTAAACCAGCTTGCATCAAGTTCTATTTTATAAAAGCCGATATTGTTACCAAAGCTTGGTATTGCAAATTTAGTTGAAAATCTCCATTTATGACCCCACATGGTATGAATAGGATGATTACGGGTATCTTGTTCCATTTTTGTTGAAACAAATGCAAATGTGCCTGGTTTAAATTCTTGGTCTAAAATTGCTTGATATTGCAAGCGTTCTAACGGATTGCCAAGTTCAGCTAATGGGCGGCGATCATATTTAATATCTTCAACACCGGAACTGGCAAGAATATTAACATCATGAAACAACTGATTTTTTGATTGCGTGATACAGCCGAAAGTGACTGATCCACCAGTAAGTTTTTGATGCACGGTTCTGACATGTCGCAACTCATCATAGACAGGTCGTCTATGATAAATATCAAATGCGCCTAAAATTGGTTTATCAAAAAGCCATGGTTGGGCAATATGAAGAATAGCAGTTTGTTCATCTTTGGAATATGTAGTACTAACATTTAAATGAACACCACTTCCAAAAAGATTGGTATCAGAGGCTTCTACTTTTACTGACATACCAGAAATAGGAGATTGCCAATCAGCTCCTGATCCACCAAATCCTAATTGCGCGCCAAAATGACCCGTTTTTGTTTCTTTGACGATTAAATCAAGATCAGCTTCTTCTTTATTAAGACGACGAATTTTCCAGTTAACCCCATCGCGTGGATCAAAATAGCCAAGAGATGCTACATTGCGTTTTGATGCATTCATCCTGTTTTGTGTAATCAATTCTCCTTCATCAAGAAGAATTTTTCGTCTAATAATTTTATCGCGTGTTTTTGTATTGCCGCGAATATTAATTTTATTGAGGTATACTTGATCTCCTAATTCAGAAAAAAACGAAAGGGAAACTGTTTTGGTTTCTTCATTTGGTTGTATTGATGGTTCTATGTGAGCAAAAATATATCCATAATCACCCCAAATAAGCTCAAGGCGCTTTATTGAATTAGTAATGCCATCACGGGAATAATACATGCCAGGACGAATTGGTAACATTGCAAGCAAATACTGTTCAGAAACATTTTCTGTTCCTGGTGCACTTATTTTATCAATGACATATTGATGCCCTTCTTCTATTTCGAATGTCAAAATAATATTTTGTGTTATCGGATCGATATTGATATCAATATCAACAACCTTTGCGTGAAGGAACCCATTGTTTTGATAAAATTGTTCTATGAAATGCTTATCACCTTCAAGACGGTCTGGATGATAATTACCCGATTTATCTAAAAAACCTAAAAGCCAATCTTCTTTAGTAAGTGCAACAGCACGCAGCTCTTTGCTGCTGATTGCATTATTGCCAACAAAGTGTATTTGTTTGACTGTTGCAGCAATTCCTTCGTGAACGGTGAGTATTGCAGTAGCTCGATTGTTATCATCGATTTCAATTGCAGTTTCAATATCCGTTTGGTGATAGCCTTTTTCTAAGTAAATGCTTTTAATTTTATTGGCTATTATTTTCAGTTCTTCTGGATCAATAGTGGTGAGATTTTCAAGATCGATTTTTTTTGCAATTTCTTTTTCGGATACCTTTTTATTGCCAATAGTCTTAAGTTCTTTGAGTGGATATTTTTCTTCAACAAAAATATGAAGATTCATATACGTATTATTGATTACTTCACTCATTACTTTTATGGTGCGAAACTTTTTAAGATTATAATAAAGATTTCTGATGAGTGTTCTTGTTTTTCGTGCATCAAATATTTCACCAATTTTATAAGGAATGTGCGTTAAAATAGCATCTTGAGATGTTAATACATTTCCATGCACTTTAATGGCGCTGATGCGATGGGATTTATTGCTAAATGTGCTATTTGATTGAATAACGCTTTGGCCATCTTCGTCTTCATTATCTTCATCATTTATTTCATCATCGTATGTGTCATTATCATACGTGCTTATTCCTTTGCTCATAGAGCTTGTGGTTGAAGTAGATGTTCTGTGTTGAGATTCCGTGATACCGGTTACCAAGAGCAGAAAGAATAGGATAACACAGTAATTTCGATTTCCTTTTTTTAATTTTTCAGTCATAGTGGTCCTGCTGCCAGACGTTGCTTTGAATTGATACAATTACTGAAACATACTACTCATTTTTTAATTTTTTACTAGGTAGTTTATCTGTTTCCGGTAATCTCGATGATCTATATATAATTTAAAAAAAAGAAAAAAATGTGATAGTTTAGGTAAAAACTACAGCTTAAAGTCTTAGATTTTGTTTAATAAAAGATTTCTTAATAAGGTATGCCTTATGCATTATATGAATACCCTGACGGGAAAAAAAGAAGAGCTCATCGTTACCAATCCCATCAAAATGTATGTATGTGGAGTTACTCCCTATGATGATTCACATGTCGGGCATGGGCGTTGTTATGTTTCTTTTGATCTTGTCAAAAGGCTCTTTTCTTTTTATGGCATTAAGGCAACATATTGCAGAAATTTTACCGATATTGATGATAAAACAATGCACCGTGCTGAAAAAGAGTTAGGTGATCGTTTGCGATTTAAAGAGATTGCAGATCGGTATATTGATCATTTTCATGAGGATATTGGAAAATTAAATTGTCTGTCTCCTGATTATGAGCCGCGTGTTACCGATAATATCCCAGAAATTATAGATTTTATACAAAAACTTATCGATAAAGACTGTGCTTATCAGTCTGGCAACGATGTTTATTTTCGTATTGCAACAGATGCTGATTATGGCAAACTTTCAAAACAGAGAATAGAAGATTTGCATGCAGGAGCTCGCATTGATGTGCGCGAGCAAAAAGAAAACCCGCTTGATTTTGCTCTATGGAAAGGTGAACCTGAAGGCGAATTTTGGCAGAGTCCTTGGGGTTATGGACGACCTGGTTGGCATATCGAATGTTCCGTGCTTGCTCGTATTTATTTAGGTGAACATATTGATATTCATGGTGGAGGGCTTGACCTTATATTTCCTCATCATGAAAATGAAATTGCTCAATCAGAAAGTTTATTCGGCGAACCATTTTCGCGTATTTGGATGCATAATGGAATGATTACCATTAACAAAGAAAAAATGTCAAAATCGTTAGGCAATTTTTTCTTTTTACGTGATCTTTATAAACATTTTGATCCAATGGTTATTCGCTATTTCTTTTTAACTCATCATTACCGTATGCCCGTTGAATTCAGTTTTGATGTGTTGAAAAGTGCACAAAAAAGTTATGAGCGATTGATTGCATTATGTGAAACAAATGTATTGGATAGTAATATATCTGAGCATCAATCTGATGTTATTGATCGTATGATGTCTTTTTTACAAGATGATTTAAACACGCCAGGTTTTTTTGGTGTTTTATTTGAAAATATAACCGCTATTGCGCATGATAAAAAAGAATTAGCTGCTGTTAAAAATGTATTGCAAAATGTTCTTGGCTTAACGTTGCAGCCTTTACCGGTGCAAGAGGTTGAGTTGACTCCAGAAATTCAAGCATTGATTGATGCACGAAACCTTGCTCGCCAGGAAAAAAATTGGTCACGCTCTGATGAGTTACGTGACCAATTGAAAGCTCTGGGAATTGATATACAAGATGAAAAAATAAAACCATAACCTGCAATGAGACTTGTAATGAGATCTCATGAGAAAAAAAGGAGATTGTTATGTCGAGTCATCTTGATGCATGTAAAAAATGTATTGAAAAATGTACACAGTCAGTGGAAATATGCAAAGAGCGTGGTGATGCTTGTAGATTATTACAAGAATGTGGAATGGCGGAAAGAAGAAGTTGTATTCAATCATGTCAAGACTGCATAGAATCTTGTAATAACTGTATAGAACAATGCAGAGAACACATTGAAAATTGTAACGATGAGGAATGTGTGAAAGCTTGTCTGGCATGTATCAAAAAATGTGAAGAATGCATTCAGGCATGTCAGGGTTGTAAAGAGGAATGTGAGTCAGGAACAGAAGAAACATGTGCTAATGCATGTGAAGAATGTGTGATGGCTTGTAATTTATGTATTGATGCTTGTAAAGATTGTATTGCAAAATCATGTTCTTAAAATAGTGATATGAAAAACAAGAGGGTAATGTATTGCCCTCTTGTTTTTTTTTATTTGCCAAATGCAGCAGTTATTTTTTCTTGAAATGTGCTTTTGCTCATGTACCCTGTTTCTTTTCCTTTTACTACGCCATCTTTAATAAAAACAAATGTAGGAACAGAGGTAACGCCATATTCTTTTATTGATATTTCTCGAGCTTCATCAACATTCAATTTTCCAAAAATATAGGCATCACCAAGCTCTTTTTCTAGTTCTTCTAACATAGGTTCCATTTGTTGGCAGGGTCCACACCATGTAGCATATATGTCCAAGATAACTGGTTTGTTTGCTTGTTTGACGAGCGTATCATGATTTTCTGGAGTAATTGATAGAGCCATGTTTGTCCTTTAGGTAAAAGTATTTGATTAAATTATAATAACGAGTAATCATTATGATCACAAGCAATTAAAATATTGAAGAAATATTTAATTCTGTTACGCTTTCAAGGTGAAATAATAGCTTATCATAGTGACGCAATCAAACGTTTTTTTTATAGGAATTGTATGCAAAAAAAATTATTATCTCTTCTTTTTGTTTCCAGTTGTAGTCTTGTGTACGCTCAAGAAGCTCAGAAAAATGTGCCCATAATAACTCCTGAACAACATGAGAAGAATAAACAGCAATGTGCAGAATCAAAAGCAAAAATAAATTCTTTATCTAGTCAATTACTAGAAGAAAAAGAAAAAAAATATGCTCTTGAACTTGAGCTCCATGGTCATGACCAGCGGAATACTTTTATAGAGAAATTAGTTATAGAGCTTTCTCATGGTGGTGACCGCCTCTTGCGTCATAAGGATTCTAGCAATACAGCAGTTGAAGAACAAGGCAAAGATAAGAAGAAAAAAGCTGGTGCTATAGAGGGATCTCTGTGGGGATGGTTTACTCCTGAACAAGAATCAATGTGTGCACAGGAGGTGCAACTGATAGATAAGCTTACCGCGGGAAAAAAAGATATTAATGAAAAATTATATAAAGAAATTAAGGGATATCATACGGTTGTTGAGAATAGAATATTTCCTGAACTGCGAGAGCAACTAGGTAAGCTTTATATAGGAATGGACACATTGCATTTACAGCAATATCAGACATGTAGAAAGCTCCAAGGCGATGAATATTGTAAATGTCTTGAAGGATCTGTACTTTCTGAAGACCAGGTTGATAAAAAGATTGATAGCAAATTGTATAATGCATATGTAAAGGCAGTAAAAGAAGGAGCTCCTATAACACTAGAGCAATTTAAGGAAAATGCTAAATACAATAAAACAACCAGAGAAATTGTGGCAAAAATAGAAGCTCTCAGAGAAGAATTGAAACGTGAAATTAGAAGAGAAGTTACGGATCCTGAGTCAGAAAAATCAGCTCCTGAATTAAAACCAGAAACTCCTCAAAACTAAATAAAAAACCTCCGTTGAAAAGCGGAGGTTTTTTTATTGGTTATTTTTTGTTTTTGTTTTCACAGGGTGGACAACTATTTGATTTGCATGGTTGTTTTTTATCAGCGTTTGTATCACGATATGTGTATCCTTCAATAGTGAGAGTTTTGAGTGCAGAAAGTATGACAGTTGTTTCTTGTGGGCCTGCACTATCTACGGCGTCACAATAAATAGGGGTTTTAGGATCTAAAAGATAGGAATATTTTGTATTACTTTTACTGGTTACTTCTACTTCTATGAATTCTAATTTTTTGCCCCGTTCTTTTTTGTGATACGTATAAATGGTATTGGGTGAGGGAACTTTTATTTCACTTGTTTCGTCAAGGTCGATATCTCTTTTAACGGTATTAGGATCAGTTTCCAGTTTAACTTCATATTGTTTTGTTTCAGGATTGAGTTCTCCTTCAGAAAGATTTTCAGGTTTGAGGGCCATAGGAATTTTTGTATATTTACCATAAATAGAAATGTTATCAACGACAAATTCCTGATTTTGATGAGTAGTTATTTTTCCAGAGAAATTAACTGGTTGTTTAAGATCTTTTGCTGTTGTTGAACTGAATTGAGCATAGCTGGCAGATATATGGAGCAATGAAATAAATGCTATGAGTAAATACATCATTTTTTATTCCTTTAGATTTGTTGTATGTATAGTCCCATGCTCCACTCCGTTTCACACGGGCACCCCGTATTAAGAGGGTTTTTGATTGCTTTAATAAATTTTGCTATAAGCTCTTTTTACTATAAATATGCTCCTAGATGCAAGTCTATTATGAGTTCAATTGAAATCATTGCTTAATTAATGATAAATTGCGTAGTGTAATAGCAAAAAATCGTTAAGAAATGGGGGAGTATATGTTTTCAAATAGTTACGAACTGGATAAAAATGTTTCATCATTTATGTGTGGTGTATATGGTTGGATGAGTTGTGCTTTAGCAATAACGGCTGGCGTTGCTTATTATGTTGCCAGTACTCCTGTTATTTTTACCTATATGTATACTCATCCAGGTTTGATATTTGGTTTAATTTTTGCTCAATTTGCTTTTATTTTTGGCATTACATTTTTTCTTAATCGTATTTCATTTATTACTGCATTAGTGCTTTTTTTATTATATGCTGCAACTCTTGGTATAACACTCTCATCTATTTTTTATGTGTATACTGAAATTTCTATCATTACTACATTTTTGACAACTGCAGGGATGTTTGGAGTTATGTCCGTGTATGGTTATATAACCAAGTCTGATCTGACAAGCATTGGAAATTTGAGTTTTATGGTTTTGATAGGACTTATCATTGGAATGCTTATCAACATGTTTTTAAAAAGCGAACAATTTGATTATATTCTTTCTGGTATAGGCGTTATTGTTTTTACTTTATTAACTGCGTATGATACTCAAAAGATAAAGCAATATGGTAGATCTATGCTTGTTGAAAAAGAAATGATAGGTAAGGTGACGCTTATTGGTGCATTAACGCTTTATCTCGATTTTATTAATCTTTTCCTATTTCTTCTTCGTTTTATGGGAAACCGGCGTGAACAATAAAAAAGATAAAAAATAGTAATAGCGAAAATATCATCTAAAAAAACCTCTTAGTAAGGGGTCCCCAGTCTGAAATAGAGATTGGGGCTATAAAAGGGAGTAGTAAACATGAATTTACGAAAAATGCATGTTTTTTTTCTTGTTATGAGTATGTTGATTGGTTGTTCTGTTGATGACAACAAACTCTATGCAGCACAAAAAAGTAATGTTCAGCAAAAAAGTAGCGACAAAAGAAGAAAATCTCAATCCAAAGTAAAATCAACTGATCAAGAAAATGTTATGGTTGCAACGCAAGATGAAGAAGAAGAAGAGATAGCCATTGATGAATTTGATTTACAACAAAAACAAAAAAGCGTTCGCAGCTTACTTGATCGTGGTGTTACCTTTTGTAAAAGCAATACGTTAACGAAAATATGTCATGCATTTACTCATACAAAAAGTTTTATAGAAGGTGAATTATATCTTTTCTTATTAAATACAAAAGGTGTTGTGTATGCACATGGCGAACGAGAAGATTTAGTGTGGAGTAACCTATGGGATTATCGTGATAGTTTTGGTTCATTACCTATTCAATCAATGATTAAAACGGCACAAATGGAAGCTGGTTGGGTTACTTATGAATGGGCTGGTGCGGCAAAAGTTTCTTGTGTAGAAAAAATTACTATAGAAGGTAAAGATTATATTCTCGGATGCGGATATTATCCTCATTCAAAAAAGTATGCAGCAATTGGGTTGGTAAAAGGTGCTGTAGGACTATTTAATCAAGATGTTAAATCTGGTTATCCTGTAGGGGATTCTTTTGGAGCAATTGGATATCCAAAGAGTGAACGATTTGTATTTGGTGATCTTTATTTATATGCACTTGATTTTGATGGAATGATTCGTGCTCAAGGTGAAGATTCTGAGTTGGTTGGTAGCGTTGTATTAAATCGTAAAGATGCAAAAGGTAAGGAAATCAATAAAGAAATTATTGAAAAACTTAAGGCAAAGCAAGAAGGTGAAGGCATATGGACAGAGTATACTTCAAAAAATGCTTTAAAATATACCTATGCTGAAAAAGTTAAAGATGCAAAAGGGAATTACTATTTTATAGCATGTGGTTATTATCCTGAAACAGATCGAGACAAAACAATTGATTTGGTTCGCCGTGGTTACCAATATATGAAAGCGAGTGGTACTTCTGTTGCTGCAAAAGATTTCACTGATAAAGCTAATAATGCATACCGGTTCGGAGATCTTTCATTATTTGTATATGATATGAAAGGTAATTGTATTGCCCATGGAGGAAATAGTGCATTTGTTGGTCAAAATCAGTTTGATCTTAAAGATCAAGATGGTGCATATTATGTTCGCGAAATTATTGAACAAGGAAAAGTTGGCGGTGGTTGGGTTGATTTTAAGCTTAAAAATTCTTTCCAATCCACCTATGTAGAAAAAATTGATATGGGTGTTGATTCCTATGTAATTGGAGCAGGAATGTTTCCTGTTACCAAGCCAGAAACTATGACACTACTGGCAAAAAGTGCTGTTAGTTATTTACAAACACATCCATCTGATGAAACATTTGAAAAATTTGTAACTCGAAAAGCTGAATTTATTCGGGGAGATCTATTTGTTTTTGCTATTGATACTGATGGTTATTGCTACGCATGGGGTGATGCTCATGAATTGATTTGGAAAAATCTTCTTGATTGGAAAGATGATGAAGGAAAACTTTTCATCAAAAATATGATAGATCAATCACAACAAGGTTCTGCTCATTTTGTTTATAAATTTAATAAAAAAATGCGTGTTGATTATGTTGAATTAGTTGAAAAAGATGATAAAAAATATCTTATTGGTTCAGGGTTTTATAAATAACTTAAAATAACGTAATTTGACAAAACAGGGATACTGCAAAGTATCCCTGTTTTATTTAAAGTCTTTTATACTTGTTAAGCACGTATTTTTTTGCCTATCAACTGTGCTTTGCCCCATAATCCTGGATAACGAATATCTTCTAGTAATTGTGCATCTTCTGTTTCTGATAAAATTCCCAGATTAACAAATTCTTGTGCAAGTTGTTCTGGCTTTTTAAATAGGATACCAACGCGCTCGGCTGATGTTGTTTGTTGCACATTCTTAAAGCCATCAATATTACGTTTTTTATCATCAATAAAGATGATATTTTTGTCTTTTTCAAGATTTTGTTCTACATAGTTATAATATGCCGGATCTGGTTTTGAACTTGGAGCATGCAAAATACGTTCAGTAGGTTCTATGGTGAGCGCTTTATTGAGAAAGTTTTTATAACTGGCTGCAGTTGTTGGCAAGTCTGCAAATGCTTTTAATTCTGCAATAAGCTCAGGATTGGTACCTGGATGAGCTACAAATACTGTGCTTGCAAGTCCTGTTAACTTATTACCTAATGTTTGTGCGGTAATATCATATGATACGCGATCTTTGTTGGTTGCAATTACGATAGGATAACCCTTTACATCTTTTAAGTAACGGTATATTTTTTCGGTGCCATCAATGTAATTGTGTGATTTTTCTAATTTTTCTGCCATAAATGCAGCATATGGAGTTAGATATGATTTTCGCATACCATGATAGAGTAAGTTAAAGGTAATGCCACCGATTGAATTATCTTTTTTGATGTTTAATTTTTTATTAGCCTTTTTAGTATCTTTTTTATAATCTCCGGCTACATGTTTTAGCTTTGCCATGATGCGTAAAAAGAATGATTTTTCTATAAGTACGTCATCAAGATCGGTGACGATAATAGTATTTGCCGGAGTAAAGATAAGTTCTTTTGGGACTGTAGTGAAGCAAAATATACTGAAAAAAAGCAGCAATAGATGTTTTTTGTTCATAATAATCCTTTTTTATAGTGTTCTAAAATGAGGCTTTTCATTGTTATATTACAATAAGAAATATAAATAGTCAAAAGGGGGGGCAGAAGGCATGATATTATGCAGAACTAAGGGCTTTTTTTGGAAAATATCCCGATAGATGGACAATTTTCTGCTTTTTCATGATGCTAAAAGAGAGGGCCGATCCATCTATTTAAAAAGTCGAGAAGGAAAACCTATGCAATCTCAGGGGGCATTAGCCTTTATCAGAATGGTAGTAAAGCCTTTTAGAGCATATCTTGCCGGAATGGTTATTATTGCTTTAATATGGGCGCTTATACTCAATACGCAAGCATATATCGTTAAGCTTATTTTAAATACTGCTATGAATTCTGACGCAATGGATATACACGGTACATTAGCTTATTTAATGGGATTTTACTTATTTTCTGAATTTGTCTATCTTTCTATTTTTCGTTGGTATGATTGGATTATTATTAAGTTTCGTCCCAATATAAAAAAATATATAGCTCTTAAGCTGATGGATAGAATGTTGGATCATTCTCATAGTTTTTATCAGCGACAATTTGCTGGTGATTTAACTACGCGGATAAGTGATATTGCTATCAGTATTCCTGATATAGTCCGTATTGTAATTGATCGATTACTTGCGTGTTTGCTTATGTTGTTGTTTGTATTATACAATATTTCATGTATTCATATGAAATTTACGATAGCTCTTGGTTTGTGGGTTATTATATTTTTAAGTATTTCTGTTGTGTTGGTGTTTCGTAATCAAAAGTTGGCATATGATGTTACCGATGCCCGAGCGAAAGTAATTGGTTGTATGGTTGATATTTTGACTAATATGGCAAGTGTTCGTTTTTTCGCGAGAAAAAGTTTTGAAATAAATTATTTTACTCGTTGTCTTAATAATTCTGTGGAAAAAGATCAAAGAAGAGATTGGTTTTTTTTAAAACTGCATGCTTTTCAAGCCTGTTCATTTTGGATATTTCAAGGGGTTTGTTTTTGGTGGCTGTTGAATGGACTTATAAATAAAGTTATGACCCCGGGAGATTTTGTCTTAGTATTAACCTTAAATTTACATATCGTTGAAAATTTTTGGAATATCGCAAAAGATATGCGAGATTTTTGGGAAAAAATGGGAAATGTTGTACAAGGGCTTGCCATTGTACAAAGTTCTATAGAAATTAAAGATGCGCCAAATGCCAAAGATTTGATAGTAACAAAAGGTGAAATAGTATTTGATAATGTGCAATTTCAATATCATGATGCAGAGTCATTATTTGAACATGAATCTGTAGTTATTAAATCAGGTCAGAAAGTTGGTTTAGTTGGATATTCTGGTAGTGGAAAGTCAACGTTTGTTAATTTGATTTTGCGTGTTTTTGATGTTACTGCGGGAAAAATTACTATCGATGGTCAAGATATTAGGACGGTGACACAAGATAGTCTTCATGATGCAATAACAATGATAGCGCAAGATCCCTCATTATTTCATCGATCATTAATAGAAAATATTGCTTATGGTCGTAGGAAGGCAACACATCAGGATATTATTTCTGCAGCAAAGCGTGCATATGCACATGACTTTATCATTGCATTATCACAGGGATATGATACGCAAGTTGGCGAGCGAGGTATACGTCTTTCGGGCGGCCAAAGACAACGTATTGCAATTGCACGGGCGATATTAAAAAATTCACCAATTTTGATTCTTGATGAAGCAACAAGTCAGCTTGATTCAGTTACTGAAAATCAAATTCAAAATAGTCTATGGGATTTAATGCAAGGTAAAACAACATTAGTGATCGCTCATCGTTTGTCTACACTTTTACAGATGGATCGAATTTTGGTTTTTGATCAGGGAAGCATTATTGAAGATGGTTCACATGAAGAATTGCTTGAAAAAAATGGTCTCTATAAAAAGCTATGGGAAGCACAAATTGGTGGATTTCTGCTTGATAGTGGTGAAGATGCTATTCATCGTGAGGATTAATAAGCGTATTATTGCTAATTAGAAATAATATGATATATGCTACAAGGTAATAAAATCTATGTATACATAGAGCATGGGGGATGTGGTGAAAAATAATATTATTTTAATTATGTTATGTGTGTGTGCAGTTAATGCAGGTGAAAAAAAATCTATACCATTACGGATAGCAGGCATGCTTGATAATATGGTTATTCAATTGTATGGCTATAGTGAGCAAGATAAATTAGCAGCTACGAGTGAAATTGAACAATTAATCGATTACATGAAAAAACAAGAAGAAAACTACATTGCCAGTTGTGATAAAATAAATCGGAGTAATTTAAGTGGAGAAGAAAAAAAAGAAGTACTAGAAAACTTAAAAAAAAGTTTAGATAAAAATATAAAAGGTGTACCTGAGCGTATTGATTTTTTATGGACTATAATAGAACCAACTGAAGAAACTGACAATAAATATTTCTGGAATGCGGCAAAAGTTCTTGGAATTAGTGGTCTATTGGCATTATTAGCGTACAAATTTGTTGTTGTGCCTCAAGCTCCTCACGTAAAAATTGAATCACCATTATCATCAACACAGCCGCCTGCTTCCCAAAAGTCAGTGCAAACATTGCCACCAAAGACCATAGATAATCCTGCGCTTCAAAATCTGAAGTCTGATATTCAGAACAAAAGAGTACTAACACCGCAAGAAAAAGCTTTATTCGAATCGCGGTATAAAACTCTCGGATTGGCTTCGTTGTGGGGTTATTTAACAACGGCAGCGGTTTATCTTGTTCCTAGTCCTATGCCATTAGGTTTGATACATGGCATTTTATTCGCTATTTCTACTGCAACAGGTGCAGCTGCATTGAGCTATGATACTAGATTAGAGCTACCAAAAAAAACTATATTTGATTATGTTGTTCCTCGTTAACGATTATTAATTGACCTCTGATGATTCGGTAGAGCTGGGATGAGGATTGAAACCAAGATCATTTATACTAATAGGGCTGTGCTGCTTTACATGTGCATAAAAAACTTCTAGCAAAAATGCATCATCAACATATGTCGGAAGATTTATAGTAGAGCGATTTTCATCTTTTTGATTATGCTTAGTTTCAGCGATTGATAGGGATATTTCTTGTCTTATCATTCGAAAAAAATTGTGATCAAATGCTAAATTTCTCTTTGCTACTGGATATAGCAAGAGCAAATCGGTAAATTTTTTTGCTATTAAATCCCTCACAGATAACTGTGTGTGCATATCTTCAATATTTTTTTTACATTGATTTAATACTGTTTCTGCTTCAATAGTAATCTTTTCTGTAGGTTTTGTAATGGTGCACAGCAAGTCTTGTGGATACAAGTTTTCTCTATTGTGTTTAAAAACTATATTTGGATTTTTAATTAATTGTTCAATTAAAATTTTATCGTGTAATTGTGCTGCATGATGCAACAAAGTATTACCAAGTTCATCTTGATAATTTATGTCTTTAAGACAAGCATTACGGTTTTCTTGTATCATGAATCCATCATGCTTTAATCTGGCTTTAATTATTTCACTAATAAAGTTAACGGAGCTGTAAGCCGATAGCATTGTGTTTGGAATATTACGTAAAATATTGGTTACTTTTTGTGTAATCAGATCTGGGTGAATGTTTGAAGAAATAGTTGCATCTGTCATGAGTAATGCATGAGCAATTCGATCCGCGAATGCTCGAGCACAGAGCTCCTTATATAACTCTTGGTGTTTTTCTATAAGATCTCTTTTAATGAGTTGATAAGCTGCTTCATTGTTTTTATTTTTGATTAAACTATTCAGGCGTGGATCTTTCAAAAAAAGCATTGCTATATCTGTATTGTTATTATGCTTGAGTACATCTAGTATTGCATGGTGTAATAAACTATTTGTGGTAATACTGTTTTGTATATTGGGATGATTATCGGGATTGTTAAGGAAACTTTTAATAATAGATATCTTTTTGTATAAAGAATAAAACATCTGAGCATGAAAAGCTTCTAAAAAAAATTTATCATCAGCATATAGGGGAAGAGTTACATTTTTTTTAGGTAGCTTTCTATCATGATCAGAACTATTTTCACCTCTTTGTTTCTGCTCAGTGAGGATAATTGCTTCAATTATTTGTTTTTTTATTTTTTCAAAAAATGGGCTATTTGTTACTATAGAATGTTGCGAAAGTAGAATGGGGACTCTTTGGGCGATTAAATTATTGAGAGTATCTCTCATAAATAATAGAGCACGTATATCTCTAATATTTTTTTTTAATTGTTTTAGTAGCGTTGCAGATTCAGTAGTTATTTCTCCTTGAGATTCTATGGCTGAGTACAGTAAGGCTTGCGGATAAAGGTTTTCTTTATTGCGTTCAAAAAATATGATTGGGTTTTTAATTAATTGTTCAATTAATGTTTTATCATGTAAATAAGCAGCATAATGAAGCAGGGTATTATCCCACTCATCTTGATAATTTATGTCTTTACTATAAGCATCACAGTCTTTCTGAATTGTTAAAGCATCAGATTTTAATCTTGCATCAATCCTTCTGACAATAAATTGAGGAGAACTATAGCAAGGAAATATTGTGCTTGAAATATTACGTAAAGCATTTGTTACTTCTTGCATTATGTTATCTGGGCGAGCCCCTGGAGTGATATTTTTATTTGTTATTAACAGTGCATGAACAAAGTTATCCAATAAAGCTCTAGTGCGTAGTTCTGTATGTAATTTTTTATGATTGGTTGCAGCTTCTTTATTCTTTTCAATGAGTTGGTAAGCGGTATCATTATATTCATTTTTCACTAAGCTATTAACACGTGGATTCATCAAAAAAAGCATTGTCATAGCTTCATCATGATTATGAATGAGTACTTCCAATAAAGCACAGTGTAATAAAGTATTTTTCCCTGAACTATCTTGCCTGTTGACGTTATTATTTTGGTTTTCAAGAAAGTTTTTGATTGAGTAAAAATCTTTTGATTTTATAGCATTGTGTAAAAAATCAAAACTAATTAAATTGGCATCTGATTTTTTTGGAGATTTTGATTCTGAAGATGAAAGTACAGTTGTTCTTGGTGATATTTTCCGAGGAGAATGTTTTGGTGATTTACCCCGAGGAGAGGTTTTTGGCGTGGCATGTGGTGTCGTCTGTGGCGTCACATGCGGTGTGGTATGTTCTGAAGAGTCAGAGAATGAATCTTTAAGTTTTTCTAGAGGTTTTGTATGTGATTTTTTTTCATCTCCTGATGAAAGAGAAAGAAGAAGGCGAGGTTTGCGTTTTTTTTCTAAAGAAGGCGTTTCGGTGTTTATTTTAAGTAGTGAGCTTTGTGATTCATTACGACTTGTTGCGCGTTTTGATCGTTTGTTTTTCTGTGATGCGTCTGTTGTCAAAATCTGTGGAATATCTGATTTATTTGGTTTTTCAGGATAATCCATTGAATGAGTTACGGTATTCATTAATAAAAAAAAACATAGGGCTGGAACAAAGAGGATATTCATAGCTGTCCCTTTAGTGATTAAATAGTGATATAATGTTAATACAATGAGTTATATAAAAAGAAGAAATTTATTGAGAGTCTTGTTGTGCAAGTCGAAACAAAATCATCTGATAGATAAACTCAACTGTTGCATAATCGGGATAGCAAGCGAATTTGGGTATTGCACGATCTTCGTGTGTTTCCTGAGTTTTTTCATCTTCTTGAGCTTTTTTTACTGTTTCTTCGCTTATTTTAATAAGAATCTCTTTTGTTATGGAACCTTCTTCATAGTGAGGTCGATATTTGTCAACTTGTATATTTACCATTCCATCAACAGATGCTCGTGCAAAAACTACCGCACGAAGAGTGGGAATTTTTTCTTTAGAACAAGAAATAGCTTTCTGATTGATGGTGACATCTTGAGGAATGTATTTCATGATAGTTATGGCATGTTTGTTTTTTATGGAAAAATCTACATTTGTTTTTGTTAGACAATTTTCAATAAAATCAAAATTTTTTGATCTGCTGGCATAATGAAGAGGCGTATCTCCATTGATGTCTTTTATTGTACTGAGATTAAGATGAGGATTTGATAAATACATTTCTATGCGAGCCAAGTTGTTATTTTCTATAGCTATTAGAAGTCCGTGCGGACTCTTGATTTCTTTTATCGTTGAGAGAGGACTAGGTTTATATTTTTTTTCAAAAGGACCTACAGAAGCAATAGCCTTAGGCAGGGATTTTCTTTTAGTGCTTAATTCTTTTGATGTTCTTTTGGAAGCTTGATCCATTGAGCAAAGAAAAGTAGCCGTGTTAGTGATAAAGAAAACGATCAATAATGATATATTAAGCATAATTTCTTTCGTTTTGTTGTGTGTCTTATTTTTGTTGAGAAATTACAGAAAAATGTGATGTGCTATCAACCATATAAAATAAATGGAGGAGAGAGTGGGATTCGAACCCACGATCCCGATCTCTCGGAATAACGGTTTTCAAGACCGCCGCATTCGGCCGCTCTGCCATCTCTCCTCAGCGTCACCTGCGCTTTGTTTGGGGGTAGGACCCCAATCAAGAAGCGAAAGTTGATAAAAATGTAAAAGAACTGTGTAATTGGCGCGCCCAGAAGGAGTCGAACCTACAACCTTCAGATCCGTAGTCTGACGCTCTATCCAATTGAGCTATGGGCGCGTTTTAATGTCAATCATTTCAAAAACTGGCGTTCCAGCTGAAGGCTTTGGCGAAAGCTGGTGGAGAGAGAGGGATTCGAACCCTCGCGCCCGGTTTCCCAGACTCTTGCTTAGCAGGCAAGCGCTTTAGGCCGCTCAGCCATCTCTCCTTGAAAATTTCAATATACTCAAAAGAATACTGTCATTTACTATTTTTTCAAGTAACTTATTAACATTTCCTGCTTAAATATAACATTTTTTAAAGTATTGTATATTTTTTTTAAGCTGAGTTAAGCTTTTTTTACTCATGATGAAGAATAATGGAAAAATCAAATTCATCAGTTGGAGGTTAAAAATGGCATTTATTTTTGAGGTAAAGGTTACTCCCAACTCTTCTAAAAAAGGCTGGTCACTTGATAAATCGGGACATTTGAAATGTCATGTTAAAAGTCCAGCAGAGAATGGTAAGGCAAATGCTGAATTAATCAAAAGTCTTTCAAAGGCACTTGATATCTCTCAAAATATGGTTTCGATTGTTTCTGGAGAACAAACAAGAAATAAACGTATTAAAGTAGATATCGAAATGACGTTTCAGCAATTATTGGAAAAATTGGGTATCGATTGGCAGATGGATATGTTTTGAGCCTCATATTTCATTATCATTTCATATGGGGACCCCAATGAAGACTCGGCGACATCGGGGATAAAAATAGAGATTGTGCTGTTCAGGGTACCAATTTGGAGAGGAACGGATGTCGTATGCCATATTTTAGATGGGTTGGTGTTGATATCACAGGAACAATAAAAAAAGGTAAAAAGTCAGCGAGTTCACCAGAGGATTTATCACAACAACTTTTAAACCATGGTCTTGCTGTATTATCCTACAAAATTGTTCATGCACCTTCTTTTTTATGGCCTATTAGTGCAAAAACTAAAAGTGATTTATTTAAGCAAAAAGGAAAACTTTTACGTGCTGGTGTATTGTTGCCAAACGTTCTTCATGTTGTTGCTCAGCAGTTGGGTAATCCGATTATGTATGATGTGCTTTTGCAAGTAAACCATGATGTTCAGCATGGCATTTCTTTTGATAAGGCCGTAGAAAAACATCAAGAACTGTGTGATCCTATTGTTGTTATCATGCTTGCTGCAGGCCATGAATCAGGAAATATAATTCATGCGGTAGAGAACGTAGTGCATTATTTTGATAAACAGCATATTTTTAATAAAAATCTTCGTGCAGCTCTGGCAATGCCATTTTTGACGTTATCGTTTTTCATTGGGATTAGTTTTTTTATTTTTATTTTTATTATTCCACGATTTGCGGATATGTTTATTTCTTTACAGCAAGAATTGACTGCTTTAACACGGTTTATGCTTTCTGTGAGTGCATTCATGTCCAGTTATTTAATGCTATATCTGATTGTATTTGTTGCAATAACCCTTATCTGTATCCAGCGTTATTTTATGACAAAGCAAGGCCGAAAAAAATGGAATATGTTAATGAATAATATTCCATTCATTAGCACCATTGTTTGGCAATATCATATGTGCCAAGCATTACAAGCATTAGCATTATTAGTCTCTAGTGGTGCTCCACTGATGACAGGATTAAAAATAATAAGTGATTCCGTTGAGCATCAAAAGATCAAGGCACAGTTGAAGGTCATCTATCATGATGTTGAAGCGGGAAAATTGTTGGCTAGTGCAATGGCAGAAACCATGCTTTTTTTGCCGGAGGTTATTGCTTTGGTTTATGTTGGTCAAGAATCCGGAACATTGGGAAATTCGCTTGAAGCAGCTGCTTTAGTGTATAATGATAAAGTAGAAGAAAGCTTGCGGCGATTTGTTTTCTTTTTGCAGCCATGTGTTATTATCTTACTTGGTTTGTTGGTAACCATACTTATTTTTGCGGTATATTCGCCAATTATGCAACTTTCTCATGTTGTATAAAAATAGTGTTCTTATTTACCTATGTATAAATTAAGTAATAAATTCTAAAAAATTTCCTGAGGGGGGAATTAGTTATATGGTATTAATCATGTCATTGGGATTGTTTTTTCTTTCTTTTTTTTGTCATGAAATTGCTGCAGATTCGAGCTTAAGCAAGCATGTTGAGTATGTTCTTAATACTGTTCCTTATATTCTTCCTGCGCAATCTATTATCGGTAAACGTGAATGGAAGGAGCTGAAACTTGATGAATTGGTAACTCAGCTTGACCGGACAACAACATCTTTTGGAAGGTGGGGGCTTATTCAATTGCTGCATCCCATAGCAGATAAAAAAGAATTGGAGCAGCGTAAAAAAATTATTATGTTTTTGGTTGAGCATGAAGATAAAATGCACCTCTTTCAACAACAATTGAAATCTATTCGTGATGCTGAAAAGCATCTTCTTGCTTATTGGGATAAGCATGATGAATTAAGTAGAAATGCACGGGGATTTTATTATTCGGTAAAGGGACTCAAAGAGCTCAATAAGAGTAGTCTTGCGCTCAATGTGAGTACAATCATGGAACTGTTTATTGCATGGAAGTATTTGATAGGTGTATTAGCATTTGGTGGAATTTCAACAGAATTTAAGAGATGGCTTTATGGAAAGGAAGATCTTAATCTAATGCGGGGCTTAAAAGCTGGTTTTAAGAATCCATTAAAACAACATCTTCCCTACCTTGATCAGTTAAAAGAACATAAATCACTTGGTTATACGTATAAAGATTACGTTAAGGCTTTCTATTATGGATCATGGGGTGATAGGTATACTGTTTTACATGAAGGTTTTTTTGTTGATAGAAAAAAATTGGGATTTTTAGCTGGTCTTTTCCAAAAAAGGGATGACACAGATTTTCTAAGAGCGAGCATGGATCCTGTGAGTGCATCTATCTGTGCAACTATTCCTACTCTTTTTTCTGATTATGAATTAGGAAATACTATCGTTTCCACAATGCGAGAACTTATGTCGATGAAGCGAACTCTTGATCAGTTACAAAATCGTGTGTCTGATGTTGCAGAATGTATTAATGCGATCAAAAAATTGCAAAAAATGGTGAACGCGAAAGTACCAATGGTGGGAACAATTTTTGATCAAAAAGAGATATATGACAATGAAAGAGAACAATTTATAAAAACCTTGTTAACGCCACGATTTTTGAAAAAGACAGGATCTCTTTATTCGTGCGGTCATGTATTGACTATGAATTTAGAAATTCAGCAGATGAAAAAATCAATTGTTCCATTGTTACAATCAGTTGCTTTATTGGATGCATATTGTGCTATTGCAACGTTGTATAAGGAAAGCCAAAATAAGCGGGTAGTTTTTAGTTTTGCCGAATTTGTGGATAATCAAGAACCATTTTTACATTATCGTGATGCATGGTTACCATTGCTATCACCTGATCGTGCGGTTACGAATGATTTTATTTTAGGTGGAGATAATCCTGGAAAAATTATTATTACAGGGCCTAATGGAGGCGGAAAATCAACCATTTTAAAAACATTGGGTATGGCGGTTTTAGCTCAATCGTGGTGTATAGGACCTTTTAGAGAAGGAAAACAAACACTGTTTTCATCTATCAAAACAGGTCTTGCTACGAGTGAAAATTTATCTCAAGAGCTTTCAACGGGTATGGCAGAAATGAAGGTTATGCAAGAACTATTGATAGAAATAGGACTCTCAGACAGTAAAAATCATATGCTTGTGCTTATTGATGAACCTTATAGGGGAATAGTTGATACTCAAGCAGCTCGGCGAATTTATCAATTTGGTAAAAATATTGCTAATTATTCGCATTCTTTGGTTGCTATCGCAACGCATAATAAAAAGCCAATATTTCTGGAGCAGGATACCGACGGTATTTTTGCGAATTATCAGGTAAAAATCGAAGAAACAAAGCTTGGCGTTTTCAAGCGATTATTCAAATTAGAACAAGGCCCTGCTACCTGGTGGTTTGAAGATGACGAAAAAAGTAGTCGATTTATTGATTGGATCAATATATTATGCTCTTTTAAGGGTAATGTCATTTCTGCCTGTTGACAATGCCACAGTTAATTATATAATTACTAATAGGGATATTTTTATTGTTTCGATTATGTATCCAGAATGGTAATTTATGTTTTAAGTGGGGGGTATGTTTATGATTAAGAAATCAATTGGTTTTTTCACTATTTTTTTATCGATGAGCGCTGTTTTTTCTGCGCAATCGGTACCATATTGGAATTGGTCAAAGATAGATGTAGCATCAATGTCTTTTCCAAAAAGCTTTAATTTTGGTGTAACTTTGCTCGGAAAAACCGTTGAAGGAAATGGTTTAAAAGGCGAATGGTTAGTATCAGAAGTGGGCAAGGGCGTTGAGCATGATACGCGCTATCAAAAAGATATACAGTTAATTAAACAGATTGGTATGACGGAAATTATTTATGTTCTTGATTGGAGCAAAATAGAGCCGTCTGAAGGTGAATTTAATGAAGATGTATTAAAGCGCTATTCAGATGAATTTGCAGAATGTCGCCGTAATGATATTAAAGTCATTGTGGTTCTCAAGGGACTTGAAGATCCATCATGGTATATTAAAAAAGGTGCTTTTGAAAATAGTCAAAATATTGATATTTTTGAACAGTACTGCAGTACTGTTGCTCAAGCATTAAAAGGTACGGTTGATCGGTATATTACGTTTTGGTCACCAGAATCTTATGCTATGCTTGCGTACTGGAATAAAACACATCCGCCATTCAAAAAAGATATGCAATTGGCTATGGATGTTTTAGCTAATGAACTTGATGCTCATGTCCGTGTGTATAGTATTCTTAAAAACATTGATGCGGAAATACAAGTTGGTATTACCAAGCATGTTGTTCAACTTGAGCCAAAATATTTCTGGGATAGATTAGCATGTTCAATGGCTAATATCCTTACTAATGAAACAATTTATAAATTCTTTTCAACAGGCAAGTTCGATGTTTCAATTAAGTTACCAAAATCATGGGGTGGTGTGGTAAAGCATCATAGTAATCCATTAGCTCCAAGCTCAATTGATTTTGTTGGTATTGATTATTATTGTCATTATCAAATGAAAAACTTTAAGCGGATTCCGTTTGAGAAAGAGATGAAAACAGAGATACAATCGCTTACTGTATATCCAGAGGGATTATATTACGCAATTGATGAAGTTTCTCGGAAAATGGCTCATCAGTTAAATATTCCAATCATGATAACTAAAAATGGTATTGCAACACAGGATGATGATCTTCGCAGATTGCATAATGAACGTTATGTATATGCTGTTTCACAAGCTATTAAAGATGGCTATAATGTTCAAGGCTATTATCATTATAGTCTGTTTGATGCTTGTGATTGGGGATCATATGACAATCATTTTGGTATTTTTTCTGTTGATCGTATGACTATGGAAAGAACATTAAAGCCTGGCGCATCACGTTATATTGAAATAGCAAAGAATCATAGCACAATGCATCAATAATGATCATGTAATGTTTAAAAAAGCCCTGTAAATTTTACAGGGCTTTTTATTTGACGGTTAGCACATTTTTCAGTATTCTAATGATACGTTTGAAATAGCAAATAGGCCGAAGTGGCGAAATGGCAGACGCACGAGACTCAAAATCTCGCGATGGCAACATCATGTCGGTTCGAGTCCGACCTTCGGCACCATACTACGCTCTAGCAAGCTTTGTATGGCGTGGCTATTTTTTTAATGCATGACTACTCTTTTTTATATTTGCTCCTGAGTTGCAAAAAACTTAAGACCGCAGCGAAATTGAGGCTAAATTGGAATCTAATTGTGTTTTTTGTAAAATTATTGCTCGCCAATTGCCTTCAAATATTATAGCGGAAACAGAAGATATTATTGTTATAGATAATATTGCTCCAAAAACTCCTATTCATTATCTTATTATTCCAAAAAAACATGTTGCCAATATTAATGAGCTTAATCAAGAAGATGTTACCTTAGCAGGTGATATGATTTTGATGGCCAAAAAAATATCAGAGGATTTGCCTGCAAGCTCACAACATTTCCGTCTTTCTGTTAATAATGGTGTTGGGGCTGGTCAAGTTGTTTTCCATTTACATATTCATTTTCTTGCGGGTATGACATTCTCTGATCACGTTAATGTATAACAAACTTGATAATGTTTGCATCAATAGTATAGCCCCATGCTCAATACCTTGTGCATGGGGCTATAAAGTAATTATCTTCGTTGCGTATCTATACTTCCAATTTTTTTTCTTCAAAGTTAGATTTTTGTTGAAGTTCGTCTTGATAGAAAATATAAAGTCCCAAAAGTACAATGCATATTGATAGATAAAAATGCCATGAAATTTTTTCTTCAAAGAATGCCCATCCATAAAATGCTGCAAAAAGTGGACTTAAAAAGCTCGTAAAGGACATAAATGTTGCGGAATACTTTTTAAGTAATCCTGCATAGATGTTATGACACAGGATATTGCTGACAAATATCATAATGGTAAGACCTTTGCAAAAAGCTGCTGGATCAGAGATGCGTGGAAATCCTTCTACAATAAAAGAAGCGATAAGAGAAATAAGCCCTCCGCTGGCCATACAAATACCATTGACTATAGACGTTTGGTAGTTTTTATAGCGAACTAATTTTTGGATTAATATCCAGCTATAGCAATGAAGAGATACAGATATTATGAGGAAGATCTCATATTGAGAAATATAAAAAAATTCTCCCATTGTGGCTTCTGCAGGGCTTGAAGAGATAAGTATCGGTAACATGCCAATAAAACCAATCAAAAGACCTAGCCATTGTTTTGCCAGTAATCGCTGATTAAAAAGCAAATATGCATATAGAGCTGTTAAAAACGGTGAAAGATTATAAAAAAATGAAACTTTCCATACCGGAAGTTCGCGAAGAGCGTATAATCGCAATGCATAAGTCATAAATTGACCCAAAATAGTTATCTGGGCAAATATCCAAAAATGTTTCTTTTTAAACGTAAAATGTGCTGCTGAAGTAAAATATTCATATATCAACAGAATGCTTCCTGCAATGAACATTCGTGTTCCAGATAAGAATAATGGAGCAACAAAATTCATGAGATACTTGCCCATTGGAAATGAAGTCGCAAAAAGCGCTTGTAAAAGGATAATAAAAGTCATAATGATTGTACCTATTAAAAAGGGTAGTTTTTGTATTATCTTAGGGTATACATAAATTTCTATATGTACATTACAGAACAGTATACCGTACAAATAAAAAAAGGGGGAAATATTATGCAAAATTTTCTATTGATGTGTTCAAAAAAAAGACTCATTTTTTGTACTGCGGCCTTTATGGCATTTATGCTTAATGCAATGGATCAACCAAGTCCTTGTATTGATCAACAAAATAATTGTTCTGAAAGAAAAGATCTTATGTTCCAGAAAAAATTTCAACTTTGGAATAATGATGAAGTAATTGATTTGGGAAAAAAATTTAGTGAAGTTTGTCCCAAAACGATACTTATTACGCCAGATGAAAAAGGATTATTATTTCAATCATGCGGTGAAGTTAAATATTTTAATATTGCAACAATGGTAGATAATAAACCTCTTGTATTGATTACTCATTCTCATTCTGGGTATCACCCTATGATTGCAGCGGCGATACAAAATCAGAATAAAAAATTAATTGTTGCTTCTGTTTTGAATGGAAACAAAACAAAAAACAAAAAAGGTGAATGCATTATATCTTATAATGTGCCAAAGCTTGTAGTTGATAATAAGTCGCATGATGTATTTGAAGAAAGACTTAGTGAAATGTTTAACTTTGATTCTAGAGCGCAAGCAGTATCATTGAGTGTTGATGGAAGATTTTTAGCTATTGCATTTAATAATTATGTTAAAATAGTTGATTTAATAAACAAAAAGTCTCGTCAATGTAATTTTAGGCCTTACTTAAAATCAGAATTTTTTATTGTTGATATTAGTGAGCCAATAGATTCTTCATCTTATGATTTGAGTGAGAAATATATTGCGACTGCTAGTAATCAAGGGACTGTTAATTTTCAAACGGTTGTGTTTGGAGATACTTTTATTGAATTTCAAAATTTTAAAAGCGTAGAAATAGATGATCATATTGAAAAGATTCATTTGTCCCATGATCACCATGTAATGTACGTAAATGAAAAAGGTCAAGTGAGAATCATAAAAAAGGAAGATTGGATTGAGCATTCTGATGGTTATATCAAGAAAGACAATATGTCTGGAGATCTAGGATACAAAGGAGATATTGATCAAAGTTTAGGATGTGGATCTATTCATTGGATTGATAATCCAGGATTTCCTGAATGTGTCCGTTTTAAAATGCATATTCATCGTAGAGATGGTACATCGGCTGAAAAATTTGACATCTCAATACCTGATGGTTTTTCAAAAACCTATTCTTGTGTAACAGAAACAGGAGTTGTAATGTCACGTCCTACACATTTATCGCTTGCGGCATATCGCAATAGGCTTGTGGCAGCACTTTTAGCTACGGGAGAAATGTATTTATGGAAAATACCAGCTAGGCCGAAAAAAAAGCCTACTGAAGAATATGCAAGAAGTGATTATAGTGATGATTTTTTCAAAAATAAACTTTTAAGAGGGCGTTCGTCTTCTGAATCTAAAGTAAAAGAGCCATTTCATGTTTCGCTTGAAGATATGAAGAAGAAAGAGAAACGAGGTAGTTCAAAAATGAGTCCGAGAGGTAATGCTACTAAGCGTTCAAAAGAACCAATTAAATCATCCAGTGGATCAAAAATAGTGACCTCTCAGACAGGATCATCATCGCCTGTTGGTAGGCGTAAAAAAACAAAAGATGATGAGATTAGGGCAACGTTTCTTAAAGATGCTCAGAATGATGCAAAGAGAGCAGAAAATGACGTGAAAAAACCAGAGTAAGATTTATATCATTTCATAATTTATTTTTATATCGCCTTCATTAATGTTGCAATACAGCATTAACGAAGGCGATTAATTTTTTTAAAATGTAATTAATTAAAATATGGAGAGTTGCCGAGTGCAGTACGTAGAAAAAAAAGGTAAGATTATGGCAAGCAAAAAATATTTTTTAAATATCCTAATCTTAAGATAAAAATGAATAATATGAATGTAAAAACAATCATTATCAGTATTGTATTATCTTTGTTCTCAACTATTGTTATGAGTTATGTTGCATTAGCAACACCAATTGGTCCTTGGATTGCTCCAACACTTGTCTTTATTGTGTTATTGTGTTCGCGGTTATGTGTAATTACAACTTCATCAATGACATATATAGTTTCTGCTGCATCAGTTGGTGGTATTATGGCAACAGCATGTGCTTTTTCATTTCCGACTATTTATTTTCTTGATGCAACATTATTTAATGAATGGATGAAATCGCCATTTTTTTTCAGTAGTATGCTCGGAATTTTTTCTTTTTTAGCGGGTTTGTTTGGATTTTTTATAGCAGATGTGTCTGAGAAAACATTAGTTTTCGAGCAAAATTTGTCGTTTCCTATTGGTCAACTCATTCATAAAATGATTCTTGCTCATAATCAAATTCGCAAAGCATATGAATTGATGATCGGTTTTTGCATTACGGCTTTATTTTCATTATTGCAAGGTGGTATATGGTGTATGAATGGATTTATTCCAAAAACAATTACACTGTTTTCGCGTGTTCATATTTTATTTTTTTCTGTTCCTGCCATGGTTGTAAATCTTGATATCGCTCCTATGGTGTGGGCAATTGGTTTTGTGACAGGACATGTTATTGCTGTGCCTCTTGCTATTGGAGCTTGTGCTAATATTTTTTTTGTTAGTCCAATACAACGATCATTTTTTTCTCATTTATCTTTTATGGAGTTTACTCTTGCATTTTGCAGTGGTATCGTTTTGTTTATTACATTGATGAGTCTTATTGGTATGCCACAAAATATTATTGAGGGCATTAAAAAAGGTATGCAACAGGTTAAAAACAATGATAAATCTATGCAATCTTTTTTGCAGGTAAATACGATATTGCCTTTCGTAGGTTTTGGTGGTGTATTAATTTTATTTTTTTCTTATTTTAAATTCCCTTGGTATACACAATTATATCTGCTGATATGTAGTAGTATTACTACCTATCAAATTGCAGCAATAGCAGGAAGAATTGGTCTTGCATTATTAGGACGATTTGCAACATTTGTTATGGTTCCAGCAATGCTTATTTTTAACATCAATTATGTACAATTAGTTTTTATAGCAACTTTTGTAGAGATGAGTGGAGGAATAGCAGCAGATATACTTTTTGGTCGCAAACTTGCTCAATTATCTGATGTTTCTCGTACGAAAATGAGACAGTATCAATTGCTTGGATTATGCATAGCTTCTGCGAGCATTGGTATTGTTTTTTGGCTTTTAATTAATCATTTTGGATTAGGTTCTCCTGAATTATTTGCATATCGTGCACAATCGCGGCAATTGCTTATCCAAGCACAACAGTTTGATTACATTGTTCTTGTGCTTGGTGCTTTATTTGGCATGATATTACAATGTCTGAAATGTAATCCAATGTTAGTGTTGGGCGGTTTATTAATGCCGCTGGATATGACAGCTGGACTCGTTTTTGGAGGAGTGCTCGCTCTTTGTGTAACTGAAAAAGAAGAATGGTTTCCATTTTGGTCAGGAGTTTTTGCAAGTAATTCGTTGTGTATGCTATTGCGTGCAGTGTGTGCTGTTTAGAGTGAGTTTTTAATATTTATACAGAGAGGGTGTAATGAAGAAAGTATTTCAATTTTTTTTAAGCTTTATTTTTTCTATTCATACGGTATGTATTGGTGAGCAGATTGAATATGATCCAATTCTGGTTGTTGTTTTAATGGTGAAAAACGAGGAAACCGTGATGCGGGCAACGCTGCAGCCATTTATTGATGCTGGTATTAATTCATATCTTATTTTTGATACAGGTTCTACTGATAAAACAATGGAAGTGACGCAAGAGATGTTTGATGAGTATGGTATAACAGCAGGATATATCATACAAGAACCTTTTATTGATTTTGCTACATCTCGTAATCGTGCGCTTGATTTAGCACAAGAAAAATTTCCTTATGCAGCATTTATGGTAATGCTTGATGCAGAATGGTATTTAAATGATGCGAGTGCATTGTTAGAATTTTGTGAATTATCTTTGCAGCGTGGTGATATCCATGCTTCATATTTAATGCATATTGTGAATGAAGCATTGGATAATTATACGTGTCGTTTGTTGAGGTGTAATAGAGGGTTGCGTTTTGGTGGTGTTGTGCATGAAACAATTACTCACCCAACGTGTGCAAAAGTTCCTGATACTATCTTTTTTGAATATTTACCAGAAGCTCTTGGTGCGGAAAAAACAGCAGCACGTTTTGTCAGAGATCGTGAATTATTATGTAAAGAACATGAGAGAAAGCCTCATTGTAGTCGTACATTATTTTACCTTGCACGAACATGTGAAGACTTAGGAGATTTAACATCTGCATATGATTTCTATAAAAAGCGTCTTGATTTAGTTGGTTGGGATGAAGAAGATTTTATAGTGAGATATCGTCTTGCTGAAACAATTAAAAAATTGGTTTTTCATCGAAAAAATACTGATTATAATTGGTCTGAAGCACTTACTTATTACTTGCAAGCTTATCAAATGCGTTCTCATCGTGCAGAACCATTGGTTGCAATTGCCGATTATTATGTTCAATTAGGACAGATGGATATAGCACTTTTGTTTGCGCAAAAAGCTGCTGAAATGCCATATCCAGATAAGGATATTTTGTTTGTTGAAAAATATATTTATAACTATTATCGCTATGAACTGCTTGCACGATGTGCTTGGTACACTAATCAATTTGAAATTGGTGAGTGGGCAGCAAGAAAAGCATATGAAGCATATCCTGATTATAAATATGCACGTATTAATATGGAATGTTATCTATCTCGAAAAGAAAAGATATATGCATAAATCAATTTATGAATGAGTTGAAAAGCAAAGCCGCTCCATTGCTGGAGCGGCTTTGCTTTTGATTAATGTTTTTAAATTACATTTATTTATGGTAACAAACAGGTTCGTGTATATCTGAGTTCAACGGTAGAAAGATAGATTGAATCTGGATATTCTGAGCCTACAGGATCTGAGCGGAGAATAGATAAAAAGACCCAGTCATTAGGTGCCATTAATGTATTATTTAAGTTTACACTAACAACTTGATGATGAAGTACGGTAGAACCAGTTGGTTCTACTACTGCAAAATCGCCAGATGATACCGTTTCAGAAAATCCTCCTGAGGAAGCAGTAGTTCCAAAGTTGGTATTAGCTGGTACATAATCAGCTTTCACTTGCATTGCAGCAACACCAGAATCATTATTATCTTTAACGAGTAAATGATATACAAGTGTTACTGGTTGAGTTACATCAATGTCACTCGGTAGGTTGAACTGTATGCCAAAAATACGATAATCACTTTGGCTGTTGCCATTTGCAGTAGGTAATCTCCATGCAGAAAACGCTGGCTGATTAACGCCTGTTCCATATACAGGATCATCTCCTGATCCACCAAATAATTTGTCTGGTGTGGTAGTAGTTGTAACATCACTATCGCTATCTCCGCCATGACCATTTTGTTGGAGCATCATGTAAGGATTGAAAAATAAAGATCCTAGACCACAACCTCCTGCTGCACCAGTTGCTCCAGTGTTACCAGTTGCTCCAAGGCCAGTTGCCCCAGTTGCACCCGTTGCACCAGTAGAACCTGTAGCTCCAGTATTGCCGGTTGCACCAGTTGCACCAGTTGCGCCTGTTGGTGCGCCGCTTGGGCCAGTTGCTCCAGTACTTCCCGTTGCACCAGTAGAACCAGCACCTGTTGCGCCGGTTGCACCTGTGTTACCAGTGTGCCCTCTACGTCCACGAGGTCCTCTGTGTCCGCGGCGTCCTCTTGGGCATTTTTCTGTATTAAACCCGCAAGGTTCGCCGCAGCGTGTAATTTTTTCTGCATCTTGATCAATCATATCTAAATAATATTCATCAGATATTTCTGATAAAAGAGCATTGGAATTGAGAAGTGATTGATAGTTTTTTAGATAATTATAAATCACCGCAAAGTGTGATTGAGAGAATCTGTTTTGAGATTTTTTTAATACAAGAAGTGCATCGCATGTTGCATTTTTAACTAATTCTAAAGAGTATACAGTTTCATTTGCATCGATAATATCAGAAAGATTTTTGAGATTATCAGATATATCTGCAGAGTCAGAAATATCGCAAATTAAATTGATGGTAGCTATGTATTTTTCTGGTAAACATTCAGCTGATAATGAAGCTGCGTTTGTTGTGTCATGCGCAAAAAGCGTACATGTTAACAGCAATATCAATGATAAATTTTTTATCATTAGTGCATCCTTTTTTTTAAAAAACATTAATCATACTTAGGAGTTAATAAAAATATTATGAAAAAATCAATTTTTTTATATTACGTATAGCATATCTTATGTTCCAATTGCAGTGAAATAAACATTTACTTCGCCAGTTGATGCTTCTGTTATTACTCCAGAGCTATTTTTGTAAACCATGACAGTTGCTGTGATTGTGTTTTCTGCAGATACTTCAGCAGTATATGTTATATTGCTTGCGTGTGGGGGGGCGCTAACGCTTATATTAATTATTGGGTTTACACTAAATAAATCGATAGGATAAGTAAAAACAAGTCCGCCTTTAATATAGGGTTGCTTATCAGCTATCATATTTGGGGATAAGTGATATTGTTTGTTGGTGTTTCTTTTATGGTCATGTTTTTCGCAATGATCGTGGCAACCTTCTAAATGTTTTGCATTATGTCTGTTGCAGATACCCTGATGTTTGTCAGTAAACGGTAAATTTTTTGTGATATTGCCCTGCTCTAAATGGTTGTTCAAACATTCTGTAATTGTTTTTATATCGCAATGCTGCGCATAGATATAATCATACTTTTTGATGAGAAGAAGAGCGTCTTGGATAGCATCGATTATTTTTTCTTTGGGGATAGCAGAATTATTTTGTTGCGAAATAGTAGATATATCTTTTAATGATGGTAGCTGTTTGTGATGAGGAGTTGTTGTATGAATGAGAGAGATATATTTTTTTAGTTCGGTTGGTGATGTATTATTATCAAGAGAACATACAATGTAAGATGTTGTGAAGAAAAATAATAATAATTTATGTATAAAGATTTTCATAAAGCATCCTTACTTATATTTACTGGGTCTTTTGACGAGCAAATCTTTATGTGAGGGTAGCAAAATTATGAATATCAATTGCAATACTACAAATATTGGTTTGATAAGACATAAAAATAGGTAGCTATAAAAATTGATTTTTGTATAGCTACCTAATTGAATAGTTAAAAATATTTAGTTAACAGTACTTCGCCAGACAAGAAACGCTTCAATAAAATCTATTAATTCACCATCAAGGATTTTATCAGGTTGAGGTGATTCAAAATCTGTTCGGTGGTCTTTGACCATTTTATAGGGATGTAATACATATGATCGTATTTGAGATCCCCATTCAATTTTTCTTTTTTCAATTCCAGCGCTCAGCTGAGCATCTTGTTCTTCCTGCATTTTTTGTGAAAGTTTGGCATAAAGCATTTTCATCGCAAAAGCTTTATTTTGTTGTTGTGATCTTTCATTTTGGCATTGCACTACAATATTAGTAGGTAAATGTGTAATACGGACGGCAGAATCTGTTTTGTTTACGTGTTGTCCGCCAGCACCACTTGCGCGATACGTATCAATACGCAAGTCTTTTGGGTCAATAGTAATTTCAAGCTCAGGAACTTCTGGTGTTACCATAACACTGGTAAAAGAAGTATGTCGTCTTTTATTAGAATCAAAAGGAGATATTCTCACAAGTCTATGAACGCCATGTTCGCCTTTAAGATATCCGTAGGGATTTTTTCCGCGAATAAATAAGGTGGCTGATTTTATACCAGCTTCTTCACCTGGTTGATAATCTATGGTATCAGCATGGAGGTTGTTTCGTTCGCAAAACCGATAATACATACGTAATAAAATATTTGCCCAGTCTTGAGATTCTGTTCCTCCAGCTCCAGCATGAATATGAACAAAGCAATTTGAGGAATCATTTGCGTCGTTGAGTAGAAGATGAATCTTAAATGCGATTACTTTTTTACGCAAATCAGTTATTTCAGGTGCTATCTTTATTAATTCAGATTCATTATCCGCAAAAAGATCAATAAGTTCAGTTAAATCTTTATGCGATGTAGTTACCTGTATATATTGATCGCGTAAAGTTCTAACCTGTTGAAGTTCCTTGGATATGGCAGTTTGCCTTGGATTTTTCCAAAAATCCTCTTGCTGTGATTCTGTTTCTAGTTCTTGAAACTTTTTCTCAAGTTGTGCGTTGTTCCAAAATGATACAATGGTTTGTATATTTGGTTCCATATTTTTTAATTGTTCATAGAGATCATCGGCGAGCATATTATACCTTTCACGTGTCAAATTGTGCCTTATGAGTATAGCAGAAGAAGAATTTTAAGTCTTACATTGTCGCCATTCAATTATAATAGATTTTTAATGGCGCTGCTTTTTTGCCAATGCGCACTATTTGACAATATTTTTCGCTATGATAAGCTATCGATAATCGCAATGAGTGAGTAAAAATTTAACAATTTATTTTTTTAGGAATGATATGACAAATCGGTTAATTGCAATAATGTTGTTGTCTGTGTCAAGTATGGGATATTCATTGAATTGGCCTTGGACCTCATACGCTGTTATTTGGAAAGAAAAGACACCGCAAGAGAAAGCAAAATTATATTATACAGAGGTCGTTCAAAGCTATGTTGATGACTTTGTGAAAGCTCTTGATAATGAAATGGAACAGGAAAGCCTAAAAAGAAAGCAATGCTTAAGATTGCTTTCTAATAGGGATTATATTAGCTGGGTAGACCATGATGTAATAAATGCCGCAGATAAGGTATTCAAAAGAAGGCTAGATATATACAAAGAAAAAAAAAGTTTTCTACAGAGTTTTGGAAGAGAAGCATTGTTGGGTATCAGTGAATTTCCTGATGATATGTTTGATAAAGGAGCAGGTTTAAGATCATTCGTCTTGCGTAGAGAAAATGCTTTTAGGTCAAAATACCAACTTGCAGATACAGACATGCAAGAAATTGATGATGAATTGAGAAAGCAATATTCTGGGATGCCAAAAGAAAGAAAAGCAACAGGAACATTTTTTTCCCCTCTTGAGGATTAACTAGTAAGATAAGAAACGAGAAAGGCGATGGCTTTTATGCTATCGCCTTTTTTTGTTTTAATGTTAATTTAAGTTGCTTATTTTTGTCTTTATATATATTTATACATATAATAGTAAAAAAAGACCCTCGGGGTTTTGTTCCCAAGTGGCTCTTGGATAGAAAAAAGATCAGTTTCTTTTGAAATATATGAAGTCATAAGTCAGTTTTTACTGATTTTCCAGTTTTCCGAACTACTTTCTGTAAAATAATGAGTCTTTTTTATAGAGAAAAATGAACTTCTTTTGGTGGGTTGATAAGCGCTATTGTTTAGTCAGGCAAACCCTTCAAAATATCGATCTGATCGCTGTTTTCATTGATATATTTGGTGTTAAAAGTTTCGTATTATGCATTAAAAACCTACACGGCTGAGACTGCTTACACATTTTTTTTTAAAAAAGTTTAAAAAAAGTGTTGACTTCCTTCGAAATAGGTTTATAATTTTCATTAACAATTGATTAAAACGTTTTCAACAAATCGCGAATCAGTCGCAGTTTCGAGAAAAATTTAAGAAATAAAAAGTTCTTTGAAATACACAAGAAAGTTTCGTATCTATTAATTTTAGATCGGACCCAATTCAAATCAGTGATGAAGAGTTTGATCTTGGCTCAGAATGAACGTTGGCGGCGTGCCTAACACATGCAAGTCGAGCGAGAAAGTTCCTTCGGGAATGAGTACAGCGGCGGACGGGTGAGTAACACGTAAGAATCTGCCCTATAGTGAGGAATACCTTCGAGAAATTGAAGTTAATACTGCATAAGTCCCTGCGGGGAGAAAAGCGTCTTTTATGTCGCTGCTATAGGATGAGCTTGCGGACTATCAGCTTGTTGGTGAGGTAAAGGCTCACCAAGGCTATGACGGTTAACCGGCCTGAGAGGGTGTACGGTCACATAGGCACTGAGATACGGGCCTGACTCCTACGGGAGGCAGCAGTGGGGAATATTGCGCAATGGGCGAAAGCCTGACGCAGCGACGCCGCGTGGAGGATGAAGGTCTTCGGATTGTAAACTCCTGTCAGATGGAAAGAAAATATTACGTTTAACAGACGTGAGGAATGACGGTACCATCAGAGGAAGCACCGGCTAACTTCGTGCCAGCAGCCGCGGTAATACGAAGGGTGCAAACGTTATTCGGAATCACTGGGCGTAAAGGGTGCGTAGACGGTATGTTAAGTTCGTTGTTAAAG
>JBDHVY010000001.1:0-355000 GCA_039809905.1 Candidatus Babelota bacterium | reverse complement strand
TGAATGCCATGATTTCGCTGAAGACAGGAGTCAGACTGTGGGGGATAACCTTCATAGTCGAAAGGGAAACAACCCAGACCATCAGTTAAGGTCCCAAAGTATCCGCTAAGTGGGAAAAGAAGTGAAAACGCACAGACAGTCAGGAGGTTGGCTTAGAAGCAGCCATCCTTTAAAGAAAGCGTAACAGCTCACTGATCAAGTGTTATTGCGCTTAAGAATGAACGGGGCTCAAGCGGGTCACCGAAGCTATGGTTTATGTTAGAAATTTATTTTTAACGTAGAGGTAGGGGAGCGTTCCTTGATAGATACAAGCTTGACCGTAAGGACAGGTGTCGGATCAAGGAAGTGAGCATGTTGGTATAAGTAACGAAAAAACAGGTGAAATTCCTGTTCGCCGTAAGTCTAAGGTTTCCTTGAGAGAGGTTCATCCACTCAGGGTTAGTCGACCCCTAAGCCGAGGCCAGTTGGAGTAGGCGATGGACAGCAGGCTAAATATTCCTGCACCACCTAATAGCGTTTGAGTGAAGGAGAGACGCAGGAGGATAAGTTGATTTGGTATATGGATGCCAAACTAATCATCTAGGAGAGCTTTGTTGGAAAATCCGCAAGGCTACAAGCTCTGAAGTGTTATGGGTATTTCAATTCGAAAGAAGAGATATATTCGACTGATTCCACACTGACTAGAAAATCTTCTAGCGAGTTATTGGGTGATCGTACCGCAAACCGACACAGGTAGACGGGCTGAAAATGCTCAGGCGTTGAGATAATTATCATTAAGGAACTCGGCAAATTGGCCCCGTAACTTCGGGAGAAGGGGTACCTGGTTTTGTTATGAGAGCACGTCTTTCAGAAGCATTAACAGGTTTCAATAAATCGGCCCAATCGACTGTTTAACAAAAACACAGGGCTCTGCAAACTCGTAAGAGGAAGTATAGAGTCTGACGCCTGCCCAGTGCCGGAAGGTTAACGGGAGATGTAAGCTCTTTGGAGTGAAGCATTGAACCGAAGCCCCGGTAAACGGCGGCCGTAACTATGACGGTCCTAAGGTAGCGAAGTACCTTGTCGGGTAAATTCCGACCCGCATGAATGGCGTAACGAGTTGGGCGCTGTCTTAATGATACACTCAGTGAATTTGTAGTGCCGGTGAAAATGCCGGCTACCCGCAGAAGGACGGAAAGACCCCGTGCACCTTTACTGCAATTTGGCATTGATTTTTGAGTTTGTTTGTGTAGGATAGGCGGGAGACTTTGAAGCTGCGACGCTAGTTGCAGTGGAGTCAACCTTGAAATACCGCCCTTATAAACTTAAAGATCTAACTTTGACCCGTAATCCGGGCTAAGGACAGTGTCTGATGGGCAGTTTGACTGGGGTGGTCGCCTCCCAAAATGTAACGGAGGCGTTCAAAGGTTCCCTCAAGATGTATAGAAATCATCTTAAGAGCGCAAAAGCATAAGGGAGCTTGACTGCGAGACATACAGGTCGAGCAGGTGCGAAAGCAGGATTTAGTGATCCAGTGGTTCTGAATGGAAGGGCCATTGCTAAACGGATAAAAGGTACGCCGGGGATAACAGGCTGATCTCCTCTAAGAGTCCACATCGACGAGGAGGTTTGGCACCTCGATGTCGGCTCATCACATCCTGGGGCTGAAGAAGGTCCCAAGGGTTAGGCTGTTCGCCTATTAAAGTGGTACGCGAGCTGGGTTCAGAACGTCGTAAGACAGTTCGGTCCTTATCCTCTGTGGGCGTCGGGTATTTGAGGAGGGCTGTCCCTAGTACGCAAGGACCGGGATGGGTAAGCCTCTAGTGTTCCAGTTGTTCTCCAAGAGCAAGCTGGGTAGCCAAGCTTATTAGAGATAACCGCTGAAAGCATCTAAGTGGGAAGCTCGCTCCAAGATTAGATACCCCTTGTTAAAATGCCCCAATGAAGTAAACTTCGGTTTATGAATTTGACAAGTTTTGACAAATTATTAAGGTCCCTTGAAGACTACGAGGTAGATAGGTTGGGTGTGTAAGCATAGTAATGTGTTAAGCTAACCAATACTAATAGACCGAACGTTTTAACCATGAAAAATAAAAAATTCAGGAAACTCATTCAGCATTCATTAATACATATATTTTAAAGATCGCATACAAGTTATGAAAAATTTCTGGTGCGTATAGCTGTGGGGAAACACCCGTTCCCATTCCGAATACGGAAGTAAAGTCCACAGCGCTGAGAATACTTGGTTGGTAACGGCCTGGGAAGTTAGGTAGCGCCAGAATTAAATTAAAAAACCTCGCTAAATATAGCGAGGTTTTTTTGCGTCTGTAAGCAATTTCTTGTGTAACTCGTGCGTTTATTATGTTCTTGACTTACCGAACTTAATTTCTTTACATTTTTTGTGAATACTTTTTTGAAAAAATAGTAAAAAATACTGTAAAAAAATAAGGAAAGCATAATGAGCATAAGGAGTCATAAATTTTATTTTATTGCGCTGATTATTTGTTGTGCTTTTTCATCATTTGTTTATGCAAAAAAAGTTCTTCTTACGGGAGGAGCTGGATTTATTGGTAGCCACGTTGCACAAAAATTACTCGAACGTGGTGATTATGTTATTATTGTTGATAACATTAATGATGCATATGATCAAAAAATTAAAGAAAATAATTTATCATTGGTTAGAGCAGTAGTTAGAGCAAATGATACTCATAATTATCTTGCAATTCATAAGATCGATATTTGCGATTACAATGCAATAGAAGAATTATGCCGAGTAGAAAAACCCGATGTCATTTGTCATCTAGCAGCACGTGCTGGTGTTCGTACTAGTATTGATAATCCTTGTGAATATTTTCGCACTAATAACGATGGTACTCTGGTTATATTTGAAGCTGCCCGTAGATGTGGTATACAACATATTGTAAGCGCATCAAGTAGTAGCGTATATGGAGTACGTGAAAATGGACCATTCCGCGAAACAGATCTTGTTGATCAACAATCAAGTCCCTATGGTATGACAAAACGTGCCGGTGAATTATTGGCATATGTTTATCATCATCTTTTTAATATTTCTATAACTAATTTACGATTTTTCACGGTATACGGTCCGCGCGGTAGAATGGATATGGCACCATTTATTTTTATAGATGCTATTTATCATAATAATCCTATCACCGTATATGGTAATGGAAATGCAATTCGCGATTTTACCTATATTGATGATATTGTGCAAGGAGTAATCAAATCTATTGATACTCCCTGTGGCTATCAAATTCTTAATATTGGTCGTGGTGAGCCTATTGTATTGAGTGATTTTATAAAAATAATAGAAGAAATAGTAGATCAAAAAGCACATATAAATTATGTTTCTAGTTTTTCTGGTGACGTTCCGCAAACACATGCTTGCATTGAAAAGGCGAAAAAACTATTTGATTATGAACCAAAAACTTCTATACGTTATGGTTTGGAACAAATGTATGCATGGTATAAAAATGAATATCTTACTATAGTCGATCCTAAACGAATTCATTTAGCAGAAGTTTCCGTATATGAATACTAGGAAAGTATATATGAGGGCTATTATATTTCTTCTTATACTTGCTATGCCAACACAGATAATGTGTTGGGTGAAAATAAAAAAACGGATGAAAATCCTTATGATAGTTTCAACATTTCCAAAAATTCATGATATTTGTATGTTGAATCAAATGACTGGTCTTATTGATAGAGGCCATGATGTTCACATCTATGCTCAAACACAAGGAGATGTTACGCATGTCCAAGAAGATGTTATCAAATATAATCTCATCAAAAAAACTACTTTTGGCAGTCTTCCCAATGATTTGAATCAATATGATATTATTATTTTTCAACTGGGACACAAACTTTTTGATGTGAAAAAAACACATAATTTTAAGGGTAAAGTTGCTGTCTGTTTACGAGGATATGATGTTACGGGATTTTTACATCAAAATCCCCATGTATACGACCAATATTTTAATTCATGTGATTTGTTTATGCCAGTATGCAATACATTCAAAAATATACTTAAGCGAGCAGGATGTCCTGAACATAAAATAGCAGTTGTTCATTCCTCTATTGATTGTTCCAAGTTTAAATTTAAAAAAAGAGAATTCCCTCGACAAGGAACAATTAATTTTATTAGCGCAGGTCGATTTGTTGAAAAAAAAGGATTTGTTTATTCTATCCGTGCTATTGCAACTCTTATTAAAAAATATCCTCAGATAAGATATACCATTATTGGTAATGGAAAATTAAAAAAAAAATATAAAAAATTGATTAAAACGTTGCAAGTTAGAGACAAAATTAAAATTGATGGTTGGCATACGCACCAAGAATATATTCAGATTTTGGATAAATCTCATATTTTTATTTTACCAAGTGTAACGGCCGAAAATAATGATCAAGAAGGTATTCCCAATGTTTTAAAAGAAGCCATGGCTATGGGACTTTTGGTAGTTGCTACACATCATTCTGGCAATCCTGAGCTTATTTCACATGGGATATCAGGTTTTCTTGTGGGAGAAAGAAATAGTGCGGCAATCGCAAAAATCATAGATTATATTTTAAACAATCCAAAATTATGGCCATCAATTCAGGGCGCTGCTATTCAAAAAATTCGTAATGAATTTGAGCGAGAGAAAGAGAATGATAAATTAGAAGCTATTTTATATAATCTTTTAAGCTAATCTTGCACAAGGAGAAAGTAAATGAGAGTTCGAGCAACAATTTTTAGGGGAATGTTTTTTTTTGGTATCACATTTTCTTCCTTGTGTAAGCAGTATACCTATAAAGATATTGTTCTTTCAATTGGTGGTTTTGAATCAAAAAATTCTTTCATTTCTTATGTAACAATTGATGGTATTCAATATCTTCTTAAACAAAAAAAAACGCCAAGCAAACAGTTCTCTGTTGTTCGTGATGCATTAGCTGCATGGATAGCAGAAGATCTTAATATTGCGCATCATGTTACAATCATCGGTCCCAACCAAGATTTTCCCGGGAAAAAAAACGTATTGTGGCCAGCAACGCTTCATACGATAGCTCCAGGAAAGATGGTTCGTGCTCAACCAGAAAGTAAATATTATAAATTAGGTTTGAAGCAAAGAATTCCTGAGGCTATTTTACCCATGTATAATAGATGGTTAACGGAAAAAATTATTCATCAAATGACATGGCATAGACAATTACCGGTCATTATTGGTTTAGATTTATTTATCTGCAATACAGATCGCCATCGAGCAAATATTTTTTATGATCCTGCAACAGATACATTTTGTGCTATTGATATGGACAATATTTTTAGACGAGATTTGCCAGCGCTTGCTTGCGAAAAACTACATATGATGATAGATCAGGGAAAAAAATTTACGACAAAAGAAATCCAAGCTCTGGTAAAGATGCGAGATACTCTGATGTTCTTACACAATAAATATAATCCCCAAATGTTGATAGAAAAGCTACATTATTTTGTTGTTCAAGCTGGTTTTACTCAAGACAGTCCTCTTTATACCAAAAAAATAGAAAAAAAAATAATACGTCATGAAACAACGATTATGCAAAGTCATGAAAGCATAAAAAATCTAATAATAACGCTTAACAAAATTATTTATGGTTATTAATTCAATGAAACATGGCAGGGGATTTAAATGTTGACATGGAAAATTGATTTGTTTCATGATGTTAAATATGTATCAACCAAAAAGAAATAGTTCGGAGAAATAATGATAGCACGGACAATTAATTTGACTGTCGTGTGTTTCTTTGCGGTGACATTTGCTCTTTCGCAAGATATTGCGGATGCTCCAAAAAAAGTAATTACTTTTCTTCATACCGTTGAAACAAAAAATTGCTTTGTCAGTTATGTAACGATTAATGGAAAAAAATATATCGTTAAGCAAAAAAAAGAATACAAAAAACAGCTAGCAGTTGTACGTGATGCTTTATCTGCATGGATTGCTGAAGTTCTTGGGATTGCTCATAGAGTTGATATTGTTTCTGATAAAACTGAATTCACGGGAAAAATTAAACAACATTTTCCTGCAACATTACATACTCTTGCTCCTGGAAAAACGGTACGCGAGCAAAGAAATATCAAATATAATGCATTACGATTACGACAATTTTGGGCGCAGGCAACATCGCCAATGGAAAAAGGATTAACGCGTTCAATTATTATGCATATGACATGGCATCATCAACTACCAGAAATAGTAGCACTTGATTTATTAATCGGCAACTCAGATCGTCATTGTGGCAATTTATGTTATGATCCTGATACGGACACATTCTGTGCAATTGATATGGATGATACATTTAATAAAGATTTATGCCAGCTTGCGCGCGAAAAACTTGTCTTAATTCTGCAAACTGATAAAGTTCCTTTTTCTCGACAAGAAATATATGCATTACGCAGAATGAGAGATACATTAAAATTTTTAATACGTCGGCATACACCAGAAGACATTATAGCAAAGTTGTATTTTTTTGCGCAAAAAGCAGGTTTTTGCAAAGGAAGCAAATTATATAACGATAGAATTCGAAGAAAATTATTGTCTTATGAGGAAATGATTATTCAAACTCATGCAAGTGCGCGTAAGCTGATAATATTGCTTGATAAAATTATTGCTCGTAGGTCTGATAAAGCATAGCCAACCCACCAACAATGAAAAATTTCTTAATTGGACCTCGATAGAAGTGAAATGAGATTGGGCAAACGGGGTTATAGAATAAATATGGAGATACGATGATATTATGTAGAATAGTGCTCAATCTTATAATCTTGTGCACATATCTCGTAAGTTATAGCATGTTTGCGAGTGATGAATCTTCTATCAAAGCTTCTTCTTCTCACAAATCTCAGCCTTTAAATATACTTTTTGTTGTAGGTCATTTTCCTGCTCCATCTCAAATATTTATTTTGAATATTATGACAGGTCTTATTGATAGAGGACATAATGTATTTATTTTTTCAGTATATAAAGATAAGTATGAAAACATACATCCTAATATAAAAAAATATCGATTATTAGATCGAGTTTTTTACGAAAAATTTCCTTTTGATTTGCCTGAATGCGACGTTGTATTTTGTCAATTTGGCTATTTAGGAAATAGAATTATGAGGATGAAGAATAGTGAAAAATGGCTTAAAAAACGTAAACTTGTTGTTTGTTTTCGTGGAGCCGATATAACATCGCATCTTGAAAAAGAGCAGGCAATGTATAAAAAACTCTTTGTTCAGGGAGATCTTTTTTTACCGGTTTGTGATTATTTCAAAAATCGCCTCATTGATTTAGGGTGTGACTCAGACAAAATAATCGTGCATCACTCTGCTATTGATTGTGCACAATTTTTTTTCAAGACAAGAAAAATACCAAAGGATGGGATTATACGGTGTGTTTCTGTGTGTAGACTTGTTGAAAAAAAGGGAATCGATTTTGCCATTAAAGCAATTGCCAGTGTTGCAGAAAAACATCCCAATATTCATTTTACTATTGTAGGAGATGGTCCAGAAAGAAAGAATTTGGAACAATTAGTAAAAAAACTAAAAATAGAAGATAAAGTTACGTTTAACGGATGGGCAATGCAAGCTGATGTAGTTTCCATTTTAAGTAAATCACATATTTTTCTATTGCCTTCACGAACAGGATCAGATGGTAATGAAGAAGGCATTCCTAACGCACTTAAAGAAGCTATGGCAACTGGTTTAATATCTGTAGGAACCTGGCATGCGGGAAATGCAGAGCTTATCCAAGATAAAGTATCTGGTTTTTTAGTTGCGGAAAAAAATGAAATAGAATTAGCGCAAGCAATTGAACATATTATAGAACATCCAGAATCATGGGAAGCAATAGGTCGTGCAGCTCGAAAAACAGTTAAGGATCATTTTGAAACAAAGCGATCAATTCAAAAGCTAGAAAAAATATTTTACGGTCTTTTAAATAAAAAGAACGCACTTTATAACGAGGAAGGCGAATGTATTTAAACAAGAAATGTATGATTATTGGGTTTATTTTTTGTTTATATAACTGTGCATTAGAGTCAAGACCTCTTCATGTTCTTTTTGTTGTGTCATATTTTCCAGCACCATCTCAAACCTACATTTTAAACATGATGACAGGACTCATTGATAGAGGTCATAAAGTAACTATTTTTGCGTTTCGTAAAAATGATGTTGAAGGTCATCCCAATATAGAAAAATATTCGCTATTAAACTCTGTTATATATGAACGATTTCCTGCAGATTTACCTGATTGTGATGTTGTTTTTTGCCAATCAGCTTCCTTGGGCAAACTGATTGTAGAAAATGATGCTTTAACACCATGGCTTGATACAAAAAAAATAGTGGTGTGCTTAAGAGGTTTTGATATAACGGGAAATAACATAAGAAACAATCCATCGATTTATGAGAAGCTCTTTAAAAGAGCTGATATTTTTTTACCTGTATGTGATTATTTTAAAAAAATAACCGTACAGCTTGGTTGCCCGGCAGAAAAAGTAATTGTTCATCACTCTGCAATTAATTGCAAGCAATTTTTTTTCAGAGAAAGAACGTATCGACCAGGAGAAAAAATAAAGTTTGTTTCCGTATGTCGGCTTATCCAAAAAAAAGGACTTAATTTTGCAATAGGAGCAATCGCGCGTCTCAATAAACGGTATAAAAATATTCATTATACTATTGTTGGTAGTGGCCATTTACAATCTTCATTGCGTAAATTAGCAAAAAAATCAAAAATTCTGGATAAAGTTACTTTTTTTGGATGGGCTGAACAAGATCAGGTTGCACGCATTTTAGATGAATCGCATATTTTTTTGTTACCTTCAATAACATCTTCTAATGGAGATGAAGAAGGTATTGCCAATGCGCTCAAAGAAGCAATGGCAATGGGGCTTATTCCGGTAAGTACCTTTCATGCTGGGACTCCAGAATTAATTACGGATGGTGTTTCTGGTTACTTGGTACCAGAAGGAAGTAGTAAACAATTAGCAAAGAAAATTAAGTATATTATAAAGCATCCAGAATTATGGAAAACGGTTGGTTTAGCGGCACGAAAAAAAGTTGAAGATGAATTTGAGACAACACAATCAATGGCAGAATTAGAAGGCATATTTTATAGGTTGTTATCCTAGATTAAGAGCTGTAAAATTATCTATTTTTTAAAATAATTTCTTGGTTTGGCACGTAAACCTCTCGTGCTTTGTATGAGAGGTTTTATGTATTCACTTAATGCATTGATATTGACGTTGTAATCATCCAAATCAGTTGCACCAGTTATTTTTGTATATGTTTCTTCTGAGTTTTCGTATTTGATTTTCAGTTGATTTATTTTTTGCATAAGAAAATTGCGAGCATCTTCTTTTTGTAGATAGCCATATCTACCAAGATATTGATTAAAATAATTGAGATTAATGTATTTTTCTTTACACAAGGCTATTGTGTCTTCGTCTCTTAATTTACTGCCGGGAATGATGCCGAAATTATATTTCCCTATGGGAGATATAAATGATTTATCTTCTGTATCTATGAAAAATATCTTGCCATTTTTATCAGACATAAGGTTTTTATCGTCAAAATCTGAATAGCCCGTTGTTTCGATAATATCAGTTAGTTCCATCATTTGTTGTAGTCCAATGGTAGGTTTATTTTTTGTTTCATCTATTTTTTCTGCTATAACAGTCCAAACATCACCAGTCAGAAAAATATATTTTTGAGGAACACCTATAGAAGTATAGTTTTTCTTTTTGATATAATTATTCATACGTTGAGCAATAATAAGGCGGGTCAGATCAGTACTTTTTGCTACAAATTTAGAATCCTGTAAGCGATTAAAAACTGTTGCTTGTTCATATAAAATTCTTTCATATGGTACTAAATAGGCTGATAAATTTGCTGGAGGAGAGAAATGCTGAACAAATTTTTGGAACTCGCTGTTTTTAGAACTTTCTTCAAAAGTCCTTTTTTGATGTTGTATTACTGGGTCATCAATTTGGGGTTTATATTCAGTTCCCAAATTAATGCTATTTTTATACCACCAATAAGCTCCTGCTCCTATTATAGCCAGGCCGGCTCCGCCCAATAAATATTTTTGATAGTCTTGATAAGAAAATTTATCTCCAGCAAAGTTATCGATAGAAAACATGTTAGTATTGGTTGGTTCTAAACTTGCATGTATTTGATGCATAGCAAGTACTATCCATATATATCTTAATTTTGATTTTTTTATCATAAAATAATCCTTATTACCAATTCATCATATTTATTATATAATTCTATTATGAAAAAACTCAATAATAATAAAAAAGACCTCATTCGTATGAGGTCTCATAGCTGATAAAAAATATTTATTTTGTTTTGTTCAAGTATTCATGCCACAATGCAGATAATCCACCTATTGCGCATACATTAACTATTGCAGCAAGCGCTGCTCCTGGATAAGCATTAAACATGCCTTGTTGTATGAGTTTCAAAATAATAAAACTTCCCGTAGCAAATGGGATGACTGAATAATTGTATTGCATAATGTGTTGATACAATAATAATAATATTTTTCCAATTATTGCCCCTGCAGCAAGCCACAATGGTAACATCCTTAGTGATGGCAGATCAACCATAGCCATTCCGCATAGCATCGCGAGAATGGTAAAAAAGAGGCGATTTTTTTGCCAGTGTATTGTTGCATTATCAACAAGTATGTAGAGCAATGAGAATGATATTGTTAATTGAATGTAATGAGCAATTGAATTCAAGCATGATGCAAGTAACGGTATGGAACAACCAAGTGCATCATATTCTGGCCACAATGGCATATTAAGAGGCAATGCAGTTTGTGCAATCTTGATGATTCCCGCCATGAATAGACCACAACATATACCGCTATATACGTTGAGTTTACCATATTGAATTGTATGTGTTTTGAATGATAATACATACGAAAGAATGAGTGCATATAAAGACGATTTAAGCAATGAAGAGAAAGCAAATGCCATCATAATCTGAAAAAGCTGATTATTGAATGGTAAGCTTGTACTAAAATTACCCACAATGCTTGGCCAGGTATTAAGAATGTCTATTATTCCAAGAAATAGTGAAACACCAAATATTATTGCCAAGAGCTTTTTTGAAATGATAACGTTCTTCTTTTGGCGTAGTGCAACGACCAATCCAATAAGTAAGAAAAGCAATAAAATAAGTGAAAATACCATCATAACAATGTTGAGTATATTTTGTTTATTTTGTTGTTTGCGCTCCCATTCTTCAGGTACTTGAATAGTTCGTGTTGTATAAACTACTTCATCACCAGCTATCAAAATTGAAACAAGAGCTCGTCCTGTTTGCAATGGATATACTGCACTGTCTTCAAAAATAAATAACCAATTAATGCGATGAGGCAATTGTGCTTGCACTGCAGAGATTTCCCTCAATTGTTCATGATCAAGATTATATTGCTCAGATAATGTTTTGTGTGCAATAGAACGGGCTTGTTCTTGTGTTAACGAAGCACCAATGCTACTTTCTGGTAATTGATGATGGTATCGCCATACAGAATCATTATAAAGCATTATTTTATGTTCTTGCGTGCGTTCTATGATATCAGTATCAAATTGTGCGTAACGAATTGTCCAGTGCGCTGGTTCCAAATAAGTGCCGAGCAATGCGTGATATAAATCTTTTTTACCTTTTTTCCAGATAAATGTATGTTGCTGTGCTATATCAGGAACAAGTTTATAGTGCGTGAAGATCAGTGGTAATGTTTTCCATGGAGCAGTGAGAATACTATTTTTTTCTGCTAAAAATGAATCGGCAAACGTCACTGCTTCTTGGCGGTTACAGGTAATCGTAATACCATCATGAGTAAAGCGTGTACCATATATCCATACAATAAGACTTATAATACCTAACCCAATAATTGTTTTATGTGCAGTGGTAGTGGATGTTTTCAAAGACTCTTGTGGCACTGCTTCTTTTTCCTCTTTTTCTTCTGATAATGATGTTGAAGGTTGCCAGGCATGATTATGAGCGGATTCTGGCAAATGATTCCATTTTCCCTTTTTAAGACGTGCAAAAAGTACGTACAATAATGGTAATAATGCGCCGATGATAATAAGAATTTTATAAAGCAATGTATCAGGAGCAAAAGATACAAAAATAGGTATTGAAAACCAAATAACATCATACGCAAAATGAGAAATAATGGTGGTAATAAGACCAAATCTCAGATAAATGATTCCCCATATCAATGATGGGATAAATAATTCCACCAGACGAGCATATGATGGTTGAACAGGATAATTGGCATGGGCGGCACCAAAAACAATTGCTTGCAAAATTAATGCAGCGGCAATCCACCAGTTTCTTTTGCCAAAATATGTTCCCAGTAATGCTGCACCTGCAAGGGGAATTGCGCGAAAAACACATTCTTCTATAAATCCTGCATTCAATGATGATGCAAGTGGTGAAAACCATGGTGCATAAGATGCAAGAATATTAGGATCAAACAACATTTCTGATGGTGACCACCATCCCAAATAGCGTAAAGAAACAATATAAAATGCAATAACAAATGCTACATTAAAACCAACAAGAAGGTAACCGCCAACTGTTCTGCCCAAAATGGCATATGATGAACTGCTTTCAGCTGAACATAAGGTCCATAATTGTGGATGATTTCCAAAAGCCCGTCGAGTTAAACTTTCTGCAGCAGCGATAATAATGGTATACATAAATGTTTGTGCAATGAAACTGATAAAACAAGAAAGAAATAGTTGCGAAAGAAAACCGTAGAGCGAAAAAGCATTATTATACTTCATCCACAAAAAAGGTAATTGATTGACTGAGTTTAACGCGGAAATGAGTGCAAGAAAAAAAGCCCACCGCAATGGTTGCTTGAGTAAAAGCCACTTTTTTTTATTGATCCAATATAATCCCAGGCAACAACCACCAAAGAAATAAAGAAGAGCCATAAGAAGGGTTGCTGCAAATGCAATAATGGTATTGGCAGAACGCATTTCTTCATAACGGCGGGTAAATGCTTCAGGAACCTTAACAAAGTGCGTGAGTTCAGTTACTTTATCTCCACTGACCACAATTTTCAGACGATAATTGCCTTCACCTATTTTTTTATCATTACGTTCATAGACAAACGTATGATCAATTCGTTTACTCAGCTGAGTTTTTTGCGATGCTTCAACCAATTTGTAATCGCTTAAGACAATATTGCCTTGCGTTTCTGCATATGTTTCTGCAATGATACGTGCATCTTTTTCTGATAATTGTGCACCAGGAATATTTTCAGAAATTGTTTCAATAAAACCATACGGTTGACCATCTGGAGTGAAACTTATGAGAGATTCATTTTTTTCATGCTCTTTAAAATGGCGAACCTTCCACGTGTAGGGCATATACAATTTTTCATCCATCATGTTAACAAGCGCATCTGTGCCACCAGCTTCAAGTTCTACGAATGTTTTTACTGCCGCGTCAGTATGAAACATTGCTGCATAATGATAATTAGAAGGGCCAAGATTATTTTTTTGTGCAATCGTATCAGCTTGTTCTACTGCTTGTTCAAGATCCATAGTGATATTTAGGTGGATGATGGGAAATGTTTGCGGAAAAAAATGAAATGCAAAAAAATATAACATTCCTGACAGTGCTGTTGCACTAATCCATAAAAATGGAGATCGTGAAAAAGTTTTCATGAAAGTCCTTTGTGAAGGGGATCTATGATATTCATGTGAAAGAATTCTTATTATTTATATTGTAAAAGTATTCGGCAAAAGAATCTATTGTGGTTTTATCGATAGATCTCGTGAATGTTTAGATTTTTTATCTGATTTTGGCTATATTAAGCACATTTATACGTATTAATTTAATTTTTACTACAAGGATGTACTGATGAATGACTTTACTAAAAACAATAAGCGATTCTTTTCTTTAGTGTTAGGTATCTTATTACATGGATCTTTACATGCTATGACAGTTTATGGAAAGCATCTGAGCGATATTGTTCCTCAGGGACAGCCATTATCGATTACGTTTTTAGAAAAAGATGATACTGTTATATTGAAAATGAGGAAGGGGTTTTTTGATGCCAAATCTGGTAGGGATGGGATTGCAAATTTAGAATCAAGTTTCAAAGGAGTGGTTGCTAATGGGTCTCATTTTTCCTATACAGGAACTTTAAATATATCGTGTGATAAATTAGATCTAAATTGGTCTCACCTTGTTGCACAAGATCGGATGAATATTACAGCAAAAACTTCATTAGAACTCAAAAAATGTCTTCTTCAATCGCCATTCATTTCAATGGTATGCAATCAAATGAATTTTAAAGATTGCTTTTTTGTGAAGCCCCAAATTTTGAATATTATTGGAGATTGTCAAGATTCAGATTACAATAACATTCAGGTCATCTTTCGTGATCAATCTACAATTCCTACAGTTATGTTCGGTGAAATTGACTTAAAAGATAGTGAAGCAATACAACAGCTAGTTTTTACTAATGTAAAAGAAATAAGAGTATTATTTAATCCACAAGCATGGAAAAAAGAAAATAAAGAAATAGAGAAAATACTTGAACAACATCCTTTTTTAGCTGTTTTTTTATTATACCTTTTAATGAACTCAAGATAGTTTTGATAACCTACTGACATACAAAAAAGAATGGCGATCTCAAAGGACATGTTTTCATGCACTTTAAGATCGCCATCTAAATTATTGAAAACGTCTAGTTTTCTTCAACTTGCTGACAAAGAAGAATCAAATTACCATAAAGATCTCTTATGATGGCATTAATTCCCCAAAATTCTTCTGTTGTTTCTTTAACAAATTCCACACCTTTTTTGCTGTATTGGGCAGCTGTTGTATGGCAATCATCAGTCATTATACAAAAGAAGGGGATAGATCCGCTTTGTTTACCGATAAGAGCTTTGTCTTCTTCAGCTTGAGGCAACATTAAAGTAAGAGATATAGAAGATTCTTGTGTTGGAGCTACCGTAAGCCAGAGATAGGTATCATCTTCAGCTTTATGGCTTTCTGTTACAACAAATCCTAGCTTTTCACTATAAAAGGCCAATGCTTCAGCTTGATTTTCAACTATAAGTGTGACATGACTTATGTTATTCATAATATGGTCCCTGATATAAAAAGTTATAATAATACCCTATTTTTAATAGTACCAATCTCTCTTACTAAAGCAATTGGTTGAAGATGTCCTATTTTTAAAAACTTGTTATTAAGCTTGCAAATATGATATTTTATAAATAGCAATTAATGGAAAATACTAAAAAAATATACCAAAAAGGTCTTTTATGAAAAGCCATTTAAATCTATTGGCAGCTTTTTCTATAATCCTGAGTACTCATTGTTCAGGAGCTCAGTATTACGAAACTCCTCAGGATTATTCTGTAGTAAATGCAATTAAAAAACGTTCTAATTTAACACAGTCTTATGTTGATTATAATTTACTGTGGCTTAAATTCGCGAGATTGCAGGATGTTGCAGCAGCAGGGATTGGGGGATATGCTTCTTATAAGGGTGGGAATAAGGCTTATGAACTATTAGGCGATGCAATTACGGCAGAAAAAGGATCTTTCACTCATACGGCCTTAGAGGCATTAGGTGCATATGCTCCTACACAAGATAGTAAATTATGGTGGGCTTTAGCAGGGGCTGCTGGTGTTGGTTATGGTGCATATAAAGCTTTATATCCTCGTATTGCAAGAGGTGCATTGGCTAAGATAAATGCTTACGCTGATATGTGTGAAAAGCTAGAAGCTGTAACTACTTACTGGAATTCTCCTGAGTTGGTAGCTAAAATCGGAACTACAGCGGGAAATTCTGCATGGCGTGCATCTAATGTTGCGCGATTAAAAGGTATTGAGAATTTAATAGATCAAGGTGATATTGCTATAAAGTTACTGGATCAATTAGCGATTTCAACTGAAGATCCTTTGAGAAAGAGAATTACAGAAATTTTACGAAGATTAGATTTAAATAAGGCAATTATGGAATGGTATGCTCAACAAGATATAGCAAAAAGGAAAGCAAGCCGATCACAGAATATTGAAGGTGCACAGCAAGCGGCAGATCTTGCCTTAAAAGAAGAACAAGCAAGTGCGTTGAAAGTGGGCAAATGGAGTTTAGCTATAACAACTTTAACTAATGCATTTGATCGAAGCATGAAATCGGCTGTATATCTTTATGAAAACAAAGAAAAAATAGCTGGCGGAATAATAGTTGCTTCTGCAGCTATATACGGTGCATTTTCTTACCTACAGTCTAAGATATTTGGAACAGGTGCTGCGAAATAAACATACTTTATCATTGTCCAAAAAGAGATAATAATTCGTAAACATTATGGAACCTCTTGATAACACAGGAGGTTTTTTCTATGGTTTGATTTTTTGCAATCAGCAATGTTGTAATGCCAAACTTTTCTGCTTCTTTTACCAAATGCCCAATGTTATTAATTGGTTTTATTTGTCCTGTTAAGCTAATTTCGCCCAGTGCTATTGAGCGTTCTGGCAATGCTTCTTGAAAATAGCTTGAAAGTAATGCAAATGCAGTACCAAGATCGCTTTCACTGCCTTTGATTTTAAAGCCACCGCTTACTTTGAAAAAGATATCATGCATGCTTAATTTTATTTTTACATATTTTTCTAAAATTGCAGCAATCAGAACAACTTGTTTATGATCTAAGCCAGAAACAACACGTTGTGGCATAGTAAGTTTTGATGCATTGGTTAGTGCTTGTAATTCTAATAAAATAGGTCGAGAACCTTCCATAATACTGATAATAGCTGATCCCGGAGCATGTGATATTTCACTAATCAGATGAGCATTAATATTGGGAACTTCTTGCAAACCATTTTGTTCCATATTAAAAAAACCAAGCTCATTAATTGCACCAAAACGATTTTTTACTGCTCTGAGCATACGGGTTTGCCACCGGTCTTCTCCTTGCAAATAAAAAACAGCATCAACCATATGTTCCAATGTTTTTGGTCCCGCAATAATACCTTCTTTGGTAATATGTCCGGTAATAATTACCGTAATATTATGCTCTTTACTTAATCGCATTAATTGAAAAGCTGCTTCACGCAATTGCCCGGTACTTCCTGGTAATGTGTGCGTATCATTGATGTAGCAGTTTTGTATCGAATCGATGATGATAAGATCAGGTTTTTCTTGTTGAGCCAAAGAAATAATACTCGTCAGTTCTGCAGTATCGGAAAAGAGCAGATTATTATCTGTTGTTTTTAGCCGCAATGCACGGCCTTTAAGTTGTTGTAATGATTCTTCAGTCGAAAAATAAAAGACACGATGTATTTTTGCAATGTTATAGGCAACTTGCAGTAGCAATGTTGATTTACCGATACCAGGATCGCCGGTTACCACAATAAGCGATCCGGGAACTAATCCGCCTCCAACAACACGGTCCCATTCCCCAATATGAGAAAGTATGCGTGGTTGTTCATGAGTATCAATGGAAGTGAGTGATATAAGTTGTGGCGTTGCAGTTGCAGCATAGATTTTGTTCGGTCCGCTAGTGCTTGAAATAATATTTTCTACCAAACAATCCCATTCTTTACACTCAGGACAACACCCCATCCATTTGATCGTGGTATAACTACAGTTGGAACATTTAAACGATGTTTTTGTTTTACTCATAGTAATAGCGTAAACGTATTTTTAATTTCCTTCAATGGATATTCAACAGGAATAAAGCGTAAATTAGGCAAAAATATTGCATGAATCAATCTTTTTATTTCATAGTAAATGCAAAGTTGCAATGTATATTTTTACTTAGGGAGCGATATGAAAAATTGTAGAGTTTTTGCATATGCGATGGTGGTTTTTGTATCTTTTTGCAATGCACCAGTTTTTGCATGGTTACAAGAAGTTGATATTGAAAATGCTCGCGTAGAATTAATCGAAACATTAGAGATGAGGTTTTGCTACATTAGTTTTGTGCGCATTAACGGTAAAGAATATATAGTTAAGCAAAAAAAATCTAATTGTTTTCGCAAAATTGTTAGTGTAGTCAGAGATGCTATTACTGCCCATGTTGCCGAAGATTTTGGTATTGCTCATCGTGTTGCCATTATACCTGCAGGTAAAGCGTTTCCGGGAAAACCTCGTACAGATTGGCCGGCAACGCTTCATACTATAGCTCCGGGAAAAATGATCAAGGCGCAAGATAGCCCTTATGATGGAATGAATATCAAGCAAGCTGAAATTGGATTTAGACGAGATATGTTGCCGTGGATGATAAAACATCCTACGTTAATTATGATTGTTGCAATGGATACATTCCTTTGTAATCATGATCGTCATCGCGGTAATCTTTTCTATAATCCGAAGACTGATTCATTCTGTGCTATTGATATGGATTCTGCATTTAAACGCAATTTATGTGCACTTGCATGTAAAAACTTTACCGAGATGTTGAACAATAAAAATCTTAAACTCAGCAATAAAGAAATTAAAGCATTAATGATTTACAAAGAACATTTAGTGTATCTCATTAATAATCATTACCCGGAAGATACGATTGAATTGTATAATTATTTTGCAGAAAAATCAGGCTTTGTTGAAGGTTCTGAATTATTTACCCAAAAAATTGCATTGGAGCTTGAAAATAATAGAAGAATAATTCGAGAAAGCTATATTGATGTTCAAAAGCTATTGCCTATTCTTGATAAGCTTATTGCTAAGGCTAAAAAGGATCTTAAAAATCGGCGTTAATTGATGGTGCAAAAATAAAAGCAAAAAGAGGCTCGGGGGTTTTGGTAAAAGACTTCTGAGCCTCTCTTTTCAAATGCTGGTCTGGTTGGGTATACAAGTAGAGGCTTGCTTGATGGGCTCTATCCAGAAAAAAGACGTGTTTGGGCTATGAAAAAAGTCTCAAAAACATTTATTAATCGATATTTTCTATAAAAATTCTAAAAATCAGGTATACTATTATTATGAATATAAATAAAAATATCCCTGATTATACCCCAATTTCACGAAGTTCCATTGGGGACCCCGTTGTTAGAGGGAAAAATGAAGCTAAAAACAAACAACATGATTCCCTCAGTAAATACCTTGCACAAGCGGGTATTGCCTCTCGCCGCAAAGTAGTGGATATCATTAAATCAAAGGTTGTTACCGTTAACGGAGTTATGGTAAATGAGCCTGGATTTAAGGTTAATCCTAACGATTGTGTGCGTGTGCAGGGTAATCTTGTCCGTTCAGAGCAAAAAGTATACATTGTTCTTAATAAGCCAAAAAACTGCATTACAACCGTTTCTGATGATTTAGGACGCCACAATGTCTTAAACCTTATTTCGCAAGAAATAAAGCAGCGGGTGTATCCTGTTGGTCGTCTTGATCGTAATACAACCGGATTGTTGGTTCTCACCAATGATGGTGAATTGGCTCTTAAATTATCCCATCCACGTTTTGAGATCGAAAAAGTGTATCATGTACAGCTCGATAAGCCTTTTACACGAGCTAACATGAATAAACTGCTTGCTGGAGTTGATCTGGAAGATGGCTTTATTAAAGTTGATGAAGCTTATTTTTTCCATGATAGACCCAAGCAGAATCTTATCGTAGTCATTCATAGTGGTAAAAACCGCATTATTCGCCGTATTTTTGAAAAATTGGGCTATGATGTTAGAAAACTTGATCGTGCTGGTTATGCAGGTCTGACTAAGTCAAAATTAGAGGTTGGTCAATGGCGTCATCTGACCAAAGCTGAAGTTGATTTCTTGAAGCATCAGTAGCAAAAATAGAATTATTTATAGATACAAAAAGCCTTTCATCATTATGAGAGGCTTTTTTCTTTTACAAATCTTTTATCAACATGCAAAAAATGTTATAGTTCGGCATAAATGTTTTTTACTTTTTGCGTCCTGTAAAAAATGAAAGATGGTATGCATCAAAATATAATAAGGTTCCTGTGTCCAATTGTCGTTGCTTTTCATAGTTATGCAATGGAACCAAAGGATGATATAACAACAAAATATCAGGTATTTCTTAAACATCCTGCAGAATATGCAGATTTCAGATTAACAAGATCATATGGAAAACCTTTGAAATCAGATTTTGATTGTTTGCCGAAAGACATTGTAAAAACATATGTTAAGCCATTCTTACGCAAACGAGTTGCAATTAAGTTGAAACATGAATGTTTACATAATAAATGGCAACTTAATCAAGATATTCCAAAACCTTTATGGGTTCCTATAGCAGAAAGATATACACAACGTAACCCCTTTCATTATTACGATGGAAATTATACTCTTATCCCACATCCTGTTCCAGATGATGGAACGTATACAGCAAATATAATTGATTATGAAATGTGGGCTGGAAAAGGCAATAGTCTAAAAAAACATTATGATACAATGATGTATAATGAGTCTGAAATTGAAAAAACAGTTAAAAATCTAAGAAAGATAGTTCACAAATCTGATTCTAAACCAGAAATATGCGTGTATTGCCCAGAAGAACAGTATGAAAAAATGATTCAAAACTTATTTTATATAGGAAAAGGGGGTGAATCGACAGTGACACCTTTAGCACTTGATGACACTGTTGCATCTTGTTTATTGAGTAATGATGGAGCAGCGATTCTTTTTTGTTCAAACATGTGCACTATCTTTGACACCATTTTTATGAAACCTAAAAATACTTTTTTGCTTCAAGGTAACTTTGTATTATCATGCTCAGCCCATTTTTCCTCTCTTTTTGCAGTATGCAGTGAAAAAGAAATTATGTTGATAGATCCTCAATTAGATACTTGTCATGTGAGTTTTTTTGAAGCAGTAAATATAAAACCACAATCTATTGAATTTAGTCCTACAGATAAATATTGTTGCATGGTTGGAGATTCTGATTTATATATGTTGAAAGTAAAAAAAGATTCATCAACATATCCTATATTTGAATTAGTAAAACACGTAGCTTTCAAAGATTCTATACGGAAAACATTTTTTATATCAGATAATTCATTAGCAATAGCTTTTGCAGATGGATCGCTTAAGTTGTGGACAGATTTTTATAAAGAGCCATGGATGGAAGATTATTTATATGAGCCTATATGGCGCTGGTCTTTAGATAATGCCGATGATAAATCACCTATTTTTTTATTGGATCAAGATAATGATTTGTTATTTGTGCTTGACCCCGTTGATTATCAAAATAAGGTTGATAAATTTACCATATTAAAAGCAAGCAATGGGAAATGTCTTGCTACTCATAAAATTTTTCCTCGTAAAACATTTTCTTATGAAATCAAAGGAATGGGAATTTCAAAAGATAAAAAAACAATAGTTTTTATGGATGAGTATGATGACATGTCTCAATTGCATTTATATGATGATGAAGAGATTCGTGATATTCAGTTTATCACTGAGCAAGCAGATTGGTATCAATTGTGTTGTTTGGCAAAAACTGCTCGATTTAATACATTTTTATTAGACAATTATACCGTTGGGATAGATAAAAAGAACATGTTTGTTAATACAATACGATCATTTATTAAGTCATATTCTAGCAAATAAGTCTTATTTCTATTCTTTCTATAAATTTTCCCGGATGTTCACGTTTGAGGGTTACAAATCCAACTTCTCCAGTTGATTGTACATGAGTGCCACCACACGGTACTTGGGCAAAGCCATCGATTTTCCAAAATCGTCGTTGATTGGCAATATCTGAATAGCCTTTTTCAATAATATGATTGTCGGTAATGATCTTATTATATTCAGCTAAAATTGCAGGCAATAACGGAGATATATTTGTATCAGATTTAAAATCAATGCGTGCTTTATGCTCTGCAATATGTGCACCAACTTTTTCGAAATGATATTTTTGAGAGACTATTTCTAAAATTAATTCCGCAGCAAAATGTAATCGCATTAATCGTAATCGTCTGGGCCAATCAATCGTCATTTTGATTTCATCGCCTACGTGCAATCCATGATTATCAGTAAGAGTGTAATAAATAAGATTGCCATCTATTTTTGAATCTAAGATAAGCATTCCATTAATCCAAGCTTTATCGCTTTCTTGACCACCAGCAAAAGAATATGCAATGGTTTCGGCACATAAAATTTTGTTACCATCAATGGCTTGCACGGTGGTTATGAGAGTTGTTTGATAAGGATTATCCCAAAAAGTTTTATTCATTTGTTTAGTGGTTGGCGACATATTGGACAATCTTGTATATGAGAATAGCATGATTTACAAATACGATCATTATGAATTATTTTGCATGGAATAATAGATTTTTCAACATTAACTTCAAAACAAATACAGCATTCGCTTTGGTTATTTTGCTGTTGTTGTGCCTTCCATGCTCTGACAAGCATTGCTCGCCTATCCTTTTCATCTTTATCGATCGCAATTTTTGTCATCTCTTCTGTTACAATTGCTCCATACTCCAATAATAGCGGTATTGCAGTAGTACGTGTGGTATTATGGCAAATGCATTGTAATGGTGTCATTCCATCGTGGTTCTTTATATTGGCACACGTACCAGCTTTTAATAGTATGCGACAAAGCTCAATGTTACATTGCGCAGCGCCATGCAACAGCGGTTGTATTTTTTTTTCACACATGTGAATCCAATCTTTTGGTAAATATATTAATTCACGAAGTTGATATCCTAGTTGTAGATACTTTTTAATATTGCGTTTGGCATATTTAGGTGAATCCAAGCATGCTTGAGAAAATGCTATTATTATGTTATTAAAAGACTTTTGGGATTGTGTCTTGGCACTATCAAATGCCGTTTCATTTTCATTATTGGTAACAAAACAATTTGCTCCTTTTTCTATTAATAGCTTGGCTTCAAAATCTTTTTTTAAAAATATTGCCCAGTGTAGCAAAGTGTTACCATTCTCATCGGCAAGCGATAGATCTGGATTTAAAAAATTTACAATGTATCTAAAGGCTTCTGCATTTATTGCATTTAATGCTTCAAACAATATTTCAAAAGCGATAGTGCCATTATAAAAGAGTGTAAAAGGATATTTTTTTACGAGCTTAGTAATTGAATTATGATCGGAAAAGGGTATACCCTCCAGAAAAGCATATCTTGGTAGAGTGCCTTTAAAAAGATGGTTTGAATCATCTCTCATTCCATCTAATACCATACAGCAGATATCTGCCAAATGCTTTTTTATATTTTCCATTTTTTCCAGGCCCATCCAGCATTCTAAATCTTTCATCGAAGCATTAAGAAAGTAATAGCCTTTGCTATTGCACATAATTCCTTGCTGCGCTGAATATGCTTTTTTTTGTTTTGTAAGGTTTTCTACTTCTCTTTTTGTGGTATTAAAAAGAAGCGTAGCTAAGAACTTTTCATTTTCTGCTAAAAATTCAATTTTTTTTTCATCACCTTCGATTTCGCAAGGATTTCCTCGTTCAATAGGACTAAAAAAAATCCCTACTTTGTTAAAAAGATCGATAATCTTTGGCTGTGCACAATCAATAGCAAGTTGATATGCAGTTAGACCATGGATATTTTTTTTGTGTATGTTAATCGAAGAATTTTCCAATAAAACCTCGAGAGCCTTGCGATTTTTTGTGGCTACTGCATTATGCAAAAAAGTATTTTTTGAATCATCGATTCGCATATTTATATCAATTGCATTCATCGTATATCTCATGAAAGGTTTTTTGTAACCACCATGGCGAGTCATTGCGAATAATATTTGTATGTGGAGATCTTTTGTATTGTGATCTGTTTTGCCTCTATGGGTAAGTAATTTTGCCATTTTTTTATTTTTGACTTGGATATAATGCATATCGTTATATTTCATAGGCAGTGAAAGCAAAAAAGAAACAGCAGAATAATCATTTTCATTAATTGCAATAGATAAAGGGCATAAAAAAGAATTGCTTACATCTAAAAGATTTTCTTTGCCATTTACATATGTCCTTGCTTTATCAAAAGCATGGCTTCTTACCAAATGATTAAAATATCTTTGATCTTCTGTGGACTTCAAATGTTGTGGCAAATCCATGCATACGGAATATAGAAAAGCGAATGCTGCATAAGATAATAATATGTATATAAAACCTATTTTTTTCATTGTCTCTCTTCCTGATTGTTTTATCTTAATTTTTGTTATTGAGTGTAAATTTTGATACTTGTTTGCTTATAAGGCTTATAAGGTGATGGACTGATGGTTATAGCATAGTATGGTATTATAACTGAAAACATTGAACGTTAAATATTTTTTAATGAGTTTGATGTTATAAACAGAATGATGATAATCATTTTAAACAATATTTCTGCTATACTGGCAATCCTAATTATTTAAAGAAAGATTTATAATAATAAGCGCTAAAGATATAACCAGGAATTTTTTACATGCATGATGGATATTTAAAAGTAGATCAATCAGGACCATTGTATGGTGAAGTAGAATTAAGCGGTGCCAAAAATGCGGTGTTAGTTACCATATCATCTCTCATTTTAACACGTGGTAAATCGATTTTATATAATGTTCCGGCTTCAGCTGATGTGTATGCAATGGCAGAGCTGCTTATTGCGCTTGGAGCAATTGTTTTTTTTGATGCTGAAAAACATCAATTTTTTGTTGATACAACTTTGTTGCATAGTTGGACTATTAATGCTGATATTATGCAAAAAACGCGCACTTCTATTTTGGCTATGGGGCCATTGCTTGCTCGTTTTGGAAAGGCAAAGATAGGCGGGCTTCCTGGGGGTGATGCAATTGGCAAGCGGCCGATTGATTATCATCTAAAGAATTTTGAGAAAATGGGAGCAGCATTTCTGCAAGAAGAGGAATTTGTCTCTGCAGATGTTCAACAATTGACCGCAACGCGTCTTGTTCTTGAATACCCTAGTGTGGGCGCAACAGAAAACATCATTATGGCAGCAACAATGGCCCAAGGAACAACGAAAATTATAAATGCCGCTTGTGAGCCTGAAGTATTTGATCTTATTGCTGCCTTGACCAAAATGGGATCAAAAATAAAAATTGAAGCGCCAGCAACTATTATTATCGAAGGTGTTGAAACCTTGCGACCAATAGAACACGCCATTATGGTTGATCGCCTTGAAGCGGGGTCTCTTTTGATAGCAGCGGCTGCAACTGGGGGAGAAATTACTATTTCTAATGCGCAAGCAGATGTTCTGGATGTATTTTTGCTTAAGCTTCAAGAAATGGGTCATACCATTACTGTGGGCGATGATGGCAAAGGTATTCATTTAAAAGCAACGCAGTTTCCCCGGGCTATCTCGCTAAAAACTGGTCCATATCCGCAATTTCCTACTGATTTGCAAGCACCAATGATGGCATTGCAATGCATAGCGCAGGGAACGAGCATTATTGAAGAAACAGTATTTGAAAATCGTTTTCATCATGCCCATGAATTAATAAAAATGGGTGCTAATATAAAAATTGAACAGAATAAAGCTACCATTATTGGCGTACCACAATTATCAGGGGCGGCAGTTAAAGCTGGTGATATTAGAGCATCAATGGCGCTTGTTGTTGCAGGTCTTGTGGCACAAGGAGTGACAATCGTGGCAGGGCTTCATCATTGGAAACGAGGATATGACGCGCTTGAAAAGAAGCTGCAAGCGTTGGGAGGCAAAATAGTTCTTCACGAAAGAAGGAATAATGTTATTACGCCTGAAGCAGGAATAGAATTACAACAACACGAAAGATAGATGTATGGCAACAACAAAAACAAATGATTTGGTTGAAGCGCAAAAGTATATTTATGAACCTCTTGGCTGGAAATGTGAAAACATACAACAAGAACCAGAGAGCCGCGAATATGGTGCATGCTCTTTTGAGATGAATGGCAAAAAAATTATCTTTCGCGTAGGAAAAATTACGCCAACTAAAATTGGTCAATTTGTTACCTTTTGGAAACGTATTGGTAAAGGACCAATCATGCCCTATGATATGAGTGATCAATTTGATTTTTTCGTAGTACATGTGCGTAACAAAAACCATTGTGGACAGTTTGTCTTTCCAAAAGATGTTTTATACCAAAAAGGGATTATTTCAAAAGATGGAAATGGCGGCAAACGTGCTATTCGTGTGTATCCCATTTGGGATGCAGCAGATAATGCTCAAGCTCAGCGGACACAAGCCTGGCAGCTAGATTATTTTTGTGAAGATGTTCAAGATAAAATTAATGAAGTACGTATCAAGCAGTTGTATTTGAACTGATGAGATAATTTCCCTTTCTTGTTTTTTTAATTGAAAAATTAATACCATCATAGATGAATTATTTATAAGTGCAAATCTATAAAGGTTTTCAAGTATGAAAAACAAAATAAGCAATATAAAAAATAATGAATTATTTCAATTGATAACGTCATTGCTTATTTTTTTTATGATGAATAGTATTGCCAAGCAAGCCAAGCAAAAATATCAAATCAACAAAAAGAGTGTGCAGGGACTTTCACAAAATCAAATCCAACAACAATTGATAAATAAAGAATTTCAAAAAAATGAGCTGTCAAAGGTAGAGCTTGATAAGAAAAAAGGATTGCTTATATTTCTTGATGATTCAGAAATAAATGATTTTGGAGCATTGAGTATTGAATTGTCTATAGCTCTTTATCAAGAAGCAAGCCCAATGCTCGTTTCTACTTCATTATTATATAATTTGTTTGAGCATAGATCTAAGGATAATAGATCTATTACTGCTCTTTATGATGAATTCAGTAAAGAGCAGCAAGCTTATTATCTCAAGAAAAAAAAAGATCCTGAAATTGAGAAGGCTCTTCAAGAAAAGATGGCGATTCCGATAAGTAAGTTGTCTTTTCAGGCCGATAAATGGATTATTAAAAAGATTAATAATTCTCTTAATCTTTTACTGCCGATAAGGTATTTAAAATCTATAAATATTAGTATAGATAAGGTGAAAGAGTATAGATCTGATAACAAAATAACTGATATTGAATTGCAACTTGGCTTAAAAGTTAATCATATGGAATCTATTGATTATTCCTTAATAATAAGGCCTTTACATGGTCGTTTTGTAAATTATTTTCTAAAAAGTACGATCCGTTATTTGCGTTCAATGCGCGCACATTATTTTGTAACGTCCTTGGATATGATTTTTTGTCAAAAAGCTGATTATAAAGAAAAAATGATTATTCCTGAATGGCATGTGTTTATATCGGGTCATGGATTAATTAATCATAGCGTTGTGGATCTGAATTTTAATGATTTCAAAGAAACATTACGTTTTTTTGATCACAAAATAAATACTAAATTGTTGGTAATGTTATCATGTTATGCAGCAGGAGTAAATGCTGAAATAATCTATGGTAATATAAAATCAGAAACGCAAGAATATTATTCTTTTCCTATAATAATTCAAGGGTTAAATGATGTGGTTACATCTGTAGCGACACCTGATCTGATAAGTAATTGGCATAATGGAAAAGAAGTTATACGTTTGTATACAGCTATGAATTTTGCTGATTTTTTTAAAAGAGCAAAAACAATGAAAAATGAATATGGTGCGATTTTGCGGCCTATTTCAGAAGGTTGGACAGAAAATACTGCGCAGATTAAATTGCCAGGCATAGAATGGTTTTCAGTTGTAGATATTGATAACAAAATTGTTTCCATAGGTTCGATTTTGGCCAAAACAAGAGATCCGCAAAAGCCGCTCGATGTTGTTTCGTTTTTTAAAAAAGAGCCTGCAATAATCTTACTATATGCTGATACTATTCCTTTTGAGCTTAAAATTAACTCATATAATATTAGAGCCATTGTTTCTATGGTGTCATCAGGCATTACTAAAGAAGATGCTATTCGTACTGTTTATGAATTGAAAGATTTAACACCAAAACGTATTACATTGAAAATACAGGATTGGCTGCAAAGAAAAGCAAAATTAATGGCATCCTTGATATCTGTACGATTATTGCCGAAAGATCGTGTACAAGTTATTCATAGAATAAAAAAGATATCGTCAACAGTATGGGATTTTTATTCCATGCTATCTTGGTTTAATTTGATTAGGTCATCGCAAAGTTATAAATGGTTTTTCATTGATGAAATAACTGATTCTAGTGGTATTACTAATAAAGATGTTTTAATTGTTGGCAGTAAAAATTCAGACAATGTAACTGTTTATTTTAAAGAAAAAGATAATGTTTTGTTTAAGTGGGAAGATAAAGAGAAAAAAACAGAGAAAATTATGCATGGGTCAGATGATGAAAAGTACTATAATGAGCGAATACACATAATACGCAATGAATATCCAAAATTATCAGAAAAAGCGAAGCAGGCAAGACAAGAAATTACTTCTGAGAACATTAAAAAAATAGAAAATGTACTAATTAGGAGACGTGAAAGCAAAAAAGCATCTGTTCCTAAAATGGGGCAAGCCGCAGAAGTTTAACGATGCTGAGGTTTAAAAATTTCCCGTCAATTCAGTAATTTCAGTGGTAATTTTTGCTTGTCGCACTTTATTATATTCTAATTTAGTTGTGTTGAGCAATGTGTTAGCATTACGTGTTGAATTATCCATAGAAAGAAAGCGTGCAGCATGTTCAGATAACAATGATTGGAAAATAAGATGCTGAAACTGTGCTTCAATATATTGTATTGCTAACTTATCAAGAATAGTATTGGGGGTTTCATCCCACATATATCCTTCGGTAGGAGGAGTTGCATGCGTGGTAATCTGCGTTGGATCAAAAGGAATGAGTTGCGTAATGGTAGCTTTTTGTACAAAAAAGTTTTTGAATACATTGCTGATGATCACAACTGAGCTATATGATGGGGTTGCCGTCATAATCAGATCTGTTAGTTCTTGAGCGATTGTTAAGAAATTACGTGAAGTCAGGGTAGGAAAAGAGCATAGTAATTTTTCAGGATGATTGTTAATCAGATATTCAATTGGTTTTTTTCCAACTGCGCTGAAATGATAATGAGCAGATGGATTCGCTAATAAATATTCATTCAATACTTTTGATAATTGTGTATTAAAAGCACCACATAAACCTTTTTGTGATCCAATAATAATAATCAAACGATTGTTATTATCGCCTGTTGGCATAAGTTGTTCATGTGACCACGATGGAGTTGCTCGCTGTACTTTTGCAAGAAGGTTTTTGAGAGCATTCAAATAGGTATTGAGTGGTTCTTGCTTGGTTTTAAGACGTGAGTGAGCTGACATTGAAATAATGCGCATCACATCAGTGACTTTTCTTATTGTTTCAATAGTTTGAATGCGATTACGCATTTGAATGAGTTTAGACATAACGCTCCAGCATGCTTGTGTTAAGCTATGATATTAATCTAATGTACCCTTAGTTGGGTTATTTTTCAATTAAAAGCTATATTATTCCCAGACTATATCGTTCAGATGATCAGATGTTATTTTAGCAAAACTGTTACCAAAGATTTCTCGCCAGGCAAGATTATTGCTTGGAACAGAAGGAGTTAGGTTATCAGTCTTGTTTTCAGCAGTGGCAGGTGGCGTAACTGTTAGTTTTTTAGGTGATTCATCTTGAAGTTTATCATGTGTTAGCGAAGGTTGTGGTTTTTGATTGTTATTGCTAGGACTATCTATTTTTAGATCAACATCAGAAATCTTTTTTCGTTCTTGGGGTATAATTTTTGGCGAATCATGTAGTTGTTGTGGTTTTTCAGAAGAAGGGGCAGGTGCTTGAGTGGTATATTTGTTATAAAGGTAATAACCTGCACCGACAATCAGGACAGCTCCTATAGTTGTAGACAGATTGTCACTTTTTTTGTCATTTGATAAAGCTATTGATGAATTTAATGCCGTTAGGCAGATCATAAGAAATAACTTTTTTTTCACAAAAATCCTTTTGTTTTTATGAGATATTATTCTTTCATAATTCATTAGTTAGTTTATCTTTTCCCCTATACCTGTCAAAAATATAGATGTAAAAAATAGTTTGTTGATTGTAACAAGGACGGGGTACTGTGGTATACTTTTATAGCTCCAATCTTTATATATGCCGATTGGGGACCCCAGATTAAAAGAGTTTTAGATACTTTTTTGGGCTAATATAGTGATGCTTTCTATAATAAACATTTTATGAACATAGGTGTTGGGGACACAAAAGTTATGATTATTATCGTTGATGCATACAATCTTTTACGTTCCATACCTCCGTATAAAAAAGCGATTACCGAGCAAGAAAGAGCTCGGTTTATTATTCAGCTTGGTACATATGGTCACCGAAAGAAGCACAAAATGGTTATTGTGTTTGATGGGGGACCTCATGAATGGCCTTTTAAGGAAAATGGTAAAACTGTCCAAATTGTGTATTCTGGCATGCATGAGAGTGCTGATGATTATATCAAAGAATATATTGATCTTCATAAAGCAAAAGATTTATTACTTGTGTCGTCCGATTCTGAATTGAATAGATATGCTCAGCATCACAATATTCCTTCTATTGATTCATCAACATTTTCACAACTTTTACATCAAGAATTAAAAACAAAAAAAACTGTGAGTAGCCAACAGCAAGATCACGTTGTAAAATTAACTCAAGATAGAGAATTTAGTAGTAGTGCACAAGATATGTTAGATAAATTAATGATTGAAGCAAGTAAACATGTTTCAGAAAAAAGCGAAGATTTTGTTCAAAATCGATCACAAAAAAAAGATGAGTTTACCAAGCAAGAACGAGTGTTATTACAAAAATTAAAAAAATTATAAATTATTATGATTAAAGAAATAATATATTCTCTGCAAGAGCAGGATATGGTGATTCAAGAGTTAAAAGGGTTAATGAGTTCATATCAGGTTTTTGCTTGTAGTGGTCCTTTAGGCGCTGGTAAAACAACAACGATTAAGGCATTGCTGCGTAGTTGTGGTGTTGTTGGTACTATCACAAGTCCAACATTCACGTATGTTAATGCATATGAGAATCATAAGCATGAACGTTTTTATCATTTTGATCTTTATCGGATTAGCAGTGTGCAAGAGTTTCAGGCACAAGGGTTTGATGAATATTTGTACCAACCTGATAGTTGGGTATTTGTTGAATGGCCCGAAGTAGTTGGATCATTGTTAACCCATGATGTTTGTACTATTTTTTTTGATTATCATGAAGATCCCGATAAGCGGGTTATGCGGATAGAATTTTAAATCCTAATTTTTGTGAATAAAGAAAGAAAAAGGCTCATGTTTTGCATGAAGCCTTTTTCTTTCTTTTAAAGAATATTCTTATTGTTCTTTATTTTAATTTACTTTTGATTCTTTGTATTTTTTGCCAATTCTTCTACTTTTTCGAATATCACGGGAGACGCGAGTGCAATTACGCCAACAGGAATAGAAAGAATCAAATTTTTCTTCATAGCTTGTGGAGTTTTAATATAAGAGGGAGCATTTTTGAGATTAATATAAGTACACCCGTTTTGTATGAGCTTTTTACCTACTTTATTCAATAGTAATGCTCTGCCAATAGCTACGGCACCAAGGCATTGGAATAGGGTAAGCTGTTTTGCAACATATATTTGCTCATATGTTTGTTCATATGTTTGTTCTAATGGAAGATTAGATAAGAATTGTGCTTTAGCATACTGCAATGGAGTAACTTCTTCTGCATAAGACAATGATGATATTAAAAAGCATGTTGCAGCAATTAATGATTTATTGGAGATAGCCATTATGTATTTTCCTATAAATTATTGATAAAGAAATAACCTAATATATAAGTTTAACTATAGTGGCGTTTTTATCTTTATTCAAAAAGACTATTGTTGTTTTAATTATTAAAAAAAATGACCCTTATTAGCAGAAAAAAGATCAAAAATTAAAGAATTTTATAAAAAAATCGATTTTTTGTTAAAATTAAGTTGAAATCCATTAAAAAAAGCAATATCATAGTTGAACAAGCTTGTGGAATATGCTTGGGTACGGCGAGGTTCCCGAGCGGCCAAAGGGGGTGGACTGTAAATCCATCGGCTATGCCTTCGCTGGTTCGAATCCAGCCCTCGCCACCATACTACGCGTAAAGCTTTGTATGGCAGGCCATTTTTCAGAAGATGGTCTAAACGATTGATATAACCATTGTTTTTAGGGTGCCTGATTGTAGCATAAGCAGAAATTGGGCCAAAAATAATGCGGGAATAGCTCAATTGGCAGAGCGACAGCCTTCCAAGCTGTAGGTTGCGAGTTCGACCCTCGTTTCCCGCTCCAGAAAAGTTTAAGCCGGCGTAGCTCAGTTGGTAGAGCAGCTGATTTGTAATCAGCAGGTCATTGGTTCGAATCCTATCGCCGGCTCCATGTTTTTATCCTAGCTTACATTTCGTTTTTAGAATGCAAAGTTCAAGGGATAAAGATATTCCCTTGCGGGCTCAAAGAGCATAGTAGGGCGGACAATAATAATTTACAGCGTCTTTCTGATTTCTAATACACAATAGGTGTTCAAAAAGTTTGTCTTTTTCTGTTTTTTTAATTAATCTATAATAAACCGTAAGGATTACGGTTCATGCCCACGTAGCTCAGAGGCAGAGCACTTCCTTGGTAAGGAAGAGGCCACCGGTTCAATCCCGGTCGCGGGCTCCAGATAGATCATTGGTTTAAGGGTCCTCTTTAAGTGTCTTTATAATTATGGCAAAAAATAGAAAAACTACTCATTTGGTTTGCGAAGTATGCAAAGAGCGTAACTATACTCAGGTTGTTTCAAAAAAAAGAACTATTGGTTCTTTAAAGCTGAGTAAATTTTGCGCGCGTTGCCGCAAGCACAATGATCATAAAGAAACAAAATAGGCCTCTTTGTAGGTCAGTAGCTCAATTTGGTAGAGCAGCAGACTCCAAATCTGCCGGTTGGGGGTTCGAGTCCCTCCTGGCCTGCCATTAGAAAGAAGAAAAAAGATGATAAAAAATGTAACACAGTTTGTTAAAGATGTGCAGCTTGAACTTTCAAAAGTTACTTGGCCTAAATTTAATGAGTTTGCAGGATCAATGATTGTGGTTCTGTTGCTCATGTCTTTTTTTTCAATTTACTTAGGGTTAGTTGATAAAGGGCTTACCGAGCTCTGGCGTTTTATAGTTAGAATGTATAGTGGTTACTAGTTTTGACAGGACAAAGATCATATGAAGCGCTGGTATGTGGTACAAGTATATGCAGGTTATGAGCAAGCAGCTAAGGTTGACATTGAAAAGCGAATTCAGGCAGAGGGAATGCAGGATTTTTTTGGTGAAATTCTCGTCCCATCAGCTAAGTCTAAGCCACTATTTGCAATAGACGAAAGCGCTGACCAACAGCTTTTTCCTGGTTACATTTTAGCCGAAATGGAAATGACTCCTGAGTCACTTCGTGTTGTAACGGCAAGTATTCGAGTTTTGAGATTTTTGGGGGGCAAAAATCCTGAGCCAATATCACAAAAAGAAATCGATCGTATTATTTCTCAAGTTAAAGGAGAAGTAGCGGTTGAAACTACACGAGAAGAATTCTCTCTCGGTAGTGAAGTAGATATAGTTGAGGGGCCATTTGCTGGATTTGTCGGTATTATTGATAGCGTAGATTATAATAGCGAAAAATTAACGGTTATGGTTAGTATTTTTGGCAGAATGACCCCGGTTGAACTTGGCTTTCATCAAATTAAGCGATAATGAGTGAGGTAATTGTCTATCATGGCGAAAATAGTTAAAGCAAGAATTAAACTTCAGATTCAAGGCGGCAGCGCAACTCCGGCTCCTCCTGTAGGTTCTTCTCTTGGTCAGCACCAAGTTAATATTATGGAGTTCTGCAAAGCGTTTAATGCTCAAACAGCCAATCGTAAAGGCGAGCCTGTACCGGTAGAAATTACTGTATACACAGATCGTACGTTTGAGTTTAAAGTAAAAACCGCTCCTGCTACTTATTATATTAAAAAAAGAGCAAATCTAACAAAAGGATCTGCTCGTCCCCACGAACAAAAAGTTGGAAAAATTTCGTGGAAAGATATTGAAGAAATTGCAGCACTTAAAATGGCTGACTTGACTGCAATAGACATAGAGCAGGCTAAAAAAATTATTGCTGGCAGTGCGCGAAGTATTGGAATCGACGTTGTTGACTGAGTGGGGGGAATATAATGGCTAAGCATGGAAAAAAATATCAAGCAGCGATATCAAAAAGATCCAAAGGCGATCTTGGTGTAGATGCAGCATTGCAGCAAATTAAAGACCTTTCCTTTGTTAAATTCGATGAATCAGTTGATGTTGCTATCAATTTGGGCATCGATGCAGCTAAAGGCGAGCAGACCGTAAGAGGTTCTGTAGTTTTGCCTCACAGTAAAGGGAAAGAAAAAGTTATTATTGTATTTGCAAAAGGTGAATATGCTGATGCAGCAAAAAAAGCTGGTGCTGATTTTGTGGGCATGGAAGACCTTATTGAAAAAGTACAAGGTGGCTGGCTTGATTTTGATTACGCAGTGGCGACACCGGATGTTATGGGGGCAGTTGGTGTGCTTGCACGAGTTCTAGGTCCTCGTGGATTGTTACCGAACAAAAAAGTAGGTACAGTTACTTTTGACGTAGAATCAATTGTTGCTGATTTGAAAAGAGGCCGCGCTTTCTTCAGAAATGATAAGCAAGGTATAGTTCATTTTTCAATAGGTAAAGTTTCATTTGACGTTCAAAAACTTCATGATAATTTAGATGCTTTGGTTAAAGCGGTTGTGGCGTCAAAGCCTGCAACAGCTAAAGGCAAGTATCTTAAAAAAATGTCCTTGTCTTCGACAATGGGCGTTGGTATCTCTGTTAATTCTGATGAATTTGTGCGTTCCTTATAGGTAAAGAGGTTGCGATGAATCGGCAACAAAAAGAATCAGTTGTTGAATTGTTTCATAAAGATTTTTTAGCAAATAAGGGCACCTTTTTTGTTAACTTTGCTGGCTTAAGTGTTGTTCAAATGCAACAATTAAGAAGGCAGTTGAGAGAAAAAGGCGGCGCGCTCAAAATTGCAAAAATGCGTCTTGTTAAACGAGCGCTTGCAGATGTTGAGGGTTCCGATGGGCTTCTTTCTCATTGCAAAAATCAGTTAGGTGTTGTTTTTGCTTATGATGCAGCTGAAATTTCAGGCGTGGCAAAAACATTAAGTGACTTTGCAAAAAAGAACGAAGCGCTTGGTCTTGTTGTTGGTTGTGTGGATGCGCAGCTTTTGGATAAGATGGCAATCTCTCGTATTGCATCTCTTCCTTCAAAAGAAGTACTACTTGCTATGCTTTGTGGTACGCTTAACGCTCCATTAACTAGGTTTGTGGGTGGTCTTAATTCTATGCTTGTTAAGCTTCTTTTAGCTTTAAAAGAAATTGAAAAACAAAAACAACAACAAGCGTAGTGATTAAACTCACCATATATGATGATTGATAGTATTTATTTAATGATTATTTTTAATGTTTAGGGATTGCAATGACAGCAAAATCTTACGAAAAATTTATTGATGAAATTGGCAAAATGACTGTTCTTGAGCTTGCTGATCTTGTTAAAGCTCTTGAATCAGAATTTGGTATTTCAGCAGCTATGCCTGTAGCAGCGGCAGCAGCTCCAGCAGCAGATGCAGCTCCAGTAGCAGCAGAAAAAAGCGAATATAAAGTAACGCTTAAAGACGCAGGCGCTGAAAAAATTAAAGTAATTAAAGTATTGCGTGAAGTTATTCCTAATCTTGCACTTTCTGATGCTAAGAAATTAACAGAAGAAACTCCAGCGGTTGTTGCTGAATCTGTAGCAAAAGCTGATGCAGAAAAGATGAAAAAGAAACTTGAAGAAGTTGGCGCGAAAGTAGAGCTTGCATAACGTTTGTTATGCAAGTTTTTTTCTCTTGTCATCTGCCCGTAAATGCGTCCTCTGAACTGTTTTTCAAGCTTTTTTTAACAAAAAAAAGACTGATTTAAAAAAACTGAAAGAGGTTTTAGCGTTGACGGGTTGAGGCTTTTTTCTGGTGTAGTGGGGGATGGAATTTGATTTGTCCGCTGGAGCTATGTGCGAAGGCTGGATTGGCCACATGTTTGGCGTTAGTAAGGAGTGGTCTTAATGTCTAATGTACTTATAAGCAAGAGTACTCTTCGTAAGCAATATGGTAAGATAAAGGACGTAGTTCCTGTACCAAATTTAATCGAAATACAATCAACATCATTTAATGATTTTGTTCAGCTTGACTATTTACCGCAAGAACGAAAGCTTATTGGGCTTGAGAAAGTATTGCGGGACATTTTCCCGATTGAGTATGAAGATAAACTCTCTTTGGAGTATGTTAGTTATGAGCTTGGACGTTGGTCTTGTACATGTGGAAAATTAACTGGTATCGAAAGCCGTTATCAGTGGCGTTGTACATCTTGTAATAAATCGGATTGTTCACGTCTTTCCAAAGATCAATCTTGTACGTTCTGTAAAGCAAAAACGGCACGTTATATTACATGCTCTAATTGTTTAGTGCGTACAACGGTTCACACGCCGCTTACCTTAGATGAATGTCGTACAAGCGGTCAAACATTTTCTATGTCTCTCAAAGTTAAAGTGCAGCTCATTAGCTGGACAACAAGCGCTGAAGGCAACAAGATAGTTCGCGATATTAAAGAGCAAGACATTTTCTTTGCGGATCTACCAGTTATGGCAGACCTTTATGAGGAGCAAGGAAGATTTAAGCTTGGCAACTTGGGATCTTTCTTAATCAATGGCGTAGATCGTGTTGTTGTTAGTCAGTTGCATAGATCTCCTGGTGTGGTTTTCTCACAAAGTAAAAAGGTAAAAGATTTTCGTGGAAGACCATATTATCTTGCGCGTCTTATCCCAATGCGTGGATCTTGGATTGATTTTGAATCCGATAGCAATGATATTTTGTATGTGCGTATTGATAAAAAGAAAAAGCTATACGTAACAACGTTCTTGCAGGCATTAGGTTTTTCGCGTGATGAGATTATTCCTCTCTTTTATGAATTTGATACTATTTCCCTAAAAGATGATCAATATTTCCGTGCTGTAGATGAAAATCTTATTGGCCAGCGTATTGAAAAGGGAATGGTACCAGCTGAAGAAGAAGAGGCTTTTGTGGGCCGTAGGGTAACAAAAGACTTATTACCAAAATTCAAAAAAGCTGGTATTAAAGCGCTTATGCTTAAGCCAGAAAGTTTGGTAGGACGCGTTTTTGCAAAAGACGTTGTTGATACTGAAACTGGTGAAGTTCTTATAGAACAAGGTGAGCAGCTATCTGAAAATCATCTTAAAATTTTGAAAAAAATCGACTCTCTTCAATTTGAGATTATTAGATCAAATGGCTATGCATTGCAACCAACTATTGCGTTAACTCTTGGTCAAGACAAGACTCAATCGCAAGAAGCTGCATTAAAAGATTTGCATGCAAAAATCTGGCCTGGAGATACTTCTTCTCTTAAAGAAGTTGGAGAGCGCTTAAATAATTTATTATTCAATAATCGTTTTTATGATTTAACACGCGTTGGTCGTGTTCGCATGAACCGTAAATTAGGTTTATCAACACCAGAAGATCAATTAGCGCTTACTAAAGATGATATTGTTCAAACTATTCGCTACCTCGTTAATTTGAGAGAACGAGGAGAAGGTGAGCTTGATGATATTGATCATTTAGGTAATCGTCGCGTAAGGTTGGTTGGTGAATTATTAAATAACCAAATGTATCTTGGCTTTACTCGCATAGAACGTATCGTCCGTGAACGTTTCAGAATGCAAGAAGCACATGGTGCTTTGATGCCTCAAGATTTTCTTAATGTTAAGCCATTAAGTGCGGTTATCAGAGAATTCTTTGGGCTTGGTCAGCTTTCTCAATTTATGGATCAAACAAATCCGATGGCGGAACTTGCGCATAAGCGTCGTTTGTCAGCCCTCGGGCCAGGTGGTGTATTGAAAGATCGTGCGACATTTGAAATTCGTGACGTTCATTCATCTCATTATGGAAGAATTTGTCCTATTGAAACACCAGAAGGTCAAACTGTTGGTTTGATTTCATCACTTGCAACATATGCAATGGTTAATGACCTAGGCTTTATTGAAACAGCATATCGTCCCGTAGTTAACGGTAAAATTTTAAATGAAGTTGTTTTCTTGGATGCATTTGAAGAGTCTGGTAATTATATTGCTCAGGCAGATGCTATTGATCCAAAAACAAATCAGTTAAAAGGTGAAAAAATATTTGCTCGATACGATGATAACTTGTTGTATGTTGATGCAGAAAAAATCAATTACATTGATTTATCACCAAAACAGTTAGTTTCTGTTTCTGCGGCATTAGTACCATTCCTTGATCATGATGATGCTGTTCGTGCCCTTATGGGTGCAAACATGCAACGTCAAGCAGTTCCATTGATCGCGACTAAAGCGCCAATTGTTGGTACTGGTATGGAGCGAGAAATTGTTAAATCATCAGGTGCATTGGTATTAGCAAAACGAAGTGGTATTATTCAGTACGTTTCTTCAGATAAAATAGTTGTTCGTGTTAATGAAGATGAATGCGCTAATACTGAAGATTGGGTGACTCATGGAATTGACATCTATCATTTGAAAAAATTCCAGCGCTCAAGTTATAGCACATGGATTCATCATGCGCCAATCGTACAAGTTGGTGAAGTTGTTAAGGCAGGAGATGTTTTAACTAATGGCGCTTCAATTTCCGATGGTGAATTGGCATTAGGTAAAAACTTCTCAGTAGCATTTATGTTATGGCATGGATACAACTTTGAGGATGCTATTGTATTGAATAAGCGTCTTGTCAGTGATAATGAGCTTACTTCAGTACACATAGATGAATACATTGTTGATGCTCGTGATACAAAGCTCGGGCCTGAAGAACTTACACGTGATTTACCTAACGTAAGCGAATCAGCGCTTGAATGCCTTGACGAAGATGGTATTGTGCGTGTTGGTACTCGTGTAAAACCAGGCGATATTCTTGTTGGTAAGGTAACTCTCAAAGGTGATATTCAATATTCACCGGAAGAAAAACTTTTACGTGCAATTTTTGGAGAAAAATCACGTGAAGTAAGAGATACATCATTACGTGTTCCACCTGGAATTGAAGGTACGGTAATTGATGTCAAAATATTCTCACGAAGTGGTGTTCGAAAAGATGCTCGTTATAAACAAGAAGTAGCAAAACAAATTGAAAAGCTAGAAATTGACAATGTTCATCATGTTATTTTCTTGCAAAAAATGATTGCTCATAAAATATCTGATATTGCAGACGGTAAGCAAGCAATGGCGGACGTCAAGAAAGGCGTTCGTGGAGATAAATACGACAAGCAAGAGTTGAAAGATTTTTCGCTTGAAGATCTTTTCAAAATAAAGCTAAAAGATAAATCTGCACAAGAAGAACTGAAGCGATTGAAAGATTCATATGAGAATCAGCTTCGTATCTTGGAAGGATTGAAAGAAGATCGTATTAATCATTTCAAAAAAGGCGATGTCTTGCCATCTGGTGTTATTAAGATGGTTAAAGTGTATATCGCGATGAAACGCCACGTCTCTGTTGGAGATAAAGTAGCGGGTCGTCATGGTAACAAAGGTATCGTTTCAGCCATCGTTCCTCGAGAAGATATGCCATACTTAGATGATGGTACACCGGTGGATATTGTTTTAAATCCATTAGGTATTCCATCTCGTATGAACGTAGGGCAGATTCTTGAGACAATTTTGGGTCTTGCCGGCAAAGAGCTTGGCAACAGAGTTCAAAATTTATTAGAAACAGATGGATATGAAGCGGTTAAAAAGCATCTCATTTACTGTTTTGGTAAAGACATAATTACAGATTATGAAACCAATTATGGAAAAGACGGTGTGATGGAACTTGCGCGTAAAACAGCAGAAGACGGTGTTCATTTTAGAACTCCGGTCTTTGATGGTGCAACGCTAGAACATGACATTGTACCTTTGTTGAAAGATCTTGATTTGCCAACGTCCGGTTCATTCCGAGTACGTAATGGTAGAACAGGTGAATATTTCCAACAACCTGTTACCATCGGCAACATTTATGTAATGAAATTAAACCATATGGTTGATGATAAGTTACATGCTCGTTCTGTTGGGCCTTACTCACTGGTGACGCAGCAGCCTCTTGGTGGTAAAGCGCAGCAGGGTGGTCAGCGACTTGGAGAAATGGAAGTTTGGGCTATGGAAGCTTATGGTGCAGCTTATGCATTACAAGAAATGTTAACAGTTAAATCTGATGATGTAACTGGCCGACATAAAGCATACCAAGCAATTATTGCTGGGGATGATGTACCAGAACCAGGTGTTCCAGAGTCATTCAACGTACTTATCAAAGAGCTTCAGAGCTTAAACTTACAAGTGGATCTACTTAAGTTGGGGAAGGAGAACGTTAATCATGAGTAATCAAATGTTAGAGCGTTTTAAAGAATACATAAATGTTACGCGTTTTAATGTTATTAAAATCAGCCTTGCTTCTCCAAAGAAAATCCGTTCTTTGTCCTATGGTGAAGTTAAAAAAATCGAAACAATTAACTATAGAACGTTAAAACCAGAACGAGATGGATTATTTTGTGCGCGCATTTTCGGTCCGGTAAAGGATTGGGAATGTAACTGTGGAAAATACAAGCGTATGAAGCATCGCGGGATTACCTGCGAAAAGTGCGGTGTTGAAGTTATTCAATCACGTGTTCGACGTGAAAGAATGGGACACATTCAGCTTGTTGCGCCAGTATGCCATATTTGGTATCTCAAGGGTATTCCAAGTTATCTTGGATTGATTCTCGATATGCCGGTGAAAGATTTGGAACGTGTTATTTACTTTGATATGTACATGGTTGTCAAGCAAGGTAAATCTCCATATCCAGCGAAAACTTTATTAAGTTCAACTGAATATGAAAATTATATCATGCAACGTTCTGATGATACTGACTTTTTGGCAGAAATTGGTGCAGAAGCAATACGACTTGTTTTAAGTTTCATGGATCTTAAGATTGAGCTTGATAAGCTTCATTCTGATTATGCACATACTACATCTATTGCAGTACGTCACAAATTAACCCGTCGTATGAAAGTATTGACGGGTCTATTGAATGGTGCTATCAGTCCTGAATGGATGATACTGACTGTTTTGCCAGTTCTTCCACCAGATTTACGACCATTAGTACCACTTGAAGGTGGACGTTTTGCAAGTTCTGATTTGAATGAATTATATCGCCGTGTATTAAATAGAAATATCCGTCTCCAAAGACTTATGGAAATTGATGCACCGGGCGTGATTATCAAAAATGAAAAACGAATGCTTCAAGAATCCGTTGATGCGCTTATTGATAATGGTAGACGAGGCCAAGCTGTTCGTGGATCTAATAAACGTCCATTAAAATCACTGAGCGAAATGCTTCGTGGTAAACAAGGACGATTCCGACAAAATCTTCTTGGTCGCCGTGTTGATTACTCTGGCCGATCAGTGATTGTTGTTGATCCAGAATTACGTATGGATCAGTGCGGAATTCCAAAAGCTATGGCTTTAGAATTATTTAAGCCATATATTTATGCGGGTTTAATTGAGCGTGAATTGGCATCTAATATGCGCGTTGCTCGTCGTATGGTTGAAGAATTAGAACCAGAAGTGTGGGATGTTTTAGAAGAAGTAGTGTATAAAAGACCAGTACTTCTTAACCGTGCTCCAACATTGCATAGACTTGGTATTCAAGCCTTCTATCCTATTTTGGTTGATGGTAAAGCAATTAAAATTCATCCACTTGTTTGTTCTGCATTTAACGCCGATTTCGATGGTGACCAGATGGCTGTCCATTTGCCATTGAGTAAAAAATCTCAGTTGGAAAGTGATAGGCTCATCTTATCAACGAATAACATTCTTTCTCCATCAAGTGGTAAACCAGTTACTGTTCCTTCGCAGGATATGGTACTCGGTCTTCACTTTATGACTAAAATTCGTAAAGGATCACGTGGTGAAGGAATTACATTTTCAAACGTAGCGGAAGTTATTACAGCATTCCAATGCGATACCATAGACCTTCATGCACAAATAAAAGTGCGTTTGGCTAACAATGAAATCGTAGAAACTACTGTTGGACGTGTATTAGTATATGAGGCGTTGCCACAAGGATTTGCGTTCAATGTTATTAATAAAATATTGAAACGCAGTGATTTAGGTAAATTAATTGAAGAGGTATATTACCAATTTGGTAAAGATGCAACCGTATTGTGCTTAGATCGTATTAAACACCTTGGTTTTTACTATGCGACAATTTCGGGTATCTCACTTTCTATTGAAGATCTTATTGTACCGGCTGAAAAAGATGCCATTGTACATAAGGCTGAAAAAGAAGTTGAAAAAATTGAATCATTGTACATGGATGGTGTCATTACAAATGGTGAACGCTATAACAAGGTAATTGGTATTTGGCGTGATGCAACAGCAACTGTTGCTCAAACGATGTATGGACAACTCGATGTTGCAGATAAAAAAGTCTTTGCTAATGAAGATGGTCAGAATAAACCATTCAGTCCTGTATTTATGATGTTAGAATCTGGTGCTCGTGGTACTAAAGATCAGGTTAAGCAGCTTGTTGGTATGCGTGGATTGATGTCAAAACCAACGGGTGAAATTATTGAAATACCAGTTAAGTCAAACTTTAAACAAGGTTTAAGCGTATTTGAGTATTTCATTTCAACTAACGGTGCTCGTAAAGGTCAGTCAGATACTGCACTTAAAACAGCAAGTTCTGGTTATTTGACACGTCGACTTGTTGATGTTGCACAAGATGTTGTTGTAACTATCAATGATTGTAACACTCTTGGTTATCTTGAAATTGCAGATTTGAAGGAAGCCGGAGATACGGTATATCCAATGGGACGACGCGTATTTGGTCGTGTGCTCGCTGCTGACTTAAGGGATCCAGTAAATGGAGAACTGATTTTAAGTCGTGGTGATGTAGTAACGCGTGAATTAATGCCAAAGCTTGATAGCTCAGCAGTATCTAAAGTTCTTGTCCGTTCAGTGCTTTCTTGCCAAGCAAAACGCGGTGTTTGTGCGCTTTGTTATGGATATGATTTATCCAAAGGCAGATTAGTTGATGAAGGAACAACTGTTGGTATTATTGCTGCACAATCAATTGGTGAACCAGGAACACAGCTTACTATGAGAACCTTCCATATTGGTGGTTTGGCGAGTGGTCTTTCTGAGCAGCCATTTATTAATGCAAAATATGATGGAACTATTGAATGGCATGGTGTGCGTGTCGTAGTTAACCCTCAAGGACAAATGGTTGTGATGAGTAGAAAAGCTCGTCTCTTGGTTGTTGCTCCTGATGGTCGCGAATTACAACAACATGAACTTCAGTATGGTTCTATAGTATACGTAAAAGATAAACAAGAAGTAAAAGCAGGTACTAAACTTGCAGATTGGGATCCGAATAACAAAGTTCTTATGACTGAAAAAGCAGGAACGGTTGTCTATCTTGATCTCGTAAAAAATGTAACGATTCATGAACGCTTTGATGAAGCTACGGGTAAATCACGAACAATCGTGATGGGAACACGTGGAGAACAATATCAGCCAGCAATTAGTATTGTTGATGATAGAGGAGAGGAATTAACACAATACTTCCTTCCTGAAGGTTCCTATGTGAACGTAGCAGAAAAGCAACGCGTTGAAATTGGTGACATTTTAGTTAAAATGCCTCGTGAAATTGCAAAATCTAAAGATATTACCACTGGTGGTTTACCACGTATTGCAGAGCTTTTTGAAGCACGTAGTCCAAAAGATGCAGCAATTCTATCTGATGTAGATGGAGAGGTTGTTATCGGAGGATTGCATCGTGGATTTAGAAAAGTAAGCGTGATAAGTGGTGCAGACCGTCATGAATATCTTGTTCCACGCGGTAAACAATTGAACGTTGTTGATGGTGAGCACGTAAGTGCTGGTGATCCATTAACATCTGGTTCTCCTGTGTTGCATGATATGCTTCGTATTTTAGGACCAGAAAAAGTACAGCGTTATTTAGTTGACCAAATTCAAGAAATTTATCGTTTGCAAGATGTAGATATTAATGATCGTCATATTGAATTGATAGTTCGTCAAATGTTGCGTAAAGTACGCGTGATTGAAGGTGGGGAAAGTGATTTCCTTATTGGTGACCGTGTAGATTACGTTCATTTCCAAACGGTGAATGCAGCTTTGCGTGCTCAAGGAAAACGCCCTGCAATCGGAAAACCTATGTTGATGGGTATTACCCAAGCATCATTAGGAACAGAAAGCTTTATTTCAGCTGCATCATTCCAAGAAACGACAAGAATCTTGACCGAAGCTGCAATGAGTGGGCAAATAGATCACCTATTTGGATTGAAAGAAAATGTTATTGTAGGAAAATTAATTCCTGCAGGAACAGGTATTAAGTCTTTCAGAAAACGCTATATCGGTGATGATCTTTCCGATCTAGAGCGACAAGCTCAAGAAGGAGAGCGCCGTGAAAGTGGCGATTATCCAGCATCTGCTGCATAATTTGAAATTAACGTGAGTTCGATCTAAAGAAATATTATTCTTTAGATCGACTTGCATTATAGGCGCGTAGCTCAGTGGCAGAGCATTGCTTTGACGTAGCAAGGGTCAGCGGTTCAATCCCGCTCGCGCCTACCAGCCTACGCGTAAAGCTACGGCTGGCAGGCTAGTTTTTTAAATGATTGATATAGAACAGAGAAAAAAGATTGCGGATTAAAAGCGTGGGCTGCCCGCCGAAGCTTTATGCGTAGGCTGGGCGATAAAGATAAAAAGTCATTAAATTAGATTTGCTTTAGATTCTGGTGTTGGTCTGAATTATAAACTGTGATATACTGACAATAATAGGTTATAAATAAAGGATTTTTCATGGCGGTTACAAAAGAAGAAAAACAAAATATTTTTGGTGAATTTGGTATCAATACTCAGGATACTGGTTCTTCTCAAGTTCAAGTTGCAATTTTGACCAAAGATATCGTAAGATTGACAGCTCATTGTCAACAAAATCCAAAAGATTACAGTACTCGTAGAGGATTATTGAAAAAAGTCTGTAATCGTCGTAGTTTATTAACATACTTACAGAAAACAAATGTAAATATGTATAGAGAATTAGTAGCAAAGCTTGGTTTACGTAAGTAACTCAACAGCATTTACAAGATTTGTTAATGCGTGATAATGTAACTTTGCTCAATAAAATTTTATGTATAGGTTTCCTAGAATGGTACGAACGTTTAAAAATGAAGAATTTGGTTTTGAGGTAGAAATTGGTAAATTAGCTCGCCAAGCCGATGGTGCAGTTTTATTAAAACAAGGTGGAACGGTTATTTTAGCAACTGCAACATCAGCACCGTCAAAAGAGTTTCCTGGATTTTTGCCACTTACGATTGAATATCGTGAACAATATTCAGCAGCAGGAAAAATCCCTGGTGGATATTTTAAAAGAGAAGGTAAACTTTCAGATCGTGAAGTTTTAACAAGTCGCCTCATTGATCGTGCCATTCGTCCATTATTTCCTTATAATTACTTTGATCAACTGCAAGTTCTTACTACGGTGTATTCAGTTGATAAGCTCCATACTCCCAATACGATTTCCCTTTTGGCTGCATCGCTTGCTTTATCTATTTCAAAAATCCCTTTTATGGGACCAATTGGTGTTATAGAAGTTGGACGTGTTGATGGTAGATGGATATTTAATCCAACACATCCTGAACAGCAAAAATCAGACATGCGCATTGTTGTTGCCGGAACAGAAGAAGGCATTGTTATGGTTGAAGGTTCAACTAATGAGTTGGATGAAAAAGGTTTTGTTGATGTCTTATTCCAAGCGCATGAAAAAATTAAAAAATTAATTGCATGGCAAAAAGAAATTCAACAGGCTCTTAATTTTGAGCAGCCTGCCCATGAAGATAAATATGGGTTTGATATATGGAAAGGTGAGGTAAATAAATTCCTTACCCAAGACCGTGTTGAACGCATGTATATCCAAGATAAACATGAGCGATATGCATATCTTGATGAAATAAAAAAAGATTTTGCTGCTGAATATCAAGAAAAAATTGATGAAGCAGGAGCTCCGCAATCAGTTATCGATTATATTTTCGGTGATGAATTACAAGAAAAATTAAGCAATTTAATTTTTGTTCAAAACAAACGTGTTGATGGACGTGATTTTACAACCGTTCGTCCTATTTCTGTTGAAGTTGGCTTATTGCCATTCACGCACGGATCAGCATTGTTTACCCGTGGTAATACTCAAGCTTTAGCGAGCGTTACACTTGGTAGCGGGCAAGATGAACAAAAATTTGATACATTAATGGACAATGAATCTAATGAAGGTTCATTTATGTTGCATTATAACTTCCCTCCTTTTGCTAGTGGTGAAGTTAAACCAATGCGTGGTACAAGCAGACGAGAAACTGGTCATGGATATCTTGCGCGTTCTGCATTTGATTATTTACGTCCAACACCAGAACAGTTCCCTTATACCATTCGTGTTGTTGTTGATATTTTGGAATCTGACGGTTCATCATCAATGGCAACAGCATGCGTGACTACTATGGCACTTATGCAAGCTGGTGTACCAATAAAAAAAATGGTTGCTGGTGTTGCAATGGGTCTTTTAGAAAAATCTGAAGGCGTATTTGTACCACTTACTGATATTAACGCATTTGAGGATGCATTTGGTTTAATGGATTTCAAAGTTATAGGTACAGATTCTGGTATTTCTGCAATTCAAATGGATGTGAAATACAAAGGTGGTTTACGCCGCGAAGTGTTTGAACAAGCTCTTGAACAAGCGCGTGTTGGCCGCTTACATATTTTAGGCGAAATGCGTAAAGTAATGACCGCTCCAAATGCTGAACTTTCTGCATTGGTACCAAAGGTAATTACATTAAGTATTCATAGTGATAAGATTGGTGCAATTATTGGATCTGGCGGTAAAACAATTCGAGAAATTACCGAAACTACTAAAACATCAATTGATATTGAGCCTGATGGATTAGTGAAAATATTTGGTGGACCTGAAGCAGATATTGATTTGGCGGTTAAATGGGTTAAAACCTTGGCTGGTCAAATTGATAAAGGCGCTATATTTAATGGTAAAGTTCGCCGTATAGTAGATTTTGGTGTGTTTGTTGAACTTGTTCCTGGATTTGATGGTCTTGTGCACGTATCAAATATTCCACGTGAATTACAAAGAACATTTGCGCAAACTATAAAATTAAATGACGAAGTTAAAGTTGAAGTTTTAGATCATGATGAAGCAACAGGACGTACAAGTCTTAAATTGTTATCATAATTAAAACGTAATTCAATATTTTTTAAAATGAGTGCCTGGTCGGAATGCAATGAAGGCTGGGCTTGAAAAACAACCATGATAGATTCTAAAAAAATAGTAAGAAATGATGGACGGACACCGGATCAGATACGACCGGTGTCTTTTTCTCGTAATATTTATGAATATGCCGCAGGCTCTGTTTTGTTTGAAATGGGAAAAACAAAAGTATTGTGTGCTGTTTCAATGCAACCAGGAGTTCCACAATTTTTACGTGGAAAAGGAGCGGGTTGGCTAACCGCAGAATATGCATTGCTTCCAACATCCACGGTAACCCGTACGCAACGTGAAAGTACCTCCAACAAAAAAGATGGCAGAGCAGTAGAAATTGCTCGTTTTATTGGCAGATGTTTTCGTTCGGCTGTTGATTTATCTGAAATTGGCGAACGTACGATTACGATAGATTGTGATGTTTTGCAAGCTGATGGTGGAACACGTACTGCTGCAATTACCGGTGCATTTATGGCACTAAAACAGGCACAAGAAAAATGGCTTGCAATGCGTATCATTAATAAACCTATTATTATTGAACATATCGCTGCAATTTCTGTTGGCGTTGTGGAAGATAATGTTTTTCTTGATTTGAATTGCAGTGAAGATAATGCAGCAACAGCTGATTTTAATTTTGTTATTACACAGAGCAATAAAATCGTTGAAATGCAGGGTGGTGCAGAAAGTTTACCACTCTCATGGGATACATTTGAAAAAGTTCGTACTATGGCGTGTGGTGGTACAGAACAATTATTTAGGTTATGTGGAGATAACAAAAAAGAGCATGCCATCGCATCTGAAAAAGCTGATCACCAGCAAACGGAGCGAACTCCTTTATTTAGTTTAAAAAATCGCCTACAATCATCGCAGTAAATTATGCAATTATCACTATTTCTTGAACATATTAAACAAACAAAAACTTTGCCTGAAGGGAAAGTTTTTTGTTTTTCTGCTCCCACATATGCATTACTTTTTTTTCATCATGTCATTGGGTTTTTTAAGAAAAACAATCTGAATATTGAATCAATCTCATGTATTGCTGATATTGCAGCACTAAAAGCAGTTATTTCAACCATGAGCTTTGCCGGGCAAAATACTTATTGGTTGGCAGATTTTCATCAGTTATCAGATAAAAAGCAACAGGAACTATTTCAGTATTTATCTACCTACCAAGGACCTCATCGGATATTGTTTTTTTGTGATAAAGTTCCCAATGACTTGATAATATCAGTTCAAAAAAACATTGATGGATTAAATTGTATTGCATTACCTCAAGATATTGTGCCACAAGATTTTTCAAAAATTCGTTTTCTGGTGAGTGAACAGTTGCAACACAAAAGTAATTTTGCTGCGCAAATTAGCATGTATGCTGATTATCTATCATTAGATTTATTGTGTCTTTTTGCTCATTATGAGCTTGTTTTAGGTAAAAATAGTGATGATTTTTTGACTCATTGGATAACACGTATTATAGATCCGACAAGTTCATTATTTGTTTTAAGCCAACATTTTTTTAGTAAAAATTCAAAATCATTTTTTAGACAATGGGCACCTATCTCTGAACAGTATCAGCCGACATTTTGGGCGAGTTTTTGGGCAGATCAAATATGGCGTGCATATATCTATGCTGATTTAATGAAACAAAAAAGATATGCTGATGCCAAAAAAGTACAGTATAAACTACCATTTTCATTTATTAATCGAGATTGGTCTCGATATGATTCGGCAGAATTATGCAATGCTCATCAATTTTTAACAAGCTTAGACTTTAGACTAAAAAATGGTAATTCTGAATTAGGATTAGAGCATTTTTATAGTCAGTTTTTCGAAAGTAAGTTTATCTAGATCTTTGTTTATCATTCAAATATTTTTTTGCTACGCATTTGTTTAATGCTGCTGCGATGAGCTTTACTTTTTAATCGCGCTTCTTTTAATGCTTTGGGTACTTTGGTAGCAATTCGTTTTTTTTGTACATGTAGCGCATTGCGTATGGTTGCTGCCAAATTATTCAAGGCATTTTTTTTGTTTTGCGCTTGGCTGCGTGATTCACTATTGTGAATTATCAGATCACCATCTTCAGTGATGCGTGATGATAATTTTTCTAAGATAAGCTGTTTTTGCTCTTCAGTAAATGCGCTCGAATTTTTAATATTGAATCGTATGGTAATTTTAGTATCAGTTTTATTAACATGTTGACCGCCAGCACCCCCTGAGCGGCTGGCGGTTATTTCTAATTCATGTTCTGGAATGGTGATTCCGTTTTTAATAAATAAATCGTTTTTCATAAGTGGTTATTATCTTTTTAGTCATATGTTATGACTTTTATTTTTGGCTTACGTAAAATTGCAACAGTCGTATCAAAGGGATACATTAATTCTTGCGCATCGTTTGTGTTTAATTGTTTTATTATATGGTCGATAAACCGAGTGCAAGCTTTGTGTAATTTTTTACGAGAAATGTATATGCCCATAAAATTTATCATACCAGATGTCATGAGATCTGCATGAAATTGTATAAAATTTTCTTTGTTTTTTATAATAACCGGACAAACTTTTCGTTCATACGAAATAATTTTAAATCCGAATGTTTTAATATAAGTTTTCATTTCATCATCAGTCATATACTTTCTGTTACGTATATCTTTAATAAGCTCCTTTATATATGATTTTTGCCAAGAATGCATAAATGTTAAATATTTTTTTAAAGCGGGTAAAAATGTTTCAACATATGCTGTTAAAAATGGTGATTGACTATTTGATTGAGTAAGGAATGTACAAAAAAAAGTTTTGTCTGGATTAAGCAAATCTCCTTTTTGTAGCGGTAATTTACTTTTATCGTCGATCAGAGCAGGTAATGATACTAAAGCATCGTACAGATTGGAACGGTGGTAGGAAGAACGTAAGCTTAAGCTTTTTGTTTTCAATTGATTATTTTCAAGCAGGTACTGCAAAGCAACAGTTTCTACACTGTTTTTGTGGTTATAAGAATAAAAATCCCACACGCATGCTATTTGTTGTGGTTGGCCTATGATTTCTTTTTTGTAATGTTTGACTGTTTTTATATTGGGGTTATCCATTGCATGAATAGGAAAAAATAGACTTGCGGTAATGATGATATAGTTATTCATATGACGTATAGCCCCAATCTTTATTATCTGCCGATATCACTTTTGTTTGACATGTACAACCGTAAAATCAAAGGGATAAATCCAATTTCCTGAATCATCCTTTTTGATTATTTTTACGATATTTTCTATAAACTCATTAGCAGATTTCTTTACTTTTTTTATGTCTGCATGGAGCTTGATCGTCAGCAATGCCACAAAAGAAGCTTTACAAGTAGCTAGAAATTTTTTATGTTGCTTTTTCATGATGAGTACGTCAAAAGTTTTTGGTGCGTATTTTAGTGTTTCTAAATTTAATTCAGCTATCATTCCTTTTAGTAAATTATCAGTAGGCCTCGGAAAGACTTCTTTTGCCGTAGAGCAGAAAAGATTATATTGTATCAAAGGAAAACGTTCTTTTAATACAGCATCCATATTTTCAAAAGCCTGAAGCAAGACTGGTTTTTTATTAGATTGTGTATTAAATAAACAAAATATTTCTCCACGAGGGTTAAGAAGAGATGTTAGTTGTGCAAGTAATTGTTTTTCTGCTATAGGATGGCAAGAAACAATTAAATCGTATTTATAGATATGAAAAAAGGGAGAAAAGGTAAGATTGGGATGCTTAAATTTTGTAATCGTGTCTATCGTTTCCTCCATATCTCGAGCATTGACAACAACATGATCTGCTTTTGTTGCGAGAAAATAAGAAATATCTCTTTTGCCATATTCTGTATTGAAAATCGATTTTTTTTCACTAAGATTGCTATGTTCTAATATATGCAAATGAGCAATGCTTTCTATTGGCAGATCTTTTTTGTTATCCCAAAACGGTATAGCTGGGCCCATTCTATCAAGATCATTAGTTTCTGAAAAGAATTCCCATTGATCCATGGTTAATGGTTTGCATTCTAAGGGTTTTGGTGCATCCATACTATTTAAGGTTATAGACAGCAAGAAACAAAGGGAAATATAGCTTTTCATACATTTTTCCGTTTTAATATATAAATCATTTCCATAACTATAGTTATTTCTTACGGGCATGCACAATAGTTGTATGAAGTGTATGAGTGAATTCTCCAGCATTGTTTTTTTTCAATACCATAATCATTCTATTAACATATTCTTGTAAAAATTTTTCTTGATCTTCAAGCGTCATTTTTTTAATAAATGGACGGCTCATCAGGATTGGCCTAGCAAGATTTTCAATATCTATACGATCAGGAAAAACGATATCACTTTTTTGAATAGAGCATATTAATATATCAAATTGTGCTTTGGTGAGCATTTCTTGTAATTCCTGTGTAGTAAGTATTGATCTTGCTAAAGCTTGATTCAAATTTTCTTGTATATTCCATTCTTCCATTATGCTTTTGATAATTGCGAGTCCCGGATTTTGAGGAGTATCGCTTGTTGAAAATGTGCCAAAAAGTTCTCCGCCTTCATTTAAACATGCTGCAATACAGTCAAAAGCTTTTTGCTTATCGGTAAACCAATGAAAGCAAAAAAACATGGTGGCAAGATCATATTTTTCGGTTGTAGAAAATTCTTCAACATAAGATTGTTCAAACGATAGGTTATTTGAATTATATTCATAATGTTGTTGAGCCCATTTTACCATATTTTTGCTTGCATCAAATCCATGTACAGATTGAGCATTTTGAGCAAGAAAGTGAGATATTTCGCCGGTTCCACATGCTACATCAAGAATTTTTTTACCAGCAATGTGTATATTATTGTGTTCTAAAAAATAAAGAGCCGATTGATATTGCAGACTATTTCCTTGAGCATAGTCTGTAGCATTCCATTCTTGGGCATGTATTTGTTTTGTGAATGGGAAAAATAAAAATACGAATAAACTGAGAAAAAGGTATTTTTTCATATTAGATAACCTATTTTTATGGGTACTGTTGCAGATACATATCGATATAAGATGTATATAATATGAAAAAATAAAGTGCAACAATATTATTCAATGGTATCTGGTTGAATAATGCCACCTGATATAATCATTGCCATAGCGTCTTGTCTGGATATATCAATAATAGTGATGTCATCTTCTGGTACTAAGATAAGAAAGCCGCTTGTTGGATTTGGTGTAGTAGGAATGAAGATGCTAAAATATTTTTTTTTAGTATCGGGAGCTATTTTTTCATCTACTTGATTTGCAAGAAATCCGATACTATAAATACCAGCTTTAGGAAATTCTACGCGTACCACTTTATTGAATGATACTTTGTCTTGAAAACTAAATGCGTGAACTAATTTTTTTATTCCTGAGTAAACAGGGCGGATAAGTGGTATTTTTTGAAAAAGTGTTTCTATACCGTGAATAATGGGGCGTAGCAAGAACATATTGTATAATGCTCCTGCAATAAAAATAATTGCTACTGCAAGAATTACTTCTGAATAGGGGATAATGCCAATAAATGGTAATCCAAATCGTTTTAATGGTTCAAGCCAGCTTAATAACAAGCGAAATGTTATAGTAAATACTGCAATAGTTAGCGTAATTGGCAGTAAGGTAAGCAACCCTGTTAAAAACAATGAACATACCGAATCAATGAATCCGAGAATTCTATTTTTTTTATGAGACATCATGGGTCCTAAGATTTTTTATTTTCAGAAATAACGATACATAAGTTTGTAGGTTTATAATTGATTAATGCAATGTTTTTTGGCAAAAATAAATGTTGTTCAGTCAGGATTATACCATGCTTTCCTGGTAAAAGCTTGTTTATATTAATGTGCGCTGCAAGTGATTCTCGCTCTAATGAATACAAATCAGAACGTTTTCCCATTAAGGTAACAGCTATTTTTTCGGGAGCGTGTACTGTATATGAGTTTGTTGGTTCAGAAAAGCAGAGAGGAATATTAATCCGTAGACTTACTATGTGATTATAACTTGCAATATACCAAAAACTATATCCCAATAAAATACTGATGATTGCAAGAGGTGCATTAGAGAGAAAGAGGTTTTTCAGGCGGAGTGCTTTCACGATAAGCTCCTTTGTGTTTTGGCGAAGATACAGAAAGTTGTTTTTTGATCATAGTAAGCAGCTGATGAGCAGAGATATTTTTTATTTCTTTGCCGTTGTAGGTAAGCATAAACATTCTATTAATTGGATGTGCGCTCAGTACTAGTGCATCACTTTGTATTGTATAGAACAAAGTATTATCGAATGTTTTTTCATGAGAAATCCAAGAAACATTAATTCCCCGTATTTGTCCTTTTTTTGTTACCCAGATCATTTTTTGTTCATCATATGATTCACTCGAAAGTAAAAGATCAAAAACATTTTTACTTATATCGGCATTAAGCATAAAAGGTACGTCTAAAAAATGATCTAATGAATCATTGTGTTCAATCACAATGGTAATATGCTTATTTGCATTGATAGTTGTCAAACAACTACTAATAAGCGTATCAAGCCAATCTTGTGGTATGTGTTGTGCTGGTGTTATAGAGCGTAATGCAACTAAATTGCGTTGCAGTGTTTTTTCGTGCAATACAATAAAAAGGAGAAGTGCGATTGGTGCATACGAAAATAAAAATGGAGTGAGCGTGGGCAATTGTATGACCCATGCACACAATATGAGTGCGCTATAGGCAAAAAAATAGCCAAGAAGATTTTTTGTTTTATCTGTTTTTAGCCATGTACAAAACAGGAATATGCATGATGAATACAATGTTATTTCGATAATATCACGAAGTAATAAATCATATAACATATGTTAATTCCTTTGGGCATATTGAATTAAGTTCAATTTTTATTTTGCTTCAATTAAGATGTATCTCTTTTAATGCTTTTTTTGCAATATTAGTCATGAAATTTGGTGTTTTTCAAAGGTGAATGTATGATTAAAGAGATTTTTTTAATAAAATCTAGCTAAGGAAATATAACGTGCATATAGGTAGGTATATATTTTTATTTTTCTTTTCTTTTCTTATTAACACTGCTGAAATAAGTGTGCGATTGGATAAAAAAAAGACTATATTGTCTGAAAAGTCTAATCCTAACATAGCTGATTGGAATACATCATTTTCCCGTAAGGTTATTACATTGCCTAAAGAGCTTGGGGTTAAAATCATGATCGAAGTTTTTGAATGTAATGATCAAAAACTTAAAAATATGGTTCAAGAAAGAAGCATTTCGAGTACGTTGAAATATTTTTATCAAAAACAACTTTATAAACATTCGATTCAACAGAGTAAGCTCAATAGATCTTCATTTTTTGAATGGCCTCAATTTGAGAATCTTAATGATAGTGAATGTGAAAAACTATTTTCCATATTAGATCGAATACAGAAAGATAGAACAAGCCTTTGTTGTTTGAATGATGGGAGAAAATCTGGATTAGTAATTTCTGAAAATAATTATGGTATTATGCTAAAATTTGCCAGTGACTCAGATCTAGTTCTTGATAATAGACAATTATGGTGTTGTTATGATTGGAATGAACCTCGCAATACAATCTGTTCTTTGTGGTTTGCTTCTGCTAATTGTTTACTGCCCTGTTCTATTGTAGCAGGTAATATTATTGTTGGGTTAACATGTTGGGGAGCATGTTATTTTTATAATAATGGGTTTAGGCAGCTATATGGATTTCATAAAAAAAATAGTTAATACAGATACATGAAATTGAAAAGTAAAATATGAAACATAAAGAAATAATTCTTACTGGCGATCGTCCAACGGGACCATTACATTTAGGCCATTACCTTGGTTCGTTAAAGCAACGCGTTGAGTTGCAAGATCAGTATAAACAATATGTAATGGTGGCAGATGTACAAGCATTAACTGATTATTTTGATCGACCAGAAATGGTTCGTAAAAATGTACTTGAAGTGTGTCTTGATTATTTAGCTGTTGGTATTGATGCACAAAAAACAACCATTTTTATTCAGTCAATGATTCCTGAAATTGCTGAATTAACAATATATTTTCTTAATTTAGTTTCAGTCAGCAGACTTTTGCGTAATCCAACAATAAAATCGGAAGTTGCACAAAAAGGTTTTGAAGAACGTTTACCAGCAGGTTTTTTAGTTTATCCTGTTTCGCAAGCTGCAGATATTGTAATTGTAAAAGGTACGATTGTGCCTGTTGGTGAAGATCAGCTTCCCCATATTGAACAAACAAATGAAATTATCAATGCATTTAACCGTATGTATAATCAAGAAATTTTTGGTCATGTTACTGGACGTATTTCAAAAGTACCGCGCTTGCCTGGTGTTGATGGCAAAGCAAAAATGAGTAAATCATTAGGTAACGCTATTTATCTTTCTGATTCAGCTGATATCATAGCTGAAAAAGTAATGAAAATGTACACCGATCCTGACCACATTCACGTGAATGATCCGGGTAAAGTAGAAGGTAATGTAGTATTTAGTTATTTAGATATTTTTGATCCAGAGATAGAAGTTGTTGCAGAATTAAAAGCACATTATAGACGTGGTGGCCTTGGAGATGTAAAACTTAAACGGCGCTTAATTGATATTCTTGAAAATATGATTGCACCGATTCGTGCTCGGCGTGAACAACTTGCGCAAGATCCACAAGCGGTGATGGATATTGCATTTGCAGGAACTGATAAAGTTCGTGAAGTTGCTGCACAAACCATGGATGAAGTGCGGCGTGTTATGCGTTTGGATTATAAATAAAAAAGGATGAACATGCGTAAAAAAATTCATTACTATCTTCCCATTGTTGCTATCATAGTAATTGCTTTCTTTGTTGGAACTACGTTTTTTGATACATTATACCACGCAAAAAATGATCCAGCTCTTATGATTGCATCAGAAGTAATTCGTTTACGTGATATTTTCCATCGCATTCATAAAACATGTACCATTATTGATTTTGATGCACAAAAAAATCCTATTAATTTTTTGAATGTAGAAAAATTTACTGGTTCAGAAGTTGGACCTATGAATTTGGTGCATCCAGAGAAATGGGAAGGTCCCTATCTGCAAGATAATCCAACATTATTTAATGTTGCCTATCAGGTTGTTTCAACCAAAAAAGGATATTATGTAACACCTGGCGATGGAGTTACATTACCTAATAAAAAAGTTATAGGTAAAGATATTATTTTAGATCAAAAAGCTAATATTGATAAAATGATGGTTAATGAAGACGAATTAATGTACAAAGATAAACCATTGGCAGCACGCCTTGAATTGGGTAGTCCTTCTAATATCCAATTTTTTATGAATGATGATAGTGATTAAAATTCTAATTATTCTGCTGCTCGTTTAATAAAATGTTCCTCTAAATGATTCTATCATTGGAGAAGTAAGTTTTGCAATTGTTCTTGGATTTCGAGCTTGTTCTAATGCTTCATGTAGGCTTGCTATCTGTGCTTGATAGCGGGCTTTTTCTTGAGCATGCTTACTTTCAAGTAGATAGATTTCTCGTGTGTGCTGTTTGAGTGATATCACTTTTTGGTTTTTTTCTTGAATGTTCAAGTTTTTTTCTGCAGTAAACGAGGTTAAAGATGCGCATATGCATATCAAAAAAAATATATTTTTCACTACAATTTCCTCAATAATGTTCATTGATATAAACTCTGAATATATTCACCAAAATTAAAATACGCAATAATATCACTACCATTATCTTTCTTATTCTACTCTAGAAACATTGTCTTCTTGATTATACATTTCAATAAGATTCTCAAACGAACTAGATGGGCTAATAGTTTTTAAAAAATACTTTTCTGAGTTTTCATTTGTGCCTATGTATAATTTTGTTTCGTTTTTATTCATATACATGGAGTTTTTTATAATATGAGAGTGTAAATAAATTTTTGTTGTTAATTGTGGTTCCTGTTGCGATATATCCCATATCAATAATCGATTCATATCAGTAGCAAATACTTTTTTTCCATTGCTGCTTTCGTAGATATTGTGAACGTTCAAGTTTTCATGACTTTTATAACCAGTAGCATGCTTCAAATTCATTTTTTTTGTATGAACACTTGTATTTCTTATGTCCCATTGTTTAATCGAGTGATCCTTGGATCCAGAATACATTAAAAATGAATTTTTTTTAGAAAAAATAAAGCAAGATATGGCTTTTTTATGTGCCATCCAGGTTTGTGCTGCATTATCTAGCCTAGAATCAAACACTACAATTTTGGATTTTCTTTGTTCAAAAAAAGACATTTGTGTTGTTTCTCCTGCATACAATATTCCATTGTTTATAGCAAGAGAGTCAAAGGTTCCCATAGGATCATAATCTTGGACATAGGTGTTTAAGCATTTTCCTGATGAAATATCCCATATTTTAACATTTTCATTGACATCTGAAGATGCGAAAACATTATCGTCTGATGCTAAATCTAAGACAGAAACATTTGGTTGAGAATAGATGAGCTTATTGGTTTTTGTGTTCCATAAACTAATTGGGCTATCGGACCACGTAGCAAGAATAATGATTTGGCCTTGGCGAGCAGTAGTACACGTTTGAATGGAATTTTTAGGTTGAGCAATTATTCTTTCTTTTTTATGTTCTTTCATATCAAAAAGGTAGATTTCTTTGCCATCGTTTATTATATAAAGATCTTTGTCTCGATCATAAGGCAATAATTGACTCAAATTCAAAGGATGAGAGTTTGTTGAGCTGAGATTAGAAGCACGCCAACCGTATAAACCGATGTATCTATTTTTACATTTTTCTATCGTATCATATCCTAATAAAATGCTGCAGTTTTCATGCTTTTTCTGTAGAGCCGTAATAAGTTGGGCACTGTTTTTTTTGCATTCGATTTCAGTTTTTCCATAACCAGTGGTAACAGCTTCGATAATCGTATCGTGTAAAGATGGTACTTTATATGAAAAACGTTCTATTTGATATGGCAAATCCATTCCAAAAATTGTACTGACAATAAATATGCTCGTTGTGAAAAATACATAGTTTCTATTCATGATAAATCCTTGTAATATTCGTACTTTTTTCATTAACTTGAAGAAGTTCATTTTTACTGAAGATAGGCTTATAAGGAAATTGGATTATAACATAATCTACTGGTATAATCATTGACAATTTTATTAAAAAATATTTGTAGAGGCATAGAGCATGGGATTCAAAAAACTTAATGAAAATTTTTTTATGCAATCAATTTTATGTTTATCAGTTTTGTTATCTTATGCAGCGCAAGCAATGGATCAGCAGATAATGCTTCAACCACAAGCTGTTGTGTGGAATCTATTTTTTACCCATGCGCGAGATATATTACCATATGATGATGAGCATTCTTTTGCGCAAACTAGTCGTAATAATTGTGTATTAATATATGAAATTCAAGGTAAGCGAAAAGCAAGCATATCGAATGTTATTACTAAACAGGGTATTGATTTTCAAGATAATGCGCAGTTTGTGTATCATAGAAGTTGGCGGGCATTTGGAGCAGTTGATATTCTTTCTGAAGAAATAGATAATAGCGAAGTTTCAAACAGATTACGAATGTTTTCATGCATATCAGATGGTAACCAGCCGATTATACCTAAAATAATTTTTTGGAATAACTTTCAAGCAAAATTATCACACAATCCATCACCGTTTTTTAACAAAAATAATGAACTTTGTTTTCATGGATTTGTAAAAAATGTCTATCGTGATCCTGGTTTTAGGCTAGATTCCGCAATATGGAAAGGAGTTGTTGAATCTACTATAAGCGAGCAATTGCCATGTGAATTATTGTCTTTTCGACAAAATATTGAGCCGTTGCGAATACAGTTAGTAGAATTTTTAAAATTTCCTGTGTTGCTTAAAAATATTTTAGATTCTCATGATGCTACGGTAAGGAATTTTGATAACTATCCATTTTCTCCATTTTCTAAATGTAAGTCATATGACATTGATAAAGTATGGCTTTCTGATAATTATAAAATTTTTCAAGAATATCCAGATGCCGGACTAGATCCTAAATCTTTTAACGATTTGACACAAACTATAAGAAATATTCTTGCTCGTCGATATAAACAACAAAAAGAATGATCATTCTTTAAATTCTATGATTGGTTTGGGTTCTTTTCCCAGATATAAGGGAACTACAATAAGGTCTCGCTTTCCATGGGTACTTGTAATTGCTGTTACTGCATGGCTATGTATTTTATTATTGAATAAAAGAGCTTGGTTGTATTCAGGAATAATAGTTTCAACATCATTTTCACTGTATGCATCCAATGGTAACCCAGATCGTATTTTAAATGTTCCTCCTTGCCAACCGTATACTGGATCATTTTGATTGCTGAGCATGAGCGCTAAAGAAAAATCTGCCATTGTATCATAATCTTCTCCCGGATCTTGGTGCCAATCCATTGGTTCGCTTGTTTCGCATCGTTGAAGGAAAAATTGTGCAAACACTTTCTCTGGTAAACGAGACCAACCGCTCGTTTTGATGAGCGTCAATGTTTTTGGCAAGATATCTTGGCAGAGAATATTCTTTAATGTTGGATAATTGAAGATAGATTCAGGATTATGTTTTTGTAGTTTGTTATCTATCAAAGTTATTTTTATGTTTTTTTTACATTCCTCAATTACTGATGGTGTTTGTGTATTTATCCAAAAATCGCTCCAAATAATTCCTTTTCTTGCTGCATAATCAGGATAAGATAATCGTTTGCGTTCGATTTTGTCGATAGTTTTTTTGATAGCGCATATAATATTATGAGGATTATCAAAAAAAGGTTTACTGATAATTAACTGCCTCATTGCAGGAGCCATAGCGCAATACGATGGTAATGAAACGAAAAGTAATAAAACTATTCTTTTTTTTAACATAGCGTCTCTATTTTTTATTAAAATCCTCCACCTGGGCGTGCGCTTAGTGCATTATAAAGATCTGCAGGAATGTAATGTAATAACTCAGCAACTTTTTGCCAACGACGTGTAATATAGGCAACATGTTCTTTGTTTTTGATAGCTTCCATAATATCTTTCATTGCATCATCAAGTGATTCAACCCAATAAGCATGCGGTAACTCATCAAAATCAAGATCTCCTCTGCTATTAATCCAACCAGGACATAATTCAGTAACATGAATAGGCATATTTTTTTGCATAAATTTATTACGTTCAGCTTCTAAATAACGTGAGCAAAATGCCTTCGATGCTGAATACGCTGGAGCGCCAGCAACTCCACGTACTCCATCCATAGATGAAAATCCAACAAGATGGCCGTAGCCTTGTTCCTCAAAAAAATTAAGTGCGGTCCGTGCAACTGCAAAAAAGCCGACAACATCAACAGTTAATACAGGTAATGATTTTTGCCAATCGTTATCATCAAAATCGCAATCCCAAAAACCAGTTGCTGCAATAACTATTAAATCGAGCCCGCCCATTTCTTCAATTAATTTATTGAGTGTATCTATTGCTTGCTCTGGTTGAGAGATATCCATCTGAGCAATATACGTTTGTGTAGGAATTTCTTGTTGAATATCTTGGAGTAATTCAATTCTACGAGACGTCATACCAACGATGTATCCATCAGCAGCAAGCATTTTGGATAATTCTTTTCCCATTCCCACAGAAGCACCAATAATAATAGCTCGTTGAGGTGTTGCATCATTCTGGTTGGTATCAGCAATGGAACGATGACGTTTTTTTGTTGTCGATAGATTGTTATTTCGTACGCCCTGACGACCTGCAGCTAATTGAGTGGCAATTGATACAATATCTGGTTGTTTGTTTGAATGATTAATGATTTCACCATAGATATTAGGATAAATAAAACTAGATAATAACAAAATTATAAACATGTACACTGTTAGATTTCCTTCCAATAGAGAAGTTCCTTTAAATAATCAGATGGTAAGTTAACAAGTTTATGTTTTACAATTCAATATAATTATCTACTGGTTAAGCAAGAGCAGATTTTAAGATAAACATTTTTGATAGTATTGGGCTATTCCTTTTGTGGACGAGCCCAATACTGTATTATGAATTATTGACGTATATTTTATGAGATTTTTAATGAGAGTTATTTTCTATTATATTTCTGAGATAATTCTTGTGAGCGTTGCAAGGTAAATTGTTTTTGTTTTTCTTTTCTTTCTATAGCTTGCTGTTTTTTCTTTGTTCTCGTTTCCATTATCTGTGGATATTGCTCTTTTCTATAAGGCTTTTGATTACTTTTGGTTTTATACATAGTGTCTGTTGTATTGGATTTGTGCATGGTGTTTGTTGTAGATGTAATTACGCAGAAAAGTAATGCAAGTGAAATAGTTGTTTTCATGAGTTATCTTTTGTGATGTTAGTATGTTATTAAAAAATATGTGTGTTGAATAATTGTGATGAGAGCAAAAAAATAAAGGTTCTAAGGTCAATGCCTAAGAACCCTGTTTTTGTTTTTTTAGCAAAATAGGATATGGGAATAATTTTACTCCACGAAAGATGGAGTGATAATAAGAACTAGTGAGCCGTTATTATCTGGTTCATTGATTGTTATTGTTCCTGGTTCATTACGTGCCATTTGTACTGCAAGAGGTTCAGTCATAGGAACTAATTCATCATCTTCCATTTTTTGGAAAAATTGTGCTTGAACAGTTACACCTTCTTCATTTTCTTGTGCGATTACTGTAATAATAAGTGATTCAAGACCGTTAAAAATGATAGATGTTACTACATTTTCATCAATTACAACAGATCCTGTTGCGTGACGTTCAGTAGCTGTATCAGAAATCATAAGGTCAAGATCAAGATTGATTTGTGCTGAGACAATAGTTGATAGTGCTAATAATGCGCTAAGTGCCATTTTTTTCAACATGAGTATCCTTTATTGTATATATATTGTAAGAGCCATTATATTATTCCGCCTATTTTGCCTGGTTATAGTTTATGGAAAGTATGAGATAAAGCAAGACTTTTTGAGTTTTATTCTGCTATTGCGATGATAGGTGATAATGGCATCTATTTGAAAATAGACGATTGACAGCCAAGTAGCTTCACAAAGGATAATACTTGGCTTAAATGTTTAGTTGCAATTTTAGCCAAGTATGAGTTAAAATAGAGCTAGTTGGCTAAAAAAGAGAGGATTGCTATGAAACCATTACGCATAAAAATAAAGAAAAATTTTATTGGAAGAGTTGCTGAATTAGAGCGTTTGGATAAAATTGGTACATCGGGACAAGCTTCAATTATCATCATGTTTGGTCGAAGAAGAATAGGTAAAACCGAATTACTCGAGCAAGCGTTTAGAGACAGGAATTTATTAAAATTTGAAGGTATTGAGGGTTTATCTCATAAAGCACAGTTGGCTCACGCGGTGAACCAATTGGCAAAATATGCCGAAAGTAATCTGCTGACAAAAACAGTATTGCATAGTTGGCGAGAGTTTTTTGAAGTTTTGTATGATTATACTCGTAAGGGAACGTGGACTATTTATTTAGAAGAGTTACAATGGCTTGCGCGCTATGATGATACATTAATTGCTGAATTAAAGTATGTTTGGGATAATTATTTTCGTCATAATCCTAAGCTCGTTATTGTGCTCTGTGGATCGGCTCCATCATTTATGATAGATCATGTTTTGCATTCAAAAGCATTATACAATAGATCTCAGTATGAATTTCATCTCAAAGAGTTTAATGTATACGAAGCTAAAGAATTTCTTAAAAAGCGCAGCAATAGGGAAGTATTTGATGCCTATTTAACCATTGGTGGAGTTCCTGAATATTTAAAATGGATTAATAAGGAATCTTCAGTCTTTATTAGTTTATGTAAAAATTCTTTTACATCGGGTAGTTTCTTTGCTCGTGAATATGAGCGTATTTTCACCAGTAGCATGTCTAATAATAAATATTATCGAGCAATTATTGATCTTCTCAGTACGCGTAAATTTGCAACGCGAACGGAGCTGGCTGAACTTCTTGGAGCTTCATCAGGAGGAAGCTTGACTAATGTGCTACTTGATTTGGAAAAATCTGGTTTTATTACCCATTATTATCCATTTAATCTTGAAGAAACTACGATGTTAACGCGCTACGCAATAGATGATAATTATATGCATTTTTATTGTAAATTTATTAAGCCCTTACAAAAAAATATTGAAACAGGTGTATATGATAATAACCCAAGAGCCGCATTAAAAGTTGATAGCTATATTAAGTGGCTTGGTTTTGCATTTGAACGATTTTGCAGAAAGTATCATCATGTAATTGCAAAGATCTTATATTTTTCTGGTGTGCACTATCGTTCCGGAGTGTTTTTTAGCCGTGCAACAGATAAAGAAAATCCTGGTTATCAAATTGATTTGATTTTTGATCGTGCTGATAATGTCTATACCATTTGTGAAATGAAATATTTGCAAGGCAAAGTTGGTACCAGTGTTATTGCAGAATTTGAAAAAAAATTATCCTTGTTTCCTAATAAAGGAAATAAAACAATTCATAAGGTGCTTATTTGCAGTGAAGGAGCAGAAGACGCGCTTATTAAGCGCGCCTATTTTGATGATATTATTACCTGTTCTCAGCTTCTTGATCCACGTAATTGGATTTAGCTATTGGTAGTTTTTTGTTCAGATTTTTTACATGCTGTGCACATTTCTATTGCATGATCTAATGAATATGTTCCACTTCCTGCTATAAAAAATGCTGCAACAATACATAAACAAAGCGATGCAAAAGCCCATTGAGTAAAAGGATCATTTCTCTGAAAATGAAAATAAAGAGCTACTATCAAAAACCATAGTAATGGAAGAGATGCAATACGGGTATACATACCAAGTACAAAAGCAAGGCCTCCAAAAAGAAGGGTTAATGCTGCCGCATATCCCCAAAAAAGATAGCCCCACTTTATGCCGAATAATCCCATTGCACTTCCTAGCTCGGTGAGTTTAGCTGATCCAGATAATAATTTGGTATAACCAAATATGGTAAAAATAACACCAAAACTCATACGAATTATGGTTAGCCCAAGTTCTTGTAATACAATGGAATGGCACATCATTTTCTTCCTTTTTTGTAACAGTTTTTATGTTTATATAAGCGCATTGTCAAGAAAAAAGCAATGATTATGGCAATGATTATGACTTTGTTTTTTGGCTATAATTGGCCAAAATTGGCTATGATGGGTCTAGTTTTTATTGATATGAGATTATGAATAAGATAAATATAAAAGTTGGTTTTTATATTTATCTTATTCATAAAAGCTTTGATCTTTAAGCTGATTAAAAATTACTTATCTTTTTTTTGAAAGAAGATCATTGTAAAGATATTTTGCACCGCTTGCTATACATTCTGCTACTACTGATATAAGCAAAGCTGCATCTTTTTTTCCTGAAAGTACAAATGATTTTGATCGAAATTGCTCACCAAGTTTTTTTGCATCGTTTGATATTGGCAACAATTTGCTAATCGGGGCATTAGGCATAGTTCCTCGGATTGTTTTTATCGTATTGGTAAAATCATTGTTGAGCTGATCTAGTTTTGATAAGCCCTGAGCTAAATCCGGATCAACTTTTTTCAGTAAATCTTTACTGTTCTCAACAACGAATTTTTTTGCTTTATCAACAGCATTGGTCCAATTGGTTACAGCTGTTTGTTGTTTAGCAACGGATTCTCGGGGATCCAGCGCGTTCAATTGAAGATTTCCTAATGCAGATGTTATTTCTCGTGCAATGTCACTTCTTGACATTGCGTGCAATCCTGATGTTACTACAAGCGTCATAGCGATTGAAAGTAATAATTTCTTCATGAATCATCCTTTTTATATAAATATGTCCCATAAGGCATTATATTTTTTACATATTTTATAATAGCATTTTTAATTTGTAAAAAACAAGAATTGTATAAAAAAAGCTTTGAAGTAAACTGATAATAGCTAGAGATGCAACTTATATTAATGAAATTAATGATAGGATTTTAATGATTACCGATGTGTATAAACAAAAAACTGATTCGAAGAAAATCCTACAATCATCTTTAATTGAGACAAGGCTTGGCCGAATGGTTGCAATTGGTGATGAGAAAGATCTTTATTTTTTAGATTTTGCAGATAAGCAAGGTTTAGAAGATAAAATTGAAAAATTTAGACTCAAGGCAAATGCAATTATTATCTCAGGTGTGACCAATCCAATCACATCAATTACTCAAGAATTAACATCTTATTTTGAAGGTTTGCTTGAGGAATTCAAAACGCCGCTATATCTTGTGGGTAGTGCATTTCAGAAACGCTCCTGGAATCAGCTGACATATGTTCCTTATGGTCAAACAATAACATATGCAGTGCAAGCAGCATCTATTGGAAAATCTACTGCTTATCGTGCAGTTGCTAATGCCAATGGAGCTAACTACATAGCAATTGTAATTCCTTGTCATCGTATTATAAGAAAGGGTGGCAATATTGGTGGATATGGTGGAGGAATTGCGCGAAAACAATGGCTTATTGATCATGAAAAAATAAATAAACGTAGATAATTTTAAATAAAAAAAGGAATTGTATGTCTCATCACACAACCAAAAACCAACAAGGTAAGAATATTATTGAAATTGTTGGTCTCCTTATTATTGTATTTCTTATCCGTACCTATGGATTTGGGTTATATCAGGTTCCAACTGGTTCTATGGAAACAACAATTTTAGTTGGCGAACGTTTTTTGTCTGATAAATTAACTTATAATTTTAGAGGCCCGCGTCATGGTGAAATTATTGCTATGAATGATCCAGAATATGAATATTCTGATAATTATTTTAAAAGATTATTTGAGCGATATGTGTATGGACCTCAGAATTGGACAAAGCGTATCATTGGAATTCCTGGTGATACTATTCGTGGTGCTATTGAAAATGGCAAACCTGTTATATATCGTAATGGTGAAAAATTGAATGAACCTTATGTTAATGCATATCCATTGCTTACTGAGTTATCACAAGATGTTGATGCTATAATAAAAGATATAGAAGCAGAAGTTAGTAATTTATCACGCGAACAGAAGGTTGATCAGTTAAAAATCGATCGTTATATTGCTCAGCGTATATCACAAGAAGCTCTTGCTCCGCGATCGTATGATTCAACTGTATCATATGAACAACAACCATTTTATCGTTTTCATGAGGACCGTGTTTTACGTGATGAAGAAGGAAATTTGATGCTCACGGTACCTGGTACACCGCTTTATCCACGAGATGGTAAATTATCACCAGATGAAACACGCAATAATTGGAACAAATCAGATGTGTTTTTTGTCAAACTTGGCGATGATGAATATTGGGGGATGGGTGATAATCGTTTAGGTAGTAAAGATTGTCGCTTTTTTGGACCAATTAAAAAAGAACATATTCATGGACGATTAATTATTCGCTTATGGTCAATTGATAGTGATGAAGGGTGGTGGATTGTTGATTTAATTAAGCATCCTATTGATTATTGGCGACGTGTGAGATGGAATAGGTGTTATCAATGGATTTATTAAAAAAAGTTACCAATTTTTTAAGGACTTTATTTTTAAGATCTATTTTTGTAAGCTGCCAAATATAGATAAACACTTTTGAATAATAAAAAAGAATTATGAAGAGTTCATTGTTGTTGTTTCCGCATCAGCTTTTTAAGCATCATGAATTGATTGAGAAACATTCACATATAGTGCTTATTGAAGATCCACACTTTTTTCATGCTTTTGCATTTCATAAGCAAAAAATCATGTTCCATCGGGCTACTATGCAAGCATATGCAGCATTACTTAAGAAGAAGGGTAAGCGTGTTATCTATTATCAGCATGATGAATGCAAAAGTGGGTTGAAAAAAATTTTTTTGCTGCTTAAAAAAGAGAAAATTAATCAAGCTGATTATTTTGATGTTATTGATAAAGCCTTGGCAAAAAAAATTCTACAGACTGCAGATGAAGCTAAATTTTTTATAACAATGCATAATTCTCCATCATTTTTCTTATCTTTGCCAGATGTAGAGCTTTATTTTAAGGGGAAAAAACACTATTCGATGGTTTCTTTTTATCAATACATGCGTAAACGGTATGATATTTTGATGTATCATGGCAGGCCTCGTGGAGGTAAATGGAGTTTTGATGTTCAAAACCGAAAAATGTTTGATGGTAGCGTGCATTTTAATAAAACTCCGGAGACAAATGAATGTTTGTATGTCAGGCAAGCAAGAGCTTATGTAAAAAAGTATTTTACACATAATCCAGGCTATGTTGATTGTTTTATATATCCTGTAACTCACCAGCAAGCTGAAGATTGGTTTAAGAATTTTTTACAAACTAAGCTACGTTATTTTGGTACTTATCAAGATGCTATGCATATTGAGCATCCGTTTGGTTTCCATTCATTGTTGTCTCCTCTTCTTAACGTTGGCCTTTTACTTCCGGATGATGTTGTTCGGCAAGTAGTTGATTATGGATTTCAGAATAAAATACCTATGAATGAAATAGAAGGATTTGTCCGTCAGGTTCTTGGATGGCGTGAGTTTGTTAGGAGTATCTATGTAGTTGCTGGAAACGTTCAGCGTAAAAAAAATGTATTTCATCACAAAAACCGTCTAGAAAAAACTTTTTGGTCGGCAACTACTGGAATAAATCCTGTTGATAATGTTATCAAGAATGTCTTAAAATATGCTTATGCGCATCATATAGAGCGATTAATGGTATTGGGTAATTTTATGCTATTAGCAGAAACTCATCCACATGAAGTTTATAATTGGTTTATGGAGATGTTTATTGATGCCTATGATTGGGTGATGGTTCCTAATGTCTATGGGATGAGTCAATATGCAGATGGAGGAAGTATGGTAACAAAGCCTTATTGTTCTGCCTCCTCCTATATTAAAAAAATGTCGAATTATAGATCTGGTTCATGGGTAGAGATTTGGGATGCTTTGTATTGGAGCTTTATAGATAAACATAAGGAAATGTTTTCATCTAATGCTCGCATGGGATTGATAATTGGATTATTAAAAAAAATGAAACGTGAAAAACTTAAAAAACATCTTGAGATAGCTGGCAAATATTTAAAATAAGCTTTATCGGTTAGTATCTGCAGAACTATGCAAGCTAGGGAATGAATTATTTATAAGGGTAGACTATGGATAGTGCAAATAAAAATTATAGAGCTTTAATCTTGTGGGTTGTTGGTCTTATTGTTATAGGTGCTTTGATAGGCAATTTAACTAAAAATGATATTAATGCTTGGTATGTGGCTCTCAATAAATCACCATTAACCCCTGCAGATTATATCTTTGGAATAGTTTGGAGTATTTTATATGCGATCATTGGTATAAGTGGTTGGTTTATTTGGCAAAACAAATCAAAGCTGGTCAGATCTGTAAAAAAGTTATACATTGCTCAGCTTTTTTTGAATTGGAGTTGGACTCCCTTGTTTTTCACCTACCATTTAACTGGAACAGCTTTTTTTTGTATTTTGTTACTTGTGTTGTTGGTTGGTATTATTATTTTTAAAACGTATAAAATGCTCAGGATTGTTTCGCTTTTGTTGGTGCCTTATTTATTATGGTTGTTATTTGCAGCATATTTAAATTTTTATATATGGCATTACAATGCCTAAAAATATATTTTCACCATTATTTTTTGTTTAGTTTTTGTTATTGTATGAATTTAAAAAAAGGAAAAAATGATGTATTTTCTGAAAGCTTGGCTGATAACAAGTGCTGTATTTTTTGTAGGTGATTTGTTATGGATTTATAGCGTAATGAATAGATTGTTGGTGCCAAAAATACATCATTTAATGAATGTATCTCATTCAGGTGTTTCAATAAATTATGGTGCAGCTTTATTCGCTTATCTTTTCTTATCAATCGCATTGACAGTTTTTGTGGTAGTTCCTTTAATTCATGCCCCCTTAGAAACAATCTTCTTACATGGTGCACTGTTGGGTTTATGTATGTATGGGATCTATGAATGTACTAATTATGCCACGCTATATAATTGGCCCTTATCATTTTTATTAATTGATATAAGCTGGGGTACACTGTGGTCAGGATTCGCCGCTGTTATCAGTGTAATATTTATAAAAATGATGTAGAATAATACCCATTATTTACGTCTATTCTAACGTTCATTCTTAACTTTCAACGTCTATTTTTGAACGATACTGCATTCTTTTTTCATTATATTCAACCATTCTTATGATTTGTTCAGCTTGTTCGATCCACTGTTCTGCTGTTTCTCTCGATAGAGTGGTAATAAAATATGGTTTATATGTTTTGATCCATTCTTCATAAGGTATGTAGTTTGGTTCTTCTTCTGGTTCACAATACATGTAGGGATAAAAAGGTGTTATTTCAAAAATAATTGATCCATCTGGTGAGTTATATATCCATGACATAAAACATAGGTTTTTATTAGTAGCTTCCCATAATTTATATTTATATCCTACCCAACTGCGAATGCCAGAATCAAAATCACATAAAGCGACTTTATTTTCATCAATGTGGTATTCATGTACTAGATAACCTATATCCTGATTGATTGACTTATCCAAAAATAATTCATTATTTAAGGCTTTATTGAGAAGCTCGGCTAAATTTAACATGTCATGATAAATAGTTTGCTTTGATAAAAATAATTTTTGTTTTTTATGATAAAACAAAATGTTTTCTTCATAAATGGCGCCGAGCCATTCAATCGGGTCTTGTAAGGGAATAATAATTCTTGAGTTTTTATCGATATTAAAAGTTATGTAATGAGTATTATTCATAGTGAGGACTTTTCCATTATTTGTTTGATTATTTTTCCAGAAATTTTTACAAAACCGTGTTTGACCAATATATTTCTTATTGATTGATCAAGCTCTTTCCATGTAATAACATATCCATGATAATTGCCTGGAGAGGTATATTTAAGAAGAATAAAATTTTTACCTTCGATAGCTATTCTCTGATTGGTTTCTGTTGGCAATGAATAATCAAGACAATGCTGGCCATTCATAGGACTTTTACTTTTGCTTCCGCTAGAGTTTTTATGATGATATGGCGCATCTCTATAAATACCATGTGGATGCTCTTTATCATTTGTTTTGTTTTTATCATCATTAGGATCATTTGGATCAGGATAATAACTATCATAATTATTTGATGAATAAGAATCCATGGATGACATTTTTGATTTATTTTTAGCTTTCTTAGCAAAATGAATACCCAAAAAGGTTGCCGCTGCAGTAAGGCAGGATTGTATAACAGGAAAAGCTTTTGCAACAATTACGGGAAAATAAACAACCACAATAGGAATGGTATTATGAACAAGAATATTAAGTTGAGGAATGTGGTTTGTTTTGAGTGGAAAAAAGCGTTGAATGTAAGAATGTTCCAATGCTTTTTTAACGGCTGTTTGAGGTAATAAACCTTCAGATTTTATATGTGGAGCATAGAAAAAGAAAGAGAAAATAAAAGAGCATAGTAAATTCTTTATTTTCATAACTTTTTTAACTCTCAACATCTATTTTTGAACGATACTGCATTCTTTTTTCATTATATTCAACCATTCTTATGATTTGTTCAGCTTGTTCGATCCACTGTTCTGCTGTTTCTCTCGATAGAGTGGTAATAAAATATGGTTTATATGTTTTGATCCATTCTTCATAAGGTATGTAGTTTGGTTCTTCTTCTGGTTCAGAAAAAAGATAAGGATAAATTGGGGTTACTTCGAGTATAATTGATCCATCGGATGCATTGTATATCCATGTATCTAGGCTAGTGAGCTTATTTCTTGCACTCCAAAGATTATAATCATAACCATTCCAGCCATCGTCATTGTTATCCGTAAAGAGATTTTTGGGATTGTTTACGCCTATATAAAGATATTCATTATGATGATAACCAATATCGAGTGTGATGGAATAATGGAGAAAAAGTTCTTGGTTCAGAGCTTTTTTTAACAGGTCTGAGAAATGCAGCATATCATGATAAATAGTGGTTTTTGAAAGTAGTGCTTTATGTCCATTGAATATTAATAAAATTTTTTCTATGTAAATTGGTCCTAAAAACTCCATTGGGTCTTTAAGTGGTATAATTATTTTAGTTTTATCATTAATGATAAATGTGATTTCATATTTAGTCATGGTTAAAATTTTTCGGTTATTTGGCATATTATTTTGCCTGTTTTTCTAACAAATCCGTTTTTTATAAGCGCTGCCTGTAATTTATCATCTAGCTTGTTCCAAGAAACTTTAAAGCCATGATATTCTCCTGGACGAGTAAGTCGGAGGACTACAAAATGATCTCCCTCTATTGCAATTCGTTGTTCTCCTACTTGTATAGAATAATCGAGACAACGTTGTCCATTATCAGGGCAAGGGCTTTTTCTGTTTGTAGAATTTTTGTGGTGATAGTCTGCATCTTTATAAATACCATGAGGATGTTCTTTATTATTTGATTTGTTTTTGTCATTGTTGGGATCATTTGGATCAGGATAATAACTGCTATAATTATTTGATGAAGAAGAATTCAGCGATGATGCACGTAATTTATGTTGAGCTTTCTTAGCAAAATGAACACCCAAAAATGTTGTTGCCGCAGTAAGGCATGTTTGTATTACAGGAATAGCTTTTGCAATAATTACAGGAAAATAAACAACCACAACAGGAATGGTATTATTAACAAGATGATTGTTATCAAGAGCATAAAAAAGAATAAGATATCTAGATTTTAATTGTTCAACGCAAGAGGAATCTAATGTTGTTTTAACCAACTTATTTGGAAAAAAACTTTCAGGTTTGATGGATGTAATGTACAACAGCAATGGTAAAATGGAATAACAAAGTAAGTTTTTTATTTTCATATGATTTCTCTCTTGTCATATCTTGATAAAACTTGAAATAGTATGTAACTCAGTTTTTGCATTAATGATAAACTAAGGTATCACATAAATACAGTTTCAAGGAAAAGCTATGATGCACAAATTTTTGCAAAATAAGTTATGGCGAGATAAAGCTCCAGAGTTAATGAGAGCAACGGGTTCAATTATCCACAGCAAACAATTAGATGATGTGCAGTATGAAGAACAACTAAAAATTAAGTTACGAGAAGAAATAGAAGAAGTTTGTGCTGCTCAAGAGACAAAAGAATTGATAGAAGAATTGGCAGATGTTTTCGAAGTTATCGATGCACTCTGTGCTTTGCACAACATATCCTTGGAAAATGTGCGTGCAATCCAACAAGAAAAACGTGATAAAAGAGGCGGATTTTTTGAACGAACATTTGTTACAATAGCAGAACATGCTGTAGGAAGTTTTGGTGAAAAATATTGCCGAGCAGATCCAGATAAATATCCTGAAGTTTTTTGAAAAACAAGAGGTATTAATAAAAAACTATGCGCTCTTGATTCAATATCGCTATTTTGTATAACCTGAACAAAACAGCGTCTGTTTAAAAAAAGATGGAGTATCATGAGAAAAATGTTTTTTAGTGTTGCTTTTGTATTGCTCATTCCTTCTAAAAATATGTTACATGCTGAAGTAACCAAAAATCAGCCCCTATCTTACGATTGGGCAATTGTAGGAGCAGGATTTGCAGGAATTACAGCTCTTGCTGTTTTGCTCGATGCAGGGGTTGATCCATCAGCTGTTGCATGGATTGATCCTGAATTTAATGTTGGCCGAGTAGGGAAATATTATGGTGAAGTACCTGGCAATATACAAACAAAACATTTGATAGAATATGTAGAAAAGTGTCCTTATTTTAAAACTATTATTTCTCCTTCTTTGTTAACACTGTATACATATCCTGCTGAGCAGTTTCAACAATTGCAGGTGATTGTCGATCCTTTATTAGATTTTACTGCGCATTTGCAAAATATGGTGGTGCCGATTAAAGATTGTATCTCATCGTTGCAGCGCGTTGATAATTGTTGGATTTTAGAAAGTTCTGATGGAACTTTTTGCGCTAAAAAAGTTGTTTTGGCAATTGGTGCACATCCAAAACGGTTTGATTATGATATTGCAGAAATACCTCTTGATGATGCATTTAATAAAAAAAAATTAATTAATTTTATATCACCAGATGATAGCATAGCAGTGTTTGGTGGTATGCATTCAGCAATACTCGTTTTAAAAAATTTATCTGAATTATCTGTAAAAAACATAATAAATTTTTATCTAGAAGATTATTTTCATGGATCACCGGGGTTAGAAGGTGTTGCATCTATGTGGGCAGAAGATGTACTTGAAAAAAATCCGCCAGCGAATCTCATTCGTGTATTGAGTACTCCTGAAAATATAGAACAGATATTACCAACATGCTCCAAAGCTATTTATGCAGTTGGATATGAATCAAATGCGATTCTTGTTAATGGTTCCTCTGATGTAACATTTGATGAGCATACAGGAATTATTGATGAAGATTTATATGGTATTGGTATAGCCTTTCCACCAACAGGTATTTTTAATGGTCAGAAAATAGCAAAAAATGGTCTTTATGCTTATCTTGTGTATGCAAAAAAACTGATTCCTCGTTGGATAAATAATGAAAAAACACACTTGATTGAAGATGATCTCATAGAAATACCGTGGATCTAAAATAAAGCTTCTGAGAGTTAAAAATAAGGTGCATCATTTCTGGTGCACCTTATTTTCTTGGAGTGATATGCCCAGTTCTGGTTTGACAAAAGAGTTCAGGGTGCTAGGATTAAAAATGAAAGCAGCTTAACGTTGCCAAAAGGAACTCCAATTATGAAAAGTCTATTCATTATCCAATAAACCTTATAAAAAGTTTAAAAGTACTTTTTTAAGCGTTCTTTTTTTATCTTTGGTATTTATGCCAGAGGTTTTTTGCGTTTTTAAATTTATATGAATTTTTACATAGAAAGTAAAAAGATGAATAATCATCAAAGCCAAAAATATGGTAAATTTTTTGCGTCCGATAAAGATGGGCGTAATGTTGTAATAGAATGGCATATAGCTAATATTGTTGCACCAGAATTGGCACAATTTAAAAAAGAAGTAAGTGATCTTGCAAGTCAGGTGACTGCTGTATCAGAAGCTCAATTTTTAAAACATTTTCCTGATGCGATATCAAGCGGAGGATTTTTAAAGAGTTGTGAGGATTTGCTTGCACAAGGTGCAGATCAGGTTGATTGGATGGCTGTTGAGCAGAAATTACAAGAAACCATTAAACAATTTTATCTTGCTGATTTGAGTAAGTTTGGGCAAGAAATTATTAATAGGCTTATCGGTGATCTGTATTTTTTTGCATTGGTGCGTGAGCAAGCGACATCGCAACTTTTGGGTTTTGTAATGAGTTCTATTACTCCCGCGCTTGCAAAAGGAAATATCAAACTTATTAATTTGATTATTTGCCCACAAGCACAAAACCAAGGCCTTGAAAAGTTGTTGTTAGGCTCACTTATTCGTGTGCTGCCTGAAGTTAAACGCGTATTTACTATGGTTAGACCAACACATCAGATTGCTCTGAAAGTATTGGAAACATGTGGTTTTGTAGAAGATAAAAATCCAATACAAGATCCACATCATCCAATAGATACCAGATATCTTGTGGTATTAGAATGTAAAGTAGATCAATCGGGTGTTCTACAAAAATCATCTGAGCGTTTGTTTCAGTAATTGGTAAAAAAGAGGCGCCGCTTTTACGCGGCGCTTTAAATATTTTCTAGCTTGCTGAATTATTATTCTATCCGGTGACACTTAGAAACATCTGAACATATCACTGATGTTCTCGGATGTTGCTTATAATAAATATGACTTGCACCTGAAATCTTACCTTGAATGATATTGGTAACATTTACATAACCTTTGGAACAAGCAGAAAGATTAATTGTGGCATCTGTACCGGATAATGCATAGCCATGATACGTGCTACAGCCTGAAAGATTGATTTCTTGGTTTGCTGATGTGCCGGCTAGGAAAGCCTCGGAGCAGCCATAAAGGGTTGCATTGATAACACCATTGTTGCACATAAGCTCTAGTCCATGGTATTTGCTTGCACCTTTAATTGTTACCGTTTGATTTTTTGCTTTACCCTGGGCGGTAATTACTGAACTTCCGCTTATATGTAACTTGATCAAATCTGACATTATATTTTTAAGTATTATTTTGGATGCTCCATCGCATTTCATATGAAGGAGTTCGCAGCTGCTGCCATTAAGAGATCCACTAATTTGAGATGATCCAGAAGATTCTATGTTATGTAATTCTTGATTTTGAATTATTACCCGTGAGCCGTAAGAAGTTTTTAGGGTGGTACTTTTTAATCGCGCATATACAGTGCATAAGGGTGTGCCTTTATATTCAAATTTTCTCGGTTTTCCGTCAGATGTGGTTGCTGTTAACACACCGTCATCAACTATAAATATAATATCTTTGAATGCTTTATCTCGTATAATGCGAGGCTCTTCATCATCATTAATAGCAATGGTTGCAATAGGAAAAACAATACGTACTGTTTCTATGGGAGAATTAAAATTTATTGATTCAAGTATTCCAGAAGGTTTAATACAAGGAAGGTTTTTTGCTTCCAACGTTTTATCATCATTGATGATTAAATCATTTCCCGAGAGAGAAAAGTTTTCCCATTGTATGTTTGTATTCGTATCAGTAGTAGATTCTTTATTGGTAGTAGATTTATGGAAAAAATTACTTATCCGTTGACTAAACCATGATCGTAATTTTGGTGAGAATGCGATAACTCCAATAGCGGCAACTGTTAAGAATAAAACACCATTGCGAAAAACAAGATTATTTTCTTTTTCGATTGCTAGGCTGTTGGTTGTCATTAATAGAGCTAAGGCACAAGATAATGATTTTTTGTATGACATATTAATTTTTCTCTGGATTGAGTCCGTATAAATCAATGGTTAATGGCAGCTTATCTTTTAAACAATAAATATGGCAAAATAGTTGTTGTACTTCTTGTTTTTTCTCACTTTTATCAAAGTTGGTGATCACAATAAGACCGGTTACATCAACGGTGTTAGATATAATTTCTGTGCTGCAAAAACAGCAATGGTATTTTTTTTTCATCAGGTATCTTCTATTTGAAGGATAAAATATTGTTTTTATGGTAATACAAAAATGATTAAAATCATAATAAATTTTCTCATAATGTGCTTGACGAGGTTCTTTTGTTTGCTATCATAATATATAAGATCAAATATATTCCTGTTGAAGGAGCCACTATTATGGAAATCACTTTTTTAGGTTAATTACTCATTTATAAAGCCTCATTGGTAAAGCTTTTTACCACAGAGGGTCTGTATTCCGCTTGTACACTACAAGCAGATTTCTTTTTTATACTTTTTTTAGTTTTTTTGGCGATGAATCAGCTATTGAATAGACATTTTTTTAATCATGTTTTCAACAAACATATAAGGATAAAAATATGGGCATAGGATGTGTTCGATATTTTGATATTTTTTGTAAATTGGTGAGTACTCAGTTATTGATCGCGCGCAAGGGTTTGTGGGATCAGATCATTAATTTATATATATGGACCAGTATAACGCTCGTTATTATGGGATATATCATGCAGAACTTTGGTTTGGCTAGTGGCTATGGCGTATTTCAGTTTGCATCAATTGTTGCGGTTGTAGGTCTTTTTGAAGTCTATAATTCAGCAACAAAGACCATTATGGATATTGGTGGAGATCGTAATATTTCATATTATCTTACGCTTCCTGCAAAACCGGCAACAGTGTTATTGAGTATGGCGTGTTCTTATGGTCTCGTGAGCTTATTTTTGACTGCTGTATTATTACCATTTGGTTCATTAGTTCTTTATAATCGCTTTGATATTGCTGCAATATCATGGATTAAGTTTATTATCATAGCGCTTTTGGCAAATACCTTCTTCTCTCTGTTCACCATTGCGATGATAGCGCATGTTGGAAAAATCTCAAAAATGAGAAATATTTGGATGCGTTTTATTTGGCCATTATGGTTTTTGGGATGTTACCAATTTTCATGGAAAGCTTTGTATGTAGTATCAGCTCCTGCTGCGTATTTGACTTTGTGTAATCCTATTACCTTTGTTGCTGAAGGAATGCGAGGAGCATTATTAGGTACATCGGCATTTTTACCATGGGAGTTTTGCTGCGCAGCTCTTTGTTGTTACATCATGATTTGTTGGTCTTATGCGTACTATAAAATGAAACGCTTACTCGATTTTGTATAAAAATTAATCATAAAGGAAAAATTACATGAATGATGTTTTATTAAAGATAAAAAATATCAAAAAAAAATATGACTCAAAAGAAGCGCTCAAAGGTGTTTCTCTTGATATTTATAAAGGCGAAATTTTAGGACTTTTAGGTGTTAATGGTGCGGGGAAAACGACATTATCATCAATTATTGCAACGCTTCATCCGCCAACAGAAGGTGATATTGAATTTGAAGGTGCATCAATTTACTCCGATATCGCAACATATCGCTATCATATTGGTTTTTGTCCTCAGCGGCCAAATTTAAATCCAGAACTGACTCTCGAACAAAACTTACGTTTTTCTGGTAGTTATTATGGGATGACACAAGAACAGATCAATACACGTCTTGAGCAATTGGTTACTCAATTTGATTTGGCTCAGTATTTACATCAAAAGGCTTCAGTTCTTTCTGGTGGTTATAAACAGCGTTTTATGATTGCGCGAGCATTAATGCATAATCCACAACTGGTTATTTTGGATGAACCAACAGTTGGTCTTGATCCTCATATTAGGCGTCAATTATGGCAACAAATTAAGGATTTAAAGGCACTTGGTGTAACCGTTATTTTAACAACGCATTATCTTGATGAAGCCGAACAACTTTCTGATCGTGTGTGTGTGCTTGATGGTGGATTGATTAAATTAATTGAAACGCCTGATAAATTAAAAGCAGATTTTAATATGGGAAATTTAGAAGATGTATTTATTGCATTGATGGATAATAATGCATCTGGCGATGAATAGGGAATATATATGAATAATGGTTTATTTCGATTTTCTGATATTTTATGTAAACTCACCAAAACTCATTTTTATATTGCACGACAATAATTAGTTGATAAAACAATTAATTTATATATTTGGGCTTTTTGCTCATTGATGGTCATGGGTTATATTATGCAGGAATATGGCCTTACGCAAAGTTATGGGTGTTTTCAGTTGGCAACAGTGATAGCAACGGTGGGTCTCTTTGAAATATATGGTAATTCTTTTCGCTTTATCTCAGATATTGAAGGAGATAATCATCTCAATTATCTTTTAACATTGCCATTGAGTCCTACGGTTTTATTGTGGAGTCTTATATTTTCATACTCACTTATAGGTATTATTTTAAGTTTTGGGTTGATACCGTTTGGCAAACTATTGTTTTGGAACGATTTTAGCCTTGCAGAAATATCATGGCTTAAATTTGTTATCATATTGATTTTATCAAATATATTCTTTGGCGTATTTACGCTTGCTGTTACTGCGCATGTTGGAGCATTATCCAAAATGGAAAATGTGTGGACACGTTTTATTTTTCCACTCTGGTTTATGGGTGGTTTTCAATTTTCATGGGCTTCAATTTATAAATTATCACAGCCGCTTGCGTATGCATTCTTATGCAATCCTGTTTTGTACGTGATGGAAGGTATTCGTGCAGCGCTTCTGGGGCAAGGTGATTGCTTGCCGTGGCATTGGTGTTGTATTGCTTTATGTTGCTTTACCTTTATTGGTTGGTTGTATGCCAAACGCACAATGAAGCGGTTGCTTGATTTGGTATAGAATGATACGATCTAAAGATTAATTCTGATTAACCGTAAACTGCTATAAACGGTAAGGACATCTTAATGAAATATGTTTTATTTTTATTGCTCAGTGCAAGCAGTTTAAGTGCAATTGAAAAGTATACAATCCAAGAGCATATGAGTGTGGCAGATAAGCATAACCTCATCTTATCCACTATAAGTGGTGATAAAGGAGTAGATTGCGGAGTTTTTTCTATTGAAGACAATAAGCCGCAATTGCTTCTTTCAACGCATATTAAAAATGAAGATATTCAAACGTTTAGTGATGCAATCAAGACATTTTTATCATATGTGAATGAAATTTATGGTATGACCATACAATATGCGTGTTTTGCTGGTCCCGGAGTTCCTTCTGCTGACCAAGATTACTTGCAGCATTGGCGATTACCATACGTGATTAATGCAAAAGAAATTATTGCACAAAATGATGATCTCATATCAGCAATCATAGTAAATGATTTTTTAGCACTGAGTTACGGAGTGAATTTTGTAGATGATAACAAAATTACCACTCTCTATGATGCCTCAGCAGAGAAAAATGGTAAAAGAGTTATCATTGGTGCTGGTGCAGGATTGGGTACTGTTTCCATGATTTGGAATGATGAGCAGAAGACCTATATTAGTTTTCCGGCAGAAGCGGGCACGGGAGATTTTCCCGCGCTTGATGCTTTTGAATTAGAGTTATCATTGCGCATGAGAGAAATGCGTAATTTTAAAACGATTCATTGGGCATTTTTTGTAGCACAACCAGGAATTGAATGTTTATACCGCATTTTACAAGATATGAACTATAAAGGTTGTTCATCAGATAAAAACTACTCAGATGCTATGAATATTTTGGCCAATGCGCAAGATGATGCATGTTGTGCAAAAGCAGCCGAATTGTTTTATACCTTTTATGCACGCTTTGTATACAATTTTGTATGGAATACATTGCCATTTGGTGGTATTTATTTAGTTGGAGAAACAGCAACTGAGCATCCAGAAATGCTCTCTTCTATTTTCTTACCTGCATATTTTAGCTGTGTAGAAAGTAAGCGACCATTATTGCAACGCATTCCCGTGTATATTATTAAAGATGATATAACAATGGGATTATATGGAACTACCAATTATTTTTTGATAGAAAAAAAAGAGCTTCTACAAAGGAGCTCTTTTTTAAATGAATTACAAACTAAAGCTTTAAATTATTGGAATGCAGTAAAAGACCGAATCGTGAATTTATTTTAAATGATTTACCAGAGGATATATGCAAGACGTTTGCCATAGAAAAATAAAAAAAGACAAATAATTAGCTCTTAATTATTTGTCTTTTTTGACGCGAGCCATTGTTCAAACTTTTTGCCTATTTGTGAATCAAATGAAATATCAGCGCTATGTCCTGTTGAATCAACTTTAATATCAATTGCGCGAAAAATAAGGGCATTTTGTTTCGGGCACCACGTTGCTGCACCGCGTGAATAACCGAACAATGTTTGCATTTTTCGTAAGAATTTTTTAAGAGCACCTTGATTTGAGTAAGTTCCCATAATCACAAATTGATTCTTATATTTTTTTTTGTGGTAATAAAGAACCAAAAGAACTTTGCCAAATTTAGGATTATCAGCGGCATGTTCGGATATTTTTTTATAAATGGGTTTTCCTGATATATCTCTATCAAAGAAAATTTTTTCATCGTAAAAATTATGAATTTTCCCATAGAACCAGTTAGAATCCTCTCCATGCCGAATGTAAAAATTAGGCTTTTTTGATTCTTCTTCTATATAAGCGGGAGTTAAATAATACGGAACAGAGGGAGGAGTCTCTGATGGAGATGGCTGGATAGGCTGTAGAGAATTCGCGCCAAGCTGAAAGAATAGTGCAAAGACAATGAGAAATATTTTTTTCATAAAAATAGCCTTATATATGTGATATTTAAGTATCTTTACTATTATCTCATTTTTGTCCCCAAGAAACAAATGCCCCCATCAGATGAGTTTTTTTTAAAATATAGCTATTTTTTTAGCTAAGAGATTATCCGAAAACTCAAGAAATTTCATTTTTTTTAATTTTTATTCCATGTGCTCGCCCTAATGCATCGACAAGGTTATCAGTAAACACTGCGTTCATTTCTCGCTGCGCTCGCCCTGAACTTGTTGAAGGGTTTCTTTACGAGCGCTCAAAGAAACCCTTCAACAAGTTCAGGGTGAGCGCGGGGATAAAAATTAAAAACTTTAGATAATCTTCGGAACTCTAAAGTAAAAAACACAGCTTTGTCTAAGCTCAAGTGATAGGCAACTATCATTTGAGCTAAATTTTATTTTTGTTCTTGTATTTTTTGTTGAAGAAGATTTGTGTTATGTGCGGTTGCTAATGCAGCACTTTCTTGATCTGCCATTCGAATAATTCTTTTAGGAATGGGCTGTTGAGCGTGAATATAACTATTTATTGATACTCTTGCCATATCGAATGATTGTTGCTTTAGAAAATCCTGCTGTTGTTGCATTATTTTGTTTACTGTTTCCTGTGGTATTGGTTTGCCTGTAGCATGCGCTTTTCTAATAATTTTGTCAGCATTCAGTGGTTTTTCAGCACAATATGTAGTAGCAGATATGCATGATATTATAATAAGGCATAGCTTCATTGTATTTTTCATAAATCTCCTTGATAAGTTAAAAGTATATGTTAATTTTTATACAATGAAGAAACTCAAAAGTGTAGTTTTTTATTTTTTTAAATCTATAATTTCTGCATAAAAACAAGTATTATTTTGTGTGTATTATCATAAATAACTACCACCTAAGGAGCTAATCATGCGCATCACAAAAAGAAGTTTGTCGTTGGTAATATTATTATTAGCTAGTTCAAATAATATATTTGCTGCACAATCTGCACGGGATCAAGCGCAAAAAGAAAGACAAAGACAAGAAGCTGAAGCGCAAAAACGCAGACAAGAACAAATTGATCGAAAAATGAAAGAAGACATTAAGAAAGCTGGGTCAGCAAAAACAGTAAGTATTAATCCTCATGCTAGTTTTGGAGCACGTTTAAATGCAACAAGCCATAATACTACAGCACGCCATAACCAAACTATGAACAACTTAAAAAGAAAATAAAGTAGAGTGAAGTAAATTATTAAGGAAAGATATATGAAAAGCTGGTTGAATAGAAATGTTATTGGTTTTTGTTCAGCTAGTTTTTTTGGTGATTGGTGCCATGAAATGAGTACCGCAATTTTGCCGATGTTTGTTGCACAATTAATCGGAGCAGCATACGCACCGTTAGCTTTAGGCCTTATCCAAGGTTTTTCCGATGCTGTTTCAACTGCTGCAAAATTATTTTCTGGATGGTTATCCGATAGGGTTCCTTTCTATAAACCATTTTTAATTATTGGCTATGGTTTGGTGGCCATTTTTCTTCCTTTAATTGGAACAGCACAATCAATAATTGCTATTCTTCTGTATAAAATTGTTGCATGGTTTGGCAGAGGCTTGCGAGAACCTATGCGTGATACATGGCTTGCAAGTGTTGTGTCTGCATCATCATATGGAAAAGCATTTGGATTGCAACGTGCATGGGATACTTTGGGAGCGCTTATTGGCCCTATTCTAACATTCGTTCTTTTGAAAATGAATTATGCATTTCCCTCTATTTTTTTTATAGCATTCATTCCTGGTTTGTGTGCCGCACTTTCTATTTTATTGATAACAACAGAAGAAAAACGTGAGTATCATGAAGATGAGAAAGTGACATTTTTTTCAACAATTAAACAACTTCCTTCAGAATTTATTTATTTTTTATCGATTATGTTTTTGTTTGGCTGTGGTAATTTTAATCAGGCATTGCTTATTTATCGTGTACAGGAGCTGCTTGGGTATGAACAATCAGCAATTGTTGCCACGGCAGAAGGTGTGCTGCTCTATGCATTTTTTAATATTATACGAGCGATCAGTGAGTTTGGTATTGGAACGCTGAGCGATTATGGTAATCGTACCACATTACTTGCAGTGCTTGGTTTTGGTGGCTTTGGTATTACCGCACTTGGTTTTATGGTCAATACTGCATCATTATGGTTTTGGTTACTTTTCTTTGGATGTGCTGGATTAAGCGCGGGTACCGTGAAAGTATTGGAAAAAGCACAGGCATCTTTTATGCTACCAGAACCTATGCGTGGAGTAGGGTTTGGCATATTGCATTCTCTTGACGGGGTTGGCGATTTGATTTCTAGCGTTATAGTAGGTCTTTTATGGTCTTATGGATCGCCGACTATAGGGTTAACGTATGCGGCTATGCTCAGTTTTGGAGCAATGATTTTGTTGCTTATGAAAAAACTATAATGATCTTATACTTTCATGCTATAGATAGAAGCTGTTTTCTTTGGTAAACTTATTATAAGTTTCAAATATAATTATGTTTTCAAAGGTAATTTATGCAACAAATCAATGTTTTGATTGAAATCCCTAAAAATTCGATGATTAAGTACGAGGTAGAAAAAGAAACAGGAATGCTGGTGGTAGACCGCTTTATGTATACTGCTATGGCATATCCATTTAATTATGGTTATATTCCAAATACGCTTGCAAAAGATGGTGATCCGGTTGATGTAATGGTTATTTCATCATATCCAGTTCAAGCAGGTTCATTTATTCCTTCACGCGTGATTGGCATGCTTGAAATGGAAGATGAAGCGGGAATTGATAACAAAATTATTGCTGTCCCAACCAAAAAAGTTGATCCTTTTTATGCCAATATCAATGATTTGGCAGATCTTGATGATGCTACCAAAAACATGATCAAACACTTTTTTGAAAATTACAAAAGCACAGAACCAGGCAAATGGGTTAAGGTTAAAAGTTTTGTTGGCATGCAAGATGCATTACGAGATATTGAAGAAAGCGGTTTATAATTACCAGCCATTTTCAAAATATTGTTTATGAGTTTTGATGCTTTCTATTGCCAGCAATGCATGTTCCGTAATATCTGTTGGTAAATTATTCAAGTCAAACCAAGCCACATCGCTATGACGATGTGGCTCTTTATTTTCTATAGTGCCATTCCATTGTTCTGCGATGAAGTAAAATCCGATGATATCCTGTGTATTCTTGTTATTTGCACGAATGTGTAAAACATGAGAAAAAATAAAATCAGTAGGATTAACACTCACTCCAATTTCTTCAGCGGTTTCACGTGCAGCTGCAGTTGTTAATGTTTCATTTTCTTCAAGCAATCCGCCGGGAAAATTCCAATAACCGGAGGCCCAATCAGTGTTATGACGTTGTACGAGTAAAATCTGATTTTCTTTTTTGAGAATAATGCCAACGTATGCGGGAAGTTTAAATATATTTTTCATGATTTTATTAAATTTCTAAATTAAGGTTATAAATATTTTTTTCGGATATTTGATATAGGATTTTACAGTGAACATTATCTTTTTAAATCCGAAATTTTGTTTTCTAGGTTTTTTATTTTTTTTAAAGCATAGATGTGATAATTGTTATTTTCCTCAACTAATAACATCATTTTTTCAAAAAAGTCTTTAGCTCCTGTGAGCAGAGCATTAAAAAATTCATATTTTGGTAGAGTCCATTCAGCAAATCCTACTGAAAAAAGAATGTATTCATCAGATAATTTGTGCATAGATATTGGTAGAGGTTGGTCAGGGAAAGACATTTCTGATTTTTTCTTTTCTAAGAATTCTTCAATCATATTTAAAAAATATCCCCATAATTGATCAATAAGATCATAATAAGTAAAGTCCATAATTATTTGCTGATTATATGTTAAACATATGGCGCCATAAATATAATAGTGATCCAAATTGTTTTTTATAAGTAAAATTTCTTTTGTATTGTTGATGTCAATAAAATAGTATAAAGGTCTTTTTTCAACATCGTTCAGATTACGAATATCTCTATGTGTGTGTTTTAGATACGACTTAATAGTGAAGCTCATAAAAAAACTTTCATTATTCTCTATTTACTGTACTGTAGGAATATAAAATTGTCCTATTCGTCCATTTTGAAAGCCTACTCGGTATCGAATGTTGTTGATAATACCATCTATTTGACCGTTCATTATGCCTTGTTTGATAATTAATTTTTTATTTTGTTTGATAACTTGTTTAATAATATCAGTTATTTCATCAATCGATATGTTTTTATGAAAAAAAGTTTGTTTTTTTGTTGTCATTGTTCCATTCCAATACAAAGGGTGATGTCGTTCAAGAATATGTTTTAGGCCATCTTTATCCAGTAAGCATGTCACATTTCCTACTTGTATCTTTTGGTTTTTGAATGTGGCAAGTACTTGTAATAGTTTATCTCGAGCGCAAGGAATTTTTTTTGAAGGAATTTGGGTTATTTGTTTAATTGTCTCTTGAGCAATACGAAGAGGAATGCCTTCTGCAGACATCAATAAATGACTTTCTTCAATACCATCGCCTATTTTCTTTGCTATTGAAATAGCACTTTGATGAGCCTTATTAAAAAGAGAGCTAAAACCATTTACTGCGCGTGTTGTTGCATAGCATTGAATAAGTGAGGAAGTTATTGTTTTTATGGCATCGCGTGCAGTTAATGTTTTGCTATATTCATTAAGTTCCCAGGTAATATTTTTAAAATGTTTTTGCCATAGTGCGTATTTATTGTGTGCTATATCAAAATCACCACCGATAAGAGAGGTTGTTACACAACCTATTTCTTGTAAAGCGATACCAAGATAGTATCCGCAAGAAATTGTAGCACGAGCAAAATTTTGAACAGTTTGAATAGGGTGGGTTATATCGTTTACTACTGTGGTTATTCCATCAATAGCTCCTTCACCTGCAGCCAAAATGCAATCAAATATTGCCCATCCTGCATCAGCTAAAGTAAGTGCTTTTTTAATCTCATCTTTTTGATTAAATGAGATTCCTGAAGCGATAAAGTTACCAATCACGGCTGTTAGGCCTTTAACTTCGTTGGAGGAAAATTTTTGATTCCAAAGATGAGCTGTTGCATCTGTTAATACTATAAATTCTTGATGAATTGTTTGTTGTAGGATATTGCCTTGACAAGATTCTAGAGAACTAATTTCGATATTGTTAAATGTTAAATATTCTTCACTAAGATTGGATAAAGAGTACTTTTTTAAAGAGAATGTATGTATTGCCGGATCATTCTCAATAAACCGATTAAGTGTTTTGTTGCGTTCTGATTTTATTGAAATTGATGCATAATTGATTATGGAAGAAGGATCAATATATGGTATCGGATCCTATTGTTTAGATATTATTGGGTGTATATGATTATGAGGCAATGGGGTTGTGTTCCGTTGAATCATATTTTTTAGATGTTTTGCTTTAAAATGTAAGTTATCTAAATAATTTTTTTTGGGTTGAGAAAAATTATCGGGTAATTCTATTTTTGCTGTAGGATGAGTCGAATAAAATTCATATGAATGTAAAAAATTTGATGTTGTAAGTAAAAAGAAAACTATAAGAGGATTATAAATAAGCTTCATTTACTTCCCGAATGATTGAATGTGTTACTTTTTTAAATTCACAAACAACAAATATGTGTACGAACTAAATCAATGATTTTTATTTCTAAAGTGTTTCACAGTAATGGCATAGAGGCTATTTTTTGCACTCAAAAACAACTGTATAATCTTGTGCGCACGGAGAGCTATTTACATCATAGGCTTCAATTTGTTTGACCTGAGTAAAGCCAATACTTTTTAAAATTTCTTCTAATTCATCAGGGTAATAGAGTCTGATTTGGAAATATTCCATTTCTGTTTTAATAATTTCTGTTTTATCCATTAATTCATAGCGGCAAATAACTGATGCAATATTGTTTTCTATAGGCAAAGGCAACGTGCTTGAAATAATGGTTGTTCCATCTGCTTTTTTATATGCTTTGCCGTGCCATAAACCTATTTTTGCGGGAATTGCATGTACTGTTTCAACATCAAAAATAAATGTTCCACCTGGTTGTAATAATTCATAGATTTTTTGTAGTGCCGTTACGATTTGAGCAGGATCCAAAAATAAACAAAATGAACTATCAGGAATGAAAATGAGATTATATTGTTTTGTTGGAGGTACTTGTTCTAAGAACTGTTCCCACACCTGTGGATTGAGTTTTTTTTGTGCGCATTTCTCATGTAAAGCATTGAGCATAAATGGTGATGCATCAAAACCTTCTACATTAAATCCTTCTTCAAGATAAGGAATAAGATAGCGGCCAGTTCCGCACATTGGTTCAAGAATAGGACCTGTTGCTTGTTCAAGATAGTGCCGAAAAAATGCGTATTCTTCTGGGGCGGCTATCGGCTTATCAAGGTCAAAAAATTCGGTACAAAGACTCAGGTATAGGGTTGGTTTCATAAGTTCTTTTAGTGCGCTCGAAGATATTCTTCAACAAGTTCAGAACGAGCGCGTGAAAGTCCTGTACTTGGCATATGTGGTTATTTTTACAATCGCTGCAGGAATTGCGCAACAATTTTTTTTATACCTGTTCTAAAACGCACCGTAATATGTGTTTCACCGGAGGTTTTCTCTTCGATGTCTTGGATTGTTCCTACGCCGTATTTTGCATGTTTTACTGGTTGATTTTTTTTCCACAGGCTTCCCGTCTTTATTTTCACATCAAAAGAAGTAGTTTTTGATTCTATTTTTCTTGAAGCGCCTTCTGGCATGTCCGACGAAGCCTTAGCCAAGCCGGAAGCTTTAGCAGAAGAAGGCATAAAGTCGGGAACGTAGATATTCGATTGTCTTTTGAGCTGACTACCGCCCAACCAGTTTGCAAAAAATTGATTAACCTGAGCTATGCTCCAATAAGAACAGTCTTCATGTGGTAACAAATCTGATGGAATTTCGCCTAAAAAAGGAGAAGGTAATTGATCAACCATTTGACCATATGAATATCGGTGTTTAGTGGTAGTGATGAGTAAATGTTCCTTTGCTCGAGTAATGCCAACGTAAAAAAGACGCCGTTCTTCTTCAATTGCATCATGAGAATTTAAAGAACGTGTTGTTGGTAATGTTCCTTCTTCTATGCCGGGTAAAATAACAAGATCAAATTCTAATCCTTTTGCTGCATGTAACGTCATAAGAGAAACAGCATGCGCATCTCTATTTTGTTTGCTCATTTTCTCTTGCATAAGAGCAACTTCATCAAGAAACTGCGTAATAGTTGTAGTGCCTTGTGTTTCAAAGTGATTTACTGCTTCAAAAAGCTCTCTTATATTATCAAGGCGGGCCTGAGCTTCTTGTGGCTCATCGTTATTTTTGATGTAACTGATGTAATTTGTTTGAGTAATAATAGTTTCAAGAGCTTTGCTTGTGGGTGTTGTTGGTTCAATGCTGTGTACGATTGCCGCAAATTCTTCGAGTGTTGTGGTTTTTGCTTTGCCGAGTGTACCATCTGCTTGTAATTTTTTAATAATATCATGCCAGGTAGCAAAAGGTTCATCAGACCATAGTGTATAAAAAATGCTTTCAAATTTATCGCCCAATCCTCGTGTAGGTACATTAATTATGCGGAAAAACGATGTTCTATCAAAAGGGTTTGCGATAATTTTAAGATAGGCAAGTAAATCTTTAATCTCTTTACGTTCATAAAATTGAATGCCACCGATTATACGATAAGGAATTGATTCTTTAAGTAATGCTTCTTCAATTGCCCGTGATTGTGTATGAACGCGATATAATATGCCAACATTGTTGAGACCATATTTTTCTTTTGCTATCAAAAGCAATTGTGTAATTGCCCGTGCTTCTTGATATTCAGTTAAGCATAGCAACCTATTAATTCTATTATTACCTTTTTTTTCTGACCATAAATTTTTTGGTGTTCGGCATGTATTGTTTTGTATGGTGCTATTGGCAAGATTCAATATTGGTTGGGCAGAGCGGTAATTTTGCTCAATGGTGATAACCGTTGTACCAGGAAAGACCGTTTTAAAGTTTTTCATGTTGGTTACCGTTGCACCACGCCATGAATAAATCGATTGATCTTCATCGCCGACAGCGCAGACAGAATCAATAGAAAGGGTATTATCAGAAAGAGACATTGCTTTGAGTAGTTCATGTTGTACCACATTAGTGTCTTGATATTCATCGATTAAAATATGACGAATTTTTTCCTGAAACTTAGTTTTAATGACGCTGTTTTTTTGCAGTAAACGCAATGTTTCGAGCAATAAATCATCAAAATCAAGGCATTTTGATGCTCGTTTTTCTGTTTCGTAAGCATTATAAACATCAGTGAGCAACGGATGAGAAAGATATTCTGTTGCCGGTTGTGTTTTTTCATCGATATGATTTTTCATTTGTGAAATCATATGCGCAACATTTTTTGCCGTAAATTGTTTATGTAATCCATTGCGCTGCAAAATACTCTGAATCATTTTTTGTTTATCATCGCTATCCAAAATTGAAAAAAAAGGATGAGGAAGATGGTCTTGATATTTTTTGAGTAATTGTACGCAATAAGAGTGGAATGTTCCTACAAAAGGCAAGTCACTATGATGGCCTAAAAATGATGCAATACGTTCTTTCATTTCTGTTGCAGCTTTATTGGTGAAGGTCAAAGCGACAATTGAAGATGCAGGAATATTTCTATTTATAATAAGATTAGTAATGCGTGCGGTAATAACGCGTGTCTTTCCTGATCCAGCACCAGCAACAACAAGAACTGCTCCTGCTTCATGGTGTACTGCTTTTTGTTGAGAAGGATTCAGGTTGTTTTGTAAAAAGGTATTAAAAGAATCGCGCATTATTATCCTGTTTTGCTTTTATTATATAATCAAAAAAGCCTCTTAATATGGGGTCCCCATTCGGCATGTAATAGAGGATGGGGATTATACTAGTTTATAATGCGCGATAATTAGTTCAAGGTTTATACGAGCTCTTCATATGATTTTTCTTCAGTAATGCGCGAGCCAAGAAGAAGATCAATTTGTTTTTTTATGGAGCATCGTTGATCATTGGTAATATATACGCTGCGGGCAATCTCAATAAATTCATCATCAAATTCTTTATTGCGTTCTTTAATGCGGATTGCATCTTCAATATCCCACAAATTTTCGTTAACTTCTTGTAGCAATGCTTGTAAATGGGCAATATCTTCGCGATTGCCAATAAAAGCATTACATGTTTCTTGTAGAGATTGTAGCTCGGTGCGAACGTTCTTTAGTTTTTCTTCACTGATAATACGTTGAGATTTAATAGTCAAAATCGTGATCTTATCAATGAGTTCTCCATATGATATTTCCGCACTAATAGTTTGGCAACTTGTTTGAAGTGTACTTATTAAAAGGCTTGCAGTAATAGTAGTAAAGATAGTATGTATTGATTTCATGGCTCTCCTTTATGGTGAAGTAATATTCTCTTTTTTATGCATATTCATATAAAAAAATAGGAGTAAAGTAAAGTAGCAAAACGAAAAAAAGTCTGTATAATCGTATTAAAGAATAAATTATTTATTACAATTTTTTTATGAAGGGTTTTTATGAATACGTTTCGTATTATGTCTCAGGCGTTAGTCATGACAGCGGTTGTATTTGTTGGTGGTGTCTATGCTTCTGAGGGGGAAAAAAAACCTAAGAAAGTAGAACCTAAAACTGACTATTTAAAGAAATTCAAGGAAAATGGTAAGGTTGTTTATGAAGGATCTTCACAGAATTTTTCTTTAGGAACTTCTGTTGTAGTAGCAGCGGTAAATACTGGTGTCAAATCTCCTGAGGTACAATCAGCAGTAGCAACGGCTATGAAAATGGCTCCGGAATATTATGCACAAGGTCGTAATTTGGATAGAAGCCATCTTGGAGTGACTGTAGCTTTTGGTCTTGGTAATTATGCTGGGCGAGTAGCAATAAATACGGTAAGTGATAAAGTTGGTGGCTTTAATGGCGTTGCAAACAAAGTAGATGTTTTGCCAGAACAAGTTATGGGATATAAGGTGAGATCTAACGTTAATCCTGTGGTAAAAAGCACTGCTCAATATTTGGCGCCGATAGCTAAAGAAGTTGCATGCGATCAAGCAGGTTTTTTGACATTTCTTGCTCTTGTAGCTGCAAAAAACTATGCTAGCTCATGGATGAATTCATCTGCATCAACAAGCTCATCGTATAAAGACAACTAAATTTCTAAGTTTTTTTAAAAAGAGAGAGGTATTTATATACCTCTCTCTTTTTTTTATTATTTCTTGTGTAATAATTTCTCTAGTTCTGTTCTTAATTCTTGTATTACCGCTTCATAACCAAATGGTGTGTGTCGTTTGAAAATGCGCATTGTTGGGTACCAATAAGAATCATTTTTTCCATGAATCCAACGCCAATCAGCCGTTGCATAGGGGTGCAAAAGCCATACTTGGCAACCAAGAGCTCCTGCAAGATGTGCGATCGCAGTGTCTACGGTAATTACCAGATCAAGATTTTTCATCAGAGCAGCAGTATCCATGAATGGACCTACCTGTTCATCAAGATTCTCAAAAACATGTAATTTGAATTCTAATGGAATTGTTGCAAGTTGTTCAATCCCATCATATTTTTGCAAACTATAAAAACTAACGTTTTCAAGATCTGCTAATTGTACAAAGCAGTCAAGAGGATATCCTCGACGTGCAATAGGTAATTTTGATTGATCATTATGAACATCTACTTGCCAACAGATACCAATTTTAAAGTTAGTATCATGCGCCAGTTGTTGTTGCCAATAATTAACGAGAATTGGATCGGCGAAAAGATAAGGAATTTCTTGTGGAACAGTTGTTTCATCATCACCAAAAATAGCTGGTAAACTCATGAGTGTTGCATCAGCATCATAATCAGGCATTGGATGATTTATTGGGATCAGTTGATCAATATATTCACAGCGTGAAAAAAGAGGAATGAGAGGTTTTTGACATGCAACAATGACATCAGCACCCATATCTTTGAGTTTCTGAGCATAGCGAATGAAATTGATTGTGTCTCCTAGTCCACCTTCTGGGCGTAATAGTATTTTCCTGTAAAGTATTGTATCTGTTTCTAACAATCCACGTAATGCATCAGCATTTTTTCCATGTTGGGAAAGATATCGTGCATGTTGCTTCCAACCATTCTCAAAATCACCTTGCGTGATATACGCAAAACCAAGAGCAAGGTGAGCAGGATCATAATCAGATAGTTGTATAACTTCTTTGTATATTTCAATTGCTGTATCTATATCTCCGAATGTTTTATATACATATCCGAGGTTATATTGGGCAGGAATAGCATCTGGATTGAGTTCCAGAACATGTAAAAATGAAGCAATTGATTTTTCCTTGTTTCCAATTGCAAGGTAGCAATAGCCAAGGTTAAAATATGCATTTATGTTGGCAATATCGTGAGTAATTATTTCTTCATAACATGCGATTGCTTCAGCAAATTGTTCACTTTTTTGATATTCTAATGCTTGCTGTAGTGAAGGAATGGGATATGCTGTAAGAATTTGTAATAGTAAGATGATTATTAGTTTTTTCATAATGGCTTTTAAATTATGTCCGTATGGTTTGACACGCTACCCACGAACGAGATTGTACTTTTCCTATGTGAACGAGATTGCACTTTTCCTACGTTCGTCCTGACGTGTCCGAAGAAGCTTTAGCGAAGTCGGAGCTCGTCGAAGGAAACGAACGGAGTGTTATTCTACTTCTTTGCAATATGCTTTTCTAATTCCTTCGCCACTTCTTGAATCATTGTTTCCCAATCTCCTGGTGTCGGTTGTTTAAATAAACGTAATACGTTTGGATACCATGGAGAATCTGTTCGATCCTGCATCCAGCGCCAATCGGAAGGATTTGGAAGCATAACCCATGTTGGCGTACCAAGTCCGCTTGAAAGGTGACTAATGGATGTATCAACCGTAATCACCAGATCGAGATTTTTGATAACTGCAGCGGTATCCATAAAGCGACCATTGCTTTGATCAAAATCGCCATCAAAGGTAATAATGTGCATACCATCAGGAAGTTCTTTCAGCTGATCGGTACCTGTTGTTTTTTGTAAACTATAAATGCTGACACCGGGAATATTGCAAATTGGTTCAAATTGTTTTGGATGAACTGATTTTTGAGCAACGGTTGCACGCAATAATGGTGTTGCATAATTATCATTTCCCTGCCAACAAATACCAATTTTAAAATTTTTATCTGTAGCTAATTTTTGTTTCCATTCAGCAGTAAGTTTTTCATTTGCGTACAAATATGGTATTTCGTTGGGAACAGTATCAATAACTGTTTTGAGCACAAATGGTAGAGACATAATTGGTGAATGTACATCAAAATGTGGTGGTGTTTCTTCAAGTGAAATAACTTGATCAATGCCTTTGCAATTTTTCATAATAGTGACCAATGGTTTTTGTACTGCCGCGATAACAATGCCATTTTTTTCTTTAACAAGTTGTGCATAACGAATAAATTGGAACGTATCTCCCAGTCCTTGTTCTGCATGAATGAGTATTGTTTTGCCTTCTAAATCAGAACCATCCCAGCGAGGTTGATCATAATTGCGCAATGATCCTTGAGAAGGGCGACTATAGCGCCATTCATAACCTTGCCAACCTTTTTCAAAATCTCCAATTACTAAGTAAGCAAGACCGCGGCTGAAGATTGCTTCAGCATGATGAGGATTAATTTCAAGTGTGCGATTGTAATAAGGAATTGATTCTGCTAAGCGGCCAAGTTTTTTTAACGTAAAGGCAATATTATATAAAATTGATGCATTATGTGGGATGAGTCGATTCAGCTCCTGGTAGATTGCCAAAGATTCATCAAGACGATTAATTAAATTGTATGTATTTGCAAGATCAAAACGTAAGTTAATATGATTTGGTTCTAATTGTAAACCTTCTAAAACAAGTTCAATTGCTTGGTTAAAGAGATGTTTATCATTATAAACACGCGAAAGTAAAATACGGGCATCTGCATTTTTAGGTTCAATTTGTAATGATTGTTTAAGAGGGGCAATGGCATCATTTGATTGGTTGACATCAATCATGAGTTTTCCGATTTGCATAAACGCACGGTAGTGATCAGGCTTATATTGAATAGCTTTTTTATAAGCGTAGAGAGCTTCAGGATATTTTTTTGCGTAATATAACGCTTGTCCTAAGTTAAAAAAAACATGCGCGCTCGTTGGATTTAATGCAAGAGCTTGTTTATAAAATGCAATTGCTTCCTCATATTGTTCCGTGGTAAAAAGTCCATTTGCGTGTTTACTCAGTGATTCAAAGCATTGATAATCAATATACGAATGAGGTTGTGGTTTGTTCTTGTATTGCTCTATTGCTTGAAAGGTTATGGGCTTTTGTGCAAGACATGACGATGCTGCAAGTCCAAAAATAATTGGCCGAGATAACTTCATAAAAAATCCTTTTTTGTGTAAACTTTTTGCTTTTTGTTATACACAAGAAAGGAGTTTTTATCAACGAGAGATCTTTGGTAGGATGTGAGTTCTTCTAATCCGGTGTCCAATTTTTAAGATATTTAATAAGAGGGTCTATACCTTTTTTAGTTAGTGATGAAACGACAACATATGGTTGATATTTTTCTAAAGCACCAGCTAAAAGAGTTGTATCAATCTTATCTGCTTTGTTAAAGACATAGAGCATAGGAGTTTCAACTGATAGATCTTCTAAAATATCGTGTACTACGCGAATGTGATTTTGCCAGCCTGGATCGGAAACATCAATAACATGAAGCAATAAATCGGCATAATGTAATTCCGATAAAGTTGATTTAAAAGCATCGATTAGTCGTGTAGGTAATTGTTGAATAAATCCAACGGTATCAGATATGGTACCCTTTTTTTTGCCATCGATAAATAAAGATCGAGTTGTTGTATCAAGTGTGGCAAAAAGCTTGTCTTCAGCTAAAACATTGCTGTTTGTTAAGATATTAAGAATGGTAGATTTTCCCGCATTAGTATACCCAATAAGGCAAATGTTTGGTTCATTGCTACTTAAACGTTGCTTGCGTTGTGTTTCACGGGCTTTGTGCATTTTTTCAAGATGCCGTTTAAGTTGTAAGATACTATCTTCAATGTGTCGCGTCTCTTTTTCTTTTGCGGTTTCACCAAAACCACCTCGCACACCGATGGTACCAGATTGTTGTCCAAAGTGAATACCCTTGCCTGCAAGACGTGATTTTTTATGTTGTAATCGAGCGATAGCAACTTGCATTTTACCTTCAGCGGTATGGGCTGATTTTTCAAAAATTTCCAAAATAAGTTCAGTTCTATCAAAAAGAGCGCAATCCAATAATTCTGAAAGATTACCTGACTGTCGTGAAGAAAGCGGTTCAGAAATAATAACTTCTTCAATGCTATTTTCATCACAGTATTTTTTTACTTCATCTCGCTTGCCTTTAGTTAAAAAATAACCGGCATCAATTTCACGAATTTTGATGATCATTTCATCAGGTTCATACACACCATTTGTGCGTGCTAAATTGCGAAATTCTTCAAAATAAGATTCCATATTAATGTGGTAATGTTCGGGAGTCTGTACTCCCAAGAGAAGCGTTTTTGGGTGAGTTACGGTAGATGTAGCTTGTTTTTTCATAGTTTTATTTTCCTAAGGGGCTTTTCTCTCACTTTGTTGTTATAGTATAGCAGACTTTAGAAAATTATGTATTTATGCTAAGATAATTCAGTAATCAAAGCATATTTTATATGTCTTACCCAAAGGATTTTGGCATGTTTGATTTTCTTTCACAAAAATTTTCATCTCTTTTTTCCCAGTTAAGTGATTCTCAAACGCTTACCCATGATAATATCCAAGAAACATTGGAAGCTGTGCATGCAGGCTTACTTGAAGCAGATGTGCCGTATGTTGTGGTAGAACAATTTATTGAATCAGTAAAGAAAGAAGTAGTCGGACAAAAAATAACAGCTCAGCTTAAACCGGCTGAACAATTGATGAAAATCGTTCAGGATAAGATAGTCGATTTTTTAGGTGGATATAACACATCTTTTTCATTTGACTTTCCCGCGACTATAATGGTTGTAGGCTTGCAAGGTTCAGGAAAAACAACAACGATTGGTAAATTAGCATGCAAAATCAAAAAAGATGCTGAAAAAAACAATCAGGTGAAAAAAATAGTTGTAGGATCAATAGATTTTTACCGACCTGCAGCAATTGATCAGTTAGAAATTTTGGCAAAACAAGTTGGAATTACTTTTTATCGTGCAAAAAACACGGATCCTGCTTTGGCTGCAAAGGAAATAGCCTCTTTTGCGACAGATAATAGTTATGATGTTCTATTGTTAGATACCGCAGGCCGTTTGCATATTGATAATACAATGTTGCAGGAACTGCAGGAAGTTGATGCGGTAATAAGGCCAACATATAAGTTTTTGGTGCTCGATGCCATGACTGGCCAAGAATCACTCGTGATCGCCAAAGCGTTTGAAGATACCATAGGTTTTCATGGTGCAATTTTGACGAAAATGGATAGTGATACTCGAGGTGGAGCAGCGTTTGCATTTCGTTTTGTAATCAAAAAACCTATTGTATTTATAGGTGAAGGTGAAAAAGTTACGGATCTGAATCTTTTTTATCCTGATCGTGCTGCAGAGCGTATTCTTGGTATGGGTGATATCCGCAGCTTAATTGAGCATGCAGAAGAAAAAATTGCGGCTCATGAGCAAGATAAGGCTGAAAAAGCTTTTGCATCAGGAAACTTCTCGTTACAAGATTTTGCTGATCAAATGGCTATGATGAATAAATTAGGGTCTTTATCACAGTTATTAAAATATATGCCTGCCATTGGTCCCAAGATATCTCCTGAAATGATTCAAAAAGGAGAAGTTGAATTGATACGTTTCCGGGCAATTATTTCTTCAATGACGCCAAAAGAACGTCTGAGTGGCAAAAATCTTAATGATTCGAGCATGCGTCGGATTGCTCAGGGGGCAGGAGTTAAGGTAGAAGATGTGGCTATACTATTGAAACGCTTTGAAGAAGCCAAACAATATGTTAAGCTATTAAATAAGTTTTAATATACATTTATGTCAGTTTAGAAGGATTTCGCTTTATGGCAGTTAAAATTCGTTTGTCCCGCATCGGAACAACAAATAGACCATTTTACCGTATTATTGCAGCTGATAGTCGCAGTAAAAGAGATGGTGAAGCGCTTGCAAATGTTGGTACTTTTGATCCTATAAATGGTTCAGTGGTACAATTTCATGAAGATATTTATCAAGCATGGTTGGCTAAAGGTGCAATCGCAACAGATTCAGCAAAAAAAATCTATCGTCTTTATAAAAAATCTGGGTCATCAGCAAAAGTTGCTCCTTCGGCAACAAATGAAGCTGTGCAAGCAGAGAAAGCTGAATAAATATAGTTAAATAAGCAATTATATGATCCCCATACATTTTTCTGAAAATAGGGGATCTTTCTGTTTTATCTCGGTTATGGGTTTTTATGATAAAAGAATTAGTAACTTTTGTAGTGCAGCAATTAGTTTCGCATCCAAATGATGTTGTAGTAAGTATTACTGAAAAAGAAGATGAAAATCTCCTTGAAATTAAAGTTGCGCCAGAAGATCGAGGCCGTGTCATTGGAAAAGAAGGGCACACTATCAAGTCATTGCGTGCTTTAATAGATATTGCCGCATCTGATAGAAAAAAAATCTCACTTGAACTATCGCGATAGATTTCAGCTGTGTTGCTGCCAGGATCACCATAATGAATATTTCAATTCTTACCGTATTTGAACAACTCTATGAGCCTTTTATACATACTAGTTTGGTAGGTCGAGCGCAAGAAAAAGAGATTGTACATATTGATGTGCAGTCGTTTTTTTCGTATGTACAACCAAAAGAACGTATTGATGCGCCAACATTTGGTCCTGGTGCAGGTATGCTGATTCGTCCTGATGTTGTTCAAAAAGCAATTGAAGATAAAGAACGAGAGTATGGTAAGGCATTCAAAATTTTCTTTTCTCCTCGAGGGAAAAAAGTTGATCAACGGGTTTTTGAAACAATAGCAGCACAGTTACAGCAAAATAAGCACATCATGATTGTTCCTGCTCGCTATGAAGGCATGGATGCTCGTGTGGAAGAAGAATATGCAGATATGATTCTTTCAATGGGTGATTTTGTTATTATGGGTGGCGATATACCAGCAATGTTGCTTCTTGAAGGCGTGTTGCGACTTTTGCCAGATGTGGTTGGTAAACAAGAATCAGTAACGCGAGATTCTTTTGTGGGACCATTTGTAGATTTTCCTTCATACACTGAACCTGTTGAGTGGAAGGACAAGCGTGTTCCTGATGTACTGCGCTCAGGTAATCATGCAGCGATTGAAAAATGGCGTAGTGAGCATGCGGTACAAAAAACCGTACGAGATCACTTTTCATGGTTACGCTCACAGTCTTTAACAAATCAAGATAAAAAAATAGCACAGCACTATATTCCATCTCACTATGTGGCGCTTATGCACAGTGATGTTCTTATCGGTCAAGAGCGAAGACTGGGAGTAACATCAGTAACATCTATTGATATCCATGATATTGCGCGGTCTTCAAAAACATATGGCGTAGAGGACTTTTTTATTGTAACACCGTTGATTGACCAGCAAAAAATAGTGAACAAAATGCTCGATTTTTGGAAAAAAGGCATAGGATTTGAATATAATCGATGTCGCTATGATGCAATTCAACTTGTTCAGTTGGTTAGTTCGCTCGATGAGACAATAAAAAAAATAGAAGAAAAAGAAGGTAAAAGACCGCTTATCATTGCAACATCAGCTCAACTCAGTGATGATGCTCAAGAGATGGCTTCTTATTATGATCAAAAAAAGGTATGGGAAAGTAATAGGCCGGTATTATTGCTTTTTGGCACAGGACAAGGTCTTTCTCCAGAAATTATTAAATTGTGTGACTATCTTTTACTGCCAATAGATGGTTTTACTCAATTTAATCATTTATCAGTCCGATCTGCCGTAGCAATCATCCTTGATAGGTGGTTAGGTAACAATAGAGCACAATAACTGGTTTTTAGTGTTGCTCTAAGGTCTTTTTTAGGTTATATTTAAAAATATTTGTACGAACACGTCGTAAGAGGAATTTTGCATGAAAGCAGCATTTTATACTAAAGAAACAATTCGCAGCATAGGTATGACAAATCGTGATTTTCCAGAATTTGGTATTGGAGATATGATTGTTGTATCACAAAGTATTAAAGAAGGTGGAAAAGAACGTTTACAAGCATTTCAAGGTAATGTGATTGCTTTCCATAAAAACGGCGTTTCAACTACTTTCATTGTACGTAAAATTGGCGACAATGGTGTTGCTGTTGAGCGTATTTATCCATATTATTCACCATTGATCAAAGATGTAAAAGTTCTTGGTAAAGGTGATGTACGCCGCGCTAAGTTGTTTTACCTTCGTCATAAAGTTGGTAAAAAAGCTCACGTTAAACAACTTGTTGAAACTAAAGCTTCACTTGCAAAGCGTAAAACAGTTGAAGCAGAAGCTGCTTCTGCTGAATAAAAGAGATTTTCATGAGGGATTTTGCAATAACTCGCTTCTATGCAATAGTTGTGTTTTGTATGCTTTTTCCCTCTTGTGCTAAAAAACAATTGCCTGAACGTCCAATCGATACTAATCAAGCATCAATCAATAATAATCTCACCGTAGTTCTTGATACTATTGCTCAGCAAGAAGCAATGCTCATAGATATTCCAATTCCTTTTTATGATGAGCGGATTATTCCGTCTGATTATAGAGTAGATTCTGAAACATTATTTTTTGGTTATAAAAGCCCATTATCGCGAAATGAAGCGATAGACTTTTTTATGAAACAAATGGAGCGTTATGGATGGCAGCATCTGATCTCTTTTGACGCACAAGAAGTTTTATTGCAGTTCCAAAGCCCTGACCGTTATTGCAGTGTGGTTATAAAAAGTGCTGATAACGGATCTGAAGGTTCATCTATTTTTATTTATATAAAAAGAGCAATTTAGTGCTTTGCTATATCTTGGAGTGTTTTTTATGAATATAAAAAACAATATCATTTTTGTCGTTTTTTTTGCTGCTGTATGCAGTATGTAAGCTGAATTGAGTTACATGGATTGTGCCCGTATGGCACCAATTGTTGTTGGTCCTAATAGAATTACATTGGATCGTGTTTCGCAAGTAGGTTTTTCTTCGATTGGTTTTATTCCTTTTATAGTTGTTACAGGAGAATTTTGGGAATCTATGCATTTATTTGATGTTGCTCATCAATCCCTGGTTATTGGTTTTGATGAAATGATTGTAAAGCCTTTAAATTTAAAATGTCATGGATCTTTAGAAAAAGTTAGAAAATATAATGCATGGTATGCTCGGCAAGTTGATTTCAATGAATCCTATAGGTGCAGAGATTGTAGCAAAAATAAAATAGGTACACTTTCTATAGTTGAACCAATAGTGTTTTTGGGTGCTGATCATGTAATTTCTCATGCAGCAGAATCTGATGTTGTAAAAAAAGGTCTTGAGTGTCTTCCTGAGCATCTGAGAGCTTTTGCAGCTGAAAATAGTCAATTTGTTTTAGTTGCAGGAGCAGCGCGTGTTGCAAGTGCAATTGCTGTTGAAGGAACTGATGGGCTGAATCGAAGTAATGCGGCTAGATTTGGCAAAGCAGCAATAATACAAGTCGGAGCTGATGCATTAGGACGCTATATTATTAACCCTGCAGTTGAACAAATGGTTGGAGCTGAGGAAAGTACAACAAAAACAGCGGTATCCTGGGCTGCAAATTATGGAGCGTTGTTGACTATAAATTATCTTACTAATCGATAAAAAAAAGTATCGTTTATTGATTTTCCTGTAGTGGATTAAGAGGTTCTTTTTCCGCTATAGGATTTTCTTTTTTGAATAGTCTTTGCAATCTGGATGGTAAATAAGAATAAATATAGTTTCCCATAGTAGATAATGAAGTAATGATTTTTCCGGCAAGGGTTTCCGGCGGATTGGAAGATGGCATCTTCATCTCGTGTTTTATGGTGGGCTGTTGCTTGATCTGTTCCAGGTATTGAGCCAAATCTTGTAGAAGAGATTCACTAGCTTTTTTTGTTAGTATTTTTGCTATATCATGTGGAGGTTCTTGTAATTCTGATTGGGGAAATTCTTGTTCGTTTTCTTTGGATTCTGTTAAGCGTCTGCGAGGATCGAGATAATCAACAACATCTAGCTTTAAGATTTTTATTATGAATTCTCGCAGTTGTAGTGGTAACCGGTAAAGTAATTCATAAGCTAAGGTTTTTTTTACGATTTGTGAGTGATGGTGTTTTAATAATTCTTCCAAAACATTATGAAGCAAAGTAGCTGTGCCAAGATTGCAATTTCTGAGTTCTTGATCACCAAATTTAAGATTCTTTTTGCTAATTGTTGTTTTATTATCAGGTATATCGTTTTTTTGTCTAATAACAGAGCAATGTTTACTATCTTTACTAAAGGTTAGCGAGCGAGTATTGAAGAAGAGACTCTTCTCAATTTCGCGAACTATGCAATTACTTGTGTAAAAATAATATAATTTCTCACATGTTATATCAGGATTGCTGGCAAAAACACATAATTGGCTATTAGGGCTTAGTGCTGCTTGTGTGGGAGAATCACCATTATAAACTAAGCGAGGTTTAGAATTTTTTTGATCAATGTTATCCCAATAATAAATTCCTTTATCAAGACCAGTGGTTGTACTTGATTGAGTAATAAGGCAAGAGTTTTCTTTTAAATCAAAACGAATATCGCCAAAAAATTTCCCGTCTACTTCTGTTGTTCTGTATAAAATAAAATTGTTATCATATAGCTTATAAATATACAATAGCGTAGTCAGTTGTCCAATTTCAGGATTTTTTACATGACAGATAAATTTGTTCCCGGTTGCGTCAAAAGTTATTGATGTAATAGGTGGTTTCTCATCATCCCATTGAATTGCTTTGGCGGTAAAATAACCCTTAGGATTAGAATAATAGATATTAACCTCTCGTTCTGAGATGCATGCAAAGTTTTTATTATCAGGACTAAAGATAATCGATTGGATTGGTTTTGTTATAGTTTCAATGAGTTGGGGTTTTGGATTTTCTTGCGTAAGATGACAGATATACAATTTATCAGCACGTTTATTTTCTGCTGAAGGAGGTTCATTGCTTCCTATAAAAACAATTGTTCGACAATCAGGACTGAATGCTATTTCGTCGACAAAACCTTCATAGTTGATAGTGTATTTTTTGATTTTATCATAAATATCCCAACATAATAAATTGCCCTTAGTGTATTTTGGTATTGCAGCAAGCATTTTGCTATCAGGGCTGAATATAAATCGTTTTTTAATCAGTTCAGTTTGTAGCCCAAGTATTTGAGATGCGGGATTATTTACCTTGCCCGGAGTAATTTCAGCTTGATTAGTAGGAATATAATAGAGGCTCAATTGTTGATTTTCCCAATTCAATAATTTTCCTTCATTGAGAGACTTGTCAACCCATTTTTTTCCATCAGTACTTACTACTGCATCAAAAAATGGGTTTCTTTGAGGTCCATTAAAAATGATTGGGCGTGTCGTGCTTACATAACCTTGTTGTTTTAAAAGTTTGATGATAGGAGTAATTAATGGTTCAGCTATTTTGCTTTGCATTTCTGGTGGCATTAAGTAGCTCGTAGTTGTTGCATATAAAAGATTGTTGCCAATTTTTTTGGAGGCATCTTGAAGTACTGATAAAGAATGAGGATTATCTTTTTTTAGATCATCAAGAAAAAATAGAACGCCGAAGCCTTTCATTTCATTCCAGGTGGTTGATAATAATTCCAATTCCTCACTGTTAATGCCATCGATAATTTTAATGCCGTTGGGTTGTTGAGAATCATTAATAGTAATTTGAGAGATATCAAGAGGGTTGCCAAAACTATTCTTTTTTTGTTGAGATGCCATTGTGAATAAATATGGCATATATTCAAGCTGCCAGCGGTCAAGAGGAAAAATTTTTTTATCTTTTGTTTTTATAAAAACAATTTCTTTATTATTTATGTATTTATCTGCGATCTGTTCTCTTTTCTGAAGACGTGTTTTTAGTGGAGCTTTTACGAGAAGATGGGATACGTGTTGAGTTGCACCTATGTTAATCATGTAACAAAGAATAGCTATATATATTCTAATAGATAACACTTTGTATAAATTCATGATATTGTGATGCTCCTTTATTGATCTATTTTCATTTTGAAAAAAATATGAATAATCGTTTTTGTTTGATTATATATATTATTATATAAAATATTGAATGAGAAAAGAAACAGTTCGTATTCTTTTTTCTTGATTATAATTGGATTGTGTTTATAGATAATGCATAAAATATATGAGGAGAAAAAATGCGTGTATTATCTTTATTCACTATTTTGTATGTAAATTATTGCATAGCAATGCAACCGTTACCATCAGTAGAAGATTTATTTCAAGCGATAATGAATAATAAACCATTGATTGTTGAAAGCATGGTTAAAGAACATCCAGTTCTTATTAAGCGTTATGGAAAAAAAACGGATTTGTTTTCTGATCGGGTTTTAGCGTTGCATGTTGCTGCAGCCTATGGCAATAATGCTTGCATAAAAATATTACTTGCGTATCAGGCTGATCCCAATGGTAAGACAAAAAATAAACTCAATACGCCATTACATTACGTACAATCTCTAAAAGGAGCACGTTTGCTGTTTGGTGCTCGTGCACATATAGATCAAGAAAACGCAGAAGGAAGAACTCCTTTGTGGAATGTGTTTGTTATGGAAAAATGTCTGCAGGAAATAATAGTAAAAACTAATGAAACATCCGAAAAAATAGCAGCCTTTTTACTTGAACAAGGTGCAGATATCAATAAAAAAGATAAGAATTCTGATACGTTACTGCATTGTGCAATACATAGAAAAAGTATTCATTTGGTTGATTTTTTATTACGTAATAATGCTGATCAAGATCAGCTTGATGCTTTTGGTATAACACCATTTCATATTCTTATCAAAGGCCAGCAGAATGAGAATATTGTAGAGGTTTTTGCAAAATATGGAACATTTTTTTTTCCCCAAATGATACCAATGCAGTTGTATGCTCATAAGCATGAATCTCTGGTTCAATGGGCTCCGGTATTTTCATATGCCAATGAAAAGAAAGACTTGCAAAAAATTTATGCCGGTTCAGATACTGGTCCTATGCGCGGTGGAATAATGTGCAATCAATATGGTTGTATAATTAAAAAGGTATCACATAAAGATTTAGAACAATTTTTTGGTAAAGTAGAAGTTCAAGAAATTGAAGATAATTTAGAAACGAGATGTAAAAAAACTATATTATTAGTGCGCAATGGTGATTATAAACGATTAAGGCAACAGATTGAACGATTTCCTTTTGTTACCTGTTACAGAGATGTTTTTACAAAGTTTATGGTGAAAGAGGCAATTGAAAATAATGATAGTGCAACTACTTTGTCAATTTTGCTCAATAATTATATTGAAGATAGGGTGATGAATATACAGGTCTTAGATTGGGGTCCAAAGCTTTATACTCAAAAAGGTACTTTTTTACATATGGCAGTTTTTTGCAATAAGCCTTGGGCGATAAAATTGTTGATGCGCTATAATGCTGATTGTTCCATGGTCGATCGGCAAAAAAGAACACCCATGATGTACGCGCAGTCTTTAAATCGCATAGATTGTATTAAGCAATTAAATGAATCCATAAGTGAGCAGTTTCTACTTGCTTTTAATAAGGGTGAATATAAAAAAAGCCAACAGTTGTTAACACCATTAGTTGATTGTAATGTGGTAATGATGGGTGGGAATACGTTGTTGCATAACATGCTTCATTATTTAAATCCAAATACTAAAAAATTTATTAATTTATTAATTAACAAAGGTGCTGATCCAAATGGTTTGAATGAAGATGAAGAAACTCCTTTATGGCATTTAATGAAGTTCAATAAAAATGCATATGATATTTTTGAACTACTATTGAGCAGAGGAGCTCGTGTTGATAGACCTTCTTCTCAAACTCATTATTCCTTGCTTGGTATAGCTGCTCATTGTAAAAAAATTGAATTGGTAAAATTATTTTTAGAGTACGAAGCATTAGTGACGAAAAAAATGGTAGAAGATTCCTCGGGAGAAATAAAGTCATTGCTGAAAAAGGTATTTATTCAACAAAAATGTTATTTGTGCAATGAACATAAAGATAATTTATCTGATATTTTGTGTAAAAATAGGCATAGCGGTAAGTTTATTTGTATAGCGTGCAATCATGCAGATAATAATCAATGTCTATTATGCAGCGAAAGATTAAATTAAGATAATTTGTTATAAAAAGGGGCGAGCAATATATGCTCGCCCATAAGAGGTTGGGATGAGAGATTTTTATTGTTGAGTAGCTTCGTACTGCTGTAATCTCTGTCTTAAGTCAGCATTTTCATTTTCAAGATCTCTACGGCTTGGTCGTCTAGAACGATAACGGGAATTATAATAATCATCATCGTCATATCGGCGGCGTCGACGATCATCTCGAGCTGCTGCGCCAATCATATCGGCACCCATGCCGACACCTAAACCAATTGCAGCACCTTTTCTACCACCAGCAAGACCACCAATTGCAGCACCGGATAAAGCATTGCTTGGATATCCATCATTATAAAAGCCATTAATTGGTAGATAAGAAATTGTTAAACAAGTAAATATAAAAAGTGCTAATGTGTTCGTTAACTTCATTATTTATTTCCTTTTTTATATTATTCTTGTTCCATATCTTCAGTTTTTACCGTTTCTTCTGTTTCTTCTTCTTCGCTCATACCATTGTTAGATGAATCGCTCATTTCTTGCATATCTTCTTGGTAATCTGATGCTATTACAGTAAAAGTTACGATGGTTGCCAAAAGAGCAATTATGTGTTTATTGCTTTTCATAAGAAATCTCCTTTTTTATCTATTATTTCCCATATTTCTATTTGTTTGATCAACGTAAGATCGATCACTTGCCAGCGATGTGTAATCAGATTTTTGCTGGTAAGGATATTTTCGTTCTTTATAACGAAAATCACTGGTATTTTTTGTGGTAAACAATTCTTTATAGGTATCTGTTTTTTCATCATGCAAATACCATTTACCATTATTGTCGCGATAAAAAGTCGCCGATAATGGGAATGCAATAAAAATGATTGCCACAAAATAAGTTAGCTTTTTATTCACCATCATATGGCTCTACAGCTGGTCTATAATATTGGTCATCAGAACGACGTGCGCGTTCTTGTTGACGTCTTTCGGCATCTTCTTTTTTATAGCGGTCATGTCTTTCTCTACGAGTTTCTCCACCTGTAGCGATATCACGAGGAGCGTTTACAAATCCTTCTGTAGCGCGTCCAGTAGTTCGAAGCACATCATCAATAAGCGCAAACATAGATGTATTTGCGGTTACAATTGCTACTAAAAGAGCAATTAATTTTTTGTTCATCATAAAAAAATCTCCTTTATTATAAGTACTTATATATTCTCTATAATATTACAAATAGAAACTCTCGAATGGCAATGGTTTACTATTTTTTTAACAAAAGGAGGTGTGAATGAATGATTGGATGAGTTATTTGGCTATTTCGTGAGCGACTTGATATACTTTTCCTGCTCCAAGAAATAATATAAGGTCATGTGCTTGAGTAGATCGTGATATCGATTCTTTGATACAGCTGAAAGATTCTTCAAAAGGTATGTATGAAACAGAAAATGATGAATTGAGCGATTGGATCTCTTCAACTAAGCGTTTGCTACTAATTGAATCAATAGGGTGTTCGCCTGCCGAATGGATATCGGTAATAATAAGTTGATCGATAGCGCTTTGCGTAAAAATAGATAAAAATTGATCCCATAGCTTTTGGGTACGGGTATAGCGATGAGGTTGAAATATAACGATAAGTTTGTTTTTTGCCCGTTTGCGGGCAACAAGTAATGTGTTCTCAATTTCTTTGGGATGATGTCCATAATCATCAAAAACTTCAGCTCCTTTGTAAATACCACGAAACGAAAATCGTCTTTCAATTCCACCAAATGTTTGAATTTTTTGTGCAATCGCTTCAAAAGGAATTTCAAGTTCGTGTGCAAGAGCAATAGCGCCTAAACAATTATATACATTATGTTTGCCTGGCATAGGGAGCATAATTGTGCCGAGTGGTTTAGAACTGTTTTTTTTGTATACGGTAAAAAAAGAATGGTCAACGTTAAGAATAATATCTCGAGCATAAAAATCAGCGGGATATTCTATGCCATAAGATACGGTTTTCACTTGTTTCATGGGAAAAAGTGAACGTATGTTTTCATCATCAATGCAAATAATTGCTTTGCCATAAAAAGGAAGATTACTAATGAATTGTGTAAAGGCATGTTTGATATCATCAAGATCGGTGTATGTTTCCAGATGTTCTAGATCAATATTAGTGATAACAGCAAGAGTAGGAAAAAGTTCTAAAAAAGATCGATCGCTTTCATCTGCTTCTGCAACTAAAAAATCTCCGTTTCCTTTGTATACATGAGATGAAATGTTTTTTAATTGACCGCCAATAACAACGGTTGGATCCAGGTGAGACTCAATTAAAATATGAGAAATGAGTGATGTTGTGGTTGTTTTTCCGTGTGCGCCGGCAATTGCTATGCTGTATTTTGTGCGCATCAATTCTGCAAGCATGCATGCTCGGGAAATTGTTGGTATGCCACGTATTTGTGCGCGCTCAATTTCTAATGTTACGGCAGTAATACTGGTTGCATACATGGGAATGTATACAAGTATATCGATAGAATCATCATTGCAAGCAGTAGAATTATTCCCATGATATACTGCACAACCAAGTTGCATGAGGTGTGTGATAGTATCTTGATTAAAATCAGGATCACACCCAGAAATAGTGTAGCCTTGCTGTTTTAAAATCATTGCAATGCCACTCATGCCAATACCGCCAATGCCTACAAAATGAATATGTAAATTTTTTTTGTACATGATTTTGTTGTATAAAAGAGTGTTAATCCATCATAAGATAGCCTATTTTTATACAACAAACAATGTGCAATCAGAGCATTTCTCGTAATTTGCGTAACTTATTCTTTAAATCAATAATTTGCTGTGAAAGATGCTCGATTTTTTCATTTTCTTCAGAGGCAACAGTTTTTGTGGTTTTAGCAGAATCTTCCATGGTTGTTTTTTGGGATGCGATGATAGACTCTGATTTTGATGAAGATTTTTCTTTAAGTTTCTTTTTAGCGCCAACGATGGTGAAACCTTCTTCATAAAGAAGTTGCTTGATAAGTTCAAATTTCTTTAAATCATTTTCGTCATAAAAACGCTGACTTCCTTGAGAGCGTTTTGTTTTTATACTAAACTCTTTTTCCCAAAAACGTACAACAAAACGTTCAAGTTTAAGCTTATCTGCTAACTCACCGATGCGAAATTTTCTTTTTTGCATTTTCATAGTAACTCATCCTTTTTTTTAACGTGGATACTGTTTTTTGGTGCACTATCTTTATTGGGTTAAAGTTCTGTAGTGCCCTAGATGAAAAACTATTTTCATGGTATCATCAATATGCTGAATTAGTCAATTGCAAGTTGAAGTGAAAGGTGTGCATATGAATATGAGAGACTTGGTGATGCCAATAGGTTTTGCATTGGTGATGGTAGTCACATTAAATTATTTTTTTCCGGGTAATTCTACAAAAGAAACAGCAGAAACTACATTTATAGCGCCACGAGAAAAAAAAGAATATAAGCCGCTCAATGTAGAAATTGATTTTTTTGATCAAAAACGCACTTCTGCGCACAAAATAACAGCTATTGAAACTGATTGGGCCTCATTACATTTTTCAACAGATGGCGCATCGCTTGATAGTATTGATTTTAAACGTGAGTCTGATGGAAAAATGGAAACTATTCGCACGATATTTCCTGTAACCGATACTGAGCGTGAAAATCGCTGCTTTTTAGTAGGATTGCAAGATCAAACTCCGTTTTATTACACACTCCATTCGGTAGAAACAACAGATATCCAACATGAAATTGTATATGCGAGTGAAAACGATGAGTGTGTTATTCAAAAAACATTTATTATTGATAAAAATAATCCCAAGATTGATTTATTGTTAGAAGTTATACCAAAACATGATAAAGACTTGCGTATAGAGCCTCGTCTTATATTTTCTGCGCCGATCATGCCTGATCTGAAGGAAAATGATATTATTTCATCAATGGTAATTGATCAGAATGATGTTTTTGAAAAAAAATCTGTTGCTCAGCTTGATGTGGCAAGAGGTTGGTTTAAACCTGAATTGTTTGGTACCGATGATCGTTATTTTATTCATGCGCTCATTCAAGATGAAAATCATTTTGCGCAACGAGCTTATTATAAGTTAGAAAATAGAACTCGTTTGTTCTCTATTCTCGAAGGACCTGCAATAGCAGAAAAAGCATCATGGAAATTGTCATTTTATTTTGGTCCAAAAGAATTAAATGCGATTGCTGCTGTTGATACTCGTCTCGAAAAAACTCTTGATTATTCCGGAATTCTTTCCTCGCTTGCAAAATTAATGCTGTATATTTTGAATTGGTTTTATAAGTATCTTGATAATTATGGATTGGCGATTATTGCATTAACATTGTTAATTCAAATTTTATTGTTGCCAGTTTCGCTGCGAAATAGCGAAGAAAAATTTAAAAAGCAGCAAATGGAATACCAAAGACAATTGGCATACATAGAACAGCGATTTAAAGATCAACCAGAGCAGTTGCTTGCAGAAAAAACTGAGTTAATACGTAAAAATGGATTGCCAGGCATTGGATGTTTGGTACCATTATTAATCCAACTACCACTCTTTTTTGCATTAAGTCGTGTGCTTTCTAGTTCATTTGAATTGTATAAAGCTCCAATGTTATGGATTCCTGATCTTTCATTACGAGATCCTTATTTCATTTTGCCTATTTTAGTTACGGTAACAATGCTTATCCAAGATACCAAAGGTGATCCGCAACAAAGAATGAGCAAAATAATGATGGCATTTGTTTTTGGTGCCTTCACCGCAAGCTTTTCTGCAGGGCTAACGCTCTATATTTGGTCAAGCAGAGTTTTTGGCTTTATTCAATCAAAGTTGATGCAATATTTTAAGTTGGTATAAATATGTTAGAAAATTTGCCAACGCTTGCTCATTTATTAAAAGCTTTACACCAAGTTCCTTATCTTGCATCAAAAAACATATATCGTGTTGCAGCACATTTTTTGGAAATGGAACCTCAACAGATAGCACAATTTTGTGCAACGTTAGAATCTGCAAAAAAACGATTAAAAAAATGTGAAAATTGTTTTTATTGGCAAGAGGTGTCTGAAGGCTGTGTATTTTGCGCATCTTCCAAGCGAGATCAAACAATCGTCTGTGTTGTTGAAACATGGCAGGAGATTCTTGCCATAGAAAAAACAAAAGGATATTTGGGTGTTTATCATGTATTGGGTGGATCAATTTCTCCTCTTGAAGGAATAGGGCCAGAAGATCTTACCATTGATGCGCTTATTGTTCGCGCAAAGAATGGAATTATTAAAGAAGTTATTTTAGCAACTAATCAAACTCCTGAAGGTGAAGCAACTGCTACGTATATTGCTCGCAAACTTAAAGGAATAGCTATAACAATTTCCTGTCTTGCTCGGGGTTTGCCCGTGGGATCTTCACTTGAAGGTATGGATAGGTTGACGGTGTTTAAGGCGTTATCAGAACGACGTCCATTTTGATATGTGAACTTTTTTGGTTGTGTCTTGATGTAAAATATAGTTTTTTATCGCGCGCTAATTCTGAACTTGTTGAAGAATAAAGCGCGCTTAGCCCTTCAACAGGTTCAGGGTGAGCGCAAAAGAGCTTGGCAAAACAAAATTAACAGAACATGTTTTTTACGATTGTAAGGTTTTTACATGAAAACAGATTTTTTTGGTGGATTAGCACCGCGTACCGATGAAAGTGGTGTTTACGGATTACGGCGTAAAGAGCTGATTGAAACAATAAAAACAGAATATTCGCATAATAATGATGGCATTGTTGTATTGTTTGCGGCTTTTGAACAAGGATCAGAGCGTTTTAGGCAAGATAAAACATTTTTTTATTATACTGGTATTAATGAGCCAGGAGCTGTTCTTGTTATTGATTTGCACGGAAAATCAACATTATATTTTCCGAACTATTTTGAAAAACGTGCTCAATGGATGGTAATCCCAGAAGCGTTGTTAAAGCGTGATGCAAAAGCATTGGGTGTTGATGCAGTAGAACTATTAGGTGATGAGACTGCTGGTTATGAATTGAATTCTTATTTTGATGAACATGAATATGCTCACATGATTACGCGTATTAAAGATGTGATCGCAAAAAAAGCATTCTTGTATACCACCACTCGTTCCACGTTTGATTATCTTCAAAAATTTGTTCCTGATCTTGCAGCATCGATTGTAGATATTTCTCCTATCGTTGCACAAAGCAGACGCCGTAAAGACGTGAGTGAAATTGAACAGCTTTATCGAGCAGTAGAAATTACAGAACTTGCTCATGAAGCAGCAGTTCAAGCACTCAAAGATAGAGTTACGGAAAATGAAATACAGGCATCGCTTGAATATATCATGACGGTATCGCAAGCTCGTCCATCATTTCCAAGTATTGTTGCTGGTGGCAGAAATAGTACTATTTTACACTATCATCAAAATAGCGGCACATTGAAAAATGGAGATATAGTTGTTGTTGATATTGGTGCTGAATATAATAACTATTGTGCTGATCTTACCAGAACATACCCAGTTTCAGGAACATTTTCTAAGCGCCAAAAAGAACTTTATCAAATTGTTTTGGATACTCAAGAATATATAGCTTCATTGGCAAAGCCTGGTATGTGGCTTAAAAATAAAGATAATGTTGATAAATCACTTCATCATTTAGCAGTAAAATTCTTGGCGCAACGTGGGTATGACAAATATTTTCCGCATGGAATCGGGCACTTTTTGGGACTTGATGTGCATGATGTAGGTGATTACCGTGTGCCATTGCATGAAGGCGATGTTATTACTATAGAGCCAGGAATTTATATTGCAGCAGAAGGTATAGGTATTCGTATTGAAGATGACTATTGGATAACTAAAGATGGAGCTGTTTGTTTGAGCGAAAATTTACCTAAAGAAATTAAAGATATTGAAAAAATAGTTCAAGAAGCGTTAGATGAAAACAATCAAGAATCTGACGAAGATGATGAATGGTATGATGAGGATGATGAAGGTGATGAATTTAATTAGGAGTGTTATCGTGATGACATTCCTTAACGATAAGGATGTTCATGAATAGTACTTGGGTTTCTTTATTGCCACCATTGCTTGTTATAGTTGTTGTCTGTGTTACTCAGCAGCTTAATATTTCTCTTGCTCTTGGAATTATTGTTGCAAGTTTGATTGCTACACAATGGCATGTTATTCCTGCTCTTTTGTTATGCGCAGAAAAGGGTGTGTCTCATCTTACTGATAGTGATAATATTTGTTTATATTTATTTCTTATCATTATTAGTTCGTTAGTGACATTGCTAACAGTTACGGGTGGTGCTGCAGGATGTGCCAGAATTATTGCAAAAAAAATGCGCACCAAACGCAGTGTAGAGCTTTTGGCTGTAGGATTATCTTTTTTGCTGAGTATTGATGATTATCTGAGTATTTTAACCGTTGGTTTTGTCATGAAGCCGCTATCAGATAGACTTGCTGTTGCGCGAACAAAACTCGCATATATTATGCATGCATTGGCTGGGCCTTTGGTTATTATTGTACCGATATCAACATGGGCTGCAGCAATATTAGCACAGCTTGATAATGCAGGAGTGCATCTTAATGCACCACATGTTATTGTAGCAGATTCATTTTATGTGTATGTTGCAACAATTCCTTTTGTTTTTTATTCGTTTTTGACGCTTATTTCTGTGCTATTTATCGTGATGACAAGAATGCGTTATGGGATGATCGGCAATGATGAAAATAATGCGCAATCAATACAAGATGAATCTGATCATATGATTGCATCACAAAAAGATGGCTCTTTAATTGAATTGTTATTGCCTATTTTCTTGCTGCTGAGCGGTGTTATTATCGGTATGCTTTATGCTGGTAATTACCATGCTTTTGGAGGAAATAATTCCTTCTTAGATGCGTTCAAATCAAATAATAAAACGTTTTTGGTATTATTGATTGCAGGATCAATTTCATTTATTGCAAGTTTTGTACTGTCTTTATCTAAAAAAATGATAACTGTTTCTCAATTGCCTTTGATTGTGTATCAAGGTTTTCTTGCTATGAGATCTTCTATTATGATGGTCATTTTAGCATCAGTTTTGGGTAGCTTTTTATCATCTCATTTGCATACCGGGACGTATCTTGCATCACTATTGATTGGTAATGTTTCTTTGTGTTTCATTCCGGTGATGTTGTTTGTAGTGTCTCTGATTATAACGCTTACTACGGGTTCTGCATGGGGAACGTTTTCAATATTGATACCTATTACCATAGAAATGTTGATATCGTTGCTCCAGCTGAATATTCCTGTTACATCTGATCAGATTTCGTTATTATTCCCTTCAATAGGAGCAGTGCTTTCAGGCGCTGCATGCGGCAATCACATTTCTCCTTTTGCTGAAACTACCATTATGACTGCGACCAGTGCTGGTATAGGAGCAATTGAACATGCACGAAGTCAGTTGGGATATGTGATTCCCGTGATAATTGGTACTCTAGTATCATTTCTTGCTGTAGGATTATTTATCGAAAATAATATAAAACATCATTTGTTATTGTCTTTTCTTATTGGTGCGATAGTTATGGAGCTTTTATTTGTAGCATTTCATTGCTATTATCACCATAATACAAAAAAAGTATAAGACTTTGTTAATTGACACTTTTTTCATAAGCGTTACTATTAGGATATATAAAGTAATTCTTTTAGGAGCTTGATATGAATAAAAGTGTCATTTATTTTGCTGCATTTTTCCAGGTAATGGTTTTCTCTGTTTATGCGTCAGATAAGTATGTTTTAAGCTATAATAATGTAAAAGACGAACATAAAGTTCATATACAGGCGAGTGCAAGCGACGTTTTTTCGCATGAAATAGCTTCTGGCAAGGTGAAGCCTCTTTTGGGAGGAATGTCGGGAGATGGTCTGTATGTTATTGAACTAAATCCATCCAAATTTGTGCTTCGATGTATGAAGCAGCCGTATTCTGTTGAATGGTGTCAAAAAGATTGCCAATATTCTCGGATGGCAGCAGAAAAAGGATTGGGACCAAAGGTTGTTTATGAGAACCTAGCAGAAGGATGTTATGCTATTGAATTTGTTGATGGGGCTCATTTGTCGCCAGCTCATCTTGAAGATAAGCAGATACTAGAGCAGTTTACTTGTGCATTGAGGACTATTCATAATGGTTCTGTAGATTCTCAGGTAAAATTTGATATTTTTAAGCGTATTGATCAAAAAATAAAAAGCAATATACAAAAAAATCCTGAGTTTTCTATTGAATTACATGACTTTTTAGATGAGGTTTATAAAATAAATACTGCTATCAAAAAGCATACAATAGAGCCTAAAGCATGTCATAATGATATTCATGTGATGAATTTGTTTTATACCTCAGAAAAGACTATTAAATTCATAGATTGGGGTAATGCAGGATTAGGTGATCCTTTTTGGGATATTGCATGTTCTGTAATTAAGTTCCATTTTTCAAAAGAGCAGGTTGGTTTTTTTCTAGAAAAATATTTTGAAAATAATATTTCATCAGCTGATCGTGCGCACTTTATTCTGATAGAGAATGTGGCTTTGCTTTCGACAGGTCTTAATTTTCTTGCTATAAAACAAGAAGTGCCCAGTGCAGCGGTCAAAGCAGCTGTTTCCAATTATTTGCGTAAAACAAATGAAGAAATGACAAGTTCTATGGATACTTTTGAAGATATTGCAAAGATATGCTTTGCCTTATTCAAAAAGAGAGCTCAATCGCAAGAATATAAAGAAGCTTTTTTACTGCTAGAACAATTATAGGCCAAAAAAGGGGCTTTTTGGCTTGTTTTAATTGACCACTTTGTGATTATTGGCTACCTTAGAAGAAAGAGCCCCACTCTTTAAAAATTATATGACAAAAGATTGTGTTTACATAAGGATTATCGATTATGAATATGAACAAAGCGTTCTATCCACGTAAAGAAGATGTAGTAGCTGGCTGGTGCCATATTGATGCTGAAGGTAAAGTTCTTGGACGTTTAGCTACCTTTGTTGCCGATAGATTGCGTGGTAAAGATAAAGCTCATTTTACGCCTCATACTGATTGTGGCGACTATGTTGTTATCACAAACGCTGATAAGATCATTCTTTCTGGCGATAAATGGGATGATAAAGAATATATTACTGTTACTGGCTGGATGGGTGGTAAAAAAGAGACTGCAGCTAAAGATTTACATAAAAAGCACCCAACGCATCTTGTTGAGTTAGCGGTAAAACGTATGCTTCCTAAAAATACCTTGAGCAGACAAATTCTTAAAAAGCTTAAAGTATATGCAGGATCAGAGCATCCTCATGCGGCTCAAAATCCACAATTTATTGAATTAGAAATTCAAGAGCCACGCGGATAAAAAGCGCTTTAAAAAAATAAGCAATAAAAAAGCAGGTCCTGTTCAAGGGCCTGCTTTTTTTGTGTTAATTTATTATAAAAGTGAGCTTTAGTTAAAATAAGCAATCACGCTATTAATATAGGGGCTTACGAGTCTGTTTACATCTTGAGCGGTCAAATAAACAAAAAGAATAATAAACATGATCCAGGTTGCAACATGGATGTATTCACGAACTTTATGCGGCAAAGGACGACGAATTAGTGCCTCTATGCCATAAAATAATATTTGTCCGCCATCAAGTATCGGAAGAGGAATAAGATTTAATACGGCCAAATTTATGCTAATAATTGCAAGCAAGAGTAAAAATATCTGCCAACCAGCGGCAGCGCCCTTGACGGTCATAGCAATAATCATGACTGGTCCAGCAACTTTACCGATTCCTTTTTTGCTGAATAATGTTGAAAAGCCTTCAAAGGTCTTTTTGATCCATGTATTACACATATCAATTCCCTTGATGACTGCATCTTTAAATGAATGAGGTGGAGTTGGTAAGAAATCGAATTCAACGCCGAGCGTGCCAATCGTCATCTCTTCTGTTTCTTTGCTTCCAACAAGGACATCTTTTGTTATTTTTTCGCCATTTCTTTCAATAACGATAGTAGCTTTTTTGAGAGCAAGAGGTTCGATAATTGTTTGTATTTTTTGTATGTTGTTTTCAACCGATTCTTCATTTATTGAGAGTATACGGTCTCCCGTCAAAAATGCGTGTCTTTCTGCAGATGATCCAGATTGGATGGTTGAGATGATAGCATTAGGTATAATAGGCGTTTTTGGTATTCCTGCCATAAAAAGAATAATCATAGCAAAATATGCAAATATGAGGTTAAAAACGATGCCTCCAAGCAAAACAAGTAATTGTTGATAGAATGGTTTAACCGCGAAGGAGTTTTTGTCTGTAGCAAAAGCTTCCTTTTGATCTCCTTGGCCAACTTCGGCAGCTCCTGCTATTTCAACGTATCCGCCAAAGGGAAGTATTGAAAGGCAAAATTCAGTTTCACCTATTTTTGTATTGATTATTTTAGGTCCAAATCCGATAGAAAATGAAGGTACACGAATTTTGAAAAGCTTAGCAAATAGAAAATGTCCTAGTTCATGAAACCCGACCAGAAACCCCATGCCGAATAATCCAAGAAGAATAAAAAAAAGCTGCTGTGACATGAGTGCCAATTTTGTAAAATACGCGGTAATCATATGAATGATCCTTTTGTATGTGATTAACTATTGAGAAAAACTATTTTGCCAATTATCTAAAAGTAAGCTATCATTAATAGGAATATAAGTCCACGGCTTCTTGTCTTTCTTGAGAAAAACTCAATGCGCTACCGGTCCTGAATTCGGGTTCTCATTGGTCAAAAAAGGCTGAAAAACCATACTTTTTCTGATGGGTGCTATTAATTATTTTCTTGAAAAAATTCACAAAGAGGGTAAAATAGCAATTAGTCAACTTAGGTGCTTGGTGTAGCGCGTCGGATTAAAAGTTGCGATTATATAATAAATTATTTTTTATAACGTGATAACATAAGGGTTTCTATACATGCCAACCATTAATCAATTATGTCGATTTGGTAGGAACAAAATTAAGGTAAAACCTAAAAGTCCTGCCTTGAGAAGAGGACTGTTTCTTAAGGGGCCTTTTGCTAAAGGTGTTTGTACCCGAGTTTTTACTACGACGCCTAAAAAACCTAACTCTGCGCTTCGAAAAGTTGCTCGTGTTAAGTTAACTACAGGTCTAGAAGTAACAGCTTATATCCCGGGTGAAGGGCACAATCTGCAAGAGCACTCTGTAGTCCTTGTACGCGGTGGTCGTGTTAAGGATTTACCTGGTGTTAAGTATCATATTGTAAGAGGCGCGCTTGATTGTTCGGGCGTAGATAAAAGAAGGCAAGGACGATCTCTTTATGGAGCGAAGCGTCCAAAGGCAACTACTAAATAAGGAATTGAATTATGCCAAGGCGTAGGCAAGTCGAATTTATAAGAGAGGTTGGAGTTGATCCAAAATTTGGATCAGCATTGTTGCAAAAACTTATCAACGTTGTCATGAAGTGTGGCAAAAAAAATTGTGCTAGGGTAATTGTTTACGAAGCAATGGATGTGCTTGTTAAAAAAATGAACGGCGATGAAAAAAAAGCAGTTGAGCTTTTCCATCGCGCATTTGAACAAGTAGCTCCTTTCATTGAAGTTCGTTCTCGACGTGTGGGTGGTAGCACCTATCAAATCCCTCGTGAAGTGAGTGAGAAACGCAGAAAAGCGTTGGCATTCCGTTGGCTTGTTGCCTCTGCAAGAACTCGTTCTGATAAAACAATGGGATTGCGTCTTGGACGTGAACTATTGGATGCAAGTGAGCTCAAAGGTGGCGCTGTAAAGAAAAGAGCAGATGTTCAACGTATGGCGGATGCAAATCGCGCATTCTCTCATTATGCATGGTAACAGAGGATCATTATGTCAGCGAAACAATATCCGTTAGAGAAATATCGAAATATAGGTATTGCAGCTCATATTGATGCAGGTAAAACAACTGTTTCAGAGCGCATTTTGCTTTATACTGGTGTTTCACACAAAATTGGTGAAGTGCATGAAGGTGAAGCGACAATGGATTGGATGGAGCAGGAGCAAGAACGTGGTATTACCATTACTTCTGCTGCAACAACAGCTTTTTGGCGCGATCACCAAATTAATCTTATTGATACCCCAGGCCATATTGATTTTACTATTGAAGTTGAGCGCTCATTACGTGTGCTTGATGGTGTAGTAGCAGTTTTCTCTGGTGTTGAAGGTGTTCAGCCACAATCAGAAACTGTATGGAAGCAAGCAAACCGCTACAGAGTTCCTCGCATTGTTTTTGTTAATAAGCTTGATCGTATTGGTGCGGATTATTTGCGTACCATTCAAAACATTAAAGCAAAGCTTGGAGCAAATGTTGTAGCGATGCAAATGCAAGTGGGTATGTCAGAAGATTTTACCTCTATCATTGATATTTTAACTCGCAGAATGGCTATTTTCAAAGGTGAAAACGGAGAAATAGTTGAGTGGGTTGAAGTTCCTCATGAATATAAAGAAAAAATGGAAGAGTTGCATGGCAAAATAGTTCTTGCTGCATGCGATATGGATGAAGCTTTGGCTGAAAAATATTTAATGGAAGAAGAGATTACTCTTCCTGAAATTAAAGCAGCTCTTCGCAAAGGTGTTGTAGAACTCAAAGTTATACCAGTATTTTGTGGTTCTGCTTTTAAAAATAAAGGTGTTCAGTTGTTGCTTGATGGTGTGGTTGATTATTTGCCATCACCTCTTGATGTTCCTGCTATTGAAGGAACAAATACTGACACTGGTGAAAAATTTCCAATCCCATCTGATCCTAACGGTCCATTCTATGGTCTTGTGTTCAAGATTATGTCGGATCCATTTGTGGGTGTTTTAAACTTTGTTCGTGTTTATTCGGGTGAATTAAAAGCTGGATCCTATGTGTATAACATAAGAACTGGTGAAAAAGAACGGGTTAGTCGTCTTCTTAAAATGCACGCGAATAAACGTGAAGAAATCACGAGCATAAAAGCCGGTGATATAGCAGCTATTATTGGTATGAAAGATGCTCAAACGGGTGATACATTAGCGATAGATAAAGTACCTGTAGTCCTTGAATCTATTACTATTCCTACACCTGTTATTTCGACATCTGTTGAACCAAAAGCTAAAGCTGACTATGAAAAAATGACTCTGGCGCTTCGTAAGATGATGCAAGAGGATCCTTCCTTCAGGTTTACTTACAATGAAGAAACTGGCCAAACCGAAATTTCTGGTATGGGTGAGTTGCATCTTGAGATTATTGTTGATCGTTTACGCAGGGAGCATAAAGTTGAAGTTGTTCAAGGTAAGCTTCAAGTTGCGTATAGAGAAACTATTCAAAAAGTTGCGAATGATATTGAAGGTAAATTTGTTCGTCAATCTGGCGGACGTGGTCAATTCGGTCACGTATGGATAAACATGGAACCGCTCGAGCGTGGCAAAGGATTTGAATTTGTTAATGCTGTTGTTGGTGGTTCGATTCCAAGGGAATTTATTCCTGCCGTTGAAAAAGGTATTCGTGAAAGTTTAGTCGGTGGTATATTGGGCAGTTACCCTGTTGTTGACGTTAAAGTAACGTTATTCGACGGTTCATACCATGATGTTGACTCTTCTGAAATAGCATTTAAAGTTGCTGCATCCATGGCATTTAAGACTGCTATGGCAAAAGCTTCTCCAGTACTGCTCGAGCCTATAATGACGGTAAACGTATACACACCAGAAGAAAACATTGGTGATGTGATCGGTGACCTTAATGCTCGACGTGGTCGTATTTTAGACTCTCGAACAGAATTTAATCAACAGATTATTTCTGCTGAAGTTGCGCTTGGAGAGATGTTTGGTTATTCAACAACTCTTCGATCAATGACCAAGGGACGTGCAAGTTACGACATGGAATTTGCATGTTATAGAGAAGTTCCTAAGAGTGTACAAGACGCAATAGTTGCGAAGAATAAAAAAGAATAATTTTTTTGTGTTAATCGTAGGAGTATAAACGATGGCAAAAGGTGTATTTGAGCGTAAAAAGCCGCATGTGAATGTTGGTACCATCGGCCATGTTGATCATGGTAAAACAACGTTGACTGCCGCAATTACCAGTTATTTGGCTAAAAAAGGATACGCTGAAGCGCGTGGGTATGACGAAATTGATAACGCACCAGAAGAAAAAGCGCGCGGTATTACTATTTCTACTACACACGTTGAATACGAGTCTGACAAGCGTCACTATGCACACATTGACTGTCCAGGACATGCTGACTATGTAAAAAACATGATCACTGGTGCTGCTCAGATGGATGGTGCAATATTAGTAGTTTCTGCTGCTGATGGTGCTATGCCTCAAACACGTGAACATATCATATTGGCACGAGAAGTTGGTGTTCCAGCTCTTGTTGTTTTCCTTAACAAGGTTGATATGGTTGATGACGTTGAGATGGTTGACATGGTTGAAGAAGAAATTCGTGAATTGCTTAAAAAATATGATTTCCCTGGTGATTCAATTCCAGTGATCAGAGGTTCAGCTCTTAAAGGTTTGAACGGTGACACGAGTGATTTGGGTGAGCCAGCAATTCAAAAACTTGTTGATGCTCTTGATTCTTATATACCAGAACCTGCTCGTGATACTGATAAACCATTTATTATGCCTGTTGAAGGTGTATTCTCAATCGCTGGTCGTGGTACTGTAGCGACTGGTCGTATTGAAGCTGGTAAAGTTAAAGTTGGTGAAGAAGTTGAGATTGTTGGTCTTCGTGACACAGTTAAAACAACTGTTACCGGCGTTGAAATGTTTAGAAAACTATTGAATGAAGGTTTAGCTGGCGATAACGTTGGTTTACTTCTTCGTGGTGTTAAGAAAGAAGATGTTGAGCGTGGTATGGTTATCGTTAAACCAGGTAGTATTAAAGCGCATAAAAAATTCCGTTGTAAAGCATACATCTTGTCAAAAGATGAAGGCGGAAGACATAGCGCATTCTTAACTGGTTACCGTCCTCAGTTCTATTTCAGAACAACTGACGTAACTGGTATTGTTACATTGCCTGCTGGCCGTGAAATGGTAATGCCAGGTGATACTGTTGAGCTTGATGTTGAATTAATTTCAAAGATAGCAATGCATAAAGATCTTCATTTTGCTATTCGCGAAGGTGGAAGAACTGTTGGATCCGGTGTTATAACCGAAATATTAGATTAAAATTGGATGATCGATGAAAAAACAATGCATTCGGCTTAAGTTACAATCATACGATCATCGTTTATTAGATAAGGCAGTTAAGCAAATAGTTTTGACTGCAAAAAGAACAGGTGCTCAGCTAATGGGACCTGTTCCTCTTCCTAATAAGAGACGATGTTTTACCGTATTGCGATCTCCTCATATAGACAAAAAGTCACGAGAACAGTTTGAGTTGACAACTCATAAGCGTATTCTTGATATTATCTCTCCGTCAGATAAAACAATGGATTCTCTTATGAAGCTCAATATTTCCTCTGGCGTAGACGTGGAAATTAAGTAAGGGCATCATATGATAACAGGGATATGGGGTCGAAAAATTGGAATGACACAGGTATTTGCTAATGATAAAGTAGTGCCTGTTACTGCAATTGATATTGCAGATTGGTATGTCACCAATATTAAGACTGTAGAACGAGATGGTTACAATGCTCTTCAAGTGGGTAGTGTAAAAAATCGTTTTAAAGACGAAAAATATAGTAATGAATGGATTAAAACTCCAAACCGTTACTTTAGTTTTATTCGAGAAATTCCTCTTGAAAACGCAAATATTGACTTTGTTGTTGGTAAGCGCATTGATTTTTCACAACAATTACAATTGGGTGAATTAGTTGATGTTCGTAGCAAAACAATAGGTAAATCATTCGCGGGTGTTGTTAAAAGACACAATTTTGGGGGTCCTCCGGGAAGTCATGGTTCAACCATGGGAAACCGTCCGGGTTCAATTGGTTCTCTTGTTAAAAGTGGACATGTGATTAAAGGGAAAAAACTTCCTGGTCACATGGGTTGCGACAACCAAATGATGAGGAATTTAGAAATAGTTATGGTGGAAGCAGAAACCAAAACGTTATTAGTAAAAGGCTCAATTCCTGGTAAAGCAGGATCATTGGTCTTTGTGCGTAAGGCGTAGGTGAACAATGAGTAAGAAAGAAACAATGAATAATTCTGCGACACTTTTACATGCAGTTGCTGCGCAAGAATTAGAATTTGATACTGCTGCCTTTAAAAAAGCAACACCAGCTTCATTTTCAACGTGGGTTCGTGTTTTAGCAAATAATTGGCAGCAAGGTACTGTTGCGTGCAAAGGACGTTCCGACGTTGCTTATACAGGTCGTAAGCCGTACAAGCAAAAAGGAACAGGACGTGCACGTGCGGGTGATGCTAAATCTCCACTATGGAAAGGTGGGGGTGCCATTTTTGGACCACAAGCGCGCACTCGTACATTGAAAGTAGCTAAGAAAGTAAAGCATAAAATTTTATTGACTATGCTTGCTGATAATTTGGCACAAAAAAATGTAATTTGTGCTGATTGGCAGCTTTCTGGTGAACAACCAAAAACAGCAGAAGCGCAAGAGCTGATGAATCATGTAGGTCTTGCAAATAAAAAAGTAATTTTATTTGTTGCTCCATATGACTTTCATTCAGCTTTATCATTTGCAAACATTCCAAATGTGCGTCCTTTATCATTTGATCAAACAAATGCATATGATTTAGCAAATAGTGATTGCTGGTTATTTTTGAAAAAAGATTTTGATCACTTCAAAGGAATGGTTTCACAATGGATTTAAATGTATATGAAATAATCAAAGGCTCGGTTGTTTCTGAAAAAGCAACATTGCTTAATCAGAAATTGAAAAAACTGGTGCTAAAAGTACATCCTCAAGCGAATAAGATGCAAATTAAAGAGGCATTGCAACGCTTGTTTGATGTGAAAGTCGATAAAGTTAATACTTTGAATCGCGTCGGTAAAACGAGAAGATCACGCCGAGTGGTCGTAGAAGGTTCAACAACAAAACGTGTTATTGTAACTCTTAAAGAAGGTTATTCAATTGATCTTTTTGGTCAAAAACCAACTGAGTCAAGAGAATAATACGTTTAAGTTTTTAATGAGAAAGATGCGAGGCTCCAATGGCCATAATTAAACGAAAACCGCGAAATTCTTCATTACGTTTTCAGTCATTTGTAGGAACAAGTGACATTACACACACTAAACCACATCCTGGTTTAGTTACCGGATTACAAAGAAGATCTGGTGGGCGTAATAGCTATGGAAGAATAACTACACGTCATCGTGGCGGTGGTGCTGATAAAAGATATCGTATTATTGATTTCAAGCGTACCGATCGTGATGTTTTGGGTAAGGTTACTACAATTGAGTATGACCCAAATCGTAACGTTCGTATTATGCTTGTTGTATATGCTAATGGCGCAAAAAAATACTTGCTTAAGCCTGAATCAATCTCCGTAGGAGATTCTGTAATGGCTAGTGAGTCAGCTGATGCTAAAGTTGGCAATGCAATGCCTTTAAAGAATGTACCAGATGGTTTTATGGTTCACAATATTGAAGTTCGCCCAGGTTCTGGCGGAACGTTTGCGCGTAGTGCGGGTGTTTCAGCTCAGATCGTAGGTAAAGCGGATGGTTTTGTGACGCTTAAAATGCCTTCAGGTGAAATTCGTATGGTGCTTGACGGTTGCTGGGCAACTATTGGGCAACTTGGCAATGCCGACTTTAAAAATATTTCATGGGGTAAAGCTGGTCGTATTAGACACTTAGGCTTTAGACCTTCTGTTCGTGGTATGGCTATGAATCCAGTTGACCATCCTCACGGTGGTGGTGAAGGTCGTTCAAAATCTGGTTCTCATCCTAGATCTCCATGGGGTAAGGGTTGCAAAGGTACGCGTACTCGTCGTGTGCGTAATGTGAATGACTTAATTATAAAAAGAAGAAAACCATAAGTTAACGGAGTGAAATATGCCAAGGTCTGCAAAAAAAGGCCCATATGTACAAGACTCGTTAGCGCAAAAAGTTGCTAAAGCTAGAGAAGGTGGCAAGCGCGAGGCTATAAAAACATGGTCACGCAGAAGCTTGATTACACCAGAATTTGTTGGATTAACTTTTGCCGTGCACAATGGGAAAAAATTTATTTCAGTTTTCGTAACTGAAAATATGGTTGGACACCGTTTGGGAGAGTTTTCTCCGACAAGGACATTCAGATTGCATAGTGGTCAGCGAAAAGCTGGTATGACTGCGTAATTTTAGGGTTGTCTCTTTTGTGTCTTTACGATAGAATAAGAATAGGATTCATGAATTTGTATGTGAATCTTAAATAACTAGTTGAGGTTTGCTGATGCGATTTAGCGCAAAAAATAGATATCTCAGTATTTCTCCGTTCAAATTACGCCCTTTCGCTGATGTGGTGCGTGGTAAGAATGTGGAGCAGGCAGTGAGATGGCTTTCCACAGTAGCGGTAAAGCGATCTGTGCCTATTAAAAAATTGATTGAGTCTGCAGCGGCTAATGCTAAGGATCTTCACAATATTGCTATGTCTGATTTAAAAATCGTTGATATACGTATTGATCATGGTCCAACGCAGAAATATTACAAGCCAGGTGCGATGGGACGTTCAAATCCTTATCGTAAGCGATCCAGTCATGCAAGTGTTGTTTTAGAACAAGAGAAGGATTAAGGTGGGACAAAAAGTACATCCTATAGGATTTCGCTTAGGAATATATCGTAGCTGGGATGCTCGTTGGTTTGCTCAGGGTAATAAATATGGCAAGCTTCTTATTGAAGATATTGTCATTAGACGTTTTCTAAAGTCTGCCCTTGAAAAAGCTGAAGTGTCTCGTATTGAAATAGAAAAAGCTGCTGATAGTATTCGTATTATTGTTCATTCTGGTCGTCCTGGACACGTTATTGGTAAGAAGGGTCAAGAAATTGAAACTCTTCGCAATCAACTTTCTACTCTGCTTAAAAAGCAAAACATTGAAATTTCAGTGCAGGAAGTTGCAAAACCAGAACTTGATGCTGTTTTGATTGCACAAAATATAGCAACTCAACTTGAACAACGAGTGAGTTATAAGCGTGCTATGAAGCGTGCAGCACAAACTGTTATGCGTGCAGGAGCTAAAGGCATAAAGATTTGTTGTTCTGGCAGATTGCAGGGTGCAGAAATTGCTCGTAGAGAGTGGACTCGTGTTGGGTCTGTTCCTCTTCATACCTTAAGAGCTGACATTGATTATGGTCGTGCAGAAGCACATACAACATATGGTGTAATCGGTGTTCAGGTATGGGTATGTAAAGGCGAGTATCAACATATCCGATAATGTTTTTAAAGTACGAGATTAAATCATGTTGATGCCAAAAAAGATAAAGTTTAGAAAAGTTCAAAAGGGTAGAATAAACGGTTTGTCAAAAGGTGCCCGAACTGTTTTCTTTGGTGAATATGGCTTAGAAGCTATTGAACCAAGTCGAGTAACAGCTCAGCAAATTGAAGCGATGCGTGTAACGCTATCGCGTCATTTGAGAAAAATTGGAGAATCATTTCTTCGAGTTTTCCCTGATAAGCCCGTGACAAAAAAACCTGCTGAAACTCGTATGGGTAAAGGTAAAGGTAACCCTGAAGTTTGGGTTGCGGTAGTAAAACGTGGCCGAATTGTATGCGAAGTTTCTGGTGTTGATGAGGCTAAAGCCAGAGAAATTTTAAAACTTGCAGCGCATAAGCTTCCGATGAAAACGCGTGTAGTTAAAAAAGGCCATGAAACATATGGCGGCCAAAAATCCACTGCGGATGTTAATCAAGAGTTGACACTATGAAACAAATGGGATTTATGCAAAGAGTTCAACAATTATCAGTTGAAGATTTGCAAGAAAAACTAGACAGTACAAGAAAAGATCTTTTTGGTTTGCGTGTAAATGCGATAACAGAACCAGTTAAGGACTATTCTCAGTACAAAAAATTACGCAGACAAGCCGCGCGTCTTTTAACTGCTATACAGTTGAAAAATGCTGGTTCTGTTAAGAGCAAACAATGAGTGAGGTTTCTATGGAAATAAAAGCTGAAAAAGTAAAACAGCTTTTTGAAGGTAAGGTTGTTTCTGACAAGATGGATAAAACCATTGTTGTTGAAACTGAGCAAACATATATTCATCCTAAATTTCGTAAAATTTTGAGAAAAACAAAATCTTACAAAGTTCATGATGAAAAAAATGAAGCTAAAATTGGTGACGTTGTACGATTTTACCAATGCCGTCCTTTGGCAAAAACAAAGTACATGTATCTTGCTGAAGTCGTAACTGGCAGTAAATCATAAAAAATAGAGGTATTTTGGTATGGTTCAAAAAGAATCGTATCTTGAGGTAGCTGATAATTCTGGCGCAAAAGCGTTGCAGTGTATCCATATAATTGGGAGCACCCGCAAACGCTATGCTTATTTAGGTGATACTATTAAGTGTGCGGTAAAGAAAGCTATTCCAGGTGCTAAAGTAAAAAAGGGCGATGTTGTTGAGGCGGTAATTGTACGAACAAAAAAAGAGTTTCGTCGAGCAGATGGTAGTTATATCCGCTTTAGTGAAAATGCAGCTGTTGTAATTGACAAGCAAGGCGAAATGATTGGAACGCGAATTTTTGGACCTGTTGCACGTGAATTGCGAGCGCTAAAATATGATAAAATCTCGTCACTAGCTCCAGAAGTTTTGTAATAAAGGTATATTCATGATAGCGCGCATTAAAAAAAATGACATAGTTCACGTTTTGTCGGGAAAAAATAAGGGAAAAGAAGGCTCTGTAATTGCAATTTTACCTAAAAAAGGTAAAGTTGAAGGTAGAGTTATGGTTAAAGGCATTGCTATCGCTACGCATCATGTCAAGCCTCGCAGAGTTGGTGAACCGGGTGGTATTCGCAAAGAAGAAAGTTTTATTAACATGTCCCAGGTTATGCCAGTTTGTTCTTCATGCAAAAAGCCATCGCGTGTTAATGTTAAGCAATTGGATACGGGAAAAAGTGCGCGAGTGTGCAACCGGTGTAAGGAAATTTTTTAGAAAATCAGTGGAACTTACATTATGAATAAATCACGATTGTCGGTAAAATATAATGATGAAATCCGTTCTCAGTTGCAACAGCAGCTTGGAATGGACAATATCATGATGGTCCCAAAATTGCAAAAAATAGTTTTGAATGTTGGGGTTAAGGGAGCGGTTTCCGATTCAAAAGCTCTCCAAGCATCAATGGACATTTTGGCAAAAATTTCAGGCCAACGCCCTATAAAGCGTTTGGCTCGTAAATCTATAGCAGGATTTAAACTTCGAGAAGGCATGGCAATTGGCACAATGGTAACATTGCGCGGTGACATGATGTATGAATTTTTAGACCGTTTTATTACTTTGGCTCTTCCAAAGGTACGCGACTTTCAGGGGCTTTCTACTAAGCTTGATGGAAGAGGCAGTTATAATGTTGGTATAAAAGATTGGACTATTTTCCCTGAAGTTGATTTTGACACTGCTAAAGAAGCTCATGGTATGAATATAACAATCCAGACATCTGCGCGGACGGATGAGCATGGGTTAGCTTTGTTGAAAGCATTTAGTATACCATTTAAAAAATCAAAAAATTAATTCAGTTTACGTCAGGATTAAGATGGCCAGAAAGGCGTTGATCGAAAAAACAAATAAAACACCAAAATTTGCAGTAAGAGCATACAATCGTTGTGAGCTCTGTGGGCGTGCTCGTGCATATTTTAGGTTGTTTAGAATGTGTCGTATGTGTTTTAGAAAAAATGCGCTAGAAGGATTGCTTCCTGGCGTGAAAAAAACAAGTTGGTAAAGGGTGACTAATGTCAGTTGATTCAATTGCTGATTTTTTAACAATCATCCGAAACGGCGTTATGGTTTCTAAACCATCTGTTACTGCTCCTTATTCCAAAATGAATCATTCTATTGCAGACATTTTGAAGGAAGAAGGTTTCATTAATGATGTTGTGATTCTTAACGCGGATTCAGATGCAAAAAAAATGCTTAAAGTTGTTTTAAGATATGTTGATGGCGAATCTGCTATTCATGAAATTGAACGAATAAGCAAACTAGGACGTCGCGTTTATGCTGGTATTAATGATGTTAAACCAGTTATTGGACAGCTTGGTATATCAATATTAACAACAAGTCGTGGTGTCATTGCTCATCAGAAAGCAAAAAAACTTTCTGTTGGTGGTGAAGTCATTTGTACCGTTTGGTAAAGGAACACGCACATGTCAAAAATTGGTAGAAAGCCGATACAATTAAATGGAGTTACCGTAGACATTAAGGGGCATGATATCCATTACAAAGGACCAAAAGCTTCTGGTGTTTATCATTTATCTCCAGAAATAAGTGCACATGTAGAAAATTCAAGTTTGTATCTTGTTCCAGCACAAGATAAAGCGGGAATGGGACAAAAGCAATTGAGCAACGTTAATCGTGCTTGGGGGCTTCATCGTGCTTTGCTTGCTAATGAATTAGGCGGTGCATCTCAAGAATTTGAAAAAATGCTTGAAATTAACGGCTTGGGTTACAAAGCAGCACTTGCGGGTAATAAAATTGTTTTAACTCTTGGGTTCAGCCATAAGATTGAGAAAGATCTTCCTGCTGGAGTAGTTGTTGAAATAGATAAATCCGGACAAAAAGTAAAAGTAAGATCTTTTAACAAAAATCTTCTCGGAGATTTTTGCAGTAAAATAAGAGAGCTTAAAGAGCCAGAACCGTATAAAGGAAAAGGTATCAAACTTCAATCAGAAGTTATTTTCCGTAAAACTGCTGGTAAAGGCAAGAAGTAAATCATAGGATTGTGAATATGGCTACGAGTAAAAAAGATCGCATTACAGCAGAACGTAGAGTGATGCGTGTTCGTGCAAAAGTAAAACGCTATGGTATGCCACCTCGTGTTTCTGTTTTCAGAAGCTTGAAGCACATACATGCTCAAATTATTGATGATATGAACAGGCAAACAATTGCTTCATGTTCATCTCTTGAATTGAGTGATGTAAAAGGTGACAAGAGTGCAGTTGCTCATGCAATTGGGCTTGAACTTGCAAAGCGCGCAAAAGCAAAAGGCGTTGATGCAGTAGTGTTTGATAGAGGTCGCTTTAAATTTCATGGTAGAGTGAAAGCTCTCGCTGACGGATTACGTGAAGGTACGTTGAAATTTTAGATATAGCAGGAAATTAAAGAATGACAATGCAAAGAGAAAAAGAAATGAATAGAGAAGACGGTAAAGACAAAAAAGATTCTGGCTTTGTCGATCACGTGGTAAGCCTTCGTCGTGTTACCAAGGTGACTAAAGGTGGAAAACGTTTTTCATTTGCCGCTTTTGTTATTTCTGGAGATAAACAAGGGAAAGTTGGTCTTGGTCTTGGTAAAAGCCGTGAAGTTTCTATGGCTATTGCTAAAGCAACCAATAGAGCTCGCAAAAGAATGATAGAAGTTGCTCGTCGAGGTTCAACTGTGCCATATGAAGCATTAGGCAAACATGGAGCAACTCGCGTGGTAGTTCGTCCAGCATCTAAAGGTACTGGAAATATTGCCGGCGGAGCTGTTCGAGCAATTATGAGCGCTGCAGGTGTTGAAGATGTTCTTACCAAATCTATGGGCTCTAGCAATGGTATTAACGTAGCAAAAGCAACGATGAATGCTTTAGCGCAATTGCGTTCAGCAGATCGTTTGAGTATGTTGCGTGGAAAAACAGTTCAAGAAATGGTCAAAGGATCGTAATGTTTACCTTAGATAATTTGCAATCATCAGGAAAAAAAAGAAAAAAAGTTGGTCGTGGTGGATCACGCGGTGGTACTTCTGGTCGTGGGCATAAAGGACAAAACGCTCGTTCAGGCGGTCCAAAAGGTCGTGGATTTGAAGGTGGACAAACTCCATTACAACGTCGTCTTCCTAAGCGTGGATTTAATAACGCTCACTTCTGTAAAGAAATGTCTGTAGTAAACCTAGATCGTTTAGAGCAGGCGTTTGCAGATGGAGAAGAAGTAAATGTGCTTACTTTAACGCAAAAAGGCCTTATAAAGCCTAGAAGAAGCGAGCAACGAGATATAAAAAAAGGAACTATTGTTAAAATTCTTGGTGAAGGTGAATTAAGCAAGAAATTAAATGTTTCTGCTTTCGCATTCAGCGCATCAGCAAAACAAGCAATAGAAAAAGTTGGTGGTAAGGCACTTATAATAAAGGAGTTGTAAGCAGTGGTGCTCCTCAGAAATTTTCTTAATATGTTTAGTATTCCCGAATTGCGTAAAAAAATAATTTTTACGTTGGTAATATTAGTAATTTATCGATTAGGTCATCACATCCCTGTGATTGGCGTTGATATTGACAAACTTTTGCAAATGATGAATCAAAGTGGGGGATTGAGTGGGATTTTTTCCTACTTAGATCTTTTTTCTGGGGGCAACTTACGACAATGCACTATATTTGCCTTAGGTATTAGTCCATATATTACTGCGTCTATTATGATGCAGTTTTTAAGTCTTTCTATACCTACTCTTGAGCAGTTATCAAAAGAAGGAGAATATGGCCGCAAGATTATTAACCAATATCAACGATACTTAGCAGTTATCGTTGCTATGGTTCAAAGCTTGGCGTTTGTGTTTCTTCTTGAGCGTTACGGTTTGGTTATTGATCCATGGATTGGATCACGACTATTGTTTGTAATATCGCTCTCTGTTGGTACTATGTTTGTTATGTGGCTTGGAGAGCAAATATCTCTCTTTGGCATTGGTAACGGTACATCAATGATTATTTTTGCAGGTATTGTGGCTCGTTTTCCCGATGATATCATTAAAATAATAGGTGCAATTCAAGAAGGATACCTCGATATAGTTGTGGGTATCTTTTTATTTGTTGTAGCAATTGCTATAGCAGCAGCTATAGTTTTTCTTGAAAAAGGAGAACGTAAAGTTCCTGTGCAATATTCGCGACGTATTGTTGGCGGTAAAATGTACGGAGGACAGAGCACATACATACCATTCAAAATTAATCCATCAGGAGTTATGCCAGTTATTCTTGCAAATGCAATGTTGAATATACCAATGTTTGCATTAACACTCCTTGCTGCACGATGGGCTTTTTTTAAGCCAATATCAGAAAGTTTTGCTGCAGGTGGATTTGCATACAGTATTTTAGACTTTATTTTAATCATTGGTTTTTCATTTTTCTACACTGCCCTTGTATTTAATCCTGAAGAGTTGGCAGATAATATCAAAAAAGGTGGCGGTTTTATACCGGGAATTCGCCCAGGAAAACAAACTGCTGACTTTTTTAGTTATATACTGACTCGTATAGGATTAGTTGGGGCATTATATCTTGCAGCTTTAGCGCTTGTGCCAAGCATTATACACTGGCTTTTGGCAATGCCTTTTTACTTATCAGGAATTTTAAGTGGTACCGCGCTTTTGATTGTTGTTGGTGTAGCAAATGAAACAGCCGCACAAATTGAATCGTATTTGATCGAACATCGTTATGAAGGATTTTTATCTTCTGGACGATTAAAAGGTAGGGGCATGCGTTGAATCATCAGGTTGGGGACGTTTTCATTTTTATTGGACCTCCAGGGGCTGGGAAAGGTTCACTTGCCAGTCTTTGTGTCAATCATTTTGGATGGTTACAGATTTCTACCGGAAATTTGTGTAGAAAACATATCGTTGAACAAACAAAAATAGGCAAAGAAATAGATTTAATTATCAAATCTGGTAAATTAATTAATGATGACCTCATTACTTCTATGGTTTTTGACTGGTTTAATGAGAATTCTGATAAGGGATCAGGCTTTATTTTTGATGGATATCCTCGAACAGTCGCTCAAGCTCAATCGTTTGATACTATGCTTAAAAACCATTTTTCAAATGTCCGAGTGAGGGTTGTTTTATTTGAGCTTACCGACGATGTGGTTGTTAACCGATTATGTTCTCGCTACGTATGTCAAAATAAAGAATGTCAGGCTGTTTATTCGTATTCTTCTAATGCAGATAGCGCATCAACAGAGGCGCTTGTTTGTGGCCTGTGCTCAGGTCCATTGGGAAGAAGAGATGATGATAGTGAGGTTGCGGTAAGAAACCGTCTTGATATTTATCATCGACATGAGCAACAGTTGATTAATTTTTATGAGAACAATAAGAGCGAAGTGATAAAACTAGATGCATCCCAACAGTTGCAAAAAGTATTTGAAGATTTTGTGCATATTATAGGCGAATAGATACGTACGTATATGATTCATATAAAAAATAAACTTTCAATCCAAAAAATGGCCCAAGCGGGTTCATTGTTGTCTGATATTTTATGTTCAGTAGAGCATTTGATTAAACCAGGAATCTCTACAGCAGAAATTGATGCGTGGATTGAATCACAGTTGCAAGAAAAAGGATTGGTGTCTCGTGTTAAAGGTTACATGGGATATCGTCATGTAAGTTGTATTTCCGTGAACGACGTAGTTGTTCATGGAGTTCCTCGAGCAGATTCTCTTTTGCAATTGGGAGATTTGGTAAAAATTGATGTGTGTGCTTCATGGAATGGCTACTGTGCTGATATGGCACGGAGCTTTTTTGTTGGTAAACCATCTGATCAAGCGCAAAAGTTGGTTGATGTAGCATATCAAGCATTGAAAAAAGGAATTGAGCAGGCGCGTGTGGGCAATAGATTATCCGATATTTCATCAGCAATACAACAAGAAGTCGAAAAACATGGATTTGGTGTTGTACGCGATTTTGCTGGACATGGTATTGGAAAAAACATGCATGAAGAGCCTGAGATAGTAAATTATGGCAAGCCTGGTAGAGGTCCCGTTTTATGTGAAGGCATGACGTTTGCGATTGAACCGATGGTTACTGCTGGAGCTTATCAGGTGTATGTTACTGATGACGGTTGGACGGTAAAAACTGTTGATCGTAGTTTGGCAGCTCATGTAGAAGATACTATTGCAATTACACATGCGGGGCCAGTGATTTTGACAAGCAAAAATTCTGAACAACAAAACAATGCGAGTGTTTCATGAAGCAAAAAGAAGAAGTTATACGAGTCGATGGAGTTGTGAAAGAAACATTGCCTAATGCAATGTTTCGAGTAGAAATTGAAGGCGGACATGTTGTTTTAGGACATGTATCGGGTAAAATGCGGATGCATTATATTCGTATTCTGCCAGGTGATAGAGTTGCGTTAGAATTGTCACCGTACGATCTAACACGTGGAAGAATTGTACTGCGATACAAAGATTAGGCAGGAGTTATCATGAAAGTTCGGACATCAGTAAAAGCTATTTGTAACGAATGTCGTATCATTAAGCGTAAGGGTGTTGTTCGCGTTATTTGCAATAAGAGCCCTAAGCATAAGCAACGACAAGGTTAGAAATAAAGAGGAACAATAAATTATGGCCAGAATTGAAGGTGTTAATTTACCAGCAAATAAACGAGTAGAATATAGCCTACCGTATATTTTTGGAATTGGTCTTGCGGGATCGCAAGATATTTTGACCAAACTCAATATCAATTTTGATACGCGAGTAAAAGATTTAACTGACGCTGAAATTGCAGCAATTCAAAAAGAAATCACTGATAACTATAAAGTTGAAGGTGAATTGCGCAAAGAAATTACGTTAAATATTAAGCGTTTGCAGGAAATTGGTTCTTACAGAGGTTTGCGTCATAAACGTGGGTTGCCAGTTCGTGGTCAACGCACAAAAACGAATGCGCGTACACGTAAGGGTCCAAAGAAAAACCCAGTAGCACTTAAACGTAAAGTAACTAAGAAATAAATAACGTAATAAGGGTTTTGATTACATGGCTTACAAGAAAAAACCAAAAAAACAAAAACAAAAAATAGCATCAGCTATTGCACACGTTAAATCAACATTTAACAATACCATTGTTTCAATTACAACAATGGAAGGTGATGTGTTGTTTTCTTCAAGTGCTGGCCGCTTAGGATTCAAAGGATCTCGTAAGAGTACTCCGTTTGCGGCATCTCAAATTGCTTCAACATTAGCAAAAGAAATGCAAATGGTTGGAGTCAAAGAGTTGGAAGTGAATATGCAAGGGCCGGGATCTGGTAGAGATTCTGTTGTTCGTGCGTTCCAGTCTGCAGGTATGGCAGTTAAAACATTACGCGATGTTACTCCGTTACCTCATAATGGTTGCCGAGCTCCTAAAAAGCGCCGAGTATAAAAAATTAATCATTTTTAGTGGGATAAGGTACCATGGCAGTTGTAAGAGAAGAATCAACCGAAAAACAGCAACAAAAAGCTCCGCGCAGAAAGCTTTCTGAATATGGAAAGCAACTTCAAGAAAAACAAAAAGTTAAAGAAATGTACGGCTTGCGCGAGCGTCAATTTAAACGTTTTTTTGCAGTAGCAAGTAAACAACGTGATGGCGGACCAGGTGAAAACCTATTAAGTTTGCTTGAGCGTCGCTTAGATAATGTTCTGTTTAAATTAAAATTAGCAACAACGCGCACACAAGCTCGTCAAGTTGTTACTCACGGACATGTTCTTGTGAACGGCAAAAAAGTATATTCTCCATCATTCTTGGTTTCAGCTGATGATGTTATTTCTCTTTCTGAGCGTGTAGCAAAAATGGAAACATTTTTGAAAGACGTTATTGAAAAAAGAATGAAAGTTGGCATCAAAGTTCCAGAATGGTTGGAATTAGACAAAAAAGACAGATTTGGACGAGTACTCCGTCTTCCTGTTCGTGCTGATATTCAAGTGCCAATTGAAGAGCATTTGATTGTAGAATTGTATTCTAAGTAATAGATAGTTGAAAGTCCAGGCAAGCAGGAGGTTGAATGACTAAGAACAGAGAATACAAACCACTTATCATTCCACAGTTGAAATGGGAAAAAAAGACGCTAAGTGAAACATGCGGCGAATTAGTAGTTCAACCGCTTGAACCAGGTTTTGGAATAACGATTGGAAACTCGTTACGAAGAATTTTGCTTAGTGGCGTCGAAGGTTCTGCAATAACATCTATAATTATTAAAGATGTTAACAATGAATTTTCAGCAATTCCTGGTGTTGTTGAAGATGCAATGCAAATTGTTTTGAACATCAAAAATATTGTCATTCGCAATAAAGAAGGTAAACCCGGAAAAATGCGTGTGACGAAAAAAGGTGAATCAGAAGTGCGCGTGAGTGATATCGTTGCTGATGATCACCTTGAACTAATCAATAAAGATTATGTTTTCGCTCATGTTGCATTTGATGGTGAACTTGACATTGAATTCTTTGTTGAACCAGGAAGAGGGTATCAACAAGCTCAATGGCCAGTAGATAAGCCATATCAGGATGATAATAGAATCTATTTGGATGCAATGTTTTCTCCTATACGTAAAGTTATGTTCGATATCGAAAAAACTCGTGTTGGTGAAGCAATTGATTATGATAAGCTTATCTTGCGTATTCATACCAATGGTTCAGAAAATCCTGTTGATGCTTTGCATTATGCAGTTTCAGTTTTGCGCACACAGCTAGAACATTTCCTTGAAAGCACTGAAATTCCATTTAATGAAATATCACGGCTTCCTGAAGAAAAAGTAGAAAAAATTCCATTGAAAACAAGTGATTCAAGTCTTAAGGGTGTTCCTGTTGACTTGTTACTGAAACCAATTGAAGAGCTGGAGCTTTCAGTCAGAGCACATAATTGTTTAATCAATGCCGGTATTAATCGTGTTATTGATTTAGTTAATGTTGCAGAAGATGATGCGCTCAAAATTAAGAATTTTGGTCGTAAATCGCTGAATGAAGTAAAAGAAAGTATGAAAGCATTTGGACTTTCTTTTGGCATGAATATCAATGAAGAAAATGTTAAAAAAATCCTAGGTCAGGGATAAAAATGATACATCAGAATGGTCGAAAAAAATTAAATCTTAAAGCTCCGCATAGAAGAGCAATGCTTCGTAATCAAACTATTCATATGATTAATTACGGACATTTGACTTCAACTAAAGCTCGAGTTAAAGAAACAAGACGCCTTGTTGAACGTGTAGTTACTATTGCTCGTGAAGGCAATACATTTAACGCTCGTCGTCGTGTACAGGCATTATTGCCATATGACATGGATGCTGTGATTAAATTGTTTAAAGAAATTGCTCCTCAATATGTTTCTCGTCCAGGTGGATATACTCGTATTATTCCTCTTGGTAAACGTATGAGTGATACAGCTACTGTTGCTCGTCTTGAATGGGTAAAGTAAACTGCTATGTCAGCTGAGATTATACATCAGATTCAAGCAATTTTAGAAGAATTACGCCCCGCTATCTTACAAGATGGTGGGGATATTCATTTTGTAAGACTTGAAGATGATATAGTCTTTGTCAAACTCCATGGGGCATGTGTCAGCTGCCCAATCTCTTTTATCACGCTTAAAATGGGCATTGAGGCCCAAATCAAAGCAAAAATCCCCTCAATCCAATCAGTTGTTTCTGTTGACGACGAATAATTGTTTTCCAAACTCTTGAACCTTCTTAATAGTTTTTGATATATTCAGATTGAATAAATTTAATTATGAGTGGTTTAAAAAAGGGAAAAAATGAAAAACAATTTAATCCTGAATGTCTTAAATATTAAGAAGATGCTTAAAGGTATATGTGTTATGCTTCTTTTCGTTGGCATGAATTCTCTTGATGCCAAAGGGGGAAAAAAAGGAGCTGCTCAAGCTGCCACCTCAACTGGAGCAGCGGCAGGACAAAAACAAGCAGTGCAACAGAAGCAAGCTGGACCTGTACAAGGAAAACAGCTACAGCCAAAACTTTCAGCTCTTGGGCAGTTTGGTTTAAAAAATAATATAACAGCTGCAACATTACAAACTTTTTTAGATCAAAATAGAGATGAATTATCTCAAGAAGATAAGGCTCAAAAGACACAAAACATTGAAGCGATTGAAGCTCGTATTGCTAAATTAAAAAAAACTGAAAAAGTATCATCAAAAGACCAGCAAATAGCTGACATGAGTAAAGAAATAACAAAGCTAAGAAAAATGTTGAAACAATCTACTTTGAACAAGGAAGATTTTAATGCTGCTTTGGCAGAAGCGTTGGCTAAGCAAAGAGCAAGTTCTGCTGGCTTTGAATCGTATTTTACAAAAAGAAACTTGTTGGCTGCTGGCGGAGCTATTGCTGCAGCAGCGTTAGCTCTTACGAGAGAGCATGGAAAAGCTGAATCAGCAATGGCAGCATTATCTGTTGTAGGATTAGTATTTGGATTAAATAAATTGTCAACGCGATGGAAAACGGGTTATTGGGATGCAGAAAGTAAAGCAGATGCTATTGCAGAATTGCTATTGGCAACTCAGCTTTCTGATACGGGTAGATATCCAACTATTAAGTCTAAACTCCTTGCTATAGATGAAGGTGATTTTATCAATGTTGACAAAGATGTTTCGGACGCAATTTTTACCGCTGCTCTTAAAAAATTAAAAGAAATAATAAACATGCAAGGTGATGATAAGCAGAAAAAAGAAGAACAATTGCTTGATCAAGCAATTTTGGCTATTAGGGCTGAGTATGGGCGTGATCCGCAGAATTTAGAAGATTATTTAAAACGTCTTGAAAGTGCTGTGTTAGAAAAATCTAATATAAATGAAAATCGTGCGCTGGTTTCAGAATATCTTCGTACTACAGCTGTAATATTTATGAAAGAGGAAAGAGAAAAAATGAAACAAGCTGTGCAAGAAGAAGCTAAGAAACAAGAACAAGAAGCTCAAGAGTCAGGATGGTCTATATGGGATTATATTCCGAGTGGTAAAGCATAATATAAGTAGTTATAAGAAAAGCAGGTGATATGAAAAATTATGACCTGCTTTTATGTATGATGTATTTTATATAAAAAAGGATTTTCAGTGAAAAATAGATTAATTATTATAGTGATTGTATTTTGTACGGTAATGTTACTTGATCTTGTTGCTAGTATTGAATCAACAGTACGACAAGAAGAATTTGCTCGAATGGGCACTGGTAATGAAGCATATTCAACTTCACGTCAAGAAGAAGTAGAGCGGATTCAGAATGTTGATGATGCATATTTTACAGAACGTCAAGAAGAAGTAGAGCGTCTTGGTTACATAAATGATGCAAGCTCAACAGGAGCAGCCGAAAGAGCTGCTCGTAATTAATTTTACCCCATATGCCATTGCATGATATATGGGGACCCCGGTAAAGAGATTATCCCTGCTCAATAATGCTTACGGTACTACCTTGTACGCCTTTTTCAATGAAAAACTGTACAGGAAATTGATCTTTCATGCTTGGTAAATGAGATACGATGATAATTTTGGAAAAATCGTCCTGTATTTTATAAAGTGCATCCATAATATACCCGAGACCTTCTTCATCTTGAGATCCAAAACCTTCATCAATGATGAGAATTTGTAGCGCTGTTCCTGCGCGGCGTGCAAGTAATTTTGAAATTGCTATGCGAAGCGCAAAATCGATACGAAATGCTTCTCCTCCCGAAAAAAGCTCGTATGATCTTATGCCTGCTTGATCAGAAATTTTAATATCAAGCGTTTCTTTGGTGCCACCTTTTTTTAAATCTCGTAATGATTCGATAAAAATTTGTGCTTGATTATTGGTAAGCCGTGATAATAAATAATTGGCTTCTTGTTCAATTTCTGGAATCGCTTCTTCTATCAATAGAGCTTGAATACCATCTTTTCCTGTTGCATGGGCAATTGTTTGATAATCTTCTATAATTTCTTGTAATTGAGCAATAGTACCTTGTTCTTGTTCAAATTCATTTTTAATTTTGGTCAGATACTTTTGCTGATTTTCAACACTACCTTTTTTGTGTAAAAGTTCTTCTTTTGCCTGTTTAAGTTGGATATAATGGTGTTCAATCTCTTTTTCTTTTTTTTGTAAGATGCTCAATTGTGTTTCAAGATCACCCAAATCATGTTGTTTTTTTGTGATGATTACTATATCTTGGTTTATTTTTTTGAGTAGGGCGCAATATTTAAGAATCTCATTTTTACGAGATTCTTGTTGTGTAACTTCTTTTTGCAGTGATTCATATTCTATAAGTTGTGATTCAAGCAGTTTTAATTTTTCTTGATCTTTTTTGTAATCAACTTCGTTATATACGTGCTCACTGAGTTGCTTTTCTAATGATTGTTTTTGTGCAGTGACTGTTTTGTATTGAGGATCATTTATGTGTATAGCGTGTAGGTGATGATTTTGCAATTCTTGTTGTTTTGCAGTAATTATACTTTCCTGTGCGAGAATTTCTTTTTCCAACTGTGCATGGGAAGTTGTTGTATGAGTAATTTGCTGAGTGATTTTTATTTGTTGTTCAGTTAAATCTATTATTTTTGCATGCAGCATAGTGGTATGTTGCAAGATTTCTTTGTCTTTAGTGATTTGTGTATGCTGGGCAATTAAAGTCTCTTTAAGAGCGGGAATAATGCGTTTAAGTCGACGTAAGCGATGTGCTAAAAATGATTCTTGTTTTTCAAAATTAAGTTTAAGAAATCTCTTGCGTGAAGCTGATAAATTTTGTTCGCACAGTGGGCAGCTTGGATCATCTTCATGCACTAATTTTTTCTTGTTGGCTAAGCTATTTAATTCACTATTGATCCAATTGCCCAGAGACACAAACTGTTGATATGCAGCTTTGCGCCGCTCCAAATGTTCTTCTTCCTTTGAAATGGCATCAGCATTCTGTGTTATTTTTGACAATTCTTGTTGATGATTCACCATTTGAGTTGAAATAGTATTATTTTCTTTGGTATGGAGAGCAATAAGTTCTTTATTGTTGGTGAATTGTAATTGTTGTTTTGCTTGTTCAGCAAACAATCGTTCTAACTCAATCTGCAAAGTATGCTTTTTTTTAATGTCTTCATCTTTATAATGTTGTTCAATGGTGCTGATTTGTTGTATCAATTGCAATAAAGTTTGCCGATGTTCCAGATTTTCTTGAAATAATTTTTGATGCTGCGCAATTGCTGCAATAGTTTTATTTTTTTCTTGCTCAAGTTGATGAATGCTGTGCAGAGATTGTTTTTTCTTATTTATTGCCCGCCAATGTCTTAGCTGTTCACGTATCTCTTTTTTATGTGCAGCGCTGGTTGTAATTAATTGTTGTAACTGAAATGAAAGGTTATGGTATGCATTTTGACGTTCATCAAATGCAGCCTGCTCTGTTGCGTGATTGTGTTGCGCTGTAGCAATTTCTTTTTCCGTTGTTTCTATCGAGTGCATGTGCGTCAAAAGGTTTGCCAGTTCAGCATCGAGAGCTTCTTTCGTGGTAAGTTCCTGAGTTCTTTTTTCCTGAAGTGTTGCAAGTACTGTTTTTTTTGTTTGAGCATCTTTTATTTTTTCAAGCGCGAGTTTACGGATTATCTCATATTGATCAAGACCTAAGATTGTTGCTAAAATGTGTTTGCGATCTTTAGGAGATTTTTTTGAAAACTCATTTGAGCTTCCTTGTCGTAAAAATGCAGAATTAGAAAATGAATCAAAATCAAGACGTAAGGTTTGTTCAATTTTTTCTTGTGTTGCTCGAATTGTTTTATCAGTTAACGGAATAAAACTATCTGTTTCTCCATCAACCATACCAAATTCAAGAATATTGACTGGTTTGCCGTATGTTTCCATGTATTCGCGTCTGATTCGGTATGTTTTTCCACCAAAAAGAAAATCAAATACTACCATCATTTGCGTTTGGCCTAAGCGCAATAATCCTTGATCGGCCTTTGCAGCACCAGATATTTTGCGTGCTTGTCCCCATAGGGCCCATGTCATGGCATCTAACAAAGCCGATTTACCATGTCCATTTTTTCCCGAAAGGCAAATCAGAGAATGATGAGTAAAATCAATTGTTTGTAAAATGGGGCCGTAACTCAGAAAGTTTTTAATTTGTAGTTTCTGTGGAATCATCTTTTTTACCTTACATTTTGCATGTGTGGCACTAGTCTACCATTATTTGCTTACTCGTTAAATAAAAGTTGTCACATGAATATGTTTTTTGACATCATTGCATTTTCTTGGCGGAATTCTGCATATTCAAATTGAATATTCAAGAGGGACGGTTGTAGAGGAGAGATATTATGAAGAAACAATTCATTTTTTTAAGTTTTTTGTTAGCACCTTCATCTTTATGGGGAATGGAAAAGAAGGATGCAATTGAATTTATGCAAAAATTAAGAAAACAGCCTTTGGTTCAAGACGCTAGATTTTTTATGCTTTTTCATGAATACGCACTTCAATATTTTGCAACAGATCAAACGAGAGATGTTAGATTAGCTATCTTGGAATGGCTTAAAAAATGGTTGCCCAATATTTATATGGAGCTTACAGATGACGCACTAAACAATATTAATTATTTTATAAATTATCCAGAACCAACTGCAATTCTTTTAAACAATATTGATGCAGCGAAAAATTTTTTTGTCATTATTTATAGGGCATATTTAAAAATGCATCCAAAAAAATTATGTCAGGTTTTGTTGGTTTATTTTGATATGAATTTAATAAAAAATCCATATTATCGATACTTTTTAGGAGCGCTTGTTCATTTATTGGGAATGTATGTAGAAAGTTTAAAGATAGATATACCAGCAAAAAAAGAATGGATACTATTCATCAGTAAGGCTGGTCAGTATATTGAAAAATATGAATCTTCATCAAATGATGAGAAAGAATTTTCTCGATATTATGAAGGTATAGAAAAAATTTGTAAGTTGTTGAAACAAGACTTTGATCTTCTTGAGAACAAAACATTACGAGAACAAGAAGCACTGTTTCTGGAAGAAAATCAAGCCTTTGAGGGTGAACCATTAGCAGGTGCTCCAATTCCAGAACCTGCAGAACGGTCAGATGAGCCTTCTGTTTTCATATCTCATTCATCAGTAGATCTACCAAATCAATCATTTGAATCGGTAGCTGAAGTTGGTCTTACGAAGGAATTACCAAAAAAAACCAAATTAGAATCACAAGAAGATCCATGGTGGTGGCCGATAGAAATGTGGATAAGGTCATTATACCAAACATTAAAAGATGTGATAGCTACTATCTTTAATTGGTAAATATCAGATCAATATTCCATCCATTTGTCAGAAATGTAAGCAGGCAGTATAGTAAATATAGCCCATGTTTCGTTGTTCTTCACATGGGAGTCCCCTATTTAAGAAGTCTTCATGTTGTGAACTCAAAGGATTTGGAAAGATGAAAGATACGATTTTTCGTGAATATGATATTCGTGGCGTTGTTGGTACTGAATTAATGATTGAAGAAGTATATGATCTTGGTCGTGCAATTGCGTGTTATTTATTGCAATGCAATAACAGTATAAAAAAAATAGCTGTTGGCATGGATGTGCGTCAACATTCTCCGGCAATAAAAAAAGAGCTGTGCCGTGCGTTGATTGATAGTGGTATGGATATTGTTTTTATTGGTGTATGCACATCGCCAATGATGTATTTTGCAACCTATACTATGTCAGTGGATGCAGGTATTATGATTACTGCATCGCACAATCCTGCTGAATATAATGGGCTAAAAATATGTATTGGTACGAAATCTTTGTGGGGAAATCAAATACGAGAAATTGGTGCATTATATCGTAAAAAAGAACAGTATATTGCACAAAATCTCGGCACCTATTCTGAACATCTTATAAAAGATGATTATATCTCATGGCATGTACATACATTTCCTCATCTTAAAAATGCCGATTTATCGGCGATAATTGATTGTGGTAATGGTTCAGCTTCAGTCGTAATTCCTGAGATTGTTGCAGCAATGGGGTGGAATAATATGCACTTATTATGTTGTGATCCTGATTTTGCATCAGCTAAACATATTGCAGATCCTACCGTGGCTAAAAATATGCAAGATGTGAAGGAAGCGCTGTGCAGCAGTGAAGCGGTTGTTGGGATTGGTTTTGATGGAGATGCTGATCGTATGGGTGCAATGACAAAAGAAGGGCAGTTAGTTTCGGGTGATAAATTAATCGCTCTTTTTGCTGAACCAATGATCAAAAAACATCCTGGTATGTGCGTTGTGTATAATGTTGTGTGTTCTGAAGGATTGACTGAAGTGTTAGAACAATGGGGTGCAAGAACAATTGTGACTCCTGTTGGACATTCAATTATAGAAGAAAATATGCATACGCATAATGCATTACTTGCGGGAGAGACAAGTTGTCATTTCTTTTTTAAAGATCGGCATTTTGGATATGATGATGGTATTTATGCGATGTTTAGATTGTTTGAATTATTGATACAATCAAAAAAGAGTTTACGAGAACTATTAACAGTATTTCCTAAAAAGGTTACTTCACCAGAATATCGCTTGCCATGTGATGAAGAAAATAAATATGCTATGGTGCAAGAGATGAAAAATTTATTTTATCAGAAAAAAAATGTGAAGATTTTAGCAATTGATGGAGTACGAGTAACAACTGACTATGGTTGGGGGATTATTCGAGCATCAAATACACAACCAGTGCTTTCTATTCGTCTTGAAGCAAATACTGAATCTGATTTACATCGCATTAAAGAAGATTTTATTGGAGTATTATCACGATATTTTGATGACGAATATTTACGTGATCAATTGCAGTAGTAAATGTGCTACGCATGAAAGATATTATGAGGTCTAACAGAATCGGTACGCATATTCGTATGCGCTCTTCACTCAAAGAACTATTGGATAGGGCAGATGCTTTAAGTCTGCCTTTTTTTCAATGTTTTTTTGTTTCTCAAGAATTAGGTAAATTGATCAGTGTTAGCAATCAAGACATAGATCATTTTTTACGTATTCGTCGGACACGATTTAAAGATCTTTTGTGTCATGTTTCGTATTGGGTTAATTTATCAAGTTTAAGTAGTAATGGGTTTGCGCAATTACGACGTGAAATTACATTTGCTAAGCGACTTGAATTTAACCATTTTGTATTGCATGCAGGAACAGCAAAAGGTGCACAAAATAAAATGCAGGGAATTGATGCATTAGCAACATCTCTTAATATGCTGTTTAATCTTGAACGAGATATTAGCGTTATTTTAGAAAATGGGTGTCATGGTAATTTAGCAATCGGAAGTGATATACATGATTTTAAGGTATTACTTGAAAAAATAGATAAGCCCGAACGCATTAATTTTTGTATTGATACAGCTCATGCATATTCATTTGGTTACAATGTTGCAGATATTGATGAACAGGAAAAATTTATTGCCTTATTGGATGGAACCATTGGTATTGAACGTATTATGCTTATACATTTAAATGATACTGCTGAAACATTAGGATCTCATATTGATCGGCACAGTATTATTGGTAAAGGTAGAATTGGTGAAATGGCACTGAAGCATTTTATAACGCATCCGCAATTACATAATATACCAGTATTGTTAGAGCTACCTGAGTTATCGGTGGAAGATGAGTTGGCTATTTTGAATAAAGTAAGAGAGTGGTAAAACGGGAGTGATGAATGATGCGTATTGCTATTAATGGATTTGGACGAATTGGACGTACTTTTTTGCGTTGTATGTTACAAGATAAAAACATGAGCAAAGATATGCGTATTGTTGCTATTAACATTGGTAATTCGCAACCTGAAACTACGGCGCATATGTTTAAGTATGATACATTAATGGGAACTTTTTCAGGTGATGTACGCATTACCAATAATGAATTAATTATTGATGGGCAGAGCATTGCTGTTGTTGCCGAACTGGACCCAGAAAAGTTACCATGGAAAAATCTTGAAATAGATTGGGTAGTTGATTGTACCGGAAAATTTACTCATCGCCAAGGAGCAGAAAAACATATTGCAGCAGGAGCTCAGCGTGTTTTAATTTCTGCACCAGCGCATGATGAAGATATTGCTATTATTCCTGGAGTCAACCAACATTTGTTCGATGCAAAAAAACATACTATTGTCTCTTTGGGTAGTTGTACTACTAATGCCTTTATGACAACAGTTAAAGTGCTTGATGATGCATTTGGTATTGTGCAAGGGTTTATGACTACAACACATGCATATACTAATTCGCAGGTATTGCTTGATGTTGATGCAAAAGATTTACGTTTTTCCCGTGCAGCTGCACTTAATATTATTCCTGCATCATCAGGAGCATCGAGTATGCTGGGGAAAATATTTCCTCATTTAGATAAAAAAATATCAGTAGGTGCTATGCGAGTTCCTGTAGGAAAAGTATCGCTGATAGATTTTGTTTTTGCAGCTAAAAAAGATTTATCAGTTTCATCAATTCATGAAGCATTTACTCATGCATCACAAACAAACATGAAAAATATTTTAGCGCTTACTATGGAACCACTTGTTTCATCCGATTTTAGTGGAAATGATAACTCCGTGATTATTGATGGGTTATTAACCAATGTTAATGGCAACATGGCGCAAATCTTTGGATGGTACGATAATGAATGGGGATATAGCATGCGTATGAAGGATTTTTTAATCAGTACCAAATTAAAATAGAGATTTTACCAGAATCTATGCCATTGCCAAAATTTAAACAATTGGATGACCTTCCAAAAATTGTTTGCTGCAGATGAATTTATTATGGATTTGTACAGTGCATAAAAAACGGATGGTTGTGGATTAAATTTATTGTTGAGGTTGTTAAATGCCTTTACAAATTTGTCTTTTTCTGTAAAATCAAATCCATTTTTTATAAAAGAGCAGATATCTTGAAAATATTCATTTTTTACAATGGCAACCCGGCATTTATCGTGTCTTGTAGTATGTTGAAGTATATTCAATTGCAAATTATTCAATGCAATAACATCGAGTATAAATTGTTCGGTTTGTATATTGGGACACCCGTTCATAAAAAATTTATTAATGCGCAAGATAGCATCTGTTAGATCATTGGGGCCGCTTGGTTGAAATTTTTTAATAGTAGTACTTTTGAGTGGACCTGGATACCAATAACATTGCCTCAACATAGACAGCATTGCTTCAGGGTTTGATTCCGGTTGATAGCCTATTTTGGTGTATAATCGATCTTTTTTCCATATGTGGATAGGGCTAGCTATAGCAATGTTATTATTTATATCTTCTAATATGGGTGCCAAATTTTTTTTGGTATAACTAGTAGCTATTTTTTCATTAAGTTCATTAATATTGTCTTGCAAAATTTTACGCTTTGTATTCAATTCATCATCAGGCAAAAGAGTTGCGACTAGTGGAGCAGATAGATCTTTCATTTGTGATGCTGAAGTTTGTGATGTGGCAGTATCTTGCGAGTCTATTAAAGACTCGGTACCAATGCATGAATAAGTTATTGGAGTATCATTTTGTTGAGAAGTCACTGGTAGCAGTTGTTGTTGTTCCTCTGAATTAGTAGATTTTGGTAAAGTTTTTTCTGTTATTTGTTCCCCTGCTGCTAATTGGGTAAGTCCAAATTTTTTGGCAACTTCATTATATTTTTCTCGAATACATTTGATTTGATTCGCGAATTGAAAATCTAATTGACTGCCTGTTATTCTTTCTGTTACGGAAAGTATATTCTCTTGATAGGTTTTTATTTTTTGGATGAGTAAAGTAGTATTTTCAGAGACATTGTGAATATGTTGTAAATAAGAATGATAAGTTGTTAACAAATCTTTATAATGATAGGTTGTCAACAAATCTTTAGTAAGAGCAACCTCACCTATTATTTGCTTAATACTTGCAATGCATTCTATAGCATAATCACCATTGTTTTGACTCCATTTAGCAGGATTATTTCCTTTTCGATTTAAAAAGAGAGTAAGACGTTTACCAAGAGGTAAGTGTTTTTCTATGGTTAAGGGTATAGGGTCTTTTTTCAAATTATCAGTATATGTGTTTTGTATAATATCTAAATAGCATAAGGAATATTGCTGAGCATCTCTTGGCTCTAGTAACTGTTCTGTATGATAAAGAGCCTTCTCAAACGCCTCTGTAAAAACCGGTTTATGCTTTTTAAGAGTTCTTTGAAATGCTGGGAATAATATAGGATCTGCAGATGATGTACATGTGTTATTAAGCTGAGAGAGGTTTTCTAAAAATGGGTGAGCATGAAGGCCGAGTTCTTCTGGTGTATATGATGATGATTTTTGTAAAAAGGTACTGACCTTTTGTAGCCGTTGACTGGCAGTTAGTTTTGTAGCGGCTGGTTTTTCAGCTCCATACACATGCGTAGTGTTAATAGTGACAATCCCAATTAATAATGGCCATATTTTTGTAAAGAGATTGTATTTCATATATACCTTGATGTCTTTTTGATTTTTTATTTTTTTTAAATATACAAAAATTTTCTATATGTAGCAATCACATTATGCTTCACAAAAGCTTATATTTATTCTATTATATTCAATAATTATATAACTCCGAAATGCATTCCAATTGGAGTTTCCCTTGCAAAAGTGGGGTTATAAGTGTAGGGCCTATAGCTCAGTTGGTCAGAGCAGCCGGCTCATAACCGGAAGGTCCCAGGTTCAAATCCTGGTGGGCCCACCATAATTTCTACCCCAGCTACATTTCATTTTAGCCGGGGACCCCAGTGAAGAATATAAAATTTGAAAAGCTGGATATTCTTAAAAAAGATATCTAAAAAAATGGGGGAATATAGTGAGTGAACATCCTTTTTTACGATTTATTAATCTCGTCAATTTTGATCAAAAAATCCAATCTCTTGAAAATGAAAAAATAGCTATCAATAACGAAATTCTTGCTACAAAAAAACAAGAAGAACGTTATGCTCAAGAACTTAAAGACATGCAAGAACGTGTTCATCAGTTAAAAAAGAAAGTTGATGAACAAGAGCTTGAAATGAATGTGTTAGATCAACAAGAAAAAGATAAAAAAAAGCATCTTGAGCTTCTTGCTGATTATAAAGATTATCATGCAATAAAATCTGAGATTGAAACTATTCAACGTTTGCAAGTTCAACAAGAACAGAATGTTTTGCACGCATGGAATCAACTTGAAAATGCACAACAAAGCTTAAAAAAAGCAATGAGTGATAATACTCAGCAAGCTCAGATGTTTCATGAACAGGTGGAAGGTATGACAGATAAGTTGAATACATTCAATGCTACCTACCAAGAATTGCTATCACAACGCGCTGATATGGAAAAGAATGTACCAGCTGAATGGTTAGAAAAATATAGCATGATGCGTGCTCGTGTGGTAGATCCTGTTGTAGAAATTTCTCATCAAAGTTGCAGTGCCTGTTCTCAGATGATTACAAGTCAAAATATGTCACGAGCGCGACATGGCGCTATTATACAATGCCAGACATGTTACCGTCTTTTATATTCACCAGAAATTATGGAAAAACACACTGAGTAGGGAACAATTTTGGTAAAACAGCTTGATATCTTTAATGATGTTTCTTTAACATCAAAATCAAAAAAAGAAATAACGCAGTGGACATTGTTTGTGGATGGAGCATCTCGTAAAAACCCAGGTCCTTCAGGAGCTGGTATTTATATTGAAAAAAATAGTGTTCTTGTTATCAAGGATGGTTACTTTCTAGGAATAAAAACTAATAATGAGGCAGAATATCTTGCTCTATTATTAGGACTTTTTATGTTACAGGATTATGTGAAACAAGAAGATGCTGTTCATATTATTTCTGATTCGCAACTTTTAGTACGGCAACTTCATGGTATTTATAAAGTGAAGCAACCACATTTACAATCTTTACATGGTATATGTAAAGAAAGAATGCATAAACTTGCTGCAACTATTGAACATGTTCTTCGTGATAAAAACACTCAAGCCGATGAAATGGCAAATCATGGTGTTGATAGTAAAAATTTCCCTCCAAAACATTATATTGCATTATTGAAAAGTTATGGAATTGTACTTTAGAAATATAACAATTCCATCAGTCCCATGCTCAATATTTTACGCATGGGGACTCGATAAAAGATTTTGCTATCAACGTTTTTTAAGCAATTTTTGTGCGAATGTTAACAAAGTTTCGTATAGGTTTATTTTTTTTACGCTCACATTGAGCGGTTCTCTTTTTGTATCAAGTTTTGTTAATGCTGTCCATTGGCCGTTTATTATAACGCCCAATACAACAACAACTGTTTTTGTTTCAAAAAATAAATACATTGTGCGTTCAAGGGTAAAAATAAAAAAAATAATTTCATCTGAAAGAGCGGAAGCTCTTTTTTCTGATCTATTGCCTTTGGAAATCAATGCGCAGGATGACTTAGAAGATATGTTTCATGATGCTCGTAAAAAACGCATAACAAAAGTACAGGTACTGCTTGCAAAATCGCATGATGTTCATGTAACAGAATGGAAATTCACGTCTTCAAAAGGATTCATTATTAAATCTGAAGGCAATGGTAAAAAAAAGAAGTCGGTAAAAATATCTGCTATTACCATAAAAGTAAAAGATGGTCTTTTGTGGTATAGTGGCAAACCGATTACAAAAGGTCTTCGATTGCGACCGATAAATGGTCATGGATCTTATAATGGTATTACCTATGATGGTGATTTTATTATAATGCCGTATAATAATGGTTTTTTCTGTATTAATAGTGTTGAATTAGAAGATTATATTACATCTGTATTACGCACGGAAAGTTGGCCTGGCTGGCCACTTGAGATTAATAAGTCTTTTGCAATAGCGTGTCGTAGTTATGTGATGTTTAAGGTTCTTGAAGCACGACGCAGTGGAAGACCATATCATGTAAAAAATACTAATGCACACCAAACATATCGTGGTAAACATGAATTACCTGGTCTTAAAATGGCTGTTGAGCAAACCAGAGGAGTAGTCCTTGGTTTTAAGGGTTCTCCTATTTTGGCGATGTTTGATTGTTGTTGCGGAGGTGTGATACCAGCTCATATTGAGGATTTTGATTTTAATAAAGTTCCTTATTTGGCACGTACATATGCATGTCGGTATTGTAAAGAATCTTCATTATACTCATGGCAAGTATCGTATGATCATGAATTATTTGAACCAATTTTAAGAGATTATTTAAAAGATATTATACGATTGTCCGATATTCGTATTATTAAAAAAGATAAAGCTGGATTAGCATCACAAGTGAAGTTGAAAGGTCCAAAGCATACAATTGTTATTTCGGGGAAAAAATTATATTCATTGTTAAAAGAAGTTAAAAGTTTTCACTTTGATGTATGCAAAAAAGGCGGTAAAATAATCTTTACGGGAAATGGCTTTGGTCACCATATTGGATTATGTCAGTGGGGGGCTCGTCAGATGGTACGGGAAGGATGGGATTATAAATCTATTTTACAATTCTACTATCCAGATACTTATTTTATGCACTTAATATAGTGAAAAATATATGTTTCTTGTTATATGACAAAATCTTTCAGTAATGATGAGATAGATAATAATTTTTTATGGGGTTATAACAAAAATGGGTTTTGTGTGATAACAAATTTCTCTTCTTTTCAGCGACTTTTTGTTTATATGAAACCATATCGCTTGAAAATAGTGATGGCTACTTTATGTGCCATATTGCAAAATGTTTTTGATGTTTTTCCGGAAGTTCTTATCGGTATCACTATCGATGTATTGGTGAATAAGCAGAATTCATTTTTGGGAAATTGGGGTATTGTTAATGTTATATCCCAATTATGTGTATTGGCAGGTTTAATATTTGTTATATGGTGTTTTCAAGCATTATTTGAATATTTAAGTGATGTATTATGGAGAAATCTGGCGCAGATAGTACAACATGATTTGCGCATTGATGCCTATAGTCATATGCAACAATTGGAAATGGCTTATTTTGAAGACAAAAATACTGGTGAATTGCTAACCGTTTTAAATGAAGATGTAAATCAGCTCGAGATTTTCTTTGATAAAGGCATTACCGATTTTATTTATTTTGTGGTAAGTGTTTCTTTGGTGGGATATATCTTTTTTTACTTGTCTCCCCTTATAGCATTATGCGTATTTTTGCCCGTACCGATTATTTTTTTAGTTGCGTATGTATTTCAAAATCGATTAGGGCAATTATATGCACATGTTCGTGAAAAAGCAGGAATACTTGGTGCTCGTCTTGGTAATAATCTTATTGGAATTTCTACTATCAAAAGTTATGCGATGGAAGATTATGAATTAGATCGCTTAAGAAAAGATAGTAATGAATATAAAAATGCATATGAACGATCTATTGGAACGAGTGCGGCATTTATCCCTATTATTCGTATGACAATTGCTTTTGGTTTTGTTATTACCATTATACTTGGTGGATGGTATGCACTTAAGGGTAAATTAGCAATCGGCAGTTATAGTGTACTTGTTTCTATGACACAACGATTGTTGTGGCCCTTTATTTATCTTGCAAAATCAATGGATGTATATAAACGTTCTATGGCTTGCGCAGATCGTGTTTTTGCGGTTTTAGATACTCCTATTGGCATTAAAGATGGTGCAGTAGCAGCTTCAGTTGATGTAAAAGGAAAAATTGAGTTTAAAGATATCTCTTTTGCATATCCCAGTGGCGTTCAGATTTTTGATAATCTTTCTATTTCAGTTGAGCCGGGCCAAACGGTAGGGGTTGTAGGGTCTACTGGTAGTGGCAAAACGACACTCATCAAATTACTGTTGCGGTTTTATGATCCTGAACAAGGATCAATTTTGCTTGATGGAATATATACCAAAGATCTTACTTTACGATTGTTACGTCAGGCTTTTGGATTTGTTAGTCAGGATGTGTTTTTGTTTAAAGGAACAATCAGGGAAAATATCGCCTATGGTACTGATAATATAACCGATGAACAGATTGAATATGCAGCTCGAATGGCAGAAATCCATGATTTTATCATAAATTTACCTGACGGATATGAAACTATTGTGGGAGAAAGAGGCCAAAAACTTTCTGGTGGACAACGTCAACGTATTTCAATTGCTCGAGCAATTGTTAATAAGCCTCCAATTCTTATTTTTGATGAAGCAACATCATCAGTTGATAACGAAACAGAGTTGTCAATTCAACGTTCATTAGAAAAAATAGCGAAGAATCATACGGTGTTTGTTATAGCTCATCGTTTATCTACTATACGGCATGCTGACAATATCTTTGTGCTTCATAAAGGGGTTGTTGTAGAAAATGGAAAGCATGATGATCTTGTTTCTTTAAATGGAGTTTATGCCAAATTGTGGCGTGTTCAAACTGGTGAAAAGCAATAACCAATAATTTTATTTTTAATAAAAAATCCTTTATTAATCATCTTTTTTCCTATATACGGTATCTTTTTTGATGCTAAAATTCTTTTTGATTATAAAATATATTTACAAATAGAGATTGTTGGTGATATTATAAAGGTAAATATAGAGTATCCCATTAAAGTGGCTGAGCAAAACAATAAAAAGTCTCTTGATGGGGTTTGAGGGAAAAGGATGAGTATGAATGTTAAGAACATGGTGCTTGTTGGATTAGCGTTTTTGTGCATAACAGCATTTGAACGTACCGGTTTTGCAGATGCATCAGTTCAACAAGCTGAAAATGCAATCATTCAACAACAAAAAACTCTTAATGCAGGTCTTGCTCAAGTAACAGATAGCAAAATAAGAGCAACGAGAGCTATTGAAAATGCGCAAAAAGAATTCGTCAATGGAACAATAACGTTGGAAGAATTTAGGGCAATAGCTGATGAAGAAAATGCTATTATTGCTCAAGCTGAACAAGGATTACAACAAACTGTTCAAAAAGCTACTGATAAAAGATTTACTATGCAAACCACATCTGAACCGAAGCCAGAACCTAGTGAGCATGAAAAGAATATTGCTCGACGAACGGTCAAAAGACTTATAGAACAAAAAAATGCGATTACATTAGATTATGAGCAAGCAAGAAGAGCAACAACAAATCCTCGGCAACGAGATGAATTGCAAGATAATTATGAAACACTTATGAAAGAATTTGATGCAGATATATATGAACAACAATTGATTCTTGGGAATTTACATGAAGTGCAACGAAAATTATTTCTTGATAGCGTAGCAGCGGCAACAGTTATTGCAGGTGGTTCTATTCCACGAAAATATGCTGGAAGACAAGCAAGTTTTACACCAAAATATGACAAAAAATTTATTCGAGAACCAAAAAAATCAGCGCAAGAAGCAGAAGAAAAGATAAGATTACAAGCAAAAAGAAGAGCTGCGGATCACGAATTAAATGTATTATTATCGCAACAAGAAGATCTTAGAAAAAAAGTTAACAATAAAGCAGCAGAAAAAGCCAGATTAGAATCAGAACAAGCAAAAGTAGAAGCAAAAAGAAAGGTGGCCAGCGAAGAGCTCGATATATTTATTATCAAGCAAGAAAACTTGCAAAGAGATATTGATAATAAAGTAGCTGAAAAAGCTCAACTGCAAGTAGAAGAACAAGCAATAATTGAAGCAGAAGCACGAGCGGCAGAGCAAGAATTACAGATGCTTATTGCTAAACAGCAAGAGCTGCAAAGACATGCTAATGCTAAATTTGCTGAGCAGATGAGATTAGATGCAATAAGACAAACTGCTGACCAAGAATTAAATGCTCTTATGAAAGAACAAAAAGAAATCCAAAAAGAGCTTAATGCGAGAACTGCAGAAAAAACAAAATTAGAAATCGAAAAAGAAGAAACAAAAGGAATGAAGGTAAGAAGACGATTTTTACCCTTTTAATGTTTGATAATCAATGTGCCCAATCAGATCGCTTGCAGAAAGTTCTGATTGGGCATCTTGTATCTCATATTTCTTACTGATTTGACCATTCTCCAAAATCCATATTTTTTTTCCAATGGCAAGTGCAAGTTCAGGATCATGAGTAATAATGAGAGTTGTTATTTTATGTTCTTTAATGAATTTTATAGCAAATTGCAGTAATTTCGTTGCTGATTGCGGATCAAGTGCAGCGGTTGGTTCATCAAGCATAAAAAGACGTGGAGGCAATAGCGTTGCCATGATAAATGCAAGTAATTGTCTTTGACCTCCTGAAAGATCTTTCATGGGAGTATTCAATATTTTTGTTGATCCAAGGTTTAGTTCTTCAAGTTCCTTTATCAAATGAGAAGGAAAACTATTCATTCCGTGAGCAAGACTAACTGTTTTTCCTTTATAATTACTCAATGCTAAGTTTTGTGCAACCGTCATTGATGCAATACCATTAAGTTGAGGATTTTGAAAGAGGCGGCTAATGAGGGTAGCGCGGTGTTGTTCATCAAGATGGGTGATATCCATATCATCAAGAAAAATCTTTCCGCTACTTGCAATTCGTTTACCGCTAATCATATCTAAAAAGGTGCTTTTCCCTGCACCATTTGGACCAACAATAACGATAAGATCACCAGTGTTGATGGTACACGAAATATTTTTAAGAATATCTTTACCATCAATAGTTACTGAAATATTTTCAAATTTTATCATGAGTAAAAGCCTTTTTCTAAATCTTGATTTTATTGTGGTCCCCGACGAAGAGAAGCGAAGTTGGGGTTAAATTGTTTTTGTAGACTAATCATAAAAATGATAAGGAGCGCAGTAATTAATTTGTTCCATTCTGGATCTACGTCAAATTCAAATGTGGCTGCAATAAGAGATTGGTATACAATAGCACCAATTAATAAATTAAAACCAAATGAATGACTGATAGTTTCAGAAAGTATTAATCCTGCAAGGCCAATAACTAAAATGCCAACGCTTGACCAAATAGAAAAATAACCAACATAATTAACAAAAAGAGCGCCAGCGCATGCAGTTAATCCATTAGCAAGCATAAGCGTTGCGATCATATAAGTATGCGGATTTTTTCCCAAATTGATGAGCATTTGTGGGTTATCGCCTACTGCATATAATAAAAATCCACATTCTGTACGTAAAAACCACCTTATTAATAACAAAAGACCACAAATAAAAGGAATCAGTAGGATAATTTTCATAGTGCCAACGTTGAATAAAGCAAAAAGAGTTGTTGCGCTATTGACCATCATATTTGATCCGGCAATTTTGAGATTTAAAGAAAAGAGTGCTGTCGTCACCACAATCCCACTAATGAGATTATTAAGTTTTAGTTTTGTATGTAAAAGTCCTGTTGCAAGACCGGCAAATGCTCCTGCGGTAATGACCAGTGGAAATGCGATAAATAAAGGAACAGAGCGCGTAAGTAATGCAGCCATGAGTGCACCACCAAGGCCGAAAGAACCTTCAACGGAAAGATCGTCAAATCGAATAATGCGTGATGTAAGATAAATTGCCATCACTGTTATGGAAAAAATAAGGCCACGCTCAATAATTCCTTGTATGATTAACCATTCAAAAGTCATTTTTATTTTCCTTATCAAATTTATGCTATTCAATAAATATAACATCTTTTACGATAGAGTCAGTAACGGTCAATCCTAATTCTTTCATGATATGTTGATTAACAAAAATTTTTTGATTATCTGCCTGAGTAATTGATAAATCCTGTGGTTTTTTATTGTGTAAAAGAACTTGTAGTGCAATGGCACCAGCTTGCTTTCCACTTTCATAGTAATCAACACCTCGTGCCATAAGGGCGCCATGTTTTACGAGCATATTATCACTTAAGATGAGAGGAATTCGAGTTTTTTGAGTGATTGCTGTGATAAGCTCAATGCTGTTGGCGATAACATTATCGGTTGGAGCAAGAATTGCATCAACCGTACGTATGGAACTTAAAAGAGCAGGTTCTATATCAGTTTCTGCAGTGATACCGATGAGAACTGGCGTGTATCCTGCACGTTCCAATTCTGTACTCATAACTTGCGACATTGCTACAGAGTTAATTTCGGCTGTACAAAAAATAATTCCGATTGTACGTGCAGTTGAAGGTAATAACGCTTTCATAGCTTCTACTTCTTTGCGTACATTAATCATATCGCTTGTGCCACAGACATTTGATTGAGAAAGAATAGTATCTAATGCAGGAGTGACTGATACTGCAGCAATAATTATAGGCTTTTCTTTTTCTATAGATACTATTGCTTGAGTTGCGGGAGTTGCAATCGCAAAAATAGCATTAATATTTTGTTTTGCATGAAATTGTTGCGCGATAGTGTGCATGCTATCAATAGATCCTTGGCCATTACGCACTACAAAATCGATATCATTGCCTGTAGATTCTTTAATTTTTGCTATAAAACCATCACGTGCTGCATCTAATGCAGGATGTGATGCTGTTTGTAGTATGCCAATGGTGTATGCGGCATTGGAATGAGATTTATTATATTGTTTATAGAATAAAATGCTTATTCCAAGAGCTATACAGAAAAGAAGAAAACCATTTTTTTGATTCATTAAAGATCCTTATAGGCTATACGTTTGGCTATAAATTGTTATAAAAAATCCCCGGTTGTGCTACCGGGGATTTGAATTTCATTTTCACTTTTTTATTATATGATAATACACAATCCTCACGGTTAAGAGTAGTTACCATAATAATATGAAAAAAGAGATGTTATTGTAAAAGCATGGAAACATAATTGGAATGCAAAAAAAGAAGAATGGTCAGAAACAAGACTGTTTTTCATGCAAAACTCATTTTTTGTGGCCAATTATTAAATTTCTTATAGTATACTACAAAGTTGTTTTTATGGCAATTTAAAATAAGTGGTGAAGTAATGCCTAATTATAAAGGACACTTGATTGGTGGAATAGCAGCATATGGTCTGCTTTTATGCGCATTATTAGGAACGATAAAACCATCATTGCTGACGGCAAGTGAGTGGCTTTTATTTGCCTTTGCAGGGGCTTTGTTTCCGGATATTGATATTAAGAGTAAAGGCCAGAAGTATTTTTATTATGTTGTATTATTTGTTTTTGTTATTTTAGTAATTCGACAACGGTTTGAAGTTATGGCTTGTTGTAGCTTTCTTATTATATCTCCTATGCTTGTAAATCATCGTGGCATTTTTCACCATCCATGGTTTGTTATAGCTATGCCATTGATTGTATGGATTATAATAAGTAACGTAGTACCGAGCATATCGCAGCACATTTTCTTCGATATGCTTTTTTTTATTATTGGCGCTCTTTCTCATATATGGCTTGATTTTGGAATAAGCCATACGATTAGAAAACTTTTAATGCGAAAAAAAAATCGGTGGTGAATTTTTCTCGCACTAAACTAAATCAAAGGTGATGCGTAATTGCGCGAAGGTTTGCTCAAAGATTCACATCTGAAACAGCCAAAATGTTGATCTACAAATTTTTCTAGACTTTGATCGTATATTTTCTCGTACGGTTCTTCAAGATATTTAATTTTATGTTTGCAGAGAGAACACATAGAGACCCAAGTTTCCGTTAATTTAATAATAATTAAATGATGAGGAGTGTTAAAAAATGCTTCTATGTCACCAAAGCATTGAATCTTATTATGAATGGGAAGACTTTGTAACATTTTATTCAATTTATTAAAAAGACTTACCTGTCCTGTAACCGCTAGTTTACTGTACAGCAATTTTTGTAGATATTTTTCTTGTTGCTGCAATGGTATAGTTTTCTTTGGTTTGACAGTGGTAACTGAGGCACGAGGCTTATTATTGTTTATGTCTTTGGGTAATAATGATTTGCAGGTCATTTCAGATTTTGTTATTCCTATAAGATTCTTTTCTTCTCTCTTTTTTATTGACATAAGCCGTATAGCATCGAAGTTGTTTGGGGAAAGTTTTGTTTTTTTTCGAGGAAAAAAAATTTTTATATCGTCAGCAAATGGCACAAGAAAAGTAATAGGTATATCATTATTATCTTTTAAGAAATATTTTTTTGGATTATCTTTTTGAGGGAGTATTAGTGCTTGTTTATTATGCATACTCATACACAAAAAGGATTGCAATAATATTGTTAATAATAACATTGGTGCATAAAAATTCATTTGATTCCTTAAACAATAATTATAATATCCTTTATAATACTATAAAAAATCATGCAATCCAAACAATTTTAAAGCATTATCAGTTGTTTCATGTGCAATATTATCAAAAGTTTCTCCCCGTAAATCTGCCAAAAATTTTGCTATTGTTTTAATCTCTTGAGGATGATTTTGTTTGCCTCGTATAGCTTGCGGAGGTAAAAATGGTGCATCTGTTTCTAATACTATATTTTTTAAATCGATGTTGGTAACACAGTTTCGTAATTCTTGATTTTTTGGATAGGTAAGAGTTCCACCAATACCAAGAACAAAATTCCATTCGATAACAGCTTGTGCAAAAGCGGTATCATACGAAAAGCAATGCATAGTAGCACGAGAAATATTATTTTTATATTCTTCTAATATGCGCAATGTTTCATCATATGCATCACGACTATGTATGACAAGCGCGAGATTATTTTCAAGAGCAAGTTCTATTTGAGCTTTGAATGCATCGCGCTGACGATTAAAATTGTAGTCAGGATAATGCATATCAATGCCGCATTCACCAATGCCGACAACTTTATTATCCTTTTTATTGAGGACCCATTTTTTGAGTAATTCAAAATCTTCTTGCCACGTATCAGAATCATTGGGATGGATTCCAACTGTTGCATAAACAGAGTTAAATGTGCGAGCAAGTAATATGCAATTTTGATTCTCAATTGCGCGTGTGCCAACATTAATGATGATACTTACATCGTTGTTATGTGCAGTTTCAATAATTTTTTTTGCATGAGGAATATCAGATTCTTGTAGTGGTGTATCAAATGTTGATTTTACCATCATATTGATGTGGCAGTGCGTATCGATGAGCATAACAAAGTCCTTGTTTACTATATTTTTAAAGTAAATATCTTTTTTTAATTATGATTAAATTTGACAAACTTTTCTGAAATTATTATATCTTACAACAATCTCCTATTTTTAGTGTAGCGTGAGATAGGATTTTTAAAAGAAAGTTTTAATGAAGAAACAGTGTTTTATTTCAATCATTTTTACTAACCATTATGAGGAGTTCGTATGAACAAGAGCGAATTAATTAATGAGCTCAGCGAAGAGACAACATTTAGTAAAATGGATGTCACTCGTGTATTGGATTCATTAACACGTGTTGTGAGCCGTGCATTAAAAAAAGGTGAAAAAGTTTCCATCACAGGATTTGGAAGCTTTTGGATTTCAAATAGACCAGCTCGCAAAGGAATCAATCCTGCAACGAAAGAACGTATTGATTTGCCTGAAATTAGTATACCTCGTTTCAAAGCTGGCAAAAGTTTACGTGAAGTTGTTCGTTCCGTAAGACTAGGTTAATCAAAAACCTTTTCGCAAGAATAGTTTTTACACAACACCGGAAGTTAATTTAATTAGCTTCCGGTGTTAATTTATTTTGACCAATGTTTATGAGAAGTAAGATTTCCTTTAAAAAATGATTTATAAAATCTTTCAAAAGCTTTGATATTTATATTGTGAGTCATCAATTCTTTTTTTATTGTTCTCAACAAGAGATTCGTTTGCATGGTGCTTTTTTTTGTAATTATTATTTCCACTAAACTGCATAAATGCCCCAGAGATGAAAGACTGATAAATAAATTATTGGAATGACCACTATTTTTTATGATTGCATCTTTGAAACCGTATTCTATTGCTTTTTTTGCCATTTGGCTGTTTTCCTGTTGAATATTTTCTGATTCATTACAAAAGCCCCAAGCATACGTAAAGGATGTCACAGATTTTGTTTCATGTATTTTTATATCGTCGACATTATTTTTCTGATTAGATTTAAGGTGGTTATCTGTTGATGAAGAGATAAGATGTTTGTAATCAGGGTGTTGTGCTTGTTTTTCTAATAAATTATTAACTTTTTCTCGTGTTTCTGTTGTATTGACAATAACAAGTTGCAGACCTTGACGTATCTGTTGTGTTGATTCATTGGTTTTGTTACAGTTTTTTGTTTGTGTGGGCTTGTGTGGTGAAAATTGTTTTAAGAGTTGCTCACAATGTTGATTGCCAAGGTCAGCACCTTTTTCAAAATAAATTACAGCGGAATCTTGGTTCTTAAGCTCTGCCTGGCGCAATCCTAGTTTGTAATAAATATATCCAAGATTTTTTTCGATATCCTCTTTTTGAATAGTAGGGAAAAATTCACGAGATTTTTCTAGATAGTTAGCTCCCTTAAGCAATAATTCTGAATTAAGGCTGTATGTAAGCAGTGATCCATAAAAAATAGCCATAAAATGTTCTTGAGGAATTGATTTTGAAGGATTTTTCAGAAAATTATTTGCTGTATCTAATAATGCGGGATTTCCTATGCATTCTACCATTATTTGTTCAATTTCATCATTAGGAAGTAAAAGATATGGAATAGTCTCTGCTGATAATTGAGGTTTGCGATGTTCGTACAGTTGAGATGTATATTTTTGCAATACAGCAGGATTACTTTTTTTTGCAAAGTGTGTGATTAATGTTGCTTGACTAAGAACATCAGTAGGATACATTGGTGCAAGTGCAGGGTTAATAGATTCTTTTAAGTGAGGATTGTTGAACAATAAAACTTCAAGGTAATGAATTTTATCCAAGCAATCTACTTCTTTATCATCTGTTTTCAGCAATGAAAAAGGAGCTGCGGAATGACCATTTTCTGCTGCATAGACCAAACTTTTCACTGCAAGTTGACGAACTATATCGGTAATAGGTTGAGTTTGACATTGTTCAAAAAGAACGGAGCCCATAACGGTACAAAAAATCACTGAGGATTTATCAGTTTTATTATTCTCTAGAATATGATTAATATTTTTCTGAACAATCGCCAATGTTTTTTCGTCACGGACTAATATAAATTCTTTGATGAATGGTGAATCAGGATTCTCAAGTTTATGAGCAAGACCTATTTGATATGCATTCATGAAATGAGAACTTATTTCATCTGATACATCTATATTTTCATTAAGATGCAGTTTTGTTAATCCGGTAAGCCAATGACAGAAAAGTTTTTGTGAGTCATCGTATTCATTGAAACTTAATAAAGTTACTAAGTCTTCATGAGCTTGGGCATATTTATTATCTTGGTAATAAATCAATGCACGGATATAAAGCGCTTTAAGATAAGAGCTCTTTTTCTTCAGCTCAATTGTTTTCTGTAAGTGTATAAGAGCATGTTCTTTATTAAGCGTTTGATTATTTTCTGTGCCATCGATATACATAAGGGCTAATAAGTGTGCGGCATCATAATTGCCCAAATCGGCAGCAGCTTTGAAATATTTAAGTGCTTTTCGCTTACGCGTGTGTTCAAAATGATACTTTCCAAGAATGTAATATGATTTTCCTCGACGAATGTCACTATCGTTACTGGCAACATGCTGTTCTGAAAGGCTTATAATATTCAGCCAATCTTGAGAGCTTACATTTTCTTGCTTTCTTAAGAGTTGTGCCTTCTCATACAAGGCTTGCGGATTATAGGGAATAGCTTCATCCAGTAGAGATATAGACTTTTCAATTTTTCCAAAACAACACGCTAATTTCCCAAATAACATACGTCTTTTTTCTGATTTGCTATCCGTTATTTTATTATTAATTTTGAGAGAGCGAGATAGGTAATTACAGCACTCTCTTTTTAATATAGTTTTATCACGCGATTCAAGATGAATACTTTTGCTATGCCGTTTCAGAATAGATGCAATTTTATTACAAAAAGCGGCGTTATTATTTTTTATGCTGATTGTTTCAATTTTTTTATATGTTTCGGCATAAGCTGGCATATGCATTATTGCATGATATTCATCATAAGGTTTTTGTAGAATGGCTTTTTCTATGGTGGCGAATGCATCGCATAATGCTTCAAGAGTTGTTGATAGATTCAGATCTGCAAGACATTGCACAAATTTATATGCTTGTTCGTAATCTTCAGTTTTTAACAGTATGTCGACGTATTCTTTATGACGTTTGTTAATAGTGTTGCTTATGATTTTTTTTGCCATGCGCGTTTTATCATCTTCTCGATCACTATTGAGCAGCGATATACAAGATTCAAGAGTGGTTAACATATCCTTGATCGGAGAGCTTTCTACAATTTTTGCTCGTACATAAATATTATCAAGATCGCACTGTAGAAAGTGTTTGAAGGCTTGATCATAATTGTGACATTGCGCTGCATATCCACCCATCAGATAATGGCATTCTTCAGAACTTATCTTTAAATGGCTTTGAGAATATTGTATTATCTGATTTAAAATTTCTATAAGATTATCATTAAATTCAAAAACTTCTTGTTCAAAAATGATGTTTTGAAGGCAATTTTTTTTATGTCCTGCAATCGTTTCTAGCACCAGACGTCTTATACCTTTTAACCAACTGTTTTTTCCTGTAAAAAAGGCGCTTAATTTTTTTTGATCATGTGCTTGCAGAAGAGAAAAGAAGTCAAAATATATATTGAGCATCGTTATTGTTTTACTCTGATCAGGAGAAAGCAGATTCTTTTTTTTATTCAGATCTTTTAATGCCATTAAAGTTCGTACGTATTCTAATGGATAGTTATTATTGCCTGAAATAGCAAGCAGGATCACTAATTCTTGGCACATAGATAACGTATTGTGCAGGGGAGCTGAACTGTTGTAGCCACATATTTCAGCGATAATTTTTTTTGCAGAATTGTCTTTTACGGTTGAGGATTTCAGCACAAAGGATTTAGATAACAGAGGTATTATAGATTTTATTTTTTCTTTGCGAGTGTCTGGATTTTTATCTATTTTGGCACTGAGAGCTTGAAGATAAAGATCATTTTCAAAGGTGCTGCATTGTTTCAAATGATGAATTGTAATTTCTGGATTATCATTATGATAGTAATATCCCCCAACAAAGGTATGGAAAAGATCTTTAATTTCGATGCTTAGATTTTTTTTTGATAAAAATCTTTCTAGTATTGGAATGGCAATATTTCCTTCTAAATCCCAAAATTGAATAAGTTCTGGATTATTAACCATTATATCGATTGCTCTATCAATGGTTATATTTTCATTGATACATGCAGCGAATAAATGCATAAGTGCCATATATGCAGGGGAGGTTTTTTTTTGAGGGTTAGAGAGATGTTCTATAAGGCCTCGAGCAGATGTTTTTATTGCTATTATTATATCAAAATATTTTTCTAAAAGAATAGCCTTGTCACGAATAGTTTTTGATAAAGCTTCTTCTTTAAGCATGGTAAATGTAGGCTCAAGCAGATTACGTTTTTTTTGTGCTTCTGATCTATGGAAATTACTTTCTGCAAGACTAATAAGGGCATCTTGAAGATACATAAGAGATAAATAATACGAGAGCCCATCAGTAGCGAATTCTTTGGCTAATCTTGAATAATGTACAAATGTATCAATACAAGATATTTGTTTTTTTAAAGAAAAGATATTTTCATAACATTCTTGTCCAAGTGCAAAATTTCCTTGCGTATATGCTTGTTTTGCGATATGAGAATAAAGATTCAGCTTTTGTACCGTGTTATCGGCAAAAGGAAGAGCGCTTTGGTATTGTTTTTGGATATATTGTGTCGAAAATAAATGTTTGCGTACCGTTTCTAAAAGAAGAGGATTAAATAAAGTAATCATATCGTTGTTTTGAGCATACGAATAGGATTGAAGCAATGATGTTGCTGCTGTTTTGATATTTTCCGTGTGATAATCTCTTATGCCATCTAAAAAACTACGATTGATTATGGCATATTTATGTGCCAAAGCTGTTACATTATGGCGCGCTGCAATCTGAGGTAACCCGACATATTTGCAAGTTCCATGCAAATAAAAAGGCTCGATAGAATTGAGTAATCCATGCTTTTGAGCATATGAATAGGAATGAATTAGGGTGATGACTGCCTCTTGAGATTTACCTTCTTGTTTTTGCAGTATTGCTTTATTAAATCCTGAATAAACGTTATCAAGGCCATCTGAAAGAAAAGAAGAATGAGAGAGTTGTAGTGCCTCCATACCAATAAGAGAGTTATTATGTAGGCATGCTATAATTGCACAAAAAATATATGATGTATAAATCAGATTTGTAAGCATTACGAGCCTATTAATTAAAATTTGTATAATTTATTTGGTAAATCAATATACACCAAAAAAATTAAGTTTATAGTAAAAAGTGTTATTTTGAGGTATTATTTTTACGATAAAGTCTAGATCGTCTAACTGTTTTTAGAGGTATTCATGGTTGATCTTAACATGTTGCGCGAAACGCCAGAGATATTTATTGCAGCAGTAGCAAAAAAGGATCCTGGTTTTGATAGTAATCAGTTAATTGCATTGGATAAAAAATTACGTGCTATTCGCTTAGATGTTGAGAATTTGCGTTCGCATAAGAATGAATTAGCAAAAAAAGGACGTGATGGTATTACTCCTGAATTGCGTGCTCAATCGGTTGAAATAAGCGAGCAATTAAAAAGCAAAGAGCATGAACTTGTTGATGTTGAACAAGCATTTCAACAATTATATCTTATGTGTCCTAATCTTGCTGATGATTCCGTACCACTAGGAACAGTCTTAGATAACGTAGTTGATCGTTATAACGGTATCAAACCAACCTATAATTTTCCGTTAAAAAATCATGTTGAGCTTGGTGAAAAACTTGGTTGGCTTGATTTTGAAGCTGCAACAAAACTTGCCGGAGCTAATTTTGCTTTGTACAAAGGTGATGGCGTTAAATTATTATATTCTCTTGCTATGTTTATGCTTAAGCACAACAATAAGCGAGGATTTAATTTAGTATTGCCATCAGTTTTGTTGAATGAAAAAAGCTTAGAAGTTACTGGCAACTTCCCTCGATTTAAAGATCAAGCATTTGCTGTTCCTGGCGATGACCTCTTTTTAACGCCAACTTCAGAAGTTAATTTGACCAATATCTATCGTGATCAGATTGTCATGAAACGCGACTTACCAATACGCATGACGGCTTTTACGAGCTGTTTTAGACGTGAAGGTGGCGGTTATGGTGCAAATGAACGCGGACTTATTAGAATGCGTCAATTTGAAAAAGTGGAAATTGTATCCATTTGTGCTCCAGAGGAATCATGGAATGAGCATGAGCGTATGCTTGCGTGCGCAGAAGAAATTTTGCAAATATTAGGCTTGCATTATCGTATTTTAATTTTAGCAACTCAGGATATGTCATTTTCATCAGCAAAAACATATGATATTGAAGTCTGGTGTCCTGGACAAAATGAATATAAAGAAATAGCATCAGTCAGTAATTGTACTGATTTTCAGGCGCGTCGTGGCATGATTAGATTTAAAGATAAAATCGATGATAAGGCTCAGTTAGTTCATACGCTTAATGGTTCATCACTAGCGCTTCCGCGATTAATGGTAGCTTTGATGGAAACATATCAGCAACCTGATGGAACTATAAAACTTCCTGAGATTTTGATGAAAGAAGGGTTATTATAAACCCCAACTTCGTTGCACTACGTTGGGACCCCGATAAAAAGGAGAGTGGTATGCAAATTATCCAAGCGATTAAGAAGATTTTTCCACATATAGTGGTGAGTAATCTATGATGCAAAAAAAGAAAACAATTTCACCTGAAATTGTAAGCAAAATCAAACAACTCGAGATTCTTACGCGGCGATTGCTCAATGGCGCACTTGTTGGAGATAGCCGTTCTGCAACCAAAGGAAGCGGTTTTGAGTTTGATCAAATTCGTGATTATGCTTTTGGTGATGATATACGCTTTATTGATTGGAAAGCATCGGCACGAACGAATAAAGTATTGGTTAAGCAATATATTGAAGAGCGTAGCCGTACGGTTTTTCTAGCCGTTGATGTTTCGCAATCGAGTATATTTGGCTCTGGTCAGCATAATAAATATAGTCGCATTACTGAACTAGCTAGTGTATTGGCATTAGTAGCTCAGCATGGTAAAGATCATGTTGGGCTTGTATTATTTTCTGATAAAATTGAAGAATATATTCCAGCAGGCAGTAGCTTAAATCATATTCACCGTATTATTGAAACAATGCTCAGTTTTACTCCGCGACAATCAAAAACAGATATATCACAAGCATTACAACATCTCCTTTCAATTAAAAAAAGTGATGCGATAGTGTTTCTCGTCTCAGATTTTATTGATGAAAACTTAGATACATATCTTGCTCAAGCAGCTCATAAATTTGATTTGATTGCGGTGCGTTGTTTGGATGCAAATGAAAAAATAATGCCATCGGTTGGATTTATTACTGTTGAAGATTTGGAAACAGGAGAGCTTGTAGAATTAGATTTAAGGGGAGCTTTCAACAATGATGTCAAAAGATTTTTAGGAGCACGGATTGAACAGCAAAGTAAATTATTTAAACGTCGTGGTGTTGACCTTGTTGATGTAGCTCCTGATCGGCACGATTATGTAGCTGAGATGGTAAAATTTTTTAGACGCCGCATGATGTATTAACCCCCACTCTGATTGTATTCACACGGGGGCCCCATTAAAGAACTTGCTTTCTGTGGTCAGGGTAAAGTATTGCTCTTAGAGCTTATCTACTTGGTTGAAGCTTTTTCAAAAAAGATTTAACGATCTATTAAAACTATAAATTGTTTATGATTGCGCTTAAAACATGTCCAATTATATTTGCCATCATGTTTTCTTTATGATGTCGTTCTTGTCTTTCTTCATTAGTTTCTATTTTTACATTCAATTTCAACATTTTTTCATTTGATAAGTATTCATTGATTCCGTTTTTTATCGACTTTTTTGTGATGATTAAGTGAGTTTCGTTTGTATTTATTCTTTCTTGCATTACTATAAGCGTTGCCAAGTGTGCGAAGCTTCGTCCATACCAAAAATCTACTTTTTCCAATTCATTTTTTAAAAATTCATCAGTTACTTCTTCATCTAGATTACAGTATTCATGTGTTAATCTTTTACGAAGATATTTAATTTTATGCTCAAGACGAGCTTCTTTTTTCTTTTCTAGAATCGCATATTTAATTTCTTTATTTTCCTGATGGACTGCGAATAAAGAATTTGTGGTGATGAAAAACAAACATAAAGCAATCTGACAAAAATATATCATTGATGTACTTCCAAGAAAAAATGTGAAAATTTAGTTTAGTATATAGATTGAAGTTGGCTTTTACAACCATATTTCACTTGAGATCTTATCTTCAATGAATATTTTTCGTTATTCTTATTTTTATATTTTTGAAAAATAAAACATCTGTAAAATAACATTAAAAACAATCGGAGTATCTCTATGAATAAAAGTTTATTTCTTTTGTTTTTTGTTTTTTGCTTTATATATGATCCATATACTTTTGCAATGCAATTGCCATCGTCAGAAGGGAAAGAAATGGTTCAGTTACCCGTTGTTAAAACAATAGTTTTACCAACAAATCCCGTTGCAATAAGATCCAGTACTTATGGAAGAATAGCTATTTTGGATTGTAAGGAGTATACAGTATGGGATTACAATTATGGCGAAACAATTTCAAGAAAGCGTGCAACAATAAGAAATAGAACTAACATTTGTTTCCATCCAATAGGTGATAAAGTTTTTTTATGCGGTGACCAAAATAGTAATAATCTGGATGATAGGCATGCCTTTTTTATCAGGTACGATTATCATGGAGATGGAACAGGTGGAAAGGCTTTTTATTACCCTGACTATGAAATTGATAGCGGACTTTTGAGTAAAGAAGGGTCTATTCTTTTTATGGCCAATAAAAAGAAGCTTATTTTTTATGATTATGAAAAAAATATTGAGGAACATAAGACTTTAAAAAAGTATATAGGTGTCCTATTTACTTATCCTTTTGCGAATCAACCGTATTTTTTATGTTCAGGCGATTCGCAAAAGAAAATTTATAAAATAACTCCGAAAGATAAGAAATATTCTGTAAAACGTTTGTATGAATTTTCTTTTGATGCTGATTTTAGAAACTGGATATATAATTCTCAAGAAGAGTTATTCTTTTTTATTAATAAAGAAAATCGAATGTTGCATGCCATTTCTATCAAAGATCAAAAAAAGCCTAAAGAAAAAAAATATCGACACAATGATGGATTTTCTATAGCAGCAATGGCGATTCATCCGAGTAAAAAATTTCTTGTTTTAGCTGCACAAAAAGATAATGTGATAGAATTTGTTGATGTCAAAAATTATAAAAATATAAAACATGTTTTTACTGCTACTCATGAACCCTTGCATGCTCAACACAAGGTCAAAAAAATAACCTTTTCCCATGATGGAGCATATGTGTTTATTGCAAACGGAAGAAAATGTCTTATGCTAGATTTACCTGTTTATATCAAGTATGTAGATGCTTTTGAAAAAATTGTTATGAAACCAGTTTTTGAACAGTGTGGGATTCCTGCAGATATACGAAAGTCAATATGGTATTTTTTATGGAAGTTATTCATAAAAGACTACGGTAAATAATATGTTGTTGAAATAAGAGGAAAAACAATCGTGAAATTAAATGAAAAAACAGGACTTTACGAAAATTATGGTCTGTGGCATGTGCCATTCTGGCAGACGCATCAGTTCAAGATGGCAGTACAAGCTTGTTTGCTTTTAATATTATTGTGTGCGGTAGGATTGCTGATTAAAAAATATATTACATATCGTAAAAGAAAAAAATTGCCTTTGTGGGATCAAGCGCTACTGGAATTAACCGCATTAAAGAAAGATCACAAGGTTGATGCCAAGCACGGTAAAGAATTTTATGTAACTGTTTCAACATTATTAAAACGATATTTTCATGATAGATTCGAGTATGATGTGCAGGGTAAGACCGATACAGAAGTTATTGATTATTTAGAAAAAAATCATGGAGATGAAGATCTTATTACAGAAATGAAAGAATTGCTTCATGGAGGAGTAACGATTAAGTTTGCTAATGCGCAAGCAGCTCAGGATCAGATTGAGCATGATTATGTCCGAGCTATTGCTATTATTCAGCGGACTGTCCCAAAAAAAGAGCAATGATTTATTGACAAACAGCACAATTTTGATGCTCTTATTAAAAACTATCTATAACCAACAAAGGAATCATTGCATGAAATTTTTTCAAATTCTTTTATCTGGTATGGTTGTGTTGTTTCAGGTGCCCTTTATAGCAGCTGAAACAACGAATAATCATGGAGTCTATTATCAAGAGCTAAAGACATTCAAAAAATCACCTCAAACAAAAGAAATATTTGATGAAGATGCTCATTATGGTTTAAGTACAATTCAGTCCGATATTATTACATTTAAAAATCTGACTTATTTTCAACGAATGGTAAGAGCTGCATTTTTGGCTTTGGATGTTGTAGTTGTTACGCCAGAGACAATGCCATTGTTGTATTCTTATGTGGATGGTATTTGTAAAAAGGCGCATATTGAAACCCCAACTATATTTATAACACGCAGAAAAGGCTTTTTTAATGCGGCAGCTCAGAAATTGCTCATGAGTAGTGGAGGGATTGTTATTGGACAAAAGCTGATGAAAGAATCATCTGATGAAGCGCTTGAGGCAATTGTTGCTCATGAGATCGGTCATATCAAACATAATCATGTTAATAAGATATTGGCTTTATCAGTACTCAATCATATACTTTTTTTGACGCTATCTTATAAGTTGGGTTTATTAGAGATAAATGTAGCTGAGACAAAAAAAGGAATAACTGTTAATGACTTGGGAAAATTTTATGCTCTTAAAGTTATTTTATCATATTTGCCTTCATTAATTATTAATAAACGATTTGAAAAGCAAGCTGATGAATTTGCGTATAAAGTAAATGGCAAAGGTGCGGGTATTATAGAATTTTTTGAATTGATTCTTAAAAAGGAACAATTACGAGAAGAAGAATTTGTATCAGTTTATGCATTGCTTCAAGAAAATAAAGATAATATTTCTTCAAGCGATTATTACGATCTTATAATGCGTTATTATCTTGCATATGCTGGACATTCATTTAAAAAGTTCTATACAAAAGTGTATCACGAAACATTTGTTGGTGCGCATCCAAGTCATCAGTCGCGTATTGATGCTGTTAAAAAGTATATGGCAGAGCAAAAATCCTAATTAATATATAAAAAGCAAAAAAGAAAGCCATCGCAAAAACGATGGCTTTTTTTTTGTTCTGAAAAATATATGGACTTTTATTTTACAAATTGATCATCATAAAGTCGCCTTACTTCTTTATCCGTTGTAGCTTCTTCAGATGATTTATCCACGCGATAATCCATAAAGCGTGGAAAGCGTAATGCATACCCTAATTCTGTTTCTGTTTTGCCTGCACTATGCAGTGGTGATAAGGTAATTTCATCAGCTCGTACACGACAAATTAATTCTGGATTTACCCATACATCGGGTGTTAATTCTTTGGCGCATTGTATGTTTTTAGGTTTATCAATTGCTTGCAGAGCATCACATTTTGTTTTTAAAGTTCGCCATTCGTTATCAGTCATGCCAGTACCAATTTTTGCTACTGTTTGAAACATATCTAATTCTTTATTATAAACGCCAACTAAGAATGCACCAATACCAAAATGAGCTCGTTTGCCTTTGCCTGCATAATATCCCAAAATAACACAATCGAGCGTATCTTCCAGATGACCTTCTTCTTGGCGTTTTAATTTGATCCAATTAAAATTACGTTTTCCTGGTTGATAAATTGCATCAGGTCGTTTTACGACAAGACCTTCAAGACCCATTTCTACGGTCTCAAGAAAATAATTTTCTAGTTGTTGGGCGCTTTCTATTGCCACGTGTTCGCTGACAAAAAGATGATTTGTTTTTATTGTATCTAATATTTTTTCTAATTCTTTATGCCGTTTACTATAGGGCATATCAAGACAGCTTTGATCATCAAGATAGAGCAGATCAAATAAAAATAACTGTAAAGGATATTCTGATGCAGTTTCTTCAATGCCATGTTTACGTTTACGTTTTACTGTTTCTTGAAATGGCAAAAATCCACCGGTATTAAGATCAAAGCCAATTGCTTCACCTTCGCAAATTAATGTTTTTACTGGTAGTTTGATAATTTCACGAGACAAATCAGGAAACATTGCTGACATATCTTGAAGATTGCGTGAAAAAAAATGTACTTCTGGTGTATCTTTTGTTTTATCAAGATGTATTTGTAATCGAAAACCATCTAATTTGGGCTCTGCAAAGCAGGGTCCAAGTTTTTCAAATAAAGCTTTTGCCGTTGGCATACGCTCGGCTGCCGCGGGTAAAATAGGTGTGCCGAGTTTAATGTGCATGTGCTGTATTGCTTCAATACCACCTTCTTTAAGAGTGCGGGCAATAAGACCAATATCTGCACAAATATTGTAAGCATTTTCAAGATCTGTTCGCAGAGATTTATCACCAACTTCCATCCATGAAAGCGCATCAATAATGGTCATATCAGAAAATCCCAGACGTAATTTGCCAATAACCATGCGTGCAGCATATTTAGCTGATAGTGGATCAAGTTTTGCAAATAGCTTAGTAAGGAGATTAATTTTTTCCTCCTGAGAACCAGTTCCACTTGTTTTTTCTATAAGACATAAATCATCATAGACATGCTCAACAGAAAGTTCTTGTGTTGGTTGCCATTCATATGAAGCTAAAACTAATCCAATATCACCGAGCAATTTCATTTTTTGTTTAACCGTTTCTTGGCCAATATTCAAAAACTCTGCGACAGATTTAATAAGATTTTTTTCAGCAATATTGAATTGTGTTCCCCGATGAGGCGGCCGTAATTCTCCCAATGAAAGAGACGCAATGATTTCTGCTTCTTGTGGAGATGCTTTTTTAAATAATTGAGCTAAAAGCCGCGTTATTTCTAATCGAGCAGCAATTGGTTCAATTTCATCAAAACTGTGTGCAACTTCAATAAATTTCATACAATTCCTGTTTTGTATAGATGAATCATTTTTTATATAAAATATAACTATTATGATGATTAATATTATGCCGCTAAACCATTCAGTAGGTGCTTTTTTCACCTTCTATTCCAATAAGCGGTGATATTTGATCGGTGTGTATATATAATCCACAATGTAGCAAAAAGAGAGAATAAAAAAAATGGCATATCATCTGTTGTGTAAACATAAAAAGGTAAAGTTGTTGCGGCGATAACTGATGCAATGCCCACGGTTTGTAAGATAAGTAATAATAAAGACCATAGTGCCAACATAATAAGAGCAATTTTTGCATTAAGCGCTAATAATAAACCGCAAAGTGTTGCAACGCCTTTGCCTCCACTTCCTTGTAAAAAAATTGAGTATCCATTACCAAAAAGAAGTATGCTTGCAAAAATGTAGAGACAGATAGGGTTGAAGCAATTTTTTAATAGATGAATAAAGAGATAAGCTTTACCTGCATCAAGAAAAAAAATGAGAAAAAAATAATGTTTGCCCAATATTCGAGAAACATTAGTGGCACCAATATTACCCGAACCATGGTTGCGAATATCGGTGATCCCTTTACATTTTGCAATAAGGTATCCAGTTGGAATAGCGCCAATAAAATAAGCCAGTATTGCTGTTAAAATGGAAACAATACCTATAGCAATGTAAAGAACGCCTAACATAAAAGTCCTAAAAAAATATTTTTTTATATAAATTTCTTTATTATAATAGCATGTTTTTATGTTAAGTTCGAAAATTATTCGGGAAAATAATGAAAGTAAGATTGGCTATTCTTATTGTGTGTTGGATGAGTTCTTTTATTCATGGTATGGATAAAGATAATATGCCTATTACAAAAATAAAATTAATTGAGGTAAGATCTTTGGATCGTTTGGATTATGAAGTTCCTGTAATAGTTGCGGGCAGAAATCAACAATTGTGGCAACAGGGATTTCCTTTGCATGATAAATTAGCGGGAAGGTTATATTACTCTCAAGGTAATATCATTTGCTTACCAAAACAGATTAATTATGAACCATTTGATTATTCTTATGGGAAAAACAGAAATAGTAATAGTGTTCGTCACACCATGATGCTTAGCAGAGTTATTCTTGTAGCAGAGCCACGTTTAGCGCAAGAAGAATGTTGGGATGGAGAAGCAAAAAAATATACCAATAATTATGTATATGAAACAGTACGAGCGAAATTGAGAGCAGAAAAAATCTTTTCAACTAGCGTTGATTTTCGTGGTGTTCAAGCATTAGAAGAAGCCAAAAAAGATCTTGCTTGGTGTTATCAAAACGCATTAAATTCTTTTGCGCGAGATAACAGATCGTCTCGTAAAATAGCTTTTTTACCTCTTGGTCTCAGAAGTGGCATTCCTTGGAAAGATGTAGTAAAAATTGCTGTTGATACTATTTTTGCATATGTACATAAAAAACCTCATGATTATGATTCTATATGGTTATGCATAGTACATGCCCGTGAGAATGGCAATCCTCAGCCCACAGATCTCTATGAATATTATAAAGAATTATGTGATAAAGCTGCACCAGCTTTATATTCAAAGTCAAAATAGTAATTGAATCAGACTTCTTTCTATACTATTTTAGCTTAAATTTCCTACGCGCTCATTAGCTTAAACCCACCTTCAGTGTCTTTAGGCGGGTACCCAATAGAAACGAAGTGGAAATTGGGTGAAAAGAATAATAGCGCGCTTTGATTCTTCAACAAGTTCAGAATGAGCGCGCAGAATACAATCAATTTGTTTAGCTTCGAAGGAGACCTAATGAATCAAAAAATATAGATCAATATTTATTTATAGACGTTTTTTCTCAGTTGAATGCCGTGAATAATAACTTCCTGTTTTTGGTGATCAACAGAAAAAAGAACACGATGGCCACCAACGCGCATTCTGAATTTGCCTGCCAATTCTCCTTTAAGAGGTTTAATGTCAGAGCTTAAATCTGGTGAAGTTATATCCTGTAAATCTTTTAAGCGGTTCATGAAATTTTGTTCTTGTTGGGAAGAAAGAGATCGAGGCCAATTAAAGTTTTTAGATTGTAATACGGTATATTTGATGCGCTTAGGTGATTCGCTTGGTTTCTGTGCTATTTTTGTTGCTTTTTGTTTGCTGTTCGAAGGTTGCGCTTGAGATTTAGTAGGCTTTTTTTCAACGCGTTGTATAGTAGCAACTTTTGCTGGAACGTTGATAATAATAGGTGTATTTTCTTTATTATCATTATCTATTATTTGATTATCAGAAGTATGTGGCACAACGATTTCAGGCTTTGAGGAAGCATCTTTAGTTTCTAGAAGAGCGTGCTGTATTTCTTCCTTGTTTTCTGAGCAAGGAGTCTCTTGGTTAAGTGTTTCAAAAAAAGAATTACTTTTTATTGCAGCTTCTTTTTGAGAGATTAGACGTAGTCCTTTTTCTTCTAGAAGCTTTATGATTTCTGGGTGATTCATTTCTTCAGCATGATTCAGAAGAGTAATGCCTTTTGCACTTGCTACATTCACATTCGCACCAGCATCTAAAAGTATTTTGAAGATAGGAATATCCTTCTTAATCAGTGCTCCAAAAAGCGGAGATATTCCATTTTTTGTTTGTGTATTGGGATTTGCTTTATGAGCGATCAGCAGTTTTGCCATATCGGCAAGATTTTCTAAACAGGCTATGTGCAAATGCGAGATACCAGCTTCAAAGGATATGTTCGGATTAGCTCTATTTTTAAGCAGATACTCTGCAATCTGATATAGATTATTTTTAACGGCATAAAAAAGTGGTGTTGTACCATTTTTCAATCGACAATCAACATTTGCACCACTTTCGACTAGAATCTTTGTTGTTTCCATGTCTTTGTTAAAAACAGATAAATGCAGAGGTGTTTCTTGTCTGATCGTTGTTTGTTTATTTATTAAGATTTTTTTTCTGTCTGCGGCAATAATTTTTTGTGTAATATCAATATGCTTATTTTGTGCTGATAAATGAAGACCAACATATCCTGCTGGTGTAGAAGAAAAAATGACATTATGGTCTTTAGTAATCATATGATCACAAATATCGGCAAAGCCATTTTCACAGGCAATAAGCCATGGACTAGGTTGCATATGAATTTCATTATCTTTCTTGACTGTTGTAAGGCAAGATGCATCTGCTCCGTGATCAAGAAGCAACTTTGATAGGTCAGGATTATTGTTTATGCAAGCAATGTGTAAAGGTGTATACAGAGTACCATCTATATTGGATTGATGATTTACATTCGCTCCATCTTTGATCCACGCTTGAGCTAGCACAGGATTATTCTTACGGCATGCTATTATAAGGCCTTCTGTAGCAGCAAGTTTATCGGTCTGTTTAGCTTTTAATTTTTGTTGAAGAGCTGCGCGCTTAGTATTCATTGGGCTTGTTGTCAATGATATAGAGAGCAAGAACGCATTTGTGATAAAAAGAAGAGTATGTTTGTAATTCATAATAACCTTCAATTAGAAATTTTATGGCAATTAAAGCCTTATGTAAAAGGAATTCAAAATAGTAATAATATTATAATATTGCTTGTATTGATTAAAAAAGTCAAGTTGAAAACATAGTAATCTTCTTTTTGGATAAAGAAACTAGGGGTCTTGTTTCAGTTTGAAATATTTTAGGATAGGGTGCGTAGGCATCAAGATCAGCTATGAAAAATGACTTTTTTGTGTTATTACTTTTTTACTTTGTATTTTGAGATGGGTTATAAAATATAATAAAAAAGGAGCTCTCGTGAAAAAAAGTATAATAATACTATGTGTTTTGTTTTCAAGTTTACGTGCAGCAGAAAGTAATTCTTATCGGATTGCAATTAACAAAACTACTTTTTGTGTTGCCAAAGGCAACATGTATAATAGGCATTCGGATTGTGGTGTAATGGTTGTTGGATTAAATCAGCAAAGCAGTTTATCGGAACCAGAGTTTGATGATGTGTACAAATTAGGTGATATGTTTGTTTCCAAAGAAAAGATGGTCAGGGTTATTCCTCCGGGATATGATAGTGGTTCTAGCGATGATGTATATAGATCTTGGGAAGGTGAAGAAAGTAAATCGTTATATAAGCAAGCAGTAAATTACACAGTCAGCTGTGATCTTGTAACTGTTTATGAGCCACGTATTGGATATGGAAGAATGTATAAAAATCCTAAAAATTATGAATATTTTACTCCGTCTAATCGAAGAAGGCCGCTTTTGGGAGATGTAGCTTTACAGGCAGCAGGTGTAGATTTGTATAATTGTTATAAAAATCTTCTACAAGGGATTCTGGATTCTGAAGAAATAATCAATAAAAAGAAAGTGGTGCTGCAGCAACTAAGCATCGATCTTGGTTTTCCCAGAGATAAAGCAGCGCCAATTATATTCAAAGCGATTATTGATTTTATATCATCACATCCAGAATATGATGAACTTAAGCTGTTTGTAACACAAAAATCTGAACTGCAAAACTATAAAAGACTTATGCTAGAATATATTGAAGCGAATCAAAAAAAATAAATAAAATTTACTTTTAGCCTCATGCATATTTAAATAATGCATGAGGTTTTTTTATGAAAAAAATTAACTCTTATGAAGCAGTTCTTTCCTAAAAACGGAAAAATAATTATAAGCACTTACCAATGATAACATTGTTGCAATAATGAGTAATGTCATTTCTGCTATATTACAATACGATGAAAATAGATTGAGAGAGTGATCAGGATTGCCAATTATAAGGGTTAAGCATGCTATTTGCACAACCGTTTTGAGTTTGCCATATGAAGAGACAGTGATAGAAAAATTTTTTTCTAAAGCAACCTGGCGTAATGCCATTATAAAAAACTCCCTACCAATCCATAGTATTGCCCAAAAAAAATGTAATTTATGTGCATCAACGAGTGCGATAAGTGTTGAATATAATAAGAATTTATCGGCAACATGATCAAGCACTGCTCCTTGAGGTGTAACTTGATTATATTTACGAGCTAGGTATCCATCAAAAAAATCAGTTAATCCAAATAAAAAAAATAAGAAAGATAAACAGCAATTGAGCCAAACGATGTTATAAGACAAAAGATATACAATAAAAAAAGGCAACACAAGTGGTGCGCCAATTAATCGTATATAAGTCAAAAGCATTGGTAAAGAAATGTGTTTGTCAGCCATGAGTAATGTGAGATCGTTTTGTTTGGTTACTGCAGTAAATTTTTCTGCAGAGTCCCCAACGTAATTTATGAAGTTGGGGTAAAATTATGGTAACGGCGCAGGGATTTGAACCCCGGACCTACGGATTATGATTCCGCCGCTCTAACCAACTGAGCTACGCCGTCATTTAACTATCAAGGTTGTATTGGTTTATTGAAACCACCCATCAAACGTAATGCTTGATGGGTATTAATTATATCAAAAGATTTTTTAAATGGAAAGCTTTTGAATGCTAAAATTACTTAAAATAAACTTAAAAGATGATCTTAAGAAAAACAATGTTGCAATTAATGTACCTATAATTCCTAACATAAGGGTTACTGCAAAACCTTGGATCGGTCCTGATCCTAAATGATAGAGAACAATACCACTAATAAAGGTAGTAATATTACCATCCAAAATAACTGCCATTGCGCCAGCAAACCCATTATCAACAGCATTTTTTACACTGCTTCCTTTTGCCAATTCTTCTTTAATGCGCTCAAAAATAAGAATTGATGCATCAATCGCCATACCAATGGTCAGTACCATTCCCGCAATACCAGGTAATGTTAGTGTTGCACCCATCCATTTTATACCGAAAAGTATTAATACCAAGTTATAGAGCAAGGTGATTGCTGCAAGCAATCCACAGAGTTTGTAATAATATAAGCTAAATAATAAGACAATTAAAAAACCACCAAGGCAAGACATTAAACCATTACGTACTGATTCAGCACCCAAAGATGGTCCAATTTGACGTTCTTCTTCAAAGGTAACAGGTGCAGCAAATGATCCTGATTTAAGAAGATATGCCAGGTTTCTTGCTTCTGCAGTTGTGAAATTGCCTTCAATTTGACCGCTGCCACGAATAGCACTATTTATTGAAGGAGCAGAAATTACTTCACCATCAAGAACTATAGCAAGTTGACGTTTCAGGTTTTTGCTTGTCAGATCATAAAATCTCTCAGCGCCTTCATCACCGAATGAGAAAGCTACAACTGGCTTTACGCCTCCCATTTCACTTGCAATAGAAGCTTTTGCATCAGTAAGCATGTTTCCCGTTACTTTTGCAAATCTTTGTACCACGTAATATAAGTTTCTTCCGTTTTCACGTTCACCTGGCAAAATTTGTAAATCATCAGGAAGTTCACCATCATATTCAAGCAATAATTCTCTTTCGCTTGTGCCAACTTTTTCTACTATTTTGAATTCAAGAAGTGCTGCGCGACCAATAGCATCTTTTGCTTCTTGTGGATTGGCAACATCAGGAAGTTCAACAATAATATTTTTTTCGCCTTGAGGAATAATGAGAATTTCTGCAACGCTAAATCTATCTAGACGCGTATGTAATACAGCAATGTTTCGTGAAACGGCATCAGATTTAATGCGTTTTTCTATTTGATCGGAAAAACTTAAGGTTATCGTGTTTCTTTGAACAGTTTGCTCTAAATCGGTTATTTCTTTTTTGAGTATGCGGTGAGCCTCTTGAGCTTGTTGTTGATTTTCAAAAGTAAGAATAATTTTTTGATCAGCAATAGTCTTTGATATAACAGAAATAGATCGTTCGCGCTTAAGTTTAGCATCGATACTTTGCAGTTTGCTCAGTAATTCAGCATCAAGAGCTTTATCTGTTTGTACTTCAAGTGTTAAATATGTTCCACCAACTAAATCTATACCGAAACGTAAAGATTTGCGTAATGGATACATAAAATACATACCAATGACACAAACCAATACCCAAATCATTAATTCAGAACTTGCTAAACGTTTAACTGTTGAACTCATCGAAAAAACTCCTTAAAAAATTTGGGGAAACTCTCTTTTTTTTGTACTTTTTTACTAACAAACCCGCATCCAAAGGATAAACGGGTATACTATATTAATCTTTATACGAGCGCCCGATCGTAGCGCAGCGTAGATTGGGCTAAAAGTTTGGTGCCAGAGAGGGGACTCGAACCCCTATGGGATTTCTCCCACAGCCACCTCAAGGCTGCGTGTCTGCCAATTTCACCACCCCGGCACATTATCAATGTGTTTTTAGTATAGCGATAAATTAGGTATTATCAACAAAAATACCCACGTGAATTAAAATTCAACGTGGGTTTTCTTGAAACTAATAAGTTTGAGTTTTTACTTTTTAAAGATCATATCATATGGTAATCGAATAATTGCCCATACATAACTGAAAGCATTAGAAATTCCTGAAGAAATCCAACCAAACCAGCTTAATTTTGGTTTTGGTTTAACATCTTCTTCCTCTTCTATTTCTTCTTCTTGAGCAGCTTGCTGTTCAAGAAGTTCTGCTTGGCGTTGGAATAATACACCTTTTTCTTTAAGTGCATTCATTTGTGTTTGTACACGATTTACGCGTGTTTTTGCATTAGCAATAAGTTTATGAAAATGATCAAGAAATTCTTGCTCAAGATAGTTGCTGATTGTTTTTATATTACGTGCAGCACCTTCTATCATATAATATAATTCTCGTGCACGTGTATCATTGAGTATATGAGCTATTTCTTTGAAATTATTCCATGCCTGTGATTCAAACTGTCTGACGCGATTAATTTGATTCATGAATGTGCCAAGTGCATCATCAATAGCATGATCAAGACTAACAATAGCATCAACATCAGCTTTAAGTTGTTTTAATGTTTCTTCTTCTGTTGCATATGTTTCATAAATAACGCGTTCTTGTTCGCTTAAAGTTCCTTCTTGCTCGCGTTGTTTTTCAAGAAAATCATTGATTTCAGAAAGTATTGTTTGTAGTTCTCCGCGATCAATTCCAATATTAATATAAAATGGATCTAAGATAGTTCTATCTAATTGGTTACGTTCATGAAAAAATGTGTTGCGAGATTCCCATATGGAATCGACGAGAATGCGGATTTTTTCATATCTTTCTTCAGCACGCTCCCACCAAATTCGTTTGAATAACCAATTGCCTTGAGGATTTTCAAGAGATACTGTATCAATCCCAACGGGTTCTTCTTTTTCAGTTTCTTCTTCAGGTATTACTAATTTTTCTTCGGGTGCTGGAACTGGAGCTTCAGGTATAACAGATGATTGTGACATATCTGCTGCTGTTGTCGCATCCTTAGGAGTTTGATTGGTAGAAGAAGAATCTTGCTTTGTTGCAAGGAGTGGTTGAGGTTCTTCTGTGTTATCTGTTGTGGCAGGCTGAGCTGTTGCTGTATCTGCTAGCTCATCTGATGCTGCTTCAGAAGATGTCTCCGGTAAATCTTGCGCGGAGTCGGAAGTATCAGGTGAAGAAGATTCGGTAGAAATTTCTTCACCTGATGGTGTTTCTTGTGTTTGCTCATCAGATGTTGTTTGCGGTTCTTCGTCAGCTGTTTGCGTAGATTCTGTATCTGCTGATGCAGCAGATGCAGAAGATTCCATCAGAGAGGATTCTTCATTTGATGCAGGAGCTTCTTGGGTAACCGTGAAAAAAGATACCATTACAAACATCATCATGATCATCATTATAGGCATAATCATTACAATTCTCCTTTTTGATTTTAGAGATCTTCAGAGAGTTCTTTAAGTTCATCCATTAAAGCATTTGATAATTCTTCAGCATCGGATGAAGTATAACTCCATTTTACACCGCTATCTACTCTAGTTAGAGGAGATCTGTCAGATTTAATATCAATAATATCAATGCGAACAACGTTCATAAAAGGATGTACAACGGAAGGAGCTCGTACAACACCTGCACGTCCTAAAACGCTATAAGCAACATTACCTTCGTCTAAAAAACAAATCATAACTTTTTTCTGCCATACCATGTTGTGGTATCCAGTATGATCTTTGTGAATGGTGAGTAAAAGACTTTCAAGTCCTTTTGCGGCAATACACTGAACGGGAGTGGTGTTCGGCAATCCTTTTTCAGAAAATGTTGCAAGGATCCCTACGGTTTGGCCCTTTGCCAATACTGCCAATAAATCTTCTGGTAATTTTACACCAACATGTTTTGCCATGAATACCCTAACTTACATAAATACATATTATTACTATCATACAAATTTTTATTCCCAATTTATATTACATTTCAATTGGGGTCCGATAACAGAAAGAAATGAGATTAAAAAACGATTTTTTATAAAGAAAGCCTTGTTATAATCTCATTTTCTAGAACTAATCCGGCAGGAGTTAATTGTAGACGTCCATTATTTTCAACAATCAGTTTTTGTTCTTGCAATGTTTTGATTGTTATGGCGAGTTTTTCTTTTTGTTCATTATTTAAATCATTATTAATGTCTTCCCAACAAACCCCCTTTATTCTTCGCAATCCGAGCATAATTTTTTCAGCATATATCTGATCTTTAGTGATAGTTTCTGCAAATATTGGTGCATACATATCTTTTTCGATGCTTTCCAAGTATTTCATTAAATTCTTCTCGTTCTGCAATCTTGTTTTTCCATCAAACGAACATGCTCCTAATCCAAATCCACGATATGGGTTGCGTTCCCAGTACGTTGTGTTGTGTCGGGATTCTTTTCCCATTCGCGCAAAACTAGAAACTTCGTATTGATTAAATCCGTGTGTTGCAAGAAATTCACGCGACCAATAGTATGCATCAACAACTTCATCATCGCATGGCAAGGTAACTTTTTTTGATTTTACATTGAAAAACAATGGAGTAGTATCATGAATTTCCAAAATATACATTGATAAATGCGTGATATTCCATGTAACTACTTTTTTTAATAAATCCTCCCATTCAGCTCTATCCACGCCAGGTAGTCCCAAAATTACATCCACAGAGATGTTATCAAAATATGCAGGGGCTTTTTCAAGCAAAGAATAAACATCAGTTGCCTTTTGTAGACGATTTAATTTTTGTAATACCGAATCATTAAGGCTCTGCACGCCAATACTGATGCGATTGATGCCGAGCTGCTTCCATAAAGCGAGCTGCTCAAAGCGTACCGTTCCTGGATTAACTTCAAGCGTTATTTCTGTATGAGCATCAAAAGTGAAATACTCTCTTAGTATACCAAACATGTCAAGTAGTAGATGATCTGGGTATGTGCTTGGTGTTCCGCCGCCAAAATAAACGGTATCAATGGGCAATTTTTCTGAATAATTTTTGCCGAAAAGTCGGATTTCTTTTATTAGTGCATTATGATAGCGTTCCATAAAAGGATCATGTGATGCTAAAGCCACAAACGGACAGTAATGACATCGATAAGGGCAGAACGGCCAATGAATGTATAAAGAGCGAGTATTAGCCGAAATATCATAATGCATAATGATCCATTTTCTTGAAAAGCTAAAGAAATAAGTAGATTTTATTGTATCATGCGTCTTATGATACGGCAAATTGTATCAAAAAAATTTATAAAAAGGTTAGTTAGGAATTTTCTGTAGAATCTTCGAGCTGGGTATAATCTGAAGGCACTGAGACATTCTGTGATCCGTTACAATAGATGAATTCTGCTAAGGCTTTAATAATTTTTGGCTTTTCTAATAACATTGCTTTGATATTGGCCATAAAATGATCAAATGATTCTACGTCAGCAGATGGATTGATTAATATTTTTTTTGCATTGAGTGTACTTATGGGAATGTTAATTCCAAATGTAAGACCTCTGGCTGCTATTGCTTTTCGCTTTTCAATACCCCAATGATTTTTAACATCAACTATAGAAGGTAATACCAGCGTAGATTCCATAAGGCTTTGATTGTAAGAAGAAAGAAGGTTAAAAAAGAGTGCTGTATGAAAAGGTGTGACAAGGTTTTGATTGATAACGAATTTGTTTTTTATTGATTCTGTCATTTCACGAAGCAATGGTTGTTGGTTATGATGTTTTGCAAGCGAAGATAAGCCAAGGTGTGTTTCAGTTATGTTTGCAAGTTTTAAAGCTTTAGTAAGCTCGATTACTTTTATCAATTTTTTTGCGCTTTTTATATTGTTTTGTTCAAAGTTTTGAAGCATAGAGCATGATTTTTTGCAAAGAGTGTCAAATTCTTCATAATGCTGAGTTATTTCTGGAGAAATAGTAAGTTGAAGCGTGGGTTTCATAGAATAGATACTTAATGGTGTTACAATATATAATGCGAAAAAAGTAATATGCTTCATTATAAAACTTTCTTTTTTATAGATTGATTTTTATGACTAATTTGATGATGCTTACCATAAAATTATTTAATTTCAAAAGCAAGAGTTTAGTATTGTGAATAAAAATACAACAATTATTATTGTAGTTTTTATAATTATATCCTTTTTTGTTTTTCGCCATTGTGTGGTACCTGGCATTTCGATGGTAGAGAAGGTTTCATCATCATTTTTATACCCATTACTGCGTATTCAACAATTGATTATCGATCCAATTGCAGCAAAGATACAACGATCTGCAAGAGTACATGAGCTTGAGCATAATATTGAAGAAATGCGAAAGCAATATGAAATGCTATATGCAGAGCATATTGCATTAAAGGCAGGGGTTGCATATACGGATGAAACGATTGAATTACATAATTTTAATAAAAGATATGTGTTGAACTCTGGTATTACTGCTCAAGTATTGGCACGACATTTTTCTTCAAATAATCAGTTTTTTTTGGTTAATGCTGGTGTTTCACAAGGAATCAAAAAGGATATGGTGGCATTGTATTGCAATAACATTGTTGGGAGAGTTTCTGAAGTATATCCATGGTATTGCAAGGTTTGTTTGATTACCGACGCTGATTGTAAAGTTGCATCAATGTGCTGCCAATCTGATGTCTCTAATGTACTGACAAAAGGAAAAAGATTAGCAAAAAAAGGTGCGTATGGTATTCATGAAGGTTGTAATGATCTACATAATGCAACCATGCGGTATGTGAGCCACTTAGAAAAAGTAAATGAAAATGATATGGTGCTTTCCAGTGGTGAAGGCCTTGTGTTTCCAAAAGGTTTTGCGTTGGGTAAAATTGTTGCTGCAGATAAAGGAGAATTGTTTTATGACATTACTGTTCAATCTGCGCTCGATTTTAAAACTTTGCGATATTGTACATTGATATCTAAAGAAGATGTTGAGAAATGAAAAATTTTATAGGGCTATATCCATTCAATTTCATTTTCAATAAGAGCTTTTTCTTTGAGCACTTTTATAACAGTGCATAAAGATCCAATTTCATTAATTAATCCTAGAGCTAAGGCTTGAGTTCCGGTAAATATTTTCCCTTCAGCCCAATTGGCAGTTGTAGTAAGCGATAATTTTCTTCCTAAAGCAACTTGTTTAATTAACTGGTGATATGATTCTGTTTCTATGCCTTGAAAAGTATCATTTTTATCAGACTTTATATGCTCTAATGACGATGCGCAAAAAGATGTGCCAATATTTCCAATGATTGCCGATTCAGGTGCAATAATATAATCGCATGCACTTGCAATAAGATATGCTCCAGAAACACAAATATTTTCTACTAACGCAATAATAGGCTTGGGGTATTGTTTTTTTAATTGACGAAGATCATGAAATAGAGCTTGGCTTGTTCCTGCTGGAGCATTGGAACAATCTATTTTTATAAGTATGCCTTTAATAAGAGGATCTTTGAAAAAACTATGGAGTTGATCAATACAAGATGTGCTACACAATTGTTGAGTTATGGAAACGATGGCAATATTGGTTCTGGGCTCGAAAAGAGGAGTATATTGTTTTGTAATGCTTTCAATTAAAAAAGGAGCAAGACATAGAAATATAGTGATTGCAATAATGCTTTTAATTGATTCAAATAGAGTCATAATAGGGCCTTAAAGGTAAAATTTATAGCCATTTTTAGATATTGATTAAGTATCATATAATTTTTTTTGACTTTTGAGTATATATCCATTACACTTTCCCTGTGAGTTAGGTGGGATTATAAGGGGCGATTAGCTCAGTGGTAGAGCATCAGTCTTACAAACTGGGGGTCGTAGGTTCGAAACCTACATCGCCCACCAGACTACGCATAAAGCTTCGTCTGGCGCGCCATAAAAGGTTTCTTATTTATCATCTAAATTGAATTTTTGTTCCTCGGTAGCTCAGAGGTAGAGCAAACGACTGTTAATCGTTGGGTCGCAGGTTCGATCCCTGCCCGGGGAGCCAGCTTACGCATAAAGCTTCAGCTGGTACGCCATTCAAGGTAAGCTTGTTTGGTTTTTCTTCTTGTGGGGTGGTAGCTCAGCTTGGATAGAGCGTCCGCCTGTCACGCGGAAGGTCGCGGGTTCAAGTCCCGTCCACCCCGCCATTTAGTTTGACTAATTGGCGGGATTTTTTTTTGGAGATCTCATATGAAAATAGCAGTCATTGGTAGTCCTGGTTCTGGCAAATCTACCTTAGCATTCAAACTTCATCATATTCTTCATATTCCTCTTTTTCACATAGACTAATATTTTTTACCCCATGTTCCGATTCTCTTCACACGGGGACCCCGGCGAAGAGTAACGAAGCTGGGGCTAAAGGGATGGCGATTAGCCACTTTGAATACAGATTACAACGTGCTGATATTATTATTTTTCTTGATATACCCCTTTATGTTTGTTTGTATCGTATTTTTACAAGAGCCTTTCTTAATTTTGGTAAAGTATTTTTTTCCAGTGCTCCAGGATGTGAAGAACGTTTTCCTAGTTGGGAATTTTTGAAGTATGTCTGGACTTTTAATAAAAAGCAAAAAGTGGAAGTTATGATGTTGCTGCAAAGATATACGCATAACAAGAAAGTTTTTGTGGTGAAAAATCAGCTCGAATTAAATGATTTAATAACCATTTTTCAAAACCTTCACGAAAAATCCATATAGAATATCGCTTGTTTTTTTAAAACATGCTAAAATTAAGTATCGTATTCTATTTATATGTCTGTTTTAAAAATATCAAGGCGGTCTGAGATGATCAAAAAATTGATTATGGTAATAGTAATTGGTTCGATTTCTTTCCAAATAAACTCTATGAAGCGTTCTCTTGAAGAAACGAATGTAACAGAAAATCCTTTAAAAAAAATCAAAATCGAGGAAAATAAACAGAGAAGAAGTTTGTTTTCTTTTTTTAATGCAAATGATATGGCTGGTTTTAGGGCTGAAGCTGAGTGGCGTAAAAGCTATGATAAAGATTCTTTGAATGAAAAAGATGCTTCTGGCCAAACGATTCTTTTTATAGCTGATGGATGCAAAAAAAGAAAAAGTGGTGAGTATTTTAAAATTCTTATAGAAAATGGCGCAGATGTTAATAGTAGAAACGTAACTACTGGTATGACGGTATTATCTTCTGCTGCAATGGATTTAGATTTTAAGCGGATGAAAAGAGCTTTAGAAGCAGGTGTTGACCCCAATATTTGCACTGTTGATGGAGTATTGCCGTTATCATATTTATCTGCTAATGATGATATAAAGTCTGATCCGCAGAAATTGGAGGTTCTCGATATATTATGCGCAAAAACGGACCTAACAAGAAGAACAGCAGATGGAAGTAATATAATGCATTCTCGCTTATTAAAGAGGCCAGTGGCTGAAAGATTATTGCTTCATGGTGGGGATATAGATGTTCTTAATGCTCGTGAACATAAGCCAAAAGATACTTGTAGGGTTTCTGAAACTTGTGAACTATTAATTTCCAGAGAGGCTGTACGTGATCAGGTGGTAATGCCTGCCATGCGCCAGATTGTCCAACAATCTCAGGATTTTAAAAATAGGGATAATTTTCCCTATATGCAGCACAGTGTGCCTAAGTTAATTTTTAATAGGGAAGCTATTGGTCCTAAAGATTTAAATAGCAATCGTTTAAGATTTGTAGGTAAATAATTAAAAGCTTTTTATGAAAAAAGTTATGATGTTTGTTTTTCTTGTCCTACCGGTAGCTGTAGTTTTGCCTAACGCTACACCTTGGCGAGATAAATTTAAAAATGTTGATCATGCAAAATTAGAGCAGCTCTTAGGATTTAATCCACGGCTTGAGCTTATTGAAGATAACAATCCAGACGTTGTTCATCAAGGTGGTCCTACTTTATATATTCACGGTTGGTTAGGTGGAAAAGATGCGAAAAACGTGAGAAGTAGGTGTAATGATAGTAATAGGGTTCCTGGGGATGTTGTGATTTTTAATTTTCCAGATGCATCTTATTGGGTTGGTCAAAGAGTTCCTTACTGGATGCCACTTTCTCGATCAAATTTTGCTCAAGGACTTGATGTTAAAACGGTGTTGGCTGTTGTAAAAGTGTTGCGCGATGCTGATATACCTGTATCGGTGTGTCGTGCTCATTCTCGAGGTGGTGCTGTTGCTGAAAAAATCGTTGGTATTTTAAATAACCCATCTGATGAATGGAAAAAAGGACTGAGCGATATAGAAATAAACAATAAGGAACGACTGGAAATTCTTAATGATTTGAAGGTAGCTTATTTAGAAACACCACTCAAAAATGTTGATCTTGTGATAAAAAAAGAATGCGAGAGTAAGCTAGCGCCTTTAGTCTATGTATTTCCCTCTCTTAAACCATTCGCTTCAGAAACGGTACCTAACTTTGTCAAAAATAAAGTTTTTCCTGTTCTTACCTCATATAATCCTGAAGATACGCGAGAGCCAATGGATTATTTAAAAGACTGGAATAATCTTGATGCTACCGTGGTTTTGCATTTTCAGCATGGAGATAAAAAAGTTCCCAATGATGACGATGGTGAATGTGCTAAAATGTTGCTGGCTGCCAAACCACATAATACGTATGTTATTGTTGGCAATGATGGTGGGCATGATGATGGAGATAAAACGATTGCAAAAGTGGCTCATGTCTTAAATAAATCCCAAGGTTGTTCATACCTTAATAAGCCTGAGGCATTATCTGCGGGTGATGAATTGCTTGCAAAAGCAGCTATGCTCAATGCTGATAATGTTGAAGAATATGTGCATGATGCGCATAAAAAATTTGCTGAAGATAACCAAAAGAAAAAGCATTCTTTTGTCTCTGCAGCATGTTTTTCAACTGGTTTTGCGACCGTTATTGCATCTTATCGTAATAGAACTTAAAAATGTGCAATATATGTTGTTTTCAGTTAACGAATAAAATGGGCACTGCAAAAAAAAGCAGTGCTTTTTTTTGTTTAAAATGTCCTCTCAAATTCAATTTTTTGATTGGTGAATACATAATATTTAGCGTGCAGTAATGAGAAAAAAAGAATAAAGAGTGCTGGCTTTAAGAATTTATGTGTTGTATAATTCGCTGCAATAATAGCCGCCGCGTAAGTTTTTTTCATAAAAAGGATGAATGTATATGAAGGGAAATTATTTTTTATTAATGATATCTGTGGCCAGTGTGAATATTATTCCGCTTATATCAATGGATCTTCCTGTGATAAGAATCTTAAAAGATCCATCAGTTCAACTGTATAAAGGAATGGAAAAAGGACCTATGAATTCTGAGTGGTTTTATTCAGGAATTCCTCCGCACGTTGAAGCTAATGAATTGCATCAAAATCGAAAATGGAAAGAAGCTGCGGAAAAATATGATGAAGTCAAAAACCAATATATGAAATTTTATACCAGAAACGGAATCAATGGTGGTTGGTATGAGGCTACTCGAGAAGAAGCTGAATATGCTAAAAATATGGGACGATTAAATTTGGCAGCATGTTTGATGGCGCAGCGAAAACCAAGTGAGCATTGGGCGAGTTTTGACTCATTATTAAATATTCCACAGCAAAAACGTATTTCTCAGCAGATGATTGAATCAGGCAGTCTGGAACACAAGATTATATTGGTCAGGACAGATATAGGTGGCATTGGAGATATTTTCTATTTTATGGAATCGGCGAATATATTAAAAAAACGGACTGGATGTTACGTGGTATTTTCAGTGCGTGATTTTCTTAAAAATACCTTATTGAGCGTTGCAACAGCATATGATTTTGGTCTTATAGGTGAAAGTGAACAGCCGCCAAAAGCAGATTATGAAACGCATATTATAAGTTTATTGGGACATTTATTACTGTATCCTCATCAAACAGCGCCGGAGCACGTTGTTCTTACAGCACCAGAAAGAGCAATGGTTGAAGTTGCACAGCAAATTGATCCTATACTTGCGCAAGGAAAGAAATTGGTAGTGGGATGTGCTGGTCATAAACGTCAAATATCCCTCATTGGTGGCAAGCTTCTTCCAAAAAATCCTCTAAAGCATGGAAGATATATTGATTCGGCAGCATTTGTACAACTTTTGAGAAAACATGATGATCTTGTATTAATCGATTGCAGTAAAGATGATAGTACCAGCATTACTGTTGATGGAGATCAAAAAAATCAATACATCAAAATTGCATCTGAAGACCAAGCATTTGATGCCGTAATAGCTCTTGCATCACTCACGAATGATAGAGAAGATATATGTGTAGTTGGTGCAGATAGTGGTGTGGCCAATGTATATATTCGTGCACTTACTCCAGAAGCACAACGCCGTGTAGCATTTATTATTCCTAATGGCTCACAAACTACTGGTGAATACGATATGCGTGTTGAGGGTGAAGGTGATCAGTACACTCACATGGGATCTAATTGTCGTGTGTATAAATGTGCAACTCCTGAGCATCAGACAGAAGTAATTGAAAAAGCATATCAGGATATGATGTCTCAGAGACATCATGTTATTCAGTAATTTTTTTGATATTGAATATAAAAAGGCGTTGCGCAGAAAGCAGCGCCTTTTTGTTTTAGTTTTTTTTGAATTATTTACTTCGTTTTTTAATTTCTTCAAATCTTTCAATATATTTATTGATAATGTTTTCATCATCTAAAATTATTATATCATCCCATGAATGAGTATCGCTATGACGAGTTGGATTATATGATCCTGTAATCAAAATACTTTTTCCGAGTAGATTTTTTTTGAAGATAAAAAATTTGTGATGCATTTGTTCAAATGCGTCATTTTGTGGTGATAGCACTGAGATGCCTTGTGATTGCAGTTCAGCTGGAACGATCCATTGTGTAGGACTATTTTTCTCTAATTGATTTGTTATGACTTGGACCAATACTCCTTTGTTTTTTTGTTCAATGAGTGCTTGCCCGACGCTGCCAAGAGAAAGATGATAGGAGCAAATATATATTGATTCTTGTTCATTTTTGATCAGGGCGATAATAATATCTTTCAAGAGAGGTCGCGTATCAGTGAGCCGTTTATAAGGGGTAGGAGTAAAAAATATCTGAGGAAACGTAAAACTTGGAAGAAGTGTAAAAGCATATAAATAATTCTTTTTTGTGGTTATTTGCATATGTAAAGGATCAGTTGCGGGTGTTTCTAACATTTTTTCCAAAGCTTCTGCTTGTTGATAAAGAGCTGTTTTATTTTTATCATTCAGCAATTGTGCTTCAGGCAGAGATAAAATTTTTCCCATTACTGAAGGATCAGAATCGGCATATATTTCATGTTCTATGTTTTGTATAAGGACTGTTTGATCCTGCTCAATAGGGGCCAGAGGGTGAAATCTTTTTGGATTGATAGGTTTTTTTGGTGATCGAAGTCCTGTTTTCATGCTAAAAGTGAGAGATGGTAAAAATAAAATAAATGTCATAAAAATCAATTTTTTTCTATTCATCGCTATTTTTCCTTATTCAAGGTATGTAACAATTTATTATTAAAACCCTATTAGGATTAATTATAGATTGTTTTTTTTACAAAATTCAATATTTTATGCGTTTTTATTAGCTGAGAAGGATTGGATTAGAATTCATGATGGATCATGTTTTATCGTAATAATCCATAATATGTGTGATATATTTGTTAAATTGATTCTAATATAGGAGTGCAAATGAATTACCTGTTCACAAAGATTGTGGTGTTGTTTGTATTTGTGTTTTTCAATAGTAATAAATCCCTTGCAGAAGGATTTACTGCAGGAACATTGGTTAAAGTTCCTGATGGATATGTGAAAATAGAAGATTTACATGTTGGTAATTATGTTATTTGTTATGATGCTGATAAAAATCCTGTTGAAAGCAAAATAGTACATATCTTTAAGAAATCTATCGATTCTTATGTGAAAATCGAATTTGGTGAAGAATATTTACGTGTTGCATGTGATCAAAAATTATACAAACAAAAAGATGATGAATGGATTGCTGCGAAATTGCTAAAAAATGAGGATGCTTTAGATGGTCATGTAATATCTGTTGAAATGATATACGAACCAATTGATGTGTATTTGCTGAGTGTTTCAACTCATCATAATTTTTTTGTTACAAGGTCAAATCTTTGTGCACATAACTTTTTTCCACCAGTTATTATTGCTATATCAGCTGCATTTGGTCTTGGTTCGGTAGAATTAGCTGGGCTAAGTTGTGGTATTGCAGGATTAGGAACTTTTCTTGGTTATCAATGGCATAAGAAGAATAAAGAAAAACATAAAATTGTTATGGAACCGCAGTTTTATGGGGGTGGAATGATACCAGAGGATCCAGAAGAAGAAAAGAAGAGAAAGAGAGATGAAGCGAGAGAGGAATATAAGTCATTAACAAGAAAAGAAGCCAAAGAAATAGCAAAAGATTTTGGTCATAGGGAAGTGAAAGATCATCCATGTGGAAACACCAGAAATCAACCTGTTTTCTTCAATGGTAAAAATTATATTAGTCCTGATATTGATGGTCATAATGGTGGTATGTGGAAAGTATTTGATCGTCGAGGCAATATATTACATACTGCTAGCCGTAGATTTGAAAAAATTGTGAAGATTTATAAAAAATAAGCACATAAAAGATGAGTTTGATAGTCTGTTTCTAGATGCTGATATGAGGTTGAGATGAAATTTAATTGGCGAATAACTAAGTATGATCCAAAATTCCGTGACTCTAATGGTTTTTATCTTAAAGATGAATGGTGTATTTACTCAGAAATTGGAAAAATATTTGAAGGTATAAAATTTGATTTTAAGGAATACGAACGAGTTGAAAATTTATATATAACAGCCATAGAACTTTTTATGATTTGTCACAATATTACGTCGCTACAAATTGATACATTGGAAAAAAATAAAAAGCTAATAAGAGATAATCACAATAACTTACATATGATTTATCTTTTTAATGAAGCAAAAGAAGGTAATTGGATAGATAAATCTGATATGCAGGATTTTTGTAAGTTAGTTTTTCGTGAGAAATTATGGTGTAAATTAAAATGCCCTAGAAAGATGTTTGTGCATTTTGGTTGGGATTTTTATATGTATGTTGGCAGTGCTATTGCTTGTGAAAATACGATAGCTAACATAGAGAAAAGTGGATTGTTTGTTGAGCAATGCAAATCGCCTTACGAATGATGTAATGAATCAATCATAATATAATAGAAATGCCATCATTTTTATCGTTACAAAATAGATATAAAACAACTGCAGATTTTTTTAAATAAAAGTAATAAAGCATGGTTTTATGATAATAAAAAAGCTTACTGGCACAGACGAGTGTTTGGGGCAAATAAAAAATAAAACATAAAACAGGAGATCCATATGATTGCTATAAGGATATTGATAACAGTATTTTGTTTGGTCACTATCCAAACAAAAACAATGGAATGCTCAAAAAATCAACAACAAACAATAGAGCATGATCAAAAAATACTTGATCAAAAAGAGAGAGAATTTTTGCATAAAAAAGAGATGACGCTAAGAAATCAAAAAGATATACAATTCCTGACTGAGTGGGAAATGGCATATCGTCATTGGCAGGAAAGAAAATGGCATAATCAACAGAATGGAAAACTAAAATAAGAAGCCGACTTGTAAAACAAGTCGGCTTCTTTATTTGAAAAATGTTATTTTTTAATAATATACTCATACTCATAATGAGTTATTGGTGCATCTTGATCTGTATTGATTTTGCCTGAATCAAGATCAATAGAAACTTGTCCTTTTTGTATACATCCATGCTTTAAGTATATTTCATTAATTTCTTTGTTGTGGATATGTGCACGGAATTTGCATGTAGTAATATCAGGAAATGTGTTGATTGCAGCAAATGCAAGTTTTAGTGCAATTCCTCGTTTTCTAAAATCTTCATCAACAAGAATAAAATTTCCGTACACTGTTGTTTTATCTAATTTCTCAAATCGACAAAAGCCAGCGATTTTTTTCTCGAGAGATTCAACGTCTTGTATCTCTGCTACAAGTAAGCGAAGCGATTTATCTGAATTATTATCAAGAATGATAGATCTGTTTTTTTGATTATTCAATTCAGTTTTTTCTTTTACAAATTGTTCAGGGTCAATTGTTGGAAATAGTGGTTTATAGAATTTTTCCCAAAGAGGTTTAAAATCATTGTGGTATTGTTTTGTCGAAAGAGCATTGAGATAATTGATATCTCTTGATTCAGCGGGTCTGATAGAGATAACTTTGTTTTCAGCACAGTGAATAGAAAGTGCTGTACAAAATAAGGAAGTTATTATGAGCTTCATCACTAATTCTCCTGAATGAGTTTTGGTTTTTATATCTGTTCAAAAACAATAGATTATGGGTTACTATACTGAGATTTTTGTTAAAGTAAATGATGGCATAATTGAGAAGATAAGCAATCAAAAGGACTTGCTTTGCCCTTATGACGAATACTATTAACGTGAAAGTATAATATGAAGATTTATTTGTTATCGATGATGAGCATAATTTTTTCTTTTTCAATAACTTCAATGGATATTGTGCCAACTCCAGAAAACACGGACTTATATTTCGATATTGATGAAGTTATGATAGAAGGATCATCATGGACAACTTTTAATATTGTAACTACCGGATTAAAAAAAGAACCTTTAAGTGCAATTTCCTATGTTCAATCGCTGCTTGCAGTGGATAAAATATATCAAAAAAATTCAAGTGGTCTCAAAGAAGCTCTTTATGATAAAAATGGTAATGCAATAGAAGGAGCCACATATCATTGGCTTGAACATGGCCGAAGAGACCCAAATTTAACTCGGTATGTTCCCTATTTATTGATAGCTATGGAAGAATCACGTACTTTTATTCCGGATATGAAAGAAATTTGTAATTATCTGAAAACGAGAGGTTACACGGTACATTTCGCTACCAATAAAGATCGCATTAGCTATGAATTAGTAGCCGCTCATTTGGGAAAAGATTTTACCACAATCCCTTGCAAAGTTTTTGTAGCACATCCAGGAAATTGTCAGAGCTTTTTGGATGATATTGAACAATTTGCAGAACAGCCAACTACTGCTTCTTGCTATAAAAATTTGGCATATGATGCTTTTTCGATCAGATCATCAGATAATATTATTCATGCGCCAAGCAGAAAACCTGAAGAGCTATATTATCAATGCTTGCTTAATAATAGTAAAAATAAAAAATTTGTTTTTTTTATTGATGATAATCCGGATAATGTGAATGGTTTTAATTCCTTGCAGAAAAAGACGGATATTGATTTGCGTGGCATACTCTTTAAAAATTCTCATCAATTAACAAAAGAGTTGATTATGTACGGTATCTTATCTGAAAAATCCGATCAGCAGTTTTTAAAAAAAATGGGATGGAAACTAAAAGAGTAATCATCGAGGAAATAAATAACGATAAGCATTTTGTTGTAAAGGGAGTAGTTCTATGAAGGTTTTATATTTGATATTGCTTTGGTCGTCGTTGTATCTTTCTGGTATGAGTTCAGATAATCGTCAGTTATTACTGTGTCCTACTCGTAAGGCAACTGTTCAAGCTCAAGTGCCACAATCATTAAAAACATGTGTTTTTTGTGATCCTGAAATTTTAGCTAAAAATTATATTATCTACGAAAATGAAGAAAATGATGTTCGAATAATGATGAATAAGTTTCCTTATTTTGATTTTGATCAAGGGTATCATCTTCTGATAATGCCTATCTCACATAAACTATCTTTTGATGAGTTTTCTACTGAAGGATTAGCAGAGCAATTAAATATAGCACAATACATAGATGCACAATTATATCACGATGCCTATAGCCAAGGGTATTTTATTAATCTTGGTGAAGGAGGAGGGCAATCTGTGCCTCATGTACATAGCCATATTCAGGCTTTTATGGAAAAACCTATGTCATTGCCAGAAATGATGAAGCATAAAGAGTCTTCAACAAATAACATTGAGTATGCTTTTGCATCTGTACAATCAAAATTGGATTCTTTAGAAAATGCTTCAGTGACTTGCAGAGAGTCTCTTTGTACGCAAGAAGATTGTTATGTTTGTTCTATGATAGACGGTGAAAAGAAAGATGAAGATAAAAATTTTGTTGTTTTTCGTGGTAAGTACAATCTAGTTTGCATAGCTCACTTTCCTCAAATAGCAGCCCATATTGTTGTTATTCCCTACAATCACAGCCATACCCTCAAAGATTTAACATCGCAAGAGTTTTTGGAAAACATACAATTATCTTTATTTTTGCTGCCTGCGCTGAAAGAATATACGCAAAAAAATATTCGTCAGTGGACAGGGCATAATATTTTTATTAAAAGTCTATCAGCGCTTTCGTTACAGCAAGATAAAAATAATCATCATATATATACATCAATACTTCCGCGGACGACTATATCAAGTCCTTCGGCAACTATTTGCCAGCATGCATGTAAGCTGGATTTTGATGCTCCTAACCTTTTTATCTATCTCAAAGAATATATGAAGAATTATAGGACAACTTGACATTTTTTCTATTTGGATTATTATTGTTGCTAAGTAAACGAGATATAGAGGCAAAAAGACCGTTGCCATCCTTTACAAAAGGCCATTTTTGCGGTATTTTTTAAGGGATGATGGTAATATAAAACGTAACTATTGCCTTGTATAAAAATATAAAAAACTTAGAGGGATTATATGAAAAAAGATATTCATCCAGAGCTTCATGAGATTACTGCTCGTTGTGCATGTGGTAACTCATTTCTAACTCATTCAACCAATTCAGAATTACGAGTGACTATTTGTTCAAACTGCCATCCTTTCTTTACTGGCGCACAAAGATTTGTTGATACGGCTGGTCGTATTGATAAATTTAACAAAAAATATGCAAAAAAAGCTTAATATCATATGAGCATGAGTGATCTGAACGTATTACAGCACAAATATGATGAACTCACGCACGAGCTTGCTTCTACTACTGATAATGCTAAACGAATAGTATTGCAAAAGGAGCTAGCTCGTCTTTTGCGTATTATTGATGCGCATAAAGATCTTGTTCGTCTTGATAAAACTATTGCCGATACCAAAGAGCAGATGAAACATTCGCTCGAAGATAGCGAAATGACGGAGCTTTTCAAGGTAGAGCTTCATGATTTGGGACTCAAAAAAATAGAAAAAGAGCGAGCTCTTGAGGATTTAATGATTCCTTCTGATGAGCATGATGAGCGGTCAGTCTTTATTGAAATACGAGCAGGTGCCGGAGGTCAGGAAGCAGCACTTTTTGCAGCTGATTTGCTCAGGATGTACACCAACTATGCAATAAAAAAGGGTTGGCGTACTGCAGTTATTGATGAAAGTTTTACTGATCTTGGTGGTATTCGTGATGTTACCTTGCATGTTCAGGGCGAAGGCGTTTATGGTCATTTGAAATTTGAAGCAGGCGTTCATCGCGTGCAACGCGTACCAAAAACAGAAACAGCCGGCCGTGTTCATACTTCAACGGCAACAGTTGCAGTGCTTCCAGAAGCAGAAGAAGTTGATGTCAGTATCAATCCTGCTGATTTGCGTATTGATGTGTTTCGGGCAAGCGGTGCAGGAGGACAGCACGTAAATACAACCGATTCTGCAGTGCGTATTACTCATATCCCTACGGGTGTAGTAGTATCATGTCAGGATGAGCGTTCTCAGCATAAAAATAAAGCAAAAGCTCTTAAAGTTTTACAATCTCGATTGCTTGCATTTGAAAAAGAGCGTCATGCTGCAGAAATTGGTAAACAACGTAAAGAAATGGTGGGTAGAGGTATGCGTGCTGAAAAAGTTCGTACGTATAATTTTCCACAAAATCGTGTTACCGATCATAATGCCGATATAACTCTCAAAAAGCTTGATTATGTAATTGAAGGTGATTTGGACGAAATTATCGAAACATTACGTTCAATTGACCGTGAAGAACGGCGAAAATTGGCTTTACAATAGAATGTTTTTTGACTTTTTTGGGTAGCAGTACATTATTAAAATAGAAAATTAATCAATAATTTATAGTAAGGGTCGTTGTATGATGAATTCAAATATGAGTTTAAAGTCAACATTGTTAGCGTTAAGCATGCTTGTTGTGGTATCAACTCCAGCTTGCGCAAGTGAACAGTCTACTGGTGCATCAGTATCAAAAACAATTACAGCGTTTATGTCCAATAATAAAACATTGTGCACCGTTATGGCTGTTTGGGGTCTTTTTCATATGCGTTTGAACACAAAAAATAGAGAGCAATTTAAATCAAAAGATTTAAAAGACGATTTTAGAAAATTACTTAATTCTTTAAATATTGTTGATTCAGCGATATATAAACAATTGTGGTTTATGTTTGATAAATATATAATTGGTCTTCCTATCAAATTTGATAATGTTGATATTCCTGCCGAAGATAAGAGTTATACCATTAAAGGTAAGAAAAAGATTAGTCAAGCGCCATTTGGAGCGTATGGAATATTTGATGCGTATATTCTTGGGCAAATTAAAGGCTTTACTGAAAATGTTGTAGCAATTGCTGGGCTATATGTATTGATGACTAATGCTGAAGCATACTGGGAAAGCAACGTTAAAAAAGCAACCGGTAAATAAATATCTAACAATAATTTTTTTACGAAATTATACGAAGAGATCTGTTAAACGCAGATCTCTTTTTTTTCTATAAATTCATAAATCTTGAAAAAATGGGGAGCGGTTTTTTAGGCTGTTGGTATTGATTTCATAAAATATTATTTTCAAGGGAGCGTTATATGAAGCAAAGATTATTGCAAGGCATTTTTTTAATGAGTGCTTTTTTTTGTATCTCTATTGCTGCTAGTAGTCTGGCACAAAAGCCATGGACGGTTTTAGTATATCTTGCTGCAGCAAATGATTTAAATCCATTTGCTTCTTTAGATTTGCAGGAAATGATGAAAGCTGGTTCTAACGATAATGTCAATGTTGTGGCATATCTTACCTTGCATGAAGATGGTAAACCAAAAGTAACTAAAAAATTGTATATTAACCAAGGATCAATGACTCAAATTGGTGAAACAATGGTGCGCGATAGCGGTGATGTTGCAACGCTGCAAGAAGCTTTGCAATGGGCATGTATGGATTATCCATCGGATCATATTGCTGTTGTGATGTGGAATCATGGATCTGGGCCATTAAATAGATCAAAATTTGAGTTGCCGCCAAAAGGCGTTTGTTATGATTATGATACCGATCATTATTTAACTGATCGCGATTGTTTACAAGCATTTTCATGGGCACGTGACACATTAAGAAATGGTAAAAAGTTTGATATCATCGCATTTGATGCATGTCTTTTAGCTTCTCTTGAAATGGCATATACGCTTGCTTCATGTGCAGATTATATGGTTGCATCGGAAGAAACTATTCCTGGTGATGGATATCAATACGCATATCTTTTGAGTCCGTTTCAAACGGGAACATTAGATTCGCTTTCTTTTGCAACTCATATGGTAGATTCATATAAGCAAGAATATACGGGAACAATGGATTATACATTATCCGCAACGGATTTGAATGCATTGGCAAGTTTAGTGGATAATTGTAATGCTGTTGCGCAGGTTCTTACAACCCAGCTTAGAGGGAGAAATAAGCTTACGGTAAGATCTACCATTAAAAAGTGTGCGAGTACCAGTAATTGTCTTTCTTTTGATGAAGGAACATATATCGATTTAGGTCAGTTTTATAAAAATTTATTAAACAATATAAGTGGACTCAAATTATCAAGTTCGCTTGCTACACAGTTTAAACAAGTGCTTAATAATGGAATTAATGCATTTAAAACTGTTGTTAAAGCAAATGTGATGAGTTCTAATTATATGCAAGCAAAAGGTCTTTCTATTTACTTTGCTCGCTATTATATTGATCCATCATATTATGGCCTATATTGGACAGAAAACAATCCAAATTGGCTCAATTTCTTAGAAGCTTACTTGTCATAAATTAAATAATTATGATCAAAAAAAGGAGCGTTATTATAGCGCTCCTTTTTTTGATTTAGTGGTAATGAAGGGAAGTGATATGAAGAAAAATCAATATTTTTTTGGAATACTATTAGTTTTATTTTTTACTTATTTTTGTTTTCCGAAAACTAATACATTGTGGCAGCGTGGCAAAAAATGGATATCTAATCCGTTACAATATATTAGATCACAAGAAAAGGTTGTTCTAGATAATCCTTATGCTTCAACAGTTGCTGAGGTTCGTACTGGAAACGATCTTCATCCACAAGAACGAGATTTTTTGGTTAATCGTGCATCAAAAATAGAGACAGCTTTGGAAAATATTTTAGGAATGCCTTTACAAACAAAAGAGATGCCAAAGATATCAGTTATTTGCAGTGGAGGTGGTTATCGGGCAATGTTAGGTTCTATCGGAGCATTTTCTGGTTTGCAGGAAACAGGTTTGCTTGATTTGGTGCTCTATATTAGTTCATTATCTGGGTCAACATGGGGTTTAGGGTTATGGATGTCAACAGGGATGACTATTAAGCAATTGAAAAAGTATATTAGTAAGCAGTTGACTGTTGATTTCTATAAAATGAAAAGAATAGATAGTAATAAAATTGCTCATATGCTTTTAGTTAAAATTGGATTTCAACAACCTCTCTCCAGTGTCGATATATTTGGTGCTTTATTAGCGCGGCATCTTTTGAATGATTTTTTTAATGACAAATGTCAGATGGTGCGCATGTCAGATCAGATGAAAACTATTCAAGGTGGTGAATTTCCTTTTCCTATCTATTCGGCTGTCGATGGAAGAATAAATATTCGTGGAAATATTCCTTGGTATGAATTTACTCCCGTTGAAATAGGTTCAGCATATTATGGATTGTATGTTCCAACGTGGGCATATGGAAGACGATTTAAAGATGGCATATCTATTGATTATGCTCCTGAGCAAAGTTTAGGATATCATTTTGGTGTTTTTGGATCAGCATATGGAGGTCATTTTAGAGCTGTGTGGGATCGGGTATTACAGGATTTAGTTCCGTCTCAGGCGAAATCAATCATTGAAAAAAGTGTATTGCAAAGTAGAGCTGCTAATATGCGCTTTGCTTGGGCCCGTGCGCGTAACTTTATGGTTGGTATGGAGACGCAAGATGCTTTAAAAAATAATAGAATTTTAAAGCTTGTTGATGCTGGCATAGAATGCAATTTGCCCTATATCCCTTTGAGCGGCGAACGTGAAGAAAGAAAACAAGATATTCTGATTTTTTTTGATTTCTCAGGGAAAATTCCTTTAGCGTTAAAAAAGGCTGAAAATTATGCACGAATGAAAAATTTAAAATTTCCTGTTATTGATTATACCGATTTAGAAAAAAGAACGATTTCTATTTTTAAGGATGAGCAAGATCCAGAAGTTCCCGTTATTATTTATATGCCGCGTATTACTGATTCTCAATTGTGGCAAGATAAAAAAACAGAATCAATGCATAAAAAATATCGTACGATTAAAAATTTTGATTTTGAAAAATGTTTTCGGTCCGGACCCTGTTATACTACCAATTTTCATTACTCACTATCTGAATCAAAACAAGTCATGGATCAGATGGAATTTAATGTTGTTGCTAATCGCGATAAAATTATTGAAGCTATCAGATGGGTTGTTGAGAGAAAAGAGAAGCAGCTTATGAATTAAGTAGTGTTTGTATGTTTCGACCCTCTGAAGCTTTAGCGAGAGCGGGTCGAAACATACAAACACATAAAAAAATAAAAGAGGCCCTGGTGAAATACATAAAATATTTTGAAGAAATCACGATTAAGGATGTGCCAACCGTTGGAGGAAAGAATGCATCATTGGGTGAAATGATACAACGACTTACTGGTCAAGGAATTAGAATTCCAACAGGATTTGCTATCACTGCAGATGCATATTGGCACTATCTTGAAACAAATCATTTTGTTGAAAAAATGAAAAATATCATGAATCAACTTTCTGATGTACAAAATGTAAAAGACTTGCAGAAAGCCGGTTCAGAAATTCGTAAAATGATGACAAGTGGCACAATGCCACAAGACCTAGAACAAGAAATAATAACGGCATACCACACACTCTGTCAGCATTATGGTGCAAAAGAGGGTACGCTTGATGTTGCCGTACGATCTTCTGCAACGGCAGAAGATTTACCTAATGCTTCATTTGCAGGGCAACAAGATACCTTTTTGAACGTTTCTGGTGAAAAAGAATTACTTATAGCATGTAAAAAAAGTATGGCATCATTGTTTAATGATCGTGCGATTGTCTATCGTGTTGAGCAAGGTTTTGATCATTTTAAAGTGGCGCTTTCTATTGGTGTACAAAAAATGATTCGTTCTGATGAAGCGGTTTCTGGTGTTGCATTTTCATTAGATACAGAAACAGGCTTTAAAAATGTGGTGATGGTAGAAGCTTCATATGGCTTGGGTGAATCAATTGTGCAAGGTCTTGTTACTCCAGATGAATATATTGTGCATAAGCCTAAGCTGGTGAATGGATATACTCCGATCATAAAAAAAGCATGTGGAGATAAAAAAACAAAAATAATATATGGTAAAAATGGTGGAGCTAAAACGGTAAAAGTTGCAGTTCAAGATCAGAAGAAATATGCTCTTTCTGATGCTGAAATTATTGAATTGGCACACTATATTGTTACCATTGAAAAGTATTATTCGGCACTTAAAAAAAGCTGGGCTCCGATGGATATTGAGTGGGCAAAGGATGGTGAAGATGGCAAAATATATATTGTTCAAGCGCGTCCTGAGACAGTCTATGCAGGTAATAAGAATGCTACTTTAAAGCAATATATATTAAAAAATACATCTGAAGAAAAAGTTCCATTGGTGAAAGGGTTAAGTATTGGTCGTGCAATTGTTTCTGGAACTGCGCGGGTGATCAAAGGTGCTCAAGATATTTCAAAGGTCAATATTGGTGATATCATTGTAACGGAAATGACTGATCCAGATTGGGTTCCGGTGATGAAGCGAGCATCAGGAATTATAACTGATCGAGGTGGCCGTACATGTCATGCAGCAATTGTGAGCCGTGAGCTGGGTATAGCTGCTATTGTAGGAACAAAAGATGGTACAAAAAAAATAAAAAATGGTGATACTATTACCATTGATTCTTCAGATAGTTCTGTTGGCGTTGTTTATCAGGGAAAAATGGAATATGAAATTAAAGAAATAGCATTGACTGAGAACAAACAATCGCCGGTAACAATAATGGTAAATAGTGCAGATCCTGATAGTGCCTTTCAAACATCTTTTTTGCCAGTTAGCGGAGTTGGTCTTGCTCGTCTTGAATTCATTATTACCAACGCAATTAAAATTCATCCTATGGCACTTATTCATCCTGAGAAGGTTGATAAAAAAACTATGCATGTCATCGATGCAATAACAGAGGCCTATGATAATAAAGTAGATTTTTTTGTTGAGCAATTATCACAAGGCATTGGTATGATTGCTGGAGCGTTTTATCCACGTCCCGTTATTGTGCGATTATCAGATTTTAAAAGTAATGAATACCGCAATTTAATTGGGGGTGTATTTTTTGAACAAATCGAAGAAAATCCTATGATTGGTTTTCGTGGTGCATCACGATATTATAATGATCGATATAGACAAGCCTTTGCATTGGAATGTCAGGCATTGCTACGCGTGCGAAAAATAATGGGTCTGACTAATGTAAAAATAATGGTTCCTTTTGTACGAACTATTCAAGAGGCACAAAAAGTTATAGAAGAAATGAAAGTTCATGGCTTGGTGCAGGGTGAAGATGGATTAGAATTGGTAATGATGTGCGAAATTCCATCAAATGTGCTATTGATTGAAGAATTCAGCGATTATTTTGATGGATTTTCTATTGGATCAAATGACCTTACGCAGTTAGTTCTTGGAGTGGACCGTGATTCTACTATATTGACATCATTATTTGATGAACGTGATGAAGCGGTAAAAAAGATGATGCATATGGCAATAGAAGGTGCGCATAAAAAAGGAAAATATATTGGTATTTGTGGTCAAGCGCCATCTGATTATCCTGAGATTGCAGATTTTTTAATTAAAAATGGCATTGATTCGCTTTCATTAAATCCTGATAGCGTCATGCTGTTTTTAATGCGCTGATTAAAAAAAGTTAAGAAAGAAATTATTTTTTTTCTATGTATTTAAGCGCGAGGTTTTTAATAACAGTTTGTGGATTGCGTGGAGTATATACTTTTTTTCTCGTGCTTAAAGCTATTTTTGTTGGTAAAACTACAACATACGTGCTTGCGTTTTGTAAATGCTGGCATACAGTACATTTATTACCTTTGATTATTTCTTTTTCACAGGAACAATCGCATGCAACAGAATGCCATTCTTTATCATCATAGCTTTCTTCTAGATGTTTTGAATTATCAAGGCAATTAATGCTTGCTGCAAGAGGAAAAGATAGATATAGAAGACTGATAAGTAGTATCTTTTTCATGAATTTTCCTCTGTTTTTTTAGCTTCTTGATTACTATTTTCCGTTTCATATTGTTCAAAAAATGGTCGCTGATCTTCGGGTGAAAAACTATAGGGGCATGAAATAATTTTTAGCTCACAAACAATGTTTGTGAAAACTAAAAAAGAAAATAAATATTTTTTCATAATCATACCCCTACATTTCATGAGATACCTTTGAGTATCATTACCATAATACACTTGATAAATTTCTAATAGCAATATTATTTAGGAAAATGTCTGAAAAAATGAGTAGAGATATACTTTTTCACATCATTTTTTTTAGAATCAATGGATATGAAAATGATAATTGACAAAAAAGAGGAGGGGCTGTGATTGAATTTTTATTTAAAACGAGCTTTTGTATATTGTTTATTTTTTTCTATAATCTCTCATTTTGTATGGATAACAGTGATAAAATAAAAGAAATAATTGAGCTTGATCACAAGATTTATCATAAAAGAGAGTTGTTGCGTTCTATAAATATAAAATGTTTGGAAAAAGATCGAAAAGAATTGAATTTATTGAATAATGGTATGAATGTAGAGATTGATCGGTTAACGAAAAATAGAGATGAGTTGATAAAGCAGATTTCTGCTCAAGCAAAATTATGATCAAATAAACGCAACCTGGTGCTATAAAAACGCCACAGGTTGCGTTCATTTGATTAATCAATTTTTGGATATAAGTTTGAAATGACAAAACATTTTTTATCTACAATAACTGCTAAAAAGTCTCCTTCTTCAGAGAAATCGATTACGCGTTCGTTGACTGATTCCCATGCTGGAACTTGTCCAAGAGATTCAGTAGTTTTTGAAATTGTTTTTTTGATTTTAAAATCATACAGTTCAATATATCCATCTTTGGTGAGCATGGCTAATAATGATTTTGTAGGATGAAAAGCCAAAGTGCGACATTGAATATCTTCTAGGATAAAAGTATTGTTTTCAGGATTATAAAGAGTCCAGGTTTCATTCAAAGGATAAGAGAGTGCAATGATATTTTCACATGGGCTGTGCAGTTGAGCAAAAGTCATGTTATCGCTTTTATTTGAAGGATTTGGCAACTCTTGTGATGTGGTAATAACTGGATCTTCATCAAGGTTTACGGTGAACAGTATCGAGTTTGATTGAGGTTTGTAGTTAGTGTAAAAAATCTTTTCTTTGGTCGGATGGGAGCTTATAATGCCATACCAAAAAGGCGCATCGCCAGGAACCTCAAATGTTTTACCAGTATTACATTCAAGTGTGCTACCGCTGAGTGTATAGAGCTTATCACTTGGAGTGAAAACGGTTGATGCATTTTGCTTATTTGATTTCCATGTTATTTTGCCTTCTAAATCATAAAGATTTACTTGCTCTGGATCGGAGGTTACTATAGCATTTTTTTTACTATTAAGAAAACAATATACTGGAAACATATCATTATTTTTATATATGGTTTCGATTGTTGCGTTGTCTGGCCAATTAACTATAAAAGCACCTTTTTTAGATGCAATCATCAGGGAATATGAATTGATAAACCCAATTCTTTGAGGTTTTTTAATAGCGGTGATTTCTTGGATAATTACTTGATTTGGGGCATCCATTGATATGATCTGCGCAGATATATTGAGTGCCAATAGTGCTAGTAATCGATAATAAATACGAAACATTACAACTCCCTTTTGTTCTTGAATGGTTTGATTGAAAAATAGTTGGCCTAAAGTATACAAACCAAAAAAAAGAATAGCAATCCTTGCTGAGCATGCTAGTTCGTTTTTTTTCGGTGATAATATAGACCAATACCGCTCATCACTATTTTGATATTTTGTATGTCTATTTTTTTCTCGTAATGGTGAATCTTTTCATAGTTTTGCTAATATCTAGCATGTCTTGGTCTTTTTAATGAGGTTAGGATTAGGAGCCAAAATTTTAATTGACATAATAATTATTTTTTTACTATGAATGGGTATTATTTATAATTTAAAAAAGGGATTTTTTATGAAGATTAAGCATTTTGTATCACAACAGCGAATGATAGAGGATATGAATAATCGTTTATATACATTAGAGCAAAAAAATTAAAGTTTTTTATGGAAAAAAAGAGGAAATGATTCTTTCCCTCTTTTTTTGATATTTTTTTATATTTTGCTCAATTTGTTGCTATATGATGAGGAATGTAGAAAATAGGCATAGAAAAATGTGCATATAAAAAAGGATAATGATCATGAAATCAGTATCATTCGTGTGTTTAGTGATGACATTCGGTATGTGCAATACATTATGGAGCATGGATAAATTGGATCAAGATATAGTGGCGTGTAAAGCTAATATTGATAGACTTAATAAAGAAAGATCAGATATTCGGGTGAAAGGTTCTATTCGCTGGGATCCTAAGATACAAAGTTATATGGCCTATTCAAGGGAACTAACAAAAGAACATGATAGATATGAATCTCTGATGCAACAAAGATTGGATTTGCAAAAAACATTACCAAAATTATAAAAAAGCTTTGGACTTTAGAAGCACGAAAAATAGGTATTGAAGAAAAGTGCATATAAAAAAAGGAGGCTTTATAGCCTCCTTTTTGCGTGATTAATTTTAGTAATCAGCTAGCTCTTCGTAGTTTTAATGTTATTTTTATTTTCCATTTAATTTTTTGCAAAGTTTAGGTTAAAAAATTCCAAAGCTTGGTCAGCTGTATCCGAATGTATTTTTTTTCTGTCTACTGAAGGATGATCAATAGTATATATTGGTCTTTTTAGTTTACCTTCTGGAGTACCTTCATTGAGTAATGGCCAGTGAGTAACATAACCGGGAATAATAGTGAGCGTGCAATTGGGAATATGTTGCGAAAAAAAGATTGATTGCTCGACGGTTCCTTCATCAATTTGCCCTACTGTTATATGCATAGGTATTTTTGATTGTGATAAACCGTCTGGATTAAACATAATATTTTCTTCATCAATTCCAGGTGCCATGACAAAAACAGCTTTAAATCGTTGGTCATAATATGAGCGATTTGCCTGTGTAAAATCTTGTTCTGTGAAATTATCAAGAACGTTGTCTAATCGATCTGATGGAATATTTTTAAAATGAAGCTGTTTATATTCAGGATCATGAACCATAGTGATTTGTTGTTTAAGGTTTTCACGAGTAAGGTGAGCTTTAACTCCTGCTAGCCACATACATGCGACACCACCTTGGGAAAAACCTGCTGCTCCAATACGATTCGTATCAATGCTATCTTTAAATTCTTCATGTTTTAATAATTGATCTAAAACAAAACTAAGATCTTGTGGTCTATTCCAAGGTCTGACGCATATTTCTGGAATCATATTGGGATAGCTGTTTCCATAGTGGCGAACTATAGCTACTATATAGCCATGTTCCGCAAAATATTCTGCAAACCAGGTATGTGCCCATTGGTCGCCGCTATATCCATGTGAGAAAATAATGAGTGGTAATTTTGTAGTAGAATCAAGAGGAGCATTTTTTATTGCATTTTTAATTATCCATATATCAGAATCTATTTTTTCACCAGGAGTTTTTTGTTGTGTTGGATACCATACAGCAACTTCAATCATTCTTGTTTTTTGGTCGAAAATTCTTTGTTCATCTTCAAATAAAAGTTCTTGTAGCCCTATAGAAGTAATCTTTTCTTCTGATAAAAATGTCATTGTATGATACCCTAGTAGTGTTACAAAAATTATAATATTTATATAAATCATAGTGTGTTCTTATATGTTATTAGTATTCGGTTGGGGTTTTTTTATGCCAATCTGTATATTGTTGATATGCATGTCCTACTTGGAATAATAATTCTTCTGACAAACTTGGACCAACAATTTGAAGACCAATTGGCAAGTTATCACTACTCATGCCACACGGAATACCAAGAGATGCAATTCCTGCCAAGTTCATTGCGCAGGTAAAGTAGTCTTGCAAATCCATTTGTAGTTTATTATCAGCAAATGCGCCAAATTTGAATGCAGGTGCCGGATGAGTTGGAATAATAAGCACATCTACATCAGCAAATGCTTGTGCAAAATCATGTCTAATTAAACGTTGTACCTTTTGTGCATTATTATAAAATTGTCCTGCATGACCAGCTGAAAGTACATAATTTCCAACCAAAATACGTGCACGTACTTCAGGGCCAAAGCCATCATGACGAGAACTGGAATACATTTTTGTTAGGGTAGTAGCTTTTTTATTGCGCAGACCATACCGTACGCCATCAAAACGAGCTAAATTAGATGCAGCTTCTGCGCGGCTTAAAATAAAGTATGTTGCTGCAGCATAATCAAGAGTTGGCAATTGTAGACGTTTGATGCTAGCACCATTTTGTTGAAATACATTTATTGCTGTTTCAATTGCATTAACGATATCAGCTTCAACTCCTTGCGCATGGAGAGCATTATCAACTATACCAATGCGTAGATTTTGCGGCAAAGATCCCGTTAAATTACGGGTGTAATCTTTAGCCTCTGTTTGTTGCATTGATGCGTCTTTATCATCTTTACCTGCAATAACAGAAAGCACTCGCGCATTATCATATACACTACGAGTCATGATCCCTATTTGATCAATTGATGAGCCATATGCAATTAATCCGTATCGTGAAACTAAACCATAACTTGGTTTCAATCCAACAATGCCACATAAAGCAGCAGGCTGATTTACTGATCCACCCGTATCAGAGCCGAGTGCCCATGGTACTAATCCAGCTGCAACAGCAGCAGCCGATCCACCACTAGAACCGCCAGGAATGCGTGATACATCCCATGGATTATGTGTTTTTTGAAAAGCAGAAGTTTCTGTTGAGCTTCCCATTGCAAATTCATCCATATTGGCTCTACCAATAAGCAATGCACCAGCATTTTTCAAGCGTTCAATTGCGGTTGCATCATAAGTGCTTACAAAATTTTCTAATATTTTGGATGCGCATGAAGTAGTGCGGTTCTTTTGACAAATATTATCTTTAATAAGGCCGGGAATACCAAAAAGATTACCATCTTGTGTATTGCTGGCATTCAGGATTGATTCTTTATCAAATATTTCAAGTGCAGAGCCGATATTCTTATCAAATGATTCAAATCTTGCGAGATAAAATTCAAGAATTTCTTCGCGGGTAATTTCTTTTTTGGCTAATTTTTCTTCTAATTCACGGATTGTTATAAATGGATGAATGCTCATGGGGTTCCTATAGCGATATTCAAATTTTATTTTTAAAAATTCTTATTGCGCTCGCCCTGAACTTGTTGAAGGGTTTTCTTCGAGCGCTCTTTTTTTTGGAAGATTCAATTTACAAGGCATGCGCTTAATCCTTCAACAGGTTCAGGATGAGCGCAGATACAGTATTTTTAATACAATATCATTTTGTCAAATTTTTGAGCTTAGTTATTTTCAATAATTGCTGGTACCACAAAAAAATCACCTTCACGTTCAGGTGCTTGTGCAAGAATAGTTTGTGAATCTGTTTTTATTATAATGTCTTCACGTTCAATATTTTCATTTTTTAAAATTGCAATATCTACATCTTGGGCAATATCTTGTACGCGAGCAGCATAGCTTAAAACCGCTTCAAGATGTTTTTGTGCATTAATTATTTCTGACTCAGAAAGTTCTATATTGGAAAGACGAGCAATTTTTTCAACTTCTTCTTTGGTGATCATAGGATATCTTTCTTTTGTTTTATTTGTTCAGTTCGTTTTTTCTATTATCTTCATGCTGAATTGAATGTATGTTTTCTGATGATGAATGATGATTTTCTTCTTTGAAGATAACTTTGGTAGAAGGTGTTACGGATTCTATTTTTTCAGATTGTTCTGATTCAATTTTTTCTGGGTTTTGTGAAGAGAACGATTTTGTTTTCCATGACTCACTGCGGAATCTTTTGATGTACCAAATACTCATGAGTGCATTACCAAGGTAAAATGAACCATAAAGCAAAATAAGTTTGAGTGTGTCGTTTTGAAGTTGAAGTTGTGATAACATGTATGAAACAGGAACAAAATAACAGAAGCAGGTAACAAGTCTTACTACCATTACAATGTGTACATTACCAGCACCGCGTAGAGCACCAGATAGGATCAATTGTATCAAATCAAAGATGATAAATATACTCAAAATAGGAAAAGCTTTCATTGCAATTCCGGAAAAATCGCCTTTCTTATCGAAAATATTAATAATATATTCACGATGATAAATGAAGAAAGCTAAAATTGCTGACACCATTCCAGATGAGAGTAAAATAGTTTTTTTAATATTTATTTTTATATTTTCCCAATTTGCAATCCCAACATCATTACTTGCTAAAAATGTAATAATTTGAGCAAAGGCAATGGCGGGTAAAAATGCAAAGCGTTCCATATCTTTTACCACGCAGAATGCAGCAATACCACCAGTTCCTATTGTTGCAATCATTTTTCCTAGCCATACATATGCCCATGCCATGATGGCTTTATCAAGAACAACAGGCCAAGATATTTTCAGAAGATGCTTAACATAAGAAACATCAGTAAGGGCAGAAAAAAAATTGATACCATATTTATGATTTTTTTTATTGAATAATACATATCCAAGGGCAATAAGCATCATACTGCTGTATTGTATAACTGTTGCCAGAGCAGATCCTTGCAGCCCCATTTCTGGAAATCCGAATTTACCAAAAATAAGTACATAATCAAAAAAAACAAAGAGAATTGATCCAAAAATAAAAATTTTCATCGGAGCACGAGAATTTTTAATACCACGTAAAAATCCTACCAATGCAAGATAAATGAACATGCATAAAACGCCAACCGCACGTAATCGTAAAAATGGAACTCCAAGCGCAATTATTTCTTCCGAAACACCGTACCATGTATAAATGGTATGTGCTCCAAAAAAGAGTATGCTCCCAAATGTTAATCCAAGTATTGTCGTGAGCCAAAAAGCATCGCGCAAAGTTCTGCCAGCATTTTCAAATGAATTTTTTCCATTAAATTGACCGCTCAAGACAATTGTTCCAACAGAGATCGCTTCACCAACTTTAATGATTAAATGGAGAAAGCTATTAGTTACCCCCAATGTTGCATAGGTATTAACGGATGCAAGAGATCCGATAAATGCAGCATCAAGCCAGAACGGCATGGCATATAATAAAAAATTAGTAATGAATTCTGGAATAAAATAACGGAATAATGAGCTATAGCGCTCACCTTTTTGTCCATTATAAATATCATCTATGTAACGAATAATAAAACTTCTTACCATTATGTTCCCTCTGTTGTTTTTAATTTTTTTTTTGCGCAAAAAAGATAAGTTTTCTTTGTATAGTATCTAGTGTATAGACTATTTCTTTTTCTACAAAACAAGCTTCTAGTTTTTCAGGTTTCCATTGTTGGGATGCCCAGTAAACCAGTACAGCATCTTTGTATATGCATGAAGGCTTAAATACTCGTATCAATTCCTCTGGTTGTAATGAAGCACGAGCAAAAAAATAATCGATTTCATAATCTGATGTTCGTAAAAAAGTTCGCCAATCATACGCATATATAGTGATGTTTTCTAGCCCTAATTCTTGTGCAACATGAGCCAAAAAAGATCTTTTTTTATTGTTTACTTCAATAAGAATCATATGTAGGTGAGGAAACAGGATTTTTAATGCAAGCCCTGGAAATCCAGCTCCGGTACCAATATCAGCTGTTGTTTGCAGCGTTTGAAAATCAAGGTGCTTGCTTATGGCAAGCGAATCATCAAAATGATACTTTATAATCTCGTCCTCATGGGTGATGGCGGTAAGGTTAAACTTATTATTCCACTCAACTAAAAGGTCAAGATAGTGCTTAAATTGGGTAGCTTGCTGTTCAGTTATGTTATATTTATTGATGAAATTAACCCATTGAGCTGATACAAAATTACTGTCTAGATGATGATTGTCCACTTTTGTTCCCATAAAATATATCTTTTTGTTCTCTATTTATAGTACCATGATTAGGAGTAAAATACAATTTGTATTACCAGTAAAGTGCCCCTATGAAAAAAGAACATTATATTCATCTGATGATTCTATTGCTTATTTCTTGTTCTATTCAGGCAGTGCCAAGGATAGTGCTATTTTTTAAGCAGGCGCCATTAACTGATGCTGAAAAAATAAGCCAGAAGCTCAAAAAACCAGGAAAATTAGCAAAATATGTGGCAAAAGGCATGATGAAAGCATCACCTATCGAAGGGATTGTTGCTGTATATGGTGGATATATGGCGGCATCTGATCATAATGGGGAGTTGAGTTTCCCAAGAAAGCATCAAAAAAGTATAGTGAATATTCTCATAACTCCCGAAATTGTCCCTGTACCTTTATCTGAAAACACTATTTTGAACTGGAGGCGAATTCCAGGGATTCCTGCAACAATGTACGAATGTGAAGTATCATATAATGAGGATAAAGCTTACCATTATTGGCAAACACGAGAAGTTCCTTTAGAAGAAAATATGACAGTCCCTTTGGCGACAATCGTTGTTGTTGCTAAACCAAAAAACGTACAAATAGATCTAGAAAAAGCATTGACACATGAAACAGCAAACCTTGTGCTGCCTTCTTTCTATGTAAAAAAGGGAATCAATGTTATAGAAAATAGTTTATATATGCTCACCGTTCGTCATCTATTCAAACCTATTCATACGGAAGAAAATCGTGAACCTTTAAAGATTATAACTGATATTACCGATTAAAAAGGAGCACCATTTTTTTAAACCATAAATAGTGCTATACTAATCGAGCATCATTTGTATGTATTGTATCAATTTAATAATGATTATTACAAAATAGTAATCACATTCTTTGGGAAACGTGATATGAAGTTACAAATTTCATTCGATCTTATTGATTTGGACAAAGCGATTGCCATTGGATTAGAAGTTGCTCAATATGCCGATATTATTGAAATAGGAACCATTCTTATTTATCATCATGGAATTACTGCTGTAAAACGATTTAAAGAAGCATTTCCTGATAAAATTATTCTTGCTGATACAAAAATTGTTGACCGAGGGAAAGAAATAGTAGAGCTTTTTGCCGATGCCGGTGTAGATTGGATTACCGTAATGGCAGGAACATCTCATCATGTGATTCATGCAACTACAACTGCTGCACATAATGCAAATGTTAAAGTAATGATTGACCTTATTGACTCACAATCAATAGGTCAATCTGCTTTGGAAGCAAAAAATTTGGGAGTAGATGCGCTTTTATTTCACCAACCATATAGTGAAACAGAATCACTCGTATTTCTTGATAAATGGGATATGATAAAAGGCAATACAAATCTGCCTATTTTTGTTTCTGCAAAAATTAATCGTAATAATGTTGATAAAATTGTAGCCCTCAGACCAGATGTAATTATTGTTGGGCTTAGTATTACTGATGCAGAAGATGCAGCGCAAGAAGCACAATATTTTGCTGAACTGGTAGACAGATTTTAATATATTATCTAAACACCTATTACGTCGCTTTGCTTCGTAACAGGTATTCAATTATAAGATTTAATTTAAATGAGGTATCACCATCTTAGGTTTTCGGGAAAAAATTCCGCTACTAATTCTTGATAAAAAGGGATAAGCTCAGAAACGTTCACCGGTTCTGGGCTTTTTGAATACAAATCATAATGACTGAATAAAGTTACCCATTTCATCATTGATCGATCATAGTCATCCATTAAATAGTCATATTCTCCTTGCTTGTGTGCTGCATAAAATGAATGATACCTGATAATATATGATGCTTCATCAGGTAGATATTGTTTAACTACTTGATACAAATATTCATCATGTCCCCATGACATATGTACATTATCAAGACCACAACATGGTTGATAGATTCCATATTTATGGTTGAGTTTCCTGTTGTGTATATCAGCATTAAGTGAAAAATAATCTGAAAAAACTATCTTGTTTGAATATGCACATCCTACGGGAAAAGTATCTCCAACAACTGCCCATTGAGGTTCACCAAAAAGAATAAGAACTTTGCCAAGATCATGAATAAGGCCTGTTAAAATAAGCCATCGAGGGTGACCATCTTTGCGTAATTGTTCTGCTGTTTGAAATGCATGTACCGTTTGTGCGCTATTTAAATCGGGATCACTATCATCAACAATAGTATCAAGCATTTTCATAGCATCCCAAATACTCATTACTTTTTTATTGCGTGGATAATATTTTTTCTTCTGAGCAACAACGAAATCAAGTGTTTGGTGTGTGTGGTTCAAGCGATAAAATTTGAGGACTTTTTCTGAAACATTATCATAATCGCGAAAATCATGCTCAGGTTTAGCATTATCGCAAGATTGTATCGCAGCTATGTTAAGTGTAGTGAGCAATGTATATAAAAACAGATTTTTTTTCATACAGATCCTTTTTTTTAGATGAGATATATTTTAGTATTGCTTATTTTACTCGTGATGCAAGAAAAATCGCCATGTTGTTTTTAATAGAAATTAATATATATTTATCGATGATTTTATAGTTATGCACAACAATGAAAGATTTTTCCTATGAGTAATATATCATTATATTTTTTCACGATAACAATTTCTCTTTTTTCTCAGACATCGTGTATGCTAGTGTCTGTAGCAAAACCAAAGCCACAAGTGCAATTTTTGCCACACGCTTCTTTACTTGGTGTTCAATTGCATTCTGATATTCAAACTTTGGGACGAATTAAAAGCGTATGTCAATACTTGAATGATGCAACTAATATAGAGACTATTTTAGGACCTATCTTAACAAATCCTTCTTATGATGATTTTAAATTGGTGGAAAAGTTTTTATATCATCAGGTTCCCCGCATACCTGCATTGGGAATGAATGATGCTCAAGGATTAAGAAAGAGATGTGCTGCTATAATTAATAATCATATGGAAAAAATTGATTCAAATATTATACAAGTATATTTTTCTATAAAATGTGGCAGTTTTGGGGCGTATTTTGTTGATAAGTTAGAGCTAACAGAAAATGATAGAATAGCCTTTTATTTTGGAAAATTGCCAGGACAAATCAAATTAGATGAAGAGTTGGATTTTATTCAAAATGATTCTATTATCAATGGCATTCTCGATGCAGCTCATCAAGATGCATTATATGCAGCAAAAAATGGAAATATTGCACGATTGAAAGTAGTACTTAATCATTACAAGCAATTTGCAGATTTTCATGCATTGCTTGAGCCTTTATGTAAACTTGGAAATAGCACTATTTTGTTGGATTATTTATCAATTCCAAAACGTGGTATTGATTATACCGAAGAAGTAGGATCTCTTACAGCTCTTGAACTTGCAATACTCTACGGAAACAAGGAATTAGAGAAAGCTTTATTGGAACATGGAGCATAAAATTTTTTTTAGAATAAAACAATTAAAATTTCACTGATAATTTCATAACGGGCTCTCTGCTATTACCAGCAGAAAGCCCGAATTGCATTTCCTGTTTTTTTGTTAATGTGGAATCAATTAACCTGTTTTCAGTATGCAAAGAAAAAAAGAAGTAACGATGACTATTTATTTATTTTGTTTATCTGCAATTAAGATATATTTATGTTCGATAAAATATATAAGTTTTTTCTACGAAATCATGTAATTATGAGCAAGCAAACTCTCAGTGTCTTGGTTTTTTTATTTTCTTTTATGTATTCATGTGGAATGGAGTCAAAAAAACAAGTTTGTCTTTTTTGGAAAGCCGGATATCTGATGGAGCAACAAGACAAAACTCAAACTAAATCTCAAGAAAAGAAGATCATATCATTAGGTGCTGTTGTTATTCCGCTTCCAAAAGATATAGCAGGAAATATGATGATTCATTTTTTTGATTACCAATCAATAGGTCGTTTTGGTAGAACATGTCATCATTATAACGACTGTTATCGTGATATTATAGTTTGTAAAGAGCCTCAGAATAGCCTGTGTAGCTCTTTTGGATGTTCTATTTTTAAAAATGATTTTGATGCATGTACCAAGATTTTGGCCTTTCATGCAATAAGATATAAAAAGGAAAAAAACGATACTAATAAGATTATGTTTGAGCATTTGTGGCAACATCACGCATGTGAAAGAATAGATGGAGTAGCACAGGTTATCGGGATTTCAGATCCTACCTTAGATGATTGTTTAGGTGTGTATGCCGGAAATTGTACTAGTAAGAAAGATATTCAAAATTGCAACTCTCAAAAGTTAAAAAAGTTTTTGAAAGATAAAAATAGGATTGGTATAAAAACAATGTTGCTTTCTCATCAAACATTCGATGAGGATGATGTGTTGGCAATTGGAGTTTTTTTGAATGATATCAAAAATGTTCAAGCATTGTACAAAAGCCAAAAAAAATACAATTTTTCTGAATATATATATAAGATTGTTGCTAAGGCAATGTCTTCTGGTAGAAAAGAATTAACTATTAATTTGATTAAAAAATATAAAGATCTTATCAGAGATTATAGATTTTGTTTGTGGGAGAGATCATTGGATTATTGGGATATGCCAAATTTATTTGGTAAAGATCTCATTTATGAAATATTAGAAAATTTATTTTTTAATGATATAAATGCGGTGGATAAAGATGGAGCATCTTTACTATATTTTGCTCTTAAATATCCTGAAGCTTCGCTTGTACGCTTTTTGTTAGATAAAGGGGCAGAAGTGAATCTTGTTAGTGAGAATGAACAATATAAACAAAAAGATCTTTTAAGTGTAGTTCTTCGCAAAAGCAGATTTTTTCAAGGAAGTAGAGATGATGATCTAGATAAAATTATAGAAATGTTTCTTGATAGCGGAATTAAAGTAGATGCAATGTATCATGATGGTGAAACTATTTTGCATTATTATGTAAGAAAATTTAATAATCCAAAATCTAGTGTGATAAAGAAAATGTTTTCAAGAGGAGTTGATCCAAGTATTAAGAATGAAAGAGGAGAAACTGTTCTTCATGTAGCATGTAGGTTGTTGCGCACTGAAGCAATAGAAACATTACTCCAATTAAATATTGACGTAAATATTCGCGATAATAATGGAAATTTGGCTGTAGAAACTATAGCTGAGCAAACTGATGGTGATGGAAAATTAGATCGGGTAATGAAATTACTTTTAGATAAGGGTCAATTCGGGCATAATGTTGATATATCAACATTAGTGCCCAGAATATTGAGTAATCATTTGTTATCAAAAAAGAAATTAATATATTTGCTGATTGATTCAGATGCAAAGATAGACACTGTTGATGATAAAGGCAACACTATTTTGCATCATATATATTGGTACATTTCTAATAAATCTCTCATAGTAGAAAAGCTCATCAAAAAAGGCATTAATATCAATGCTAAGAATAAAGATGGAAAATCCGCACTTGTTTATGCGATTGATGGTGAATTTGGAACAGCAACAGAGATTTTGTTAGCTTATGGAGCAGATCCCAACATTGTTTATAAATTTTGTGATTATGATATTACACCTCTTGGTCAAGTATTCTTACGGAATACAATTTTTCCTGACATTGCAGAAAATTTGATAAAGGCTGGAGCGGATATTGAATTAGCCAAGGAATATATTAAAGCACAAAATCCATTTTTTTGTTTGTCGGATGTAATGACTAAAATAATATCGAAAAATTCAGGATTCAACAAAGTTTTGGATGGGATTACAAAAAAAATGTCTCAATCAAAAACAAATTTATTGAGTAATGAACCAGATGTGCCAACAATAAATTCAGTTGATAAGATGGCAAATATATCGCATTTTATTTCCCTAAGAAAAATTGGAATGATGACTTTTTCTGCTGCAATGGTTTGTTTTCTTGCGGTAAAATTGCATGAAAAATTAGCTGTGAGATGGTCCTTCTGATTAAAATTATGATATTGCTTAATGATTTTTTAAAACTTCATTGATAATTTCATGACTAATTCTCCGTGATCACCAACACTCAATCTAAGCTGCATTCATGTTTTTTTACTCATTTTTATTGCGTGGATAATATTTTTTTCATACAGATCCTTTTTTAATTAAGATACATATTTTTTAGTATTACTGATTTTATTGATGATGCAAGACAATGTAAGCGTTGTTTTCAATAGAAATTAATGTAAAATAAAATAATCGTTATAAAAATAAGTTATTGCAAGGATATGTATCAATGAGAAATTATACAAAATGGTTGTTTTGTTGTGTGTTGTCTATTTTTTATTCTGTATCAGGAATGCTTCAAGTGCAAGATCAAAACCATTTAGCGTTATTACCAAAAGATGCCAAAACTGAAATTGATTTGCGTTTGAATAGTGTATCTTTATCGAGACTTAAAAGAACGAGTCATGATTTTAATAAAACAACAGATATTCCCCTTATTATGAGCAATCCTTGCTATGCTGATTTTGAATCAGTTGAAAATTTTTTGTATTTTCATGCTCCAATGGTATCACCGGTAGAACATATATTTTCTCAAAAATATAATGGCGAAGTAGAAAAACTTTCGAAAATATTGTTGCGCGTAGTAAATACTCATTCTAAGTTGATTGATGCTAGGATCAAAAAAAACTTTAATATGATTTATGGAATGGATCATAAAGTACCTTATGATTATGATACATTGTTTGAGGGTTCTATACTGGAATTAAATGATGAACGTAGAATCGCTTTTTATTATGGAGAATTACCCGTACAGATTAAGCAAGAGCATGATAATCAAGCTGCTTATCAAGATGCATGGGTTGCGATATTAAATGGTAATAATAAACGAGTACGAGTAGTGCTCAATCAATATTTGCAATTCACAAACTATGAAAACGATTTTCTTAAATCATTATGTTTTCTTGGAAATGGTCCTATTCTGCTCAATTATCTCTCAGTTCCTGAGCGTGGAATTGATACCAAAATAGGAAAAAAAGGTTTAACGGCGCTTGAAATTGTTCGTGATAAATTTGAAAATGAAGAATTAGCAAAATTCTTATTAGAACATCTTGTAGAAAAAAATAACCAGTTTCAGACTAAAACTTCATCGATAATTTCATGACTGGTTCTCCATGATCTCCTGCAGATAAACCGATTTTTAAATCATGTTTTTTTGCTAATTTTGAATCTATCAATCTGTTTGCAGATAGGGCATACATAGCACCAAATCCAGCTCCTGCAATCATTTGAGAGAGATAATGGCGATTGCTTGATAAAAATACAATGGTAACGAAAGTTGCAACGGTACCAAGAGGTATTGCATAGTTAGGTCCAAAGCGCATGCCATAAAGTACTGCCATATAGGTAGCTTCAGCGAGGTGACCTGAAGGAAACCCGCCAAATTTACGTTGTTCTTTGGCAAAAACTTGGTGATATGGGCGTTTACAGAGATCAAAATTGAGCTGTTCCTTAAAAATATCTTTTGCGAGTAATACAAATGGCATACCGGTCAAAAAAACCTGGCTCGTCGTTTGCATATCATCATCTCGGCTAAAAAAAGCTTGAGTTCCTAAAAGAGCAATAGGAATACCTATGCTCAAGCGCGCAACTTCTTTGCACCATTGAGCAGGTTCATTCCTGTTTTTTTTATTTTTATGATCAAAAAAACAGTTGTGTAATTTTTCATCAATCATACGTGCTCCTGCAAAAAATGGTGCGGTGATGACAAAAACTTTTAGAGAATCCCATGAAAAAAGACCTAAATTAATTTTTATCACATCTTCGGCAAATTCTCCCAACATATGAGTTATGCGGTGTTTATGTGGTGGTCGGTTACGGAACCAAGGGCGGTGATTACGAGCTGCGCGGTTTTGTGCAAGTTTTTCTTTTTTTTCACGAGCAAATTTGCTGCGGCGCTGCGTATAGCTCATTTTTGTTGGGATTTCATTGCAGAGAACAATACTGCCACTTATTAAAAAAAAATAGGTTATTTTCTGTGCCAAATTCATAGCAATCCCAGTTTTTTGACCCTATAATAGAGAAGCCGTGTAGTCTGAGTGTATAACTTTTTAATAAAATAAAACAAGAGTGAGCTCTGCATCATGAATTGTTACGTGCGATATATATATTTATTATTGCTTTACGGCCTATCTATTCATGCTATGAATTATCAGGAAAATAGGTGTGCAATGATATTGTTATCTTCTGATATTATACAGAGAGAAATACAGCCACTTATTTCTTATCAATGTATTGGACGCTTGAAGCAATGTTCTACCAGTTGTAATACATTATATGATACAGAAAATATGTGCTTATCTTGTTCTAAAAGGTGCCATACAACCTATGGATGTCAGCGATTAGCTGCTAATTATTATGCATGCAGTAAAGCGTTGGGACATTATGCATGTATTAAAGATGAAAGAATGTTTGCTTACTTATGGCAGCTCCATGCTCGTCACAGAGACCCAGACAAAGGAACACTGGCAGAACATATGGTTGAATATCGTCGATTTTATGATACGCCGGAAAGGATTAAACAGGATATTATTTCTCATGTCTCATGGTTGTTGCATATTAAAAATGATAAAGATTTAGGGATTATTTTGTCTGGTAGTAATGTAGATATAATAGGATCATCTTTTTTGCCAGAATTAAAAACAATAATGCACAAGGCATCTCAAGACAATAAGCTATCATTTGTCAATGATGTATGCTTTGGGGTTATCTCTATTGAGGATATAGTCTTTATGATGCCTGATATATCTCCTTGTTTAATTGAAAGATTGATTGATGTAGGAATATTAGACATCAACATTGTTGATAAATTTAATAATACATTGCTTCATTCAGCAGTTGCTTTTGAGCGTGGTGATATTATTCCAGTATTGTTAAAAAAGGGAATATATGTGAATGTCCGCAATAAAAAACTAGAGACGCCATTGCATTATGCAGTAGAACGGCACTATTGTGATTCGGTAATTGAATTACTTACTCATCCTGATATCAATACCAAAGCGCGCAATATGAGGAAGAAAAAAGCAAGCTTTTATGTTTCAAAAAGAAGAATGTTATCTCAAATGTATAGTTCAGAAGAAAAAAATCGAATTATATTAATTCGCAATATGCTCAAACAACATGCTCAACAACGTGATAATAGCAATGCACAACGAAATTCTGGAAAAAAATATAAAACTTTAAAATAACAACCATAAAGGCTGTAAGATAATGAAGCACTATCATTTTAAAAATATTTTTTTTGCTAAAATTGCTCTGTTTTTTTGCATCTCGAATTATTGTATGGAAAAGGAAATAGTTCTAAGTATGGATCTGGATTTACAATCTATAGGTCGTTTCTCAAGTGTATCTAAAAAATTGCAAACATGTTCTTTTGTTAATGTATATCAACGTATTGCTCCAGGAAGTATTTGTTTTACTGATATTGCTCGTGGCTATAATAGATGTACTAAAGGTCTCATTTATTTTGCTCAACAAAATAAATTTCCTGTTTTTAGTTTTTTATGGTCTTTTCATGCAGAACAAAGGAAAAAAGAGGTATTTGATTTTTCTCCATACAATTTGACTGAACTTTCGATAAATAATTATATGCATATTTATGCGAAAGAATATGAGGCTATAAGAAAAGCCAAAGAGCGTAAAAACCAAGCGATAATAAAACAAAAAGATAAAGAAGAAAAAGAGATATTAAAAATAAGGCAAGATGCATCAGACAAACAAGTAAGAAAAAATTACCAAGAGATAAATGATTTAAAAATCAGATTGAAACATGGATGCGCTGAATTATCACATTTGCATGATCAAGGCATAAATATTTCTGGATTATTTCCTCACAAGAACGATAAAGAGTTGCTTTATTTGTTATGTAGAAATGCTTATAAAGAACAAGAATTAGTTTTGTTGGCAGGCAAATATTTTGCTCAATATCAAGCAGAAATGATTGATTATTTGTTTTATTTTAATAAATTTACTCTAATGCAAGGACTTATTACGAATGGATATTTAGATGTTAATGTACGATCTACATCTGGTAAAACAGTATTGCATCTTCTTAATTATAAATGTGGTTGTCAGTCTGATTTATTTTTCAAAGGTCGTTGTAGTGATCCTCAAGAAATGCTGGATGCTCTCATTAGACTCGGAGCAGATGTAAATATAGCTGATGATAAGGGTATGACTGTTTTACATTATGCGTGCAAACATTTGCATGTAAAAACTATTCAGAGATTACTCAAAGTTGGGACTATCGATATCGAAAAGAAAAATAAAAAAAATAAAAAGCCAATTGATTATGTTAATTACTTATGGAAGTATGACGAAGTTGGTAATGATAGAAAACTTGTAAAACTATTATTAAAGTCTCATGTTCCTCAAACATTCTGAGATTTATTTTTGTTCCAATAGTTTTTGGCAGAAGCTTTTTACAATTGGTCCAAATGTTGGATGATTAAAGGCAATTTCGATATTTGCTTGGATCCATCCTAGAGGGTTGCCTACATCATATCGAGATGTGTTTAAAACGCATGCAATAACCCGTTCGCCATTATTCATCATGTGTGCAATACCATCGGTGAGTTGAATTTCATTGCCAGCGCCAGGCTGTGTGATTTCTAATGCTGCAAAAACATCAGGAGATAGTACATAGCGCCCTGCAAGAGCGTAATCCGATGGTGCTTGATCAATCGATGGTTTTTCAACTAAGTAATCAATATCAAAGATGCCATCTTCTAATTGTTCTTTGATTGCAATAATGCCATAAGATGAAACTTTTTCACGAGGTACTTTTTGGACACCAATGACAGAAGCATTATATTTTTCTGCAACGGCAATAAGTTGTGCAAGTGCAGCAACGTTGCTGATCATAATTTCATCAGGCAAAAAGATACCAAAATATTCATTGCCAACGGTCTCTTTTGCTTGTAAAACGGCATGGCCTAATCCCAATGGTACTGGTTGTGGGATAAAACTAAATTGTGCAGTATCAATAATGGCATTAATGTTATCTAAAAGGGCTGATTTACCTCTGCTTTCAAGCAGATTTTCTAATTGTGGCAGGTGAGAAAAGTGATTGTACAATTCAGGCTTATCATCATTGGCGATAATAGTGAATTGAGTGATACCTGATTTAAGACCTTCTTCTACAATTAATTGAATTGATGGTTTTTCTAAAATTGGCAACATCTCTTTGGGGACTGCTTTTGTATAAGGCAAAAACCGTGTGCCAAGACCTGCAGCAGGAATAACAGCTTTAGTTATTTTCATAGGTGAACTCATAATTTCAGGTATATAAATTACTAAAAGTGCATAGGCCAAAATAGTACCAAACATAATAACCCCCTTTTTTATGTTTGAATTTTAGCATGATGCTTTAAAATTGATCAAGGAATTTTATTTTACTTGAGTGAAACAAGCGTATATCATAGATTCCATATTTTATCATTGCAATTCGCTCAATTCCCATACCAAAGGCAAACCCAGAATAAATAGTGGGATCAATGCCACTAGTACGCAATACATTTGGATGTACCATCCCTGTTCCCAGTAATTCTATCCAGCCAGTATATTTGCATACGGAACATCCCTTTTGCGAACAAAAGGTGCAAGAAGCATCAATTTCTAATCCCGGTTCAACAAACGGGAAAAATCCAGGGCGTACGCGAATTTCTAACGCTTCATTATCAAAAATTTTACGTAAAAAGCTATGTGCAGTTGCAAGTAAGTTACTTACCGAAATATTTTTATCAACTAAAAGTATTTCTGCCTGCGTAAATAAGAAATCATGTGTTTGGTCTGTTGCTTCTTTACGATAAACTCGACCGGGAGAAAATATTGCTATAGGTGGAATACTGTTCTCCATCATGCGTGCCTGGATGGTAGAGCATTGCGTACGCAAAAGCATTCCTTTTTGATGTAAAAAAAATGAATCTTCTGCTTCTCGAGCAGGATGATCAGCGGCAATATTGAGAGATTCAAAATTGTAATATTCATTTTCTATTTCAGGTCCATCGGCAATATCATATCCCATAGATATAAAGATATCTTCTAGATCATTAATAATTCGCGTATAAATATGAGATGTTCCTTTAAGTTCGTTATATGTATAGGCAGAAACATCAAAGTCTTTTTGAAGAGCTTTTATATGGTGAGATTTTTCCTGTTGTAATTGGCTTGCATGTTGATCGATCTGTTCCTGCGCGAATGTTTTGAGTTGATTAAGTAGAGGGCCAACTATTTTTTTTTCTTCAATGGATAGATTTTTAAGTTGTTCCATGAGGTCAGCAATTTTGCCTTTTCTGCCCAAAAAAGCAACGCGTACTGATTCAAGAGCATTTTCATCAGTAATTGCTGTAAGCGCGGATATAAGTTCTTGTTTGGTGATATCAATTGATTGTGAGAGGCTTTTCATATCTATTTCCGGTTTGTTTTTCAGAGAACTAGGATAGTTGTAAAGATAGCAAAGAATAGCTCTGTTGGCAATTTGAGGCTATCAACCTTGTGTTTTCATATCTGTTTTGCATATTCTTTGTCGGGATAATACTAATCGTATAATTATAGGGGAACTTGCTATGAAAAGAGAATCATTCTGTATTTTACTTGTATTTTGCCTTATAATACCATTTCTGGCCAAACAGGTGATAGCAAAAATAAATAGTAAAAAAATAGTGGTGGAAAAGAAGATGAGCAAAGAGTGTAACTGCAAAAAAGACCATGGACTAGAATCGGGCAATGCGCATGAAAATGTTCCCAATTTAAATAATAGTCCTCTTTGCGCGGCTATCATAGCAGCAGATAAGATTTTTGAGCGTACCTATGTTCCCCAGCCAGATATGATTGCGCCAACAAGAGCAGCTATTGTAACTTGTATGGATCATCGCCTTAACGGTTTTTTAGCTGCGGTTGCCAAAGGTACCTATATAATGCGTAATGCGGGAGCACGAGTTAACGATGATTGGATTAGATCATTGGTTATTCTCTATAAATTGTTGGGCGTAGAAGAAATATTTTTGATCCAACATACTGATTGTGGTATGCAAAAATTTACGCCAGAAGTTATGGGAGAATTATTACAAGAAAACTCATTGAAGGCTACTTTAGTTAAAAATTGCAATGTAACGCTTGATGTTCTAGAGAAAAATTCTTCGTGTCAATGGCAAAGTGCGGGAACCTGTTGCGGTAAAAAAGAAAATATTGATTATGATCCTATTGACTGGTTAACGATTAATAATGGATTATTTGAATCCGTTCTTGAGGATGTCAAAAAAATAAGAAATCATCCTCTTATTCCTTCAAATATTCCGGTTTATGGCTTTATTTTTGATGTTATTACGGGTGATTTGATTCCAGTTCCTGAGGCAATGGAAGCGGGAAGAGCAAAGCCATTATGTTGTAGCCAATAAAAATATGCATTTTTATTGACAAAAATCTATAAACAGGTACCATACAGTGTATATATTCTCATGTTACACTTCTGAAAATTGAAAACTCTTTTCATTGCCGGGGTAGCTCAGTGGTAGAGCGGAAGCCTGAAGAGCTTCGCGTCGTTGGTTCAATTCCGACCCCCGGCACCAAACTTTTAGCCCAACCTTCGCTAATGCTACGGTCGGGCACCCATAAGAAGAAAGCAACCGCTCATACTGGCTTGTCGAAGGACAGTTGGCACGGCCATGTTTTTAATTGACCACAAAGCTTATCTTTTTTTAAAACTCTCGTCTCTTGTATTTTTTTTTTCTATACTGTTAACCTTGATAAAGCTATCAAAATAAAAAGTGTTTTAAACAAAAAAAGGAAAACCCCATGAAAAATGTAATGGGAATAACAATCATTGGTTTATCTTTTTTCTCAGGAGTTTTTGCGTCTGAAAAAGTAGCTAGATTGCCGATAAAAAAAGAAGATGCATCTTCAAGTGGTGCTAGCGATAGAAACACTGTATACAAGACAAGTCCGCGTTGGGATTGTTCTCCTAAAGCCATAATAAAAGCTCGGCAAAAAAATGAGGTAGAATTTAAAAGGCAAAATAGCCTCAATTCGCCTGAAAATAAATAAGACATTTTCATTTTTCTTTCGATTGTACTAGAGTAGTAAAAAAAGAGATGAAATTTTTGTTGAGAATGTTGAAAGGGCCTTATGAAGCAGACCCAATGTGATAAGCACACAATAGCATGGTTTAAAATTGCTGATTGTGTGTCTCGTGGAGAAAAAGAGCGTGCTTTGGGTGTGTATCGTCTTCTTTCCCATTCATTTAATGATCCTGCTGTAGCACGGCAACTTGAAGCTGATATTTATTTTTCTTTTAACGAACAAGAATTGGCAATTCAGCTTTATGTACAAGCCATGGAATTATATCAAAAGTCACAACGATATCTTGAAGCCGTCGCTATATGCGAACACCTAATTATAATGAATTCTGTTGATATAGCTTTGCGGCGTGAAGCAATAAAATTGCACTACGTGTTGGGCAATGTCTCAAGAATGCATGAACATATCAAAAAGGTAATTGATATTTTGATTCTGAGTAGTGAAGATCATCATGTCCAAGAATTTTTATCTTCGTTGCACGGATATTCTACCGAACTCTATGACTATGCAGTAATGTATATAAAAGAGAAATAAGTCTGTTTCTTGCTATATAAAAATTGTTTTTAATGTATAATAAAAAAACATTTTTTATATTTTTATATGCGAGAATACAGATGCTTCTGATAACAAAAAAGAAATTAAAGTCATTTATCTTGTGCTTTTTATTGATGAATTATTCTCTATCGCATTGCTCTGATTTAGATGTTTCCTATGAGTTGAATTATAAAGATCTCATAGTAAAAGAATTGGTAAGGAGCTGTGCTACTATCTTTACGGTTGGTGCGTTAATGACAGTAGCCCTTATCTTGTATAAACGTGCTATTACAACTACGCATAGTTTTATCGTACTCAATCCTGATGATAATGAAACAAGATTTACCGATTATGTTGGGGTTCCTCAAGAAGCGATAGATTTTGTTGAGTTGGTCAAGCATTGTGATCAAGCATTAAGCACTTCTTTACCACGAGGTCTTCTCTTTTTAGGTGATCCTGGAACAGGTAAGACGTTTCTTGCCAAGGCTATTGCGGGTGAATTAGGCATTCCTTTCATTTCTTGTGTGGGTTCTGAGTTTTCTCAAAAGTATTTTGGAGAGTCAAAAGCCATGATTCGGGAACTCTTTGAGCAAGCAAGAAATCAAGCAATAGAATATGGTAAAAAAATACAAAGGAGAGGGATATCGATTATTTTTATTGATGAGATTGATTGCTTTCCATCTCGTAATTCTGAGGATAGTGTTGGCAAGGAGATCATTACTCAATTCTTGACTGAAATGGATGGATTAAATACGCCTAAAGATTGTGATGTGGTAGTGATTGCAGCGACTAATAATTTTGAAAATCTTGATACGGCATTGAAGCGTTCTGGTAGGTTTGGTGAACATATAACTATTGGCTATCCTGATCAAGATATGCGTAAAAAGATTATAAATCATCTATGGTCTCAATCTAAAAATTTAGGATCTGATACATGTAATTTTTCTGATCAACTTGCTTGCCTAACCGAAAACATGAATCAATCTGATCTTAAAGAAATGTTTGAAGATGTTAAAAGGAAAGAACTTCTTTATAAAATCAGAATGTCCGCTGATAATAGTCCTAAAAAAATAAATTCATTTTTTGCAGACTATTTAATTAAAAAATATGATAGTGATTATAAAACATTATTAGCCAAAAAATCTTATGTAGATCGTTATTTGAATGATAAAAATTATAATAATTTGCCAAAAATAAAGGCATTAGCTTGTCAAATGAGTAAGTTAGATGTCACCGAAGCTCTATCATATGAATGTGGTACTTGTTTAGAATCATTTGAAATACAAAAACAGAAGATTATCTGCAGAAGAGATGGTTTTATAAATAATGTTTATGAAAAATTAGGTGTATTGAGCCAATAGACTTAATTTTTATAAACAACATTCTATTTTTATATCTTGTTGTTCTAATAATTGTGCGCTTTCGGTATTAAGAAGAACTCTATCTTTTACCCTCAGGCGCAATTTTTTTTGATTTTCATAAAAAATAATCGATAAAGGTGCAGTGCCCTTGGCTATGTTTTCTTTAACAGTAACAATAACTTCTTCTGTTATCGAATCAGGCAATGTTAGGGTAATGTGTTCAATATGTGGCCACTCGCTGAGAACCAATTCTACGGGAACAATGTCTTGAGCTTTTATTTTGCAAGGATTTCCTTCAACAACATCAACAATTCCTTTAATGATAAAAACATTATGAGAGCCTAGCCATTTTTCTGCGCGTGCAAATGTTTTAGGAAATGCGATAACTTCAGCAGATCCTGACATATCTTCAAATTGTAAGAATGCCATACGATCGCCTTTTTTAGTCACAATATCTTTGCGTGTTTTCAATAATCCGCAGCCAATAGTTGAATATTCGCCTTTTGTTGTTTGTGCTTTTTCTAATGCTGTTTCAAATGATTCTATAGTAAACCATCCAAGCTGTTTTCTATATGTTTCAATAGGATGAGAACTAATATAAAAGCCTATTGCATCACGTTCTTTTTCTAGTTTTTCTTTGTCTGTCCATTCTGATCGAAGCTCAAAGGAATAAAAATCATCGCCTTGGCTATTTTTTTTATTGAGTGAAAAAAGATCCATCTGCCCAGTAAGGGCATTTTTTTTATGTGCAGTCGCAAGATCAATTAAATGCTCAACTTCATGATATTTTTGAGCACGGTTTCCCGGTAATGTATCAAATGCTCCTGCGCAAATAAGACTTTCAATAACACGTTTATTTGCTGTGCGTAAATCTACTCGTTTACAAAAATCGAGCAGATCTTTAAAAATACCTTTTTTGCTTCGTTCTTCAATAATATTTTCTAATGCTGCAAGACCAACGTTTTTAATTCCTTGTAGACCAAATAAAATATTACCATCTACAACGGAAAAATGGATATCTGAGCGATTAATATCCGGAGGTAATAGCATAATTCCCAGATCTTTTGCTTCTTGCAGATAAAATGACATTTTTTCTGGGTGTGTTGCTTCAAGAGAAATAAGACATGCTAAAAATTCCGGTAAATAATTTGCTTTAAGGTACGCTGTTTGATAGGCAATTAATGCATATGCTGCTGAATGTGATTTATTGAAACCATAGCCAGCAAAGTAGGCCAAAAGATCAAATAATTCTTGTGCTTTTTTGCCATCAAATCCACGAGCAGATGATTTTTCAACAAATATGGCACTTTGTTCTGCCATAACTTCTGCTTTTTTCTTACCCATTGCGCGGCGTAAAATATCTGCTTCTCCTAAAGAGTATCCGCCGATTGCAGAAGCAATTTTCATTACCTGCTCTTGATAGACAATGACGCCAAATGTTTCAGCTAAAATCGGTTCCAATTCAGGAAATAGATATTTAATTTGTTGTCTGCCATGTCTGCGTTCAATAAAATCATCAACCATGCCAGATCCAAGAGGTCCTGGTCGATAGAGTGCGTTGACGGCAATAATATCTTCAAATTTATCTGGTTTTAATTTACGTAATACCTCTTTTAGTCCGCTTGATTCAAGCTGGAATACGCCAGATGTTAAGCCATTGCAAATAAGTTCAAATGTTTTTGGATCATCAAGAGGGAGTTTATTCATATCTAAAGAAACGTTATGAATATTTTTTACCAGTTGCAGTACGCGGTCTATCAGCGTAAGATTTTTAAGACCCAAAAAATCAATTTTTAAAAAGCCAATACTTTCCAGCTCTGTCATTGCGTATTGAGCTACTAATTCATTTGATTTGGGCGGAATATATACAGGAAGTACTTCATCAACTGGTTCTGGTGAAATCACAATGCCGGCAGCATGTTTTGATGCATGGCGTGTAAGGCCTTCTAATCTGAAAGCAATATCAAACACATGTTTTATTCGTGGATTATTATCAATCAATTCTTGTAGTCGTGGCTCTTGTTCAATTGCTTCACTGAGAGTAATTTTAAGTTGTTCTGGAATAAGGTTTGTTAATGCATTTGAATCTTCAAAAGGAACACCAAGTACACGTGCAACATCTTTAATTACACCTTTTGCCATCATAGTACCAAAGGTGATAATACTGCATACTTTATCGTGACCGTACTTATCACGTACGTAATTAATAACTTTATCACGACCTTCAATGCAAAAATCGATATCGATATCAGGCATGCTTATACGTTCAGGATTCAAAAAACGTTCAAAAAGAAGATTGTACTTTAACGGATCAATATTGGTAATTTGTAATGCCCATGCAACAAGTGATCCTGCTGCAGAACCACGCCCAGGCCCAACAGGAATACCTTGCCGATAGGCCCATTGAATAAAATCACTCACTACTAAAAAGTAGCCGACAAATCCCATGCGCGTAATCAAATCAACTTCTAGTTCAAGGCGTGCATCGTATGTTTGCCACTGTGATTTTTCGATTAATTGCTCATCTTTCAATCGTTGTAAACCAATACGGCATAGATGGGCAAAATATGTTTCTTGTGTATGATCTTGCGGGATAATAAATTGTGGGAAAAAGAGTTTATCTGTTTCAAAATCAAAATTACACATATCGGCAATAAGACCCGCATTCCATACTGCTTCTTCATGTCCTTTAAATTCTGCGAGCATCTCATCGGTAGTCCGCATATATGCGCGGCAATCACCAAACGAAAATCGACCAGGATCATCAATTTTGTTTTGTGTTTGGATGGAGAGCATAATTTCGTGAGCTTCATGGTCATGCAGTGAAACATAATGGCAATCACCCGCGGCAACGAGTTTAATATTTTTTTCTGCTGATAGTGTATAGAGCTTTTGATTTAATATTTTTTGTTCTTCTTGGTCTTCAGGCTGAACTTCAAGAAAAAAACGATCACGTCCAAATACGCGCAAAAACCACTCAACGCGCTCGTTAGCTTCTTTAAGATTGTTAGACATTAATAATTTAGGAATATGTCCACCAAGGCATGCGCTTGTTACGATAAGGCCCTCAGAATATTTTTCAAGGATGTTGTAATCAACTCTCGGTTTAAAATAAAAACCTTCTTGATAAGAATATGAAATAAGTTTGCAAAGATTTTTGTATCCGGTTGCATTTTGCACCAAAATAATCAAATGATAATACTTGTTATCAGCGTTTTTTACTTTTGCATCTTCGGTAAAATATGCTTCCATTCCTAAAATGGGCTTTATTCCAGCCTTTTTGCATTTTTGGAAAAATTTTACTGCACCAAAAATATTACCATGATCAGTTATGGCAAGGGCTTTATAATTGTTTTCTTTACCAAATGCTATAAGTTTATCAAGCGATATCGCTCCATCTAGCAATGAATATTCAGAATGAAGATGTAAGTGAGTAAAATGTTGCGACATATTTTTTGATTGTCCCCAATAAGTATCTTATGTGATAATGTGTATAAGAATAGGGGATATTTTGAAAAATGTTGAGAATTGTTTACAAAAAAGGTCAAAAAGGTCTTTTTTAGAAAAAATTATGTAAGTCGCTTGCTTAAATCAGCAAGCGACTTTTTGTTTGTTTTTTTATTGCGTCAAAAGCATTTTCATCATGTGAACCAATGCCAGGAATAAGTTTAAAATTATGTAAAGTATAATTGATACAGTTGTTTTCAGGTGTGTCTGCTAAAACAGCTAAATTATCAAAATGTGTTGAAACGAGTGTTATCACATTTTTTGATGAGTATAAATGCTGTAGCAATCTATATGCAACGTCTTTTCCTTTTTCATGAGAGGTGCTTTTAAAGAGCTCATCAAGTACAACGAGCATATATTCAGCTTCCTGTAGGTTTTCGATGCGAGTTAATAGCTCTTGCGCATTGTGCAATTCAGCAACAAATAAAGACATATTTTCAGATATATTATCAGTCACTACAATAGAAGAATATATTTCTTTATATATGCTGTGACTATATTTCTGTGCTGGTACAATAGTGAGTGTTTGTGCAAGATATGCGCATAGTGTAATAGCCTTTAAGCTTGTTGATTTTCCTGAAGCATTTTGTCCGGTAACAATGATATTGCGTGGGTGGTTATCATAGCCTAAATCAATACTATTTAATTCTATTGATTCTGCTGTTGATAATGGATGCCAGAAATTATGGGCAATAAGCTGCGGAGTGTTTGAATCTGTTAGATACTGGGCAAAGCTATAGGACAAAGATCCTGATTGATGTTTTTTGATTAATTCAGTACAGCTGACATAGGCATCAATTTCTCCAACAGCAGTAAGTGCCGGTTGTAGTTCATGGCCAATTTCTTGTATAAGTTTGTAAGCAGCTAAAATAATTCCTATACGTGAAAATACGGAAGGTTGACCTTTAAAGGTAGCGCTATTGAGCAGGTTCAATAAAAGGGTGAGTTTTTCTGAAATGTTGTTTGAGGTAAATATATTTTCAAGATCTTGATAGTGAACTAAATTGCTGGTAATTTCTGGATGATTTTTAACTGTTATATGGATTTGATTCATAATGCGCAGACCGCGTGCAATGCCCATTAGTTGTGTTTGTAATTTTTTAAAGCATTGTATATCATTTCGAACTATTGCTTGGATGCTATATAATTCTTGTATTTGCGCAATTCCATGCCATAGCTGAAATCCGTATTTAAATTCTTTTGATTTAGCCAAAGCTTTTATGCTGCTTATCAATGCATTATCATGGGAATGATCATGAGTGCATCCATCATGGTGAGCATGATCATGTTTATGTTTATGAGAATGTTTTTTGTGTTTGCCGCCATGATTTTTTGCGGGATGGCTTGGGCATACATGTTCTTCATCAAGTCCCCAGGTGAAGATTGCAAAAGCAAGAGCATGTTGCACCATTGAGCTGCATAAGTTGCCAAGATGGGCAGCATAACCCAATTCAAGATGCCGTGGACTATAATTCCACTCGCGTAAGTAGGAATTTGAAAAGTAAAATTCACTGAGTGCTACATTTTCAACATCGCTTGCGGATTGCAGCATTCGTTCAAAATTATTTTCTTGTTGAGCAAAAGCCTTTAATAACGCTGTGAGCTTATTGTTAAGAGCTTTATTATCAGCAATATGAGAAATGATCGTTTGTCGTCCTTCAAGCAGCTTGAGGTCTGCTACTGGGCGTGCAAGAAGTGCGCGCAGGACACGCTCGCCCTGGTTGCTACGGGTATAGTTAATAGCAGTAAATACGGCATCAAGATCCAAATCTCGGTTAATTTCACCGTAAAATGGGGTTGTTGAGATAAGGAGATAAATAACTGGTAATGAGCTAATAGTTGAAAAAAACTTCATGATATCCTTTAATTATGTAACAGGGTATACAAAAAGAATAAGGTTTTTTTGTTCATAGGTCAATGAGGTTGAATAGTCTGATTATGCTGAAAGAAAAAGGAATTTTAGATAATATTTTGAATGTGCTTTACCCCAACTCCGTAAATTCCCACTCGTCCTGATACTTCGACCATGCTCAGTAGTAAACGCTTGCTTGCCCTTCGAAGCCTTGGCGAAGGACGGGTCGAAGGAAGAGGTCCCCATTTACAGAAACGAATAGAATTATACAATGTTTTGAATTTGCTCGCGCATTTTCTCGATCTCAACTTTAACATTGATTGCATGAGAACTAATGGTTGAATCCGAGCATTTTGCCGTAATAGTATTAATTTCACGCCCTAATTCTTGCAAGGTAAAGTCAAGGCGTTTGCCTTTTTCCATATCAGATTACTGCAAAATAGTTACGAAATTTTCTAAATGACTATTCAGACGAGTAATTTCTTCATGAATATCAATTTTATTGAGCATGGAGTAAATGCGCGAGCAAATTTTCATCCGCGCCAATTTCTTGTAATGTTGCATGTACTTTCTTTTTTGATTCTTCAACAAATACATGAGCTCTTTCAGCAATGATAACCATTTCTTTATTGATATTATATCAATAGTGCCCTTAGGTTAATTGTTGCAAATATAAAATAAACAATGATATAGTATTAGTGATATTAATAAAATTTAATAATGTCGATAAAAAGTAGGGATTTTGTATGAAAATGAATAATTACAATAAAAATAAGGTTGTCATATCTATAAAGGTATTATTCTTGATGATGTGTATTACCTGCGATATTTATGGAATGAGTACGGTTCCTAGACTGCAAAGACCCATGTCTCGTATGGATTTAAGCAAGAGATCAAGTGCGATACTTAACTATAAAAAAAATAAAATTCGATCAGAATTAAAGGAAAATCAAGTTTATATTTATGAAATAAATAACATCGAGCACGGTCAAATTTTTTCTCAGGACGATGTTGACTGGAGTGAAGCTATAAGAAGTGCTTTAGCGGATACAGCGGATCCCCTTATTGGTCTGTCGGATATTGAAACATTTAAGAAAATTGTTGAAATAATAAATAAATGCAAAAACAATATAAAAATAACTGATTCATCGTTAGAAGAGCTAGTAAAAGTTTATATTTATGCCGATAAATTACTTATTAAAATCGATTTAAACAAATGCTTGTTTGGATTATTAGCAGATAAGGTAAACTCTATCATGTCAGAGCTGAGGAAATTAGGAGACGAGATACGGTTGTTCTCGGAGCCTAAAGACTATGAACCACGAGATATTCTTACATTTGATGCTGAAAGTTATAGAGAAAAAATAGAAACTCTTTTAGATAAAGTTGCTTTTATTAAGCAAAGCAAATTGCCCGCCAGTTTTTTTCAAGAAAGTATGAAAAATATAAAAGAAGAATTAAATGATGCTGCATTATATCCAAAGCTGCACTTAAAGTCTGCAACGCGCAGACAAGAAGAAGCTAAAAAATCTTTTTGGCAAAGGTGGTTTTCTTACTAAAAATATTTTTAGTGATTGAACAATCAAGGTTAGCAATTAATATTTGATCTAAAAATGCGTGAGCAACTTATACAATATTCTGAATCTGCTCACGCATTTTCTCAATTTCAACTTTGACGTTAATCGCATGGGTGCTAATTGTTGAATCAGAGCATTTTGCCGTAATCGTATTAATTTCACGTCCTAATTCTTGTAAGGTAAAGTCAAGGCGTTTGCCTTTTTCCATATCAGATTGCTGCAAAATAGTTACGAAATTTTCTAAATGACTATTCAGACGAGTAATTTCTTCATGAATATCAATTTTATTGAGTAGAGCATACAAGCCATTTTTTTGGGCGTCAGCGAGCAAATTTTCATCAGCGCCAATTTCTTGTAATGTTGCATGTACTTTCTTTTTTGATTCTTCAACAAATACATGAGCTCTTTCGGTAATAAGAGCCATTTCTTTTTGTATAATAGCAATACGGTTATCAAGATCAATTGCTAATGAATTTCCTTCTGTTGTTCTCTCTTGCAGTAGTTTTTCAATTAAATCAGCGGCAGCATCTTGTATAAGCTTTGTTGTTTCTTCATCCAATTGCTGTTCTTCTTTGGAGAAAATATTAGGCAAGCGTAAAACATTATCCAGTTTAATATCTTCAGAAAAATGATATTTTGTTTTGATCTGATTCATTGATTGAATGTAGCTATCAATAATCGTCATTGCGGGAGTAATGGCACCTTCAAAAATATTTGGGTTGCTTAAATACGCGGTAAAATAAACGTGGCCTCGACGTAATCTTTCTTTGAATTGTTTGGTAAAAGTAGTTTCCAAGTGTGATAATGCAATAGGTAATTTTACCGTGCTTTCAAAAAAACGTGAATTGAGAGATTTTAAATTCATGGAAACGGTGGAACGTTCTCCTGATGGAGCTGTTAAAACAAATATTTTTGATGCAAAGCCTGTCATGCTGGTGATGGTATATTTTTTCATCAGGATTGTTTCCTTTAGCCCCAATCTCTATTATATGTCGATTGGGGACCCCATATTTAGAAAGTTTTAGATACTGTTTTTCAGTTTATTATAGTGATTCTTGCTATTATTTAGCCCAAGTTGGTGTAGACATTTTCTACGTCGTCATGATCTTGTATTTTTGATAAAAATTCAAGAACTTTATCAGTTTGAGTTTCTGATAATTCAGTGGTTGTTTTTGCAACCCATTCAAGCCCTGAATTTTCGATCTTTAATCCTGCTTTTTCAATAGCATTTTTTACTGATTCAAGAGCACGAATATCGCAATGTATGATACATGAATCATCGTTGATCTGAACATCTTTAATATCATATTCAATTAAATGTTCAAGAAGCTCATCTTCGGTAATAGTTCCGGTAGCAGTAACAGCGCCGAGTTTTTCAAACATCCAACCAACGGTTCCCGATTCTCCTAAATTACCACCATTTTCAGAAAATAATCGACGAAACTCTGCAATAGTACGATTTTTGTTATCAGTTATTGCATCAACCATTACTGCAATACCATACGGTGCGTAACCTTCGTACGTATAAGATTCGTATTGAGTTCCGGGAAGTTCGCCTGTGCCTTTTTTGATTGCGCGTATAGCGTTTTCTATAGGCATGTTTGCTTCTCTTCCTTTTTCAAGCAAGAGTCGCAAGCGAGGATTAAGATCAGGATTGCCGCCGTTTTCGCGAGCGGTCATGGTGATTTCTTTAATGATTTTTGTATAAATCTTAGATTTTTTGCCGTCTTCTTTAGCTTTTTTATGTTTAATTTGAGACCATTTATTATGACCTGCCATTGGTAATCTACCTTTAATGCTAGTATGTAATTTAACCTTGTATTTTTAGTGTATAGGGAATGGCTTGATCAGTCCAGTGGTTATATTTTTTTATGCAATGATCAAAAAAATATGGTATTGTATGCCGAAATTATTTTTTGTTGAGCATGTTTACCATAAAAGAAGGACAAATATGAATTTTCTATTAGTGCTGCTATCTATTATATCTTTTACCTCGGTTTTCAGCGCGCAGCTATCACGGATTAATCCGATGTCTGATAGTGATTATTGTGAAAAACTTGTCGAGGCTGTTAAAAAAGAAGATCAATGCGCTATTGAATCATTATACAATCTCCCCCATGGAACAGAGACCATTGAACGATTACTGTTACGTAAAAAATTAAATCCCAATGAACAAGGAACTCAAAAAGAACATGCATTAATTCATTGGGCTGCAAGAGCAAATAATGCCGATATTTTAAAAGTATTATGCGCTGATACAAGAACCAACAAAGATATAGAAAACAAAAATGGATGCACAGCTCTTAGTTTTGCTGTTGCGCAAGCAAAAGTTCCGGCAACTAAAGCGTTGTTAGATGCTGGTGCTAATCCAAATATTCTTAATGAAGCATATAATACGTCGCTTCATACTGCTATCAAGGGCTATTTTGCAATGAATAGTTCATACAAAGATAATTATTTCAAAATTATAGAATTGCTTATAGGAAATCCAAAAACATCGGTAAATAATGGTGATTACCAAGGAAGAACGTCTTTGCATTATGCTGTTCTAGGAAGATGTAAAAAATTAATAAAACTGCTTTTGGGCTGTAAGGCAATTGATCGAAACATCAAGGATCTAGCAAAAAAAACTGCACTTGATTATGCGCGTGAAATAGGAACAAGTGAATTGATAGAATTGTTATCCGGTAGCGAAAAAAAGTAATGTTGAAAATCGATAATGAGCAATATGCCTCTCTTTGCTGTAAAGCACAGGGAGGCATATTTATTGAGCTATTTTGGGGTTTTTTATGGTATTTTTTGTGTTATAAAGGGCAGGCCCAGAGATTGACAAATTGAATTTTTAATGTTAATTTTATTGAGAATACAGCTATATGCTAATATTTTAATTATTAAGGAGCTTTGCTATGGTAAATCGATTAGCAACACTTTCATTGATAGCAGCATTGTTATGTGCTTACTCAGTATCTCAGGCTCAGCAACAGCAACAATCAAAGAAATCAAATGTTTTACAACAAGTTACTTCTGCCGCCAATATTGGTATAGGATTTTATTTGAACCGTCTTTCAAAAACAGCATTAGATTTTGGAATAATGTCATCAGAATCAAAAGAAATGATTATAATAACGACAAAAGAGAATGCGGACAATTTTGTTGGTAAGAATACTGGAGCTATTTGCAAATTAACTGGAAGAACCCTTATGGGATTGGGTACCGTTGGTCTTTTATATCCAATTGTTCCAACATATAACATCTTAAAAAGAGAATTGGCTGGTTATAAACAATTTCTTCGATTAAAATCTTAAAGAGACAGAATGATGCTCAATAAACATTAGTAATCTGTAATCAAAGAATAAAAATGAAAGCCTTTTTACCTTATCGTAAAGAGGCTTTTTACATTGACTTTGTTTATTTGTCATGTTAGAGCTCTTTATGAAAAGATATTTTAATATCCTCTTTTATAAGGAGTTGTCCAATGAATAGTGGTTTTGCACGTTACAATATATTGTTGTCGGTAATAATATGCAGTAGTGTATTAGCTAAGCATGATTCACATGGTTATCAAGAAATCGAATGTACAATCGTTGAAGTTGATAAAAAAGAAGTGACTTGTTCTCATCCTCATATACCAGGCCCTCGATCAGCACGTGTTCCAAGTGGACAAACTACAAGTACCAATTGGAGTGGTTATGCAGCTGCAAGCAAATTGAGCAAACCAGCAAAAAATTCTGTTTCAGCAGTATCGGGTTCATGGATTGTTCCGACAATTGTACCAACAGATACAGATGCTTATAGTTCTCTATGGGTTGGTATAGATGGATATGGTAGCCCAACAGTTGAACAAATAGGTACAGAACATGATTCTATTAATGGTGCTCAACAAGATTATGCATGGTTTGAGATGTACCCAGGCGGTAGTTATGTTATCAATGGATTCCCACTTAATCCTGGTGATGTGATTAGTGCATCTGTTGTATATGCTGGTAACAATACTTTTGTTATGACATTAATGAATGATACTCAAAAGGTATCGTATACTATTCCAACGAAATATACCAAATCCTCAACAGCGTTGCGTGAATCAGCTGAATGGATTATAGAAGCGCCTTATATGAATGGCATACTTCCGTTGAGTGATTTTGTAACAGCGTATATGTGGGGTTGTATGGCTACAATTAATGGTGTTACCGCTCCAATTGGTAATAATTCATGGCAAAATATTGGTATTGAAATGGTGACTAATAATGGCGCGCCAAAAGATCTTACTTCAGCATTATTGCCAGATAAAGGATCGTTTTTTGTAGTGTGGCAACAGCAATAAAATTTTTGATAAGTAACAAAAAAAGATAGGTTAGCAGACTAGTTTCTGATAACCTATCTTTTTTTGTTTTAATGGTTATCACTATTTAGCTTGTTGATTTTGGATTATGTTATTTTGGTTATAGATCCAGCGTGCTAAGGTATCAAAAAATGATGTTATAGATTCATTGCTGTGGTAAGCGCTTCCTACTGTTTCTATTGAAAATGTTTGCGGGATATTTTTTTGTAAAACAGCATTTTGATAACCAATAAATGGCTGATTTGATATAGCCAATATAGAGCCTGGCTGTGGATTATATTCTTTTAGCCAATGAATAATAGTATCTTCTGTATTAGGACGTCTGAGCTCATTGAGGTTTGTTTTTTGTAGTGGTGTATTAATAAAAACATGCGGTATATTATTCCATGCGGCAGGAGTTTCTGCTTGTTCAAATACAAACTTAATCATTTCAGATTCAGTGGTTGGAAAATGTCCATTAAAATGCCATGTTTTTTTAGATGATAAACCTTGATAGTTGTTGTTTAATAAGTTTTCCTGATTTTCCAGAGTTGTATCTAATGGTCGTTCACTGGCAAGGATGATAAGTGAATTAAAATGAATTCCTTCATCCCACAGCGTTATTAAATGAGAAAGTCTATCACGAACATCATCTAATGTACTTCCAAAAAGTATGGCATAAGTATAAGATTTTTTTAAAGGTTCCACTTTTTGTACAAGACAAAGATTTTCAAAGAGTTTTAATAATCGAGTTTTTTTGTTTTCTGTTGAATCATTACTAACCTGCCAACGCTCTTTTGCTGCTGGTCGTAGCCATAATTGAGTGGCTTGTGTAATAGATTCAAAAGTGCCGGCGTGGGGAGAATCTGTTTCTTTAAGCAATTCTAACAAGCTCGGTGTTGGTTGATTATGCTGATCAATAAGAGCATGTAATAGTTTTTCTGAGCTCACAGGTTTGCTGCAATGTGAATATATAAACATAGTTAATAACATGGTAAAAATAAATATATAATTCATGAATATGTCTAAAAATTGCATTATAATGTCTGCTGCCCCAAAAATCTTTTAATTAATTGTGGTAATATTTTTGCAGGAATTTGCCTGCCACGCGAAGTTTTTTCAAGATATCCTTTGCGCAATAAATACGGTTCGTATGCAAGCTCAATCGTATCAGTATCTTCACCAACAAGTGCTGCAAGAGTATCAAGACCAACAGGTCCGCCATTAAAATTACAGACTATTTTTTGTAAAATTGATATATCAACTGCAGTAAGACCATCATGATCAATGCCTAAAAAATGGAGTGAATCTTCTACAAATTTTTTATCTGCTGGTATATTACGTACTTGCGATAAATCACGGATACGGCGAATTAATTTTTTTGCGATACGTGGAGTTCCGCGTGAACAAGCTCCAATCATAAGTGCGGCATCTGATGTGATAGAAAGATTAAGGAAGCGTGCACTTTGCAGTACTATATCTCGTAATTCTTCATCACTATAAAAATCAAGACGTTCGTTAATACCAAAACGACTTCTCAAAGGTGCAGAAATAATTCCGCTTTTTGTTGTTGCTCCAACAAGTGTAAATGGGTGTATGGGAAGACTGACTGATTTTGCACCGGCTCCTTGACCAATAATCACATCAACACGATATTGTTCCATTGCACTGTATAAAACTTCTTCAACTGTTGCAGGTAGGCGATGAATCTCATCAATAAAAAAAATATCCCGTGGTTGCAAACTTGATAGAATACTGACAAGATCACCAGTACGTTCTATCATGGGACCGCTGCATAATTTAATATTTACATCCATTACCTGGGCCATAATTGTTGATAATGTTGTTTTGCCAAGACCAGGAGGGCCAAATAATAATAAATGGTCGAGAGGTTCATTGCGCATTTTAGCTGCTTGAGTATAAATAGAAAGTTTTTCTTTAAGATCTTTTTGTCCTATGTAATCATCAAATGTTTTTGGAAAAAAATCATGCGCGCGTTCTTCTGGCGTCTCGCCTAGGTCAAGTATGAGTGGTTTCATCATATATTTTTCTATGTGTTTAATGGGTGCCCAATTGTAACGTAGTGTAGGTTGGGCTAAATTTACCTACAGCGTAGCATAACATTTTGAAAACCTCCAAGACATGCAAACGTAATCCATAAGTTACTTAATCCATAACTCATTAGAGGGAGTGGAATGCCAACAATTGGCATGATACCCAAAACCATGCCGATATTAATAATCGTTGCTAAAATGATATGGAGCAAAAGACCTATCGCAAAAAGTTGGGCATAGGGATCTTTTACTTGTCTTATGAGTAAAAATGATCTAAAAAAGAGAAAAATATAACATAATAATACCGCAAGAGCTCCTATTAAGCCCCATTCTTCGCACAGTACTGCAAAAATAAAATCAGTTCTACTTTCAGGTAAAAAACGTAATTTATTTTGTGTGCCATTAAATAAACCTTTTCCCCACAATCCTCCCGAGCCAATTGCAATATGTGCTTGTTCTATTTGATAACCTTCTTTTTTATGATTACCTTGACCGCAGAAAACAAGGATACGATTTTTTTGGTAATCCCGTAACACAAAAGACCATATTAATGGCGCCATGACTACGGTGGCAATAATGGCATACAGAAAAAACTTTTTATTTAATCCTGCAAACCAACATAAAATGAGGCCGGAAAAGAGTACAATAAGAGCGGTTCCAAGATCTGGTTGTTTAAGAATAAGTATAAAGCTTGCGGTAAGCATGGTGAGTAATGGAATAAAGAGGCCGAATGAGTTTATAATTGTTTTTTTTTGTACATAAAGACAGTTAATCATGTATGCAGGAAGTATACATTTTGCTAGTTCAGAGGGTTGAAATTTAAAAAAAATGACATTAATCCAACGTCTGCCCCCCATGCCGATGCTTCCTTTGATGAGTGTAAAAATTAACAGTGCCATAATGCCAAAGTATGCCACATATCCCCATCGGATAAGATTTCGATAATCAGGAATAAGACACAAAAAATAAATAATTATTCCTGCAATTATACCGAAGGATTGTTTAATAAAAAAATGCGAAAAAGGCTTTTCAATTGTGTGAGTTGCGCTAAAAACGAATAAAAGTCCGCATGCAGCAAGAGCTATTATTAAAAAAAACGTTATAAAATCAAATGAGCGAGCTGTTGTGCGATGATTAATATTGAGAGCCATAGGTATTATTTACCCCATATTTTACGTTGTTTCATATGGGGGCTCCGTATTAAGAGTTTTATCGAATTTCTTTATCAACAGCATAGCACGATTAAAAAATATTTTTAGGTATAAAAAAGCTTCCTCTTTTGACAGAGGAAGCTTTTTATTATTTTTAGGCGAAATTATTTTTGAGCGTCTTTTATTGCCTTTGTGGCAGTTGTTTCAATAAACATTGCTGTATTATTAAGTATTTTTCGTGCTTCGTCTTTTGCAACAGAAGACATTGATGATTTCAATGATTTTTGAACATTTAACATATCAGTTTTTATTTTATTCAATATGCCGACCTGTTTTGTAACATTTGCGGGTGAACTAAGAACTCCGCGGGTTACTTTAATAGCATTAACAAGATCGATGTCTGCTTTTTCTATTTTTGATAAAGCATCTTTGAGAGTAGAATCTCTCATGCCAAGGAAATTTTTGTTTTCTTCCATAATAGTTGTTGCAAAGGATTTTATGTTGGAAATTGCTTTATTCCACATACCTAAATCAAGAGCTTCTTTATATAAATTATCTTTACCAAAAGCAAGGTTATGTCCACTTACCAGACCGCTCATAAGTTGTTGTCCCTGTTGTTTAGCTTGAGCATCAGTTAAGGCAGAAAGATTAAATGATATAGCAAATGCAGAGCATAGTAATAATATTTGTTTTTTCATGAAAACCCCTTTTTTAATATAATAAAAATCATTAATTTTATAATAGTAAATTTTTTACATAAAAAACAAGAGATTTGGTAATGAAAAATAACAAAAAGGCTTTAGGTTAGCTCATAAGAGCCAGCTAAAGCCTCAACAGAAAGTTTGATTATGAATATATAAGGTTATCTTTGAAAGAGGTTATAGATTTTTCCCGTAAGCCAGAAAAAAAGAAAGACCGCAATGGTGTGAGTTAGCAAGCCAAGCAGTATTGCCTGAGGAGTTACTTGGATAAATGGCTTAATATACTCAAGTTTTGGCATCATATGAATCATGCCAATAAATTTAAGTGTCTGATTCGGCAAAAATTTAAGCACGAGAGCAAGAAGTGTATACATAGAACAAAATGTTACTGCGCCAGCAATCCCAAAACCACAAGCATTAATTTTCATCGAGTCCCCCAAGTTTTTATAGAGAATTAGTTTTTTAATACAACCCCATTCTCTATTATATGCCGAATGGGGGACCCCACATTAAGAGGTTTTTTTAATATTATAATAAAATATGTTTTTAACTGAACACAACAAAAAGGCTTGCCTTTTTTATGGGCAAGCCTTTTTGTTGTGTTCAGTTCTTTGAATTACAAGGACTTTGGTAAAAGTTCTGTACGTTTTTCTTCTGGTAATAAGCCATTTTCGTCAAACATATATACAGGAGATGTATTATTTTGTGCAACGAGACCGTAAAGAGACTGATAATATATAGAATTAATATATGCCATAAGTTCTTGTACTTTAATCTCGAGTTTTTCCCATAACTGATTTTTTTGTTTTTCTGTGATATTTTTCTTGAGCTCAATTTTTCTTTGGATATTATCAGCATATTTGGTGATGATTTCCATAATGGTGAGTCCAAGATCTTTGTATGAATCATGCATAGATGCTTGCGATTCTATGTATTCATTACATTTTATAAATTCTTCAATCGCGCCTTCTGCACTAAAAGCAAGTAAATTGAGATATATTAACTGAGAATTTTTGTTTAATGTAGTAACTACTTTTTCAGACCAGGTTGTAGCTTGTTTGTATATTTCTGGAGTTAGCTTTTCAAAAGTAGCAACTTGATTTGCTTGAGCACAAAATATTGTTTGAAGAATTAAAGCACAATAGGCAAAATATTTATTCATCAGAGTGACCTTTTCTTTTTATAATGGTGAATATTCAGTTTGTGTATATAATTTCGTTGTTTTTAATGCATGTTCAAATGTATGATCTGCATCTGGTAGCAGTGATTTATATTCATCAGATAATACATCATACATGCTAAACAAGGTTGTCGTATATTTCTTATCAATTGCTGATGACATCAGTTTGTTATACACGACCATGTAAAATTGTTTATATATTTCTGTGCCTGCGTTAATAACTTCAGTAGCGTGATCAGTCATTGCAAGCAAAGAATCAGTCGTGTATTCAGAAATAGCAAATAGTTTAGAATTGCTTTCCAAAAGGATAGAAAGCAGTATTAACTGTTTATTTTTTTCGTCTTCTGGTGATAATTTTACCGGAATATTACCTTTACTCATCTCTTTATAAAGAAACGAAGCTTCTTGAAAAAGTTGTGCGGTATTATTAACAATATCAGCTTTTTCTGTAAGGAGCTTGCTTGTTTCTAACAATTCTTGTTCCGCCCAACTGCGCAACTTTTTTTGAGCAAATAATTGAAGATTGGTTAATGCTGCTTCAATAGTATCAGAAGGATTTTTTTCGTAATGAGCAAAGCATGTTGCTAATGTTTGATTATAAATAGCACGTGTATTTATCACAAATGAAAGGCGATCAAGCAAGGTTTTGAGTGTGGCGAGTTCCTCAGTAGCATTTTTGTACTGTTCAATATTTGTTCGTATTGTTTGATTAAGCCGTGCAATTGGATGCGAAAATTGCCGTGTTTTTGATTCAATGAGCGCTACGCTATGTAACAAATGAAGAACATTTGCTAATAATTGCAAATCCGCGTGATTCATCTGATCAATGTGCTGTGTTTGCCATGTTTGCAAAAATTGAAGATCTTGTGTGTTCATTTGGACAGGAAACAAGCAAAAAGTTGATATGGTAAGTGATAGGAATATGATTTTTTTGACCAACATAGTAAGATTATCCTTAAATAATTATTTTAATTGTGCTTGAGCAAAAAGCTCTTTTGTTTCAAGCATATGTTCAAATACATGATCTGCATCTGGTAGAAGTACTATATATTCCTCTGGCAATATACCCTGTTCATGAAATAACAATGTTGCGTATTTTTTATCAAAAGATTCCGCTGTTATTATCTCATACACTGCTTGATAATGTTGTTTATAGACATGCGCACCAAAACAGATCGTTTTCATTGCATCGTTGCAAATATTATTGAGCGTATTCATGGTAGTGTATGCAGCATTCATAAATGTTGGTGTACTTCTTAAGATTACATTGATAAGTGCAAGTGATTTATCTTTTTCATCTACAATAAAAGGGAAAATTTCATGAGATAGTGCTTTGTGAGTATTAGATGCAGAATGAATAGATTGAGCGCATTCAGCGATAACACGTGCAGAATTTTCAAGATGCTCAATGAAAAATTGATTGTTGTTATCGGCCCATTCCCGTAATGAATCTGCAGCGTATAATTGCAATGCCTTAAGAGCATCATCAACAATAACAATATGATTTTTATTATAATGATTTAAGCAATTATCAAGTATCTTTGTATATAAAAAACGAATCTTAGTGAGATAAGCAATTTTTTCTGTAAGAACTCTTAGTTGAGCTATTTCATTATTAGGATTCATGGGATCGGAAAGATTGCTGTGAACGATCTGGCTTAATTCAGATAGTGGACTAAAATATTCTTGGATCTTTAAGTCAATAAGAGTGTTGGAATACAAACAATAAAGCATGTTTGCGGTAATTTGTAAATCTTCAGGTGTCATTTGTTCAGTATATAGGTGAGTCCATGCTTGTGCATGAGCGCTATGATCATATGAAGATTGAGATGATTGAATAAAGAAAAAAGAAAGAGAGATAAGAATAAAAAATGAATGGGATATGTGCTTTGCCATTGACCAATCCTTTTTAAAAAAATGGTCGGGGTGGCCAGACTCGAACTGACAACCCCTCGCTCCCAAAGCGAGTGCGCTACCAATTGCGCCACACCCCGATACAATTCAATATTCTAAAGAGAGACATAAAGACTAGAAAAGAATAACAGGTTTCGTTATTTTTTCAATGTTTTTTTCAATAATAGTCGATTGGATCAAAAGCTCATGATAGCTGATCACAAAAATCGACTTTTTACTAAATCGTCCAGCCTTTTTATCCCCAATTTTGTTATCCCTTCATTGGGGCCCGCATGTGAAATAAGATGAAGCATGGGGTAAAAATTTGGGGTGAATGGTGGGGATCGAACCCACGACAACCAGAGCCACAATCTGGTGCTCTACCAACTGAGCTACATCCACCGTATCAATATATGTCAAAGTGATTATAGTATACGGTATTTAAGGTAAAAATCAAAAAAAGCTTAATAGAGATTGACCTGGTTTGGCTAAATCTCAAAAATGTGGTATATTATATTCTAATGAGAAATTATTTTAGGCGTTTTTTAGCCGTTTGGACAAAAAGTCATGAAAAAAATCATAGATTCATTAAAAAACCGCTCAATCAATATTTTTGGTGCTCGTGAACATAATCTCAAAAATGTTGAAGTGAGTATTCCTAAAAACAAGCTTGTAGTGATTACTGGGCCGTCTGGATCGGGTAAAAGCTCTTTGGCTCTTGATGTTTTATTTACTGAAGGTAAAAGACGCTATCTTGATTCTTTATCATCATATGCTCGCCAATTTTTGGGTGCGGCTAAAAAACCTGATGTTGATCGTATTGATGGTCTATGTCCGGCTATTGCCATTGAGCAAAAAACAGTTGGCTCAAATCCGCGTTCAACAGTGGGTACTATTACTGAAATCTATGATTATTTTCGTATCCTTTTTGCTCGAATAGGTAAAGTATATTGCCCTAACTGTGATTTAGAGATTAAAGCAGAATCAGCTGATGCTATTTGTCAGATGTTGCATAAAGATTTTAGTTTTAAAACTATTTCAGTGCTTGCGCCTGTGGTTCATGAGCAAAAAGGTGAATTTGTTAATGATTTATTACGTCTTTTTGAAAAAGGCTATTATCGTATCAAAATTGATGGTGAGCGATATAAATTTAGATCAGTCGATGAAATTAAAAATCTTAATCTAAAAAAGACTCACAAGCATACTATTGATGTTATTGTTGATTCGCTTGAAGTAAGTGCTGATGAAAGATCTCGTTTGCAAGAAGCGGTTGAAGCAGCCTTTGCGTTAGCAGAAGGTAGTTGTAAAATTGTTGTAGGTGACAAAGAATATCTTTATTCATCTAAGCGCATGTGTATTTCCTGTTCGCAATCAATTCCTGAATTAGAACCACGTTGTTTCTCTTTTAACTCACCCATTGGTGCATGTAAAGGCTGTGAGGGATTGGGTACTATTAATGAATGGCCATGGGCTGCAGGAAGTAGTGATTCATGGAAAGCAGATTATCCCGAATTTTTTGGTGATAAATATGCAACAGTAAAAACGTGTAGCGAATGTAAAGGAAAACGTCTTAATAAATATGCCTTGGCGGTGCGTGTTGGGAATAAAGATATTTGTGAATTAGGAAATTTGTCAATCAAACAGTTATTACAGTTTTTTAACACAGTATCTCTTGATGCACAGCAGCAAGAAATAGCACAAGGTCTTATTAATGAAATTAAAAATAGATTAACATTTATTAATGATGTTGGTCTTTCTTATTTAACGCTCAATCGTACCGCGCGAACATTATCGGGTGGTGAAGGTCAACGTATTAGACTTGCATCACAAATTGGTTCAGCATTAAGCGGTGTTTTATATATCCTTGATGAGCCGAGTATTGGATTGCATCAACGTGATAATGATCGCTTAATTGAAACGCTTAAAACATTACGAGATCAAGATAACACGGTTGTTGTTGTTGAACATGATATGGATACTATTACACAAGCTGATTATGTCATTGATATGGGACCTGCAGCGGGAGTGCTTGGGGGGAATGTAACGGCGTTCGGTACACCAGAAGAACTTTCTAAAAATAAAAACTCTCTTACGGGGGCATATTTAAGCGGAAAACGTGGTATTGCGCGACCAAAAACATTACGTAAGCCACAAGGCTTTATTGTTTTGGATCATATTGATAAACATAACTTAAAAAATGTTACATTGCGTATGCCTGTTGGCGTGTTATGCGGTGTTTCAGGTGTATCCGGTTCAGGAAAAAGTACTCTTATTATGGATCAGTTAGTTTCTGCAGTAAAAAGAGAATTTTCTGGTGGATTTAAAAGAATACATAAAAATGCATTGCCTGGTGCTGCTGGTAGTTTGCAAGGAGCGCAGGATTTGCAAAGCCTTGTAGTAATTGATCAAAGTCCTATTGGGCGTACTCCGCGTTCTAACCCTGCAACATATTTGGGTATTTTTGATGAAATGAGAAAATTATTTGCATCGTTGCCTGAAAGTAATGCACGTGGATATGCAGTCGGTAGATTTAGTTTTAATGTTGCAGCTGGAAGATGTTTTGAATGTTCTGGTGATGGTGTTATCAAAGTTGAAATGCACTTTTTGCCTGAAGTTATTATGACGTGTAAAGCTTGCAATGGAACTCGTTATAATCAAGAAACTTTATCGATTTTATATAAAGGTAAATCGATTGCGGATGTGCTTAATATGACCGTATATGAAGCATTAACATTTTTTGAGCATCACAAAACAATTGCGAAACGTTTGCAATTATTATGTGATGTTGGCCTTGATTATATTACATTAGGTCAGCCTTCAACTACATTATCTGGCGGTGAAGCGCAGCGTATAAAATTAGTTGATGAATTGGCTAAGCGTGAACAGCATACATTATATATTCTAGACGAACCAACAACAGGATTGCATAATAGTGATATTGAAAAACTGTTGATCGTGCTCAATCGATTAGTTGATAAAAATAATTCTATGATTCTTATTGAGCATAATCTTGATGTGCTTAAAACAGTTGACTATCTTATTGATCTTGGCCCTGAAGGCGGTGATGGCGGTGGGCAAATTATTGCACAAGGTACTCCGCAAGAAGTTGCGCAGTCTGCACAAAGTCATACGGGAAGGTATTTGAAGCCGTTTTTTTCGAAATAACCTAAGTTGTGTAGTGCTCAAAGTCATATTAGAAGGTATTTAAAACAGATTATGAAATCATCAACATTATTATCATTTTTAATGTTTTTCAATGGAGTTGCTCACGCAGCACTACTCAAGCAAACAGTAATCAATAAAAAAGCTCAACAAATAAAAACGCGCATGACGTGTGATCGTTATAGTGTGTATGGGTTAACAGCTTTAAGTATTGGTTTTCAATTGCGTCAAACCATTTTTGAAATGTATAAAAACTTCAAGAGCGATTCTGTTGCTACTAAAACTCCCGAAGAAAAAAAAACGATGCTCGAAGGCATTAAAGCTGGATTGCGATATATGTTTTATACCACTGAAGGATGGTCTTCCACTATACAATGTGCAGTAGGCATTGGTAGTTCTATGTTTATTTCCCATCTGTGTGAAAAATTAACCCATCCTGATACTCTTCGTTGGTATATTAATAGCTATGCTCCTTATCATATAACAATCAAAATGATGAAAAAGCAGGTATTACAATTGCAGCAGCAAGCAGAAGAAGTTGAACGAGCAAAAGCAAATAAAGAAAGCCTACTATTATTGTATGATCGTTTGGTCCGACAAGCTGAATCTATTTGTGCGTATATGACATACAAAACCAGTTGGCTTGATGATGAAGAAAAAGTTATTGGCAAACGAGCACAAGAAGCTATGCTTATGAGCCAAAATAGGTGGCTTGATCGTATTGGATTAGAAGTTTCTTCTGATCAGTGCGATTATCAAAAGTTGTATGATATGGTTATTGCATATGAAAATGATAGCATAGCGCACATTAAACATTTTTATATGGTAGAAGGCGAAACACTTTATGATAGATCTGTGGTTAGAAATCAGATGCAAGAAAAGATAGAATAAGTTGCACTAAGTTTTGTCAAAAATGAAAAAGCTGGCTCATTGATGCCAGCTTTTTTTTGTGTCTCATATCGTGCTTTTTTGAAATTGTTTTTGTTATTTTAAAACAAAAATGAAAGACAAAAAAGATAGGGTGATATGAAAAAGATATATAAAAGTATATTTATGGCTTTTGTGTTTATGAGTATAATGCCGCTGCAAGGCATGTTTCCAAGCTTGAAAAAAAGCGTGCAACAAAAATCATCAATAGGAACAAGAAGCTTTTCAAGTAAATCCTCACCTGTAGTTGCAAACATTACAAAACAAAGATTATCTAGAGTTCGAGCAACTGCATCATCTACCAGCAGAATTGATATTTTAAGAGCTCAAGTTATGGGTTTTTTGCGAGAACAATATGCGCGTTTATGGAAAAAAGAACCACCTATTGTGATGCCAAAAAAATTATCAGTTCCTGTTAATATTGTTGAAATCGATAAATCTGATGGTCAAATCGAATCAGAAGAAATATTGGCAAAGCTAGAAGAGCCAAATCCTTGGAATAATCTCTTTGAAAAGCGTATTAAGAATTTTCTAGAAAAAAATAGCGTTAATGATATAGGAAATGTCTTTGATCGGCTTATTGCTACAGAGCAAGGATTTGAGATTCTTAATGAAATGAGTACTAATGATGGTTCATTTGCAGTAAAATTGCTTCCACTTGTGGAAAAAAAATTTGACCACATAAAAGACGATTATTTTATCAAAAACATTATTGTCAGAATACCTGCCGATCGGTTTGTATTGCAGACAGATAGTCTCAAAGAGAAGTTTTTAAATAGGGCTTCTTTGCCTTTTATAGTAATGTCTGGAGTAGAAACAGTAGCAAAGTTGCTGCCCAATAACAGTGCAAAATGTTTAAAAGCATTAATTAACATGCATGAAAAATGGTTAGCCGAGAATAAGGATATAGGGTCGGATCTTCGTAGTGGTTATCGTAAATTGGGCGAATTCTTAAAAAATAGTGCGGTAGAGAAATTAGCGCATATAACAGTAGGTAATGTAAAAGAATTGGTTAGTGATGAAGATGTGTGGAAAACTGAATTAGGGACTCAGCTGATAAGACAACTGGTATCAGATAATTCTCAGTTTAAAGACTTGCTTGTGAACTATCTCATCAATAATAAATATCTATGGAGAAATAGTACCGGCTTTGATTTGATGAAACAGCATGCAGCGGAGGATTCAACTTTTAGAGATTCTCTTGTTGACTCTATAAAGGGAGAAAAGGATGTTTATGTGCAGCAACTCACCTTTTTGATATTGTTGGAAGTTCTTGAAGGATCACCATTTTTAGAGTTGGTATTAGGTATAGATGGCCGTTATTCGCAAACGCCATCATATCGTCATTTGAAGAAATATTATCATTATTTAAAAGACTGGGATAACAATATTGAATCAATCTTAAATCCCGTTTTTACTAACATGATACAGGAGCTTATGCGTAATGAAAAAGAACTCATCGATAATGGGTTTGAAGTAGTTTATCATGGAAGGAATTTTGAATACCATTTCTTATCATATATCTATAAAAAGCTCTATTCATATAAATCAGGAGAAGATCTTAAAGATTTTATATTTACGCATCTTGATGATCCGGTTTTGGGCAAAGTTTCGGAATTTTTTTTAAAATCTGAACAAGAAGCGCGAGAGCGATTGCTTGCGCAAGGCAATCTTCTGCCCACATCGGGAGAGAATACATTAGAAAGTTTTTTGGGTAAAGGCTCACCGATATTATTTTTGAGTAAATATGCATTTGGCAACTTGACTGTTCCTGGATGTAACTCAATGTACTTGATGTTGCAAAATAAAAATTGGGGAGAAATAACCATTACAACGCAAGAAGTATTCAGTATGTTTGGATACAAAGATATTTATGATAAATATGAAAAAGAATTATCTCGTTTAAAAAGCGAACATAAATCTTTGAGTAAACATGGAGAGTTGCTGCAAATAGCAATACCCAAAAATGATGTTGATAAATATATTTATCATACAAAAATAGGTGTGCACGGACCTAGAGAGAAATTTGCTATACCGGGAATTGGTGAAACAGATGATACAAAAGTTATTGTAGACGATGTTGATAAAAATCCTGTTGATCCGATCGAATTTGCGTTGGTCAATACCAGAGATACAAAAAGAACAAAAGTTTCTTCTCATACGCTTGTTCGTCCGATAGCAATGGAAATATTTGAAGAAAAACTAAGTCGGTTATTCGATGAAATACTGCCAGATTGTCAGAAAAAAGATGAACAAGAAAAACAAAAAGCAATTGAATGGGAAAAGGCTCAGCTTGCATCGGAGTAATACATTCAAAATTAAGCTCTGCATGAATTTATTTGCTTTGATTTCCTTGCCACCAATTGAGTAACCGTTTTTTGAAATCAGCCAACCGTTCTATGAAATTCATTGGTTGAGAAATCAATTTTTTTGTAGAGGTAGTGGATTTATTGATGCCATCCTTGAGCAATTTTTTTATCGAATTTGGTAATTCATTAAAGATAGCTAATTCATCAGCAGTTAAGTTTACGGATGTATCATTGTCCAATGCTAGGCATAGCTTATGAATAATTACGAGCTTTATAATGAGCGGAATCTTGGAATGAAGATTGGATGCTTTAAGAACGTTTAATATTTCTAAACCACGTTTAGGAACTAAATTCCATATCATCAAACCTGCTTGTCCGCAACAAATAAGTTGAGTCCCATCAGGACTAAATACAGCTTTAGAAAAATCTTTTTCTAAAAGATTGGTTATTATGGTATATGTTTGGGCATTGAGAATAGTAAGATCGTCCGAGGTGATGCACGCTAGAAAAGAATTATCGGGACTGAGAGCAATAGATCGAACATCTTTCACAAAATCATGAGAGGCTATTGTTTTTAGATTATGAGCATCCCTTACAAAAAGATTACCAGTTTCTTTTGGTGCAAATTCTACACCATAATGTCTTAAAGCTGCAGAACTGATGGAGCTGCCCAAAAAAATTTTTTTACCGTTTTTGCTCCAAACTACAGATCTGACAGAATTTCTGTGATCTTCAAGAGAAATAATTTTTTTGTGTGTTGTGGCGCTCCATTTGATAAGATTATCCTCGGATGCAACAATAATTTCATCGCCATTGGGACTAAATAGCGCGCTGTAAATGGGTTTCGTATCATTTTCAATATGAGCTATCTCGTTAAGAGTTATGGCATCGCAAATAGAAATAATTTTATTGTTTCCGCCAAAAACAATTTTTGTATCATCAGGACTAAATGCGATGCTATAAATGGCTTCATTTTTTTGAAGATGTATTTTTTCTTGATATGTTTTTGGATCCCATAAGAAAAGAGCTCCCTGGTTATCTCCAGAAGCAATCAGAGATCCTTCATGATTAAATATTAGAGCCATGACTTTAGAGTCATTTTTAATCGTAGCTGTTTGTTTATATGATTGAGTATCCCATACTGCAATATTTCCATCTTCCTGACCGGCAACAATTGTTTTGCCATCTGGGCTAATGGCTACACGGGTGCATGGTTGATTTGATATAATGATTCTGTGTTGTGCATAATGTTTGATGATTCTGTTTTTGAAGTAAGGTACAATATAAAGATCTATCATTGTGTTTTGTATATCAGGAGCTATTTGATTAAGAATCATTCTATTCTTTATTAATTCTTCAGATCTTAGGCTTAGAGTACGATTAAAAATGGTTTTTATAAAAAAGGGTAGAATGTTTGCTTGAATGTCAGGATTCTTTAACGTGCGGATGTCGAGATAGTTCAATGTGTTTGCTATACGAATTAAGTCTATTAAAGGGCGTTCGTTATAGTCAGTTAAGAGATATGCATCAATGGCTTCAGGATTTTTTTCGTATTCATACAAAATATCCCTAAAAATCTCTAAAGCGATATCCTTATCAATGTCTTCTTTCAAAGCAATAGTTATTTCAACCTTGTTTCCTACGTCTTCGAGGATATTTTTTATAACATTGCTTAATTGAGCTCTATTGAGAGGCACTTCAAAAGGGTCACCATTTTTAGGTTTAATTAAAACAGGTGGTAAGGATGGTGTAACGGGCTGCATGGTATGGATAATGGAAAAATGGAGTAAAAAGAAAAAAAATGGAATTGTTTTCTTGGTAATTAAAAAAGATATTATTTTCATACAAAACCCCTGGATATATCTATTTGCGATATTGTAATTAGTTTAATCATGCAATATATTCGGTTACAAAATCAATACTCGATTGCATTTATTGTTATTTTGTAAATTATTATGTTATTTTCTTAATAGAGTTAATATGATACAAAGTAATAATATATTACAATAAGAGGTATTGTGCATGAATTGCCGCAATGGATTGAGATTTGTAATAATTTTGCTGTGGTTTATATCAATTAATCAGCTCATGGGATTGTCTCGTGCTGATAAACTTCCTATTCAGCCTCTCATGTTGCAACAAAGATTTAAAGGTCCTTCACGAGAAGAAAGAGTAAAAATTCAAGAAGCTTCGTTAGGGTCGGATTACTATCTAGTATATGATAAAGATACTGGAGCTGGATATCCTGTTCGTAAAGAGTTAATCAATAGTTCGCGTTTTATTCTTGGTAAAAATCATTTTGAAAAAAACAAATCTTCAGACGATACAAAAAGTGTAGGTATACCATTTCCAATTAAAATTATTCAAAGCACTTTTTCACTTCTTGAGTTGGCTTCAAAAAGTCGTTATTTTTCTGTTTTTAAAACTTTCTCTAAAAAAATGAGTGAAAATTTTTCGCCAGAAGAGTGTCAAGATGTTATGGGAATCATTAAATATCTTGGCATTTCATTGCCCAAAAATACTCTATTAGTTTATGAAAAAGATACATCTCATATTTATATTGCTCCAACCGCTGAAAATGAAGTAAATAGTTCAATAATAATTGATGGGATACTGGAAATAACCTATCCTATAAAGTTATTTATGGAATTTCAAAATATTTACCCTAAGGAAGGAGCTAAGAAAGGAGTCAGGTTGGCTGAAATTTGTCTGTTAAATATAGATAAACACGAAAAAATCGATAAAATTAATAAAGAAGTTTTCAATGAGATGACAGTATTTCATAAAAATCTTATAACAAAAACACTTTATTCTAAAAAAAACAATAATTTTACAAAATGTCTTGAAAGCATCAAAGCCGCTATTAATCTAGAGGCAGTTGAAAAGATATACGGGTTGATAAGGGCTGGGTTTAATGCAATGCATACATCTTTACGAGGAGAAGACGATCTTAGTAGAAAATATTACTCTCTTGTTTGGAAAAATGCTTTTTATTTAAAGACAATATCTAAAAAAGTTGCTAGTGATGTCTGGCTATATTTTAAAAAGGAAGGATCAGCTGATTTTTTTGAAACGATAAAAGCTGCAATGAATAAATTGCATATTGCGGGATTTAAGGATTTAAAAGAAAGTCCGAATTTGTATACATTTGTGATACGTTTTCAAGATATGGTTTCCTTTGAGTTGGAAGTGAAAGAGAAACGAGATAAAGCATTACAAGCAGAGCAAGCACGCTCCGGTTGGAAATATTGGATGACTAATGCCTGGGCTAGACTCCGCAGTTCGATAGGATATGATAAGTAAATAATGAAATTTTTTTATATTAAAATATACTGAATTCCGATAATAAGACAAAATAGCTTCATATTTTTCCAACCATCATTCTTTTGTCGAAATTTTTTATATGATAAAAACACAAGAACACACCCCATTAATGCAGCAGTATCTTGATATCAAAATTGATTACCAAGATACGCTTCTTTTTTTTCAAGTTGGTGATTTTTACGAACTTTTTTTTGACGATGCAAAACAAGCAGCAGCTTTTTTAGGCATTGCGCTAACTGCACGCGGAAAAAATAAAGGTGAGCCGATTCCATTGTGCGGTGTGCCATTACATGCAATTGATCATTATTTATCTAAGTTAGTTAAGGGTGGTTTTAAAGTTGCGTTGTGCGCTCAACTTGAAGATCCTAAACCGGGAACATTGGTCAAGCGTGGAGTAAATAAAGTTCTGACTCCAGGTACATTAACTGATGAGCAATTGCTTAATGAACGTTCTGCATCATATATTTTTTCTTTGTATCCTGCGGGTGATTCATGGGGGTTATTATTTAGTGAATTGCTCACAGCTCAAATATTCATGACGACAATTCCTGTTGGTGCAGAAAAAATACTTGAATCAGAATTGAGCAGGTTTTTTCCTGATGAAGTTTTATTGCCTGACGGCGTCAAGACAAAAGAACTTCAAGCCTATTTTAAAAAACTTGGATATTTTACGACTGTTGTACATGCAGAGCATGAACAATCAATTGAGCAAAAATCGTGGGTAGAAAAACAATTTTCTTTGCCGATTCATACGCAGCTTGCTGATAATGAATCGATGAGGCAAGCCTTGTATTATTTTTATGCATACATGGCAAAGCATCAACGATCATCGCTTGATTTGTTTACCAATATTTCTTTTTACAAATCTGATGATTTTCTTATGCTAGATGCAGCAACGCAGCGCAATTTGGAATTAGTGAAAAATGCACACGATGGTACCACTAAAAATAGTTTGTTGAGTGTTCTTGATAAAGCAAAGACTGCTATGGGTTCTCGCATGATCAAAAAATGGATTTTGCGCCCATTGGTCAAAAAAGAAGCTATCATGCAACGCCAAGATGTTATTGCATTATGTTGTTCTGAGATAATTTTAGTTAACACTTTAGAGCAATTACTTTCAAAAATAGGCGATGCTGAGAGGGTAATAGGACGAATTGCATTGCAGCGGGCATCGTTGCATGATTATAGTGCATTATCACGTATGTTGATGATAATTCCGCAACTTAAAAATAGTTTATGTGCGTATAGCAACATTCTTTTAATTCGTATCATTGCAGATGGATTGGGTGATTTTGATGCATTATCTGATCTGCTTACGCGTGCTTTGCACGATGAACCTTCAAGTGAGTTTATCATTAAGCAGGGTTTTGATAATAAACTCGATCAAATGAGGTTGCTCGTTAATAATAGCAATGAACGTATTATGGAGCTTGAATCTGCAGAGCAAAAAGCAACAGGAATTTCATCATTAAAAATTCGTTATAATGCAATTCAAGGATATTATATTGAAGTTACCAATACACATTTATCATCAATACCTGAACGATATCGCCGATTACAAACATTGGTCGGGCGTGAACGTTTTATAACACCAGAATTGCAGCAATTGCAACATGGTATTGAATCTGCTCGTAAAGATATTACTCAGTATGAAGCACAGCTTTTTGATGCTGTTAAACAACAGATTGCGCAGCATATTGCTGCTTTGCGTAAATCTGCGTATGCAGTTGCGCATATTGATGCGCTATTATCGCTGAGTATTTTAGCATATGAGCAAGGCTATGTGCGTCCCACTTTAAATGAAAATCGCGATATCGTGATTTTCAAGGGGCGTCATCCTGTTGTTGAACAAGCTCTTTCAAATACCTTTATTCCTAATGATACTAATTTGACTGATGAACAATCTCTATGGATTATTACCGGTCCTAATATGGGAGGTAAATCTACCTATTTGCGCCAAGTTGCATTGATATCAGTAATGACTCATATTGGTTCATTTGTGCCTGCTCAAAGTGCGAGCATTGCTCTTTTAGATCGCGTTTTTACGCGGCTTGGTGCAAGCGATAATGTATCAGAAGGCAAAAGTACTTTTTTGGTTGAAATGGAAGAAACAGCAATGATATGTACTCATGCCACGGAAAAAAGTCTCGTAATCTTAGATGAAGTTGGCCGAGGAACAAGTACTTTTGATGGGTTAGCCATTGCGCAAGCGGTGGTAGAGTATATTTTTAGCACAATACAAGCGCGATGCCTTTTTGCAACGCATTATCATGAATTAACCTACTTGCAATCCACACATCCGGGCATTGTTGCCTATTCTGCTGCAAGCAAAAAAACACCGTCAGGGATTGTATTTTTATATACCATGGTGCGTGGAGTAGCTGATGGTAGCTTTGGTATAGAAGTAGCAAAATTAGCGCAGTTGCCAATGTCAGTAATCCAGCGATCATGCGTACTGGTGGAAGAATTTGCTCAAGGCAGTGATAGAGGAACAGCTATGCTGACCCGACAAATAACACAGAACAATCTCTTAGATTGGGGTTATAATAAAATTGTTCCTGCAATTAGTGAAAATAACGATCGCCAGACGTTGTTGCAAGAATGTATGCGTTTGCAGGCTGAAAATGAGCAGTTGATACAAAAAAGTGATAAAGCCCAGCGCATGGTATCGATGCTGCAGCAGGTTGATTTCGATTCATTGTCTCCCAAAAAGGCTTTCGATTTGTTGTGGGAATGTAAAGATTTGTAGAATAATAGGATATTTTGGCTGGACGGTAAGGCATTTTTTTGGTATATTGTTGAGTAATAAAATGGCTCAGTCTTAATCTTAATTACCGATTTTTTTGAATCTTAGTTGGGGTTCCCATACTAAGAGTAGCGAAGGATGGGGTTAGGCTGTGCATCCATCCGGAGAGAATTCCGTCATGGGCGTGGTTAAATAAAGTTAATGTGTGTAGGAAGAATCACATGGTACAAGAAAAATTCAGCAAATACGCGATATTTGCAAATGGTGGTAAGCAATACCAGGCTATCGAAGGTCAAACAATTGCTCTTGAAAAAATTGAAGGTGAAGCGGGAGATAAAATTGAATTAGGTTCAATCTTGTTCCGTAAATTAGATGAAGGCAAGTTTGAAATTGGTCAACCATTTGTAGATGGCAAAATTACTGCTACTATCATCAAACAAATGAAAGATCCTAAAGTTATTGTCTTTAAATTCAAAAGACGTAATAAAGTGCGCGTGAAAAACGGTCATCGTCAACCAAAAACTGTTGTGAGAATTGAAACCATAGCATAGTTTTTGATTGGTGTTGATAATAAAAAATAGGAATCCTGAAAAGGGTTCCTTTTTTATTCGAAAAATAGCCATTGATTTTCTTTTTGAATATTATGTATTATTATATATGTATTGATAATAAAGCATAAAGTACAAAATTGCCGCTCATAATAAGGCTAAAATATGATATCAAAAGGGTTATTACAATTTTTTTTAGCTTTTTTCTTATTAATTGGTTTTTCTGAGGTGGTAGCTACGGAGCTTGTTCGTCAACTTCCTATTCAAGTATATACGGCAGGTAAAAAAACTTTTACTTATAATAATAGCAAATTAAATAGTCGAGCAATACGCGCGCTTAAAGATATTGTTACGCGAACCCCGATCCAACTAAAGCAGACTGTTGCAGCTCCACATGATGGGCAAAAAATTAAGGCAATGGCTTTGAGTTCTGATGGTAAAACACTCATTGTTGGAGGCTCTCGCGGTGAGGATGATAATCTTAGAGCATATTTTTTTTTGAAGAATGTTAATGCAGATGGTAGCCTTGGTGAAGGTTCTACGTCTACTTTCCAAGATAAAGACATTTCCATTATTTCACTAGCAGTCAGCCCTTATGATAAAAAAATAGCAGCTGTATGTCATACTAATAAAGCCGTTTCAAATTTTAATGATATTCTTTTGACTAGTTTTGAAGATGGTACCATAGAAGATCCGGTATCTATACATACTGTTAAAGCAAAAAAAATGCCTAAATCTCTGATGGATGGCGATGCAAGACAAACTGTTCTGAAAACAATGAGCGCCGTAGCGTTTAGCCCAAATGGTAAAATAATGGTTGCGGGTGGGCTAAAGAATAAATTGTATGTATGGAAATGCGAAGCTGATAATACTATAAATCCTCAACCACAGGTTGTAGAAGATGAATGTGGTGAAATTAATACCATAGCGTTTAGTGCTGATGGGAGAAGAATGGCTACGGCTAGTAATGGTGATCACAATTTCTTATTGTGGAGTGTTAGTGATGATGGAATTATAGATTCCAACCAAGAGATTCAACATCATTCTTATTTTCGTGGTTGTAGAGCAGCTTTGACTTCTGATGGTAAGAAGCTTGCCACAGCGACAGAAAAAGAAGTTGTTTTGTGGGATATTCATGATATCGATAACATTAAAGAACAAGGTAGAGCAACATTTCCGGAATGGCAGCAGTGCGATTCATTGGCATTTAGTCATGATAATAAAAAAATGATTATACACGGTAAGACTGAATCGCACGGTTATTTAATGTTCTGCGAGATAAGTGACTTTAAGCGATTTCAAACAGTGTATACATTTCCGTATTATCGTGAAGTATTTGAAGGTTCGAGTGGACGTGTACGTTTTTATTTCAAAAACAGGAGCAATATAGGTTTATTTAGTCCAGATAATAGACAAATTATTGCAGCAGTGGGAGATTCGTTGAGGGTATTTGATATATCTGATCGGCAATTAACAAGCTATGATGCATTATCTCAGATTTTAACGCCGTCACAAGCTACATTAATTTCGAGATTGAATGATGATTTGGTGAACGATAAAGATATTGTATTGTCTGATCATGATAAGCAGATATACCAAGGGTTACCTGCTGCGGTGCATACTATATTTGATAAAAATCATGTTGCAAAATCAAAGATAGTAGCAGCATTGAAAAAAATTAATATTCTCCCCATTGAAAAATCAGAGGAAGTAGCGCAACGTAAGCAAGAAGAAAGTAAGCCGGCATATACTTGGACGAGTCTTTTTTCTGATTTTATAAAAAAGATCTATAATAAATTTTCTATTTCTACACAATCCACTTTTACAACGAATGCTCAATAGATTCTTTAGACTAAAAACGTATCATTATTTAAGCGATGAGCATATTTGTATCTAAATTTTTATTTGGTCCGGCAAAAACAAGTCTATCAAGTTATTTAATACTATAATAAGATTTTGTGGTGTAAATTCCATTGATTTTCTTTTTGGATATTTTGTAAAATTGTATATATATTGCCTATAGGCATAAAAATACAAAGGGTGCAAAAATGATAAAGATAAGAAATGGAGTATTACTAAAGGGTTGTTTACGACTAATTTTGAGCTTGTTTATATTTACTAATGTATCTGAACTGGTTGCAATGCAGCGCGTATCTCGTCTTCCTGTATCGTTTCCCTCTAAAAACATTATTATGTTTCATGGTACAGAAGGAGCTGGTCAGAAAATAATTGTTCCTTTAAATATCGCTAAAAAATCTAAGATCATAGCCAGTATGATGTATGATTTGGGTGGTGAAAAAGCGATAATTAAGTCTAAAATATCTATTCCGTTAGATTTTCCACGAGAAGTTATCCAAAAGGCTTTTGATATATTAACTATTTCTAGTTCTTTGCAGCAAAAAAGATTAAAAGAGTACTCACTGAGAGATCTTGTTTATCTGATGAATTTTTTTAATCAATATGATTTTCCTAATGATGTTAAAGAATTGGTTAATAATGTTATTATCAATTATCAGATAAGAAATGATGAAGATCAAAAAACAATTGAGTTCCTTTCTAGAGATATAGCGCAAGTAGCTTTTATTAATCCTGCAATTAATGTTCTTAAAGATGTAGTTATAAAAAAATATATTAATGATGTTGATAGACAGACTGTGCTTTTATCCGATAATTATTCTGGTGAATATCCTGAATTTACTCTTGGTGATCATAATATTTATTCAATAGCATTTAGACCTGATGGTAAAAAAATGGTTTCAGGTGGAAAAATAGTTTCTGATACAACTCAGAATCTTCTTTTATGGTCTGTTAAGAATGATGGCAGCATAGATCAAACTCCTCAACTGTTTCCAAAAAATATAAAATTGCCTGCTGAAATTAATTCGGTAGCTTTTAGTCCAGATGGTAAAAAAATAGTTTCTGCTAGTCTGTCAACTGATGAAAATTTAAATAATCTCCTTTTATGGACTTTCGTTGATGGTACTATAAATGAAACGCCTCGAGTTCTTAAAGGACATCCTGAAGGTGTTAGTACCGTAGCTTTTCATCCAAAAGGTAAAATAATGGTTTCGGGTGGATTGGATGGAACAGAAGAGGAGATACTTCTTTTGTGGAAGTTCAATGAGGATGGAACTATAAATTTAATTCCACAAATTCTTAAAGGCTATTCAGAAGGTATTAGAAGTCTTGTTTTTAGTTCTGATGGTAAAACAATGGTTTCACATGGTTATGGCGAAAAAAGTATTTTGATATGGACGTTTGATGATGATGTTACCATCAACCCTATTCCGAAGGTCCTTGAACATGGTTATATGCCTGATGAGATTGATACAATAGCATTGAGCCCTGATGGTAAAAAGCTTATGGTAGCAATTAAGAACGATATTCTTTTATGGCATCTTGATGATATCAATATGACTAAGCAAACTTTCAAAAGTTTGCCAGAAGGGTACTATTGTCAATCGTTAGCATTTAGTCATGATAATAAAAAATTTATCATCCGATGTGCAAAAGGAAAGGCTAATCAAATATTTTTATGCGATATAAATGATCCTGAAAGATGTCAATTGATCCATGGAACTTCTGTTCGTGGTATACCCGTTGTATTTAGTCCCGATGATACAAAAATTGTTGCAGGATTTAAAGGTGAGTTTATAGCATGGAACCTTTTTAAGCCTGAAGAAATAAAATTATTTAATGAGTTATCTCGTAAACTGACTGCTGCGCAAGCACAATTAATTTCTCGCTTGAGCGAATTATTGTTAGATGAAAAAGAAATTGCGCTCTCAAGTTTTGATAAGCGCATATATGATGGTTTACCGATTGAAGTACAAAAAATATTAAAATATATTCCTTTGATTATTACATTTGATCCAGGCGAATTAGAGAAGTCTAAACTAAAAATTCGTAGTTTTTTACAGAGTGGAAAATCCACAGGTTATAATGAAACAATTAATCTTCTAAGAACTGTAGCTAAACCAGGAACATTAGATCGTCAAGCTTTAGAGATGGTAGTTAAAGAAATGGGTCTTGAATAAAACAAAGCTTAGAAAATTCTAAAAATAGAGGAATTCTGAAAAGAGTTCCTTTTTTTGTAAGTACTATTTTTTTTGTTATGATGTGATCGATTATCAGCAGAGGAATAGATAGACCTTTTCATCATGAGCAAAAAGAGGAGTATGGGTGAATAAATTGTTTGGTGTAATGAATTTAATATTGTGTATCATTTCTATACCAAGTATATCTATGGATAAATATACTGTCGTTAAATTCAAGGCAGGTGATGGGATTGTTGAAATACCAAAAAAAAATATTCCGTTTATCCCCGTAGCTATGGTATCTGCTATGCAACAAATATATACAGCTTCTAAAGCAGGTAAAAAGCGACCAGAATCTATTATTTTGCCCCAAGGAATTTCTATTGAACACATAAAAGTGGTTAATGGTGCTCTTGATGCTCGTCCGGATACATTTAAAAATTATTTTGAAAAACTTGATCAAAGAGATCGTTCTCTTCTTTCTGAGTCAGCAAGTTGGTATATTTCTGGTACAAAAAGACGCTTGTATTCTTCAGATCTTATGAAGCGCTTACTGCAGGTAAGTTTGCCTACCGATATTGTCGAAAAAATAAAATCATTAATGGTGGACGAGACAAAGAAAGAAGAAAATCATATAGTTAATTTTTGTCTGGGCAAGTGTATAAAGACAGACATTTTTTTAGGATTAAACACAAAAAAATGTTTTTCAGGAGATCTTGATTCTTCATTAAATTGGAGGGCTACGTATTTTATGGGTTCATCGAGCCATAATCTTCCTTTGTCTCAAATTCCACTGCCGATTGAAAAAGCATTTTATAAAACATATGGAAATGCTTTTTTTTCTCATCAATATGAAACAAGAATGACTGACGGTGAAAAATTAAAATCACAAGATATGACGCAAGATCTGTTGGATAACTTTTGTTATCTGGATGTTATTGATCATAGTACTGGAAAAAGTGTAGCTTGTCAGTTTATTCAGCATAAAGATAAAATTAAAGGATATTGTTCTATACAAAGAGATCAAAATCTTCAATACTTTGTTACCTACTCGGATAAGGATCTAATTGTTTCTAATATAAGAAGGGATGATGCGGGAATTTTTACCATAAATCCGCGATCGCTTACTGTTCCCGGAGAAATGGTACATGCGTGTTTTAGTGAAGAAGGAGTCTTATATATTCTTACCTATGAAGGTTATACTTCATGTGTATATGAATTGAATTCAAATAATCTTTGGGAGCAGATCAATTGGTATCAATTTAAAGAATGGGGACAAGCAGATCATCTTTTGCCTTGTAATAATAGTACATTTTTTTCAAGTGATTTCGAGTGGCATACGGGCAAACATGGTTTGATGGTTGCTTTTGCTGTTTCCAATGAGGTAAGCGCGCAAATCATATATAACGAAACAGGAGCTGTACAATATTATTGGTTAAAATTTTGCAATCCTAACTTTCATGAGTCACATAAGCACAATATATGTTTAATGCGAGCTGGTGACCACATAAAAGGTAGACGCTTTTTAACATGGTGTGTGAGTGATGCTCCTTTTAAATTACCAAAACCTTGTGAACAAGAAAAAACAGAAGGGATATGGGATAAAATTGTGGGTGCTGTTGAACATTATTTATCATCTCAGTCTGATGGTGAATGTTCGCGCATATATAGTCCCAATGGTAGATTTATGATGATCAATAGATTGATTAAGAATCTGGGAAAACTCTATATGAGAACTTTTATTACAGATCTTTGCAGTCAAGAACAAATAACATCTATTGATACAGCATATAGTGATGTTATGGGTGTTGGATTTTCGCATGACTCTCAAGATCTTTTATTTTTTGATAGATACAAAAGATCTCATAAAATATCTCTTACCTGTCAGAAAACTGAACATTGTATAAGAATATTTAAACAGCTTGCCTGTAAAGATCTTGGTACAATGGCACTTATATCGCGATTAATACAAGAAATGGTAAGTAAGAAGGATTTGCTTCTGACTGAATCAGATCCAATCAGAGCTATGCTTAAAGAATGGGCAAATAATAAAGAAAATTCCTCATTCAAGCAATTTATGAAAACATGTTTCCCTTTTGGAATACATTAATTTTTGGAGAACTTATAACTTAGCCAATTTTTCCAAATTTTTATTTGGTCCGGCAAAAACAAGTTTATCAAGTTCTTTAATAATATAATCAGATCCGATTGGTGTAATTTTTTCTTCTTCTTTTTTACCAATACAGTGGACATCATAATTATTGAAAAAATCTAATTCTTGGATACTTTTGCCAATAAATTGTTGTGGTGTGGTGATATTGGTTATATAAAAATTTTTGGCTAGTCGGGTAACATCCATAAATGGTGAGCTGAGGTTATCGGCAAGACGAATGCCGATTTCTTTTTCTGGTAAAATAACACGATCTGCTCCAACAAGCGTGAGAATTTCTTTATTTAATTCATCAATTGCACGCGTAATAACATACGGTGTTTTAAGATGTTTTTTGAGCAATGCAGTAATAAGGATTGATTGTGTGCTATCTTCACCCATTGCAACAATAACGGTATCAATTTCATCAACGCCAATACTGCGCAGTGATGCTTCATCACTTACATCCATGACGATTGCATGAGCAACTGAATCACGAATAGAAGCAACAATCGATTCATCGCTATCAATAGCAAGAACTTCCATACCATTTTCTGATAATACTGTTGCTACCTGATAGCCAAATCTTCCAAGTCCAATAACACAAAATTTCATTTTAATTTCCTCTTAATTTTTTTAATTGGGGGGTTATTACCCTAACATTACCCGTTCTTCAGGATAAGAATATTCAACAGTTTCTTTTCGTGCTTTTAATTTAAGCCCCAAAATAAAGGTAAGTGAACCAATTCGCCCAATGAACATCGTGATCATAATTAATACTTTGCCAATATCAGACAATTGTTCTGTGCCTTTGAGTGAAAAACCAACATTGCTAAATGCAGAAATTGTTTCAAAAAATACATCTAAAAAATTCCAATTATTTTCGGTAATGAGCAAACAAAATGTGGTGAATAAAATCCAACCGATACTGAGCGAAATAATCGCAATGACTTTATATATTTGATCAATGGGTATTTCTCGTTCAAAAATATCAACGGTAGACCGTCCATTGATGGTAGCTCTAATAGTGCTTAAAAAGAGCATAATCGTAGTAATTTTCATACCGCTTCCTGTTGATCCAGGTGCTGATCCAATAAGACCAATAATCATGATAAAGAAAATAGTTGCGGTATGAAAATCGGTTAATTGAGCGAGAACAAATCCACAACTTTTAAATGATACTGCATGAAAAAGAGCATTAGTAAATTTTAAAGAGATAGATAAATGTTGTAATGTATTATCATTTTCAAGAAGCAAAAATATAATAGTTGCTCCTACTAATAATGTTATTGTTCCATATAAAATGATTTTGCTGTGAAGAGAGAAGCGGCGCTGTTTTTTTGAAAGAACATATGAACGTATGCGTACCATAATTTCATGCCAGGTAATAAATCCTAATCCTCCAAAAAAAGTTAATAACGTTGTTGTGATAAGAAATATATAGTTAGTGCTATATTGCTGTAAGTTTTGTTTAGTCAAAAAATGAAAGAACGATATTCCTGCATTGCAAAAAGCTGATATTGAATGAAAGAAAGAATAAAAAATCGCATTGTGTAATGGATATTCTGTTTTAAAAATAGAAAAAAAACTTAAGGCTCCTAATATTTCGAGCGTGAATGTTGAGCCGAATGTAAAGATGAGCATTTTTTTTATATTTTCCCATGAATCAAGCTCAAAAAGCTGGCCCGCCATAAATCGTGTACCAAGGCCGAGATCAATAAATAATGAAATAATAAAAAGACTCATTGTTGCAAGTCCAAGAGCACCTATTTGAATAAGGCCTAAAATGACTGCTTTGCCAAAAAAAGTAAAATTATTGAGAGGTATAGTAAAAAGTCCTGTTACACAGGTTGCAGATGTTGAGGTGAAAAGAAGGTCAATAAATGCCATTGGCTTAACATGTGCCATGGGCAATGCAAGCAATAAAGTGCCGAGCATAATAAGAATAAAAAATGAAAAAATAATAATATGCGCGGGTGATATGTCAATTATTTTGTTCTTACTCATATATTTGACCCCAGCACAGTATTTTGTGCTGGGGACCCTTTGTAAAAATTAATTTAAAGATTCTATAATTTAGGTTTTAACATGTTAGAAATATATAATTCAACTTTTTCGATACTTATACGTTCTTGTTTGAGTGTATCGCGATCACGAACGGTGACACAATTATCATCTAAACTATCAAAATCATACGTAAAACAGATAGGTGTACCAATTTCATCGTGTCGGCGATAACGTTTTCCAATTGATCCTGATTCATCAAATTCCACTGAATATCCAAGTTCAGCGATACGTGCATAAAGTTCATGCATATTTCCGCTTAATTTTTTAACAAGCGGTAAAAATGCTGCTTTAACTGGTGCAATGATGGGATGCAATTTGAGGACGGTGCGTTCTTCACCACCCAGTGTATCAATAGTATATGCATCAAAAAGTACAGTTAAGAAAAGTCGATCAGTACCAACAGAACATTCAATAACGTTAGGTATGAATGATTTTTGTGTTTCTTCATCAAACACTGATAAATCTTTACCAGAATGTTTGATATGTTGTGATAAGTCGTAATCACCGCGGTGTGCAATGCCTTCCAATTCTTTCCAACCAAATGGATATTCGTATTCTACATCACTTGTTTGTGATGAATAATGGGAAAGCTCATCTTTTTCATGAGGGCGCAAGCGAATGCGATCAATAGTGAGCCCAATAGATGCATAAAACGCGAGGCGTTTTTCTTTCCAATAGTCGAACCAATCATTGGAACTTTCTGGAGTACAAAACCATTCCATTTCCATTTGTTCAAATTCACGCATGCGGAATAAAAATTGTTTTGGCGTAATTTCATTACGAAATGATTTACCAATTTGTGCAATACCAAACGGTATTTTAACGCGGTTCGATGACATAACATTTTTAAAATTAATAAAAATTGCTTGCGCGGTTTCTGGTCTGAGATATGCAACTGCGCTATGATCTGCAATAGCACCAAGTTGTGTTTTAAACATCATGTTAAACTGGCGTACTTCAGTCCATGCTTTTTTACCGCAATGAGGACATGGTCCAGTTATATCAATATCAGGATCATCAGCACGGAATCGTTTTTTGCAATTCATGCAATCAATCATAGGGTCATGAAAATTATCAACATGGCCTGATGCTTTCCAGATCGCTTCTGGTCCAAGTAAAGATCCTTCTAAAAAAAACATCGTTTTATCGGGAGATTTGATAGATTTTGACCATGCGTTTCTAATATTATTTTTAAGCAAGGTGCCCAATGGACCAAAATCATATACCCCATTCAGGCCGCCATAAATTTCTGATGACTGGAATACAAAACCACGTCTTTTGCAGAGTGCAACGATATCGTCTAAGGTTGGTCTTTGTGCTGACATAGGGGCCCTTTGAGTTACTTTAATTCAATTATAATGTTATATAGAATAGCCGTTTAGCTGGTTTTTGACAAATTTGTTAGCTTTATTTCGATAGTCTGTAGATTCTTCATGCCTACTGTTTATTCATTATTCAATAACTACGCTTTTTCCACCATTCATCAGTTTTAAATTCATTAGGAATTAAATTTTGTTGTTCCTTACTATCGGGATCATCGAGATTGTATTCTTTTTCAAGTATTTCGAACCACTTGTCTCGTAGGCTTTCAGGTAGTTTCTTGTTGCACCAAGGACAATATATTATACCTTGTACAGCATTCATTCGGCCTCGTTTCCTACCCTCTTCTAGCATGAGAAGTGCATATTCTCTAGGAACAGGGAAATATAGAATCGGCACTCTAATATCATCAAGAAACAAATCTATTAACTTACAACAGTGTTGAGGATGAACCATTTTTTGTTACTTTCTTTGTTACTTTCCGGGAAGTTTTCTGGCTTGTATAATTTTAACGTTTGAGCATTGATTGATCCAATGTGATTGGGATATTATTAATTAAACTGTTTCCATTTTCTGTAACAGCCTACGGCATTCATTTATCCATGACAAAACAAGTGATTTTTCCAATTCGATTAAAGCTACGGGCTTATAGCTACTCATGTATTCATCGAAAGAAATATAATTTTCGCCTTCTTCTGGATCTGAAAATAACCAGGGATAAGTGAGACTTATTTCAAGATATATTTTATTATTTGCATTATAAAGCCATGTTTGTACATTATCTAAAGAAGACCATACCCAATATTGTGAAAAAATATTCTTCGCATCCTTTATTTCATCAAAATTATCAGCTTTTTCTTTACTAAAAAAATATCCGATTTTTCCTGGAACAAGGGATGGATCTAACATCAATTCATTCTTAAGTGCCATTTCTAAAGAATTACAAAATGTTTCTATCACATATTGTGCACTATCACGAATTAAAATGATCGATTTGTTGTTGTGAATATATTTTGCTTCAATTTCATCAAATATATGCAATTCATGTGTTTTGTAGCCATATATATTTGTCTTCACCTGCTGAGTGACTGCAACGTGTATTAGGTGTGATTCTGAAATTTGAAATACTATCAATATTTTCATTTAAAATAGTTTACCTATAAGGAGATTCAAAGTCTTCAACAAATAATCCAGAATTTTTTATTTTTTGTAGAGTATCTTTGCATTTTGATCTACTACCAATAAACATATAATAGTCATGACCAAAATCAATGAACATTTTATATTTGCTGATTAATTGACACCAAAAATATCCTCGTAGATTAGTCTTGATACCATTCTAACTTGTTCCAACGATAACAAATCATTTTCTTTCATTGCATTAACAAATATAACTTCTGTCTTCTCAATCGATGGATCTTCATTTATACTTCCATGGTTCTCTAGGTATTTAACTTGTAAGTGTGAAATATCTAAGCATTTCATAAATTCCACTATTGCATTTATATAGAGATTTTCCACTTGTGAATATTCATCATAAGTAATTTTTTTACCTTGATATGACTCTCCAATATCTGAATAAGAGGTCCAGGTGTCTTCAAGAAACCATCCTTGGGAATTACGTTTTTTTGGATCATATTTTGTTATTCGCCAGCAATATTTCATTATTCAATAACCACGCTTTTTCCACCATTCATCAGTTTTAAATTCATTAGGAATTAGATTTTGTTGTTCCTTACTATCGGGATCATTGAGATTGTATTCTTTTTCAAGTATTTCGAACCATAGATTGTTGAGGCTAGTGGGTAATTTTTTACCGCACCAAGGGCAGAGATATAGACATTGTAATGCGGTTGTTTTTCCTTTATAAAGAAGAGGTATAAAATAATCTCCAGTTATTGGATCATAGCCAATTTGAATGCGTTGATCATTGATAGAATCGGCCATTAATTGACAGCAATGCATAGTTGATGACTCCTAAAATTATTATTTTGCTATTCTTTTTGCAGCTACAGCAGGTTTATAAAATTTTAAAGTTTTTGGATCTATCGAGCCCATATGTCACCTATTTTTGCCATATGCTTCAATCGCATCAAATATATGTAATTTATCTGTTGTGTATTCATATATATTTTTCGTATTTCCCTCATTGATCCCGATGCATATTTGTTGTGATTCTGATATTGGAAATCCTATCAATGTTTAATTTAATTTTTTAGCAAAAACATTTAAAACATATTGTTCTTTGTTTTCATCTTCATCTGGCACATCTTGTTCATCATTGAATTGAATAAGGTCTCCATAATTAGCAATATCTCGGATAGTAGAGATAAAACTAGTCAAAATAGAATCTGGAGCGGTAAGTAATTGAAGTTTACATCCAAAAGGCAAGAATGTTATCTCTGTAATAATATTAAATCTTAATTGTAAGGCTTGTTTATCAAACCATATATAAAAAATCGCATTTTTAGAAGAATAGATACCTTTCAATTGCTGTTCTCTGTTTTTAATTAGTTTATCTACAAAAAATTTTAATTGCTCCAAAGTAATACTCTCTATAATATTTCTTTCTAGAGAAATGCACCACATATTATGATAGATTTCTTCTTCTTGTTTTCCTGAGAGATACAATTGATCGTTAAAAATAAAATCAAGCTGATCTAAATGAGATATGCCTATAATATTCATGTTATAAAAATTACCTCTAACTGACAGGAATGCATAGTTGATGACTCATAAAAAATTATTTTTTTAATTCTTTTTCTTACCTATAAGGAGATTCAAAGTCTTCAACAAATAATCCAGAATTTTTTATTTTTTGTAGAGTATCTTTGCATTCTGATCTACTTCCTATATACATATAATAATCATAACCAAAGTGGACAAACATTTTGTGCTTGCTTATTAATTGACACCAAAAATAATTTCGTAATATCAGTTTTGAGGCCGTTTTAATTTGTTCTAAGGATAATAAATCATTTTCTTGCAATGTATTAACAAATACTCGTTCTTCTTGGTCAATAGATGGATCTTCATTTACGCTACCATGATTTTCTAATCCTTGAATTTGTAGATGTGAAATATCTAAGCATTTCATAAATTCCACTATTGCATTTATATAGAGGTTTTCCACTCGTATATACTCATCATAAGTGAGTATTTTTCCTTGATATGACTCTCCAATCTCTCCATAAGAAATCCATGTATCTTCAAGGAACCATCCTTGAGAATTACGTTTTTCTGGATCATATTTTGTTATTCGCCAGCAATATTTCATTATTCAATAACCACGCTTTTTCCACCATTCATCAGTTTTAAATTCATTAGGAACTAGATTTTGTTGTTCCTTGCTATCGGGATCATCCAGGCCATATTCTGTTTCAAGAGCTTTGAACCATTCATCAGTTAAATTTTCGGGTAATTTTTTAGAGCACCATGGACAATACTTGATTACATAAATTACAACAGGATCTGTTGTCTCTATATAATATTCTCTATATCTGTCGTCATAACTAATGTATACTCTTAGATCTTCTACTGTTTCTTTTAAGGCATTACAACAAATGAACATAAATATTACTTTCTTAATAATGAATCATATTTTTAGTTTAGCGTGTTTTGGTCCCTTATATATACGGAGCGTTTTTGGATCTATAGAACCAATGTGACATTTATTTTTTCCATATGCTTCAACATCGTTATGTAACTTATCCCATTTAAGATATTCAGCATCTTCAATTCCATCAGTTCCTCTTTTTCGTTTATAGATATTGTCTTTATAGTATTCATAATGCTCTTCTACTTTTTTAAAGAATTCTGTTTTAGAAATTGCATTAAATATTCGTTCTTTGTTTCTATCATTATCTTTAGGGTCTTTACTTGGTCCACCGGCAACAACAATATTTTCTAATTTGTTTTTGGCTTGAGCAATAGTTTGTTTAGCGCGATTATTTCTATTTTGTTCAAGATTCTTTTTAATATCATTTCTTATCTGCTGTATATTAATGCCCTGGGCAATAAAATGCTGTTCTGTTATGCGAATGTTATTATCGTTAACAGTTTTTTGATTTGGAATGAATAGGTTTAAGTCAGTTATTAATGGGTCAAGTGTTTCTAAAATAGGAATGATATTTGTGCTTTTTTCTATGCAAGAGATATTCACATTATTGCGATAGTAATGAGCTATCATTTGCAGTTCATCAACTTTTTGTTTGAGACTGTTGAGTAAATATGCTTGCTGTAGCTCTGTTCGGTATAATTGCAGTGCTGTATTATAAGTGATATTATTGATATTCTTGTTCCATAGCTTAATATCTCCCTCTATTTTTTCTTGAAATACGTGGTATTCATCGTAAGCAACAGATACTTGTTCCATAAGGACATAAATATGAACAACAAGACTAGTTTGAAGAGAAGTAATTTCTTGTCCAATACGTTGTAATTGAGTTTCTCGTAAAAGTCTTAAATTTTCTTTCTGATTATCTGTTAGATACTTTTCGCGTTGACGAGAAATGTGCAGTAATGGATCTTTGTGATGAGGATCTAATTGATTAATGTGGTTTAAAAACTCGTAAGTGAATGTTGTTTGATTAGTACCCTTAAGAAACCTAAAAGCTTCTAAATCTTTTTTAAGAGAAAGAAATTCTTGTTTAAGAGCTTCTAATGCAACAATTCTTTGTTCATAATAAGAGCGTTCTGCCAGGATAACCTCTGGTGGTAATGGTATATTGTGGCTTAGAGGCGAATTTTGCTCCATATATTTTTGAAGTGCATTTTGGGCTATTGTTGCAAGTTGTGTTGCAGCACCAAGTATTGCAGTAATGGGATTGATTATTATTAAAGACCCCAAAGATGTAACCGGAGCAACGGCTATTGTAAGCTTGGAAGGATTACAAGTAATATCAGAAGGCCAAAGCATAACTGATAAAGCGAGGTAATACAATAGGAAAAAACGTTTCATATAGTTCTTTCGAGATATAAATTTATATTTCGTAGGGTTGGATATGATATATACATATATTTATAGAATAGGCGGGGTAGGAGGGGTTTTTCCCCCGGTAATGACCGATATTACTACTGGTAGGACGTAGGTAAGACCAACATGAACAGCAGTTTGAACACCAGCCTGTTTAAGAATATATGAGTTTTGTGCTGATTTATTTTCCTGGTGGTGCCGTTCTTGTCTTTCAGCATCGGTTTCTTTTTTAACGTTATAACCCATTGTTTTCTCTTCTTGAATACGTTTCAGAATGTTTTTTGTAATAGTTTCTTTTGTAATCATCAGAGAAGTATTTGCTTGATGATTGAAATATATGCTTTCTGCAAGCCGATCTATGCTACGATTAGAGTGATCGGATATTTTTTTGAGTTCACTTTCTAAAAAGGCATCCGTTATTTCTTTATCGAATTTCAACCCTGCTTCTATTAGATTTCTACGTAAAGATTTAATTTTAGATTCCATGCTTGTTATTTCGGGAAATTCAATTATTCTTCCCAATATTCTATTTTGCAAAGCCTGCGGTAGTTTCGAAATATCATTGGCTGTACCAATTAAAAAGAATTGATGATTATCTTTCTGCTCATCAAGAAAACTCCATAGTGCTTTTGAGGTGGAATCTGTATCATAATTTTCACTATGTGTGTTTTCTAATAAACCATTAATTTCATCTATAATTACTATAATTGGTCTAGGAGAGAGTGTAGCCGATTCCAATTTTTGTTTCAGATAGGTAGCTGTTTGGTTGCGATTGCTTTTTATAAAATCACTGCTTGTGAAATGTCGGCAATCCCATCCTTCTAGTGACATTTTATATGCTATAGCTTTTGCCATAGTTGTTTTTCCTACTCCTGGTTTTCCCACAAAAAAAATATATCCGCGTTTTTTTTTATAAGCATTATTATTTTTGAGATAATTTACAATGTGTTGTGCTTCTTCGGGAGATGATTCAAATACCATTTCTAATTCGGCAATGTCATCATTATGAAATGCAGAAGAATCAGGTTCAGCAATATTATTGTTATCAAGCTCAGAAAGATTAGAAAAATTAGAGCTTAGAATATCTTTACACATGGCAAGTTCTTTACCGAGCCGTTTTAAAAGATCTTTAGATTCTTTAGAGGGACTAAGCTTTTTAAGCGCAGGGATTTGTTGGTTGTGGGAATTATATTGTTCCTCTGCTGTTTGTGTATGCAAGGTATTACTGATGAAAGTTAAGCAGAAAATAAACCGGTGTAATTGTATCATGATAAACCTTTGTGGTTAAAAAAATAAAAGTTCGGTTCAGTATATAATGGATACAATTGTTCAACAAGTAATAAAATACTTTAATTTATAAAAAGATAATATTTAAAAGATGACTCCTAAAATTATTATTTTACTATTCTTGTAGTAACAGCAGGTTTATAAAGTTTTAAAGTTTTTGAATCTATAGAATCCATGCGCTATTCATTTGTTTAATTGGATAACAAATACATCCAATATAAAAGGAATTTCTTCTACTTCATCAGAATCATCTGTGATTTCTATTAAATCGGTCCAAGGAATTATTTGATTATGTTGAGATTTTAAAAAATTTATTAAAATTTTCTCAGGTAAATTTATAATGTTTAATTTACAAGCAAAGGGGAGTTGATTATGCGATTCCGATATTATATTAAATCTTAATTGAGAAGGCATTTCATCGAACCACATATAAAAAATTACAGGACAAGAAATAGCTAATTGTGATATTTGTTGAAGCTTTTTGTGTAAAAGATTTTTTACAAATTCAGATAAATAATCTAAAGATATATTTTTAAGTGTTTTAGGAGCTATTGAAATAGCCCACATATTCGTCGATATTTCCATATTTAGACGAGCTTTATCGCAACCTATAAAAATAGGGCTTTCTATTATTTGCTGAAAATTATTTAGATTTTTTATTATTATAAAATTCATTGACATGGTATAAGCTCCTTATATACAGATAAATAAATCTGTAGGACCTTTGTGTTTTTCCTATAATTTTATTTTAGAAACCCTCATTATATTTAAATTTTGTAAAATGTTTACTTTAAAATAGTTATTTTTTTGCAATTGAAATAAATAGCTTATGGGAAGGGTGAGACGTTATCATGAAAAAAATAATTGGATTACTTTTATTATTACCATTTTGTTTTCATATCTATTCAATGGATCCTGCTATGGATCAAAAAAAGAAGCAACATATTTTTTTCATCAACAAAGTAATGATATGTGCATGATTGCACCAATGCTTAATTTAAAACTACTTGAATTGATGAAAAATCCTGATGGTTCTTATTATCGGGAGATTTGATAGATTTTGACCATGCGTTTCTAATATTATTTTTAAGCAAGGTGCTCAATGGACCAAAATCATATACCCCATTCAGGCCGCCATAAATTTCTGATGACTGGAATACAAAACCACGTCTTTTGCAGAGTGCAACGATATCGTCTAAGGTTGGTCTTTGTGCTGACATAAAGGTCCTTTATTTGTTCGTATCCTTCGACAGGCTCCTACTTCGCTAAAGCTACGAAGGACTCGTCAGAACGAACGGGTAAATTAATTTATTTAATATGTTCGTCCTAATTCGATTTGCCAAGGCTATATCGGATTACTGCCTGCCCTCTGAAGCTTTAGCGAAAGAGGGTCGAACCATACGAACGTGCTGAAAAATACATAGTTTTCAATAGAGATGTTATATAGAATAGCTGTTTAGGCTCATTTTGACAAATTAAGTCTGGGAAGGTATTGTTATTTTGTTTTTTAAAAGAAAATAAGAGACTTTAATGTGAAAAAATCATTGTTGGATTGAGAGTTTTTGGATAGGACCTTAATTTTGGCAAATGCTGTATGTTATTTAGCAATAGCATGTTAAAATAATTATATATATTTAAGTAGGGAATTATTGTGAAATGTTTTTTATTGCTGTTTTTATTTTTAAATAATATTGCTAGTGGAGCAGAAGTATCTATAGAAGAGGTCTGTAAAAGTGAATTAAGAACAAATATTTTTGAATTGGACAACAGTAAGAATTCTAAGCATATTATTCTTGTTGATTCAGAGGCTAAAATTGACTTGGTAGGATTTGCATCAAAGGTAGTTGACTTAAGGTATACAAAACAGTTATTAAATCGATGCAAAATAGATTGGTTTATTGGGGATAATAGGCTTTATCGAGTAGTGTCACAAGGAGTAGAAGCTCACAATTTATTTGATAGAGATATTGAAGATATTCAAATAGATAATCCATATGTTGCTCGAAATGAGCAAAAAAAGGGTCTTGTTTTTTATTTTACCGATCCGAAGCAAGATTTTGATTTTAATTCATTTACTCAAAGAATAGAAAAGTATCAAGAAAAGGGATGGAAAGTTTGTATTTATTCTCATAGCCGTGAATTTTCACAAAGAATAAGAGATTGGCATAGCCACAGAGGCGCTGATGCAACTATGTCGTACACATCGACTCGGCAGCAGCCTTCACATTTTTATCGAACAGCTGTGATACTAATGGGCGTTTGCGCGTTGTTGTGGGGATATCATTTTTTTATGTCTCATAAACATTGTTTTGTTAGTTAAGCTTTGTTTGATTTCAATTAAAGTCGTTATTTGTTTTCCAAAGGCAATAGTTTTCAGATTGAAAGCTATTGCCTTTTTGCTATTGTAAACAATAGGGATATTATGATGAAAAAAATAGTTATTGCATCAGTTGTATTATTTTTACTACCATTCTTCTTATTCAATGGATCCTGCTATGGATCAAAAAAAGAAGCAACATATTTTTTTCATCAACAAAGTAATGATATGTGCATGATTGCACCAATGCTTAATTTAAAACTACTTGAATTGATGAAAAATCCTGATGGTTCTTATGATTTGAATAAAGTTGCCAGTTATTCTCGCAGAGAATGGATGGCCTTAAACATATTTCCATTGTTGAAATGGCATGGAATTATTGAAAGTCTTAATCATGAGGCGGGAAGGCAAGCATTTTCCAGCATTGGTGCAATTCGTTGAAAATGCTAAAAAATATGGACCCGTATTTCCTCATTTTTATGATAAAAAAGGCAATAGCTTAATTGATGATAAAATGAGTAATGTCTATTCAGGAACGCTTCAAGTACCATATTTTCTTATTAATTTTGAAGCTGTCCAGCGGTTTCAATTTACTATATTTGGCTGGCCCGTATTTTCTATGGGGGATTTAGCAGCATCATTGGGTCTTTTCTTGCCAGTATTCAAAGATAAAAATGAGGATGAGTTTCAATTTCCTCTGGTGAGCGGGAAATATCCTCATCAAAAAGTATTATTTTATCATGATGATTTATCTTCTCCTTTCGTAGGCCCAAGTAATTCTTACTGGAAGATAAGGATTTATACGAGCAGGTAAAAGCAGTAACGGATTTTTATTTTCCTGTGTGGGGCACCTATGATAGGTATTTGACGAGTATGGGATATGCGAACTGTTTTAATGGGAATGGTAAAGGCTATTATGTTAATTTAGCAAAATATTTTTTACCAAGCGAAGAATATGTTCTTGCATATGCTCTTACCAAAAATGCCTGGTATCTTGCAATTGGAAGAATTAATAATGAAGCTTTTTATAAAGCTCTTACTGATGATACTGGATCAATAAGAAGTATAGCATTAGGCATTAAGTGGTCCTCGTATAAAAGTGGCGCGTATGTTAAACAACAAGTTGGTGTGCCGCTGGATGCTATATCATACATGGATGTCTGGAAAAAAATTACGCGAAAATTATCTGAAAAACATGGCAATAAAAATTGGATCAGTTTTTCTGGCCATGGCACCATTATTTCTTTTGATGATGATATTGTGAAGAAACAAAGTGCGATGAAAAACTCAGATCCGAAAGTTTTGAAGGATTTAGGATTTGCCATTATTGATTCATGGCTTGGCACAGAATTAAATACGTTTTATAAGAAATAATGATATGTTCTGTTGAGTTTTGGTTTATAGCAATCATCAATTTCTCTATCTGCTCTTCCTGATCTTTCTTAATCGGTGATACATCAAAAAGGACTCCTTGATCATACGGAGTCCTTTTGCATGTTAAAAAACAGAGTAATAATAAGTAATTTTTTTAAGGTTTATTTTGAATGTTTTTGTAATAATCTAACCACTGCTTCATTATATGTAAGATTTTTATATCCTTTTGCTAATTGCAGAGGTGTTACTCCTGCTACTTCTTTGTCAGCATCAGCTCCATGTTCTAATAATAATTTTACTAAAACTAATTGTGCGGTCTCATTTTGATAAATTTCTTTCCATGCAACACAAATAGCTTCCATTAAAAGCGTTGTTGTTGGTAAATAGACTTGTATTAATTCATCGCCAATATCTTGAACGTTATATACTTTATTGATATCAAATTCTTTTTGATCAAAAAATAAATTAATTGGGTGAGGATTTTCTCCAGGAAATGATCCAATTGACCACAATGCTGCATCTCTGCCTGTATTATCCAATATATTTGTTTGAGCTCCATGTTCTTTTAGCCATTTCATTACTACCATAGAATAGATAGGACCATTTGCGGATAAGATTGCGCTAGAACGTGCCGCTATCATATATTGAGTCCGTGCATCATTTCCATAAGTGAAGTTAAAATCCATAGATCCATCCGAAATGAGTTTTTCATTTTTTGGATTGAGATGATCACTCAAAGAGTTCTTGGCGGCATCACGAAAAACGCACGCAAGAAACAGTTGATTTCTCATTATTTGGTTAGATTTATCAGTTTCGATTAATAAACCAATTGTTTCATTCGATTTTTTGAATGTTTCAGAAAGAACTTTAATAAGAGGTAGCGATTGTTTTTGCGAAATATTTTTTACTTCATCATCCAATGGTGCTCTATCCTTTAAATGAGTAATTGCAGGAATAGGCTCGGTATAACCAGAGATAAGAGGATTAATGATTGATCTTACATTTGTCATGACGATAGCAAGATTTTCTCCTGGTTTTGTGCAAGGAAATATATAAGAAGAAATACACAGTATAAAAATACATGATAGACTCATTGATAGCATTATACGAACTCCTTTAGTTGTGAAATATTTTTATATTGCGTTACATGATATATCATTTTTGGTTTTTTTCAATTCTGTTATACACTGTAGCAAGTTACGTATATATAGTGAATAAATGGTTTTTATAGGATCTATGGAATGTCAATTAAAAATAGAGTAGTTATAAGTATTTTAGTAGTATTTATTCTTTTTTTGAGCACTTTTGTGTTTTATCTTTATCGTAATCAACTCCGATTAGAAAATCAGTGGGAACAATCACAACAAAAAACCTCGTTTGTTCCTATCAACCAAAATCCTCATATAGTTGATAGTGTTATTTCAAGTGCGCAACTATGGCGACCAGTTCAAGACCGTATTCGTGATACTGTGGTGCAATTATTTGTGCAAATTTCAGCGATTGATCTTCTAGAACCGTATAAAACACCACAACAAGGCACAGCTTGTGGTAGTGGTTTTTTTATTAATGATCAAGGGTATCTGATTACTAATGCGCACGTGATTAGTTCTGCAAAATCGGTGTGGGGACAAGTGCCATCATTGGGTAAACGCATTATTGATATGGAAGTTGTTGGGATTAGTTTTGAACGTGATTTGGCTTTACTGCGAGTAACAGATGAAAGCAAAGAATTAATAACGAGAGAGTTGGGAGGAATTCCTTACTTGCCGCTTGGTGATTCTGACTTAGTCAGACGCTCTGATGAAGTTCTTGCAGTTGGATATCCTTTGGGCCAACAATGCTTTAAGAGTACGAATGGAATTATTAGTGGTCATGAGCATCATTTAATTCAAATGAGTGCACCGATTAATCCAGGAAGTTCTGGTGGGCCATTGCTTAATTTACGTGGAGAAGTAATTGGTGTTAATTCATCTGGTGTTACTGAAGCTCAAAATGTTGGTTATGCAATTCCTATTAATACCCTCAAAACTATTTTAAATGATTTATATGAAATAAAAATTTTGAGAAAGCCATTTTTGGGTGTGCGGTTTAATAATAGCACTGAAAGTTTAACTAAATTTTTAGGCAATCCTTTACCTGGTGGCTGTTATGTTATTGAAACAGTTAAAGGCAGTCCTCTTGAAAAAGCAGGTATTATGAAAGGGGATATGATTTATGAAATCAATGGACATGCAGTTGATATGTTTGGTGATATGAGTGTACCATGGAGTGAAGATAAAATTTCTATTGTTGATTATCCGCTTCGCTTATCAATTGGTGATTCCATTACATTGGTAGTATATCGTAAAGGGCAAAAAAAGATATTTACGGTAACTTTTAGTTTGCCTGAATTACAAGCCATTCGAGCTATATATCCAGGATATGAATCAGTTCATTATGAAATTTTTGGAGGAATGGTAGTTCAAGAGCTTAATTTGAATCATGTTCGTATGCTTGGTGACCATGCTCCAGGATTGCGTAAGTATGGAGAACTAAAATATCAATCAGAACCAGTTTTGATTATTACTCATGTATTTCCTGATTCTCAACTATATCGTGGGCGCAATATGCCGCTTGGTGCAACGTTGCATGAAATCAATGGCATCAAAATAAAAACACTTGATGATTTCAGACGAGTCATAAAAGAAGGAGCAACGCAAGAATATTTGACCATTTCCGCATCTGATAATGTAACACGTGCAGCAGAAACAATTTTTATTGTTTTGGAAATGAGCAAACTCATTGAAGAAGAACAACGACTCGCGCATGATTATCGCTATCAATTATCTGAAACTGCAAAAGAGATATTGAAGATGACTCAAGTAGCCATGAAATAATAAAGACATTTAAATTTACAAAAAATGAGGATTATTATGAATCACAATAAAATGAATTATTTAGTCTGCATGCTAGCTATAGTTCCACTAATGACTGAATGCATGTTTTTGACTTTGGCAAAGCGTTCTTCGTTTTCTCCATTATTTAGAAGACATTCTTCTAATGATGTGTTATGTAAAGGTGAATTATGCAATCGTCCAATATGTCTTCGTAATCGCTCTGTAGAAAAACTTATTATAGAAGCAACTCGATATCCAGCTTTTGAAACAAATTATGCTCAAAAGATTGCTGATTTATCCAAAATTAAAACAGATGTAGATTCGATTCCGTGTTGTCATGATATAAATCTACATCTTGCAGCAGAGTATAATCGTCTTGAGATTGCCAAGGTTTTATTGCCAAAAAATAAAGATTTTCTTCATGTGTATGATGTAAACGGATCGAAGCCAATAGATCTTGCCACTACAGAATCAATGTCAAAATTACTGAAAAGCTATGGCTCACCTGAAAAATCAACCATTCCGCAGATTATTAAAAAGTTTCGAGTACCTTGTCATTGGGTATCGATGAATCCTATTGCAAGGGCATGCCTGGACGGAGATTTTCTTCTTTTTGAAAAACTATTAAAAAGAGGCAATACTACAGATAAGCAAAAGCAAGAATTAAGAATAATGGCACTTATGCTTTATTGGAAAGCTTGCAATAATGATATCTTTTCTTCTGATAATGATATTCTTTCAAAAAAAGATAATTTTTTAAAAATTGCTTGTTGTTCAGAAACTGGCTCTCTACAAACATGTTACGAATAAAGTATTGATTTTTTCTAGAATAGACAACACGCTCTGCAAAAAATGCAGAGCGTGTTTGGTTTAAGATGGGTATTATTGCGCGTAGCGCATTAAGAACGGAATAACTGTATCAGGTGTGAGAGAAACAGAGTTTATGCCAATATCTATCAGATATTGTGCAAGTTCAGGAAAATCTGATGGGGCTTGTCCACAAATACCAATATATGTTCCAATTTCATTAGCTTTTTTTATAGCTTTGGTGAGCATTTTTTTTACTGCCGGATCCCGTTCATCAAAGATATGGCTGATCAGTGCAGAATCGCGATCAATGCCAAGAGTGGTTTGTGTCAGATCATTAGATCCAATAGAAAATCCATCAAAATAATTACTAAATTCTTCAATAAGCATAACGTTTGATGGCAGTTCACACATCATAATAACTTCTAATCCATTGATGCCGCGTTCCAATCCATTAATGTGCATTTCATCCAGAACATTTCCTGCTTCAGTGAGTGTACGAACAAATGGTATCATGAGTTTTACATTTGTCAGACCCATTTTTTCACGAACAATTTTCATTGCTTGGCATTCAAGAGCAAATGCATCTTTATAACGTTCATGGTAATAGCGCGATGCGCCACGAAAACCAATCATAGGATTTTCTTCTGTTGGTTCAAAATATGATCCACCAATGAGATTGTAATATTCGTTACTTTTAAAATCAGAAAAACGAACAATGATAGGTCGTGGATAAAATGCTGCTGCCATCATGCCAACAGAACAGGCAAGTTGTTCAACAAAAAAATCTGTTTTATTGGTGTATGCAGCAGTTGTTTGTTCAATTTTTTCGGTAATATGTGGATCCGTGATAATTTCAGGATAGATAAGAGCCATCGGATGTATTTTGAGTGCATTAGTGATAATAAATTCAAGGCGTACTAAACCAATTCCTGCTGTAGGCAACATTGATATTTTAAATGCGCTATCTGGATCAGCAATATTAACCATTATTGGCACAGGTGGTGTAGCAAGAGTATCTAATTGCACGTTTATTACATCAAAAGGAATAATGCCATCATATACATATCCGATTGTTCCATTGCTGCAATCAAGTGTTATCGCTTGTCCTGAAACTATTTTTTCTGTAGCATTTTGTGTGCCAACAATTGCGGGAATGCCAAGTTCTCTGCTGACAATTGCTGCATGACACGTTCTACCGCCTTGATTGGTAATGATTCCAGCAGCTTGTTTCATTGCAGGAACCCAATCGGGATTTGTCATATCAGTGATAATAATATCTGTTGAATTGATAGTATCGATATCTTCTACCGAGTTAATAATTCGTGCTATTCCATTGGTAATTTGTTGACCAACACTGATTCCTTTAACCAAAATAGAATCAGCAAGCGTGCCATTACTTTCGGATAAAGAATAGAGCTGAAGAATGTTTGTTTGTTTTCCTGTATGTACGGTTTCTGGGCGTGCTTGCACGATATATAATTTACCATCGATGCCATCTTTTGCCCATTCGATATCCATAGCAGTATACGTTTTATTGCGTTTTGCGTATTGTTGTGAATAATGTTTTTCAATTGTCATAACCATATGCGCGAGCTCTAGAATTTCATCATTGGTAAGACAATAGTGTAATTGATCTTCATCAGATACATTAGTTGTTTCAATAAGATTATTATTTCGATTGCTATAAATAACTTTTGTTGATTTTACGCCCAGTTGTTTTTTGATGATCGGAGCAAATCCTTGTTCAAGAGTTGTTTTATGTACAATGTATTCATCGGGAGTAACTGATCCTTGAACTATTGCTTCACCAAGACCATATGATCCATTAATAATTATGGCATCAGTAAATCCACTTTCTGTATCAAGTGAAAATGCAACGCCTGAACATGCAAGATCAGAGCGAATCATTTTTTGAATGCCAACTGAAAGTGCTACTTCTGATTGATCAAAATTTTGTTCTACACGATATGCAATTGCTCGATCGGTAAATAATGATGCAAGGCATTTTTTGTAATACGTAAGAACATTATCAATTCCTTGTACGTGTAGATAAGTATCTTGTTGTCCTGCAAAAGAAGCATCAGGAAGATCTTCTGCCGTTGCAGATGAGCGTACCGCTACATCGCAATATGCTTCATTATACTGATCGGAAAGTTCCTGGTAGGCATAAGTGATTTCATCTGCAAGATCATCAGGAATAATTCCATTTTCAATAAGAGAACGAATTGCACTGCTGATGATTTTGAGATTTTTTAAGTCATCTATATCAGTAATCTGATTCGTTAAATCAGTTATCTTTTCAGTTAAATTATTATATGTAATGTAACGAGCATATCCATCAACTGTGATAGCAAATCCATTCGGAACTCGAATGCCTTGAGAGGTTAATGAATTAATCATTTGTCCTAGTGAGGCATTTTTTCCGCCAACCAGTGGAATATCTGAGAGAGATACATCTTTGAGAAATGTTATATATTGGTATTCTGCTTTGCTGGCATGAACGATGCAAAAGAATATAATGCAAGCGATAGCGCGTAGTAATTTCATAAAAAACCTTTGTGCTATGGTAATATATTTTTTATAAGCTACTGCAAGATCTCATATAAATTCAATTGTTTTTTTGTTGATTTTATTCATTAGGCAATACCGTTGATTTGTGCACGACATAATAGTAGAATGACGGTCGGTATTGTTTTATTTTTTTTAAAGGAGTTGTATGAAGATCTGTTTTAAAGGCATTAGCATAGCAATGCTTTTCTTATGTACGGGTATGATGAGTGCAAAAGGAAAAAAACGCTATGATTATATTATTATTGGCGGTGGTGCTGCTGGATGCATCGAAGCACGCAAGCTAAGTGATAATTTTCACAAATCCGTATTGCTGCTTGAAGCGGGTGGTGATTATGTAACTGATCCGGTAACGCTTGATCCTATTTGGTTCAATAATGCAGGAGCATTACTTGCTGATCCAAAATATTCAATTGTTTATCCTTCGTTGTTGCCACCTTTAACGCTGTATACCTATTCTGAAGGACACGAGCTTGGTGGTGGTGGAGCTCACAATTTTCTTATAGCTGTACGAGGAACTCCCGACATTTATGATGGATGGGCAGAAACAACAGGAAATCCACGTTGGTCATATTTTGGCAATGTTTTGAATTTGATGAAAACGCTGGAAAAATATACGCCGAATGGAACACCTATAAACCCGGCAGAACGAGGATTGTATGGTCCAATTTCAGTAACACAAAATCCTCCTGTTGATCAAACTGCAGGTAATTATTTAAGTGCATTATCAACAGTTACAGAATCTCCTTTTGTTGCGGATTATAATAATCCACCATCTGGTAACATTGGTATTTCAGCAGTACAACAATTTATTACGCCAGCGCCTAATAGCCGTAGAAGTTTTTCAGCATTTGAATATCTTAATAATGTAATCGATGCAAATGGACATGGTATAGGTGGTAGAAAATTGACTGTTATTACCAATGCTCAAGCATTAGATATTAGAATTAATAGTAATAAACGTGCGACATCAGTTCACTACACGGTTCGTAATAACGAAAAAGATGAAATCGAATATGAAATTACAAAAGCAAGCCTAACAAAAGATACAGGTGTGCTTATTTTAGCAGCCGGTTCAATTCAAACACCAAGAATATTATTGCAATCTGGTGTTGGACCAGCAGCACAACTGGATGAAGTTGGTATTCCTGTTGTACTAGATAGTCCACAGGTAGGTCAAAACTTACAGTGCCAATATGGTGGATCAGCAATTATGACCGGAAACGTAGAATTTGAAGCAGAAGCATTCATTACCGGTTTTCCTTATATGCCAAATGATGGTGAACGTCGTATACAAATAATCAATATACCAATCGCAGCAGAATTGTTACAGGCGCTTTCAGCATTAACAAATCCATCAAGCAGAGGTTCTGTGACGATAAGTTCTAGTAATCCCTTCTTACAGCCTAAGGTAGAGATTGGATTGTTTAATGATGGTCCAGTAACTACACCAGGAACTGATGCATATTTACAAGCTTCTTTCTATAAAATTATGCAGCAAGTTGCGACTTTATCAGGAGAAACTCTCTTATATCCTGCACCGGCACAGTTTGCAACTGATGCAGATTTAGTACAAGCAGCATTGAGTCAAATGACTATACAATCACATGCTGTAGGAACTGCTCGCATGGGAACTGATATCTCCAATGGTGTTGTTGATGGCAACTTGAAAGTATTCGGTTTGCAAAATGTGTATATTGGTGATAACAGTGTTGTACCAGAAACAATCAATGGTAATACCTGTTATTCAGCATATATTGTTGCATTGGTACTGTGCCAGGTTTTAGGAGTTCCAACGCCGCCTGCACTCTAATAAAGTAGTATCATTTTAAGTAAAAGCAGCAGACAAACTATAATAATGTAGTTTGTCTGCTGCTTTTTTGCTTTAGCTTTTAATTTTCACAAAAACCTATTAGTGCAAAAACAATTTTTTACTTTTCAAAACATTCTTGATTTGTATTTAATTTTTTTGATATATATAAAGCATGATAGAAAAATTATATATTATTAGGGGGCTAATATGAAAATATCATTGATGGAAAAGAGATTATTATTTGTTGTATCATGTATTATGATTCAACAATCAAATAGTATAGCGGCACCACTTCCGGTGGAACTTCCTGCTGCTCAACGTGATTCTATCAATGATCCTTATTGGGCTGAGGATGCTAATGAAGCCAATAGAAATGCGAATCATTTTACAGAGCCAGCAGATACGCTCAGTTATGCTGATTACCGATATGTAGGGGCTCATAATGCGCATGTTTATCCTCGCTTTTTTAAAACAGTACGCCAGCAAGATCAAACAATACTAGGGCATCTTTCTTATGGAGTACGTGGATTAATGTTAGATACTTATCGTTGGGATCTTGGCTGGCCATCTTCTTTGATAGGGCCTAAAACATCAAACAAAATTTGTTTGTCGCATCCGGCACCAGGAGTTTTGGCATTTACCCAAAAAGGAATTACGAAATATCAATCTCTTAAACATGAAATGCGCCGTATTATTGAATTTATGAGAGTAAATCCAAAAGCGGTTATTACTATCATCTTTGAGGATTATGTTGGTAATGCAGATCTTGCCAAGGAAATAAAAGAACTAGTAGCTGAAGCACAATATGATCCTATATATAAAGTTGCGGATTATACTGCTAATAAATCACAATGGCCTACTCTTGGGTGGATGAGATCTAATAACAAACGACTTGTTTTATTTACGCAAAGAAGTCCAAATACCGATATAACATTCGGTCAATTTGACTACATGGTCGAAAATAGATATAGCACAACCGATGAAAATGAATTATGTCAATTGCGTGGTGAATCGAAAAATGACAAACCTCTTGTTGCCTTCAACAATTTTAGTGGATTAGCAGTTACTATTCCAACGTATACCACACGAGATCGGGTCGAATACGATGCAGTTAAACGTATCACAACTAATTGCCAGGCAAAGAAATTTGCTAGTGGTAGACTTTTTAATGGTTATTGGGCTGATCGAATTGTAGGTTCTTGCCAAGATCTTTATGAAAATAAGAAGAAAACTATTTTTGAATATGTTAATGAATTGAATGCTAAGGCAGATAAAACAAAACCCTAAAAATATGAGATAAATAAAAGATCGTAACAATGATATAATTAAAAAACGGCATGTTTATATGCCGTTTTTTAATTATATTAATACATAAAGAATGTGAGTTACTTATGGCCAAAATAAAAAAACGCCTTGATGCTAAACTTCAGGAACTTTTACCAGGACACGATGAAAAGCATATTCAAGGTTGGATCATGCAAGGAAAAGTTTTTGTAGATGGAGAAAAAGTTACAAAACCAGGTACCATTGTAACTGAAGAGCAAGAAATTACGCATACTATTGAAGAGCAAAAATTTGTGAGTCGTGCGGGTTTTAAATTAGAAAAAGCTTTAGATCATTTTGCTATTGATGTTACTGGTTTAATTGTGCTTGATGCAGGTATTTCAACGGGAGGGTTTACCGATTGCCTATTGCAGCGGTGTGCAAAAAAAGTTTATGGTGTGGATGTTGGTTACGGTGATGTGCATGATAAAATTCGCAGAGATGAACGGCTTATTTTATTGGAAAAAACAAATCTGAGAATTTTGGAAACAGTTGGTGAGTTGGTTGATCTGGTAACGCTGGATTTATCATTCATTTCTGTTTTAAAAGTTATGCCTACTGTATGTAAAGTATTAAAAAAAGATGGTAGCTTAATAGTGCTTATTAAACCACAATTTGAAGCAAGTAAGCATGAAATTGGAGCAGGTGGCATTGTTCGAGATGATCATGTCAGGCAACTACTGGTTGATACTACCGTTGATGGCATCAAGAAATACGGATTTGATTGTGTGGGGGTGATAGAATCGCCTATTACCGGAACTAAAGGAAATAAAGAATTTTTGGCATATTTTACACGAAAAAGTGAGAAAAAATAATGAACAAAATTTTTTTAAAAAAAACACTTGTGCTCCTTATAGTAAGCAGTGTGTGTTTTTCTTTTGTGCATGCAAAATACCAGAGCGTCAAAAAATCAATATTGACTGACAAAGATCGGTTTAGCATATTGGCAGATCAATCTTGTAAGTTTAATGATGAAATTGGAAAATTTCCTACGCAAAATAATAGGATTGCTAAAATTGCAGGTAATGATCAGACAAAAAAAGATCGTATAGCATATCATGCAGAAAATACGTATCCATTGATACATCCAAAAGTACAACCTTTTATAGAACAGTTTTTAGAATATAAAAAGAATAATGGAACATCAAAAGAAAAAGCTGTGTATAAAAATATGTCTTTGGACCAGTTTATTATGCGTCTTTTAATTAAGCGACCATTAATGTTTATGACTGAGCAAGACCAATATCTTTTGAGATCTCATAATCAATCTGGATTTGGTGGTTTTGAAACAATTGGAATGGAAGAAGAACAAAATCCTTTAGTGCTTAAAGATTATCTTTCATACGATGAAATGGCAGTAGCGGCTCTTATTGGTGTTTCTGTTCCAACATATTTTATCAATAATGGTGCGCGTAATAATCAAGCTGTTGTGGGTATTGATGGTTCTTATGAAGAAGAAGGTATTTATGTTGGATTAGTAGGTGCTCGTTTTGAAAAGCCTGGTTATATGGAATGGCAACAGATGATAATAACTCCCCAACAGAATACGCAAGAAAAAGGATATGGTTTAAAAGCAACAAATCAAGGGATTCTTGCTTTGTGGTCCAATTTATATGGTGAAAAATTTCCAACATTTGCTGAAGCGCAATCAGATCGTTCAGGAAAATATCTTTTGCTCAAGAATGGGTTTTATTTGAACACATCGGTATACAAAAAGCGTATTGGTTTAGTGGTAAAACCATTTTTAATGGATGCCAATAAGCGTGCTAAGCTAGAAAATAAAAGAGCATATGTACATGTGGTTGGTCTTGGGCTGGGTGTTTGGCAAATACATGAAAAACAGGCAAATTATATGCTGAGCGTATATGCGGATGTCATCAGTGATAGTCATTTATTTAACGTTAGTGATATTGATTTTAGTTGGTTTCCTGCACATGTGCAGCAGACTAGAAGTGCCATCGATGTATTAACATGGGAAAAGATTAAAAAAAGAATGGCAATTCATTTTTCTAAAAGAAATCCTGCTGATACATTAAATGGTGGAAATAAAGGCAAATTACTTGTTGCGTGCTATGCGTGGGATGGTAATTCATATCCCGGTAATGAATACTGGGCTGGGATGCTTACTGCATCAGGAGATCCGGCTGCTGCGTGCTGTTCTACGATAGCAGAATTGCAAAATCCATTGATTAATATTTTTCTCGAAAAAAATGTAAAAAAAATATTTGGAGTTTTGAGTGAAAAAACTTTGGAAAATGATTCAATATGGCGACGAGTGAAGAATAAAATAAAAATGTTTTTCGGTTGGTAATCCAACAACATTAAGCTGTTATTGATTGCAATAACAGCTTATTATTTTCAAGTGCTGCAGTGATTGTTGGTATATGTTGAAATGTATTTTCTTTACTGTTAATTATGTGTAATAGTTTGTTGATATCATTTACCACATCAAGTAAATTTTTTTGTAATTTTTCTTCTTTGGTGACAATCGCAGCAGATCCAATAGGGCCTAATAACATTGTGCCTGGTGAATTGGTTTTATATTTTTCTTCTATTACTGCTAATCGTTCTTTAATATCAGAAATTATATGAACAATTTCATCATTATGTGCATAATTTTCCTCTAAAAAATGCAATTGACGCTGTGCTGTATAAATTTCATCAATAAAATTACGATCAAGTTCATGAACAATAGATTTTTTGTGTTCACCAATAAAAGATTTTGTTCGATTAAACGCAATATTGATTAAGAAGGCTAATGCGCCAAGAAATAAAATATCTCTGATTCGGCTAAAAAATGAATAATGCATAAGATTTTCCCCCAGGTTATGTGCTCTATCCCTATTTTCAGGGTAACAATAAATTGAAAATAGTTCAAAAGCCTCGATTTTACTGGTCAAATCAAGAAAAGTTGGTAAAATATAATAAACTTAATGCGCCTGTAGCTTTACCCCATCCTTCATTTCATTACGAATAGGGACCCCGGTGAAGAGTAAGAAAGATTGAAAGAATAATAAAAAATTTGCGCCTGTAGCTCAGTCGGATAGAGCTTCTTTGCCCCATCCTTCATTTCATTACGAATGGGGACCCCGGTGAAGATAAGAGAGTTTGATAGAATAAAAGATATTGCGCCTGTAGCTCAGTCGGATAGAGCGCCTGACTTCGAATCAGTAGGTCGCAGGTTCGAATCCTGCCAGGCGCGCCATACTTCGCACCCGCTCATCCTGAGCTTGTCGAAGGACGTCTGGCTTTGCCTTTTTTTAAATGATTTATAATGAGCGCCCGTAGCTCAGTCGGATAGAGCGGCAGATTCCTAATCTGCAGGTCACAGGTTCAATTCCTGTTGGGCGCACCACTTGGTTCCCCATCAGGGGATATCGTACTTTTGAATATGATTTTTATTTTTGGTTCTCTATATGGGTGCCCGTCGTAATGTAGTGAAGATGGGCTTAAAGCGGTAGATTCCTAATCTGCAGGTCACAGGTTCAATTCCTGCCGTGTCCGACGTAGCCTTGGCGAAGTAGGATCGGGCATACCAGCCTACGCGTAAAGCTAGAGTTGCGGGGCCAGGTTTTTAATGACATCTACTATTTTCTTTTCTTTGTTTTAAATCTTGCATACTCTTTTTTTTAAACTGCATCTAGTTGCTTTAAAAAAGGAGTGAGTATGAATAGTCTATATAAAACATTACGGTTTTTTGTTGCACTTTTTTCTGTTTTATATTCCACATCTTTTAGTTCCGATTGGTCGAATTGCGCTCAAATAAAGCTTTCCGTATTTACTCATGAATACAAAAAAGATTCTGGTAATAATAGTGTTCATGGTGATTTTTCTTATGATCATACGTGGAATAATTTTAATGATCATGGATCATCTAGGAATGCAAAGAACTTTGACTCATATACAATAGAAGATTTTCAACATCGTTTTGGCGGCTGCGGCTACACAGAATCAGAGCTATTAAATCAGCGCTGTTTATACATATATGATGCATTTGTACAATATGCCCAAACATATCCCAGCTACAAAGGTACAATCCAAAGACTATATGCTGAATTAAAAAATCTTAATCTGTTTCAAAAGGCTTGGCGTGTAGCGAAGGGAACATATTGTAGAAAATTACAAAAGCGTATTGCCTATTTATATAAGCAGCTTAATGCAGTTAAAGCAATTTCGCAGGATAGTGGCTCTCATAATACGTTACCTGTTGCTAGCACAAAAGTAGCAACCTTTGATGTTGCAACTTTTGCTAATCAATGTGCAGAATATAAAGAATTAACGGCTGTTTATGATATTTACACGCCTTCGTTAGCAAAAGCGATTAATACGCGATCAGCTATATACTATAATATTGCTGATCGCGATTTTGTATTGGAGCGAATAAATAAACCCTACAATCTGAATAAGAATGTCAAAGAGCTTTTATCTCACTATGGACATGAATTAGTTCTTTTTACTCACTGTTCTGGGAATCAATTGCAGCAAGTTATCCACCAAGAATCGCTCAAGATTCTTGAGAGTATTGATAGTTTAATGCATCATTCAGTTTTATATGATCATCAAGAAGCATTGGTCGATTTAACTGCTGCAATGGTCGATTATAATCATGTAGGCATGACAGATAAAGCTATGACAATTGGTGATTTGTGTTGGACATTGCTTGATTATGGCCAAGCAATTGCTGAAGGGGCTGCGCTTGGAATGTATTCTGCTATGCATGATATTCTCACCAATCCAATTGAAGCAACGGTATCGATTGTTGCAGGTAAACAGATTCTTGCATTTCAATTGTGTAAGGTTCTTTATAACGTTGCCGATGTTGGCTTAACTGCCATGCATAATATGGATGGTGCGAAAGAAAAATGGAATAAATATGCTGGGCCACTCAATAATATTATCGATGCCATAAACAAAAAAGAAATAACGGTAAGAGATGCGATTAAAGGTAGCACAGCTTTTGTAGTTGGTTATAAAGCACAAAGCAAATTGCTTGGTGGCTTAAGTAAGTTTTGTACCACCATTAAACACAAAAGCATTAGCTTTGTTAAAAATAATTCATTGTTAAATCCACAGGAATATTTAACAACACCGGAAGGTTTGCTCTTTAAGGCTACGCATAAATCGAATAAAATTAAATTAGATGGAAAAGGTTCTGCCGCTTCTGGTCTAAAAAAAACTGTTGAAAATAAGATATCCCAGAAAAATACTTTACCAACTGTTACTGTTGGGGATCAAGGTATCATCCGTCAAGGAAATTTACGAGCAAAAATAGAGGAATATAGAAGACATATATTTTCAGAAAAGCATGAGCAGGCAGGTCTTATGGCAGTAGGTGAAAACCAAGAAGCTATTATGGATTCATTATGCGAGACTCTTTTATTTTTAGATAAAAAAGGATGTCTAAGAGAAGGCAATAATCAATTACGAATCATGCTTAATGGAATTGATAATATAGAAGTAAGATGTTTTATACAAAAAGGCGAAGTTATTGGTATCAATGCATTTCTCAGTACATTTGGTAGAATATTTAATAACTTTATTGATGCAAGGAACCTTCAGGGATGAAAGATTTATTATCATATTTGGATAGATTAGAAATACAAGACAATTATGATGAGCTTTATAATGTAGTTGAAAAAGAATTGCAAACTGCTACTCATACCAGCGAAATTTGGATAAAGCTTGCTATTGCTATCATAACTGTTCCAATTGTGGATTATGAAAAGAGTATAGCATGTTTAGAAAAAGCACTTGCTATTGAATACAATAATCCAATAGCACTTATTGTGCTCGCGCATGTATATGAATATCAGTTGGGAGGTATTGACGACATGCTCTTACACCAGATAAAAAATCTTGATGCAGGTTCCGATGAAATTAATTCAATGCTTAAATATGTAGCTTCTTGGTCTTATAAAAAAAGCAAAAAAGATGATTGTAATGTAGAAGAAGAACTTCTTAAGCAATCGATCAAATTATGTGATAAATATGTTTGGAATTACATAAATCTTATGGAACTATACAAACAACAGGGACGTTATCTCGAAGTTAATAGTTTAATTTATAAAGCGCTAAGCAATATTACCAAAATATACGATGGGATTACTCATCCTGATGTGACTGATATAGATGAATATATTAATGAACATATTAAGGGTATTTATCTAACAAATTCAAATGTTAGATTTATACGTGAAGATTTAATTCCAAAATATCGTCTCTTATTTTATATAATTATTACGCCATTCTTTGATTTTTATTGTTTCATTAAAAAGATGATTTTGCGATTAGTCGACTAGTTGATGAAAAAAGCGTTTATATGGTATGTCAACTAACGGTAAACTGTATTTTCTGATTATTGAATGCATCACGGAACGTTGTTTTTTATTTATGAAAACAAAATAGAGTTATTATATGATAAGCATAAAAATATTTTAAATCCTGGCTCAGGATTTATATTTTTAAAAATCAGATTTCTTGGTGATAATAGATTTGTGGTATTAAGTAGTAATCCTTCTAATGCTCATGAAAGTATTTTAGAAGTATACAATTATAAAGTAGATTAATTTATACGATGAGAAGGAATTGTATGTCATCAACTAAGTGTGTACGCTTTGCAAAAATTTGTATTTTTTGCGCAATCGCTCTGTTAACTCTTTACACCATATCTTTTTACTCTAAAAAAAATCTAAATTCTTTTTGTGTATTAGTCGAAGGATTACAACAAAAAAATGTCCTTGATGGAGAAGTGTGTATTATTAAAAATGGCAATATGATTCTGCATGCAAAAAGCAGCAGTATAATGGTAAATTTGCCTCATGAATCACAATTTTTAATCGGTTCTTTATCCAAGCAATTTACAGCAGTTGGGTTGTTGCATGCACTTCATACAATAAGCGATGGTAATTCTGAAGCAGAAAAATTTTCTTTTGTCGAAAAACAACTCCACAAACCTCTATCACAATTTCTTTCGGCTGACTCATCAATATGGAATAATACAATGCCAGATTGGGCTCATAGAATTACACTGCATCACTTATTAAGTCATACGGCAGGGCTTGCTAACGTAATAAGAGATATTTTCGATACTACAGGATTTGATGGCGTTAGAAAACAATTGAGCACATTCCATACACCTGCAGAAATAATATCGTTGTTAATAGAAAAACCGCTTCTTTTTGAACCAGGCACGAGTTATGCTTATTCAAATGAGGGATATCTTTTATTAACAGAGGTAATAGCAGGTATTTCGGGTATTACATTTGCGCAATACATAGAAAATCTTTGCCATTCAATTGGTATGACATCAACTTATCATCCTGATCGCGGTAATTGGAAGCAGATCAAAGAACAACAAGAATGTTCATATCTTTTGCCAGAACTTGTTTATAATCCTATAGATAAAGAGCCTCTTCTCAGAGAACCGGCACCGATTATATGGGATGATGTGAGCAATGCACGGGGTGCAGGTGGCATTGTTTCCACAGTCAAAGATCTCATCACGTGGAATAATGCTTTACACAAACAATATGCCATATTACCAAAACAGCTTTATGGATTATTCATAAAGCCAAATCTTAAAAATTATGCCTATGGCATTCAAAATAAAAATGGAATTCTAGTCCACAATGGTGAACTAGATTCTTTTTCCTCAAAAATGCTTTACATACCAAAGGAAGATTTATTAATCATTGCACTTTTTCATATTAATGTTGATGAAACTATCAAAAAAACTTCTTATTTATTAGATAATGTTTTAAAAACCGTGATACCAACTGAATCAGAACGCGGTGCTCTGATGAGTAAAATATCAGCGGAGTTAGATCAAAAATATCCTGCGAGGCGTGGAGCGGCGCTTATTAGGAAGTTTGAAATAACAGGTTAATTATACTGATGAAAAAGCTTTTGTATGTTATATAAACTAACGGTAAACTCTATTTCATGATTACTGAATGTGTCAAGTAAAGATAATGAATAACTATTGCAACTATTGATTTTGTATTGCTTATTGTTAAATCATGGTAAAAACAGTATTCATAACCAAGGGAAATATCATGACTATTGTCCTCAATAAAGCGGCACTCGATCGCGTAAAATATTTAATTAAAGCAGGCGAAGTTACTTCATTTGATTCAGATTGGAACGAAGAAAAACCAACGCCAACCGAGGTAGAAGAATACCTGGAAGCACATGATATAGAAGAATATGGTGAATGGTTCTTAGGTAAAAATGATCAATTTGATCCTGAAGTCAAAGAGCATTATGAATATCCTTATGGAGATTTGAGAGAAGTTCAGCGCTGTGCATTGGTTTATTCGCATACTCAGGCAGAACAAAAAGGCGACAAAGAAATGATGGATATTATAGAAGAGCTTATTGCGCTTGTTGATGAAAGAAAATAAGGTCTTAATATTTCCGTATTTAGTAAATAATGGAAGTTATTTACTTGTTCGTAGAGCTTGATCAAAGATTCCTTGATTATGGTACAGAGCTTTTTCAGTAATATCATGATCAGCATCGAAAATTATTTTTGCAGGAACAGGTTGTTTTGTATTAATACAGTTATGTAATGTGCCAAGATGCAGCATTCGTTTTTGGTCTAGTAATTGATGTATAGTTGATTGTTTTACAGGTGTTCCTGTTGAGAATGATTTTATCGTAATTTTGTCTGTAGGTTGTTTTTTTTCTGCGCAATAAAGGTTGAGACATAGAGACAATAATATACAAGATTTCTTCATAATCAGTTTCATGGTTTTTCTCTTTCCAAATGAGTGCGTTGAGTATTAAGTTTATGATTATTTTTTACCCCTGTCGCAAGCAAAATTACAATGTTGGATGATCCTATGGATTTCAGAATCTTTAAGCCCAATCTTTTTAAGGATTGGGATATTTTTTTCAACATCTTTGGCTAACATGAGCCCTTCTTGAATACATAAATATTTTTGGTGATGAGTTAGTGATGTGAGAGCTGTAATAGGGTATAAGTTAAATTTCACAATCAGATGGGCTAAATTTTCTGTTTTTGGATAATCCCAACTTGTTAATGTTATTCCCGTGCAATTACTGTATTTGATCGCTTCATACGTAAATGATGTATTAGTTACAATCCATGTGTGTGTCAATTTATGTTGAGTATTATCGGGTTTCCATGTTTTTTTTATATCATGAAAACGCGCTTCAGTGTATAGGGGAACCTGAACATGGGATCTGTAACCAAGTTCGTTATGGAATTTGCACTCAACCATGAAAGTTTCATTGTTTTTTCTTGCGATAAGGTCTATTTCATGATCTACGCACCAACCTTTAACAATTTGATTTGTCTCTGTTTGATATCCTTGAGCTTTAAAGATTTCAGCTACAAATTGTTCGAAAGGATATCCTGTTGGTCCAAGTTCGAGTATAGCTCTTTTTAAATTATATTTGATTGCAGCATACGGTTCTTTTTCTTTGAGTAACTCAAAGGTGTATCTAAATATATCTTCCGATGTTTTAAATTGTGATGTGTTGTTCTGTACATTTTTAATAATTTCTTCAATGAGTTTTGGTGATGTACCAGGTCTTGTTATTGATCGTCTGAATTTTTCTATATCAAAATTTTTTATTTCATTGGTATCTTTTTGTATAGTAAATCCCATGATATTTCTCACTTTTTTTATAAGTTTCTCAAAAAGATACCTCATATAGGCCAGCAAAAGATAGAATTATTTAAAAAACAACTTAGTGTTATTGGCTTGATTAAAAACATGTGCTCAGTTTGCTATAATTAAATTTATCTCATTATAAAAAAACCTTGTGCTATATAAGGCTTTTTTTATATTCTTCATCATGTGTTAGTTTATATAAAAAAAAAGAGAGTAATACATATGCTTATTTCACGTTTTTTTTCTTTATTGATTTTATTGTCTCTATTAATTGCTTTTCTACCGTTATCTGCTGTAAAAATAGTTGCCGATTCTGATGAAATTAATCAGGATATGGTTGATAATTCTTTAACGCGATATTCAACAAAAGTTATCGCTCAAAATGTTGCTATTCTTGGTAAAACAATATTGAAAAAACATGTCCACACCAAGCAAGGTATACATGTTGAAGGAAAATTAAAGATTGATAAAACTGCGCGTTTTAATAAAAATGTTGTTGTTGGTGGAACTCTTTCGGTGAATGATTTTGTTGTTAGTGGCTCTGTAGTAGGAATAATTGGAGCTCAAGGGTCAACTGGTGCTACGGGCGCAACAGGAAGCACTGGAGCTATGGGAGCAAATGGTGTTAACGGATTTACGGGTGCAACAGGCGCGACAGGTATTACAGGAAACACAGGGGCTACTGGAAGTACGGGAGCTACAGGATTTTCTGGTTCTACAGGGGCAACAGGTTCAACGGGAATAACAGGCGTTACGGGTTCCACAGGAAGTACAGGTCTTATTGGAAGTACGGGATCCACGGGAACTACTGGAGCAACAGGATCAACCGGTGCTGCAGGACAAACTGGCGCGATCGGTGCAACAGGAGGTACGGGTGCCACAGGATTTACTGGTTCAACGGGGGCTACAGGAAATACCGGAGCAACTGGTTCTACAGGTGTCACTGGACAAACGGGCGCGACAGGGGCAACGGGAATAACAGGAGCTATGGGTTCCACAGGAAGTACAGGTGCTACGGGAAGTACTGGATCCACGGGATCTACCGGAGCAACAGGTCTTACTGGGGCAACGGGAGCAACAGGAGTTGTAAGTAATGATTTTACTTCTTATTATACTGCTAATTCAGGATCGCCTTCGCTTATTGGTCCCGGCCAAACAACTGTAGGTTTTGCTACTCAAAATACCAGTAATGGTTCTAATATTATGGTAAATGGTTCTACAATAACCGTTTTTGCAAATGGAACATATTTAATAAGTGTTTCTGGGATAGTTCAAGATTTTTCGGAGTTGAACGAAACTCTCTCATATGCTATTGGTTTAAGAGAAGAGGAAGAAGGCGAACATCCCTTTTCAGAGGTTCAGCCATTTCCATTAGCAGACTACAATTTTGATTCACCCAATACAGCGATGTTTATTAAATCAACATTTAATGTGATGCAATTGGTAAGAGTCAATAACGCTCCAGTAATTTTCAATGTTTTGTTGAATAATAATTCCGGGGCTGATGTACTTATGTTCAATCCAGTATTAAACGTAGTGCAGTTGGATTGATAGATGAGCAGATTTATTACCATATTGGTTGCCTGCTTTTTTCATATTGTTTATGCAGCTGAAAAATATCCAGTGGATATATGTTTCATGATTGCGGATTTAAAATATAATACTAGACAAGGCGTAAAGATTTGTGAAATTCAGCAGGCGTCTCTCTCTTTATTCAATGGTGATGCATTTCGTTGTGCGCAAGAGGAATCTATTTACCAAGAATTTTTGCGTATTCTTTCTTTGTACAATCAAAATGGATGGGTAGTAGCTAATGGGATAGCAGATAAAAATATAGTTTCTGTGCTTACTCAATCTTCTTCTTGGAAAAACTCATCAGACTTGATTGCTTTGGTTTCTGATCCTTATTTTAGAAATCAGGCTCAGCAATCGGTTGTTGATAAATATGATCTTTCATCGTATCAAGGATTTTTATATAGTAACGGATCTCAGATATGTGTCATTGATGATTTTGAAACAAGATTTCCCGGCATGATAGTTATAGATAAATCGAGTTTTCCTTTTTGGATTGATAAATTTCGTATGACGCAATTGTTTGCAGAAGATGAGTTGCTTTCTACGTTTAAGCCGAAATGGGGTAATTATCAAAAAAATTATACCAAAGAGCTTGCCACACATATTGCAGATGATCTTCAATGTGATACCTTCGTGATAAAACCACGAGGAGAATTTCAGGGAAATGGAGTAATCATTACACAAAAGCAAGATTTAGATGAGATTTTATATTATATCATTACCAAAAGTGGCGTATTAGCAGAAAGCAAAGATCCAGCTTATGCTTCATGGAAAAATGATTTTTTTGATAGTTTTATTGTAGAAGAATTTGTGACCTCCGATTCTATTGCGATTCCTCATTTAAACTATAAAATCTATCAACCAACTATGCGAGTGGCATTTTTATTAGTTTATAATAAAGGATGCCACTATGTTCATTTCTTAGGTGGATATTGGAAAACACCTTCAGTTTCGCTTGATGAAGAAGGTAGTTTTATGGAGAAACATAAAGATATTTGCAAGCCTCCTTATTACTGTTCAGTAGAATCCGATACGATGCAGGCTGTGGAAAAAGAGCTTTTTATTGCGCTACCACTATTGCATGCACGAATGTTAGTATTTTGTAGCAATCAAGCAGAAGGGTCTTATATGCCTGCCAAAAGAGGTAGGGTACAGATAGTGTTGGAAGAGCAAAATTAATAACGCTTCTATTTTTTTTCTTTAAATTCTTCATTTGCGCTATTGGGCAAAATGTTACGCATGATAAGAGAAAATAAAAGATGCATATGTTGATTAATGGTAACGGGAATTATCAAGTGATGAGGCATATCTTGGCATGTTACATCGCATAGGCTTTCAGGATCACAGGAGCATGTTTGTTCTTTTTGATCATCTACGCCACGTAGAATGAGATCAGTTCCTTCTTTATTAAAACCAAATTCGGGTGATTGATAATTTGCGTGAGCCACTTCAAAATGAGAAGGAAGATCAAAGGATTCTGTTTTTTGCGTGTGTATGTTTTTTATTGTTAGCACGTTTGCACTGGCAAAACTAAAAGAAAAACCAGAAGAATATCTTACATCTCTTTTTTCTTTATGAATAGTTGCAATTGTGTGAGGATTGCAAGAGAGAGCGATATTTTTATAGTTTGATCTAGGAAGTTTTTCTGTGTGTATTATAGAATGATTGTGAGTATTAATAATCTGGAGGTGTTTTCCGTTCAATACGGCAACATAGTCATTATAAGGACATAGCCCAGCAGTAGGAATGTTCATTTTGTCACGGCCGCCTTTACCGAGTTGAGGTTTTTGAAAATTTTTATAGTAATAATAATCGGGAATTGTTTTTTTTGTGGTAGTTTTGATGCGTTCAATAAATTCATCATGAGATTCACGTGGCATTATTTGAAAAATATATCTTTTAATATCGGTAGGAAGCGTGATAATGTTTCGTAATAATTCTTTAAAATCAGTTTTTTTTTCAATAATTGAATCTGCTATTTCGATTTCCATAGGTGTATGCATACCATAAGTTTGGTGAATAATAAGCATACTCATAAGAAAGACTATTTTTTTCTGCATAATTTTTTTTGTATTTTTCATGATTTTTCTATTTTTTTTCCTGTGATATTTCCTTTGCACTATTAGGGCAAAAAGCTTTTCAAGATCTCTACTACCGGAGCAAAAAGTCCCCATTCATTAACATAGGTGTGCGATTCATTTGATGTTTCATGTGCGTTATTGGGGAAATTGTTACCCATGACAAGGGAAAATAAAAGATGCATATGTTGATTAATGATAACGGGGATTATCAAATGATGAGGCATATCTTTGCATGCATCACATGAGCCGATACCTTCACAGGAGCATGTTACTTGTTCAGCATTTATACCGCGTAGAATTAGATGAGTTCCTTCTTCATTAAAAGCGAATTCAGGTAATGGATAATGTGCGTCACCCATGACAAAAAAAGGAGAGAGATTAGAGAGATTATAAGATTCTGTTTTTTGTGTTTGTCTGTTTTTTATCGTTAACACATTTATACTCTTATCATAAGGAGAAATATTAGAAAAACCTTTTGTATCTCTTCTTTCTTCGTGAATAGTTGCAATTGTATGTAGATTGCAAGAGAGAGCGATATTCTTATAGTACAGGTTAGGAAGGTTTTCTGTGTGTATTATAGAATGATTGTGAGTATTAATAATCTGAAGATGGTTTCCATTCAATACGGCAACATGGTCATTATAAGGACATAACCCAGTTGGAATACTCATTTTGCTATGGCCGCCTTTACCGAATTGAGTTTTTTGAAAATTTTTATAGTAATAATAATCGGGAATTGTTTTTTTTGTGGTTGCTTTAACGCGTTTAATAAATTCATCATGAGATTCACGTGGCATTATTTGGAAGATATATCTTTTAATATCATCGGGAAGTGCGATAGTACGTAATAATAATTCCTTAACATAAGCTTCTCTTGCAATAGAATCTGCTTTTTCAATTTCCATGGGTGTATGCATGCCATGAGCTTGTTCCATAATAAAGAGGCTCAATAAGAAAGTTATTTTTTTGAACATACATTTTTTTATACTTTTCACGATTTTCCTTAATGATATGTGTTTACGCGCATATACTATCCAAGATTGCTTATTTGGTCAATTTTCCTATTTTCATTGCTTAAAAGACGTATCCTTGTAGTGCATAATCTGCTGCATATGAAAGGATGTGCCATTTATTCCCTGTCCATGGGTCTTTTGGGATGGTTCTTTACAATCTGAATTTTTATGTTATCTTTGTAAAGAGACGTATTTATTAGTCTATAATAGGGAAAATTTATGAATAAAAACAATATTGCAATGGTAGCAGTCATATGTTTGGCTATCCACAGTGGTTTATTTGGGCTAGATATATCTAAAAAAGAATGTGTTGATACACATAAATATTCGATCAAAACAGCCGTTGCAAATTATATGATGACTTATCTTGCTCTTTATAGCGCTATTCCTGTTGTATCAGTAAGTGCGATAAAGATTGCAAAAGGTGCTCCTTTCAAGAACTCTTTACAAGATTTTGACGGTATGAATTATGGTATGCGTAAAGGATTACTTAAAACAATGCCAGCTACGATGTTGTTTACAGCTATCTATAATTCGTGCAATACGTTACAAAGAAATATTAGTGAATAATCTTGAAGAAAAAGGACTTATTTATGAATAAGTATAATGGTTTATTAATAGTAATATTACTACAAGTTTCTATGAGTGTAATCCCATCAGAAGACCAAAAAACACCATCTTTTAAAGAATCAGTTCGGCGAGATTTAAAAGAAATAGCCCCATTGTATGGCACCCTTTATGGAGCTCTTCATGTTGTAGAGAGCGTATCAGCTGTTAGATCAAATATAAAATCTGTATTTCTTAAATCAAGACTTATTTCAGTGAATGGCGGCCTTTTTGTATCACATCTCATATCTGCTCCTATTGTATGTGGTGGAGTTATTACTTACAATGTAGCTAAAGAAATTAAACAAATGCGTAATGATATCAGAGAGTGTAAAAAATTTATGGCTGATAAAAAGTAATATTTTTTAAATACTTTTGATTTGTAAAAAGACCTTCAATGATTGAAAGTCTTTTTTATTTATTCCATACACTCATCATTGAAAATAATTGTAAATTACTGAATGTATCACGAACTTTACCATCTTTATCTTTTCTTTTAACTACTTTTTTTTCATGATATGTATCATATAAATCTTTATAGGTTTCTATTCCTTCAAATACTTGATTAATAGGTATTTCGTGTAATTTACCATATCCATGCCCATAAGATCGTGCTTCGATCAATGTGTTTTTGGTGGTATCAGCAACAACCATCACGTGTCCTTTTATCAAAATAAGATCCCCGGCTTGCAATTGTTGTTCTGTAGTCAGTGGGGCAAGGCATTGTTCAATGGTTGTCGTGTTTTTACAAAAATAAGGAATTCCACTGATTTGTGCTGCGCGTAAAATAAGTCCTGAGCAATCAAAGCCATTTTTTGGAGAGAGTGTATTTTTATCGTATTCATAAAAAGAATAATCGCCATGGTGTCCTGTTTTAGTAACTTCTTTAAAATGTGTATGTATTGGTTTTACAAAGCTTGTTCCTCCCCACACGTAGGGAATAAATCCTTGTTTGCAGTGTGACCATTTTTTGAGCACGGTAATAAAATCTGTTATATGTTCTTGGTTTGTTTTGACCTGATGAGCAATAATGCATTTATGTAAGGGTATTTTTATTTTATGCAATTTTAGGTGGAGATAATCAACGGCAAATACTTCAATAATGCAAGCCCTTTTTTTACGTGGCGAATCTGTTTTTACAAAACGTGTTCCTGCAGAAAAAGTAATACGTAATGTTGAATCATGATGGGGTTCAGTGAGTGTTATAATGTCAGTATTAGTCAACGCGTGATAATTGTTATCAGAAAAATCTATTGGTTGTGGTATATGAGATGCCGAAATATGGTGTGTCATCAGATCATCAAGATAGGTGATATTTTTTTTTAATGTCCAATATTGGTTTTGTGGTTTTTTTGTTTGTTGGGTAAGATAATATGCTTGAGTAGTTTGTATACATACTTCTTCATCCGTTGTTTTTAAAACATCAACAATTTCATTATACAGTAATTGGTGTAAGCGAGGACAAGCACACGCAATTTTGATGTTGCTGCCACACACAGCAATTGATGCGTACGCATTTTCGGCTGAGCTATTAGGTATTGTGGTGGTTATTTGCTGTCCCAGTAGATCAGCAATTGGAACGCTTATAACTGCTTTTTGATTTGAAAATAAAGCTAATGGGATAATAAAAAGTGCATATACAAGAAAAATGACATTGAATAATTTCATGACAAATCCTTTTTCTGGTTGTTCTAGTGCTAGTGTAACAAAGTTATGGTACTCTTTTCCATGATTTACGCACATTGCTTTTATTTCATTTAGAAATATTGATAATTAATGTGCGTGCGTGTTATTATATATGTGAAAATTAATAAAGTATATAGAGAGGATACAAATGATGATGAAAGCACGATTTTTACTATTTTTTTTGTATTTCCTACCTCTCTATGGTAATGAACCTTTATCTGAATGGACATGGATATACCATAAAAAATGTAACTATAAAGAACGCATATTACATAAAAACAAAAAATCATTATTGTTTTGCCAGGAAAACGTAACTCCTTTTACGCAGCTTATTTTTTCCTGGAATGCTATTCGGCCTGAAAATGGTTACTTTTCTTTTTACGTGCAAGTACGTGATGCAGCGACCAAAAAATGGGGGATATGGCATCATATGGTTGATTGGGGTTCGCATATGCAGCAATCATATATTAGTAAAAGTGATGGTTGTTCTTCTTTTGTACATGTACGGCTTGAAATAGAAAATAAAAAAAGTGCTGATGCTTTTCGGATAAAGGTTCAAGGACAAAAAGCTGCTTCATTATCTTTGATACACAATCTTTCTGTGGCTGCTTCAGATTATGTTCTTTTCAAAGCTGAATCATCTAAAGACGTGAATAATGATTTGGGATCTGTCTATTTATCTGGTGTTCCAAAAATTGCGCAATTTGTGTTGGATCATGAAGATAAAGGTAGAATATGTTCTCCCGTTTCATGCGCAATGTTTGTTAACTATATAATGAATAAAGATGAAGATCCTTTATTGTTTGCAATACATTCTTTTGATCAAGGGCTTGGGGTATATGGAAGTTGGCCGTGCAATATAGCTCATGCATTTGAGCATACAAATGGTACTATTCATTTTTTTGTTCGACGTATGAACTTTTTTGCTGATATTCATCGACAATTGATCTGTGGAATGCCTGTGGTTGTGAGTGTTCGTGGTAGTTTGCCTGGTGCGTTCAAATCTTTTCCTCATGGCCACTTATTAGTTGTGGTTGGTTGGGATAATGAAACCCGAGAAGTTTTGTGTCATGATCCTGCTGCAGAATGTGATAATGATGTATTTAAAAGATATCCTCTTCAAGATTTTTTGCGTGCATGGGAATCTTCGCATCGTCTTTCTTATGTTGCTGAATCCAAATAATGAGTATAAAATTTTGCCCATTTTTTATTCAATCTAAAGAGAATTGCATAGCATTAATTTTTAATATTGACTATTTGATATTTCAAATGATACTATTGTGTCAGGAGAGGGGATGAGAAAGGAAGGATAGTGTCTTTCTTTATAGAGGTCCCTCATGAAAAATGTAATGGAAAATGGGGTAAAGGAGGATGTTATGAGCAAAATAATAGAAAATTTTTTAGTACCGCTATTTCTTGTTATAAGTGTGCTCTATGCTTTTCACTCATTTAGTAATGATAATATTGTTTTGAATAAAGTGTATCACCACATAACTAACAATGATGAATATCTTGAAAAAGCAAATATATCATTATACTTTTCTGCAGACCCGCATATTCAGGAAATAAAAAATATACAAAATGGTTCTTGCACGGCTATTACTTTTTTTTTCCCCAATACAATTATTAATTCTTCTGAATGTGAAGCAATGGTTAATCGAGTAAATAATTTTAATGATTCTTATAAAGTTACTATTGAATCAGTAATCAAACCAACAAAAGGCGTAACAATCACGTTTTGCATTGATCCTGATAAGTATAGTTTAAATTATGAGCAATTTGATTCGATTGGCTTACAAAAAGGTTTTGTATTCAGATTATATAATAAAGAATTGTTGCATAAACTTGAACAAGCCAATAATCAACCTGTTTTGCGTACATTATGGCGTTCTGATAAACCTCGTATTATTATTGATCCAGGCCATGGTGGTCGTGATACGGGCGCAGTAGGTCAGGGTGGAATTCAAGAAAAGCAGGTGTGTCTTTCTATTGGTACAGCTGTGGGCAATCTATTGGAACAACATGGCTGTTCTGTTATGTTAACACGAAAAAATGATTGTGATATGCAACTTGATGAGCGTACATCTTATGCGCACAGTGTTAAGGCGGATGTATTTGTTTCTATTCATGCAAATTATGCTGCAAATCCTAAAGCTGTTGGTGTTGAAACGTTTTGTATACAACCAAATTTGTTAAAGAAAGAATATTCATGTTTATCATCTAAACAAGATGGTTGTGTTGCAGATATTATGGCACGGCGTACCGATACTTCGCGCATGTTAGCGCATTCAGTACAACGTAATATATGTGAAAAAATAGCTCAATTTCATACTGAACCAATTGATAGAAAAGTTAAACATTCTGTTTCTCAAGTAATGCTTGGTGTGCAAATGCCTGCAATTCTTATAGAAGTTGGTTTTTTATCTCATCCCAAAGAAGTATTGTTACTTAATAATCATGAATATCAAAATTGCCTTGCTCATGGTATTTGCAATGGAATTTTATCCGCTTTATACTTTTAATCTTTTTTCATATTTTTTTGTTTTTTATTGTTGATGACGCAAAAAGCTGGTACGATACAATTCTAGCCCAGTTTACATAGTCATGGTAATTGGGTGTCCATAATGAATATATATGGAAAAATTTATACTGTTGTTCTTGGGGTGGTTTTATTGTGATGCATTTCATTTGGGAAGATTTTTTAAAGATTGTACGAGAAGAGTTGGGTAGCCGTGTTGTTGAAACATGGTTCAAAGCTGTTTCTATGACAAAATGGGATGCTATGGAAAAAGTAATTTATTTACAAACTCCAAATGCATTTGTTTGTAATTGGCTTGAAAAAAATTATAGGACCATTTTTCAAATACATTTGGCACGATTACTTAATGTTCCTGATCCCAAAGTTGTATTTATAACGCATTCTTCAAAGCAGCATGATAGTCATGAGATAAATAATGGTTTAATGCAAGTTACGTTGAATGAACCAAAAAAAACATCAATAAAAACATATCGTCCAGCTCACGTTATTCCATTTGTTTCGAAAAGAAATGATTTAGTGGGGCAGCAGCGTGCAGAACAATATGGTCATATCAACAAAAAATATGAGTTTGATACTTTTGTAGTTGGTCCAACAAATTCTCTTGCGTATGCAGCAGCATCTGCTGTTGCTCAAAAGCCAGGCGATTTATATAATCCATTGTTTATTTATGGAGGATCAGGCCTGGGTAAAACTCATTTATTGCATGCTATTGGCAATGCCATTCAATCACATAATAAAAAAGCTCTTGTTTTGTATCAAACAGCAGATCGATTTGTACAAGAATTTATTAATGCAATTCGCTTTGATAAAATAGATAGATTTCAAAAAAAATATCAGTTGGTGGATGTTCTCTTGATTGATGATATTCAATTTATTTCAAACAAAGATACAACGCAGGAAGCATTTTTTCATATTTTTAATTCACTGTATGATGCGCGTAAACAATTGGTATTTTCAAGCGATACATTTCCACAAAATATGAATGGAATTGCTGACCGATTACGATCGCGTTTAGCATCAGGCATGATAGCCGATATTCATCAACCTTGTATCGAAGTTAAAATGGCTATTCTTAAGGGAAAAGCCGAAGCAAATGGTCAAGTTCTTAATGATGAAGTAGCTCATTTCCTTGCATCTCATGTTACTTCTAATATCAGAGAATTAGAGGGAGCATTGATTCGTGTGATAGCATTTGCACAATTAACACAAGAACCAATTACTCTTGCTTTGGTGAAAAAAGTATTTTTGCATGATGAATGTGCAACTAAGGAAACAGTGGACTTTAAAGCAGTTATAAAAGCAATATCAAAGCATTTCCCTTATTCTTTAGAAGAATTACGTTCAGAAAACAGAAATAAAGAATTGGCCTTTGCTCGTCAAGTTACCATGTATATAATGAAAAAAAATACTGAGCGTTCATTAAGGGAAATTGGGGCATATTTGGGTGATCGTAATCATACAACAGTAAAACATGCTATTTCTAAAATAGAACAACACATAGGTGCGGATGTAAAATTACAACGTCAATTGAGTGCCATAGAAAAAGAATTAAATATATAAAACACCCAGCTTACCAGCTGGGTGTTTTTTTAATGTTTTGCGCAATCTTATTTTTATTGCCATTGTAATTCACAAGGACTTATATAATTTTGAGCTTCTCGACGATCAAGTTTTGTTTGCAAGAATGCATCTTTGAAGTATTTTGCTCCAAGATAGACATAATATTCAAGATGATTGTTAAAAAACGGTTGTTCTTTAAGACCAACAAGAGAAGGAAAATGTTCTGTATCGACAATGCTTATATTATATTCGTTTGTTTCTTTATTATGTTTAACCACAAAATTATCACCATGCGGATCAACAAAAAGTTGTAAATCCATACACAGTTGCATTACAAGCTCACTTCTCTTTTGTACTGATAATAAAGGGGCATCTTCTTTAGTATCAAGCATATCGGCAATAATAGCGTACGTGCTTGGCATTAAGGTAGATATCTCTTTTTCGTTACCAATGTTATATCCTTTGATTTCCATCCAACGAGGTTTTTTTGGTATCCAATACCATTTACGAGGCATGATAACGTTATTTTTCCAGCGATCATTTTGTTCTATTTGATTTTTTACCAGCTCTAAATTTCTTACGCGCGTTAATCCTGCAATATGTCTATTCATTCCGCCAGACATGTAAAAAAAGAATTGATTATCGGGGCCCTTGCAATAAGGATCGATAAATGTTTTTGGTGTTTCCATAAAAAGTTTAAGGACAAACGGATAATTTTTAAATTTTAAAATTAATAAACCACATTTTTTATGACGGTTAAAATTTTTATCTTTTAAAATTTCAAAATCGGTATATTCTTTTTTTTGTTTTTTTATTTCTTTCAACAATTTTTCAATACACTTGTTAATAGCAATACAATCAATGAATGTATTATCATGATGAGCATCTTTCACATATTTTTTTGGAAAAAGATGACTATAAAAATAATCACGGTTAAATATGCTAAACATTGATTTTGTAAAAGCTCTGCTTGTTCGAGATATGCCGGTTTTAAAGCCTAACCACCCAGCAGTAACTCGTGACTCATCTTTATCTTTTTTTCTAAAAGGAGTTCGTGCTGTTACTGGGAAAAAGGTGGCAAAAAACATTAAAATTACAAGTGCCATTTTTTGCTTATGCATCACTCTATGTCCTATTTCGATTTAAATATTACTTTTTAGTATACCATAAAGATAAATTTCCTCCAGTCAATCAGGTGGTTTACTCCATATCTGAAAACATAAAGGCGCAAACGCTTAATAATTTAATTCAGATATTAAATTTTATTGTGGTTGTGCAAGTATTGCTTTGAAAAAATAAGACATGATAGAATGAAATAAAAGGCTTTTGAGAGTAGTTGCAGTTAAGGGTAAGGTGGGGTATGTTGATCAAGAGAGTAGTAGGATGGTGATCAGAAGGAGTAGTTATGAAGCCCGAGATGATGATGTATCGACATGCTCAAATTGTTGATAATCTGCGACGTTTGCCCAGAAAAATGTTGCAGTTACATGGTCGTGACAATATAACCGATTTTGTATTGCATGAATTGTGTAGTAAAGATTATTTTAATATACCAAAAGCAGCATATTTCATAGATAATCCTGCATTCAATTGTTTAAAAGGTATTGTGGGAATTTCTGGAGAAGAATTGCAGGGATTTGAAAACATTTGGACTAATCCAGATCAATTTATAGAAAAAGTTGCTCAATCTTCATTTAATCAAAAAGTCCGTTCTTTTAATTATGAAAGCCGTAAAAATCGTGGTCATTCACATGAGGAAATGGCTGAAACGATTGCAGAAAAGCTTGGTTTAAATGATTATGGTTTTTATGCATGGGACTTAAAGCATGATAATCATGGCTTTTTGGTTTGTGAGAAAAATAGTTCTCCTGATGAAGAACATCCTCATGAAGAAATTATGGTTGATGGGCTCTGTTTGTTGAGTTTTTGTCCAGTATATTAAGTTTTATTTTTCTTCAAATGGATTTAATCCTGGTAATACTGTATCACTTAAATATGCAAGTGCTGCTCCTCCGCCAGTCGAGAGATGATCAATTTGTGAGTAATATTTTGCATGAAAAGCACTATCAACAGAATCTCCACCGGCAATAATTGTTATAGCAGATGATTGTGCCATTGCGTTGATGATAGCGATAGTGCTTTCTTGTGTTTCTGGTCTTTCTGAAAATCCCATCGCGCAATTGAGAAAAATTGTTTTTGCATGATTAATTATTTCGGTAATATTGGCAACAGTTTTAGGTCCAACGGAAATGCCAATGGCATTATCAGGAATTTTTTGTCCATCAACTATATCTAATGGTCCATCAATAGAATTGTATGCAACTTGATAATCAACAGGAAATATGCAGGGAATATTGGAATTTTCTGCCTGAAGCATTATTTCTTTGCAGGTTGGAATCATTGTAGTATCAACAAGAGATTTTCCTACGGTTTGCTTGCGTGCAGCAAGAAATGAAAAACAAAGAGCTGGACAAATGATGAGAGATTCAACTTTGGAAAGTAAATGTTTCATCAGCGGAATTTTGTCTTTGATTTTCTCTCCCCCAAGGATGGCAATAAATGGTTGTTGCGGATGTTCTTTCAGTTGAGCCAATACTGACAATTCTTTTTCTATTAAAAATCCAATACTACGCTTGTTTTCAGGAAATTCATAAGGGAGTAAAGTGACTGAACAATCATATTCGTGTAATACTCCAAAAGCATCATTAACATAATATTGCGCAGTATGTGCAAGTTGTTTTGCAAATAAAGGATCTCCATTTTTTTCTTCAGGAAAAAAGCGGAGATTTTCTAATAAAAGAATTTCTTTTGGAACGATTTTTTCGGATGTAATTTTTGTAAAATCTTCAATAAAACGTATAGTGTATCCATGTTTTTCAAACCAAGGAATGAGTATTTTTGTAGAAAATTCCGGATTTTTATTTTTTGGCCGCCCCAGATGTGTTGCTAAAACAATGCTGCCTTTATGTTCAATAATAAAATCTAAGGTAGGCATGATACTTTGTAAGCGAAAATCATTGGTGATATTCCCTTGTGAGATTGGTACGTTTAAATCTGCACGAACAAAAATACGTTTATTGAGCATGTGCCATGACGATAATTTTTGATGAATCATTTTTATCCTTCAAATCGTAGGACCTGAGAAATATTGATAGAACGTATTCTTTGTATTGGTAACCATGTTGCACATAAACTAAACATAACAACAACACAAAAAACAATACATATAATAGACCAACTCATTGCAACAGGCAGATGTGTAACGTAATAGCTATCCGGCAGTGTAATAAAAGGATATTTTTTCAGTACCCAACTAGCAACTAATGCAGCGCCAAGACCACACAAAGATGCGCCGGAACTGATAGCCATTCCCATAATGAAAAAAATAGCGCTAATTGCTTGGTGAGACATACCCATTGCCTTGAGTAAAGCAATTATAGGTTTTTTTTGAGTAATTTGCATAAACAGAAGAGAAATAATATTCATGCTTGCAACAAGAACAATTAATGCAAGAATAAAAAATGAAACATATTTTTCGAGTTTTAAACTCGCAACAAGAGATGGATATAAATCTTTCCAGGAATATACTTCAAGACCGAGTCGGTTTCGTAATGATTGTATAATGATTTCTTCATTTGTGCGCGATGCAAGTGCAACATTGATTTGCTCTATGTGCATGTTTGGGTATAGTTCTTCTAAAAATGTAAGAGAACAATATACAACACCGCTATCAAATTCATCAATTCCTGTATCAAAAATGCCACTTACCATAGCAGGTTGTGATTCAAAAGTAACTTTATTGCGATATGTTCTTTGATCTTGTATATAAAGAAGATCTATCGTGTCGCCGACAGTAATTTGATTGTTACGTGCCAATTCTTTACCGATAATAATATGATTTTTAGCAAAGAGTTGAGAAAACTCTGATGAAATGGATTGCGTGATTTTCTGAGGTAAAGAGCTGGTTAAATGTTCTTTATATGGATCAATTCCTTTGATCATTGCTACTATTGGCATTTCGTCTGATGAATCTTGTGTGCGCAATAAAACATGATGAGTAGCCATGGGAGAACAAGCGATAACTTGAGGAAATTCTTTTGTCAGAACAGAAGTAAGTACATCAAGGTTAATATCATTATTATATGACTGTATGATTACTTGTGAGTGAATTCCCTGCATTTTTTGATAAATAGTAGCCTCAAAGCCATTCATAATGGCAGTGATAAGTGCAAGAGAAAAGGAACCAATAAATATACCTACAAAACAAATGATGGTCATTGTTGAAATACTTTTTTGATATACGTGAGCGAACAACATACGGTGAGCTAAAAAAAAGGGCGTTGTATTCATTGTTTCCTGCCTTGGCTCTTGTAAAGAATTATTGTTTTAATTAGGATAACTAGTAACACTAAAGGTTACAAATGAAAAGGAAAATATGAAAGTATTAATGAAAATTCGTACGCTCTCTCTTTGTGTTGGTGTGTTATTTTTATCTGGTTGTGGAAGAATTATTGATTGGGGAGAAAGAACTTTTATACAAGCTCCAACTGTCGATAGTGATATTACTCAAGCTCAGCAGTATATTCGTTCAGTTACGACATATGACCAATTAACTACGCGTGCTCGTTTTGATGTACTATGGTTATCAGATGATGTGCGGGTTAATTATGCTCATCTGTATACATTAAAATTTGGAAAAACAGAGGAACAAAAAAAAGTTTTCTTACGACGTCAACTTGAAGAGAATAATCATTTCATAACATTTTATGTGTTAACTACTTACGAACATCCGTTGGGAAATTCTGATAGTGAATGGACATTCTTCTTGCGTATTGATGATAAAAATTATGCGCCTATTGAAATTAAAGCAATCGATATTTCGCCAGAATATATTCATATTTTTGGTAAAAAATATAATCGCTTTAAAGTACCTTATAGTATAAAATTTGATGCAAAAGATATTAATGACCAATTCTTGGTTACTCCTGAAACAAAAAATATTACGTTGTATGGGAGATCGCTTAAGTCGGAAGCTGTATTTATGTGGAATACTAAGCAATAATGAGGTCTCTATGAAAATTGCTATTGGTGCTGATCATCGTGGATTTTTACATAAAAAATATATTGAACAGCATATGCCAAATATTACCTGGATAGATGTTGGTACAGATAATGAAGAGCGCACCGATTATCCTCTTTTCTCTGATAAAGTTGTTGAATTAATCAATTCTGGCAGTGTGCACAATGGAGTGCTGTTGTGTGGTACGGGAACTGGTATGGCAATTGCTGCTAATCGTCACAGAAATATATATGCAGCTGTTGTCTGGAATGCAGATATTGCTATGAGATGCAAACAAGAAGATAATACCAATGTTTTGGCACTTCCTTGTGATTTTGTTTCGTATGCTGACGCAGTGAATATGATTGAATCTTGGCTTGCGCAGGAATTTAAAGGTGGGCGATATGCACAGCGGATTGCAATGATTGATAAATAAGTTGGGTATTAAAAAATAAAAGTAGCCTTGAAAAATTCAAGGCTACTTTTATTTTTTAATATCTCTTTTTAAGCTATTGCAGCTTCTGCATCTTCAGATGGTGTTTCTGCAGGTGCCTCAACAATATCATTTGTTGTTTCTATTATTGGGTTTTTTACTTTTTCAATGATGTTTTCAATATCTTTTTTATTCAATGTTTTTTTTACCATGAGTTCTTGAGCAATTGCATTGAGAGTATCTTCATGTTCTTTGAGAATAATCATAGCTTTCTCATGACACTCTGTCAGTAATGCCGAAACTTTTGCCTTAAGTTCTTCACAAACATTTTTAGCCAAATTTTCTTTTTTAAGACCACCGAATACTAGTTTTTCCAAGAATTGGTATGCAAGGTTTCGATCATCCTCATGGAATGTATATCCGCATTCTCCAAGTAAAAGTTTTTCAGCCTCAAATCCTGCAATAAGAACCGTTGCATCATTTATAACGGTTGTTGCATTTTTGACATTAATAGTATCATGTGATTGTTTTGTTAACAATGCACCGTGCTGAATTCTCTTTTCATGTTCTTTTTTATTATTGGTACCATCATTTTTTGCATAGTTGTCCCATACGCCTTGTTCTTGTATTTCAGTCATACGTGCAAAAATGGTTACTTTATCAAATTGTTCATGTGTTTCAAGATTCATTGCCGCAAGAGCTCTTCCTGCAAAGTGTACAGCAATAAGACGTTTTTCTTGTTCCGGGAGTTCTTTGCGTTCAGTGGTGATGATATGGCGAATTTCAGTATCAATACTGTCTTCAAGTAATTCTTGTGTGAGTGATACTCCATTCATCCATGAACGCGTCATAGCATTACGAATAACAGCTTTAAGATCTTCAAACGTCTTGTTATTTGTTTTATCAGCGAGACTTTCTGCATCAAAATCATTAATATTAAGAGCCATGTTAGCTAACTCTCGTTTAATGAACTCAACGCGATACTTTCTTGCAGGATATTCAAAGTTTATTTCTTTACCAAAACGACCATTTTGGCGGAGTGCATCATCAAGGTGATGAGGTTTGTTAGTGGCAGCAATAACGATAACCACTTTTGATGGATCTCCATTCATAGAGCTTTGCATTGAAGTAAGGAATTCGCTGAGTAGAGCATTATTACCTACACGCTGTAATCCAAGTAAATCAATTTCATCAAGGAATATAACAGCTGGTGCATTTTCCCGTACTTCATTGAGAATTGCCTGAATTCCAAATTTATTAACTAAAGCAGCATCAATGTTGAAGAATTTTATCTTGTTCGCCATACCACGTTTTTCCATGAGCAACTCTATTTCTCCGCACAGGCATTCAACACTGAATGTTTTACCAGTACGAGAAGGACCACTGAGCAACCATCCTTTTTCTGGAGTTGCTTCAATACGCATTAATTGTTCAGGATTATCAATATATTGGATGATTGAATAGAATTGCTTTTTAACCTCATCAAGACCAACCATATCCTTAAAGCTTACCGTAGGTTTAATTTGAGCAAGTCCTGGCGTGTATGTATTAAGATATTCTCCTCCACGAAGCATATTCCAGACTTTAGTTCTTCTTTTGATAACTTCTGGCCATATACTCTCTTTCCATGTTTCATAGAAAGATTTTAACATATAACCAGCAGCCAATGCTGCTAATGGGTTAGCATTACTCATAAGTCCTGTAACAATATGATCAGCAGTTGCGAGCATGCAAGCATCGCTTGGTATTTTTGTTAAATCAGTATCTTGATTGTGGGCGCCGCCTATTTCAGACTTTTTATCTTTGAGATCTTCTAACTTAAATACACGATATCTACCAGTCATATGATCGCGAATAATGGGGCCTTTACCATTTGCATAACCGAGCCAGTTAACGATAAAGCTTTTGAGCCATATTGGTGCATCAGAACCAGTTTTACCAGAAGCATTCGATTTTATTGATGGCTTAGGAGCCGTGACAGGTGATTTTGGTGAACCCTGAGGATTCGGAATCTTTGATTTTATGAGTTGCTCAGCATTTTCATCGAGTAATAAATGTCCATTATGCCACAATGTATATAAGCCAATAATGCCAAGACCAGCAGTATAAAGACCGATTGTGGGTAAATGATATTTATTCGCAGGAGTTACAATATATTTATCAACTTTACGAGCAGCTTTATTGTACCATGTCAGGCCTATTTCCTGAACAGTAATATCAAGTTTTTTCAGGTGTGTGCGTGTGACATTAAGTTGTTTGTCCAATGATGCTGGTTCTAGATGATTGACTCTGCTTCTGCTCGTTGTTTTGTGCTGTATTCTTTTTAAGAAGCCCTTGAAATCAAAAGGCTTTGTGTTTTTAAAGCTGTTATGTATTTGTTGGTCCAAATAAGGAATGAAAGCATTACAAAATTCTGAAACAACAAACGCGGCTTCTAAATATTTCATTGGGTCTTGCAGAGACATGATGCTGGCTTGGTTTTGCAATAAAGCGTTTACCGTTGCTTTATTATCAGTCAATACGGCCATTATTTTTGAACTGCTATCACCATATTTACTGAATGACCCTTTTTTTACCAAAAGGGCTATTTCTGTCAATTTGTTTTCAATTGTTTGTAAAGCACTGAATGCTTTTACTAAAGCACTTTCTGCAAATTGTAGTAATTGAGCTATTTGTTCTTGCTCAGCGGCACTAGGAGTGTTTTTTTCAGGAATGTTTGTTTCAGGATGAATAATGACGCCAAAAGAAAGAATGAAAGATATAAAAAGCGATTGGATGGTGCTTCTGCATTTCATAAGAATTAGTCCTCCCCAAGCGGTGATATTAATTTATTTTGTTAAAAACCTTTATTAATACTATTAAGATAGCATTAATTTTTATTTTTGGGAAATTTGGTGCTTTTATAATCAGGTATTAGAGCTATTTCTTTATGATAAAAGGCAAAATAGTTCATATCTTGTTGTTTTTAAATGCAAAAAACATTGCAAGTTGTAATTTTGTCATGATAGACTGATAGAGAAAAAAGAATAAAAAAAGGTGATCATGAAAAGCATAAAAAGCTATATTACCATCATTTTATCTGTATTCCACGCAGCTATTCTAGTGGGACATATCCAAGAAAATCCCTATGGATGTATTATTCCAGAAAAAACTAAAGAATGTAATGGTATTGTTGTAGAACACGTTTCTTTGTATCCACAAGTGGGGCATAACTGCAATGATAGAATTACGCGTAAAGGTGTTCTGATGCGGTGTCAGAATGCAAAAGCAACTATTCTGATTTGTCATGGGTTTATGTGTGATAGATATGATGTGGGTATATTGAGAAAAGTGTTTAAAAAGAGCCAGTTTAATGTAATGACATTTGATTTTAGAGCTCATGGTGAAGATAGTGAGGGGCAATATTGCACTTTTGGGCGAGATGAATCGCTCGATGTGATTGCTGCGGCACAGTTTTTACGTAATCATCCTGAATTAGAAGGTATTCCTCTTTTTGTTTATGGATTTTCTATGGGGGCGGTTTCTTCAATAGAAGCGCAGGCTTTGGTTTCAGACTTATTTGATGCAATGCTATTGGATTGTCCTTTTGATTCAAGTGAAAAGGTTATACAAAGCGGATTGCAAGGACTAAAATGTACCTTATTTGGATATGAGTTTGATTTGCCTGGAAGAGATTTTCTGCAAAAACATGCGTTCCATCCCTATGTTCAAGCACTTGTTAAAGCGGTGTTAAAAACAGTTGCCCAAATGGATGCTACTGGGGTAAATACTAATTTTTGTCCTTTATATCCGGCTGAATCAGCTAAGAAAATTACTGTTCCTACTTTTTTTATTCATTGTAAAAATGATCAAAAGGTTTCTGTTGAGCAAATTATGAATGTATACCAAAATGCTGGTGGTTATAAGCGTTTATGGCTTACTAATGGGCGCCGGCATTATGATTCATTTTTTTATAATCCTGAAAAATATATAGAAAATGTCCGATTGTTCTGTGATCAAGTCCTGAATGGTGATATTAATCAGCTGCCCCAAGAAGGTATTGTTGAAGATGAAGAAGATGATGATCATTTATTTGGATAAAACATACTAAAAGAAGGCATATAAGATGAAAAAGAATAAAAAAATGATAATGATAGTACTGTGTGCTTTATTGAGCGGTAATTTTTTGCATGCAAAAGTAAGAGCTGTTATGACTCGCAGAGATTTTGAAAATACGGTATCAAAAGGTTCTATGGTAGTAGCACTTTTTTATGAAGGTGAAAAAGGAAATGGAAAAATGCGTGGTCAGAATAGAGGATTAATGAACATGTATGAAGATTTAAGTGGATATCAGCCTTACGATGATGCCGATATTATTTTTCTTAAGATAAACGTTGGACGTAAGGATTTATCAGATCTTGCTGGTTTATATCGCGTTACCACAATGCCGACATTTATATTTTTCAATAATGGTAAGAGATGTGTTGATAATCAAGGATCAGTGATTAATTTAGAAGGCTTTATCTCTCGAGCAGATTTACAATCCTTTATAGATGATCGTTATGGAGCCCAGATTAAACAGTACGTTGCAAACAAAGAAAACCGTAGACAACAAATTGTTGAACAAGAAAATGAAAGTTGGAGACCATATTTCTATCCACGTGATATGGTTGTGCGAGGATATGCTCCTGAAGAGCGACAAGAAAATATGGAATAATTAACCCCATTTTCCATTTTTTTTATATGGGGACCGCAATTAAAGTGTGGAGATAAATTACATGGGGATATCGATTAAGATCCGATAAAAAAAAGCACTGCTTTCAAGCAGTGCTTTTTTTTGTTATTATTACATGACTTTTAATTATTTTATGGAGTAAAAAATATATGATAAATATCTCCCTTTCAACTAAAGATTTGTTGGCGCATAATGTTGACTGTTATGCCTATATCGTTGAAAAAGATTTTGATATCGCGGCAATCAGTAATGCATTCAAAAAGACCTGTCCTGAATTTGCAGCCATTGTAAAGCAGCGTAAGTTTACCGGAAGTTTACAAGAATCACTTACCGTTCCTTTGATTATTGATGCGAGAGTGGCATTTGGTATTGTGGTTGGAGTAGGTGATGAATCGAAGAGTGTAAGTCCAATTGAGCGTTATCGCCGTGCATTAGGTCAATTAGTAAAAGAAATTCGCGCATGCAAAGGAACATCTGTTGCTTTACATGTACTCGCAAAATTAGGTATTGGTGCTTCTCCTTTTTATATGGCAGAACAAACAGTTATAACATTGCAGATGGCACAATATCGTTTTGATGATTATATTACCGATAAAAAGTCCAAAGAAAATAAATTATCAGAAGCTATTCTTGTTGCAGATGAGCAGTATCAAATAGAAGCTGAGCAGGGGATAAAAGAAGGAAATATTATTGCCAAGGCGGTTAACCAAGCGCGCCACTGGGTTGATATGCCACCTTCAAACTTAACTCCTCAACATATGGTTGAAGAAGCTCAAAAAGTTGCCAACCGTAATGATTTAAAAATTACTACATTTGGTGAACAAGAAGTTATAAAAATGGGTATGGGTGGATTGGCCGGAGTTTCCCGAGGATCAGATATTGATTGTGCATTAATTATCCTCGAATATAAAACTGCAAAAAAAGATGCGCCAACGTTATGTTTTGTTGGTAAAGGTATAACGTTTGATTCCGGTGGATTGAGCTTAAAGCCAGCAGACTATATGGAAACTATGAAAGAAGATATGTCTGGTGCTGCGGCAGTTATTTGTGCGATTGATGCACTTGCGCAATTGAAACCAGACGTAAACATTGTTGCTATTGCTCCAACATCAGAGAATTTACCAAGTGGTCATGCTACAAAGCCTGGTGATATTGTAACGTTCTATAATGGTAAAACAGCAGAAATTAAAAATACTGATGCAGAAGGGCGGTTAATTCTTGCTGATGCACTTTCTTATGCAGTGAAACATTATAAACCAGATGTTATTGTTGATTTAGCAACATTAACTGGCGCATGCTCTCGCGCGCTCGGGCCATTTTATAGTGGATTATTTAGTGAACATCCAGCATTAATCGAACGTTTACACGGTGCTGCAGAAATTGCTGGTGAGCGCTTATGGCAGTTGCCGATGGGTGATGATTATAAAAAAGCGATAACTTCTACTGTTGCAGATATTTGTAATATTGGTAGCAAACAAATACCAGCTGGGGCTTCAACTGCGGCCCATTTTTTACAAAATTTTGTTGATGATATTGCATGGGCACATCTTGATATTGCAGGTACCGCATTTGATGTACCAAATATTTCTTATTATGGTCCTGGTGCTACTGGAGTAGGTGTTCGTTTACTTACTGCTTTGGCGATGAACTGGAATAAATAGAAAGATATAGAATAAAAAAAGAAGCCTCGGAATATGGTTCCGAGGCTTCTTTTTTTATTCTATTGTAAAAGCTTATTTTTCTTATTTTTCTGGATAAGATTGATGATTTATAAGACCTTTGCGAACCATATAATGTGCCAGAAGAAAGCTAAAATAGGATTGCAGATTTTTTTTGTTCTTGCAATCACCTCCGATCAACATTCCTATTATGTTGATTTGATGTTTAGAGTTAGAATAATAAAATCCTCGTCCTGCTGATAGAGATTGAAGTGCATCAAAATCGAAATCTTTCACTGTTCCATTGTAATGATAATTGGTATGGTCAAAATATGACTGTTCGATATTACTGAATTTTTTATTTTTAGTGAGAATCCATTCATTTAATCTCTTTTTTTTACCATTAAATGGGATTACCGTAAACAAATCTTTTATATGTACGCGATGCTCATAGGGTTCAACAGCGATTTTTTTACTTAATGAATTTTCTAGTGTAATCGATTTCGTTGGCATTACTATCACAGGATTTTTCTTTTTCGAAACAAGTTTGCTTGAATCATCTTTTGATGTATTCCTAACTATAATTTCTGGGTTATCCATTGCATAAAAAATATTTGAAGTAATTATGCCGATAAGAATAAGTTTGCCAATCTTCATAGAGATCCTTTTTTTAAGATATTTTTATTATGGCTGTTAAGTACACTATTTTTTTTTGTTAATGTCAAAATCTACAAAAAATAAATGGATAAAGCATGTCGCATAACTCAACTGCGTTGTTAAAACATAAAAAAATTAAGCAAGAAAAACAGGGAATCATTATAAATTATTTATTGAGTTGATTTTATATTTGAATTTATTTTAATATTAATAATGACAAAATTGGTAATATCTGATCAATTAAATGGTTTATGGAGATAGTAATATGGATTCTGTAAAAAACAAATGTGCTTTGTGCGTCAGGCTTATGGTTGCGCTTCTACTATTATGGAGTAACTATGAGTGTTATGGAATGCAGATGGCCATTCCATTAGCAAAAAAACATGGATTAATGAGAAGAATGCCGCAAAAAAGTTTCTTAATGAGCAGTTATGTACAAAAAAAACCATTAGAAGCTCATTTGGTGCCTACAGACGTACAATCAATGCAAGAATTGGGCTTATGTCCATTATTTAGTCAGCAAGAAGGATTTCAGCTTGATCCAATGATAGCGCAAGAAATGGTACAAGAATTACGTAGCCAAGGATTAGGAGAAGCAGATATCAAGCAACAACTTGCAGGTTTAACTGCAGCACCTGGTCCAAAATACCACATTTTTGTATCGAATCAGGGAAATGTAGGGTTTGAAGAAAAAGAGGTAAGTATTGATGCGCCATGTGTGGTGCCATTAGGCAGTTATAATGAATGGAATCGAGCATTGCTGCAAATTAAAAGTCTGAATCAATTTGAATTGGCAGAAAAAACAACATTATCTCCTGCATTATGCGCAGGGCATGCGTTAAATAATGCCTGTCTTATTCGTGATTATGGCGAAACAGGAGAAATTAAATATCTCACCTATCTTGGCGATATCAACAGTGCAACAAATTTTCTCTTGAATCTTTCGATTGATGATTGGATTAATGTTGAAACGGTAAAAGATAATTTAAAAAAAATGAGTGTTAGTTTTAGCATTGATATTTCAAATATATCGGCAGTTAGTACTGTTGGGTTATTTGATTCGAATTTAGATAAAACTCCTGAATATGGTGTATTTAATCCAGAAGAATTTATATATGTTCAAAATCTTAAGCAAAAGTTACGTGATGGATTAAAGGAAAAAAACTTTGTGCATGTTATTATTATTGGCAATGAAGAAGTTGCAGAAGCACACGGGCATTATTTTGCTTTTGCGATTATTAAAATGGGTGATGATATACAATATATAGTTCTTGATACATTACCAAATGTCTATCATTTGCAAAAAGATTCACATGAAAGAAATCGATTAATGTTCTTGATTGAAAACATTGAACAGGGAAATGCGACAATTCCATTGCATAACTTGCGAACAAGACCTGAATTTATAGAAAGTCGTGGTGAAGTAACTTCAGAGAGTTTGTTGGAAAAACAATTAGAAGAAGAACGGATGCCAGAAGAAGTGGCAGGAGATCTCAAAGAAGGTGTTACAATATTGAATGAATTTTCTAAGAATTTGACAAGGTTTGGTATAAAAAAGCAATTGGCCAAAGAATCACCAGAAAATCTTTCTCTGTATCTTAAGATAATTGAAGATATTGAAGGTATTTTGGGAGAAGGTCTTTTTTATACAGCGCTGAAAAGTTTGGTCTTAGAAAGGCTTGCTGAAAAAAAATAAGCATATACTCTATTAATTTTCATAGAAGTTATGAAAAAGAAAAAAGAATCGTGCATGTTTGCTGCACGATTCTTTTTATTAAAAAACTATGTATTACTTTGAACTACCAGCTTTTTTAGGAACTTTAACGCCTTTTTTGCGTGCTTTTGATAATCCAATTGCAATAGCTTGTTCACGTGATTCTACTGGTGCTTCGCCTACGCCAGAAGTTGCTGTTCCTTCTTTGAATTTGTGCATTTCTTTTTCTACTTCTTTTCCTGCAGCTGGGCCATATTTGGGTGTTGATTTTTTAGCTGAACTTGGCTTTTTAGCCGAGCTTTTTTTTGTTGTTTTAGCAGCACTTGGTTTTTTTGCTGCTACTTTTCGTTTAGGAGCAGCTTTTTTTGCTGCTGGCTTACGTTTTGCTACTGCTTTTTTAACTGTTTTTTTCTTAGGAGCAGCTTTTTTTGCAGGAGCTGATTTTTTTTTAGCAACAGCTTTTTTAGCGGTAGCTTTTTTTGGAGCACTTTTCTTTTTTACAGCTGTTTTTTTTGCAGTAGTTTTCTTAGCAGTAGTTTTTTTTGTGCTCGATTTTTTTTTGGCAGTAGCTGCAGTTGATTTTGCTGACATAGATAATCTCCTTGTTTTAATAAAACACTTACAAAAACACAGATTATTATTTTATTTTTAACAAAATCAATAGTAATTATTTTATTGTTCAACAGCTGCTGTAAAGTTTTTAGTAAATAGATCTTCTTCAATTTCTAATTCTGCAGCATGAATACGTTTCCATTCACCCAAAGAAATTGGAAAATGGGGTAGCGCAAGTTTAAGCAATGTTTGCGCGTACATCCGAATTTCAAATTGTGCCCCTGCGTGTAAACGTAGTTTTAAAAAATGCATGAGTGAATGTAAATTGCAGGTAAAAATAAATTCTGTATATGTGCACAGAGGTAATACGCTCCGTGCAATTTCTCTGCCTACACTATTTTCAAGCAAATATTCATATGTTTGTACGCTTTGAGCAATTGATTCTTTAAATTTTGCAGTAAATTCAGCATTATCAAAAGAGCCGATAGAGGCCTGTTTATTTTTAAGATCTTGTGAGCGCCATTTTGGTGGAACATAAAATTCAAGAGCTGCTTTTACATAACGGTAACTAATTTCATTATAAGAATTCATGCGATGACGCATCCATTGGCGTACAACAAAAATAGGTGCTTTGATACGAAATGAAAATTGATTATGTTCAAATGGGCTTGTATGATTATGTTCCATTAAGAAACTGATTAATTTTTTATCTCGTTCAGAGACTTCTGTTGAGACTTTACCATAGGAAACTCGCGCGGCATTAACAACATCAAGATCAGATCCTGATACGCGAACTAATTCAACTGAACTGATACCATCACCAAGTGGATCTAAGCTGTTTTCTGGTGCAATGTATTCTGTTTGAGCATCAATTTTTTGAGTAATTTGTTCCATGTTTTGCCTTAAATTTTTATTGTTTCTAGACTCTGTTGAGTTCTTGAAAATGATGTATGAGTTAAGAAATTCTCTTTTCATGAACCATATTTATAATAACACCAATCATAAAAAGATAACAGACAAGTGATGTGTTTCCATAACTAATAAATGGCATGCCAACTCCTTTTGTAGGAGCGAGCCCTGTTGCAACGGCCATATTCATTACTGTTTGTAGATGAATAAGAATCATGAACCCAAGAATAACCAACGTACTAAAAGTGTTGGTAAGTTGGTGTGCAATACGAATACCAAAATATAATAATAAAATGAAAAGGGTGATTAAAAATATGCATCCAATCAATCCTGTTTCTTCTGCAATAATTGAGAAAATAAAATCAGTATGTTGCATAGGTAAATAGAAGAATTTTTGACGTGAATGCGCAATGCCCGTGCCAAGCCAGTTACCGGATCCAATAGCAATTAAAGATTGAATGATTTGAAAGCCAGCACCTTTTGGATCTTGCCAAGGGTCTAAAAATGTTAATACACGTTGTAAACGATATGGTCTAAAAAGAATGAGTACTGCAGCGCTCATGGCAAGTCCGATAAGTGTAACAATTATATGTTTGATGTTTGCATGTGCACAAAAAAATAAAATGATAGTCGTGAGCAATAGTGTGATTGTCATGCCAAAATCTGGTTGTTTTAACAATGCTATACACATAAGTGCGATCAAGGTGCAAAAAGGAATATAGTGCTTGAGAGAGATTGTTTTTTTTTGTGATTTTTTGTCTAAAAAATAAGCGACATAAAAAAGTAAGGTTATTTTAAGGAGTTCACTTGGTTGAAATGAAAAACCAGCACACGAAAGCCATCTGCTAGAACCATGAATAGTGCGTGAAAATGGTGAAAAAAAGGTCATAGCAACTAAAGCAAGAGATCCTAAGAATAAAAATGGAGCAGACTGTTTAATAAAATTGATTGATAATGATCGTCCAATACACAATGCAATCAGTCCAATGCCGAGTCCTACGAGTTGTCGTTTTACAAAAAATAAGGATGATCCAAACGTTTCAAGCGCATAGACTGAGCTTGAAGAATATACAAATAAACATCCGATCAAAATAAGAGTTGCCGTTATTATCAGAAAGACTCGTAAATCAGCATATAAAGGTAATTTTTTTGAAAACATACAACACACTCCATTAAAGGATGGGGCTAAGACTGGCAATCAATTCTTTGAAATGATTGCCACGTTCTTCATAATTTTTATATAAATCATAGCTGCTTCCTGCCGGTGAAAATAATACATAATCATGAGGTTCTGCAAGAATCAAACACGCTTCAATTGCATCAGAAAGAGTAGCATAGTGCATAGCAGAAATGTTATTGTTTATACACATACTATATAATTGTTCTGCTTCTGCTCCAAAACAATAAATATGTTTTGTGTGGCCTTTTAACTGAGCAATAAAAGGTGCGCGATCAACACCTTTGCTTAATCCACCAAGAAAAAGATGAAGAGGATAAGATTTTAATTTTTCAACTGCAGCAAGAGTGGAAGCCGTAGTTGTTGCCTTAGAATCGTTATAAAAAGTTATATTATTTATACTTCCAATGTTTTCTAATCGATGAGCAGGTAATGCAGTGCTTACGGCAACTTTTTGTAATGCTGCAATGTCTAAATTCATTGTGTCGCATATTGCAGTAATTATGATTATATTTTCAATAAAAGAAAGATTGCGTATTTCTGATGTAAGTAATAAAAGGGGAGTGTGATTTCCCGATCTATATTGCCATATAAAATTATTTTTTTGGTAATACAGTGCTTCATTGTCATTCAAAATAGAAAGGTCAAATTCTGGCTCATGAGATATGAAATATGCTCGGGTATGGTTTGTTGGTGGGTGAGGAATTCTTTTGTGAAATGATAATGGTACACAAGAAAAAGTATGAGATGATTGTTGTTCTATAATTTTATATTTTGCCAAAAAATATTCATCTTCTGTTTCGTGATAATCAAGATGATTAGGATAAAAATTAGTCCATATCGCAATTGTTGGTGCAAAAACGGTGCAATGCATTAACTGAAAGCTTGAAACTTCTAATAATGCGTAATCAACATTGTTCTGTTGATTAATAAGATCAAAAGTTGGTGTTCCAATATTTCCACCAACTGCAATAGGAATGGATAATTCTTTAAAAATATTTGCAAGGATATGTGTGGTAGAAGTTTTACCAATGCTGCCCGTAATGGCAATAATTGGTTTGTGAAAATTCTGATAAAAGAAATCTAACTCAGATATCCATTTTGTTTTATGTGTCGCGTAACACATTTGGCTTATGTTAATACCAGGAGAAGGAATAATGAAATCAGAAGAATTAAAAAATAATTCTTGTTCATGCTCTGTGTACCAGGTAATCTTTTTTTCTTGTAAAAAAAGTTGTTCTTCTGGTGTTGGCGTGCGCTTATCCATTATGCTTATGTTATATCCTTGTTCATGCAGATAACATGCTGCAGCTTTACCCACTATTCCAAATCCCCAAATACCAAAGCGCCTGTGTTGATATAATGTTTTCATAATTTAAGAATGTTTTCTTTCTATATGCTTTGATCGACTACCATGCGTGGTAAATCTTTCATCACACAGATTACAGGGGAATTTTTTTTCATCGTTATGGGTATCACGATGAATATTTAAACCGTATAGTTTCGTAAATGATCTTGGGCATAAATCACACTTATATGGCTTTTCTCCTGTATGAATTCTTATATGTTCTTTGAGAGTTTGCTTTAGTGCAAATGATTTGAAACAGGTTGCACATTCATAAGGCTTTTTTCCTGTATGAATATTCATATGTCTTGTCAGATGTTCCTTGCGTATAAACGAATCTGTGCACTCAGTACACGAGAAGGGTCTTTCTCCTGTATGAATTCTCGTATGTATTTCAAGAGATTTTGATTGATCAAAAGATGAAGGGCATAAATTGCATGGATATCGTTTCTTTTCTATATGTTTATTTTTATCATGTTCAAAAGTTTTGGCTGTTATTTTTTGTCTTTTGGGTGCTTTTTCATTTACAACAAACTCAGGTCTTGGTCTTTTCATTGCTTGCAGTGCTGGTACAAGATCTTCTTTTTTTGGGTTTTGTGTTGCAAGATATTCTGTTCTTGGTCGTTTCATTGCCTGTAGAGCCACCATGAGATCTTTTTGTTTTGGTTTTTGCATGGAACTGTATAAATGTTGCTGAATCGAACATGCAAAAAAGAATAGGTAAGAATATGCTACTATTTTTTTCATTATAGGTTTTTCTTTTTTGGTTAAAAATTACTAGTGCTGGTATAACGACCTATAGATTACATAACAATGCTGTTATAGGTCAATTTTTTTTGTTATCATATCTGTATAGAAAAAGGATTTTTATGAATGCTACTTCAACACCATTTAATATAGATGAATTTATCCATCCTTTTATTGCATCGCAAGATATTTCCCTTGCATCTCGTTCATCGTATCTCAATGCATTGGTTCAATTTGCTCGTTGGTGCAAAGAAAAACAAATACTGAGTCCTAAGAAAGAAACAATTTTATCATATAAATTCTGGCTCGATTCAAAACAGCTCAGCTCATATACTAAAGCAATGTATATTGTAGTAGTTCGGCGATTTTTTTTATGGACAGAAGAAAGTGATTTGTATCCTAATATTTCACGAGGAGTAAAAGGGATTAAACGCTATTCAAAAAGTCATCAAAAAGAATCGTTATCAATTGATGCACTTAAAAAATTGCTTGATTCAATTGATCGTTCTGATCTGTGCGGTAAACGTGATTTTGCATTGATTAATATTTTGGTGCGTACTGGATTGCGGTTAAAAGAAGTTGCATCAGCATTATTAGAAGATATGTATGAGCAGCGAGGTGAAATGTTATTATGGATTCACGGAAAAGGGCGATCAAGTAAAGATGAATTTGTATTGCTAACTCCACAAACACTTACCTCGTTATATGAATATCTTCAAATGCGAGTGGTAAAAAGTGAGCGAGAACCGCTCTTTATTTCTTTAAGTGATCGTAATTATGGTAAGCGTTTAACGATATATTCTCTTTCTCGCATTATTAAAAGTCGTTTGCGTGCGGCAGGATTTGATAGTAAGCGTATTACTGCCCACAGTCTTCGGCACACTTTTGGTGTTCTTTCTATGCAAGCAGGGGCTTCGCTTTATGAAGTACAACTTGCCATGCGTCACACTGCTCCTACTACTACCCAGCTTTATTTAGGAGATATTGAGCGAATTAAGCGATTGGAAGCTTCTCCTGAAAGAAAAATGAGTAATTTGTTGGATGTCTAAGCTCAGCTTGAGCAGATCAAGAAAAACGAGCAATTAGCGCGGGAATAATGCTATAAAGCATCAAAATAGCCGCATTTGACAAATTGCAAATATTCTCGCATAATTAAATATGAATAATAGGCAATTTTTAGGAGGCATTATGAAAAAAATTAAAATATTATTAGCAATTATTGTTGCTTTATTCGGTAATATGGCTTTAGTGCATGGTATGAATCCTGCTCGGCTCATTACTAAGGCAATAAAAATAAAACCTTTCGGCCCAAAACGCTCTCCAAAAGATACGAGTAGGATTAATGACATAGATGAAGATGGCCATACAGTGCTCTATGATGCGATTATAGATAAAGCACCAGGATTACATATCAATATGCTTCGTTCTGAAGGAGCAAAACTTAACGACTGTGATATTGATGCTTTGGGGCATTCAGGATATCTTGGTTTTTTAGTTAATTCTTTTGCTAATCCATGTATAGTGAATACAGTTAAAGTTTTTCGTAGTTTTATGACGAAAAATACTGATGCAAAATTAGATTATAAAGTTGCATTAGGTAAAATAACTTCATTTCAGCGTGATGCAATAGTAAAGCTAAAAGGTACAATGACCAATCTTTATAACAATGCTGTCAGTGGAGAATGCCTATTGCTTAAGCGAGAAGAAGGGCTTGCTTTTAATAGAAAAGTAAGAGCATTTAAAAAACAAGAGCAAATGAAAGCAGCGAACTCATAATTTAGACTTAAATTTTTTATAAAATCCTTTTATCTATACAACGATAAAAGGGTTTTTTGTTTGGATTATAGCATATCGTGATATATCATAATTGTATTTTTGGCCAAAAATAAATAACAATAGTTTATTGAGCTCATATTTGTTTTTATTATATACTTGAGGATGTAATAAAAATAATGGGAGATGTTATGAAAAAATATGTTATGTACAGTATCGCAGGAGTATCTGTTTTTGGTGCTATCAATTCCTATGCAATGCTAGCAACAAGATCGGCGCAAAGAGCAACCACTGTAGGAAGAAGAGGATATGTTCGTTGGCCTTATCCTTCACGTGGAGAAGAACAACGATTGCAAGAAAAAAAAAGAAAAGAAGCTGAAGAAAAGATAAATGAAGAATTTAAAAAACTTGGGCTTGTGCCTAGCCAGCCAGTAACTGAGTTCAGCAAAAAGGAGCCCAAAAATGCAGTGCCTATCAATTCTTTTGAACCTCAACAAAATAATTTAATGACAAGGATTTCTTTAGGTTGGCAAAATTTTAAAGGTTTTATTATTGATCTGTTTCAAACTCAAAAAATGCGTGAAGCTAAAAAGAAAGCGGCAAGTGACATGCAAACTGAGCATATGGGAGAAGTCAACAAGTTAATTGCTGCAGATGAACAAGCAGAATTAGAATTAGAAAAAGCAAAAACAGCTGCGTTTTGGGATCGACAGCTTAAAGAAGCTGAGCAAGAGCGAATTGCTACAATACGACGAGAGGCAAAAACACAAGAACAAAAAGAGCGAGATGAGCTCACCCGTAAACGAGCACGAGAAATAGAAGAAGAGCGAGTGCGATTGTCGAAAGAGTGAAGATAAAAAAATGAGTTCGCATATATCACAATTTTTGTTTTTATAAAAAAAAAAAATAAAAATATTTTTTTAAAAAAAACAAAAACGCATTTAAATTTAACCTTATTTTGCAAGAATTATTCCAGCAATATTTTTCTAGGCATTAGTAAAAAACGTTTGCCACAATTGATGAAAAAAAGAATAAAAATTTCATTGATTGTGGCATTTTTTTTAAGTTTTTTTAAAGCATGTTAAAAAATTTAAGTTTGTTGACATAGAAATGGAAAGAAAAGCCTTTATACATCGCATTTTTTATTTTTGCATAAATATATCGTTGATCGTTTAATAAATATATCCCATGATTAACGGAGCTTGATGTTAATCATTTATGTAAAAGGGTTGTGATGTTAAAGAAAAATGCATTATTTTATAGAGCAAAAGAGCTAAAATTCCATAAGAAATTTTTACAAAAAACATAAAACACTGTAAGCTATATGCAAATGATAAATAACTCTCAACATGAAAGACTATACACAGATGCTTACCTCTTATTTTCGAATACCTTTTATATTCTTTGTTACTTTTTTTTCTTCTATTATATTGTCAATGGATTCGTCTCAAGGAAATGGCGTTTTTGATTTTTTTCCTAAAGAGATAATTCGTTATATGTTGCCTAGTCTTGATCCTTCTACAAAAAATGCTTTGCGTTTAACAAACAAATATTTCAGTGATGAGCTATCTCGGCAAACAGTACAAGATTTTATGATCTGTAAAGCTTTATGCGCAAGTAAGCGTGATTTTGCGCGTATTATTATTCAAGCTATTTGTGAACATGAAGGTACTTTCACATCTAGAGATAAAAAACTTGAATTTATTACGTATGTATCCGAACACAAGCTCCAGAATGAGTGTTTTTATTCCATATCCGGAAAATTTGAGCGTATAGGATGGATTTTTCCTGATAACACACAAGATGCATTTAAAATTGTATGTATTAATAAGAATAAAAAATCAGAACCAGTAAACCCATTCATAGCTTCATGCATTATAGGCAATTCTGCTTTGGTTGAAACAGCATTCAAAGCCATTCCCAAAGATTTGCGCAATTATAATTTTGAACTAGGATTACATATTCTTATTCAAAACAATGATATCAAATCTTTATATAATCTTTTGAAAGACAGGGAAAATAGACAAAAGATGAGTTCTATGTCTGTGCGATTACTGCAATGCGCTCTATTTAATGGAAGCGATAAAGTTATGTTTTTAATAAATAATTCTTACAAAGCATTTTTAACACAATGCAAGATGGAAAGAATTAGTATAGAAAAAAATATGGATTATTTTTACAAGTTTTTAGATAAAAAAAGTCCTATAAAAGATGGCAGTTGCGCTCAATTGACAAAACTTTATCACCACGATTTAATAAATAGCAATGAGAATAATTTGCCTCGATATTATCGATGTTTAAACATAGTAGTTGGTAAAAGAAAAAAAGAATTATCGAAGTTTAATCCCCCAGTTCCGGTAATTGACAAAGAACAATTAGGGATATTAAAAAAATTTAAATGCTTGGATGAAAAAAAGACTAAAAAAAGCATTAAGAATAAGAAATAAAAAAGTCGTCGCATAATGCTTTTGCTTATTATGTAAAACAAAAAAAGAAATAAAGAAAATTTAAAATGATTTATCATTAAGAAAAAATATATAAACTTTTCTGTTTTGTTTTTATGCTTAAATATATGTTTTTGAAAAAAAATGGTATAAAGCAAAAGGAAAGTTATGAATTTATTTTTTTCGTTACTAAAACAGCAGTCATTAGCACTTTTAATGACTGCTGTTTCTTTTTCAATGGATAAGCCAAGTGGTGTATTGGATAGTTTATTACTTCAAGAGCGTGCTGATGAGCGCAAAATTATTTTTGCATTGCTTCATCCTAAAGAAATCAATGTATTACGTAAAACGTCAAAACAATTAAGTATCTTTTTTTCGTTCTGTCAGCCATCTCTTGGTTTTATTGATTGTAATAATCCATATGTATACAAAAGAGATTATAAAAGCATTTTGATTACGGCTTTATATGATAGTAACTATGAGATTGCACAAATTTTGAGTAGTAATAGTGCTGTTAATCATAGATGGTACAGAATCCCTGGGACTAATTATGCAGTTTATCCTTATGAAATTATTGACCTTAAGAATGAAAGGATGTGTTCGTTAAAAAAACATTTCATAAAACACAGATGTATGGGAGATCCTTCTGAATGCACGATTAATCCATTTTTAATTGGATGTATATCGCGAAATAATGAACGTGTTAAAAAAGCTCTTATCGAATTTCCAGAAAATCTTTCAGATGATACCTCGTTGTTACATGGGCTTAATGTTGTAATAAATAATAACGATACACAAACGCTTGATGTATTTATTAATCATGAAAAGACACAGTCTTATATTAAAAACAATGGAGCTTCTCTCATCATACAGGCTTTACTCTGTGGAAGTTTACCATCATTCAACTCACTGATCGCCAGTGAACTTTGTGATATAAACCAAGAAAACATACAAGCAATCGAAACTATGGATGGTTTTGTGATGATGATGAACCCTGAAATTGAAACAGTGGTGGTCAGAACAGTTCGAGATGTGTTTGAGGGAGAAAAGAAATTGCTCGAAAGTAAATATGGTGAAGATTTTGTTAAGAAAATTGAGGAAATATTACTCAAGAATGGAGCAAAAACAGTAAAAGAGTTAGCAGAATTAGCAAAAAACGAACAGATTAATAAGTCCCGAACGAAAAAGTTTTTTTCTAAAGTGCGCCTAGGTTGAAAGTATTTTCTCATAATGAATTATCATTAAGAAAAAATTGCTTATTGTTTTGTTTTAGTTTTATGTTAGTTGTTATACAAATTTTATTATTTTTAAGGAGTGTTGCATGTTGCATTTAGTTATTACGTTTCTTATTCTTTCAATCATTGCTGGCTACTTTGGATTTTACACGGTAGAAGGCATGTCTATGGATATCGCAAAAATATTATTCTTCATATTCATAGTATTGTTTATTTTATCCCTTATTAGTAGTGTTTTTCGTGGAAAACGTCCTCCAATGCCGCCAATCGAATAACCAAAAAAAGAACAGGCTACGGCCTGTTCTTTTTCTTAACTAACAATCTTTTATTCAGTAGCTAATCTTTCGTTTTTCTTTTTTTCATCCTTTCTCATAAAGGCTTCTTTTAATACCGTTCTTTTTTTGGTTATGTCTTTTAGTTTTTTTGACAATTGCGAATCATTTTGAACAAATTTACCTAAAAATTGATCAAGACTATCAAAAAAATTTTCTATAAATATCACCTGCTTAGCAGCTTTGTAACGAGGCTTTATCGCCACAGGATCTTTTTTGTTGAATTTTGCACTCAGTAATCGTGGATATACTCTTTCTACTAAATTTTCATAACGATCAATATATGATTCGATACTTTTATTAAAACGACCATCACGACTTTCCACAAAATTGGCTAAGGTTATCAGATTAGTTTGTTTTTCTGAAAAAATCGGAAGATTAAAACTTGTAAGTACTATTTCATCAAGTAATCCGCTATCATTCAAATATGCTGGATTTTTTGAATTAATTTCTTTAACTAATGTTATTCCCTCTTCTACATTATTTTTGTTAAATGTAGGCATAGCGATAAGATCGCTTAATTCACTTCTTGATTCTTCTATTGGTTTACCAAAAAAAAGACGATATAACCATGATGATTTGCGAGGTTGAGAAACAGTCGTTGGATTATTGGAATTATCGCTTAAATTATCAAATGTTTTAGATTTTTTTATTTTAGGGGCACCGGGTGTTTTTAAGTTTTGCGTATTGTCTTTTGGTTGTTTTTTTGCTGCCATAACTGGAGTTGTTGAAATCAAACGACGACCTGTTTGTGATGGAGCTCTTCTGGCTACTTGTTGTGTAGTAAGCATTGCTTCTAGTGCCATTATGGTTCCCATCAAAGAAATAATGATGAGATAATGCCATGTTCTTTTCATATAAAATAATCCTTGTTTTTTATCTGTGACACCTTGAAAATTATTTCAACATGAATATAAAACAATCAGAAAGCAAAAAGCAATAAAAAAAGGGCCCCATTTTTGGAGCCCTTTTTTTATTGCTTACTTATATAATTAATGTTTTGCATCTATTCTGCTAAAGAACGGAGATGTTCTTCTATTGTTTTCAAGTAACAAAATAGTTTCTGTTTCAGGATTATCAACAAGCGGTTGTGCTGGTATGATTTGAATATTATTAGTTTTAATATATGCGGCATAAAAATCATCACCAAGAGCATCTACGCTGGCAAAATTGCCATTAGTTAAAATACCACCTTCAACAGCAGGTCCTGTTTGTATATTATAAGAATGCTTAGAAACAAGCACTTCATTAACAAAATCTAACCCTATGCCAGTGCTACCGCCAGTAGGATTGTTTTTTTCTTGATACTGAGCAAACCATACATTTGTTTTGGTATTAGTATTAGTAGTGGGAATGCTTACATTAGATTTACGGAAATCTTGATACAGAACTCCTACAACGCCACATTCTGCTATAGCAATAGCTGGGGTAAATGCTTGAGGATTTGGTGAATTAACCGGTGTTCTACTTACGCGTGCAGGTTGAGACCATGTTAAACCACCATCGCGTGAAGTAACAAGAGCGATTTGAGGAAGTTGGTTAGCAGTAAACTCTCCTGTTTGGTAAGCTACATAGAGATAACCATTTTCTGGATTAATTGCAACATCAAAAAACTGATTGCTTCCTTCGGTGCTTATTTGTGCACCAACGCCACCAGTAATGTCAGCACCACTATACGTATATCCACCAGTAAATGTTGAATTACCATCAATAGTCGTCACTACTCGTGCACTTGTATTAAATGTTACTCCATTATCAGTTGAGCTGGTAAATGCAATATCAAATAAACGATATTGATATGGCCATACATCATTAACAAATTGCATGTTAGTTGTTCCTGGTGCTGCATAGGTGCGTGTCATGAAATTTAAAACATTACCATTTGGCTGAGTTATAATAGTATTATTAGTTACGCTCATATTGTTAGCAATACCATTATTTATAGCTGCAAATGTTGTATCTAAAAATGGATTATATAACACGGCATTATCTGACCACGTTAGTCCGCCATCTCTTGAGAAACTGATAATAGCATTAGAACTTAAAGAAGCATCATTAGGAGTGCGTCCCCAAGTAACATACACATTATTTGCATTATTAGGATCTACAGAAACATTTGATATAGTGCTGAATGGAGAAGTACTTGTTTGATCATTTAAGTTATTTGAACTTGCATCCAAAATAATTGGAAAACTCCATGTTTTACCATTATCTTCTGATTGTGATACAAAAACGCCTGATTGATTAAGGTTATTCGGATTGTTTTGAACATTTGCAAAGGTAGCAGTTAAGTATGCTATTCCATTATTTGCATAGGTGATACGGGCATTGCCAACAGTTTGTGCAAATCCACCATTGCATATTTGAGTGTTTAAAGAATCACTTGTAATCCAGGTTTTACCACCATTTTCAGAACGAGCAATACCTATGCTTAAAGAACCCAAATTGCCAATTTCGTTGCTGCCTATAATATCTTGTTCGTATACAGCTATTACTTGTTTTTTATTTAAGGGATTAACAGCAAGGGATGGTTCTGCCACTGAATTACGGAAAATGGTTGCGGTATCACCAGTAACAGCCAAATCAGATAAGCAACTATTACTAAGATCTGAATTGGGGCTGTTATTAACACCAATATTTTTATCTCGAACATCAAAGAGATTTGATCTTAATATATCATTTTCAGATTTGATAGACGAAAACGATAGCAACGTAGCACCAGCCATCAAGATACTGGATTGTTTTAAGAAGATTTTGTGCAACATTTTAAACCTTTTTATTTTAAGACAAAACTACTCTGGCTACTTTTTTTGATTTATATTTTTATTGTACTCCTTTTCTCATGTAAAGATTATTATGAGTTTGTATATTTCACTCTCCAGCTTCATTACTCTACGCCGGGGTCCCCGTGTGAAACGGAGTGGAACATGGGGTTTAAATAACCTATGGATCACATTTTGAGTTATATAATTTTTTATGGTTATTGTCCATTTTCAAAAAAAAATGTATAATTTATACATATATTATTTCAAAAAACAAGAAAAGGATCTTTCTTGAATTATTTTGTCACACTTTTTGCCCATAGCATATTTCTTTGTATATCGATTATATGCGGATAAATGAATCCGCAGGTTTGTTTATCCGCTGTTCTTTTTTTCTATTTCTGCCAATAAAACTCTGTTTTTTTTAAAAAAAGTAATACTCTCTACCTATGTAGATAAACGTTTCCATGACTGAGGAAAAATAATGTCCCAAGATACTAATGAGAAAAAAAGCTTTAAAGACACACTTAATCTGCCTCATACCGATTTTCCAATTCGACCAAATCATAAGGAAGATGATCCAAAAATGATCGAACGCTGGAATAGCAAGGATTTGTACCAGCGAGCATTCAATATGCATAAAGGTCAAGAAAAATTTATTTTACATGATGGTCCTCCCTATGCTAATGGCCATACGCACATAGGACACGCATATAACAAGATTTTAAAAGATATTGTTACCAAGTCCCAGCGCATGATGGGGAAACACGTTCCCGTCACTCCAGGATGGGATTGTCACGGATTGCCCATTGAATTTGCAGTGAAAAAAGAGACTCCACAACTGCAAGGAGATGCATTAAAAAAAGCATGTCGTGAATATGCCAATAAATGGATCAATGTGCAACGACAAGAATTTAAACAACTTGGCGTAATAATGGATTGGGACAATCCTTATTTGACCATGGATTTTGGTTATGAAGCCAATATTTTACGTTCTTTTGGAGTGCTCGTTGAGCGTGGCTATATTGAACGAAAAAATAAAACAGTGCCTTGGTGCCCAACGTGCCAAACAGTTTTAGCATCGGCTGAAATTGAATACAATGATCGCAAGGATCCATCAATTTATGTACTTTTTTCTTTGAAAAAAAGCACCCAAATTGAGCTCTTTCCAGAGCTGAACAATAAGCCAATTAGTTTGCTTGTCTGGACAACAACACCATGGACATTGCCACTTAACCGAGCAGTTTTATTAAAACCACATACTGAATACGCTATTTTGGAAACAGCTAATAATTATATTGTTGTCGGAAAATCTCTCGCTGATAAAGTTGCTCAATTACTTGGTATTGAAGCAAATATAGCAATTACTTTCGATTCACAATTACTTATAGATGCACAGGCACAAGTAGCACATCCATTTATAGATGATTTTTTTGTTCCTGTTTTAGTTGATGATTCAGTTTCAACTGATGATGGTACTGCATGTGTACATAGTGCTCCAGGTGTTGGGCCTATTGATTATGAAGTTGGTGTAAAGAACGGCTTAGAAATTTATTCGCCAATTACTCCTGATGGGCATTATACACGTGATATTAAACCAATTGAGCTTATTGGAATGTCTGTTGCAAGCGCACAAGGATGGGTAATTCAAAAGCTACTTGATCGTAATACATTATTATTAAAAACAAGCATTAAGCATTCTTATCCTCATTGCTGGCGTTGCCGCGGCGGATTAATATTCCGTGCAACCAAGCAGTGGTTTTGTGATTTATCAAAAAATAATCTTAAAGAAAATGCATGCCAAGCAGTTTCACGCATTACTATGCTTCCTGCTGCATCTCATAATCGTTTTGAAGCAACTATAGAAGGAAGACTCGAATGGTGTCTTTCTCGTCAGCGAGAATGGGGGGTTCCAATACCAGCATTAATTTGCGATAGTTGCGATTATGTACATACAAACAAAGAATTCATTGATAATGTTGCACAACACGTTACCCAAAAAGGCATAGAATATTGGGATACTGCATCGGTTGATTTATTGGTAGATAATTCTACATGTCCGCAATGTATAACGGGTTGTCTCCGTAAAGAAACCGATATTCTTGATGTATGGTTTGATTCTGGAGTTAGTCATTATGCAGTACTCAAACAAAATCCTGCACTAGCATATCCTGCTGATATGTATCTTGAAGGTAAAGATCAGCATCGTGGATGGTTCCAGAGTTCATTGCTGACAAGTATGATTCTTGAAGAAACGCCATGTACAAAAACAATTGTAACTCATGGTTTTACTGTTGATGCGCAAGGGCGTAAAATGTCTAAATCATTAGGCAATGTTGTATCTCCTGGTGAAATGATTGAAAAATTAGGCACTGATGGTTTGCGTCTATGGGCATCAACAATTGATAATGCTGGTGATGCGGTTGTTTCCGAAGTATTGCTAAAAAATGTACAAGAGGTATTTAGAAAGATTCGTAATACGTGTCGGTTCTTAATTTCCAACATCAATGATTTTGATATATCCAAAGATGCTGTTTTAGTTGAAAGAATGCACGTAATTGATCAGTATGCGTTGCAAGAGTTGTTTGTCCTCAATCAAGAAGTTCTTCAGGCATATGATGAATATAATTTTACACGTGTTTCTCAATTACTGAGTAATTATTGCTCCGTTACTTTGAGCGCATTTTACTTAGACATCATTAAAGATAGGTTATATGTTGAAAAGAATGATGGGATTGCACGGCGTTCAGCACAAACAGTATGTTATGCAATTCTTGATACATTAACCAAGCTCATGGCACCAATTTTATCATTTACAGCCGAGCAATTATCAGATGAATATCAGAAAAATAAAACTGATTCCATTCATTTGCAACAGTTTGCTGTTGTTGAAAATGTTTGGGAGACATTGGCACAAAGAAAATATGTAGCTCAGCCTGATGCAATAGGGCGTCGCACATTTACTGAAACAATGTATAAAGTAGAAGAAATTGGATCGCGTCATGCGCAAGAAGATGTTTGGGAAATACTCAAAGATGTTCGTTCGTCATTGCTTAAAGCAATTGAATTACAGCGTGAAAAACACATTGTAAAACATTCCTTGGAAGCACAAGTTACTTTATATCTTGACCCAACAGCAGAACATTACAAACAAATAAATGATTTCTTTGTAATGCTTGAAGACAAGGGTGAAGCAGTTGAAGATTTCTTGCGAGAATTTTTAATTGTTTCGCAATGTACCATTGCCCATGATGCAACAAATCTCGAAGAAACGGAATTACAAGGATTGTTTGCTCGTGTTGAACATGCAGCGGGGAAAAAATGCCCTCGCTGTTGGCAATGGGACATAACAAGTGACCCTGATGATTTGTGCAGAAGATGTCAAAAGATAGTAAGATAAATTAACATGAAAAAAAGGATCTGTAAGCTACAGATCCTTTTTTTATTATCTAAAAAAATCATAATCTGAATCCATTCCAAGTCACAATACTATCCACCAATAGTGAATTGTGGTATCTGATTCAGATCCCAATTAACTATATCATCTTCAGATAATGCGCCTTCTTCATACATATGCAAAAGAATGTCTTTTTTTTGATACGATGAAAAATAAGGCCAAGATCTATCCAGGCGTTGTTGTGACATTTTTTGTTCTCGTGCAGAAGAGTTCATTATTGCATTAAAATCTGTCTTTATTCTGTTTTCAAACACATTTTGTGGCTGTTTTGCATGTACTTGGCAGACAGTTGTTGCTGCTATAATAGCTATCAGTATCATTTTTTTCATGATACGTCTCCCTTACTCTATACGGAATTACAAGAATTGTTTACTTTTGTTGAACATGCAGCGGGGAAAAGGTGATCCTAATAATTTATGTAGAAGATGTCGAAAGATAGTAAGATAAGAACAATAAAGGATGAGATAATCAATTATCTCATCCTTTATTGTTCTCAATATTATCCACCGATAGTGATTTGTGGTATCTGATTCAGATTCCAATTAACTACATCATCTTCAGATAATGCGCCTTCTTCATACATATGCAAAAGAATATCCTTTTTTTGATATGATGAAAAATTACGCCAAGATCTATTCAGTCTTTGCTGTGACATTTCTCTTGAAGAAGATCCCATTATTGTATCAAAATCTGTGCTGGTTATCTTGGCAAGTGCGGCTTGGGTCAGTTTTGCATCTATCTGGCAAGCAGTTGTTGCTGCTATAATAGCTATCAGTATCATTTTTTTCATGACACGTCTCCCTTTTTTTTTTAAACAAATATACTCTATTTGAGTATATTTTACAAGTAGGGCAAAAGTAAACAGTTTAATTTAATTTTTCTGAAGTATTCAAAAATCAGGTAAAATGAATCACCAATAGTTACATAGCAATAAAAGAAGGGCCTGTAAATTACAGGCCCTTCTTTTATCTTTGAAAAAATTTAAATTTTAATTCGGGTTAATTCCAAAGAAATTCAAAACGCTTTGTGCCAAGCTATTAGTTGTTGCATTCACATTATTTTCTTCGACAGTTGTATTGTCTTTTTTAGGCTTAACAGAAAAATCAGGTTCAACAGAAATAACATGCAATAAAGAAGTGTAAGCAAGAAACTTTTGCTCTAAATTGTGATGAGCCATATCCTCTAATTCTTTTTTCTTTTCTCTAAAAAATTTAAAATCTGATAATTGGTTACTATAAATAATTAATCCTTGTTGAAAAGGATAAAAAATAGCTTTGTTTTGACGACAAGCTTCTTTTGCTTCTTTGTGTTTTGCTTTACAATATGAGCCAAGATTTATGAGATTGTTATCAATTGCTTTTACTACCGTAGGAAAAAATAGTAGATAGGGAATGCCTCTTTGTAGAGGATCAAACTCTATTTCTGTACGATTTATAGCCATTAACTCTGCTAAAGTAGATGTAGTATCTGCTCGCAAAACACCCTTATTAACACGCCGAGCCCCATCGAAGAAATATCCTTTAGTAGCAAGAAGTATTTTTGGTACTTCTGTTAATAATCCATTATCAATTTTAATGGGTTCTATCTCATTCATAGCGCAATAACTGTGATGTGTCCATAAGCTAAATAGCGATAGAAAAAGACATAATTTTTGTATAGACATGCAATACTCCTTTTGTTTGACGTATAATTCGCTGTTACTATAGCAAAGCCATAAAAAAATGTAAAAAATTTCAAAAGCAACCATATTTATGTATTTTTCAAGTATGGAAGTGATACGCCATTCACCATCCATTCTGTTCGTTGATACTTTGATAGATCAATATCTTTTAAGTGTTCAATAATAAAATTACCATTTGTTTCAACAAGAACTCCATGCCATGCAGTTACGCATGAATCAGATAATTTCAATCCAATTTTTTTGGAAAGATCTTTTTGGTAGTGTACAGAGCATGAAATAGTTTCTTCTGGGCGAAATTGTTTCAAAAAAGTGCTATATTGAAGACTTCTGTGCATTTCTTGTAATCCAATATTTGCGATTTGTTCATCACTCAATGATAAAAGAGCTAACTCAAAATCCATTCTTTGCGTAAGAATATTGGTGTCATCCTGTAACTTTTTATCATTTTCAAGCATAGTATGAAATTCTTCAAGAGATGGATACATGTTTGATATTTTTTTTCGTATTTCTATAGGGGATTGTTTTGAACATAAATCACGCATGGTACATATTTCTATATCAGGAAGATCCTGCGTTATGATTTTTAGTGTATCTTCGTATTGCATTACAATATCATCTGGCACCTGTTCTATATCGCAAAATGCTATCCCATCAGTAAAAATGCGCAGTTTTATACCAGGTTTATAAATGGATTTAATGTGGTTTAAGAAATTTTGTAGATAGACCAGTGAATATCGTTCGGCGGCATCTGCACAAGAAGATATGACTTTATCCTGTGTATTAGATGACTTATATGGAAATCCTACCATAGTAAGAATAATTGGTTTTTCTTCTTTGATAAAATAAGCAAGCTTTCTGGATAATTCTGCATATTCATCTATCGTGCGTATATGTAATGCAATATCTGTATCGTTAACACTTTTTTTATCAATATCATATGTTAACGTATGTTGTTGAAAAATATTAACTATATTTTTTATTGTTTTGCTATCACATAAAGCATGATTTTTTGGTACATACGAATGTTCTTGTAAAAAAAATGATAAACAAACAACCGTAAAGATAATGACTATTTTTTTAATGTGCATGATAAATCCGTATTAATGAGCAATATATGATAATGGTAGTATACCTGCGGGAGTTTTTAACGAAAATGTTTTTTTGGACTTAGCTAAAAGATTGAGATCATTTTTTTTGAAAATATCTTTAGCAAATCCTTTCACTTGCGTATCAGTATTATCAATGACTATTGCATTATGCCATGGTGTTCCTGAATGTCCATATATAATATTTATGGGTATTTTGGTTGATACATCAACAACATTTTTATCACAGTGCACAGAAAGACGTATGCATTCATCATAATCAGGCCACTGCGTGCTTACTAAAGTAGAAAACTGTTTTCCTTTATATACAAGCTGAGGAATAATCAACTTCATATTTTCTGCAATGAGAGTATTTTTTTCAGTTTTGATTGCTTGATCTTTGTTTTTTTGCTTTAGTTCTTTTTGTTCAAACTGTTGTCTTTCATTATATGAATTAAGAGCTTTATTGAGAAAAAAATTTTCCCAATGAGTACACTTGAATTCACTAGAAGCAAAAGCTTTCATTTCTTGATAGCGCTTTTGATCGCTATTTTCCTCATTTTCTAATGGAACAGCAGCAACAGCTTCTTGTAATTCTTGATACGAACCCAACTTGTTGTTAATTTTCCATGGTATAAATGATACATTTTTAAAATGAGTTGTTAAATCGTTTATTCTTGCATGATAATTATGAATTTCTTCATAAGAAGGATCATAATTATTGATATGATAGGCAAGACCATCTGAGATAATAGCGCAATGGGTATTTGGATATAATAATTTAATGTTGTACACAAGTTGATTAAGCGTAGTAAGTCCTAAATATTCTCCCAAGTCAGCTTCTGAGCTCAAACATTTTTTTTCATGATTAGTTGATTTAAAAGGAAAACCTAAAATAACAAGCTGTATCTGCTTTTGATTAGTGATCAGATATTCAAGTTTGTTTTCTAATTTATCATGCCCATTCAAGGATAAAGTTTTGATTTGTGGAATAAACTTACAAAGATAGTTTCCAATAATGGAAGCCTGATCTTTTGGAGAAAAGCTTTTATTTGAATCATATTCGAGAGACGGAATAGAGCTATGATATTTTTGAATAAAACCAGGTAATTCACTCGAATAGTTGCTGTTATAGATAGTTAGAGCTCCAAGGATCGCCATAACTTTTATATAAAATTTCATTATAATCCTTATAATTGATCAGAATTTAGATGATATTGTTAAAAAATCGTGTTTTTATCTAAAATGAATGCGCATTCAATAAATATTCACTTAATGAATATAGCAATAGATATTTGACAAGTCAATCAGCTTTGAATATATTTTCAAAATATATGCTTAATTTGAATATAGAAAGTAAAAAATGGAATCAAAAAAGATGGTAGAAAACCATATAATGAATATAATTCAGAATGAACAAGTGCGAGAACAAGCTGATCTACAGGAGTTATTGAAGTTGCGTGGATGCGATGTGCCTCAAGCAACCTTATCAAGAAAGCTCAAAAAACTAAATATTGCTAAGGTCGATGGGGTTTATAAGATTATTGATTTTAGTTCATTTTCTTTGCCTGTTGTGTTGAATATGAAGGCTTCCGATTCCGGATTGATTATTCTGCATACTCACCCAGGTAATGCAAATAGCTTAGCTTATTTTATAGATCAAAAATATGTTTCTTATGATCTTCATGATGAGCAAAAATCATTAATTTTGGGTACTATAGCAGGAGATGATACTGTTATGGTTATTGTAAAAAATAAAATTGCGCTCAAAGAAGTTATTGCTCTCTTTGAATCGCTTTTTCCATATTTAAAAATGAGATAAAAAAAGAAGCCTGCTTTAATAGCAGCAGGCCTCTAAAATTTTAATCGAAATGATTTACCGTAATTTATTACTATAAAATAGTACATTCTTGTTGGCCACACGCAGAGCCGATTGCTCGACGCAATGGTTTTGAAGCCTCGATCGCTCTAGTTGCTTGCCAATTTCTGTGTATTACTTTCATATCATTATGATTGTCTGTGTATCCTGAATATTGGACAATAGAGGGAACATTTTTTGCTGCTTGCGGATCGATACAGATTACATAAGTATCGGCAGTTTTTTCTTGAGCAGCGGTAAGATTCATTTCCTCACAGGAACCTGAATAAGTCTCTATTTTCTCTATTTGCGTTGTAGAATATTGTTCTAATTTTCTCAAGTCTTCATCTATAGAATAAAAAGGATTAAATAAAACGAGAAAGCTTGGCTTATTTTGTTGCCAGTACTCATTTATATTATTAATCATTTGCTCGCCGCCTCCATAGACGATATTTTGCCTTAACAAGCTATGACCTTTTATTATGTGGGTAAATTCATGAGTTGCTGTGCCATCAATTGATTCTTGGGGACGCCATGCATAACGTAAGTTAAAGTTAACATTTGCAGGAGTATACATATTTGGCGCAAGCTGTTTGTGTTCAAAGCAATGAGCTAATTCATGCACATTATCCGTTGTTCCGAGGTTAAAATTGTTTTTATTAAAACCATACCGAAGACATTCGCGTTGTACTCCCACCATGAATGCAGCAGGCAAAGATGGATTGTGATAAGTAGCTCGATTATCAGTATTTTTTCTCATTTCTGCAAGATTAAATTCATGTTCTTTTTTATTTTTTTCTAGAATATTTGACCATGTCGCTGAATCAAAACCCCAATAATTTTTAACTCCCTCCAGTGCTTGTTTTTCATTTTTTTCCAAAAATGTTAGCATATTGTTTCTTTGTTGAGACAATATTCCTTGTGATATTGGAGTAGGTAATACGCTTAAAATTGCTAAATCGCGAATGTGTTCAAAAGAGCCATGCTGATATGTTGTTGTTTCAACCATTCTTTTTGCATGATCACCTAGTTTTTTTTCAGCAAAACTGAGTGGTTTATTAGAGCTTTTTGATTTGGCATTAAAAGTCTTTAATTCTGAACATGTGAGATTAACACATACCATCAAGGCAATGGCATAAGTTATTGCAGCTATTTTTTTCATAGTATGGTCCTATCTTAGATTTGCTTTTCAGAATCGCTTTCTCGCGTTTCAAAAATAACGCACATCTCTTCTGGAGTAAGACGTGGTAATCCTTGTTTTTCTCTGGATTCATTTTGATTGTTAATGGTATTCATAGCTCTTTGAACAAAAAATGCTCTTTTATTTACTCGTTCATTGTATTGATTAAGTGCATTATTAGCTCGATCCATTGCAAAGAATCCTGCCGTATAAAATATCAATAATCCGATGGTCATTTTAGTTAATGTGTTCATGGCGCAACCTCTCAATTTTAGATTTGATTTTACAAATATAAACTATTTATAATTAATTGTTTATAATAAAATAATACAAAATCAAATTAATATTGTCAAAAAGAAACATAGCTTTCGTGCTATAGCGTACACCGCTAAAATTACCCGATTTAAGTCTTATCCCGCGCTCGCTCTGACGTGTCCGACGTAGCCTTGGCGAAGTAGGAACTCGTTGAAGGGCGAGCGCAAAAACACAAAAAATAGACAAGGTTATCTTGATGATTCTTGCTATATTATGAAAAGCTTTCAGCAACAAAAAAGAGGCCTGCATATGCAGGCCTCTTTAACATAGCGGATGAGCTTGTTATCTTTTAATCAAGATCAAAAGTTTTATCCGGAGAACTGGATTCTTTTGGAGTTTCAGCTTTTTTCTTTGGAACAGCTATTTTTTTTGACATAAATTTCTTTAGTTCATCAAAAATGTCAGTAATTTTACTTCTGATATCAAACAGTGATACTTTTGAGGTGATAGCTTCTTGAAGTTTTTCATCTATACCTGGTACTTCTTTACCAAAATATGCCCATCGTTTTTCTTCTGAAAGATCAGAAATATCGGTTTTTTTAGGTTTTTCTGCAGGAGAAGGATTAGCTTCTTCTTCTTTTTTTGCTGCTTCTTTTTGTTCGTCAGTTTTTTCTTCAAAAGAATTTATGCCTGTGCGTAAGCTTTCCACTTCTTTTTTATTGTCATCAAAAAATTTGTTGATTTCTTTCTGATAATAGCTTAATTCATCAGCTTTAAGTTTTTTATCATCAACTTTTTCATTGATTTTTTTAAGATCATCATAAATAGCAGTAAGCTTTTTTTCTACTGTTGGTAATGTAGCTCCCGCAAGAATAACATTCACTTCTTTATCGTCATTGAGATGGCTTGCAATATCAGCTAATTTGGTTTTATTTTCTTCTTCATCTACAAAAAGACTGTTGATATCTTTAAAATTACTTTTGATATCTGCAAATGCTAGTTCAACATCATAGTTAGGTATAAATCGTGCTGGCTTAGATTTTTTGTCTTTTTTATCTTCATCTTCTTTATCTTTTTTTGATTTTTCAGAATCTGATTCGCCGCGTGATCCGGAACTACCGCTGCCACCACCACTTCTTCCACCTGAATTACTGCGGCCCGTACCATAATCAGAACCATATGAGCCATAATCAGGTGAATAACCACCATAATTGTCATAGCCATAATTATCATAACCATAAGGAGATCCATAACCGCCGCCATAGTAATTATCGTATCCATAACCATAATCACCATATCCCATATCCTCGTCCATACCAGCATGGGTTTCTCCCGCAGGAGTTCTCGTCATTCTGGAGGCTTCAAGGGATCTTTTGTTTGCCGCTTCTTCTGCGGTACGTATTTTCTCTTCTTCTGGTGCATATTTTTCAAAAAGAGTATCAAGTGCTTTAGGAGTTCCGAGTAAATAGAAACTTTCTGTATAGGTACCTAAAACATTTTTTATTGCTTTTTTTGTATCAGAACTTAATTTCTGGATACTGAATTCTGGAATTTCGATTGTTGGGATTAGTTTTTTAAGCTCGGTCTGTAATTGAATAAGGTTGTTATACAAACTTTCATCAGCAATTAATTCAAGAAGATATTTGTATTTTTTAGTTGTTAAATCTTGTTCTTCTGCTTTATAAAGCTTTTGAATAAATGTATCAAGTTCTAGTTTGAAAGCTACCCAATCTGCTCCACTTTGCCAGTGAAGCAAGTCACCTTTTTTTGCCCATTGATTGATGCGGTTTGGCAAATCTGAAGAACTATTTATCATTACCATAAAGAGGTTAGATTGTTTAATAATATCATCAAGCACGGCAAGAGCAGTTTCTGCTTTCTTTTTATCTTCAGTACTTAAAACAACTTCAACCACTTCTTCTTGTGGTGTTGGTTGAGGAACATCAAATGGATTTGGTTCCATCATCATTGGCTCATCAGCAAACATTTCGCCTAAAAACTGTTCAAATTCATCCTCGCTCATATTTTCAAACAGTTGTGAAAATTCTTCTACTTGTTTGTTGAATGCTGCTTGTTCTTCTGGTGAAAGACTTGCGACGTATTCTTCAATTGCTCTATTTGCTTCTAAAAGTTCTTTTTCAAAATCTTCCATATTTGGCATCATACCTGCCAACATAGGTAATGAAATGAAGCAAAACATGCTCATTAGCCCAGAAAAAAATAGATTGCGATATGTCATAGCGTACCTTTTATTATTATTATATCTTTCATGTTGTCTATTATATGCTGCATGAAAAACTCAGTAAAGAACTTAAAAGAATATAATCAAATGAAAACTAAAAATGGATTCCTTCTTGTTGAGTTGATGATGGGTTTGGTTGTGTCAATTTTTTTCATTCTAATTATTACCCATTATATAATTGAAGTGCATAGCACGCAACAGAAAGCGCTTAAAAAAATTGAAAATTTTTCTACAAAGCGTAACAAAACAGAAAAAAAACTTTCACAAAAAATAATACCAAAAAACCTCCTAATTTGGGGTCCCCAGTCAGCATGCAATAGAGATTGGGGCTATAATAGAGAATTATATGCATCATAAAAAAGGATTTTCATTATTATCTTTTCTTATGTATCTTATGATTTTTTCTATAGTTACATTATTTTTCTGCCATATTATAACTGTATTCATTATTCCTTCTTTTGCTGTTATGAGAAAAAATCAATCAATTGTAGCTCTTCATATTGCATCAGATTTTTTTGTCCGTGATATACGTTCGATGAGAAATGGTACACATGCATGGAAATTAATTTCACCACAAGAACTTATATGGGAAAGGGAAGGTTTTGCTATTGGGTGGCGTTTTTATCAAAATTCTCTCGAAAGAAGAGAGGGTATTTATAAAGATCATACGTGGCATAAGACAATTGTGAGTATTATTGCTAAAGATATTGCCCATCTTATTTTTACAACTGAAAAGAATGGAGATGTTCTTATCGGAATAAGTCTTATTATGACATCCCAATATGCTCATGTAAAACCGATTACCTGCTATGTTTCATTAAAAAAAGAGGAAAACAGTCATGAAAAAAGGGACTAGAAATCCTTCTGGATCACTAATTCTTATGGTATTAATTGTTATGACTGCTTTAATCCTTATTATCCATTCAATGGGTCGTTCTAGTTTCTATTTAAGTGCTTTAGCCTTGGAACGTGAAAAGAGTTAAAAACCTTTATTCTCAAGTCTTTTTTTTTAGGATATACTGAAAACTGTGTATTAAAGGATGGAAATACAAAATTTATCCCCCCAGGTTTTATTGGGGTCTCCATGTGAGATGTAATGTAACATGGTGCTGTAAAGGAGCATGAGATGGAAGTATACCTACGTAAAGACGTTGAAAAAATAGGGTTGGCTGGAGAAATTATCAAAGTAGGAGACGGTTTTGCTCGTAATTTCCTTATCCCCCAGGGATTGGCTGTTGAAATAACACCTCATAATAAAGGCCAATACCTTTCTAAAATTCGCAAAGTTGAAAATCGTAAAGAAGTAATTGCTTCTCAGACATCTATGTTTGCTGAAAAACTGAACACTGTTGCTATTACTCTCAAAAAGAAAATGCATGATGATGGTCAATTGTATGGTTCAGTCAATGCATCAGAAGTAGTTGAGGCACTTGCTCAACAAGGCATAAGCATCACTAAAGGCCAGGTAGAATTTGATAAATCTATCAAATCAAAGGGCTCATTCAAAGTCCATATTAAATTATCAACACGTTTAAAGCCGAGCATAACAGTAACCATTATTGCTGAGTAGTTATTATTATGAATAAAAATGCTTCTTACAATAACATTGTACCAAAAAAACCTTCTATTGAAGGGGTTCTTGGTAAAAGTCTTCCTGCCAATATTGATGCAGAGAAAGCTGTTTTAGGAGCATTATTATTAAATGATGAATATATCAGTGCGGTTGCAGAAGTTATTACTCCTGATGATTTTTATAATGTTGCCCATAAAATGATCTATCAGGCTATAGTTGATCTTAGTCAAAAGCATAAACGAATCGATATTGTTACCTTACAAGATGAATTGACTAAGCGAGATCAATTAGATGCCATTGGAGGTATTGTATACCTTCTTACGCTACAGGAAGATATACCTTCTGTTGGATTAATTATTCAGCATGCAACGATTATTAAAGAAAAATCAGTATTGCGTCAACTCATTGGTTCTGCGGCAACAATTATTTCTAATTGCTACACACAAGATGAGGATTCAATAGATGCAGTGCTTGATGATGCAGAGAAAATCATTTTCAATATTTCAAATAAGCGGTCGAGCAACAGTTTTGTACAACTTGATATTTGGTTAAAAAAAACATTTCAGCATCTTTCTGATATTAAAAGTCATACAAAAGGTATAACAGGTATTCCTTCTGGTTTTGCTCAACTTGATCAAATGACATCGGGCTTTCAAAATAGCGACTTTATCGTTCTTGCAGCACGACCCTCTATGGGTAAAACTGCACTATCGCTTGGTATTGCTCTTACCGCTGCACGCAATGGATTTGCTACCGGTATATTCTCCCTAGAAATGTCTGCAGAACAGCTGACTTTGCGTCTTTTATCAGCAGAATCAGGAATTGGTCATCATAATATCAGAAATGCCACCATTTCGTCTGATGAATGGATTGATTTAACCAATGTTGCTGCGCAACTTGCTGAAATGAAAGTTTTTATTGATGATACACCCATGCTTACTATTATGGATCTGCGGGCAAAGGCGCGCAAATTAAAAATTGAGCATGGGTTACAATTTTTGGTGGTTGATTACTTGCAATTGTTACATTCCAGTAAAAAACATGAAAACCGACATCAAGAAGTGTCTGAAATTTCACGTTCACTCAAAGCATTAGCAAAGGAACTTAATATCCCGATAATTGCGTTATCACAGCTTTCACGGGCAGTTGATAGTCGTATGGATAAAAGGCCAATTTTATCTGATTTACGTGAATCAGGAGCTATTGAACAGGATGCTGATGTTATCATGTTTCTATATCGCGATTATGTTTACAATCAAGATACAGAAAATCCGGCATTGGCAGAACTTATTATTGGAAAACACCGTAATGGACCAACAGGAACTGTGTTTATGAATTTTATCAGAGAAATTACAAAGTTCGAGGATTCTCCTGATTTTGAATAAATTTTTTGTGTGCAAGGTAAAATAATAATAGTGGAAGGGACTAAGATGAAGAGCGGATTTTTTCCAAGAAAAGACGAAGTTGTTTTAAGTACGATGACAGCGGTTGTTGTTATGGCATTGGTTCATTTTGGTTTTTCCTCACTCGTAAAAGGTGATAGCGATCATTCAATTTTTCGAAAAAGTACTGCTGGTACAATATCTAAAAGATAAATCTATTATTGTATAAAAAAGCTTATGATTGCCGTCAAAGTGGTGATCGTAAGCTTTTTTTAATACACTTTCAGTGCAATCATGCTATGCTTTGATTAAAAAATTGTTAAAAACTGAAAGGAAGTCTGGTGGTAATATTAGGCGTTGATCCGGGCTTTAGATATGCCGGATTTGGAATTCTAAAAAAAGAAGGGCGACAAGCCCTTCTTCTTGATTATGGCCATTTAACTATGTCCTCATCTGATAGCATTTCTGATCGTATTGGTCAATTTCATCAATTTTTTGAAGAAAAAATCATAACACATGGTGTTACCGTAATATCTCTAGAAACTCCTTTTTTAGGAAAAAATGCTCAGAATTTTTTAAAACTTGGTTATTTACGTGGCATATTGTATCTTCTTGCACATAAACATAAAACAGTATTACAAGAATTTGCACCAACTGAAGTTAAACAATCAGTAACCGGTTTTGGCGGTGCAACAAAAGATCAAGTTGCGCGTGTTGTTTTACAACTATTTCCCGGAATGGAGATGCCAAAAAAAGAAGATGTTACGGATGCTTTAGCAGTTACTTTGTGTGGTCTATGGGCGATTAATCAAAATAACATTTTAGCAAAATAAAAATTCAGTAGGACAATTTATAACAACAAAAAAAGATCTTTGTTTAAAAGATCTTTTTTGTTATCGATCCTTTTATTGACACCATTACTCTATTTTTGTTACATAAAAACGGTGGGAAAAGTATAAAAAAAAGGGTTGTGTATGAAGAATTTTCGGTTCATAAATTGTTCCATCAATTTTTTAACAATGAGTCTTTTATTTGTAACATCGCAGTTGCAATCAATAGAAAGACATCAAGCATATATTTCAAAAGAGGAATTACATGAAATTTTAGATAATGCTGATATGCATTATGTTTATCTGGGAAAAGAGTTTAGTAATTTATATGATGTAATATCTCGTATAAATCGATTAGAAAATAATGCGGATTCTGTTTTGGCAGAATTAAAAAGACATATCGAAGAAGGTTTTTCTATAGGGTTGCATAGTGCTGTTCTAGATGCTCTTGAATATGCTGAAAGAACACTTGATGAATATAGTTCAGAAATAAATCCTGATGAATCAGAAGAAATTTCTGATGCGCTTATCACTGTGATTAATCAAGTAATTAATGAATCTCTTACTATCAATGCAAAAAAATTATTACCAGTTTCGGCAACTCAATATGAATTACCTGAAAGCGGTATGATTTATCGAAATGATCCATCTAATAATCAATGTTGCCCTTCTCCAAGTCCTGTTAAAGTTGTTAAGGTCAGAGCACCACTGGAGGTTTTCGGTGATGCTGCATTTAAAAAAAATGTTGAAATAGATGGTAAACTTAAAGTTTATGGAAAATCTGTTTTCAAAAATAAAGTTCGTTTTGACGATGATGTATGCTTCAAAGACGATGTTAAATTCAAAGATGATGTTTTCATAAAAGGTGATTTAACCGTTGATGGAACAGTAACCTTTAACGGCCCAATTGCTGGTCTAACAATCATTGATGTAGTTATTGAAGTTCTTTCTGCAACAGATGTTGTGATTGAAAATTTATCAGTGACCGATTTAGTTGTATTAAGTTGTATGGATAGCTTGTGCGTGAATGATTTATCTGTCACTGATTTAGTTGTTGCAAGCTGTATTGATAATTTGTGTGTTACTAATCTTTCAGTTACTGACTTAGCTGTAGCAAGCTGCATAGATAATCTGTGTGTCACTAATTTATCAGTAACTGATTTAACTATTATAAGCTGCTTGGATAGCTTGTGTGTTAATTCTTTATCCGCTGTTGATGAAACAGTAAGTGGTACATTATCAGTTAATGATGAAATTGTACAAAATATTACGGCAACAACACTGTCTGCAACCGATGCCGTAATTCAAAATCTATCTGCAACTGATACCGTAATTCAAAATCTATCTGCAACTGATGCAGCTATTACAAATCTATCAGTTACTGATTTAGTAGTTTTGAGTTGTATAGATAGCCTCTGTGTTACTGAGCTTTCTGTAGGCGAAATAGTTATTTTAAGTTGCTTGGATAGTTTGTGTGTGAATACATTATCGGCTGTTGATGCAAGCATAAGTGGTACATTATCAGTCAATGATGAAATTGTACAAAATATTACGACAACTACATTATCTGCTACAGATGGTGTAATTCGAAATCTATCAGTTACCGATTTGGTTGTTTTAAGCTGTATTGATAATTTGTGTGTTACTGATTTATCAGTTACAGATTTAGTTGTTTTAAATTGTATGAATAGCTTGTGTGTTAATAATTTTTCAGCTGTTGATGCAAGCATTAGTGGTACATTATCAGTGAATGAAGAAATTGCACAAACGATTACCGTAACCGATTTAACAGTACTAAGTTGCATGGACAATCTTTGTGTAGTTGATTTATCTGCTACTGATATTTTTGCGGGTAGTTTGTCTCTCTGCGATTTGATTGTTGACTGCAATATATTTATGAATAATAGCACAAGTCCAACTGTCGGTAATATTATGAAAGCCGGCAATAGATTTATTCATAATTTTGGAACAGATAACACATTTGTTGGAATAAATGCGGGTAATTTTGCTACTACTGGCGCTGAAAATGTTGGTGTTGGACGTAATGCATTATTCTCAAATACAACAGGATTTAATGATACATCTGTTGGTGCGTTCTCTATGAATACCAATACAATTGGTGCTAATAATGCTGCATACGGAGCTTTTGCATTAGTAAATAACATTCAAGGAAACGATAATACAGCTCTAGGTAATTTTACTTTAGCAAGCAATACAACTGGAATAGGAAACACAGCAGTTGGATTCCAGGGTGGATTTACCTTGGCAACAGGTAATAATAATACTTTTGTTGGAAACAATGCAGCTTTAAATCTTACTACTGGATTTACTAATGTTATGGTAGGGTATAATTCTGGACTGAGTTTAACAACAGGTGATGATAATATTTACATATCAAATCCTGGTGTATCATCTGAAACAGGTGTTATTCGTATAGGTACTCCAGCAACACATATAGCAACATTTATTCAAGGTATTTTTGGTACAGCTGTAGGGGGTACAGGGATATTGACCTTTGTCGATGCTAACGGGCAGCTGGGAACAGTTGTTTCTTCGCAAAGATTTAAACATGATATACAAGATATGAATGATGCATCAAATGATATTATGAAACTCAGACCAGTTACTTTTGTTTACAATAATGATCTAGAAGAAGCAGTGCAATATGGTTTGATTGCAGAGGAAGTTAATCAAGTGTTTCCTGATTTGGTGGTAAAAGATTCAGAAGGACAACCGTATACTGTACGCTATCATTTACTACCACAACTATTATTGAATGAGCTTCAAAAATTACATGCTACAGTTCAGGATCAAGCACAAGTAATTAATCAATTAGTTACGGACAATGCTACAATTAATCAGGCAATGCAAAAAGTAATGGCTCGATTGGATATGTTAACACAATAAATATTTTGTTATAAAAAGCAAAGCAGGTCAGACAATAAAATTTTGTCTGACCTGCTTTGCTTTTTATATTATTCATTGATTTAATCAAGTTTCTTTTGTTAAAAAAATAAAGGACTTTGTAGAGATTAATTAAATGATTGGGCATAGATATGGCTTATTTCAAAAGATATAGTACAATTTTTATTTCTTTATCTTTAATGTTTCCTTCACCGCTTTTGTTATCAAATCCTAGAAATGTAGATAGTACAAAATCTGTGTATCCTGATGAAGAGCATAATGATCTTTATGAGATTATGTTAGAAATAAGTCGATTAGATTCCGATGACAATTCTCCGTTGCATGATTTTTGTAAATATATTGAAAGTGGGTTATCTATAGAATCATATGATGATATAGCAGAGGTAATAGATTATTCGCAGAAATTGTTGCAAAAAATGCGTAAGCTCTATAAAAAACAGATTTCTAAAAAAATAATCCGAGAACTTAATGCACTCA